>JAXLWB010000093.1:0-3346 GCA_046328715.1 Caldilineaceae bacterium | reverse complement strand
ATGTGAATAATGCGTATATCAGCTTGTCTTTACTCCTCTAAATCACGACGAACCAATTCTAGGATCTGTTCAAGTACTTCTAAAGCTCCCGTTCCGCGCGCTCCACGTCTAATTGCCTCTAAATTGATTTCGCCCCATTGCATCGTCAGCACACCACGTACATCCCTTAAATGCTTGTCTGAATTCGTTTCTTGATATGCAATTAACTTGGCAACGACAATATCCTCAGCCATTATAAAATAAGCCTTGTTGCCAGACTCATCATGTACCAGTTGTTGGCGACGTTGGAAAGAAAGTCGGCTAAAAGGGTCGGTGGGGAGAGGAACAAGGTCAACTTTCGCACCAGTGGAAGGTTGAATTACATTGAAGGGATATCTGCGTTGCAATGAGTCTCGAATAGCATCTTCGCTTACGTAAAATTGAGGGAACGGGAACGCAGCGATGAAAGCGGAGATGTGTTGAGTCTGCATGTCAACAAGGATATCGACATCAAGCGTCATTCTTGGCTCGCCGTAAAATATCGCAGCAAATCCTCCAACCACCATATATGGAATGTTGAGACACTCTAATGTTTTTGTAACGTAGAGGAAAAACGATTTTAGCTCATAGTCTCGAACTGATTCCATAATTCTTTCCCAACTGCGGATTGCCCTGCATTCTCCGAGCAACTCGCCAGGTTAGCTCCTCTGTAGAAAGTGTAGGATGCCTCTTTTTTTCTGTCAATCGAACAGTATCAAGCGCAAATTGATAAGCCTGAAATGCCAGATCAAGCCGTCGCACTCCGCTCATCTTTCGCCAAGCAGCTATTTGCTCAGGTTCTAAGCGACCAATACGTTGTTGCAACTCGTCGAGTGTGGTTTTCTGTTCTGTCATGCTCTATTTCGCTCCCGAATAAACCACAAAACGGTAATTCTTATACCAACAATCCACCTGCTGAAAACCGACTTCGCTCATCCACGTAAGTTGATCGGCTAGCTTTGCCGTCTTGTCTGCCTTCATGCGTTCAAAAGCAACCTCAATCTCGGTTTGCGTGCAGCCTTTGGATAGGGCAGTGCGCAACCAATTGTCGGCATATTTCTGTTCGTTTTCAGGTGTTGTACCCAAGGCTTGATCGGCATTCATAAACAATCCACCTGGCTCCAACACATCATAAACCTTTGCAAAGACACTCTTCAGACGTTCGGGCTGCGTGTGATGTAGCGCCAATGCGGAAACAACCAGGTCATACCGTCCTGTCAAAGGTTGTTCGATAAAATCGACGGTCTGGTAGGTGATGTCGCTGCGATCAGCAAAACGTTGGCGCGCCTTATCCAACATGCCAGTGGAAATATCCGCCAACGTCAACTGGGCATTCGGGAAAGCGGTCAGCAAGAGTGCAGAGAGCAACCCAGTCCCTGCCCCCAAATCCAAGACGCGAAACACTGCATCGCCAGGATAGGGAATCAGATCCAAGGCAGTGCCGTAGAAATCATCAAAGCAGGCGATGTATTGACGGCGAGTGCGGTCATAGTCTTTTGCAGCGTGGTCAAAGAGCAATTTGACGTTCATCTAGGCTTCTTTCTCTCGTTTCAAATGTGTCTCTGCCACTGGATTATGTTCATAGAACTGGGTCATTGGACTTGGCTCACCATCTACCGGCAAATGATCGGCGTTCATGATGCTCAAGTAGATCAGCTCGTCCAATCGTTCCTGCTTCAACTGCTGCCCCCAGAGGATGGCGGTGAGTCCTTTCCAGCGTTCCTGGAGGAAGTCGCGTAAGAGGAGATTGGGAGATTGAGAGATTGGAATTGCGGATTGAGGACTGCCGATCGCAGAAAGGATGTTGCGTTCTGGTGATTGTAAATGGGCAACATCCCATTCGCTTACCTCGTTTTCTTGTCTTCTTGTCTTCTTGTCTTCCTTGCCCATTTCATGCAAGATCCCTGCGGCGCGATAAGTGCAGAAACCACCCTGACAAGGCCCCATGCCTAGACGCACATCGCGCCGTAAATCGTCAAGGGTGAGGGTTGGGTTGTGAGCGGCGGCATTTTCGAGCATGGTGCGCGTGACCAGTTCACACTCGCAGATCAGCTCGCTTTGGAGATGATGTTCCTCCACTTCGTGCAGGCGATGGCCCAGCCAATAATGGCCCTGCGAGATGCCGGGAACGGTGGTTTCGGCAGTTTTACAAGGGCGAGTCACGCCGAGTTGTTCGCAGGCTTTGTCCATCGTCGTTTCTGCCATCAGGCGGAAGGTCGTCCATTTGCCGCCGGTGATAGTGAGAAAGCCAGCCACACCATCGCGCTCTTTGTGATCGAGCAAAGTGAGGGCGCGTGTTGCATCGCGACTGGCACCCTTGAAGCCTTCCTGATAGAGCGGACGCACGCCAGCCCAGGCACGCAATACCCGTGCCTTTTTGAAACCAGGGATGAGCTTCTCGCCTTCCTCCAGCATCAATTCGGCTTCCCACGGTTCAATGGCGAGCAACTCCGGGTCTGCTACCCGCTCGTCAGTTGTGCCGATCACGGCAACGGTGTGGATGGGGACGAGGATGTCACCATCGGCTGGCATTTTGCAGCGATTGATCACAGTGTTGCAGAAGCGGTGATTCATTGCCACCATCACGCCCTTGCCAGCAATCACATTGACCTCGCAGCCAGCCAACTTGGCCAACTTGCCCGCCCAGGCACCCGAGGCGCTGATCACCATGTCGGCCACAATCGTGAACTCTTCGCCCGTCGCCATGTTACGCACCTTGGCCCCAGTGACACGTCGATCCCCATCGCTGCCCGTGCTCAATAACTCAATCACCTCGTGGTAGACCAAAATTTCAGCACCCGCCTGAGTCGCCGCTTGGGCCGTGGCATGGGTGGCGAGAAAACTATCGGCGGTGGCGTCGGGCACCTCAAAGACACGGCTGATGCGTGGGCTGAGCATCGGTTCACGGCGTAACGCCTCTTTGATCGGGACTTCGCTACAGGGCACACCGGTCTTGGCACAGGCTGCCTTGAAACGATCTGGGAAGTCCGTCCCTTCATCTTCGGGTGTGACCACGAAAAAGCCGCTGGTGTCTTCGATGCAATGGGTATGCGTTTTGCGTAGGATGCGATTCTCGTGGATGCACTCTTCGGCGCTGCGTGGATCTTTGACCACGTACCGTCCGCCGCTATGAACAAGGCCGTGATAGCGCCCGGTGGTACCGTGGGTGAGATCACGCTTCTCGACCAGGATTGTTTTGAAGCCGCGCAGGGCCGCATCCCATGCTACACCAGTCCCGGTCGATCCGCCGCCGATGACAAGAATTTCTGTGTTAAGTTGCTTCATGATTCTTGACCTTGATAGCTTATCAGTTCTTGGCTGGTTAATT
>JAXLWB010000092.1:0-3917 GCA_046328715.1 Caldilineaceae bacterium | reverse complement strand
CTCTTAATCTCAAAATTTCTTCCACAAAAAATTCGTGTGCTTTCATCGCCCCGCCAGAAACACCAGGCACCCCCGTGTCACCCGAAACGATGCGCTTACCGTTGCTGCCTTCCGGCCCTGGCGGGGTTCACGCTGTTTCGCCGCACAGGACCCAGTGCCTGACGAGGCGATGAAAACACACGAATCAAAGTGAAGCAGTGGGACAGTGAACAGTAAGTCAGTGGGAACTACTAATGGACTGTCCTACTAATTCACTGTCTTACTGATCAACTGACCACTGACACCAGCGGAGAGGGTGAGATTTGAACTCACGGAACTCATCGTTCACGAGCTTTCCAGGCCCGCGCCATAAGCCGGACTAGGCGACCTCTCCAGGCAATTGAAGCATTATAGTGCAGGTTAGGCGAAAGGTAAAGTTTGAAAAGATGCAAGATGCAAGTTGCAAAGTTGCAGAGAGGCAGAGTTGAAAAGTAACCATGCACTCTTCCACTTTGCAACTTTGCCACTCTGCAACCCTTCTCCACCTTCCATTTTTGTCTAGCAATCTCAACAGATTGTCAATGTAATTGCGTAAAGTTTGATGTATAGTATGGCCATGAACGTCAAACAAATCTACCTTTCAAGATTATTTTGGATTACAGTTTCCCTGTTTTTAACTGTTAGTTGTCTGCGCAATGAGGTGGAAACGCAACCAGCAGCAGTTGCAACCTCTGTTCCGCCCACAGGGTTGACACCACCTGCCGAAGCTCCGGCCCTTGCCCCACCGAAAACGGCGACTCCGCTTGCCACCAGTACTGTAGTGGTGACAGAAACCTATGCAACCCCAATCGTGCAAGCCGCACCAGCACAGCAAACAGGGGTTGGCACACCTGGCGATCCCTATGCCACAGCGCCTCTCTGTCCGACCCATGACGATATCCATTGGCACGGACTGTGGGATGCCGCCCGCGGTTGCCATTACAACCATACCCACAATGCAGATCCTTCCGCAGTGGATAATGTCTTCGGCCCAGCCGGGACACTCTTTGGGGGGCAGTCGATCAGTTACCCTTGGCAGACGCCGCATGAAAATCAGAACAAACATCAGGGCTACAAATACGCCGTAGGTGCAGACCTGCCCTGTGTGCAAGATACCTACGAATACCTATCGCCCCAGCCAGATTGTGTGCGCGCCTTCCGCATTCAACATCATGATCTGGGCGGGCCGATGGATGCAGTAGTGCGTTTTCATTCCTACTTTGCCGAGGTGCAGGTGTGCCGTAGGGATGGAAGCAGTTGTGGCATCATACGGACGGGAGGTCACTCGGACTTCGGCATTCTACATGTCCCGTACAAACAGGCGTGGATTCCGCTGCCGCAGAAAGACCCGCCGGAATTGTGGCAATATGTCAATGATCGCAGCCAGGTTGACCTCAACGTGGATCCCTACCGCGCCTACAATGAGCTTAGTTTGATGCAACAAATGCGCACGGCTGAGGCGATGTGCAAAACGTGCCAAGGACCGGGCCGCGAGTTACGCACCACCTGGGCGGGGGCGACCCAGTTTGGTCACGCCGATTGGGCGGTGGGCAACCAGATTGTCGGCTTTCAGTTCTGGACCTTTGACGATTGGGGTGGCTTCAACCCGAATAATCTGGCCGATTATCAGTTGGTTTGTCCCGATGCGCAATGTCGCTTTAACAGCTCGGAGCATGCGCTCTACACCGTGAGCGTTGATGTTGCAGCCGAACTGGACGACGATGGCGATGGGATTGTCAACTACCAGGGTTTTACAGACCTCAATGGCAAGGTCGCCACCAATTGTACGGTGGCTGGGCAGAATTGTGTGCCGCTGGTGATCGAACACGCAGCAGTGGGCAGATATCTTTACTCGTTCCAGGCCCCAACCCATGATGTCGCTGCCATCACCCACGACTATGATGTCTCGCCAGAGGGTGTGTGGTGGATTCAGTATCCGAACTGAGGCAAGGGTGACAAGATGAAGCTTTATTCTGTCACGTTTGCTCTATCGGCTCCAACTGGGCTACTTCGTTGGGGATGATCATGTTCAGCATTCTGCCGCAGGCCATAAACCAGTAAGTGATGGCCTTTTCGGCTAGGTCAGCCGTGCGAAAGTGATTGCTAAGTTGGGCAGCAACTGGGAGCAATCCTTGCTCTTCGGGCCCGTAGATCGCTTCGATGGCTGTACCGACTGCTTCGTGCAACAAGGCTCGCTGCACCTGATCTAGCTCCTGATAGAGGTAATGCTGGAACAATGGCTGGCGGAAGCGATAGCGACACAGGCGAAATGTCTTGCCTTGTTCTTGTTTGATGTGATGTACACCCTCGGCGCGTACCAGGCGATGTTGATGGGTTAAGGCACCACTTAGCTGATGGATCACCTCGCGCACGTCGATTGATAAGGCGTGGGCCAACACCTCGGCAGTAAAGATCTCACCTTCCACGCTGGCAACTTCCAACAGCGCACGCAATTCCTTGGGAAGATGATTGAGCCGTTCGCGAATCACTGCATCTACCCGTTGCGGCAGGCGATTCCAATCCAGGGCGGCCTTTGCGGTCCAAAGGCCCTGGGTATCTTGTGTGAGTTCACCCCGTTCTTGCATGTCGCGAATCAGTTCGATCACGAACAAGGGGTTCCCCCCCGTCTTCCAATCAAGCGCTTCACAGAACTTGGAATCAAAACGATTGGGGTGCAGGTTTAGAAAGGCGTCGACAAAGGGGCGATCCCCTTCACGGCTGAGTTTGACTTCCACATTGCCTAGTTGACGCTTAAACTCATCAACGATCATCGCAAGGGGGAGTGGCAAAGGTTCCTTCGCCGCAGGGTGTACTACGATCTCACTGGGTCGATAAGCAACGACAAGCAGAATCGGCAGAGACTTAATGCGCCTGCCCAGATGAAGCAGTACATTGAGCGAACCAGCATCGGCCCATTGAAAATTGTCGAGCAAAATCAGCATTGGATGAATCTGCGCCAATCGTTCGAAAACTTTACTCAAGCCATTGACCAGCGCATCATGATCATGCGCAGTGCTTCGGGCAGTTTTGCCTTGTTCACCCAATAGCACAAACAACTGACGCTGCCATTCGCTTCCGCCCGGCAATTTGGCAATGCGCTTCAAAAGTGGCGCAGTAGGGACAAGACTATCTAGCAGGCTGGCACCGACATGGATCAAGGCTTGGACTGTAGACGGAAACAGCTCGTTCAAACGATGACTTTGGCAGGCAAAGGGTGCCTCACCATTGCCTATCTCTTCCCCATCCCCTGCCAGCAATGCCAGGATCTCGCTGAACGGATGATAAAGCTCACAGGCACCTTTGTAGGCATTGCATGAGCCGCCAACCACAATCAGCGATTCATGGCGCTCTTGTGCTTCGCAGGCAAAGGCGTTCAGCAAGGCGGTTTTACCGCGGCCAGCCTCCCCTGTCACAAAGACCACCTGACCAGAACCATGTAAGGCATGGTTCAAAGAAGCAGCAAGCCGTTTGAGTTCATCATCTCTAGCCAGCAAGGGTACGGTAGAACGTTGTACTGGTAGTGCTTTATAGCTCTCGGGGCTAATAAGAAATAAGTCACGCTGCAGATCCTTTTGCGGAATTATTACAGGCAAATTTGTCTGTATTCTCGAAGCCATAACGTTGGTTCCGGAGCGGATCTCTGTATAAAGTTTTTGCAGTTTGGCAGAAGGTTCAACCCCCAGCTCCTCCTTAAGCACGAGTCGGCACTGTTCAAATTGCGCGAGCGCCTCACTCCGTTTCCCATTGTGAGCTAGCAATTTCAACAACAAATAGTATGCCTCTTCCTGCAGCGGATCGAGTTCTACCCAACGCCGAGCACAAGCGACCGCTTCCTCATGACGCTGGTTGTGCTGATAGATTTCAATCAGTTGTTGGATCGCGCAGATACACATATGGTT
>JAXLWB010000091.1:0-5744 GCA_046328715.1 Caldilineaceae bacterium | reverse complement strand
GGCTGGCAGATAATCTGCCAATCATCACCCCATTTTGTATCGAAACCCGGCATAACCGCAGCTAGAAGCAGCGGATCTTGGACACGACCTACATTTGTGCAGCTAAAAGCACACACCTACCCGTTACTCCGACCTTCTGTTAATCCGCGCACTCACCATTCGCAACTCTCTACCCCTTCGCCCACAATTGCGCCAACTCTACGCACATTGTGGTGGCTTTGCTCATATCCTGTACGCTGATCCATTCCAACGGGCCGTGAATATTCTGCATTCCCGTGAAGAGATTGGGCGTGGGTAGACCCCGTTCCGTCAGTTGCGATCCATCGGTACCACCACGGGTCACTTCAAAGATCGGCTCGATGCCAACGTTACGCATCGCCTGCGCCGCTAGATCGACCGGGCGCATATCATTTTCCAGCCAGTAGCGCATATTGCGATATTGTTTGCTAACGGTGACATCAATCTGCGAGCGCGGCTCGGTCGCTTGCACTGCGGCGCAGATCTGGCGCAGCAGATTGGCATGTGATTCCAGCCCGTCTCGTTCAAAGTCGCGCAGAATAAATTGAATCTCTGCTTCAGCCGAGCCGCCACTCAATTTGGTGGCGTGGATGAAGCCTTGGCGTCCGCTGGTGGTGTCCGGTGTGCGTGTGTGTGCAGGCAGCATTTCCAGTACTTTAGCAGCCAAATGCAAGGCATTGACCATCTTGTCCTTGGCATAGCCAGGGTGAATCGAAACGCCAGTTACCTTCACCACCGCTTTGTCTGCCGAAAAGGTTTCGTAGCAGAGCTTGCCAACTTCGCCCCCATCAAAGGTGTAGGCATAGTCAGCGGCCACATCCTCCAACTTCACATGGCGCACTCCGGTGCCGATCTCCTCATCGGGCGTAAACAGAATGCGAATGTCCCCATGGGCGATCTGCGGATTGTGCAGCAGATAATTCGCAGCAGCCATAATGATCGCTACGCCCGCCTTGTCATCCGCACCCAGCAACGATTTGCCGCTGGCGGTGATTAGATCCTCGCCAACTTTCGTGGCTAGGTAAGGGAAATCGGCAGGGTCGATCACCTGGCTGGGATCATCAGGCAGGACAATTGGGGAGCCATCCCACTTAGCGTGCACGAGCGGCTTGACGCCTGTAGCGGTGAATTGGGTGGTTGTATCGACATGGGCGAGCAGGGCGATCGTCGGCACTTTGTGGCTGACCGTGGCAGGGATCGTAGCAAGCACACAGCCATAACTGGTCAGTTGCACGTTGCTGGCACCCATTGACTTTAGCTCAGCTTCGAGTAGATGCAACAATTCGAACTGTACAGCGGAACTTGGCACTGTAGATGAGGTGTCGTCGCTTGGGGTATCAATGGCACAGTAGCGGACTAATCGGTCTTGCAGTTCGGCATCAAACTGATTCATACTGTAAACTCCATTCGTCAACAGAATTGTTATGAAACGATGATGCTCTATTGAAACGCAAAAATCGTGGAAATAGAAATTTGGAGAGCAATGCAACGACTCAGAACCGAGAGCGTTAGCCACCGGAAGGCGCTGTGCATATTGCAGCCTACAACCCTCGCGAACTAGCCATTCGTTCGAAAGTATGATATCCTAGAACAAAAGTTCGCACCTCACTATCGATATTTGGCGGGCATCGTTGCTGCTCGCCTTTTTTTGTCGGGAGAATAATCGTGACCACCGCCAATTTGTCTATACCCACATCCTCCAAACGTGAGTTCAGCGTATCGGATGAGATAACCTACAACCGATCTGGCCCTGTACGTTGGATCTTCTCCCATCTTTTCCGTTATCCGTTGTTGATGTTAAGCTTTGCAATCTGCGCCACCTTGACCAATGTGCTCTTTTCAGCGTTGCCGCGCATTACAGGCATCGCCTTTGATGAAGTGCTCAAACCGCAACCCGATCCCTGGCATTTGACCGAGTTGGCGCTCTTTACACTAGGTATCGTCATCGTCCGCGGCCTAATTGACCTGACGAATTCCTGGTCGATCGAAACGCTCGGACAACGGCTAGAACGCGACTCGCGCGATGAACTTTACAGTTCCTTGCTGGGCAAGAGCCAGACCTTTCACAATCGACAGAGGGTGGGTGACATCATGGCACGCGCCAACAACGATGTACGCCAACTCAACCCCATGATGAACCCTGCTGCGGCGCTGATCATCGAATCGACCATGGCAATCATCTCGCCCTTGATCTTTATCAGCTTCATCGATACACGTCTGTTGCTGGCACCCAGCATTTGGGTCGTCTTCTATATCTTTGCCGTGCGTCGCTACATGGCTCAATTGAATCCGGTGGCGGGTGCGCAACGTGAGCAATTTGGCGTGATGAATGCAGCGTTGAATGAGACAATTACTGGGATCGAAGTGGTCAAATCGGCGGCGCAGGAAAAACAAGAACGAGAAAAGTTTCACACCAATGCCGGTCTCTTTCGCGACTATTTCATCCAGGAAGGACAGGTCCAAGCGCGTTATCTGCCCTTGCTTTTCCTTGGCTTTGCGTTGACCGGAGCCTTTGCTCATGGCATCTATCTTTATTCGCAGGGGCAATTGAGCATCGGGCAATTGGTCAGTTATATGGGACTGATGGGAGTGCTACGCTTTCCTGCCTTTATCTCGATCTTTACCTTTCAGTTGATGCAGATGGGCTTGGCTGGCGCAGAGCGCATTCTGGAGTTAATGCGAGAAGAGAGCGAACTGGACGAAAACGCTGCTGGTTATGCCGAGGAGATGCGCGGCGACGTTGCCTTTGAAGATGTGACCTTTCAGTTGGAGGGAAGCACGCTGCCTGCGCTCAAACATATCTCGTTCCATGCTGCGGCTGGCGAAACGATTGCCATTGTCGGCCAGACTGGCAGCGGCAAGACCACCCTGACCAAACTCGTCAACCGTATCTATGATGTCAGCGAAGGCCGCATCACGATTGATGGGGTGGATGTACGCCAATGGAACCTGGCGGCGCTACGTTCGCAGATTTCGACCATTGAGCAAGATATCTTTCTCTTTTCGCGCACGATTGCCGAGAACATTGCCTTTGGGGCTGGTGGCAAAGCAGCCCATGATGAAATTGTTGCTGCCGCCAAAGCTGCCCAAGCACACGACTTTATCATGAGTTTTAAGGATGGCTATGAGACAGAGATCGGGGAGCGTGGCGTGACGCTCTCGGGTGGACAACGGCAACGGATTGCGATTGCGCGTGCTCTGCTCACCAATCCGCGCATCCTGGTGCTGGACGACTCGACCAGCGCCATCGACAGCCGCACTGAAGATGAAATTCAAATGGCGATCAACCGTGTGTTGGAAGGGCGCACAACCTTTCTCATCACCCATCGTCTTTCACAAATCCGTCGTGCCGATAAGATCCTGGTCCTCCATCAAGGAGAGATCATCGATGTCGGCATGCATGAGGAGTTATTGGAGCGCTGTCTACTCTATCGAAGAATCTTTGCCAGGTATGAGTAGGTTCTGGACAGTGAGACAGTGAATCAGTATACGGAGACTGACCTACTGTCCTACTTGAGGATATGATGATTCTACTTCTGCTGAATTTACAAGAGCCAGATTAAACTACGGAATAGAGGAGAGTCTATGGGCTTTATCATGGATGGCTTGGATGCTGAGGCGTACGACCGCGAATATTCTGACCAAGCCTTGCTAAAACGGATTGCAAGCTACTTTCAGCCTCATGCTGGGCGAATGGCGTTGGTTGCTGGGGCAATTTCACTCGATTCCTTGATGGGCGCTGGATTGCCCGTGATCGTTTCGTGGAGTTTGGATGGGCTAGCAAATGCAACCGACATTCGCAGTTGGGTATTGCGGCCAGGCAGTTATTATCTGGGTGCTTATCTGCTCTTTGGTGCGGCTTCGTGGACACTCAATTATCTGCGCCAATCCAACACAGCCAAGGTCGTGGGCAACGTGGTGTTGGCGTTGCGACGGGATGCCTTTGATGCAGTCCTAACCCGCGATATGTCCTTTTACGACGAATTCTCCGCAGGCAAAGTCGTCAGTCGTGTCACTTCCGACACGCAAGACTTTTCCAATGTGATCACGCTAACGCTCAATCTGGTGAGTCAGGTGCTCCTGGTACTGGTGCTCTTTGCCATGTTTTTCTTGATCAACGCGCGACTAGCATTGATCACCCTTTGCCTAGTGCCAGTGATTGTCTTTACAGCCCTCCAATTCCGCCGTATTGCTCGGCATGCGACGCAGCAGGCACGCCGTGTTTTGGGCCAGGTCAATGCACAGGTGCAGGAGTCGATCTCAGGAATCACCGTGGCGAAGAACTTCCGCCAGGAGCAGACAATCTACGATGAGTTCAAAGGGGTGAACGCCCAGGTCTACAAATTTAGCTTGCGACAGGGCTTGACCTTTAGCGCCATCTTTCCCGTCCTTGGCACGATCGGCGGCATTGGCACGGCAACCTTACTCTACTTTGGTGGACGCAGCGTGTTGAATAGCACCTTGAGCCCTGGAGAGTGGTATTTGTTTCTGGAAAGTTTGAGCCTGCTCTGGTTTCCGCTGACCAGTATTGCCTCATTTTGGAGCCAGTTTCAACTGGGGTTGGCAGCCAGCGAACGGGTTTTCTCGCTAATCGATGCCGAAGCGCGCGTGGCACAGAGCGACCATCAAGTTGTGGATCAGGTCCAGGGGCGCATCAACTTTGTCCATCTCGATTTTCGTTACACCGAGCAGGAACAGGTCTTGCACGATTTTAACTTAACGATCCGGGCTGGCGAGACGGTGGCGCTGGTCGGTCACACTGGGGCAGGCAAGAGTAGCCTGGGCAAATTAGTAGCCCGCTTTTACGAGTTTCAAGGTGGCGAGTTGCTGATCGATGGCCGCGACATTCGCACCTTTGATCTCTCTTCCTATCGCCGCCATCTCGGCATTGTACCACAGACACCCTTCCTCTTCTCCGGCACGGTAGCCGACAACATTCGTTACGGCAAACCCGAAGCCAACGACGCCGAAGTGGAACGGGTGGCACACCTCGTCGGTGGCGGCGATTGGCTGCAAGCCTTGCCCCAAGGGCTGCAGACCGACGTCGGCGAAGAGGGTAAAGGCATCTCGATGGGTCAACGTCAATTGGTGGCACTGGCGCGCGTGCTGTTGCGCAATCCGAGCATCGTCATCCTCGACGAAGCCACCGCCAGCGTTGATCCATTAACCGAAGCGCAGATCCAGGAAGGACTGGAAGTGGTACTCAAAGGACGTACCGCCATCGTCATCGCCCATCGCCTTTCCACCATCAAATCCGCTGACCGCATCATTGTCTTGCGCAAGGGCGAGATCATCGAGGAAGGGAAGCACGAGGATCTGATGCAACAGGGTGGTCACTATGCCGAACTGTACAACACCTATTTCCGCCACCAGTCGCTGGCATACATCAACGCAAATCGTAAGCTTGTATTGGGGCAAGCCGTGCTAGAAGATGGCAAATTGAAGATCGAGGTAAATACAAACTAGGGCTGTAATCGTAAAACGTTGTCTAGAGTCACCATATTGGGCATCTTCGCCCATTGTGGTGACTCTAGGAATAGATGTACTCTGGCTATTTCTTTTGCCGCCTCGGCATAGATTGCAGATATACACGTCCAGGGTCGCGGAGAGATGCTAGAAACAATCCTTCGCCACCCAGAAGAATGTTTTTGAAGCCTCGTTGTAACTCAATATCAAAATCAACCGTGGGTTCGAACATGGCAACATGACCTGTATCCACGCGCAGA
>JAXLWB010000090.1:0-6335 GCA_046328715.1 Caldilineaceae bacterium | reverse complement strand
ATCGCTGCCACTAAAAAGATTGTTGGCGATACCATAGCCTATTACCGCGACACGCTTGGCGTCCGCCGTCTCTTGTGTGCTAAAGAAGCGACCACTGCCAACTTTGTAATCGCGCACGCTCGGGAAGTCAGCTGTCGTACCGACGATGGAGACACTGGTCATGGTTGTGCCACCTTGGCGCACATCCTGAGTCGTGTTCTGTTGCACCGTGACACCGCTGATATCTTGTACGCCACTGGCGATGGCGGCAATATCCGAATATTGAAAGGCAGAATTAGCACCGGGCGCGCCACCAGCACCCCGATCTCCCCCGCCGAAGCCGCCAGCAAATCCACCGCCACCGCCGCCTTGCGGGCGCACGCCACCAAAGGCACGAAAGGGCGTGACCATGATCAGGTTGGCCCCCAGCCCGTTGATCTGATCGGAGATAGCAGCCTCGGCCCCGGCACTTACCGCCAGCATAATGATCACTGCCGCCACACCTATAATGATGCCAAGCGTGGTTAGAAATGAGCGCAGCTTATTGAGCGTAATCCCTTCCCAGGCAGTGCGAAAGGTATTGGCAAAGCTCATGCCATGTTCCTGCTTGGCGATTTGCACGGTACTTCGCTGCGGGCGTGCCAGGGTCTGTTGTAATGTGTTGCTAACCATCGTTCCTCCGAAACATCAACTCGCTGCTTTACTAGCCCTCTTCTACGCAAAACAGTACGTCAGATCAGTTTTCGTAGGTGCGAGCTTTTAGCCGCACGGCGTAGGTCATGCCGAGAACGTTCGGTTACAAACCACACCTGCGAAGACCCAAAATGCTTAACTTAATGGCAGCGACTTCTACAATGCTATAACGCTTTCATCTTGCAGAATCGGTTGACTTGGCGGCACAATCACGCCGTCGCGCACGGTGATTACACGTTCGGCGTGTTTGGCCCGTTCGGGATCGTGGGTCACCATGACGATAGTAACCCGTTGGCTGTGCAGTCGATGCAAAATTGCCATCACCTCTTCGCTGGAGTGACTATCAAGGTTACCTGTTGGCTCGTCTGCCATGAGGATGGCGGGTTCGTTGATCAGGGCACGGGCAATGGCGACGCGTTGTTGTTGTCCGCCCGAAAGCTTGGTGGGCGTATGGTAAAGACGCTCGCCCAGTCCAACCGAATTTAACACTGCCGCCGCTCGTCGCTGCAACTGTGCTTCGGGCAAGCGCTGAAAGCCATTGTACATCATCGGCAACATGACATTTTTCAGGGCCGTGGCACGTGGCAGCAAGTTAAAGGATTGAAAGACAAAGCCGATCTTGCGATTGCGCACGCTGGCCAATTGCTCCTTATTCAAACGGCTCACATCCTCACCATCTAGAATGTAAAGACCACTGGTGGGCCGATCCAGACAGCCGAGGATGTTCATCAGGGTCGATTTACCGGAGCCAGACGGTCCCATGATGGCCACAAATTCGCCACGCTGGATCTGAAGGTCAACATTGCGCAGCGCATGGACTTGCGCATCACCCTCACCGTAAATCTTGTTCAGTTTCGCAATCTCGATCACGTTATTAGACATAGTAAATTGTTCATCTAATCAGCACCCAGGGAAGTGATGGTGCAGGTTGCAAGTTGCAGGCGGCAGGTGCAGATCTCTCATTCACCATTCACAGTTAGCCATTCACAATTAACCATTTTCAAGTTAGGGCGTCGTGCCAGTTTGGTTTTGTGAAGGACCAGATTGGGTCTGGGTATTGCCCGTGCTGACGGTTTCACCCTCGTCCACGCCAGAGCGGATTTCGGCACTAACCGCATCTTTGATGCCCATTTCAACTGGACGCATCTCTAATTCGTTGTTAGCATCGACCACAAAGACGGCATAGGAACCTGGAGCCAGCTCACGCAGTGCTTGGACCGGTACCAGGACTGCATTCTGAGCCGTACCAGCGACGACTTCTACCTGCGCATTCATGCCATAGAGCAATGTGGAAGGATACTGACTCATATTGATCGTCGCCCAAACCTGGCCCACAGCTGCCCCGTTCACCGTAACCATTGATGGATCTACCCGCACCACCGTGCCGTTGAAGGTGAGGTTGGGATAGGCATCAAAGATGATATTCACCGGGTCGTTAGCGGCCACACTGCCAATATCCAACTCATCGATCCAAAATTGTACCTGTGCCGAATCTGCTGCGGCGATCGTAATAGCGGGAGCGGTGCTTGCCTGCGTTCCCATTTGCAGATTGACCGCAGTCACCGTGCCGGTGATAGGCGAGGTGATGATCGTACCATCCAAGTCGTTCATGGCGCTGTCCAACTCTTCCTTGGCCTGCTGCACACCGAGATTGGCAGTTTCGAGCTGATCCTTGTCAGGTCCATTGACGAGCGCATCCAGTTGCGCCTGTGCCTGTTCAACTTGAGCTTGTCGTTGCTGAAGGGTCAGCGCATCGGGTGCGGATTGGAGGTCATTGAGCGTTTGTTGGGCCTGGGCCACCTTGGAGCGTGCTGCGGTAATTGAGGAAGGATCGGCAGCGGCAACAGTAATGTTATATTGGGCCAACGCTTTTTCATACTCGATCGTGGCGTTTTGTAGATCGGCAGATTGCTGCGTTGTGCCGATATCCGAACGCCAGGAGATTTTATTGTAGGCCGATTGGGCTTGTTGGAGCGTGACCTGGGCAGCCTTTAAGGAGCTTTCTGCTACGGTCTTTTCGTCGGCAGAGGCACCGTTCACCAATTTGTTCAAAGCTTGCTGGGCACTGAGTAGATCATCCTTGGCCGCAGCCAGTTGTTCGGTAGTGGCACCATCGGTCGCCGTTTTGAGGTTGAGTTGGGCCGAGGCAAGGTTAGCTTTGGCAGCCGCGATGTCGCTTGTGCTGGGAGCAAGCGCAACCACCTGAAGTTGTGCTTTGCGTAGATTGATCCCTCCCTGGACAATTTGGGCACGAATCGTGCTGTCATCAATCGTTGCCAGTGTTTGTCCAGCAGCCACATGATCCCCAGGCTTGACCAATACTTGAGTTACTTTGCCACTGGAACCGAAAGCGAGATTTAGCGGATCAGCGGCAACTAGATTGCCGACTCCACTCACGGTAACCGTCAAATTGCCGCGGCGGGCCTTAGCCGTTGCAGGTTGCTGTGTCGCTTGTTGAGTGACCACAGGTTGCGGCTTCAGGTAGGTGATGTAACCATAGTAGCCTGCACCACCAGCCACGAGCAAAAGAATAAGTGTAATCCAGACCCAGCGCCAACGTCTGCGAGGTTTGAGGTCGACGGATAGGTCATCTTGAAGTTCATACATTCTCAATCCTACTCTCTCTAGCCATTATTGGGCGGATCGATCGGTGAGGAGCTTAATCAATGGCGTCATCAAAAATCCTCCTCGTCCACCCTGGCGTTGACCACCTTGACCGCCCTGACCGTTCTGGCGATCTTGAGGGATGTTGATTCCCAACTCTTTGAGGCGTGCCTGACGTTGTTCGGGCGTCATGCTTTGCAACTCCTGGCGCAACTTGGTGCGTTCATCTTCGCTCATATTTGCGAATGGCCCACCTTGGCCGTTTTGATTGAAGCCGCCCTGGCCAAAATTCTGTGGCAGGTCCACACCGTTCGCCTTCGCCCAATCGGTCAGCGAGGTAAAGGTAAGTTTCATGGCGACGATTTCATTCATCTGCTCGGGTGTCATCGCCTTTTCTATCGATTTGTAGACTGCGTTGCGTTCACTGGCATTTTGAATCGAACCACTTTGAATGCCTTGCCAGAGGGGCAATAATTTCTTGGCCTGGTCTGGCGTGATTTTGTTGTTGCCTTCTTCCAACTTCATGGTCCCCAGTTGGAGTTGCATTGTGGTAGGCAGCGCACTGTCGTAGGTGTTGGTCAGATAGGCGCTTTGAAACGGTGCAAAGCCACCGCCACCAAAATTATTCTGACCGTTTCCACCTTGACCGCCGCTGTTTTGACTGCTGGCAACGGCAGGCTGGCTGGCAGTTGACTGGCCACTATCGGATTGTGAGCTTCCCCCGCCACAGCCAGCCAGCAACAGCAAAGAACCCACTGCAATTGCGACCATCCATTGTTTGTTCATAGTTTCCTCGGATTATCTACACTCATTATTTCTTGCTTGCCAAACCGATGCCCTGCAAAAGAAGCGAAGCGATACTTCTCAAACAATTTTCAATCCTTCTGGCAACCGCAGGTTTGCGCAACCCATTTGCTGTAGAAGGCATATTGCTCCTAGCTTGATCGTATGCGATACAAGCCGATTGAACTTTAAATCTACCTAATGGTGGTTTTAGCCCAAGCTTATCCAGGTGAGAATAAAGGAGCCACCTGACCGGGCAGATTGAGGGTGCAAAGTCAGTCGCTCGGCTACATGCCAATATACCAACTTTGTGTTTAGAAATTGTAAAGAGATGATTGGGGCAAAATGAGAGGGAAAACAAGGTGCAGGTTGCAATGTTACTTTGCAACCTGCACCTTGTTACTTACTCGGACTGCAAAATCGGATGATAATAGGTCGCTGCAAGGGCCAAGAGTGCAGCTAGGGCCAACATGCCTGGGGCGAGTAAGGGGTTTGCCCCGCCCAGACCTTTGAGTACCAGATCTAGCCCGGCAGTGCTAGGCTTAATTTCCAGGGCAAAGTTGACGTTTTCCTCAACGTGTTCGAAGACGCCAAACAAACTGCCGACAAAGTTCAAAATCATCACCCAGCGCAGAATGGTCACATTCCTTCGCATTGGCTTAAAGTAAAAGAGCCCTAAAGCGATCAGTCCCAGCCCACACAGCACAAACGGTATCAGTTGAAGCGGACTGTCCCAATGTTTGGTGAAGGCCAACTCAGCGATGGTTCCGATGCTGAGAAAGGTCGCCAACCCGAGCAGAAAGACGCGCAGCCGTTTCAGGATAATCTCTGAACTCATTGTGCCTCCAGATACCCCTTTGCAGCGGCAGCTTCATCGGCAGTGACCAGAGTTGCCAACTTGGTCAGGAAGGCGTCATTCGAGGCATAGGGGCGACCCGCGATCAACTCCTGTGCCTTGGCATCATCCACACCAGGAAGTTGCTTGAGCGTGTCGGCATCGGCATCGTTGACGCTGACCGGCACATAGACATACTTTTCATATTCGGCGACCTGGGCCTCATCGACATATTTACCGATCTCACGACGGAACTGCAAGATGCTGGTGTAGGGGCGATATTCCTGGAACTCGCGCACCATGCGGTTGCCAAAGCCAGGAATAGCAGCCAGCAATTCGTCGCCAGTGACCGTGTTCAGATTGAGTTTGGTCATGGTAGCTGCGGCAGTTGTGCTGTCACTGCCACTGGTGGTCGTGATCGCCGAGGTATCGGCTGGAACGGTCGTTGCTGTATCAGCCGGGGCCGGGGTTGCGGTCGCTGCACTTTGTGTGCTGGTTTGGCTGCTGGCCTGATCGGCTGGAGCAGTCGTGGTTGTACTATTGGTCGAACAGGCTACGAGGGTTGCAGCCACGAGTAGAGAAGCGATGAACGCTCCTGATTTACTGGTTAGGTGTCTCATTATAGTTTTTCCTTTTACCTTGTAATTACAGAACAAACCCCAGCCTAACCCTCCCCAACTGCGGGGAGAGGACTGTCACGAGACGGATTGTATTATCTCTGCTATCCACCAAGCTGAATCCGCTCCGTGACAGTCCCCTCCCTTACCAGGGGAGGGCTAGGGTGGGGTTGGTCGTTATTTTGCTTTGTTATGGGCCAGCGCTGGCGATCACCTTTTGCGGTCGTTTGCGCCGTTTCCAAGCTTTGTCGATGATGGCAACGATGGCGATCACCGCAGTGATCGGCAAAAGTGTCTGGGTAAAGCCAGCAAGCCCACGGAATCCGAATGCCTGTCCGCCTCGCCTGCCCTCGAATCCTCTCCCTTCAAACTCTCGGTTCGGGCGGAACTCACGATTGGTCGAACCGCCAGCGTCGTTGCTGCGCAATTCTCCAAAACGTGGCGAGAAGCCTTGCGTCGAGGAACTTCGTTGACCGAGTGCATAGGTTACTCCCACGACAAGCATGGCGGCGGCAAGAATGATCACAATACGTATAATGGTCTTCATACAAACTCTCCTGCTGGACGAATGGTTTTTGTTTTGCTCCGTTTGGTACCAGTCAACGGCTGCCAGAGATAGCGGCTAAAGGCACTGGTGATCCATCCCCAACTGAGCGCCAGGTGCAAGCCAACCAGCCAACTAATCAGTTCCGTCGAGGAATGATGAAGTCCTCGCCAGTAGAAGTTACGTCCAATCTCAATGCCAATCTGCGGCAAAGCGGCTTCGGAGATGAGGATGCCACTTGCGACCACGATCACCATATCGATGAAGAGCAGCAGATCGA
>JAXLWB010000009.1:0-249164 GCA_046328715.1 Caldilineaceae bacterium | reverse complement strand
TTCTTTGGCTTTTACCTGAGCGAGCAGGTCGGCGGGGATGCCGCCAGTTACCCCTTCGTTGATCGGGGCGAGAGTGGCTCCACCCTTGGCCACCATACTGAAGTCCTTTAGGTCCTGTGAAGTGTAAGTGCCACCCTTGACCTGCTTGACGATGTATTCGACGGTCGGGTTCATGTTCCAGACCGGGCTGCTGACGACATGTTCGGGCGAGAGTTCCTTCTGGTCGCTCATGTTGCCAAAGGCGTAGAGGCCCTTTTCGGCAGCGGCTTCGATCACGCCAAAGCGTTCGGCAAAGAGCACATCGGCCCCGGCGTCGATCTGGGCGATGGCGGCTTCCTTGGCCGCGGCTGGGTCAAACCAGCTATTGATAAAGGTGGTCTTGACATCGATCTCAGGATTGACCGACTTGGCACCGGCGATAAAGGCGTTGACGATGCGGTTGACTTCGGGCACAGGCAGGCCACCGACCACGCCGACCACGTTGCTCTTGGTCAGGCCACCGGCTAACATGCCGCAGAGATAGGCAGGCTCGTGGATCCAGTTGTCGAAGACAGAGAAGTTGGGTTCCACTGGTCCGCCGCCGGAACCAAAGACAAAGGCGATTTCGGGATAGTCGGCTGCGACCCGGCGCACGGCTTCCTCGTTGCCAAAGGCGTCGCCAAAGATCACTGCCGGTTTCTTGCCCTCGGCCACTTCACGCAGAATGCGTTCCATGTCGCCCGAATAGCCAATGTCGTCGGTGAATTCGTAATCGATCTCTCCTGCTTCCTTGGCTTTGTTGAGTGCCGCATGGATCACGCCATCCCACGGCTCTTCAATGGCTGTGGCATAAGCACCGTAGACGAGCAACTTGCCCGCAGGTGCGGCAGCAGCGCCTCCCGCTGCCGGTGCTGCGCCAGGTTGCGCAGGCATGACACAGCCGCTGATGATCAGCGCAAGTAGTGCGATCAGCGTTAAAACCTGAAGTCGTTTCGACATATTGGATTCTCCTGGAGTTCATTGCGGAAACAAAATATACTAGCGGTTGTCACTAAGTAACACTTTTTGCTGTCAAAAAGTGTTACTTAGTGCAGAGCATCAGTATAGTGTGAGACAATCTTACTGTACTTCGCTATTGCTCACCAAATTTTTTGTAACTAGTCAGGTGCGTCGCACTGGTTAAATAAACTATCAGAGTTCGCCTTTGGAGAGTGCGATAACCCAAATCATGTTGCGTCAATCCGATTCTTCTGCAGAAGGTCGGAACAAGAGAGGCTTTAAGGAAGATAAGCTGCCGAAGCGACCCTGGGTCGCACAATCGGTTCTGACAACTGCCAAATCAAACCTGGATGGGCGGTGGATGTAAATCCCCATTGCCCATCGTGCGTCCAAAAGGCAATATAGCGGCCATCGAGCGACCAAATGGGTACTCGTGCCGCACCATCGATAAAGGTGATTTGTCGCAAGTCGCCTGTGGTTGGCGAAATTGTCCAGATGTTGCCACGCCACAATTCACCTTGTGGTGTGGCATAGCGATTGGGATCGCTGTCAATATCTTTCCAGGCAAAGGCGATCCGTTGACTATCAGGCGACCACACTGGCTCTGTCCAGCCAAAGTCACCCTGCAATAACACCTGTTGTGTCTTTGTGGTCAAGTCAAACAAACGCAGCGTATATGTAAGATTGACAAAGGGTTGCCCACTTTCGACCAGAAAGGCAATCCTTTTGCCATCGGGTGAGAAGCGTGGGTAAAGGATTCGCCCACGCTTGTCAATGTCATTCGCCTCAGGCATTTGTAGCAACGTCGTTTGTTGACCATTCTGTAACTCATATAATTCCAGTGATTGACCGGGCTGTTGCTGTTCGGCGGTAACGTAATGGCGATTGACATAGAGAAGCCTCTGTCCGTTTGGGCTAAGCGTCATATTCATCGTTGTGCTCGTTGTTTCCACATCATCCGCAAGGTAGATGGGATAATAGATATGCTGGTGCAGGTTGACCCAAAAGCCTCCACCAGATTCAGCAACACCGAGCAACAATTGTTGACTGTCGGGGTGCCAGCCGAGCACTTCCCAAGACCAATCGCTGTTAGCACCACTGACCAATTGATACGTTGCGTAAGAATAACGCTTGCTATAGCGCTGATTCATGTCATTAAGCAGGTCGCTAAACCTGCCAGCGGCAACATCCAACAAAACAGTTGCCCCAATCGTTTCAATTGCCAGGGTGCGGTAATTAGGGGCGGGATGTAAGCCAAACATGGCTCCACCAACTGTATTACGTAAAGATTGACTTGTGCTGATCCCCTGGCTTGTCCAAAGCAGACTTTGCAAACGCCAATCACTTTGTTGTACGAACGTAAAATGAGCACATATGGGATTTGTGATCGACCGCCTGCTCCAGAGTTCGCTTACCGCTTGGATGAGGAGCTTTGAAGGCTGTTTCTGCTGCAAAGCAAGCTCAATTTGGTCGATTAAAGCACCAATCGTTTTTGTCTCGATCAGGCTCGGCAATACGATCTCTGTCGCCCGATTCAGCCGACCATCGATCAAATTGAGCCACAGTAGGGCCAGATCGCGTCTCAAAACCTGACCTAGCAGTGGATTGTCATCGGAGATCGACAATAAAACGTAAAGATCAGTGAGATCGTTGAGCGTGGTCATTGCGCTACTCAATTGGCGCAGTTGGCGGACATAAAGGCTGTTGAGCGCGTCGCTGGTAGGTTGGTCTTTAGCACTACCCTGCAAATAGCCTAACCAAGCGCCTGCCTTTAACGGTTTGTTATTACAAACTGGCAATCTGTCCCAGACAATCGGCTGCAGTGGCGAGGGTGTTGGAAAGAATTGTGGCGCAGGATAGGCATCTGCACTTTGCGTAGTCGGTGTGGGTAGCGGCGATGAAGATTGGGCAATTGCTACCGAGGGCTGCATGATTAGTTGATTGCTACCATTAACAAGCCATAGTCCGAGCGCAAGCAAGCCAAGCAAGAAAAATAAACGGGAATCTATTTTGTGCGCCATAAAATACCTCAATTGCTAAACATCCTTTCATTAATCGAACAAATTCACTATACTATTTTGACTATCTCATACATCTCTCACAGACCAGCACTTATGCTCAAATTTTTTCTTCTTGGCACACCAGTCATCCAACAAAACAGCGAACCGTTATCAACTCTGAACGAATCCCCCATCTCCTTGCGCGTTCTTTCATATCTTGTTTACCATCGGCAACAACCAATCCGTCGAGACATACTGGCAGCAACCTTTTGGCCTGATCTTTCTGATAAACGGTCACGGCAGACACTTAGCAACATCGTTTGGCGGATGCGCAATGGATTACAGGATGCAGCCGATCAATTGCTCGTGACCAATACAGCCGTCCAATTCAATCCAAATATAGCAATCTGGCTGGATGTTGATCTTTTCGACGAGACGAGTGGGAAATTATTGCACAACACGCCATCGTTACCATTTCAATGGATTTCAGAAGCAGAGCAAACTCTTGAACTTTACCGTGGCGATTTTTTGGCGGGTATTGAAGATGAGTGGTGTCTTGCCAAACGCGAGGCGTTACGTCATCGTTATCAGGAACTTATGGCAGCCCTGATCGAGCAATATCAGGCGATTGGAGATCGGGTGAAAGCGCTTTACTGGGCAAAGCGCGCTTACCAAAGTCAACCAGACTCGGAAGCGCCGGTTCGTAAGCTAATCGAGCTATATATCCAAACAGGGAATCAACTTCAGGCGCAGCAGACTTTCGAAGAGTATGAAAGGGCGTGCAAGGAAATGAGTCTTACCCATTCTGTTCAATTGCTCGATTTTGCCAAGCAGCAAGGGCTTCGGCTCAGTAAGTCACGGCGCAGGCAAGCAGAGTTGCTAACTTCATCTCTGGCACAAAGTAGTAACCCGGAGTATATACGCCGCGAACTGGAGATCCGACGCAAAAATGACGAATTGTTCGATCTGATGGCCGATCGACAGATGCAGGACGAAAATCTGCTTTACATGCAAGCCCTGGCAGATAAACTCCATGATCCTGTAGCACAGATCGATCTGCTGGCAAGACGCGCTTGGTTGGCAACGCGCAAAGGTGACTATGTAACGGCCATTGCGTTGGCACAGGAAGCATTGAGAATTGCCGATCAGGCAAAGGAAAATCGTCAGCGCTCGCTTTTACATCGTTTACTAGGTGTTGCGAGTGAGGAAAGTGGTGATTTCAAGTCAGCACGCCATCACTACGTGCGTGCAATGGTTTTAGACGATAAGCTTGTTGACTCACTCGCTGCTGCAATCAATCTAAACAATGTGGCTGCGGTCACAAATGTCACTGGTAATTTTTGTGAAGCTATTACCCTCTTGCAAAAAGCTGAAACCTTGCTGAATGGTGTTCCTATAGCAACAGTGCAAGCCAAAATTGCTGGTAATCAGGCATTGTCCTGGATGAAGCTTGGGCAATATCAGCAAGCTGCTAGATATCTGCAAAAGGCGCAGACTTACGCCAGAAACAGTGGTGAGCGGGATGCAGAGTGGTGGATAGTTTTGTGTCTGATTCAACTATATGCTTGTCAGAATCAAGTGGGTGAAGCTCTAAAGTTCGCACATCAGCAATACGACACGCTTCAAGTGATTGGTGATTCCTGGACACTCACTGCCTTTGCCAGTGAACTGGCAAGTTTGTACATACGGAAACACAACGGAGAAGAGGGCGGGCGGTGGGCACAACAAGCGCTTAACCATTCTCAGCAACAGCACCAGTGGATTTATCAATTTCGTAGTCACATTCACTTAGCCGAGGCTGCACTCCTACTGCAACAAAATAACGAAGCCTTTTCTTTTGCGAGCTTTGCTGTAAAGTTATTCGAGCAAAAGAAGCAAACGCTGGCAGACGCCCCACTCCTCTATGATGTATATGCCCAATGCGCACATGCCATTCATAACACCGTTACCGAAGACTACGCTATCCAACAATATCAGAAGGCTGTTCAAGAGCAAATCGATTTGATTCCATCATCAACTTTGCGAGACAGCTTTAAAAATCTCTGGATTCGGCAACATGATCAGGCAAGTTGACACTAATCTGATAAGCTATTTTCTTTTGTCCAGTGGGAAGGAGCGGTGAATGATCAAACCAACGGTCAAACCAGGAACCGTCGGTTTGTTGTGAGGGTATGTTTTGCTCGAAGTCGTTCATCGGGGGAACTCCTGAATCCTGCTTTATTCATGAACAATTTTACACTTCCGGCTCAATTCCAGCCGCACGCAGTTGCTCAGCCAATCTTTCGGCTCGATTTCGTTCCTTCTCGGCAGCTTCCTACCCTATAAGCAGAATTCTCACTCGCCGTCTTCCTCCGTGGCAGAAGGCATATTAATATCGACCACATTGCCCTGCACATCAATCGTGATGCGAAAGCCAAACATGCCCAACATGCGTCGAGCATCTTCGGGGATCGGATTGCCGACGGCTTGTTCCATGTTGTCAATCGACGCTTCGATGGCGGCCTTGGCGAAGATATCCTTGGTGCCCATCTGATCGAGTGCAGCGTTGACTGCCAGATCGCGGTTGGCATCGACCTGTTCGCGGAAGAAGCGTAGTACTTGACGATCAACCAGCTCGGCGTCGATATGGCGCTTAAAGTCATCATCCATCACTACATAACAGGCATTTTGCCCAACATGGGTCACACCCGCCGCTTTTCCATTTTCGTCTACCACCAACCCCGCAAACATCGCTTCTTTGCTCATGATTTCTCCCCCTGTTATACCAATAGTACTCTGAAAAGCCATGAATTTCAGCCATATTTACGGGGAAATTCATGGCTTTTGCAACCGCAATTGGTACTGCTTACCACATCTCGCCACTCATCGCTCGCACGGCGGTTTTGCCACAGGCTACCACGAGCTGATCCAATGTGGCAAAGCGTGGGTCCTGCGTCGCTCCCTGTTTGTAGCGGGCATAAATCTGTTGGATGATCACGCCAATCTTGAAGAGACCAAACACATGGTAGAAGCCAATCGCATCGATGTTACGCCCGCTCAACCGTGCATAACGATCTACGAATTGGCGGCGTGTTAGGTTTCCGGGCAAGGCCGTAATACCAAAATTACGAAGCGCAGGCTCATCATCTGCCTCGGCCCAATAGCCCAAGGTCGTCCCCAAATCCATCAGCGGATGGCCGATGGTGGCCATTTCCCAGTCGAGAACGGCGGAGATCGATTGCAGATTGTTGATTGCGGATTGCGGATTATTGGATAGGGCGGCTGGGTTGATGATGACGTTGTCGTATTTGAAGTCGTTGTGAATCAGGGCAGCGGATTGACCATCGTCGGGGATGGTAGGTAGTTGTTCGCTGAGCCAACGGGTGGCGGCTTCCATTTCGGGCAGATCATCGGTACGAGCGTTGGCGTAGCGCTGAATCCAACCTGTTACCTGGCGCCCCACGTAGCCTTCGGGTTTGCCAAGCGTATGTAAGCCAGCCGTGTTGTAATCTACTGCGTGTAGCTCGACCAACGTATCCACCAAGGCTTCACTCAGTTGGCGCATCTGCTCCGGTTTGATGGTTAACCCATCGGGGATGCGGGTGCGCAAAATGATGCCTGGAACACGCTCCATCACATAGAAGGGCGCGCCCAGGATCTCCAAATCGGAACAATAGAGAAGTGGCTTGGGGGCTTTACGGTAGACAGGATGCAGCGCACTCAGGATCCGATACTCACGACCCATGTCGTGCGCGGATTTGATGTTGACCCCAAAGGGTGGGCGACGCAGCACAAGTTCCCGATCTCCCAGGCGCAACAAGTAGGTAAGATTGGAATACCCTCGTGGAAATTGTTCAATCGTCAGGGGAGCCGAAGCAGTGGGTAAGTTGGTAAGCAGATATGTTTCGAGTCGGGATAGATCCAACTCTTCCCCTGTGCGCACTGGGCTGGAACGATCTAAGAATCTGGGTTCTGTCATTGTGATTGTTTATGGATACAAGAACAACTGATCATCGTGTTATTGACTGTAACTGGTAATCAGGTAATTACGTAGTTACCAATCTCTCAATTACCCGCTGCCACTTACCATTTTACTCCCTCGTATCCACACCATACGGACGCAGAGCATGGCGGGCGACGACATTTTTGTGAACTTCATCGGCACCATCATAGATGCGGGCACCCCGTTCATGACGATACCAGAAGGAAAGTGGCGTGTCTTCGGTAATGCCCAGGCCGCCATGCACTTGGATGGCACGATCGACGACTTTGTCTAACACACCTGCCACGAAAAATTTGATGAGCGAGATCTCGACACGCGCCGCCTTGGCACCCACATGTTCGATTTTATCGGCTGCGTCTAACACCAGGAATCGGGCTGCGTTGATCTCGGCACGGCTCTCGGCGATCATGTGTTGAATCGATTGTTGCAGCGCCAAGGGTTTACCTGGGGAAAGTTCTCTTTGGGTCGCCCGTTCGCACATCAAATCGAAGGCACGCTCGCAGATGCCGATCCAACGCATACAGTGGTGAATACGACCCGGTCCCAAACGTTCTTGGGCCAGGGCAAAGCCTGCTCCTTCCTCACCCAAGCGGTTGGATTGGGGCACCCGCACATTATCAAAATGTACTTCCCCGTGACTATTCCAATCTTCCCCCCGTTCGCCCATGATCGGAATGTTGCGCACCAACTGATAGCCAGGTGTGTCGGTCGGCACGATGATCTGGCTGGCGCGACGATGGGCAGGCGCTTCGGGATTGGTGACAGCCATAACGATGGCGAAGGCCGCACCATCTGCCGCCGTGGTGAACCATTTGTGGCCGTTGATGACATAGTCGCTGCCCTCTTTGACTGCGCTGGTGCTGAGCCAAATCGGGTTGGAGCCGGCATGTTGTGGTTCGGTCATGGCAAAGCAACTGCGAATTTCGCCATGTGCCAAGGGGGCGAGCCAACGTTGTTTCTGCTCTTCGTTGCCGTGGTGGAGCAGTACTTCCATGTTGCCCACATCTGGTGCCTGACAATGAAAGGAAAAGTGGCCAAGCGGCGTGCGGCCCAACTCTTCGCTAAGCCGAGCATAGTCGGGCAACGAGAGCGACAGTCCGCCATATTCAGCCGGCAAAAAAGGTGCCCACATTCCGGCGGCTTTTACCTTTTGGCGTACCTTTTCAAGGGTAGGCAATACAGTACGAAACCCATCTTGCAAAAAGGCGGTTTCGAGCGGCATTACATCGTCAGCAATCATTTGGCGAGTCGTACGAATTAGCTGGTCAAGTTGCAGCATAAGGTTTATCTCCAGCGCTGAATTCTTTTTGAGGTTTAAGAATAGGATAGATCAGCCGGTGGGGATTGTCAACGTTGTTAGCGTTTTGCTTGTAGAGGGATTTGTTTTTGTACGTCTTTGACGTATAATTGTACCATGTTTACTTTTGTAGAATCCTCCATTTTCGCTCGCTATCTTGCTGATTATCTAACTGATGATGAGTATACAGCACTGCAAGGCTATTTGATTGTTTATCCAGAGGCTGGCGATCTAGTACCAGGATCAGGTGGCGTACGCAAACTGCGTTGGAGAATAGCTGGAAAAGGTAAAAGTGGAGGGATTCGAGTCGTCTATTACTTACAACTTCGCCGTGGAGAAATCTGGCTATTAACGCTTTATGGTAAGAACGTGACTGAGAATATTCCTGGACATATCCTGAAAAAGCTAAAGGAGGCATTTGAAAATGAGCGAAGTTAAAGTTACTCATAAGCGTGTTGAGCGCAATATTGGCCAAGAGATTCTCGACGCAGTGCAGGAAATTCAGTCTGGTGGCGGACGGCGTTTCACCGTTGTAACTCCGCCAGTAGTGGAAGCACGACTAAAGTCTGGCCTCTCCCAAATGGAGTTCGCAAAGTTATTGGGTGTATCCAAGCGGACACTACAGGAATGGGAGCAGGGGCGGCGAGAACCTTCAGGTGCTGCGAAGTCGTTACTGAAAATTGCGCTAGCGCGGCCAGATGTATTACGCGAAGTTCTTGTCTAAATCTGAGATGTGACTAGTCAAAAGATAACTTAGCCGTGACATTCCCTACTTGGTCACTCTGCTCGTGAAAACCGAGGCTGACGTACAGTCGGCGTGCCCTGTGATTGTGCGTCTGATAGGCGATCCAGATTTCATCACAGTCTGGCTGTTGGCGTATCTCGGTAATCAGTTGGACCATTGCTGCCCGGCCATAGCCTTTCCCCTGTTGTGCTGCATCGATCATCAAACGGAAAATTTTCCATTTCCCACGCTGTACGTCCCGACCGTAGAGCGCAAAGCCGACCATTTGCTCACTGTCGTTGTAGATGGCGAGCGCTTTGGCCTCTGGATAAAATTGTGCTTCGGCGATGGAGTAAAGGTTTTCGGGGACAAACGCCTGTTGCGCGGGTGCCACTTTGAGGGCGATGGCTTC
Organism: Caldilineaceae bacterium; assembly: GCA_046328715.1. Classification (GTDB taxonomy): domain Bacteria; phylum Chloroflexota; class Anaerolineae; order Caldilineales; family Caldilineaceae; genus JAXLWB01. Next base: position 239,771 of record JAXLWB010000009.1, on the reverse strand, counting down.
CTTCCAATTCTCAACCGTGATCGGCGCAAGCGTGATGTGGGTCATACAGATTGCTGTATGAGTGCGTGGAGTTGTTGGGCCGCTGCCAGCGGATCTGCGGCCTTGGTGACAAAAGAGCCGACAATCAAAATGTTGGGTTTGTGCAGCAAGAGCGCAGGAAGGCTTTGCGGAGTGATGCCACCGGCTACCATCAACTGACAATCAACGGCAGCACGTACTTCAGTCAGATCTGCAAGAGGAGTGCGGCCCTGACGTTGATCGTCAGAGGCGGTGTGGACGGCGATAAAGTGTACGCCCATCTGTGCAAGTTCACGGGCACGGGTTGTTTTGTCTGCCACGTTGACAAGATCTACGGCTATTGATTGCTGACGCTGTAGGGCGACATCTAGCGCTGCCTGGATTGTCGTATTGCTGGCACAGCCCAACACGGTCATGATATTTGCGCCTGCATCAAAAGCCAGGTTGGCTTCGAGTGCACCGGCGTCCATTGTCTTCATGTCGGCGACGAGGGGTTTGTGTGGCACAGTTTGGCGCAAGTGGCATACCGCTTCCATGCCATAGCGTTTGATCAGCGGCGTACCTGCCTCAAGCAGACCAAAATACTCTTCTAGCTGCAAGGCAAGCGCACAGGCACGATCCAGATCTAAATCATCGAGGGCAAGTTGCAATACAGGTGGCATGGTGGCGATGTTTACGGAGAATGGAGATCGGTACGCGGATGACACGGATTAGGCTGATTATTGCGGATTTATTATCTGTTTTATCCGCATTGATCCCGGTTATTTCCGTGTCATCCGCGTACCGATCCCTTAACCAAGAGTCAATACCCCAAAGCGGGCTGGTTGGTGATAATCGGCAGGCGTAACAAGCGTGGGTGACCAGGCGCTGTATTCATCTTCGGTGACTGGCGGAATAGGCAGTTCGGCCCCTGGCACCGTAGTGACATCCTTCGGGGCGCTGGGGCGGTCGATGCGGTAAAAGTTAGCACGCCACTCTTGGGGTAGCTCACCAGCCGGGGCAATCTCCTCCCAGGGAATCTCGATGGTAGCGACCCAACGATTTTCATCCTCCTGGATATCAACGATCCAGTTGAGGCCGCAGGTGTCAACGTCGATCATCTCCGCCTGGATTGTGCTGCGGTCGGAGTTTGGGTTATGGATCCGCGCCCAAAAAGCAATGCCACCCGGATTCACTTCGAATTCATAATAGCCACGAGGCACGATAGCACCAGCTTCGATAAAGACCTCGACGACCTCTTCCTCGTAGATCGCATCGTTGTGCTGTTCCATCGTCCACCAGACGTCTCGATCCTTACATTCGAAGCGTATGTAGAGGGCGTCCTCACTGTAGCCGAGGCGCACGAGCGTGGCTTGTTTGGGTTCGCTGCCATCTTCAGCACGAACGAGTGAAATCGCCTCGATTTTGTTCCACGGCCAGTCGGCAAATTCGCCATCGAGCCAGTAAGAGGGAATCGGTTGGATTGTATGTTGGGGCGGTTGGTTGCTCATAGGATTAGTGTAATTTTGCCATTGCCTCCGGCGTGTGACCACGCTCCATTAACGCTTTCTGGTCATCGCTCAATTCGATCCAGGCCATGGGCGGTGGGTCGGATTGTTGGGCAAGCGGACGGCCATTGATGAGGGTCAGTGCATTGCGCAACATCTGCTTGCCTGTGCGTGAATTCATAAAGACATCGTAATAGGTAAAGCTGCCTTCCAGCAAATCGAAGATCGCCACATCGGCCAACGCCCCCGGCTTCAGCGCACCGATCTCGCCTGCCATGCCCATTGCTTGTGCGGGACGTGTGGTAGTGGCGGCAATTACATCGGGCAGTGACATACCGATCGCCAGGAATTTGTTCATACAAGTGGGCAGATCGAAACAGGGACCATGAATTGCCAACTGGTGAATGTCCGAAGAAATCACATCCGGTTTGCGGCCAGTGGCCAACATCGCTTCGGCAGATTCAAAGGAGAAGGAACCCGCCCCGTGGCCAATGTCCATGATCACGCCTCGATCCCAGGCTTGTTGGGCGGCGGCGATCAGCCCAACTTCTGGCTTGGCAATGCGCATCGTATGCCCCGTGCAGCAGTGGGTGAGGATGTCGCCAGGGCGCATCAGCGAAAGTACCTCTTCGATGGTCGGACCAGCGACGCCGATGTGTGTCATCACGGGCAGGCCGACACGTTCGGCAGCTTGCAGGGCACGTTTGAGTGGCTCCAATCCGTTTTGTCCCACAGTATTGACATCAATGCGGCATTTGACCCCTACAATGTTGTCACGGTTGAGGTCGATCATCTTGCAACAGAGATCGATGTCGAGATAGTTGAGGTTCCAATGTTCCCAACTGGGGGCTGTGAGACCGATGCCGGAGATGTTGAGCAGCGTGTAGACTCTTGCCTCTGAGCGTTTGATAATATATTCGCGCAGTGCAGGATAGTTATAGACGCCGGTCGTGCCTACGTCGAGCCAGGTCGTGACACCACTGCGCGCCGCCACCGGGTCGGGCAAGATGCCCCAGTAGGAGCCACCGTGGTAAACATGTGTGTGCAGGTCAATCAAACCTGGCGTGACAATTTGTCCACTGGCATCAATCACACGATAGGCGGAGTCGGCGGAGATATTGTCTTCCACCGCGGCGATACGATTGCGTTTGATGGCAACATCGAGCTGTCCATGATAGCCGGAAGCGAGGTCGATGACTGTGCCATTTTTAATGAGAAGATCGAATTGCATGGCAAAAACCTATTATGCTGCGAGTTGTTTTTCTTCGAGTAGAGATAATGAAAGGGAACGCATTGTTTGTAATTCACGTTGGAATTCGCGCTGTGCCTGAGATGGAGGCAACACATCAAACAAATCTGACAATTGCACGCCATAGCCCATGATTTCATCAGCGCGCTTACTACGTAGTTGGTGTCTTACAAAAAGACAATTTTCAGCGTTGAAAAAGATCTGATTTGCATCAGATGCGCTGATTAATCCAGTGGATAAAGACTCTAGCACACCCAAATTCAGAAGGGCGAATAAAGACAATTTTTCCGCCGCTGACTTTCCCTCGTCAGACAACAGAGTTTTGAGTTGAATTTGGTTTTTCATAGCTATTTGTTGGAGAAGAATTTAACTCCGGCAACACGTCCTGACTCATGTTCAAAGTAATGAATTTCGCCCAAATTCCCTTGTTTAATTACCTTTTGCCACTTCAGGTAGCAACTGACGAAGGTAACGAGCTACCTCTGAATTTCGTACAGGGTATTTCAGAGGACTCGTCTTACTGGGTTGCCATCCTTGTGGCACTGAATCAGAGCTATATACATTTTCATACAAATATAATGGCATATTACACAACAGATTAGAATTTTAGTGCACCCTCAGTTAAACCTTTGTAGTACAGCTTCTGCAAAAACGCAAAGACAATAATTCCCGGCGTGATGGCAATGATATAGACTGCGGCGATGCGCGGCCAGGCCCAGGCACCCAAACCGCCGTGTGCCGACGCTAACACGACGGGCAAGGTGCGCACATCTTGGCTATTGGTCAGCGTAGCCGCCAGCAGATATTCCCCCCAGGCAGAGACAAAGTTGACGACGACAATCACTACTAGCCCATTCTTGATCAACGGCAACATGACACGTACCAACGTTTGCCAGGCAGTACAGCCATCGACTTTGGCCGCATCGACCAACTCGTGTGGAATCTGCTCAAAGATGCCGCGCATGATCAAAATGCTGATCGCCAAGTTGAGCGTCACGTAGGGCAGGATCAAACCGGTCGTCGTGTCGAGCAGATTGACCGCGTCCTGAATATAGTAAATGGAAATCAGCGAGACGACACGGGTGGGGAAATAGAGCGTCGCCGTGAGTAACAAAATTACTACAGCACGTCCACGCAGTTCAAGATGCACCAGCGCATAACCGGCCAGGATCGCACAGATGCTCGTGATGGCTACGGTGGCGAGAGTAACATAGACACTGTTGAACAAGTTGGTCGGCAGCGTATCGATCTTGTCGAGCACATAGGCATAGTGAGTAAAGTCAAAATTCTCGGGCCACAGTTTGCCCGAATAGGCATCGGGCAAAGATTTGATCGAAAGCAGCAATACCCAGGCGATCGGCAACAGAATGATCACCATAAAGAAATTGATCACCACATGACGGAAAATAACTGCCAAGTTTTGTTGCCGCCGATGATTTGTACGTGTAAGAGTTGCTTGTGCCATAGGATGTTTGATACGTAATGCGTGAAACGTGAAATTCAATCGCCAAGACTACCCAATTGGTGAGAGGATAGTCCTCATTAATAATTACCCATTATCCTGATCGCGGAAGATATACAGCAATCCCGCCACCACGACCATCATACCCAAGGCTCCCAGCCAGCCGATGGCCGAAGCATAGCCTTGCAGCCACTTACCGATGCGGAAGGCATTGTCGTACATATAGACGGTCCAGGTATAGGTTGGTGAAGTGCGGCTGAAGCCACCAAAGATCAGATATTCGTCGATCACGGCCATAGCGGTGCCAAAGCGCAATACCACCAACACCGCTAAAATCGGGCGCAGACGAGGAATGGTCACGCTCCAAAAGATGCGCCACTCATTGGCTCCATCGATGCGTGCCGCTTCGTAAAGCTCTTTGGGGATCGATGCCAACCCTGCCAGGAAGAAGATGGTGTGATAGCCCAACCCCCACCAAACTTCCATAATCACCACGGCAATCAGGCTGAGGTCAGTGCCGCCCATCCATTGCGGTGCAGTCTTTGCTGTAAAAATCCCCAACACGTCCACCAGAACGTAGTTGATCGGCCCGATCTGGAAATTGTACATCCAGGCCCATAACACAAAGACAAGCGGGCCAGGAATTACCGCCGGGATCAATAGGACGATTCTGTAAAAGGTGGCAAGTCGCTCATTTTTTACACGATCTACCAATACGGCGAGAAAGAGAGGCAAAAAGATTGTGCCTGGCAAAAACATAATCGTAAATTCCAGGGCACGCCATAGTCCGGTGGTGACAAGCGGATCTTTGAAGGCATTGATGTAGTTATTCAGGCCAACAAATTGGGCCGGTTCTGTGCTGAGGAATTTGTAGTTTGTAAAGCTCAACCATGCAACACGCATGATTGGGAAAACCATGTAGCCCAAAAAGAAAAAGGCGGCAGGTACCAGAAAAAACCAGTTGCGCCAGCTTCCTTTCTTGCCCTTTTCGGCAGCTCGCAGGCTGTTACGCCATACTTTGGAAGTTGTTGTGCTCATCTTTAAAACAATTCAACCTTATCATTGGGTGATTGGAAATGAGGGAATGACCCAATTGCCACAATTCTGAGCATGGGAAATTCATCAGACCAAAGGCATAAATCTTGCCCAGGCATGATGAACCAATGTTATTGAACTCGGATAGATGGATAGAAATGGTCAAGAAGGGGCATGTGAGTATCGAATTGCGAATTGCAAGTGGCGGTCAGAACCCCGCACGTCAGTAAGGTCCCACCACTCGCCACTCGCAATTCGCCACAGTATTACGCCTTGGCCTTCTCCAATTCAGCCTTGACGGCAGCGGTCACTTCTTCCATCACTGCCATCGGATCATCAGATTCACCCGTGAGGTACTTGTCCCAAATCGGGCGACCAATCACGAATTGTTGCAAGCCAAAGAGATGATTGTTGATCGCCTTTGCCTTGTCGAGTTGAGCGCGTACGAGACCGACAAACTCTGGCATCCAATCTGGCTTGTTGGCTTCCCAATCGGCATAGATCGAAGCATAGGGCGGTAACTGCCCGGGGTGAGCGGTCTCAGTGCCGACAATCGAATCCTTCCAAATTTGTTTATCGTAGGTAAGCGTTTTGAGATATTCGGCGGCCTTCTCTTTGTTCTGACCATACTTGAGCAAGCAGATGCCAGTTGTCCAGAAGACGGTAGAGCCTTCACCATTGGCAAATTTGGGCAGTGCTGCCAACTTCAGCTTGTCATCAAAACCACCCTGCTGCGCCATACGCAGGGGGGCATTGAAGTACTTGGTGTGATACGCTGCCTTCTGTGCCGCAAAAGCCACCTCATCCGGGGTACCATTGACACCACCGTCGGTTGAACCTTCAGCCGTAAAGTCTGGCGTCGTCAATGCCGCCATCTTCTTCATCAATTTCAAGCCTTCGATGGAATACTCACTGGTGAAGTCGAAGAGCCCTTCTTTGGTGTAGACATTCGAGTTCAAGCTGTGGGTAAACGGGGCCAACGAGCGCCAGCCACGATCATCGAAGACACAGCCGTAGGGTGCTGCACCCGAATCGACCACCGTCTGTGAGGCCGCCAGGTATTCATCCCAGGTTGTCGGTACGGTAGTGATGCCCGCCTTGTCGGTGATTGCCGAATTCCAGCCCATGCCGATCACGTCGAGCAGGAAGGGCCAACTGTAGAGCTTGCCATCAACTGTACATTCGGCGCGGATCGAAGGCAGCAAGTCATCAATGACGTCCTTGGGAATGTAGTTGTCCCACGGCTCGATCACGCCTGCCTCAATGAACTGTGTCATTTCCACGAAGGGCGTCATGCCAATGTAGACATCCCAGGTGCTCTCTTTGTTCTTGGCTTCGGCCACAAAGCGCTCAATGCCAAAGCCTTCTACAGGAGCAACTTCGGGCTTTACGCCGAACTTGTCGCTGATGCCGGGAATGGCAGGATGTAGATCCAAAATCCACTGATAGAATGTGGGGGAGAAGGGACGCGCTGTCGAAATTGGCGCACCACCACCGCTTGCAGCAGGAGCGGCACCCGGGGCTGCACAAGCGCCCATCATGGCGTTGATGCCGGCTAAGCCAAGCCCGGCTGCCATGGTGCGCATCATGAATTGGCGACGGTTAATGCGTCCGCGTTGGAGTTGGCTTGCAAGTGCGTTGCGCACAAGAAATTCTTCTTCACGACGGTTCATAATGAACAGTTGCCTCCTTTGACCGAATGAAACGAATTGAGGAAAAAAGATGATGTTTTACGACTGCACACAGCATCAAATCTTGCTTGTAATAAGGGTTGCCTCGAAGAGAACCTGTGTTTTCATTCCAGGATTGAACCTGAATGGACAGCGGGAAGAGTGTGTCCGACACGGATTGTAAAAGAAGCAAAATTTGCACCGTATGTGGTATACCTGAAAGTATACGAAATTGTACCCTTATCTGTCAATTGGCTGATTTTCTTTGGATATATTTCAGAGATGGACGATTTTTAGAGCCCCGCACGTCAGTAAGGGGCTCTAAAGAGTGTGCGACTCTAAAGTTCGCCCCTTATCCGGCTTGGGGCGGGCGGATTTGAACCAACTCGCGTAGTTGTAGCCAGAGCAGCGGAATTAACATGCTGATAAAAACGATGATAGGCGCACCGAGCACGCGCAATGTCAACGCTAACCATTGGGTTCCCGGAATCCACCCATAACCATAAACAATGTAACTTCCGAGACCACAGATCGTGGCCCAACACATGCTGTTGACCAGCGTCATCCTGGGCAACACCCGGATTTGTGTTAAGAGAAGTACACTAAGGACGATTCCAATTGTGAGCAGTGACAAGACCAAAGTCACGACGTTGATGGGACGTTCTGGCGAGACCGCCGTCGCCTTTTCATCGATCAATGGTGTGGAAATTGGCGCTGATTCTGAGACTGGAATGTTGGTGGAAATGTTGGTTGCGTTGGAAACTGTGCCTTGTTGACTGTTGGCAGTCGCCCCTTGGTTTAAACGCACGGTCAGGTTGAGGATATCACCGCTTGTTGCACTGCCCGCTAGGGCAGAAATGTGCAGTACTCCAGCATGATCCAGAACGATATCTCGGTGCGCCATTCCGTCACTGGTCATAAGCGACAATGTTTCAGGGAGTGCTGTGCCATTCTCTGTGGTAAGTTTGAGGATAACCTCGGTTCCGTCAACGACAATTTTCTGGTTTTGGTCCAAAATCGGGCCAATTTCGACCGTCACCGAATTGTTGCCATCGCTTTCAATTGCTGCAGTGAAGGCATTGTTATCCAAGTTTTCGGCGTTGCTTTGTAGGATGATCTCCTCGTTACGCAATAATCTAATTGGAATTTTCCGGGTTGGATCCGGTTGTAGACGATCGACAAGCCGGGCAAAGCGCGTGCCAGGGACGTCGACGGCAGGGGCACCTGATGGCGCAAGGCTGCGGAAGAGCGCACGAACCGTGTTCTCGATAAACTCTCTGCCCCTGCTATACACACCATAATAGGCTGTGAGTTTGCTGATTTCTGTCGCGTCTAAGAAATAGGGTGGGCCTAATGCCAGCACTACGATCTTCTTATCTTTGAGTTGCTCGCTCCGTTGCCGTAAGAAGCGGCGCAGCGCATTGCTGTTGGGATAGCGATCGGGATCGATATCAAGCATGGCAAAGATCAGCCAATGTGCTTCGGCGATCTTCATCTCATTCTTTGCGTTTTTGTCTACCTGATTCGAATTGCCGTTCCCTTCGGGTGCATCGACCGTATCTGTAAGCGCTGCACTTGGCTGTTGAAGTGCAACCGATGGCGAAACCGTTGTGGTCTGTGAGATCTGTTGACTGTTACCCGCAGCATCCAGTAGTTCGTTGAGGTCGGTAAAGGTTAGGCTTGTTACCTGGCTGGCTGGCAAACGACCTGTGCTATTTTCACCGTAAAAGAGGTCGATGGTTTTGGCGATTTCATCGGGTCCAACGGCTGTCTCCGCCATACAACTCTCGCATTCACGCAGCAGACGTGAATCGGTGAAGATCACGACCTTGTCCTGCGGCTGGGGAGCCAAGAGCAGCGGATCGGGTTGCAGTTGCGGATCGGGATAGAGCAGGGAGATCGATTCACGGGCCACTTCGCTCACAGTAATGCGCGCCTGATCCTGTAGGTCACTGCCAAAGAGTGACAGATCATCCTGGGGCACCAGGACATTCGAGAGCGGAATTAATGGCGCATTCGCTGGGGTATTGGTGCCGATATCTTGTCCAGGATGGAGATAGAGATGTAATTTGAGGTAAAGAATGCGCCGCACTGAGCTATCGACTCGGGCCGCAAAATTGGGGTCTTTTGTGTACTGATCTTGAAAGAAGCTAATCGCAGTCTTGATATTGTTGAACTGACTCTCCCAATCGTCGGTTAGGGCGAAACGATCCAGGAAGAGCAGATCGTTGCCAGCGTCGAAGGCGGATTGGACGATTCGGGACGCAGGGAATTCTTTCAGCGATGGATCGTAGAAACGCTGGATCGCAGGCGCGCCCAGCGATCCACTCATCATGACACCACCGTTGTCGCGCCATGCCTTAAAGCGATCCATACTCATCAACTCGGGCAGCTCCAAATCGAGACTCAGGGGAACCGCATGCCCCGAACCTTCGCCTTGCAGACCCGCAAAGCGCATGTGACTGGACATCAATCCTTCAGTAGCAGCCTGTCTGGGATCATTGCTGTTGAGAGTCCAGGCATGTGCAGTCACGCTAGCAAAGGGTGCAAGCGCCGTGCGCTCGAGTTCATCGCGGCTTTTCTGAATCGTGGCCACATCCTCGTCTGGCATACGATCTACATCCCCTTGACCGGGAAAATAACGCGCAATGGTGCCGACGCGACCGTTACTTCCAGAATGGATGCCAGCGATATAGGCACGCCCCATCCGGCTTACCCAATAAGGATTGCCGCCAAACGAAAAGAGTCCCAGTGAACCGACTGCATCGGAACGGGGGGCGTCTACCACATCCAGGTTCGGCCCCAAGAGCAGATTGACGCCCACGGCACGCAATTCCCGTCCCGTGATCTCGCCGACCTGCTCTGCCAAATCAGGATTCCAAGTTGAGCCAACAGCCAAAGGTGATGGTAATTCGGTAAAGCCGCCTTGGCGCAAGGCGGTTGCGTTCAAACTGTCGCCCATCTGCTCGACTGCGATAAAAAGCGGTAGATTCTGTGGTGGCCGATCTACCTCCTGTTCCATCGAGGTAAGATTGGGTGGCGGCCAGGGTTCATTGGGGACCGGTTGAAACTCTTGACCCTCGGGCAGCACGATCCCGTAGGCGACCGATTGTAGGCGATTCACCAACGTCGCTACCTGGCGCGGTGTATCCGTACTTTTGGCATTGGAAAAATTACCATTGCGTGGGCTCAGCACAAAACCGCCCACACGATAGGCATAGATCAGTTGGAGAACCCTATCACTAAGGCTGTTGTTCTCGCCATTGATGTCAAAGGTGGTGTCATTCCCTTGAAAGCCAACAATAAAAAGCTGCCCAACGCGATCCGCCGGACCCATTCGTGATAACAAAGTATCGACCTGCGCCTTAACCCACACATCGTTGGTCAGAGCGGCTTCTACAGTTGGCAAGGGTGTTTCAGGAGTTGAGGTAGGTGATGCTTCAGGTGTTTCCATGGCACCTGCATCCGGTGTACCCTGTGCCCACAGCGGAAGAGTGCTGCTGCAAAGCTGGCAGAGCAAGACGGAGAGTGTCAAGGTAATGCGTATGAATTTCGTACAAGGATTGTCTAACACGCCGTCTAGTATAGCGCCGGAATACTACGAACGTCAAAGCCAGAAACAGAGTTGAAAAGTTGCAGAGTGGCAAAGTGGTGGCGTGAGTGGTCACTTTCCCACGCTGCAACACTGCGACTTTGCTGCTTTTCCATTTTGAATAAAATCTCGCTAGCCCGCTATACTGAGCTTTAAAAACTACCTATATCTGTAAGTCGGAGCACTTATGAACTCGCCACGTTGGAACAACTTTACCAAAATTGCAGTTGTTTCTACCTTGATCGTCATAACCATTGCACTCTTTGTCACATTCCGGGCAATGATAGCGCCGACGATTGTGGCATTTTTACTGACATTCATTCTTAGCTATCCCGTAAATTGGGTGCAGCAGCGAACAGGCTGGCCACGGGGTATAACCGTTTTGGTCGTGTACGCGGCTGTTTTGCTTCTGCTGGCCCTGATGCCAGCCTTATTTGTGCCGCGCTTTCTCGCCTTATCCTCGTCGTTGGATGACACCTTGACAGAACTGCTCAATCAATTGCGTTCGGCGGGCGGACCGTTGTTGACCGTTGGCCCCTTTCGCCTTTCGCTGACCAATTTGCTGGATGAATCCGGCAATATTTTGCGCAGCCTCTTTGCCGCCGTGAGTCCCGCCCCGATCGTGCGGGGTGTGACCACTGGGGTGCTGTCAATTGTCTATACGCTTGTACTCTCTTATTGGCTACTGAAAGATTTGAATCGCTTTCAACGGTTTGTGATTGACCTTGTACCGCTGGACTATCAGGAGGAGTTTCGCCGGCTGGTGGGCGAATTGGGTGCCATTTGGCAGGCCTTTCTGCGTGGACAATTCATTCTGGGCATTGTTACTGCCGTTGTCACCTGGATACCACTGGTGATTGTGGGAATGCCGAATGCGGGCGGTCTGGCACTCCTGGCGGGTCTGATGGAACTCTTGCCATCGATTGGCCCTGCGATTAGTGGAACTATCGGCACCATGAGCGCGCTCTTCTCTGGCTCCAACTGGCTCCCGCTTGGCCACCTGCCCTTTGCGATTGTGGTTGGATTGATCTATGGCATTATTGGGCAGATTGAGAGCGTCTACTTTATCCCACGCTTTGTAGGTGGGCGTGTGAAGTTGCACCCAGCCGTGACATTTGCTGGGATTATTAACGGCGCACTGGCCTTCGGTGTGTTGGGCGTGCTGTTGGCTGCCCCGACAATTGCCAGCGCTCGCATCTTGATCAACTATCTTTACCGCAAGTTGACCGACCAACAACCCTTTGAGCCGCTGCGCCATGCACAGACAGCGATCCGCATTCCCGGCTTAATTGCAGGCCGCAAAATCGAAGTGATCGTCTTCGATCTAGAAGGGGTCGTTAGTGAGCTGGATCTGCAAGCACTGGAGTGGGCAGATACAAAGATCCGCTGGCTCGATCCGATTGTGCGCACCGAATATCGCAAAGCCGCTATGCGCCGTCTCCTGATTATGCTAGAAGGGTTGACCAACTTCGTGGCGAGTCAACTGTGGCGACTCAAACTTCAGCGCGATCTGGAACGGATGCAGCCAATTCTTGACTGGTTGCGCGGCTTCCCCCTGCCTGGTCAATATCAATTGCAGCCAGAGATCCAAGCAGTGTTGATCGACTTGAGGATGAAATATCGCCTGGCACTGGTGACGGTACGTACCCGGGCGGAGATCGCACAATTCCTAGACGAAAATGGTTTGGATGAAGGGCTGTTTGCTGCAATCGTCACTCGTGATGAAGTGCGTAATTCTCTGCCGCAGAGTGACACGTTGGCGCTCGCCCTGCAAAAACTTGATGCGCTGCCAGAACAAGTGCTGATGGTGAGCGATACAGACGTCAACCTGCGAGCGGCAAGGGCAATGGAGATGGCAACTGCTGGTGTCTTAACCGGGTTGGGCACGGCCAACAGCTTGAGCGATGCGGACATCGTTGTGGCACGAGCGGATAGTCTGTTGGAATGGTTGTAGTTGGTTGATCCCAAGACAATGAAGCGAAATCACTTTATCCAAATCGGCAAAGAGATTCGCCGCTGGGTTATCTTGACCTTGGGCGTTATGGTCTCTGCCTTTAGTTTTGCTGTGTTTCTGATGCCGCATAATATTGCCGCGGGTGGTGTAAGTGGCGTTGGGATCATTGTCAACCACTTTTTCCCAAACATTACAGTGGCTGCGTTCTATCTGGTCATGAATCTGCCATTGCTCCTGATCGGCTTCTTTTATCTTGGGCGCTGGCGTTTTCTGCTAGGAACAGTTTATTCGGTCTTCCTCTATTCTGTCGCCATCGAATATTTGCCGGCGTATGTTCAGATGTATCTGGACCGTTGGCCGATCACCAACGATTTGCTGCTCAGCGCCATCTATGGCGGATTGGTCGACGGCATTGGTGGTGGACTGACTTACGCCGTAGGCGCAACTGTAGGCGGCACGGCGATTATCGGTCGCCTGATCCAGGTGAAGACCGGGGTTCCGCTTAGCCAGGTCTATCTTTTTGTCGACGGCAGCATTGTGCTGGCAGCGGCCTTGGTCTTTGGCTGGGAAGTGGCACTCTATGCCCTGCTGACCCTCTTGTTGAGCGGGCTGGCTGCTGATTATGTCTTGGAAGGGCCGAGTCGTGCCTACACAGCCACTATCATTACCACAAAGCAGGATGCACTGATTCCAGTGTTGATGCAGGAGTTAGGTCGCGGCGTTACTTTCTGGCCAGGTGTCGGTGGCTATACTCACGAGACCCGCACTGTGATTCTGTGCACGATCTACCGGCCCCAAGTGAACGAACTCAAGCAGATCGTCCATCGCGTCGATCCCTCGGCCTTTGTCGTTATCGACAGCACACAGCAGGCCATTGGCGAGGGGTTTTCAAAGCTCGGAGGGTGAGGAAAGAGTGGCAAAGTTGCAAAGTGAAGAGACTCTGCCACTTTTCAACTTTGCCACTCTGCAACCCTTTTTACGCAAACAAATTCGCCATCTTCTGTTCGCCCATCATGGCGTTCATTTCATCATCGGAGGGGCGGCGTTGGAATCGGCTGGCAGCGTCCAATACCTTGGGAAGGATGTGGATATCGCCAATCGTGTTGAGGAAGATGCCTGGGCGACCAATCACCCAATGCACCGCACGGTCAATATCTGCCTGATCAGTGAGCGGATTGTACCAGGTGCTGGCAAAGCGATCGGTCAAGCCCCAAGGACCGCGCAACAACGATTTGATTGTCTGTACCGCGGCATTGCGCTCTTGAGCTAGCTTTACTGTGCGCTCGAAATCATCCGAATAGCGCTTATCGCGCGTCACCACAAAGTTATAGGGCAGCAAAATCGAGTCAAAGTCAAAACGCTCCAGACTTCGCCGGTGCATGGCGGCAATATTCAGTCCATGTCCAGTGACGCCGATATATTTGACCAATCCCTGTTGGCGCGCCTCGATACATGCCTTGAGCGCGCCATCTGCCGACATCGCCAACTCCCATTCATCCGGGTGGACGAGAGCGTGGAGTTGGATCAGGTCGATTTGATCCACTCGCATGCGCTTGAGTGAACGAGCAATGCTCTTCTTGGCGCTCTTATAGTCACGGTCTCCTGTCTTGGTTGCCAGGAAAAACTTATCGCGATGTTCCTTCATCCAGGGGCCGATGCGCTCTTCGGCGTCGCCATAGCTGGCTGCTGTGTCGATGTGATTGATGCCATATTCCAGCAACACCTCGAGGGTTTGGTCCGCTTCTTTTTGCGTCACCTGTCCCAGCGCTGCTGCGCCAAATAGGGTTACGCTACTCATATGCCCTGTGCGACCAAAGGGGCGTTTTTCAATGGTTGGCATAAATTTCTCCTTGATTTGGATTGTCTACAACTTACCAAATCAGTGTATCATGGTTCCAGAATTGAGCAAGTTAGCAGGATGCATAAGGTGTATCTCAGAATGGGTGCGAGTCTGTCAGAACCACGAGCGTGAGCGACTGGCTGCCACTTGCTCACGCTCGTGGTTCTGACTTTGCCCCAAACTTGAGATACATCCGGATGCATAAGGTGTATCTCAGAATGGGATGCGCCCGAATACAATTGAGAAAGGCAACAGGATGACGCCCATATCAGCCGAACCTACAGCGGCAGAAGTCGCTGCCCAACTCAGCGCGAGTTTTCGTGAGCTGTGCAAAACCTTGGCCCAACTCCAGCCCGAGGAGATCGATAGCGGGCGTATGAACAATGGTTGGTGCCCTAAAGCACTGCTCGCCCACATTGCCTTTTGGGATGAGGCGCAGACAGCACGGATGCAAGCTTTGCTCCGGGGCCAACCACTGCCACGCAATATCCGTGAAGCTTGGCAAGCGAACGATCAACGTGCTAGGGAGGATGAGAGCAAGTCGTTGGCCCAGGTCCTTGCCACCGCCGAGCTGAATCGTCAGCGTATGGTCGATTTTGTGGGCAATCTTGATGTACAGATTTTTCATCAGGAATTAACCGAGGGCGAGCGCACCCTCTCACCGCTCAAACTTTTCCAACACATGGTTCGCCATACTCAAGGGCATCACAACGAACTGAGCGACTACTGTGGCTCGCTTGATCGCTGGACGCGCCAATCGCTGCGCCGTTTTATCATCCAACAATATACGACCCTGATGGATAGCATCGGCGGATTGGATGAGGCAACCATTTTGACGACTAAGGTCTGTGGCACTTGGTCGATCCGAGATGTGCTGACCCATGTCCTGAGTTGGAATGAGTATGAGTATAAAGTCCTTAAAGGCTGGCCCGATCCAAAACTTGATACAATTGCTGAATGGAAGTTTCAGGAGCAAGAGACTACCGACAGCATCAATGCGCGGTTGCTGGCAGCACGCAGCGATCTCGACATGATTGCCATCGTTGACTGGCTGACTACCTATCATCGCAAAGTCCTGCGTCTGTTCGACAAAGCCAACGATGAAGAACTCTCCAGTACAGCAGACATCGACTGGGGAAGACCCTTTGCCATGTCTGGTTTTATCTACTCCATGTCGATGCATGATCTGGAACATGCCGAGGACATTTGGAAATGGAAAGCAGAGCGAGTCGTTCTATGAAGTTGCTACTCCCCAAACCACGATCTACAAGAAATGTCATTTCGACGAGGGCTTTTTCGATGAGAAATCTTGTGTTTCTCTCCGTCTTGCGTAAAGCCTACACACTTTTCCTGCTCTCCCTTTTGCTCGTTGCGCTGACAAGCTGTGGAAGCATCTTTGGCTCAGGTGCCGAGGAACCTACACCTACGCCGACTCATGTCGCTGTACCTACCTTCACGGCAACGGCTGTCATTGCCCCGCCGCCGACCACTCCAGCTCCAGCAAACACCCCATCCACCAGCGCCCCAACCGAAGTCGCGCTCGTCGCCACGCCCACGACGGCAGAGGCTGCGAGCGTCGCTCCTACAGCAACCATTACACCTTCGACCGATGCGCTCCTCACCGTGACTGGCGACAGTATCAACATTCGTAGCGGGCCTGATATCACCTTTGAAGCGATCGGTACCGCGGCGAAGGGGGAAACCTTTACCTTGCTTGCCGTCAGCGCCCAGAAGGATTGGTGGCAGGTCTGCTGTGTTAATGGTCAACAAGGCTGGATCTTTGGTCAGCTCGCCACCGTGACCAATGCCGACAAGGTGGCCGTGGCTGATGAGATTCCAACGCCGATTCAGCCGACGCCGCTGCCAGTCGCTGTCCAGCCAACCGCTGCACCTGAGTCATCCGCGCCCACTGCAACGCCAGTACCGAGCGATCCCAGCCTGGGCGACTTCAACCCGAATGCGCAGTATCAGATTGTACACTTCAAGGTGTTGGGTAAAGACGAAAACAATGGTGGCATTCGTGATAGCCGTGCGCAACATATGATTTTTATTACGGTGTTGGATCAAAACGGCAACGGCGTAGATGGGGCGGTTGTCGAAAACCTGGTAGGTGACAAAAGTCAGATCGTGATGGGCAGCAAGGGACCCGGCAAAGCCGAAGTGACCATGTACTATGAATCCTTCAAGCTACATGTTCTCTCTGACCCTTCTGGCCCAGTAACCAGCCAGGTCTCCAATCAGATGGGACTTGCCTTCCCTCACTTGCCCGACATTGTCGGCAGATTGGGCGGCCTTGATTACGAATATTCCGTTTGCCCGACGATTGATGTCAAGTGTGGCTGGCCGATACAGGGCATTCACTACTCTTATGAGATTACTTTCCAAAAGGTAAAGTGAGTCCGGAGACTTGCCATTGACTGAACTACTTTTTGATCACTTCGATTCCCCAGTTGGTACGATTTTGCTGACAGCACACGACGGCAAACTCTGCTCACTTGACTTCGGCGAGTATGATGAGCGGATGCAACGGTTGTTGACCGGACGACTGGGCAACTTTGTGCGTCAAGCAGAGAGCGATCCCTATGGCTTTAGCAGCAAGGTGCGCTCCTATCTCAATGGTGATTTGACCATCATCGATACGATTCCAGTCGACACGGGTGGAACGCCCTTTCAGCAAACAGTATGGAATGCGCTTCGTGAAATTCCGTTGGGTACAGTCACCACCTATGGCGCATTGGCCAAGAAGATTGGATCGGTTGCGCGTGCTGTAGGCAACACCAATTCACTCAACCCAGTCGGGATTGTCGTGCCCTGCCATCGCGTCATCGGTGCTGATGGTACGCTTACTGGCTATGCTGGTGGTCTTCATCGCAAAGAATGGCTGCTCCGCCACGAAGGGGTTGACCTCGAAGCGCTAAAAATAAAACGCCCCACCGAAAGTCATCGGCAAGGGGCGTTGTTTGAAAATGGAACGTGATGCGTGAAGTTAAAGTTTTATCCACCCTTCTCTTGCACTTTTGAATGGAGATGATCAACAATTCACGCATCACGCATCACGTTTCACTTCTCTTTCTGCATCCTCACTGCAATCGAAAGCTCTTTCAACTGCGCTTCGGTCACTTCTGAGGGTGTGTCGAGCATCAGGTCGGCACCCGAGGAGATCTTGGGGAAGGCGATGACCTCGCGAATGCTGCCTGCCTCGGCAAAGAGTGTGACCAAGCGGTCGATGCCCAGCGCAATACCACCGTGGGGCGGCGCACCATATTGAAAAGCTTCGAGCAAGTGCCCAAATTGGCTCTGGGTCTGCTCCTTGCTCAGGCCGATGCGAGCAAAGAGTCGGTCTTGCAATTCGCTGCGGTGGATACGAATGCTGCCGCCGCCGATCTCCCAGCCATTCATCACCACATCGTAGGCTTTGGCCAACACACTGCCCGGGTCACTTTCTAACTTGTCCCAATCTTCGTCGCGGGCGCTCGTAAAGGGATGATGCACCGCCGACCAGCGCTTCTCCTCCTCGGAATATTCAAGCAAGGGGAAGTCAACCACCCAACAGAAGGCGTTGATTGTCGGATCGATTAGGTTGCAGCGCTTGCCGATGTCCAGGCGCAGATTGCACAGGCTTTGCGCCACGACCGAGGGTTTGTCTGCCACAAGCAGGATCAAGTCGCCAACTTGCGCTCCGCTGGCAGCCACAATGCCGCGTAACTCGTCCGCGCTGAGGAATTTGGCAATCTGGCTTTTGAGCGCATCGGCTGGGTTGCCACTGTTGACATCACCCGTCACGCCAATCCAGGCAAGCCCCTTAGCCCCATAACGCTTGACAAACTCGGTCATCTCGTCGATTTGGCTGCGTGGAATCGAGGCCCCACCGGGATAGAGGACACCCTTCACCTCGCCACCAGCCGCCAGCGCATTCTTGAAGACGCCAAAGCCACTCTCCTTGACAATCGCACCTACGTTGAAGAGTTGCAAGCCAAAGCGTAGATCCGGTCGGTCGATGCCATATTTGTCCATCGACTCGGCGTAGGTAATGATCGGGAAAGGAGTCTGCTGGATCTTCTTGGTATGGAATTTGTTGTGCAGTTCGATCAGCATCGGCTCGATCAATCCACGGATATCGGTCTGATCGACAAAGCTCATTTCTAGGTCAAGCTGGGTGAATTCAGGTTGACGGTCGGCACGCAGATCTTCATCGCGGAAGCAACGGGCGATCTGGAAGTAGCGTTCGATGCCGCCGACCATCAACAGTTGTTTCAACTGTTGCGGGCTTTGCGGCAAGGCGTAAAATTTTCCGCCTTGCAGACGACTAGGAACAATAAAGTCGCGTGCCCCTTCCGGTGTGCTCTTGAGCAGAATTGGCGTTTCAATCTCTAGGAAGTTGCGATTGGAGAGATATTCACGGATATAGCGCACCATGTTGTGGCGTAAGGTGAGATTTTGCGCCATCTTGGGGCGGCGCAGGTCGAGATAGCGATATTTGAGCCGTAGGGCCTCATCCATCTCGTCATTTTCATTGCTCACGTACAGTGGCGGCGTCTTGGCCGGATTGAGAATGGTTACCGAATCGGCGATCAGCTCAATCTGTCCGGTCACTAGATTGGGGTTTTCACCACCTGTCGGACGGCGCTGGACAATACCGCTGATTTGCAACACGTATTCATTGCGTGCCTGTGAGGCAATGGCATGGGCGGCTGCCTGCGTTTCGCTGTCTACAGCAACTTGGGTCAAGCCAAAACGATCGCGCAAGTCGATAAAGATCAATCCGCCATGGTCACGGCGGCGGTTGACCCAGCCTGCAAGCGTTGCCCGTTGCCCCACTTGCTCGACGCCCAATTCTCCGCATGTATGCGTTTTTAACATATGTCTTCCCTCGGATCAGAATCTTGTTTGAACGCAATCTCTACTTTCAATCTTGAAAACTTGACCAGCACTTAATAACTCAGGTGCTTGTAGCTGCTTTCATCCATTTTTCAAATGGAAAAGTACCAGTCATGTATGGTCGGCTAAATAGATGTTTTAGACCTTAATTTTTTTAAGCAGAGTTGCATTGGGTTGGAATGTCATTTATGGAATGCAAAAAAGCCGATTGAATCTACTCTATGATGGCCTTTTGCAAAAATTACTCCTTTTCGTGCTAACTTATCCATTATAGCTGGGCAGTGGAAAGAGATGCAAAGGATTTTCCACGTAGACGTACCATTTGGGCTAACTTACAATGAGCTTTCCTGTGCTGGTTGGATGTAATGTTGTCTGCCTTAAGCTTTACCAAATTGTCTATTGACATGCATAGTCCCTACAGATGATGGAAAAGTGTAACATCGGTTGGACAAATGGCGCATTTCGATGTAGATTAATTAGCTGATACGATGATAATTGGGTGTCTAAGTAAAAGTGCTAGGGTCGTATCAGTAGAGATGTTATTAACCTGAAGTTTGGTATCAATAAAACTTACGCACTTGTCGTTCAACTGAGTCATACTTGACTCAAGGTCTGTCTGACCTACACGAGTCCTATTAAAATTTTATATCCCAATCGAAGCGCGTTCCAATCCACTCTTCATCGCCACGCCACGCGCTTCCAGGGAGAGGATGGCTCCTCGCATGAACACGCCTCGGTCTGTTGCTGCGCCTCGACGCAACCCAATGTCAAATGTAGACAAAGCATGGTTGGAAATGGATACTCCTACCAACCTTATGGTGATCAATGGCGTCATGTTGTTTGACGAAGTAATCGACTTTGAGGCCTTTGCGTCAATCCTCCAAGAACGATTGGTGGATCGTTATGATCGCTTTCGTCAACGGCTCATCGAATCTCCACCCGGAACAGGCCGCCTGCATTGGGAGGATGACCCCTACTTTGACATACGCTCGCATATTCGCCATTTTGCCTTGCCAGCACCAGGTAACATCAATACGTTGCAACGTCTAATTAGCGAATTGATGAGTGGTCCACTGGAACGCAATGCGCCGATGTGGCGTTTTTATTTAATTGAAAATGTTGAAGGCGGCTGTGCGATTTTTGGTCGTATTCATCATTGTATTGCCGATGGTATTGCCTTGATTCAAGTGTTACTGTCACTGACCGATGAATCTCCTGCCCCATCGGCAAAGGCATTTGATTCCCAGGAAACTGGAATTCCGGTCGTCAATTACGAGGAAGGTGAAAGCGAGCATAACTTTAGCCTCTTCTCCCCCGTATTTAAGCTAACAAGTAAAGCGATGGGAATGGCTAGTCAGATTGCCAAAGCCGCGCTGACACAAGGCTTTCAAACCTGGGAAAATCCAACTCGCTTGATCGAAATTGCTCAATCCACCGGGCTTTTGACCGCAGCGAGCGCCGCCATCTTGACCAAATTATTGTTGCTGCCTTCGGATCGCCAGTCGGTGTTCAAGGGTAAATTAGGCGCAATGAAAAAGGTGGTCTGGTCTGATCCGCTTGACCTCAACGTGGTGAAGCAGATCGGCAAAAGCATGAATGCGACTGTGAATGATGTTTTGGTAGCAGCAGTTGCGGGTGCACTACGTCGCTATTTGCAGGCTCACGGTGATACGGTAAGCAGCGGCGATATGCGGGCCATGGTTCCTGTAAATTTGCGCAATCCTAAGGCTGGCATCAAGTTGGGAAATCAGTTTGCTCTGGTCTATCTCAACCTGCCTGTAAGCTTGCCCGAGCCCGAACAACGGTTACTTGCTGTAAAACGACAGATGGATGTCTTGAAAAGCTCCCCCGAACCCATGCTGGTCTATCAATTGTTAAACATCATTGGGATGTTGCCGGGTGCCGTTGCCGATCAAGCCACAACCTGGTTTAGCACCAAGGCCTCGATGGTGCTTACCAATGTGCCTGGCCCGCGTCAGCCGCTCTATTTTGCAGGGAAAGCCATGGATCGTGTGCTCTTTTGGGTACCACAATCCGGTGAAATCGGTCTTGGCATTAGCATTATTAGCTACAATGGCTTTGTAACGCTGGGGATCGTCGTCGACGAATCTCTAGCCCCAGACCCCGAACGAATTCTGGATACATTCAAGGACGAGTTTGAATCGTTGGCTCAATTATCAAGTCCTGAATCCTAGAAGCAATTGAATACATATGGTTTATGATAAACCGAAGCGCTGTTATATTTAAGTGAAACTTTCAGCACTTTGTAAGGTATCATTTCAAATAACCCTGATACACTGCAATCGATGACACTAAGATCAACTATTCCCGAAAAGGGATTACACAAACAAAAACGAATCCTAATCGTTGAAGACAATGCAGAACTTCGTACCTTGGTCGATATGAAGTTTACTCATCTTGGCTACGAGGTCATGCAAGCGGCAAACGGCAGAATCGGACTCGATGTGATCCGTCAGCGAGGATTGCCTGACATCGCCATTGTCGATATTCATATGCCCGAAATGAATGGCATTGAATTCTGCGAGGCGGTGCAGCAGTTTTCCGATCTGCCTGTGATCATGCTCACTGCAATCGACGATAGTGACACCGTGGTGCATGCCATTGAACACTATGCCGAAGATTACATTGTCAAGCCCTTCAATCTCAAAGAACTGGCAGTACGTGTAGAGAGAATCCTACGCCGCATGAGCAACTCTACCACCTCATCCTCTGCTGTCATTGTGATTGACGATCGATTGTCGGCAAACTTTGCCCAACAGACGGCGATCGTCGATGGCCAGCAAGTGGCACTTACGCCAACGGAGACCAAACTCCTCTACATATTGCTCGCCAATGGGGGACGCACCGTCTCGAACGATTTCCTGCTTAACCGTGTTTGGCCGCGCGAGGAGGTTTTCGAAGATACCTTGCGTGTGCATATCCATCGTCTGCGCCAGAAAATTACATCATCCGATAAAAAGGTCGACTATATTGTTACGGTCCGTGGTGTCGGCTATCAATTCACAGTCACACCTTCCCGTGAAATGGGTGGAGTCGCCGTACCAAAATAGGCATTGAAAATCGGTTGTGAATGGTATATACTTCTAACCAGAGCAAAGTATCGTTGCGGGCGCTAGTATTCACTAGCGCCTTTGTTATTTTCGACCTTACACCGAAATTGGTTGGCCACCACGCATTCGTCGCCCGCTACCATTGTGCTTTCCTACCTTACGCAGCACAACAGTCCTAATTGCGCAAAGCGATCATACGAAAGTTGATTTGAATGCAATCCTTCCTCTTGTTACAATACTCTTTATGCCTTTAATCATTCATGCTGCCTGGCTTTACCCGAATCGTTCTGAAAACGAAAAGCTGGCAGCTGTTAATTCGTCATATGCTGTACCCTATCAATTAGAACAATCCACTACGACATTCCAGCGGGCTCGCATTGCAGAAGGGGATGCAAGTGGTGCCAACCGTGAACTGTCCGATCACTCGCCCGATGAGATGCCGCTCAATGGTCAATTGTTTCTCTGGGCAGAAGATCTCCATGCAGGTGCTGAGTTGAGCAATCAAGAGCGACCCACGCATCGCGCGACGCGTCGCTCCTCCATGTCAAACAATGGTCGAACCGACAAAATTCCCTCTCACCCCTTCCAGGCGACAGTTGCGCAATTGCGTGCCTGGCTGGGCGATGAATTTTCCAGTGTAGACTCTGCACAAATCAAACCGTTTAAAGTTTCGGTACTGTTGCCAAGCCAGGATGGCGTTCCGACGGTGCGCCGCAATCATTCTTCATCGCACTCAACCCGGAAAGATCGAACGGAAAGCGTTGAGCCGCCGAAAGTGACGCTTGCTCCCTGGCAAGTCACCGGGGTAGCATTGCCGCCCTTGCCTGCACTGCAACTCCTGGGACAGTTGGGCGCCGTGCCGCTCGATAACAACATGCGCAATGGCGTGTGGCAACGTATTCAACAGGGCAAGGATCTTCAATTCTGGAGCCATGCTGCCAAGCTTGCGCTCGAGATATTGGTCAGTCAACAATTTGTACCCGCACTGCGCCCCGACCGCGAGGGTAAAATCTGCGCCATTTGGCAACCGGTGTTGCTGGATGGCAAGTTGCAGGTCCGTTTCGAGCAGTTGGTGGCGGCGATGCCACCGATTTGCCGTGCCTACAATTTGCTGCAAAGTAGTGAGGCGCGTTCGACTCGTCAACTGGTAGAGCACTTTATTGCCATGGCAGTTGATGCTGTCGTACAGCAGACCATTCCGCCGCCAGGTATTGACGATCTGGCGAGTAGGATCGGCGCAACAGAGGGTGACCCAATTGCCCTAGGCTCAATGAATGGCGTTGCTGCAAATACTCCTCCGCTGTGGCATCCCAACGGACATGGTATCGAGCGGGAGGTGATGGAGGAATGGTTGCGCACATTGCGTGGACCCGATCGACGGCTGCGCATTCCTCCGCAGGCACTCTATCGCTTTTACGAACAGTGGCAGAGCTGGCTAGAACAGTTGCAGACTACGGCAGATGCCCTGTTTCGAGCCTGTTTCGTCCTTAAATCGCCCGATCCCTTCTATGCCACCGATCCCCGTGCCGATTGGTCGCTGCAATATGAGTTGCAGGCCTGCGACAACAGTGCATTGCGTATTCCTGCCCGCGATGTGTGGACGAGCGCCAATGGCTCGCTGCGGGTGGGCAATCGCCGTTTGGATCGCCCACAGGATCGCCTGCTTGCTGGCTTAGGCGCTGCCAGTCGCTTGTTTGAACCAATCGCCGATAGCCTACGCAACCAGCGCCCAGAACGCGCCGAATTGAACACGGCCCAAGCCTATCAATTTTTACGAGAGATTGGCCCGCTGCTTGAAAGCATTGGTTTTGGCGTAATCTACCCCAGTTGGTGGAATAGCAGCGAGCGTGGTCAACTGGGATTGCGCCTGCGCATGTCAAGTTTGCGCGATCGACAGTTCTCAACCCCGCCTGAGGATTTGCCAACTGAGTTAGAGGGCGCGGCAGGACCCTTGATCTCCCCTTCCAGTAAGCTCAATTATTCCTGGGAACTGACACTGGGTGGCAATCCACTTTCGCAAGCTGACTTTGAGCGGATTGCCAGCTTGCATACCCCATTGCTCTGGCTTGAAGATCGCTGGGTGGAACTAGACCCGGCGCAGATTCGAGCGGCACGGCGTTTCATCAACGAAGGCGTCCCTAGTGGACAGCTCTCCTTTCTGCAATCATTGCGCTTACTGCAAGGTGTGCAGGCTGCCGAGCAAGCCAGACAAGGGTCCGAAGGGGCTGCTGCTCCCTACAGAGGTACTTCCCCCAATGGACCCGCTTCCAGTGGGCAGGGTCAAAATTTTTACCTTCCATCCGATGCCCCGGATCTCCTGCCATTGCAGGCGGTCGATGTCGAGGATTGGCTGCTTGATTTGCTACAGCAACTGCGCAACCACCAACCTCCGAGACCGATCAACGAACCGGTTGGTTTCGTCGGCGATCTGCGCCCATATCAGCGGCGAGGTGTCGGTTGGCTCGACTTTATGACCGATATCGGGCTAGGTGCTTGTCTGGCGGATGACATGGGCCTGGGCAAAACGATTCAGGCGATTGCGCTCTTACTGCATGAGCGAAAACTGCAACGTGACGCAAACGCCAAGCTCAACCGCACTCAACCTTTGATGCCAGCCTTGATTATCTGCCCTACCAGTGTGCTGGCAAACTGGCGGCATGAGATCGAACGATTTGCGCCTGGTTTGCGCGTGTTGGTACATCATGGCAACAATCGTCTAGGCAGCATCGGTTTCGCCCAGGCCGTGCGTGACAATGATGTGCTGATTACAAGCTTTGGCACAGCGCGTCGTGACATTGAGATGTTGCAAAAGTGGATCTGGAGTCATCTGATCCTGGACGAAGCGCAGAATATCAAAAACCCGGGGGCCAAACAAAGCCAAGCGGTGCGTGCGATTGACGCACAACGGCGCATTGCACTCACCGGGACGCCAGTTGAAAATCGTTTGTCGGAGTTGTGGAGCATCCTTGACTTCCTCAACCCTGGCTACCTGGAGAGCTTTGAACGTTTTCGCCAGCGCTACATCGTTCCAATCGAACGCTACAACGATGAAGAGAGTGCTGGTGAACTGCGTCGACTGGTGCAGCCATTCTTTCTGCGCCGCGTCAAGTCCGACCCGACGATTATCTCCGATCTGCCCGAAAAGCAGGAGACAGTCGTCTACTGTTCTTTGACCGAGGAACAGGCTACTCTCTACGAGAAGACGGTGCGTGAGACGCTGGAGTTGATTGACAACAGCAGCGGTATTCAACGGCGCGGGCAGGTGTTGGCGCTGCTAACTAAGTTGAAGCAGATTGCCAATCATCCGGCCCATTATCTCAAACAGGAAGGCCCGCTTCCACAACGCAGCGGCAAACTCGACCGTTTGACCGAAATGCTCGAAGAAGCCGTCGATGTGGGCGATCATGCCTTGGTCTTTACCCAATTTGTCGAGATGGGCCATCTTTTGCAGCGTCATCTGAGTGAAACGCTGGGCGTGGATGTACTATTCCTGCATGGTGGCACACCAGCCAATCAGCGCGACCGCATGGTGCAGGCATTCCAGGCAGATGATGGTCCACCGATCTTTGTGCTGAGCCTGCGAGCAGGCGGCTCCGGCTTGAATTTGACGCGTGCCAATCATGTCTTCCACTTTGACCGTTGGTGGAATCCGGCTGTTGAGAATCAGGCTACCGATCGTGCCTTCCGTATTGGTCAGAAACGGAATGTCCTGGTGCATAAATTTGTCGCCGCTGGAACGCTGGAAGAGCGAATCCAGAGTTTGCTCGAAAGTAAACAGGCACTGGCCGATGCCATTGTTGGCAACGGCGAAGATTGGCTGACCGAGATGAGCACGGATGATCTGCGTGAGATGTTGATGTTACGCCATGACATGGTTGAGGAGTTGTAATCGATGATTGTGTTATCTCACTTTCAGGCGAAACAACTGCTCACCGAGCGTAAGACTGGCGCAGCGCAAACAAAGATTTCGCCTGATCTGGGGCTGAACGTTGTAACGGTTCAGTTGGAAGCGGAGGCGGTACGTTTCCCTTCCGGAGTTACCCTCGCCTGGCCGCAGATCGAACGAATCCTTGAGAAGGAAAATGGCTGCTTTGAGGTGGACGCCGATGGAATGGAGGAGATTCGCATCTTTTCCGAGGCGACCAATCGCTATTGCAGCCTCTACCCAACCCGGTCGGCACCGACCATTGTGATCGCTGGTTTCCCTATGCATCGCATCAAGGAGAGCGATCCCAAGCAGGATACCTTGGAGAAGATCAAGAGCGTCGCCCCAATCACTGGGCGGGTGCTGGATACGACGATGGGGCTTGGCTATACCGCGATTGAGGCGGCGAGAAGCGCCGAACATGTGACGACGATTGAGCTTGACCCCGCCGTGATCGAGATTGCGCAGCGTAATCCCTGGTCTCAGGATCTCTTCACTCGTTCCAATATTGAGGTGCGCAATGGCGATAGCTTTGAAGAAATTCGTGCTTTTGCCGATGCAAGCTTTGATCGCATCCTGCATGACCCGCCGGTCTTTGCGCTGGCTGGGGAACTCTATTCAGCGGAGTTTTACGGTGAGCTTTGGCGTGTGCTGAAACCCAAAGGGCGGCTCTTTCATTACATTGGCAATCCTGACAGCGCTTCGGGTAATCGGGTCACCAAAGGCGTGATCCGGCGCTTGCAGGACGTTGGCTTTCGCAATCTTCGTGATGCAGCCAAAGCGTTTGGGGTAGTGGCGGTGAAGTAGGGAAGGACTGAAATGAGTGTATCGAGAAATGATCAATGGTGGTTAAACCGGTTGCAGCTTCTTTTTGACCAACTAGGAGTCAACGCTGGGCTTCGTTATTCGCATCGTGGAACCCGGGTGCGTCGCTTGGACGTTCAACCTGGCCAGATTAGCGCGCGCCTTCAGGATCGAGAATTCGGCGATGGCACGTTGACCATTTTGATCGACCTTTTGTCCGAAACGCAGTGGAAAGCCATCGTCGATCAGATGCGTGACCAGGCGCTTTATGCAGCGCACTTGCTTTCCGAACAGCTTCCAGTAGAGATCGAACCGATCTTTTTTCATGCTGGTGCTACTCTTATGCCGCAAAGTTTGGATGAGGTGACGGTCGAGAGCAGCTTTCCGCCTGCTGCCCAAGTGCAGGTACTGGCAGCGCTTTACTCTGCGTTGGTGGATCTTTTACAGAGCGATCCGTGGTTGCTTCTGCTCTTGCGCGGGCGTTCACGCGATCAGCTTCTGGGTGAGTTGCGGCAAGTTCGCAATGAAGGGGTCGTGGCGGTCGCCCATCCTGCCGACGTCATGCGCCAGGCTGATGCTTCCTTTTTCTACCATGTCACTGAGGAACCAACTTCGCCCGAAGAAGGCATTCCGCTTGCTGCTCAGTTGGATCAATTCTGGGGTGACAGTCGCCAATTGCGCTTATTACATCACTACATTTCGCCGCCTGCCGTCCAGTTGGCCCTGGTGCGTCGTTTAGGGCCTATTTCACAAGCACCTGAATGGCAGCCGCTTGAAGAGAAATTGTCGGCTATCTACCGTTCTGTCACCGACGCCGCATTGGCAATCGCCTACGATGTTCAGTCGGAACGGGAGAATGGCAAGGGGGAGTAGAGATTGGAACAATAATCTTCAATCTCTCTTGATTTTCCCTTACAAGGCGGCTGTGTTATGATATTCTTAATACGAGAAACGCTAATGAAGGCCATGAGTTGAGCGCTTGTTCTTGCAGAGAGATGTCGGTCGGTGCGAGACATTAGGCAACGAGCAACTTAGCCCCTTCAAAGTTCCCAGCAGGAAATGGCTGGGCGGCCTGCAACCGTTACCCTGCGAATGAGGCAGAATTCAGTAGAACAGTAGGTCAGTAATACAGTGGATAGTTGTGGTAGTCCACTGAAGGACTGATTACTGACTGACTGGTTTACTGCGAACCCAGGTGGCACCACGAAATCCCTTCGTCCTGAGCAATCGGACGAGGGGATTTTTTTATTGGTTGTTATTTCCGAGCCACGAGCGTGAGCGAGTGGATGGAACACTCGCTCACGCTCGTGGCTCGGAAATATTAACCCTGAGCAACCTTTTCAAAGGGAGGTATGATTATGCTCGATATCAAATGGATGCGTGAAAACCGGGCTGCCCTGGCCGAAGCAATGGAAAAATTGAATGCTACTGACGCCCCTTGGGAACGAGCCTTGGCGCTGGATGAGCAGCGTCGCCAAATCTTGAACCAAGTGGAGACATTGCGCGCTGAACGTAACAGCGGCTCGAAAAATGTCGGACTGTTGATGCGCGAGAAAAAGATAGATGAGGCCAACGCGCTCAAAGCCCGTATGGGCCAAATTGGCGATGACATCGACCAACTCGATAAGCAACTGTCCGAAGTTGAGACAGAATTTAACGATTTGATGCTGCGTATCCCCAATCCGCCGGAGCCAGACGTGCCTGTCGCGCCGGACGATAGCGGCAACACGACCGCCAAAGAGTGGGGTGTCAAGCCGGCCTTCGACTTTACCCCCAAGGCGCACTGGGACGTAGGTGCCGAGTTGGGCATCATCGACATTGAGCGAGGCACGAAATTGTCGGGTGCGCGCTTTTACCTTTTGCGAGGTGCTGGGGCACGTTTGCAACGGGCGCTGACCGATTTCTTCCTAGATGTGCACGTAGCTGAACATGGCTATGAGGAAGTCTATCCGCCCTTTATGGTGCAGGAAAAATGTATGGTCGGCACGGGCAACCTGCCCAAGTTTGGCGACAATCTCTATCGGGATGCCGAGGAAGATTACTGGTTTATTCCCACGGCAGAGGTGCCGGTGACTAACATCTTCCGCGATGAGATCATCGAAGCAGGCAAGTTGCCGATCAACTTCGTGGCGCAGTCGCCCTGCTTCCGTCGCGAGAAGGTGAGCGCTGGCAAAGACGTGCGTGGCATCAAGCGCGTGCACCAGTTCCAGAAGGTGGAGATGGTCAAGTTTGTTGAGCCTACGCGTGGCCGTGATGAATTGGAAATTTTGACCCGTGACGCTGAAGATCTGCTCGAACGGCTTGAATTGCCTTACCGCCGCCTCAACATCGCGACCGGCGATCTAAGCTTTGTCGCCTGTATCAAATACGATCTGGAAGTGTGGGCTGCGGGTTGTGGTGAGTGGTTGGAGGTCAGCTCCTGCTCGCTCTTCCGCGATTTCCAAGCTCGCCGCGCCAATATTCGCTATCGTCCGGCCCCGGATGCCAAGCCTGAGTATGTTTACACCCTCAACGGTTCGGGACTAGCCCTGCCGCGCATCATCATCGCCATCCTGGAAAATAACCAGCAAGCGGATGGCACAGTAGTGGTGCCGAAGGTGCTACGACCTTATATGGGTGGGGTGGAAGTGATTGGGAAATAGATTTAGTAGTTCAGTGGGTCAGTAAGTCAGTACTGTCCCACTGAACCATTAGAAGTATCTTATTGGTCCGTACCTTTTCCTGCTATTTGTTCAAAGTGTGCCAAATAACGCTTCGCCAGCGGTGGCCAACCCAACTCAGTTTCGATTCTTCTTCGCGCCGCCTGTCCCATTCTTTGTCGCAACTCCTTGTTATCGACTAGCGTTGCCAGTGCCTTCGCCAGGGCTGATGCATCCTGCTCGGGCACAATCAGCCCCGTCTCGCCATCGACGATCGCTAAGGCATTTCCCGCCACATTTGATCCTACTACTGGCTTGCTACAACTCATGGCATCCAGCACACAGACATTGAGCCCGTCGGCTGGCTTGCTCACCGATGGGTTGAGCAGAATGTCGCAGGCGTTGTAGTAGACGCCGATTTCGGTCTTGGGAACATTGCCCACCCAGCACACCCGATCTGCAATGCCTACCTGCTGTGCCAGCGCTTGCCACTCTTCCTTTTGATCGCCATTGCCGACCATGACTGCCAGTACGTTGCGTTGGCGCAGTTCTGGCTCTGCTAAGGCGCGCAATAGATAGTCGAAGCCTTTTTTGTAGACCATGCGACCGACGCAGAGGAGGAGACAGGAAGGTGAGGAGGTGGGGTGATGGGGAGAGTGGGTAACAAGCTGATGTCGTAGCTCTGCAACGCCGGCTTGATCAGGTTTGAGGGCATTGGGGTCGGTGCCGTAGAGGATCAGGTCGAATTTTCTCCTTATCTCCTTATCTCCCCATCCCCCTACCTCCCTATTTCTTTCTCCAACAATTCCCAACACCGCATCCCGCAATTCTTCACTGTTTGCCGTCAGCAGATTGGCCTGACGCAGCGCGAAGCGCGCCATGGTACGGAAGAGAGGATTGGCATTGGCGACCTGGGCATCGGAACCAGGGACAGAGATGGCTAAAGGAATGCCCAGACGGCGAGCCACCACCGCTGCAATAAAGCCATTGGGAAGCAGCCAATGGGCATGAAGTAAATCGGGGCGTTGGCGCTTGGCATCACTCAATACTTTGGCGATCCCTGCGGCAAAAAAGAAGGGACTGAGAAAGTAATTGCTCAGCTTCAACGAGAGATCTGACTGCATCGAACGCATGTAGCCGAGGGTGTGAAGTCGGTCGGGGTAGGCGTAGCGGTAAAGATGCAGTGTAGGCTTGTGGATTGTGGATTGCTGATTGCTGATTGTATCTAGCTCGCTTCTTGTCTTCTTGTCTTCCTGTCTTCCTGTCTGTTGATAGGCCGGATCGAACGGGGCCCACACTG
Source organism: Caldilineaceae bacterium (assembly GCA_046328715.1). GTDB lineage: Bacteria > Chloroflexota > Anaerolineae > Caldilineales > Caldilineaceae > JAXLWB01. The sequence goes on along the minus strand of JAXLWB010000009.1, from coordinate 208,847 downwards.
TCACTTGCTGCCCCTGGTTGGCGAATTCCTGACAGAGTGCTTCGACAAAGGTTCCGCTGAAGTCGCCAGGGAAGCGTGGATAGTTATGAGTGAGAACGCCAATGTGCATAGAAGTGAAATGGCCAAGAGTGAGTTCAATTAAGTAGTGCTAATCAGTCCTCAATTCTATCAAACGTAGAGGCAAGATGGATAACTATACTACCAATTACAGTGATATGGCATGACTCCCCCGGCAAAATGTACCCCTGTCTGTATCTACCTTCCTGTACTTTCCTTCTGTTTGCATAGCAATTTCTCCTATACAGTGCTGAAAGGACAACAATGTTTGTTCATTATATAGTCTTTCAGCCAGAGTATCCTCTGAAAAACTATAGTGATTACCCAAGAATCGAGGACATGACAATGGCAAAATCTGTATCTAAACCATCCAGGCGAAGCGTGCTACAAGGAATAGGGCTTTCAGCTGGTGCTATTGGGTTGAATCTCCCTAATATTCATCCTGGAGAGGAAAAAGAAATGCAAGCAAATCAAGGTAATACGAATACAACTGTAGCCGCTGCCCAAGACCCGACAGGCGCAACCGATGTGGCAAGTGTTGCTGACGGCGAATTTATCACCACCAATCAAGGTGTGCGTGTCAGCGACGATCAGAACACCTTACGAGCTGGAGAGCGCGGTCCAAGTCTGCTGGAAGATTTTCACTTCCGTGAAAAGATGACGCACTTTGACCACGAGCGCATTCCAGAGCGTGTAGTCCATGCGCGAGGCAACGGTGCCCACGGCATCTTCCAGGTCTATGATGATTCGCTGGCACAATACACAAGAGCACGCGTTTTGAACGATCCTTCGATCCAAACGCCGGTGTTTGTGCGTTTCTCCACCGTAAACGGCTCTCGTGGCTCGACAGACCTAGCACGCGATGCACGTGGCTTTGCGACAAAGTTTTACACGGTCGAAGGCATCTGGGATTTGGTGGGCAACAATATTCCTGTCTTTTTCATCCAAGATGCGATCAAATTCCCCGATCTGGTCCATGCCTTTAAGCCCGAACCGCACAACGAAATTCCACAAGCAGCCACCGCCCATGACAACTTTTGGGATTTCATCTCGCTCACACCGGAATCGATGCATATGATTATGTGGGCGATGTCGGATCGCGCCATTCCACGTAGTCAACGCATGATGCAGGGCTTTGGGATTCACACCTTTCGACTGATCAATGATGCTGGCAAATCCACCTTTGTGAAATTCCATTGGACGCCAACCTTAGGCGTACACTCGGTAGTGTGGGACGAAGCACAGAAGATCAGTGGGAGCGATCCAGATTTCCACCGCCGCGATCTGTGGGATGCCATTGAGGCAGGGAATTTCCCAGAATGGGAATTGGGCGTGCAATTGGTTGCGGAAGAGGACGAAATGAAGTTTGACTTCGACCTACTGGACGCCACCAAGATCATTCCCGAAGATTTGGTGCCGATCCAGCCAGTGGGCAAGATGACGCTAAACAAAAATCCCGACAATTACTTTGTCGAGACTGAGCAAGTCGCCTTCCATACTGGCCATGTCGTACCTGGGATCGACTTCAGCAACGATCCGCTTTTACAAGGGCGCAACTTCTCCTATTTGGATACACAGATTAACCGCTTTGGTGGCCCTAACTTTCACCAAATTCCGATCAACCAACCCAAGTCGCCGATCAACAATTTTCAGCAAGACAGTTTCATGCGCTACGCCAATCGACCGGGCAAGGTGAACTACGAGCCGAATTCGTTGGGTGGCAATGCCCGTGAAGCCTCAGCTGCGGAAGGCGGCTTTGTCAGCTATCCTGCTTCGACTGATGGGACCAAGCTACGGGTACGCAGCAAAAGCTTTGGCGATCACTTCACGCAGGCTACGATGTTTTACAACAGTATGTCGGACCCTGAGCAGATGCATATTACACAGGCGCTGCAATTTGAACTGGGCAAGGTGATGGTCGAAGAAGTGCGACAACGGATGGTAGACCTGTTGGCCAATGTGGACACGAATTTGGCAACCAATGTAGGCGATTATCTGGGTCTTACACCAAAAGCAGGACAGGTGAATGCCAATGCAGGAAAAGCCAAAGGGCTGAGCCAATTGGAATATATTCCAGGGACGCCAATGGGGCGCAAAGTTGCAATTTTGGCAGCCGATGGGGTTAACGGCTCCGAACTGAGTGCGATGCAGAGTGCATTACAGGATGCAGGCGTGACCGTCGAGTTGGTTGCCACCCATTTGGGAACCATTCAGAGTTCCGATGGTGCATCCTTCCCTGTCAATCAGAGTGTACTAACCACAGATTCGGTCTTGTACGATGCGGTCTATGTGCCCGGAGGAACTAAAAGCGCAAGTGCTCTGCAAGCCAGTGGTAAAGCTGTCGAGTTTATCCAAAATGCTTTCAAACACTACAAGCCGATCGCTTCGAGCAGTGAAGGTGCAAATTTCCTAAAGGCCGCCAGTATTGGCACTGAGTCAGGCGTCATCAGCGGCCAAGGTGCAAACGTAGCAACGAACTTCCTCAAGGCGATCGGGCAACATCGTTTCTGGGATCGCAAACTGCCAGCATCCATGTCACCCCAGTAGCATTCTCCAACTTTCCTCGGGCCCGCTGCGGGAGGTAAGAGCTAGTATTGCCGCTTACATCCCGCAGCAAATATCTTAACTTCCGAACTAATGAAACTTGAGAGCAAAATTGGTAAAGCGTAGGTGGCTCTTTTGGCCGCGCACAGGTTGCATTGACCGACAATCTGTAGCTAAAATGCTGCGACTACGATACCCGAAGATGATTATTGAATGTCATAAGACCTGATAATGTCTCTGTAGTAGGTGTGATTGGCTGCTTTATTCATTGATTAGCTTACGATCAGGACGCTCTCATTCTTCTTGAAGCCCAGGGTAAATTGCGTCAGCGATCTAGTTATTCAGTTTAACGAAATGTAATCAATGGCTGATTTTAATTAGCTATTTGACGCTTGCACTCTGTCTTCAAAAATGATAAAAGATGGGTAAGTATTATTGTTTTTAAGGGAAGTGCTGTTACTGGCATATAGTGTAGCACTCCATTTGGTTCGAAAAGTAATTCTGATTTGAGGTTTTCAAGGTGGCTCACATGAATTTATCGGGGAAAACTGAGTCGATCTCCTTAGATTCACGGGTTGTGGCCACTAATGAGCAAGTTGCTGCTCAAATGGATGGCGAGGTTGTGATTCTGGGGTTTCAGTCTGGCTCTTATTATGGACTTGACCAAGTGGGTGCTTTCGTTTGGGAAATGCTTCAGCAGCCGCATACGGTATCTGAGATTCGTGACGCAATTTTGGCTGAATACGATGTGGCTGTTGAGGAGTGCGAGCGCGATTTGCTGGAACTGCTTGATGATATGGCGTCGAAGCAATTGATTGAAGTCGAAATGTAATTTATCATTTACAACTTACATCACCTTATAAAGATAACAATTAAACATAGCACAATTCCATGGTTTTTGGCTCTTTAGTAGATTGTGTCGTGTTTAAATCATGTGTCTATTAGGACACGCTAAAAATCACCCAAGCGTGTTCCACTCCACACTGAACGAATCGAAGTAAATATTGGGCATGGTCTTCCTGAACCTGCAACTACTTAGGAGACGGGCAGCTTCTACAAGTCTGTCAGGAGTGAAGCCTTTTTCTCCAAGAAGTTCCTATGTTTTTCTGAGAAGATTTGATATAGAAGTGTTTTTACGAGCAAGCATCTATTCGTGGAAAACCCTAACCGGAGGTAATAAATGGAGCAAAAAACAACGAAGAAGGCATATGTGGCACCTAAAGTCAAGGAGCACGGAGTTGTACGCGAACTTACCCAAACCGGCTCTGGTGGTATGGGCATGGGTATGGGTATGGGCATGGGTATGGGCAGATAGTTGTTTCAACACAGGAAGATCATGTTCTGTACCCAAGCATCTAATGTGTATAACGCTCTATCCTAGTAGCTTTTAGAGCCCAAACTGCAATGCCGATTGATTGCTTTTATCAGCAAGGTGATCAATCGGCATTGTAGTTTCTGGATGTATACTATGTCCGTATATAAGATCTGTGGAAACTCATTTGCTAGTTCGATCCCGATTCCCGAGTTGCAACTGGCAGATAACCTTGAACCCGCATTTCACTTTCAGCTTTGTTGTGAGCCGCGAGATTTTTCAGCGGTTGGTTCCTGGATCAATCAGTGGGAACTGCCTGATGGCGAGATTTGGCTGGCTTTTGCGAAGCTAGAAACTGAATACTTACTACAATTTCCACAACTGGCTAATTTTGTTGTCTCGATGGATGGCCGATCCGTGGATTGTTATCCACAACCGAATGTGCCAGTCGAGACGGTTCGCCATCTGCTTTTGAATCAGGTCATTCCGCTGGTGCTGAGCCACTTGGGTAAAACGATCCTGCACACCTCGGCCTGCTTGGGGTCGGGAGGCGTGATGGCCTTTATGGGCATGACCGGCTCGGGTAAATCTACCTTGGCCGCCAGTTTTGCGTTGCGCGGGCTACCCATCATCACGGATGATTGTCTACTGGCTGAAGAACAAGCGGGCATGGTTCACTGCGTTGCCAGCTACCCTGGCTCACGCTTGTGGGATGAAAGTATTGAGGCCCTTTTTGCGGTTGAACCTGATGGGCAGAATGTCGCTCACTACAGCGACAAAAAGCGTTTAGTCGTTGGCCAACCCATCGACGAAGAAACCTTTCCGCTGCACGCTGTCTATGCCATTGCCGAGCCCGAGGAAGAGGAGTCAACTGAAGTGACGATCACTGCGCTGACCGCGACCGAAGCACTATTGGAGATCGTCAAACATTCGTTTCAACTCGATAATACCGATCGCAGCCGAATTCGGCAGGCTTTCAAACAATTCGAACAGATCGCAAAAGTTGTGCCATTTTTTCGATTGACCTACCCGCGAGATTTTGCCCTCCTTGCCACTGTTCAAAACACAGTCTTGGCCCATTTGGACCAGATTGTCTTGCCATAACCCATTATGTACTCGATTAGCTCCTTTGGCGACATGATCGCCGACGAAACGCGTACCGACGCTTATGTCGCCGCATTGCAACGTGCCATCGTTCCCGGTGAAAGCACTGTCCTTGACATCGGCACGGGAACAGGGATCTTTGCGCTGCTTGCCTATCGCTTTGGGGCAAAACATATCTATGCCCTGGAACCAGGCGAAGCGATCTTTGTGGCACGTCAACTCGCTAAGGAGAATGGCTGTGAGGACAGGATTACCTTTATTCAAGATATTTCAACACGGATCTCCTTGCCCCAACCGGTTGATGTGATTATCTCAGATCTGCATGGTGTTCTGCCCTACTTTCAACAGCATATTCCCTCGATTGTTGATGCGCGGCAACGACTGCTTGCTCCTGGCGGCGTCTTGATTCCGCAAAAGGATACGATCAATGCCACTGTGGTCAGCGCACCCGAACAATATGAGGAAGCATATGTCAAGCCTTGGGTTGGCAACAAGTACGATCTAAAAATGCAAGCCGCCCGTCGTGTGGTGACCAATCAGTGGGATCGAGGCAAAGTTGAGCCATCGCAGTTTCTGACTGAGCCTCAAGTATGGGCCACGCTGGACTACACGACCATCAGTGAAACTGATATCTCCGCAAAGGTGAGTTGGACCTTGCAGCAGGAGGGGCTGGCGCATGGGCTAAGCCTCTGGTTTGACACCCAAGTTGGGGAAGTGCTTTATGTCTCCAACGCTCCCGGATTACCTCCCCATGTCTACGGCAATGCCTTTTTCCCGTGGAGCGATCCCGTTGCGCTACTGGCAGGCGATGAAGTCCAGGCATCGATCCAGGCCAACCTGATCGGAGAAGATTATGTTTGGCGCTGGAATACCCAAGTCTTGAGCCAAGGCGATCCAAAACGCATCAAGGCTAGCTTTAAACAATCGACTTTTTTCAGTTCGCTGCTCTCCCCGGCGCAGATCGCAAAAACGACTGCCAGCTATGCGCCATCCCTCACCGACGAAGGGCAGATCGACGGCTACGTTCTAAGGCAGATGGATGGCAGCCGGACGCTGGGAGAAATTGCTGATTTGCTTATGCTGGCGTTTCCCAGCCAATTTCCCACTCGCAACAATGCGCTCGGCAAGGTCGGCAAACTCTCGCAAAAGTATGGGCGTTAGCGTTGAGTATGAACTCGAAACAGACGGTTCTTCGCACAAGAGCGCAACTGATTTTGTCCCAGCTTCCCCATCTGGTGCGCACCTTGAAGATGGTTTGGCAAATAGCGCGTGGGTGGACCGTGGCCTGGGTGGTGCTACTCATTCTGCAAGGGTTGCTGCCGGTTGCCACGGTCTATCTGACTCGTACGCTGGTGGATAGCTTGGTGGTTGCGCTGCAAAAGGAAGCAGTCTGGAGCAGTTTTCAACCGTTGCTGCCATTGGTTATTTTCATGGCATTGGCGATGTTGTTGACTGAATTATCGGGTTCTGCGGCTAGCTATGTGCGCACGGTTCAAGCGGAATTGGTGCGCGATCATATCAGTGATCTGATTCATGCCCAGTCGGTCGCCGTGGATCTGGCCTATTATGACTTGCCCGAATATTATGATCGGCTCTATCGCGCCCAATACCACTCGTTGGATCGTCCGCTCGTTCTGCTCGAAAACATTGGCACGCTCTTTCAAAGCATGCTGACCCTGTTGGGAATGATGGCGGTGTTGCTGCCCTATGGCATCTGGCTACCGATTGTGCTTTTGATCAGCACCTTCCCAACCTTTTATGTGGTGCTCGAACATCGCCTGCGCCTCCACTTCTGGCAATTGCGCAACACTGAGACAGAGCGTCGAGCTTGGTATTACAGTTGGCTGCTGACTGATCGTGAATCGGCTGCCGAATTACGCATCTTTGATCTGGGTACCTATTTCCAAAAGCTCTACCAAACCGTGCGCACCAAGCTGCGCAGCGAATTGATCCAGCTAGAATGGTCACAACGCATGGCCGAAGGCTTCGGGGCATTGATTGCACTCTTGGTGACAGGGGCTGCCCTGGCTTGGATGTTATGGCGAGCGGTCCTCGGTGCGCTGACATTGGGCGATCTCGCTCTCTTTTATCAGGCATTTCAGCAAGGGCAACGGGTGTTGGGCAGTCTGTTGGAGAATCTGGGTGGGATTTACAGCAACACGCTTTTTTTGAGCGATCTTTACGCTTTCCTGTCGCTGGAGCCAACGGTGAAAGATCCCGTGAAGCCAACGCCGATCCCACTGTCGATTCAGCACGGGATCTGCTTTGAAAATATCACCTTTCACTATCCGCGTAGCCAACGGGTGGCGCTGACCAACTTCAGCCTATCTATTCCAGCCAAAAAGATTGTGGCGATTGTGGGCACGAACGGTGCAGGCAAAAGTACATTGGTCAAGCTCCTCTGTCGCTTTTACGATCCGGATGCGGGACGGATTCTGTTGGATGGGGTGGATTTGCGCCAGTTCAAGTTGAGTGAGCTACGCCGGCAGATCACGATTCTGTTTCAAGAACCGGTACAATATCAGAACACAGTGCTAGAAAATATCACCTTAGGCGATCTGGCGCACCCAAACGAACAGTCAGACGTAGAGCGTGCCGCTTCGGCCTCGGGTGCGGATGGGCCGATCGGGCGTCTGCCACAGAGGTATGAGACCTTGTTAGGCAACTGGTTTAAAGGCGGTACCGAGTTGAGTGTAGGTGAGTGGCAACGGCTGGCTTTGGCGCGTGCTTACTGGCGGCTAGCGCCGATTCTTGTGCTCGATGAGCCGACCAGCGCCATGGATCCGTGGGCGGAGCATGATTGGCTGCAACGCTTTCGCAAACTGGCCGAAGGGCGGACAGCGCTGATCATCACCCATCGTTTTACCACGGCGATGTATGCCGATACGATTCACGTGATGGAAAATGGACAGGTGGTAGAATCAGGAAGTCACATGGAGTTGCTGGCCTTGCACGGTCGCTACGCCACCTCGTGGCATGAGCAAATGCAAAATATAGGGGCACGATGAAAGCAGTCTACAAGTTTTTTCAACTATCTGGGTCGGATCGCTGGCTGTTGCTCCAGGCATTTGTGTTGCTGGCTGCGATCCAATTGGGCCTTTATGCTTTGCCCTTTCTCAATCTCAAGCGCTTTTTGGAGCGCTTTGCCACTTTAAAGGGTGGCAATTTCTTTAATAATCGCCCCACTGCGGATCGTATTGCCTGGGCAGTGCGGGTAGCCAGTGGCTACATTCCCAAGGCAACCTGTCTACCCCAGGCGCTTGTTACCCATTTTCTGCTGGTACGCAATGGCTATCCCGCCGATCTGAAAATCGGTGCAGCCAAGAAGCAGGATGGCAGTTTTGAAGCACATGCTTGGGTTACCAGTGAACAACGGATTGTCATGGGTGCTCTGCGCGACTTGGATCGATACACGCCTTTGTCAACCTTGCCCAGAAAAGGATAAGCGGAATCATCATGTCTGCGAATGTTACACCGTTTGCCTACAACTCAACACCAGAAGAAGAGCTACTCTTGTGCGCTCTGCGCTCAGAAATCGACTCAGAGACAGCCGCCAGGATGCAAACGCTGGTGCAGCAAGGCATTGACTGGGATCAACTCTGCTCGCTGGCAACAGACCATAAGATGGTGGCCCTCTTCTTGCGCAATCTGGACAAAGTGTGCCCAAGCGCCATACCGGACGCTTTTCGCCGCGAACTCAAAACGCAAATTCAGATCAACATTCAGGGAAATCTCTTCTTAACCAAGGAACTCGTCACCCTGCTCAACCTGTTTTCTCAGCAGAAGATCGTAGCGATCCCATACAAAGGTCCTGTCCTGGCTGCGGCGGTCTATGGTGATCTGACGTTGCGTTCCTTTAATGACCTGGATATTCTGGTACAGGAAGCGGATGTGGTGCGGGCGATGGAGTTGCTTCAGGTGCAAGGCTACCAGTTAATTCGCCCGTTATCGCTTGCTCATCTCGCCAAAGAGCTTCAACCCGAACAGATTCGCAAGTTAGTGGCCAATTCCTCCTGGGCTTATCAGTTGGTGATGGCCCATTCGACACGTAAGATCGTGGTGGAACTGCATTGGCGCATTGTCCCGCGCTATACCTTTGCCGCTGCTTGTGCGGAGCTGTGGGAGAATCAACACCCTGTTTCTATAGCAGGGGCAACTGTTTCAACCTTTTCTCCCGAGAATCTGCTCTGGTTCCTCTGCGTACATGGATCAAAACATCAGTGGGAACGGCTGAGTTGGATCTGCGACATAGCACAGTTACTTCATACCTATCCAGGATTGGATTGGCGATGGCTTATCGACTATGCCAAACAGAAGGGCATCTCCCGTCGCCTCTACTTGGGATTGCTATTGGCGCATAAGTTGTTGAATGCGCCACTTCCCCAATCGATCCAGACAGAGCTTGCAGCCGGTCCGGTTCTGCAAACCCTCGCCCGTACTGCCATCAAGGCAATCAGCGACGAGTCAGACACTGATTCGGAGCAATCGCATCTGAGCGGACTGCCTTTCCAAGTGCGAACGATGGATCGCAATGTGGATCGTGCCAGATATGTGGCGAGTATTGTAGGGCTACTCCTCACCCCAACCGCCGAAGACCGCAATTTGCTGCGTCTGCCTTCCCTCTTTTCTCCGCTCTATTACCTGGTGCGTCCTCTGCGACTGGGTGTTTCTTATGGAATTACCTCAATGCGCCGCTTGTTCACCATACCAAACAAGGCGCTATAGCTGGGGAAACCTCGTATTGACCAGACAAGATTGACTATTTCCCCAGGTAAATGTACGCTATCACCAACTCTTTAAACAATTGAACTGATTGCAAGAGGCAAGTTGTATTTTCAAGTTGCAACCTGCACTCTGCTCATCTCCCGAAGATTTGAAAGGACTCATCGATGCAAAAGGTAAAAGTTGGCGTGATCGGCTGTGGGATGATCAGCGGGATCTATCTCAAGAATTGCACGCAGACCTATGAGATTCTTGAAGTGGCGGCTTGTGCCGATTTAGTGCCGGAGTTGGCACGCAAGCGCGCCGAAGAGTATTCCGTGAGCCGTGCCTGTACGGTCGAGGAACTGCTCGCTGATCCCGAGATCGAGATCGTCCTTGACTTGACCGTGCCCTGGGCTCACCCTGAAATCAACCGTTCCATTCTGCGCGCCGGGAAACATGTCTACACCGAAAAGCCATTTGCCCTGAGTGCTGAAGATGCCGACAGCGTGCTGGAGCTGGCTGCTGTGCAAGGTCTACGAGTAGGCAGCGCGCCAGACACCTTTCTGGGTGGCGGCTTGCAGACCTGCCGCAAGTTGATCGATGAGGGTGTGATTGGCATTCCCTACGCCGCCAGCGGCTTGGTCTTGATGCGTGGCCCTTACGATACCACCCGCCCCAACTTCCAGAGCTATCTGCAACTCGGCTGGGATCCGCTCTTTGACATGGCACCCTATTATTTGACAGCTTTCGTCAATTTGTTGGGGCCTGTGCGCAAAGTGGCTGGTTTTGCTAGCAACGTCCATCGCACTATCACCGTAGATAATCCCGGCGCACCCAATCACGGAACGACTGTTCCAGTGGCTGCCCCCTTAAACACCGCTGCCACGCTCGAATTTGCCAGTGGTACACTGGCAACGTTGCAGGTCGCCAAGGAGAGCTTCGGCTATACGCCTCGCCTGGAAATCTATGGCACCGAGGGCATTCTCTATGCCAACGACCCCAACATGTTTGGTGGCACAATTCAAATCAAACGCCCGGATGGAACAGTGAATGAAGTTGCTTATTCTCACGGCTACAGCGAGAATAGCCGTGGGATTGGTGTGGCGGACATGGCCTATGCCATCCGTTCTGGCCGTCCACATCGGGCGAATGGGGAGTTGGCCCGTCATGTGCTCGATATCACCCTCGGCATCTTTGAATCGGCACACAGCGAACGACATGTTGCCATCACAACCAACTGTGAGCGACCTGCTCCCTTGCCACTCGGTCTCAACCCTGGCGAATTAGACGCCTAAGCTGGTAACAATAGTATCGCAAAATCCTCATAAGGATCAGATGATGTGGTTGTCTCCCAAGCGGCTCGACTTGGCCAGTGTTGGAGCGCAAGATAGGGGTTGCGGCTAGCTGTGGTACACTAGTGCCGTGTGGCAGAAATCACGTACGCTTTCGGGGTGTGTAGGTGTACGTAACATGCGTCACGCACCACGAAAGCATCAAACGATACCGTTGTGACGTTGCGTGTTTTGCGAGTAAGGAGGGTCGATGTCGATACTGGTCTTGGGCGTGGGCATCGTCGCCCTAATCTTGTTGCTGGCGGCGTTGGCATCGGGCATTATCGAACGTGCGCCTCTCTCTTTCCCAATGATTTTTCTGAGCTTGGGCTTTTTGTTTGGACCGCGGGGATTCGAGTGGCTGGCGCTCGATGTCCATGCTCCTACGCTGGAACTGGTGGCAATTGTCAGTTTATCACTCGTCCTGTTTCTGGATGCCGTCAACTTACAGGTGGATGAGTTGCGTGCTGATTGGTACGTGCCCTTCTTGACCTTAGGGCCAGGCACACTACTGGTGATTGTAGGAATGGCGGGCATTAGCTACTTGTTGATGGGTGTAACGCCGTTACAGGCGCTGCTCCTTGGAGCCATCCTAGCCTCGACCGATGCTGTGGTGCTGCGCGATGTTGTGCGTGATGAGCGCATTCCGCGCGCGGTGCGGCGGGCGTTGGGGGTCGAGGCAGGGATGAACGATATTGTCATCTTGCCGATTGTGCTGGTGCTGATTGCGCTGCTCAACGCCGAAGGCCGCAGCATGATGGAGTGGACAGTTTTTCTGTTTGACATTCTCATCCTCAGTCCGGTCGTAGGGCTGGCTGTGGGAGGGATAGGCGCTTACCTGATGGGACGTGCCGATCAGCACTTTAGCATTCGTCGCGAGTATCAAGCGCTCTATGGCATTGGGTTGGTATTGGCTGCCTTTGCCGCAGGCCAGATGGTCGGCGGCTCAGGCTTTCTTGCGGCCTTCTTTGCCGGGCTGGCGATCACGCTCTTTAACGTGTCGCTGTGCGACTGCTTTCTAGAGTACGGTGAAGTCACCGCCGAGATGATGATGATGGTAGCCTTTGTCCTCTTCGGTGTCGTACTTTCCACGCTGCTGACGACGATCCCGCTGTTGCCCGCCCTGGCGCTGGCGGTGATTGCCCTCTTCTTGATCCGTCCGCTGAGCACTGGATTGGTCTTGCTGCGTGCCAAGATAAGCCCCTTCGCTCGCCTCTTTATCGGTTGGTTTGGCCCACGTGGGCTTAGCTCGTTGCTGTTGGCCTTATTGGCGGTGCAGGCTCATGTACCGGCAGCGGAAAGCCTGTTGGCCGTGACGGGCGTGGTAGTCATCGTCTCGGTGCTGGTTCATGGCGTTTCGGCTACGCCCCTCTCGGCCTGGTATGGGCGGCGGGTGGCGAACGCCCAAGAAACCCTGGCTGAGGAGCGCGCCAGTGATTTCCCCGATCTGTTCGAGCCAGAAGCGACGGCTCTGGCTCGCATTACACCGGAAGCATTGGCGGCACAGTTGTCCGGCCCGCAGCCACCCCTGGTGCTTGATGTGCGCTCGCGCGCCCACCATGCGGCCGCCGACGGGGAGATTCCTGGCAGTCTTCGTATCCCCCCCGATCAAGTGGCGGATTGGGCAGCACATCAGTCGCCAACACGGCCAATCGTCACCTATTGCACCTGACCGGACGAAGCCAGCAGCGCCCGTGCGGCGCGTCAATTGCAGGAACTTGGCTTTCAGGCCAGCGCACTTCTGGGCGGATATGAGGCTTGGCGTCGCCAGTTTCCGGTTGTGCCCAAAACGTAGTCCCGAAATTACTCAGGTAGATTCAATGTTATACACCCTCTAGAAAGTCAAGTACCGATTTGTTAAATATCTCGGCCTCTTCCATGTTCGGCACGTGTGCCGTATTGGGGATAATCACCTGTTGTGCTTGGGGGATCTTGGCCAACATGAGCTCTGCTCCTCGCAGCACCTCAGCATGGTCAAGCGCTCCATTGATGATCAAAACGGGGATGTGAATCTCATTTAGCCGTTCAATCGCAGGGGGTGTCAGTGGATTGAGCGGCTGCATATCCACCGCAAAGGTGCCATTGACGACAAAGATACGATTCATCGTGCTGGCATATTGGCGTGCTGCCTGGGCGTCCACTTGATCCGTTGTACGATAAGGCCCATCAAACCAGATGCGTAGTTGCAACTCGGAGGTGAGATCGACATCTCCGGCTTGCGAAGCGGCGATCATCTCCATAAAGTGGGGAGGTGGTTCGCCTTGCATCTCAAAGCCGTTTGGCACGCCATTGACCACAATGATCGATTCCACCCGCTCTGGATGCTCCAACGCCAGATCGATGACAATCTCGCCACCCATTGAGCAGCCAAGCAGGTGAGCTCGCTCGATCTGAAGATGGTCGAGCAAACGTAGCAGATCCGCACGACGAGAACGCTGCCCCGTGGCAACCTCGGAACGGCCAAAGCCCATCATGTCGTAACGGACAACGCGATAGTGTTGGGTAAAGGCATCCCATTGACTATCCCACATCCGGCCATCGAGAAAGGCGGCATGGCTCAAAACCAATGTCTGCTGCTGGCCTTCGTCCTCACTCACTTCGTAGTAAAGTTTGCCATCGCCTAAATCAAAGTAACCGCTGCTCATGGAACAACCTCCTGATTGTAAAAGGTACACAGATAGCAAGGGATTAACACAGATCAAAACTTACTTGCCTTGATGCAGTCGTGCGGTTTGTGCCTTCATTAGATCGGCACCTCGTCGAATAAAGTCCAGAATTAGGGCCAACTCTGCTTCGCTGTAGTGATCAATAAACTCCTTTTGCGTTGCTTCAGCCAGCGGTAAGTAGATGGCACCGATCTCCGCAGTGTGGGTTGCACCTGTTACTGGCTCAACAATCACACGCCGCCGATCCTTAGGATCATCCACCCGCCGTACAAAGCCACGTTTCTCCAAGCGGTCGATCACACCGGTCACCGCCCCGGTGGTGAGGCCGATGAACTCGGCCAATTCGCCAGCAGTCAGTGGACCCATCTCCTGTAACACACCCAAACATTTGCCGTCGGTAGGGTTCAGTCCCATGCGCGTCGATGCTGCTTGGTGAAACATGACGGTCCAGGTGCTCATACGGCTGATTTCCTGCATGAAGGTGGCGATCAACTCTGACCGGGCTTGGGAAGTAGACGAACTATTCACTGCAAAAGACTCCTGTTGAAACTTTTCGGCCAATGCTGCGTAAATTATTTTTGAAACTAAGATACTTTGAAAATAAGATAGTTGTGCTATACTCTAAATATCTTAGTTTCTAAGACATCGCATGAGAGATAGTGTAGCACAGTCTGCTCGAAAACTAAACTTTAAGAAGGAGGATGGGTCATGCAGGCAGCGTTTTCCGTGTTACGGAATTCTTTGGCGTTTTATTTTATCCATGGTTTCGCCGTTCTTGGGCTAACCCTTTTTGCCGCCCTGGGTCGGGCGATCCAACTGGGCTGGCCGGAGCGGATTCCACCCATACTGAACGGCGCGTTGGAGATCATGGTCGAAGCGGCTCGCTTACTAATCGTCGTCTACGTGATCTGGCAAAGCTTCTCAGTCATGAACGATGAACAGGGCCAGCTTTTTGCGTTCTTATGGCAAAATCTCGCCTCACGCTGGATGCTGCTCCTTTGGAGTATTCTGGTTTTCGCGGTCTTTGCCTTGCTTGTGAACGGCGGAATTCGCTGGATCGCTCAGTACGGTTCGAACCAGAACGTTTTGCAGGGGTTACCGCTGCTATCTTCACTGGACAAGGACAGATTGTCGCTGGTCATTGTTTTCTTTCTTAAGAACTTGACCATTATACCCTTTACACTGGTTTGGCTGTGCTACGGATTGGTTCGCTTATTGAGGTAATGAAAGGGAATAACCAACTATGACAACTCAGGAACAACTGATGCAGACAATCAATGTGCAAAACGATGAAGCTGCTGTACATTCACTGTTTCAACAGCTTATGGATGCCTGGGCGGCTGGTGATGCGCATACTTATGCCAGTCTGTTCACGGAAGACGCTGACTATGTGGCCTTCGACGGCATCAAGCAAAAGGGGAGAGGGGCGATTGAGGCCAGCCATAAACCACTCTTCGAGCGCTTTCTTAAGGGATCAAAGCTCACCGGTGGATTGGCAGAAATCCACCAACTTGCCCCCAACGTGATCTTAGCCCATGCGGTAGGCAGCATCCTGGACAACGGACGCACCACTCCAAAAACGGAACGACTTTCCAGTCAAACCTTGGTTGCGGTCAAGGAAGCGGGCGAATGGCGTTTCCGATCCTTTCACAATACCCGCGTTCGCCCGATTAATGGTGGCTTTGGCAACTTGATCGCCTGGGTGATTGCCGATCTTTCGTGGCGCATCTTGGGCAGGCAGCCTTAGCTCTTCGTTTGCAGATCCGGTACCTAGCATCATGAAATGTAACCGCGGACGGGCGTGGATTAAGCCGATAACAGCCGGATTTTTTAGGTATAAATCCACTCTCTTATCTGCTTAATCCGCGTCATCCGCTGTTCCTTTTGTTGGATCAGGAGTGAGAAATTCAACCAGGTCCGTTACAAAGCGTTTGTGTAGCACCACGCCATGACCGGTGCGGGGGTAGACAATGCGGCGTGCATTGGGAAGCTTTTGCGTAAGCTCGGCAGTGATCGCAAGCGGATAACTCGGATCGCTATCCCCGCATACGATGAGCGTTGGCGTACTGATCGTGCTGAGACGTGAGTCAACATCAATGCTCATGTCGGCACGTAGGGTGATAACCGCATCGGATGGATTCCAATCACGTTTCAGCGTAAGCGGAGCGAGAAGCCAGCCGAAAGCCGCCGCCGCCATTTGTGCTGGTTTGGAGAGTGCTGCAGCCGGAGCCATTGCCATTTGAAAGCCTCGACGATCTCGGGCTTCAGCGCGTTCGGCTGCCTGCTTGCTGGCGTTCCACGCTACAGGGCTAAGGCGATGGGCGGCGCTGGCCAACACCAAGCGGCGGAGCAGATGGGGATACTCGGCGGCAAAGTTCAAGGCAATGGCACCCCCTGTGGAGAAGCCAAGAATATCCACAGGTTGGCTGAAATGTTGTTCAATGGCGCGCGCATAGTCCGCTGCGAGATCGTGCATCGTTGTCCCAGTTGCCAATCCCGGTCGCCGATTAACCTGGTAGACTCGGAACCCGCCAGCCGCAAATCGACGCAGGATGTTTAGCTCAATCGTGCGGCTGAAGCCTGTGGTCAACTCATGGTACGGGGCAAAGGGTGGAAAATAGAGTAACGTTTGCCCTGCACCCACTGCTCGATAGGGAAGTGCTGTGGCCAGTAGCCCCTCTTCAACTACCTTTGTCTGCGAACTCATCCAGCGCCTTCCTCTGTCACCCGATCTTCAATCTCCCAAATGTGATCAAGTATGTGCCAAGCGGCGCGGCGGACAAAGGTGCGCGGCTTCCAGACCGCACCACCGCGCGGTCCCTTATCGGGTAAACCCTGAGTGACAGCAGCGGTCAAAGCTTGACTGGTTTGTTCGGCCATGGCTGAAATGGCGGCTTCGCACTCTTTGGGGGGCTTGATGGTCATCTTCCAAAGGATGCGGCGCAGGTAACTTTCATGGGCGCCTAACACATGCTCGACAATTTGCTCCAACTCTCGACCGCCGCCACGTGGACCCTTGCGCAATTCTTTGCCAAGATTGGTCCGATAGGTTGCACGCAACGTTTCCCAACTGGCCTGTAAGATCGCTAGTGATTTTTGCAATTCGGCTTCGTCTACCGGCTGGACATCGCTGGAAGGTGGCATGTCAGGTGCGCCAAAGTCAGTGGTCGCATTGCCAGGAAGCCGCTCTGTAACCTGGAAGACACTCACATCGCTTGGTGCGGCAAAGTCCAGTTTTGCTGCTTGAATTGCCTCTTGATAACGTGGTCCACAGCGGAGCAAAGCTTGCAGCGCAGCGTCTTCATTGCGCCCTTGACCATACCAACCTGGCCAGTCTACGGCACCGGCGTAAATCCGTTTGCTGCCGGTTTCGAAAAAGATGGGGAAGGCGTAGGATTTCTTGGAAGGCATGGATTCTTTCTGCTCCTTACTTGAACTCAACCTGTAACCCTAAAAAGGTTGCATACCGTTCGGCGGCTGGCACAAACCATTCCAACTCCACATCGCTTAATGGTACAAACGGAGCAAACGTGATA
The DNA here is from genome assembly GCA_046328715.1 of Caldilineaceae bacterium. Taxonomy (GTDB): domain Bacteria; phylum Chloroflexota; class Anaerolineae; order Caldilineales; family Caldilineaceae; genus JAXLWB01. Next base: position 191,593 of record JAXLWB010000009.1, on the reverse strand, counting down.
AGCACTTTGCCCTTCTTAATCATCCGCTTCCATGTGCCGACTACATTCCCGTTGAGCACCATCGTAGGTTGGAAGACCCCATTGCCACCAGGACAGATGAGGTTGGCGTAGGCAGGATCAAGCACTGCGCTGCGATCGCCGTAGCCCAGCATATACTCATCGAAACCGGGGAGCAGGTAGGCGATTGGAGCGCTGTCACTTATGGCTGATAAGCGATTGGGCAGCCAATAGCGTTGGCCGGCTATTGATTCCTCAAGCAGTTCATGCTGGACCGCGGCAATACCCGCTTTAGCATCGGTTACTGTGATCCCAGTCCAACGTACTAGGTCTTGAACTGTAGCTGGGCCGTGGCTGGTGAAATAGCGGCGAGCCAATTCAGCCAGTGCTTCCTCACGTGTCAATGGCTTGGTCGGCGCAATCCATTCATCGAGCAGTGTAAAAGTCTGTTCCTTGCCACGCGGCAAACCGAAACAGATCAGGGCATCTTGCGCCGCGCGACCGAGCAAGTGATAACCGCGCTGGCCGGTGGTTATGATACCGACTTGCTCAAGCTGCTGATAAAGCTCGTCCCGGGTCAAGTGTTTGCCGCCTTGCAGTGCTTGGATAAAAATGTCTTTGCTGCGGTTAAAGACGGCTTGATCCAATTCAAGCTGACGATGGCGCGCGCCACTTTGAGCAATGATACGTGGCGTGAGCAAAGCCAGCATCCAGCGTACGTCGGACGCCGCCACGAAGTGCAGCGTGCCACGCATCGGCCAGGTGCGTACAAAGCTACGCTCCGCCAGCGCCTGCTCGACACCTTGTTCGGTCGCCCGGTTCATACGAAGCCCAATTGACCAAAGCGCACCGATGTAATCTTGAGCCTGCATGGCACCCAGCCAGGAGACAACTTGCCCTGCTTGTGTAAAGGGAGCCAAGGCAAGTTGCTGATGGTAAATGCGCAGTTGTCCAATGTCGGTTGCAGTCATGATCTCTACCCTAGCAGTGCCACTAATCCCTTGGCAAGCGGTGCTTGTAAACTACTCGTATCATGGCCGCCGCTGTACTCGTGGTATGTAAACTCATATCCTTTGTTTTGCAGCATGTTGCGCAGGTGGCGATTTGCCTCTAGCTGTGTCGGGCCGCCATCGGCCATTTGGGCGACTTCCAAATCGCCTACTTGAAGGATAATTCGTAAGGATAACCGCTCCCTAGAAGCCACTTGGCGCGCCAGCCAATGATGATCGGGATCGCCTGGGGGCATCCAGCGGAACCAACCAGTCTGCGCAAAGACGGTGCCGAAGAGATTTGGACAGCGATAGCCGAGAAAGAATGCTGCTAATCCGCCTAAACTTGATCCCAGTGCAATAATTTGGCGTGGATCGCCCGTGATCGGCTGGACAGTACACAACCAGGGCATGACCTTTTCGGCAACGTAATCCGCAAAATCGACCCGGCACTGGAGCTCGCTGCGATCTTTGTTGTCGATCATTAGGGCAGCTACAGGTGGAATCTGCCTTGTCTCAATCAGGTAGTCCAAGAGCTGAGGTAGGTGGAGCATTTCTTTGTAGACCCAGCCATCAAAAACGACCAGCACAGGAAGCGGAGTCGAGCTGGCGACTGGCGGTGCATAGAGCCAGAAGCGCCGTTGATCGGCAAAAGGGGTGTAAAGTGCTACGGTAGCAGGCAAAGCGGGCATATATTCTCGCCAAGGCAGAGGTGGTGCATCCGGCAACTCTAGCAGCGAAAAGGGAATCTGACCGCCATCTTCAAAGAGAAAGCCAGGATAGGTCTTGGGGTTGAGAGGGTCCAACTGGTAGGGGCCAGCCACCACTGGGTCATCCGATGGGCTAGGCGAGATTTGATAGGTGGTTCGGGTATCAGAGCGCATCCGGCGGGTGAGATACCAGATATCACTGTCCGGCATCCGCTGCATCTGATGTTCGCGGATGCCGTCGGTGCCAAAGTCCTGAATCACGGCGACATTGCAGGCCACGCCTTCATCCCGCCACAGAAAAGTGACCAAGGAATAGCCAGCGCCATCTGTTTCAACAATTGGTGTACCCAGAGCGCCGATTTCATCCCAAAAATTGAGGAGCGCTGCGGACCCCGATTCTTGCAATGCATTCAGAAGACGCTGCTGCTTTGAACTTTGGAGCATTTGCGTAATCTCTTTCAATGAAGGCATCCCCCAACAAATCTTTTATCCAGTCAAATCAGCGATCAGCGCATAGCGTTCGTCTGTGACACTGCCACCCCAGAGTTCTGGATGTTCGCTGAGCGACTGTACTGAAACATGAGCGTAAGATGAGGGAAGTGCGGCGACTACTGATTGTGCGTGCATGCCAGCACCCGTGTGCCAAAAACCCTCAATCAGCAACAGTCGCCCCATTGGCCGCAGCAGTTTGGTCCAGCGTTGGAGCACCGTGGGGGGATCGGGAAAGATCCATAAGAGATGGCGACAGAGAATCAACTCAAAGCGTTGTTTTTCAAATTGTGGATCGGCTGCGTCCATGAGTTGAAAACGAATGGTTTGCCCCGCTGCCTGGGCCTTGGCTTCTGCGAGTGCAAGCATCGCTGGCGAAAAATCAATCCCGGTAACCTGATAACCAAGCTCTGCTATCAGGAGGCTGAGCGACCCAGTGCCACAACCAATATCAAGAATCGAAGCCGGAGGCGATGGGAGCCAATGGCGTAACTGTTCGAGCCAAACGTTGCGCACCAGCAGATCGCGCAATCCATGATCAGGTGAATTGTCAAAGGTAGTAGCCGCCTCATCCCAAAATTCGTGTGACTCTTGTCGCATTTAGAGTTTGCTGTAAAACTGCAAAATGTTCAATTCACCGCCATCAGGTCGCAGATATTTTTGCGTTACTTCAAGCTCGTTGCTATCGGCAGATAGTTTTCGATCGGCAATGGCGACAAGTTTGTCGTCCTTATAAGAAAGCGTTTGTAGGTTATGGTCGATGAGTTCGGTTTGGATCTGGTCAACGGTTGGCGTGCTGGGGTCGCTATGGCGTGCTCCATCCGGCACACAACGGTAGCTCACATGGAACGGTTTATCGTTTTGATCGATCCATTGGATGGTGAAAGTAAGCTCGGCTTGATTGCCACTGATTTGGTAGGTGGCACTTTTGGGTGGGCCACCAGCAGAATAGATAGAACGTTCTGGGATCAGTTGCCAGGTTCCGATAAAATTGTCTAAAGTTCGCGCTTGCATAATTCCTCTTGTAATCGTAATTACCTTGTTTTTACCTTTGCAATTCTGCGAAAGTGTACAGTTAACTCTGGTAGATTCACCTCGGGCTTAGCCAGTGAGACGGTATCGTCGAGCACTAAGTCAGGCTGACCGTATAGTTCGCATTCAAGTGCCAGAGTAGGAATCAAGATCAACGCACGATTGCCCATTCGTTCAATCACAATACCTTCGCCTTGCCAATCAGGATGTTCTAACAAGTAGACCAAGGTCCAATGTTGGTTCGAGATGCGCTCGCACTGACGAATCGTGCGCGAATTTTCACCGGCTTCGACAAGGCGCTCATTGAGTTGGCCAGCACTCAACGTAACATCGTTGCGTAAATGAGCACGCAGTTGTTGATGGGTGAGTAAATCGCTATAGCGGCGCAGTGGACTGGTGGTCTGCACATATACAGGCAGACCCAACCCGGCATGGGGGGCAGCCTCTGTCTGCTGACGGCTCGGTTTGAGTAGACGACGCAGGGCAAACATCTCGGAAAGAGTTTGGCGAGGCAGCCCTTCCGCTTCGGGATTCGCATCCTGGGTGCTAAAAGGTAGTGCGAGATCATGTGCGATTGCATAATGGGCCACAGCTTCACCTGTCATCAGCATTGCGTCGCGCACCAGATCGCGGCTACAGAGTGGAGGCAGGCTATGGATCGCAACTTCACCCTCCTTCACACGGATTTTCACTTCCGGTAGATTGATGTCAATTGCTCCATTGGCCAGGCGTTTGGCTGTAAAACGCTGCGAAAGTGCATAAAGTTGACGTAACGGTTCCTCTGCAATTTTCTCCTCGGCTTGCGCATAGCTCAGGCGCGTCACTCGCACCCAGCTCGGTGTGAGATCAAGCAAATGGGCATCGCCATTGGGTGTTAGTTCAAGCAAAAAGGAGAGCGCTGGCGAAACTGCGCTTAAACCCAAAGCCAATTGGTCTTGGGCCGCGCTCGGCAACATGTGGACGGTTCCCTCGGGCAGGTAGAGGTTGGCTGAACGTGCTCGCGCTTCGAGATCGGTTGGGCTGTCAGGCACAATTAAGGCAGCTACATCGGCAATGTGCACCCAAATTTTTGGTCCATTGGCTTCACCCGTTTCCTGATCACCGACCCAACTGATTGCATCATCCGGGTCTTGCGAGCCTTCATCGTCGATGGCAAAGGCAAGCAGGTGAGTGAGATCGCGCCGCTCTTCTTCTGGCAAAGGTGGCAAGGCAAACTGCGGACTCTGCGTGCTCTGCTTCAAACGTTGTGGGTAAGGATTGACATGGGGCGTCCAGTAACCACACTGTAAAAGCAGCGCATGGGCACTTTGCGGGGTTTCGGGCCGTCCCAACTGGCGCAATACCTGGCTTTGATCACGCTGCTCCAGGGCCAAGGCAACCACATCCTGTAGGTAGCGAGTCTCATTGGCAGCGACCTCACCGTTACGGATATGGGTGAGAAAATTCTGCCATGCCTGCTCTTCGGCCGCTTTGGCGGCGCGATTAGACTGGATCGTCGCCACAGTCTCGGCGCTGTGTACCCTGATTTCGTCCGGGGTGCCATTAAAGTAAAGGCCATCTACCAATTGTTGCCAGATGAGCCAAGCGTTCTGAGGGGTATAGGCCTCGTAGGCTAATTCCGCCAATTCGGGCAAAGTGGTTTGTGTTCCAGCCAGTAATTCCCAGGCCGTTAGCAGTTCATCGGAAAGCGACTTAGCCGGACCAGATGCGAGATCACGCAGATTGCGCAAGGGTCCGGGATGAAGGAGCACGACATCCTTGGGACGCAGGCTGATCGTCTCGCCTTTTTCGCTTTGAATCTCAATCTTTTTATCGCCCAGGCTTGTCACACGAGCAGGGCGCTGCTTATAGAGAACGAGGCTATCGATTTGAAGTGTCGGCGTACTCATAGGTAGGCTGCGGTTGCCATGAGAAGCGGAATGGTGACAAATGTCAGGATGGGGAGTTTTGCCACTCAAATAACGCATTGGAAAACTCTGGTTCTCGTCCAGAGCTAATAGAGATGACACTTAAACATTGCACAATCTCCAAAGGCTGAGTTCTGAGGCAAATTGTGCAATGTTTAAATAACGTGTCTATAAGTTTGATGAGTGATTTTACCATCAACCTGAAGAAAAGGGCACATCTTTTACCTCTTTCAGCGCTTGAACAAATGCTTCCATCGCTGTCTCTAGTGCTGCCCGAATCGACGGATCTTCGAGCATTCCCGCTACGTCCAGGCGGTTGCGCGGCAGCGCGATGGTGAAGGCTGGGTGGGCGATCAGCGCTGCTGACATTGTTGTGAGAATTTCAACGAGCGAGGCGTGCGCATGAATCGAACGTGGCGAGATGTTGATCAAGGCGACTGGTTTATAGGGAAATTCTACGCTGCCAACCAACCAATCTAATGCATTTTTCAACACCCCTGGCACGCCATGCGCATATTCAGGACTGCAAATCAAAAGACCATCTGCCTCACCCACTTGGGTACGAAAAGCACGAACAGTGGTGGGCAGCCGCTCTGTCTCATCCAGATCAGGGTTAAAGTAGGGTAAGTCAGTCAATTGTGTAAACAGTTTGACCAGGACATCAGCCGGAGCGAGCATCGACAGCGCTTGCAAGGCAGCCGTATTAGAGGAGCCTGCCCGTAGGCTGCCCGAAATGGCCAAAATTCGCAGTGGTTGACTCATGGTTTATTTTTTGCATCCAATGTGGGTAAATAGTCCATGCTGGAATCGCTGTATCGTTGCTAACGGTTTGCATGTGACATAAAACCTCGATCAAATTGTGTCATCCATCCAAGGAAAACCTTGCGGATCAGCCAAGGCTCGCTAAAGGTGCCAATTGTTGCCTGATCCCAGTTGGCTGCTGGTTGTGGTCGATAATAAGCAGGTAGCTCCATCATAAACCTTGTATGTTGATAAAATCTGAAGCGCTAAGGACAATTGACGAGTAACGCCACCAACCATTGCAGGTCTCGATGGCCATGCAAGGAATTGCTCAACTATTCTTCTCGGGTGTTGCGATCAACTCACCCTGGCCCAACTCCATATCGGCAACGAAGCCACCCCAGCCGCCATGCTGCTCCCTACGAGTTGGCGTCGTGATTGTCAACAAGCGCACTGGCTCTGCGCTACGGATCGTATAGCCATGTTCGATGCCACAGGGCAAAAAGATAAAGCCACCCTTCTCGACATCAAAACTTTGCTCGCCACAACGAAAGGTGAGTGCACCCTCCAGCACGTAGAAGATCTCGTCCTCGGTGGGGTGCGTATGATCAGGAGGCTCTTCGCCTTGTTGCGTAACATATTCGAGCACGGCGACGCCGCTTGCGGTTGCAATCTCACTGGCCTTTACTGTGAAATCGATGCCAAAGCGATAGGTCCAACCTTGGCCTACCTTCAGCGCATAAGGTTGTGTGCGGCTTGGGAATTGGCTCATCCTTTGTGCTCCTTGTATAAAAACCCCACGAACTTGAGTTTAGCTGGTAATCGGGTAATTGGTTTTTCCCAATTACCAAGGACTACATACTACGTGCACTTCCTACCCAACTTATGACAGGAATGCCATGCTAACCTAGAAACAGATTCAACTGGGCAGCGTATTCCTGAAACCAAAGTCCCGATTTGTACGGTTCGTGCATGAAGTCGCTCCGTAAATGAAGCTCTAAATTAGAACTGGAGTTTTGCTTCTTGGGAATAAGCTAAAAAGACTCCGATTCTCATGCAATTGCAGCATCGATCACCAATCGTTCACTCGTGATAGCGAAACTCAATATAGTAGATGTTTTCACCTTCGCCATGTTTGGCAATCTTGAGCAGATCGTCAACGCTGTCAAACCCGGATTGCTGTGCCAACTCTGGCGTAATTTCTGCAATCGAGATCGGTTGGATCGACGTAACTTCAATCTCGCCTTCCCCTAAACGGTAGCGTCCTCCGACTTTTACGCGTGGCCTTGTCCAGATGCGGATGGTACAGGTAATGGCACCTGCCCGGATTCCCTCACGCAGAAAACGTGCAAATTGCATAGGTCGATTGTACCTTGGTCCTGGTAGATCCGCTTCACCTTTCCAGTTCGGCTGCCATTTCTAGCATGGTCTCGACAGTGCGCCAATTGCGAGCGGTAATGGTTACACCCCAGCCTTTACCCACATTTTCGGCTAACTTGGAACGGCCAATGCCATCAGGCGCATGGAGATAGAAAACTTTGTTGATGAGCTGAAAACGTTCATTCTCTGCCCTGAGTCGTTCCAGCGCCTCCAACTTGGGATTGGCAGGAATCTCATCCAGAAAGAAAAAGTGCAGTGTCTTGTGATCCTCTTCACCTTCCGGGAAAGGATTGGCCGCCATCGCCGCCTTCAGTTCGTCGGTGCCGATAAGCAAGATCGCTGGTGCAAAGCCAAACTGTTGTTTGATGGCAGCGGTAATCGCTTGGGAAAGTGCCGAGCGATCCGCTCGCTCACTTTGAAAGACGACGTTGCCACTTTGGATATAGGTCTTGACTTTTTGTAGACCTAACCCCTCAAGAAGGATTACCAACTCTTTCATGGGTAGCTTGTTGTTGCCGCCCACGTTGATGCCGCGCAGTAGTCCGATATAGGTATTCATGTTTATATACTGTCGTCTGTGTTATGTGTAACCGTCAAGATCCATTTGACTGGAGTATTAGTAATTTCTCCATTGTAACCCAGCCGCGCCACTCAAATTCGCAACTTGGGCTGACCGCCGGCCAAGTAATATTCCATCCACCATCCGTTTGTTGCTGGGCAAGCATGGTTTCCAAATTGGCTTGAATCGCCTCTTGGCTGAAATATCTACGTAGCGGATGTTGCGGAGTGGGTGCCCAATCCAACGCTTTGCGCACGTAACTTGTATCCTGTGCATCTGCGACAAGACCCGTTGCAAATAGAAGCTCAGCCAAGCGAGCTATCTCCACCTCTGCCCGTTGCCGATCCCGTGTGTGATAGAGAAAGGTTAGCACTGCACCCATTTCATGCATTTCGGGAGCTTGCAGCCCAGCAATCTTTGACCAGCAGTAATTGGTTGCGCCATCTAACCACGTATGTTGCACGCCATTCTTGTGTAAAAGGCCAGCAATTGCGGCTGTTGGATTAAGCGATGCAGGTGGATTTTCATTCGTATTCCACCATGCTGCCCGTGGGTATTTCTGTGCAGATGGTAACAACCAGGGAACCCCGCCCTCGGATGTCGTAATCGTCATCAAATAATCACAAGCGGATTGCACCATCTGTGCATTTCCTCCTGTAGCAAAACCTACCTCGTCTAGAAATTCCAGCGCATGTTGGGTCGGCACAGGTTGGCTCTCGGGACAGCGAATATCCGGTTCAAGCGCATGTCCAAAGCCACCATCAGCATTTTGATAGGCACGCAGTACTGTAGTTACGTGTTCGCCTGACCCTCCCTTGAAATGGTAGGCAAAGCGAACGCGTTCAAGTAGACGAGCGTTTTTCCAGATAAACTCTTCGGCACGTGCAAAAACGGTTTGATTCATCGTTGCTCCAATGCGGTGCATCGTGAAATTGAGTGGCATAGTACCTATAAGATCATTTGTCATTCTTGTAAGAATTTATCGTTGAACATACCCTTGGAAATTCTTATAAGAATGACAGATTGTCTAGCTGGCTCTGTCGAACAACGATTTTAATTGCTGGTTGTGCATGATTTGCATGGTTGAACCAGTATGGTTGTTATTTTGCACTCATCTCTCGCCAATCGTGTGGCAATAGCTGATACAGCGTAACAATCACACCTTCGCTCACCATCACCTCTGCCTGGCGGTTGTCATCGTGGATCTGGCTGATAAACTCGCGGCAGCGTCCACAGGGCGGCATGATTCGCCCATCCAAGCCAACTGCTATCATTTTCAGCACGCGACTTTCGCCAGCCGTGATCATCGCTGCCGCTGCGGCATGTTCAGCGCAGAAGCCCATCGAGCAAGCTGTATCAATACAGACCCCGGTGTAGATGCGTCCGCTTTCGCTAAGCAGTGCTGCGCCCACACCACCTGCCTCGGCGGCATCGGAGAGTTTGCGTGGGTTGAGGACCGCTTTGGCCTGCTGATAGAGTCCGTCGAAGGATATTGCTTGTGAGGGTATCATGAATATAACTTTACTAAATTGCTCGTTGGATGTTGATGAAAATGCAAGTGCGAGTGGCAGGAGTCGAGGAATCCCGCAATCTACAATCCGTATTCCGTAATTTCTAGTCAGTCAACCGCCAACGGCGGCAAGGTAATATGCCCAAAGAGATCGCCTAATTCAAAGACCTCGATCCCTTGCATGCCAAGCATTTGTGCAATTTGCCCGCCATGATGGACATCATGGGTAAGGATGCGCCAGATCGTCCACTGACGTGACACGTTGTAGACCTGTCCATTCCACGTGTGACGATAGGTTTTCGCCAGATCAGAAACGTCCCACTGCTCAAGCGTTGCTTCGACCATCTGCCAGGTGAGCTCAAGCCAGTGGACAAGCTCTGGCGCTTGTTCTGTAATCAACAGCGCACTTTCCACTATGTCACGATTCCCATCATTGTCTTCTTCCCAGGCGTCGATCTGTTTTACTAAGGCTCCGCTGCCTGGTGCGTCCATGCGCGAGAACCAGGTGATGCGCGCCAGGCTAACGTGGCGTGCCAGTTCACCTACGGATTGAAGATGAGCCGCGGGTCGCCAGCCTAGTTGATCCGGTGTCAATGGCGCAATGGCATTGACCAAGCTGGTTTGGTGCCCATTCCAACCATCGAAAATGTCGGCTAATATCGGTGTTGTTGCCATCTCTATTTTATCTTCGCTGTGGCTCAAGGATGACCAATGGAATCTCTCGTCCTGCTTTCCCAGCCTTCGTTTGATAGCTATCATACATAGGAAAGATCTTGGTCATGATCTTCCACAGGTGAGGCCTTTCTTCGGGATTGGCGGTACGAGCAATTGCCTTAAACCTTTCAGCACCCACTTGAATCTCCACCTGCGGCTCTTCGGCCAAGTTCAAATACCAGAGCGGGTGGTGGTCGGAACCGCCGTTGGAGGCGACGATCAGATAACGATCGCCATCCTGGCCATAGATCAGTGCGGTACGGCGCAGTTGGCCACTTTTGCGTCCGCGTGTGGTCAAAAGCAACGTGGTCATGCCGCGCCAATGATGACCCTTTTCGCCATTGCTTTCGACATACATGCGAATATGATCACCCACCCAGCCAGTTGGGCTGTCGATGATTTCTTCTGTCATTTAGCTCTCCCAAAAGGGTTTACGTTTCCCCTGTAAAAAGTTAATATCGGACAAAATTGCGTATCGCATTCTCTGAGCTATCCACCTGCCATTGCGCCGACGACGATAAATGTCTCTTTGCCGTTGGACACTGCTTCGGGCAGGATAGCATCTGGTGATTCGTGTGATAGATCTTCGCCGCAGGCAAAGAACCTCACCAGCGAGCGTCGTTGTTGGCTGTCGCGATCACGGATGGTACCGACCAGCACAGGGTATTTAGCTTCCACTGCATCGAGGATCGCTCGCTGCGTGACAGGGGGCGCAACTTCCACTTCAAGTTCACCATTCACACGCGCCAGGTTGCGCAGGTGATGAGGTAATTTCACTCGGATCATTGGGTAAATCTCCCAAACTGCAAACTAATATCGATTCAGTCCCCTCGTAAACATCTTCCGGGAAGGGTCATTGGCTATAGCTTCCCTTGCGCAAGAGCCTTCCCGGAAGAGGAGCGCCTGGATCGTTACGCAAACTATAGCTCGATCTTATCCTTGTGTTTCGATCACATAGGTCGTAATCTTTGCCACGCTTGTCCCCTTGGCGTTGGCAAATTCGTAAACATAACAGAATTCGTAGAGCGGTTTGGCATTTTTCTTGCCGCCACTCAAACGAAAGGTGCCATTGACCGCACCCGCTTTGCCGTGAGTCGCAACTTGATCGATGAAAAGTTCAGTGGTCGTCTCTCGATTGGGGTTGCTGAAAACTGCAGTCACTGCCGCCTTGCCGACAATCGGAGCAATGCCGACCACCTTCCAACAGACATCGTCGCTGACACTTTGCCGGATCAATTCGACATCGCCTGTAACAAAGGCAATGGTGAGGTTTTGCACGAAGAGATTCTTGGGCGAATTGCCACAATCTTCGCGCAGCGTGATTTTTGTCATATCGCTCCCTGACTTGGGAAGTTGGATTTGTTTATTGCACAAGTACAGTTTGCTAACTGTGCTCCACGATCCCATGTGGATAACGATCTGCCACCAGATTGAGTTGGATGCCATGTTCCAGCCAGGCTTTCATCCCAGCGAGCATGAGCGTAAAGCCCTGGGTCGAATCGGTGACTTGCTGTACCAATTCATCACCGCTGCCGACGAAGCCGGTTTCCGTGACAGTGACAAAGGTTGTGCCATCGGGTTGCGGGGCGAATGTCCACTCGACCGTGGTCAAGCCTTTGTAGCCAAGCCATTCAATGACGATGCGTTGGTTCGGTTCGAGCACCTTGGTGGTCACCGTGGCTGAGGCATTGTACATTTCCCATTGCCAAAGCACCTCTTTGCCAATCTCAAGCTTGCCGCTGCCTTTGGTAAACCAGAATTTCGTGGTGACAGTAGGGTTGACAATTGCTTCAAAGACCTCGGCAACCGGTGCACGCATCAACATGCCCGTGTTTGTACTCGGTATTTGGCTAAGTTGTGGTTGGTTCATGCTTTTTTGCCTTTGGGGTAGCATAGGCCAAATCTTCTTTGATCCGTTGCTTGACAATGCGTGTGATCAAGTCGAGTGGCATTGGTTGATCGAGCGGGAACTGCAAGTTACCCTTTTCGCCCGCATAGATAGCAACCTCTTTGACAAGCTCTTCATCGCCCGAAACTGGTGGGTAAAAGCCAATGTGCTTCTTCCAGGCAGCAAAATAGACCAGATTGCCCTTGAGTTTGAAGGCAGGCATCTGGTAGCTGATCGTCTCTTTTGCCTCGGGAGCCGCTGCGTGAATGGTTTGGCGTATTTGTTGCAATATCGCCTGCACATCCTCGGGAAAGCGCGAGATATATTCGTCGATATTTTTTACGTTTGCTGGACTCATCGTGGTTTACCCTTCCTTTACTTTGACGGCCAAATTGATCTCCCACAGCTTCTTGCGTGATTCCTTTCGGTAATCCGTGAGGTAAGCTTCGTAACGACAAGCAAATGCATCGCCTGTTTGTTCATTCCGGCGGTCTAGTGGAATCTGATTTTGTTTTGCCCAATCCAGCAATGCCCTGTTCCCACGCAGCCCATTGCCAGTATAGACCAAGTTGGCGTAACGACCCGCAGGAAACATGCCAGGTTTGACTCGATCATCGCCTGATTGCGGCTGTTTTGTGATGAACCCGACTTCAATATCCATCGGCCCTTTCATATCAATCACATAGTAGCGCAGAAAAAAGGGACCTTCTTCTGCAAGAACATGTTGATTGACCCATAGGCGCAGCTCTTTGAGCAACTTGGTTACTTCGGCAAACATTCCTTTAAAGGGCGTTACAGTACGGATCCCAATCGTATATTGTGATTCGCGATGAGTGATGTGAGGTTCGCTGGTTCTGTTTTCGGCTTTCATACTATCTTGCACTCTTCATCGCTTTGAGATGTTTGAGCGTACTGTCATTTTTCAAGCGTTCGTACTCACTGGAGCCAACCGCATAGAGAGCCATCTTCGATTCGTGGTCGTAATGGATGCCCCAACCATAGCTTTTGCCCAGCGGTGATGCGCGCAGACATGGTTGTCCCTTGGCGAAAAAATCTGCCTGTTTTGTTTCCATCTCTGTTTCGGCTACTTGGTTTCTGGCAGCATAGACTGTGAAGATCACCTCGTCCGAGGTGTAGCGATAGGGATGGCTGGCGATCATTTCGAATTGCATTTGTGCCACACTTTTTTCGGCTTTCTCGGGTGGCACTTTACCGGTCTCTACCTTGCAATCGTCGGCGACTTCGATAAAGGTGTTGGTGTAGTTTGTCGTGTGCATGGAGATAGCTATCCTTCGTATGCCTGTTGCAATTTTGCAATGTCAAACTTGCTCATCTGGAACATCGCTTTGATCGCACGTTGTGATTTAACCATATCCGAATCGTGCAACATCTCGTAAAGCACGGTTGGCGTCACCTGCCACGATACCCCGAACTTATCCTTGAGCCAGCCACAGGGACCTGCTTCACCGCCGTCGGTAGTTAATTTTTCCCAGTAGGCATCAATTTCCGCCTGATTCGCACACATGATTTGCAGGGAAAATCCCTCGTTAAAGCTGAAGGCGTGTCCCATGCCGCTGTCCATGGCGACAAACATCTGGTTGGCAAGTTCAAATTGTGCATGTTTAATGGTGCCTTCGGTGTCACCTTCGCCTGCTCTGTAGCGATCCATGAAATGAACTTTGCTGTCAGGGAGCGTTTGTGTGTAGAGATTGATCGCTTCTTCTGCCTTGCCAGCCTGCGTGCCTACATACATCAGACAGGGCGCAATCTGTTGCGCAGGGTTGGCAAACTTACCCAGCATCAACTGCCAGTTGACCCCGAAGCGATCCTGCACCCAGCCAAATTTTTCACTCCACGGGTACTTGTTGAGTGGCATCAGCGCAAAGCCACCTTCAGTCAACCCAGCCCACACCTTGTCGATCTCGGCTTCGCTTGCACAAGTGACGAAGAACGAAATGGCGGGCGTGATCTTGAATTGGGGCCCGCCGTTCAGCGCAGTAATTTTGTAGCCGCCAAGATCAAAATCTACAGTCATTACGGAACCAGGCTCTTTGCCTGTGGTCTCTTGACCTTCCTCCCCATAGCGCAAAATCCTGCCAATATGTGAATCAGCGAAAAGTGAGGTGTAAAGCGCAACGGCCTCTTCTGCATTGTTATCGAACCACAGGCAGGGGATGATCAATTGTGATTGGGACATGATTTTCTCCTGAACGTGTCAGTGGACAGTAGGTCAATGAATCAGTCAGACAGTGTAGTTGTACTCACTGTCTAATGTCCTACTGTTCCACTGTTTTACTCTTCCTATACGACACGATCTGCACCGGATTTCCTTCTGGATCTTCTACCCAAGTCGCACGCAGCGGCGGCGTTTCCAAAAAGTTATGGGGCGGACTGATCACACGAATCCCTTTGGCTGTAAGCACAGCAAACGCCTCATCCACATCATCGGTCCACATGGCAACTTCGCCGCGCGGCAAGCCTGGATTGAGCGGCAGTCGGTGCATCGCCTTGGCGGCCTCGATTGAGGCAAAACCCAAGACGAACGTCCCTAACCGCACTTCGACGTGAATCGGCACGCCTGTTGCTGGGGTGCGGAAAGTCTCGACAAAGCCAAAATTCTCACGGTAAAAGGCCGCTATACCTTCAACATCGTGGACGTAGTAGTTCACCATCGGTTCGCGATAGTGGACTACGCCTTCTCGCTGTTTGACAGCGGCTGGGACTGCGAGAGCGTCTGGAGTGTGTAGTTCTTCCTCATTAATCAATGCTGTTTTTCCCATCTTTTACTCTGCGTTCATTCTTTAAAAGTATGAGTCATAAGGAGATCTCGTGCGACGCACATACCCACACTTCCCATTATAGGACTTACGCTATGCAGCGAAAAGTGCAAGACTTCTCCTCGAAACTGCCCTCGTCGAAATGACCTATTGCGTAGGTTCTGATTGTTGAGCGCTAGCATTTTGCTGTTTTGCGCTTTTTCCCAATTGTCCCACGATTTTGTACCTTAAGAATGTAATCCGGCGCAAAGGGGACCTGGCAGTCGTTGTTACCCAAATTTGCCATCACGGGACCGATCTCTTGTGCAGTTTGTATGGCTGTGTCGGTCAAGGGGATGACATAACTTCCCAGTGCAATCACAAACGAATTCATCTGATAGCGCACCAAATCGGGCGATTGTTGAATTTCCGTTTTGACTCTTTGCAGCAGACGATTCAACGCATCCAGATCGAGTTTCGCATCATCCCGGATCGATACTAGACTACCCAGCGTCGCCCAGCCTGCCACTGCTGTAAGTTGACGATCCGAATTGATCCACTCCTGCCCTACCTCCCAGCCATGAAGACTGCCAGATGCCACCCAGGCAACCGTCGAGCCGGCCAGTCCTTGACAATAGGCGTTTTCTACCCAGTGTTCAAGGTTTTGCCGTGTCATTTTCTCGTCGTCGGCAATCAGCCCTGCCAGATACATGGCATCATAAATACCGGTATCATAGAGATCGAGAGCGAGTTGGTAATCTTTTTTGATCCGCTTCACAATCTTCTGTAAGTCGCTGATTTTGACGCCATAACACGGTTCTTTTACACCATGATTGAAGATCACACGTTTATAACTATCACTGCCTAGAGGCTTGATTTCATCAAGAATCTGTTGTGCCGTCATAAGATACCTTCTAGATAATTACTAACATCTATCAACATAATCGGCACTTTCTTAAAAGTGCCGGTTATGTTGATAGATAGGTTTGGAAGTTACATACTTTCTATCCTCTGGTGGGAGGCTCGACTACCTTAAAGATAGCGCCAAATGGATCCATCAAGGCCGCGATGCGACCAAAAGGTGAATCGTCGATGTTGCCCATCTGTTTGCCGCCATGTTTGACCGCTGTTGCGATTGTTTCATCAGCATTGGCGACTGCAAAGTAGCTCACCCATTGCGATTGCATATTACCCCAGGAGGGATCGATCTGCATGATGCCAGCCAGCATTTGTTCGCCATGTTTAAGCACATAATATTCCATGCCGCCCGGCATAACGTCGGCAGTGGCTCCGAGCAAGGCAGTATAAAAATCACGGGCCGCTTTGGCATTGGGGGTGTAAAGCTCGTGCCAGGCGACTGAGCCTGGCTCCTCTGCAACTTGCCAGCCGACATGCATCCCTGCTTGCCAGAGGCTGAACTGGGCACCAGTTGGATCTGTGAGCGTTGCCATACTACCGAAAGGCCCAACCTGCATCGCTGGATACAACACAGTTGCGCCGAGTTTCTCAGCGCGCGCCACATCGGCATTAATGTCATTGGTGGCAAAGTAGAGTCCCCAAGCCGAGGGCAAGGCTGCATTTTCGGGCGAATCGCCTACCACACCCGCCGTAGCGCGATCCCCCAACCGAGCGGTCGCATAGCCGCCAAATTCAGGACCGCCGACATCATACTGCCAACCAAAAACTGCGCCATAGAAATTGCGTGATGCCTCGGCATTGGGTGTAAGCAGGTCAGTCCAGGTTGGTGTGCCTGCCGGTTTTGCTTGTAGATAGGTGGTCATTATTTTTCCTTTGATGTTTAAATTTTTAGTTGCCAAACTGCGGTTGTAATGCACAGCAGCATTCTGCCGTGATCACGCAATCGCTTGTCGCATACCGACGTAAGTTCCTGCTACCTTTGCCGCAAGCGCTAAAAGGGAAAATAGCAAAGCTTCAATCAGGGCTTGCCAACCGCCTGCGCTCAACACAAAAGTCAGATCCAGAATGAACCAAATTGCAAAAAAACACCAAACAGTTCGTGTATTTGTTCGATGCGCTACCCACCAAGCGAGCAGCAAGAAGAGTGGAAAGCTAACAATTATAGCCACATAGGGACTGGCAGTTTGGGCGTACGACTCATAGGTTGACAGCGATTGGCCCGGATTGATAAAGGTGCTATAGATGAAAACCCATAACACAGCACAGACAATCAACAGAATCTCTGCTGCCAGTGCGCTTACGATGGCCCAAGTCCAAGAGATATTCTGCATAGCTTTGCCCTTGTGTAACCACCATAGCTCACTCCACTGCCTTCTCTCGTTTCCCTACTCGAAGACAGTGGAGTGACGTTTCCAACTCACTTCAACGTCTGTACTTCGACCGAGCAAACTGCTGGCAGATCGCGCACGATCGGTGCCCAGGTGTCGCCCGAATCCGCTGAGGCGTAGACTTGTCCGCCGGTGGTGCCAAAGTAGATGCCGCAGGAGTCGAGCGTATCAACCGCCATGGCACTGCGCAGTACGTTGACATAGCAGTCGCTTTGCGGCAGGCCATTGGCCAGCGCTTCCCACTCGTTGCCTCCGCTGCGGCTGCGATAGACACGTAGCTTGCCTTCGGGCGGATAATGCTCCGAATCGCTCTTGATCGGAACGACATAGACTGTGTTCGGCTCGTGGGCGTGAACGGCAATCGGAAAGCCGAAGTCGCTAGGCAAGTTGCCGCTCACCTCGTGCCAGAGATCACCGGCATTGTCGCTGCGCATCACATCCCAATGTTTCTGCATAAAGAGCACATCCGGGCGTGAACCGTGCATGGCAATGCTGTGTACACAGTGACCAACATCAGCCTCTTTGTCTGGCAACTCCCAGGGCGAGATCAAGCCTTTGGTGATTGGCTTCCAACTTGTCCCGCCATCATCCGTGCGAAAGGCACCCGCCGCAGAAATGGCGATAAAAATGCGATTGGCGTCATTCGGGTCTTGGACAATCGTGTGCAAACACATGCCACCCGCACCGGGCTGCCACAGATTGCCCTTGACCGAGCGCAAGTTGGCCAGCTCTTGCCAACTCTTGCCGCCGTCGGTCGATTTGAACATGGCTGCATCTTCCACACCCGCAAAGACGGTGTCGGCTTCGCTCAGCGAGGGTTCAAGCAACCACACCCGTTTGAATTCCCAAGGATGTTGGGTGCCATCGTACCATTGATGGGTGCCAGGGTTGCCTTGATATTTAAACTCATTGCCTACTGGCTCCCAAGTTTTGCCTCCATCATCGGAACGTTGGATGATCTGTCCAAACCAGCCAGTCGATTGCGAAGCGTAGATACGGTTGGGGTTCACCGACGACCCCTTCATATGGTAAATCTCCCAACCCGCAAAGTGGGGTCCGCTGACCTCCCAATCTTTGCGCTTTTCATCCGAAGTCAAAATAAAGGCACCCTTGCGTGTGCCAACCAACACTCTTACTCCACTCATAGCTTCCTCCTCATCCTTTTGAAACAGCATGAACAAAAAAACTTCTTTTTGTCTAAAACGAGATTAGGAGATTGAGGGATTTCATAAAATCTCTCAATCTCCTAATCTCTACGTTAACTATTTGCCAATCGAACAATACTGAAAGCTGCACCATATGGATCGCTCAAAACAGCCATACGCCCATATTGCATGTCAAAGGCTGGCACGAGCAATTTGCCACCCGCCGCCACAGCCCGTTCCACGGCAGTATCGGCATTGTCAACTGCAAAATAACCCATCCAGTGGGGAGGAATGCCTTCCCAGTTGGCGTCCATCTGTTGAATTCCAGCCAACATGTTGTCCCCACGTTGCAACATGAGATAATCTACGCCATCGATCTTGGAGGTCGTTAGATTGAGCAGCTTGCTGTAAAACTCGCTGGCTGCGGTCAAATCCCGGGTGTTGACCTCGAACCAGGCCATCGATCCATGTTCGTTCTCCGCCCCAGAGCCGATGTGGTTATTCGCCTGCCAGAGACCGAAGGCTGCGCCTGTGGGGTCCATACAAATCGCCATCGAGCCAGAATCGGCAATCACCATGGGATCGACCAGCACGTGTCCACCCAATTCCTTGACGCGTGCTGTGTCTGTATTCGCATCATCGCTGGCGAAATAGATGGTCCAAGCCGAAGGCTGTTGCGAATCCGGGGGCCAAATCGGACCCATGCCTGCTACGTTGCGCCCTTGGGAGAGAGCCATATTGTAATTCCCAAAGTCTGACCCTGTATCAAAAAAGTCCCAGCCAAAGAGTTTCTGGTAGAAGGCTTTGGCTCCTTCGAGATTTGGTGTTGCCAAATCCATCCAGGTCGGCTCGCCTGCGGGCCGTTTTGTCGTGCGCGTTGTCATTTCCCTCTCTCCTTTTGAATCTTTCGTTTGCAAACACACATATGTAAATATGTATGGGCGACACGGTGTTCTGGAATAATAGTGAAAGGGTTAAAGCGTGGCAAAGCGACGCTTTAACCCTTTCACTATTCCCTTTTAATCTTTTTTGATAACGCAGAGTGCCTGCCGGATTTCGCCCAGATGATAGGCCGTATGCACAATAGTAGCGATAGCACCGCCGATCTGAGTTTCGTTCGGCCATTCAGTTGCCTCGTGAATGAGTGCCTTCAGACGATCATAGCTCGCACGAAGGCTGGACTTGATCGACTCCCACTCTTCGGGAGTCACTTTGCTCGTTTCACGCCAGATTTTGCCCCAATCTTGACGTTCGAATTGTTGGGTGCGCACTGCCTTTTCCAATACATCCAGGTAGAAGGCAACGTGTTTTACTTGTGCCGCCAGTGTGGCACATTTGCCACCAACAGGAATAGACGCTTCGGATGCCGAAATAGTCGCGAGCGTTTCAAACATGGAGGTACCTTTGTCAAGAAAGAAGCCATGTACATTGTCAAAGGTCTCGTCAAGAAGCAGGGTAAGGGCACTGGTGAAGTGACTGGTCTGGATAGATGAGGGCATGATTCTCCTTAACAGTGTTAGTGAGGGTAACAAAGAGACACAAATTATAGAACAATTGTTCTTGTTTGTCAATGATCAATTCAATCTTTTCGCCATAAAGCTTTCTGCTCTTGTGGATTTGTGAGGGGATTTGGCATTGTTCACTGAACTTATTACAATGGGGAAAATACAGTGTCGAGCTTGTGAAAAATAGTAGGTGGTAATCTTATGTTCACGATGGATTGGTTTCGATTAGCGGGACAAAACGCCTTTGTCACTGGTGCAGGTAGTGGCATCGGTCAGGGTATTGCACTTGGGTTGGCACGGGCAGGGGCGAATGTGGCCTGTTTCGATCTAGCGAATAGTGCCGGATTAGACGAGACGGTTGGCCAAATTCAAGCAGTAGGGAGAAAGGCATTGCGGTTGACAGGCGATGTCACCAATGCGGAAGCGCTACAATCGGCGCTTGAAACGGTGGTAACAGAATTAGGCACCTTGGAAGTTGCAGTCAACTGTGCTGGCATTGCCAATGCTACCCCGGCCGAGGAGATGCCCCTCGAACAATGGCAGCGCATGATGGACGTCAACCTCACCGGTGTTTTTCTGTCCTGTCAGGCGGAAGCGCGTGTAATGTTACCCCGCCGACGCGGTTCGATCATCAACATTGCCTCGATGTCGGGGGTAATTGTCAACCGTGGCTTGCTGCAGGCCCATTACAACAGTTCCAAAGCGGCGGTGATTCATCTCTCCAAGAGCCTGGCGATGGAATGGGTAGATCGAGGCGTGCGCGTCAACAGCATCAGTCCCGGTTATACCTTGACACCGATGAACAAACGCCCCGAAGTGGCCGAGCAACTCAAAGTCTTTGCCGCCGACACGCCCATGGCACGCATCGCCAGCGTGGATGATATGGTCGGCCCTGCAGTCTTCTTAGCTAGCGAAGCATCGGCCTTCTGCACGGGCGTGAACTTGTTAGTCGATGGTGGCTTTGTCTGTTGGTAATAGGATAGATCGCTTTATTCCTGCTATAATCTTGCTACAAGTTTGCTGACTACAGCCTTGAGGCCGCAACCTACCTCGAAGACCATGGACAACTGATTGCTACTCTCTTTTTTGCCATGGAAGCGTTAGCCAACTCGGAAGGCATTCCTGTGAACGTTCTCTTTCAGGAAGTAGATGGCCTTTTCTATTGGCAGGTAGAAGATCATACGGTTGTTTACCAGCGAATCGAATCAGAGCAGGTTGCACGAGTTCTTTTCATCAAACCAGAGTAAATGATTCCAACGGTTGCTAATATGCCGTCAATTACGGATAATCTAGAAAGCTGGCTGGGCAGAAGTACAAACTCCGAGGCAACTCTCGATGTGTCACAAGCCAATCGCATGGCAGTGACGCTAGATCATAACCCTACCTTTCAGACGGGCGAACCATTGCCCCCTGCCTGGCATTGGCTCTACTTTCATGACTTCATTAAAGCATCGGATCTGGGGCAGGACGGACACCCAAAGCTTGGGCTGATCCTGCCGCCGGTTCCGCTGCCAAAGCGTATGTGGGCTGGTGGTAGCTTTGTCTTTCATGCGCCGTTGCGGCTCGGTGACAAAATTCAGCGCACCTCAGTCGTACGCTCAATTACGGCGAAGGAAGGACGCTCTGGTTTGCTCTACTTTGTCGTCATTGAACATACCTTGGCCACGAGTGGTGTACTCAATCTGGTCGAGGAGCAGACAATCGTTTATCGTGATCTGGCGAGTGAGACACAGGTCAGCAAAGCTCAACCTGCGCCCACCGATGCCGACTATCGACAAGAGTACACACTCAACAGCACTGCCCTTTTTCGCTACTCTGCCCTCACCTTCAATGGACATCGTATTCATTACGATGTTGATTACTGCCGGACAGTCGAAGGTTATCCTAATCTTGTCATTCATGGCCCGCTGGTCGCTACTCTGCTGCTCGATCTCTACGTCCAACAGCAGCGATCCCTGCACTGGTTTCGCTACCGCGCCAAAAGCCCGCTCTTTCTACCGCACTCGTTTATGGTCAACGGCAAAAGCGCTGGTGAAAACACGCAACTGTGGGCAAGCAATCATGAAGGTGGCTTGGCGATGGAGGCAGAGGCAGGGTAACCCATTCAATTCAGAAACAGAGGAAGGTCTCATGGCTCAATTACCCAACAAGATCGCCATTGTTACCGGCGCAGGCAGTGGCTTTGGCGAAGGGATTGCCCAAGCTTATGTAGCGGAAGGGGCAAAGGTGGTGTTGGCTGACATTAATGCGGAGAGCGCACGTCGAGTAGCTACGGCATTGGGAGAGAACGCCTCCCCCTTTACTTGCGATGTCTCCGTTGGTTCACAAGTGCAGGCGCTGGTCGATCATTGTGTTGCCACCTTTGGCGTGCCTGATATTGTAGTTAACAACGCTGGCATCACGCACCGCAACGGCCCCATGACCGATGTCGACGAAGCCACCTTCGACCGTCTCTTTGCCGTCAACGTCAAGTCGATCTACCACATGGTGCAGGCTGTGGTGCCGCTGATGCGCCAACGCGGTAGCGGCGTGATCATCAACATTGGTTCAACGGCTGGCGTACGTCCGCGTCCGGGATTGGTTTGGTACAATGCGACCAAGGGTGCGGTCAACAACATTTCGAAGACGATGGCCGTGGAACTGGCACCCTACAAGATTCGGGTCAACGCTATCTGCCCGGTGATTGGAGAAACTGGCTTGACTGCCCAATTTATGGGCGTGCCTGACACCCCGGAGAACCGCGCCAAATTCGTAGCGACCATCCCGCTCGGGCGCTTCTCTAAACCAAGCGATATTGCCAACGCTGCCGTCTTCCTGGCCACCGATGCGTCTGAGTTTTTGACAGGAATGGAGTTTATGGTGGATGGGGGGCGGACGGTATAGTTTAGTAAAGGAAAGTCATGAATACAAAATTACTGATCGGTGGCCAATGGCGCAGTGCCGTCAACGAAGAAACCATTGCCGTCGTTGCGCCAGCCGACGGTGAAGTCTTTGCCACGATTCCGCGCGGACAATCCGAAGATATTAATTTGGCTGTGGCCGCCGCCCGTCGTGCCTTGGTTGGTCCATGGGGACGATCGACCGCAACCGAGCGTGGACGGTTGCTAACCCGACTTTCGCAGAAGGTGCTCGATCATGCGGAGGAGTTAGCACAGATTGAAGCACGCGACGCAGGCAAGCCGCTCACGACGGCGCGCAACGACGTACAGGCGTTGGCGCGCTACTTCGAGTTCTTCGGCGGCGCCGCGGATAAAGTGCATGGTCAGGTAATCCCTTTCCTCGATGGCTATCAGGTCACGGTGTTGCGAGAGCCTTTGGGGGTGACTGCACACATCATCCCCTGGAACTACCCGGTGCAGATCTTTGGGCGTACCACTGCGCCTTCCTTAGCGATGGGCAACGCCGTAGTCATGAAACCGGCGGAGGATGCCTGTCTTTCTCTGCTGCGCGTAGCTGAACTGGCGATGGAGGTTGGTTTCCCCGATGGGGCAATAAACATTGTCACCGGATACGGCGAAGAAGCGGGGGCGGCGTTGGCCTCCCATCGTGGTATCGACTTTATTAGCTTTACCGGTTCAAATGAAGTGGGTGCTTTGGTTGGGCAGGCGGCAGCACGCAACTTTGTCAAGTGTGTGTTGGAACTAGGTGGCAAGTCTCCCCACGTCGTCTTTGATGATGCGGATTTGGAACGGGCAATTCCGATTATCATCCGTGGCATCATCCAGAACGCGGGTCAGACCTGCACTGCTGGTAGCCGTTTGCTGGTGCAGCAGTCGATCTATGAGGAGTTCCTAGCCAGGGTTGCCGATAAATTTGCCAAGACCCGTGCGGGTACGCCCGAAATGGATCTCGAATGCGGCCCTGTGATCAATAGCAGCCAACACAAACGTGTCAATGGCTATGTCCAACGAGCCAGTGATGCAGGTATTCCTGTGGTTGCGCAAGGTGTGATTGCGGAGGGGGTGCCGGACAAGGGCTACTATGTCCGCCCAACGCTCTTTGGTGCCGTGCCGCGCAACCATCAGCTTGCCCACGAAGAGGTGTTTGGTCCGGTGCTAGCTGCAATGTCCTTTGAAGATGAAGCCGACGGCATCGCCTTGGCCAACGGCACCGACTACGGTCTACTCGCCGCAGTCTGGAGCGAAAACGGTGGACGCCAACAGCGGGTGGCCAAGGCATTGCGTTGCGGACAAGTATTTATCAACTCCTTTGGCGCGGGCGGTGGCATCGAACTACCCTTTGGCGGTGTCAAAAAGAGTGGTCATGGACGCGAGAAGGGTTTCCAGTCGCTGGAAGAGATGAGCACGACCAAGACCGTGGTGCAATATCACGGCTGACGGCGGAGGTTATTTTAAGGCAAAGACGCAAGGAAGTGAGGGCGCAAAGGAAAGAAAGCAGGTAAAGTGATTCCTGGCGACTTTGCAACTTTGCGCCCTTGCGTTGATCTTCTCTTTGTTTGCTTAAACCCTATTCGCTGAACCCCAGTGGATCCAGCGCCATCATGTTCACATAGTGTTCGCTGAACTCGGGCAGCTTTTCTAGGTCAATCTGTTCGGCCTGGGCGGCGAGTTGTTCGCCTCGTGCCAGACCTTCCTTGGAGAGAAAGAGCGCGGCACCCAATCCGGCCCCATTGGCGACAGGCTGTACCACCCCGGGACGCACGGGCGGGAGCATCCCCACACCGAGGACAGCATCCACCTTGAGTTGGCCACCAAAGGAGCCGGTCAAGTAGAGCTTTTCGAGGTCACTGGAGTGTAGCCCCAGTTGCATCAGTAACAAGTCGAGGGTTGCCCGAATAGCCGCTTTGGCTTTCTGTAACTCGCGCACATCCCACTGTTTTAAGTTCAACCGACCGTCGTTGTTGAGCCGGACATAGCGCGCTCCCTTGGGATGGGTGTAGATTCGGCTCGCCAAGCGCGCTGGATCGCGCACAATCAGCCCACTGGTATCAATGACACCCGCCTGTACCAACTGATGCACCAGGCTCAACAAGCCTGACCCAGTCAGACCCACGGGTGGCGCATCGGCAATGGTTTCGAAGACAAAATCGTCACCCTCGATCCGTGTTTCTGTGATCGCTCCATCTACAGCGCGGCTGCCGCAAGAGATATTAACTCCTTCAAAAGCAGGGCCAGCCGCAGTCGAACCGGTCACAATTCGCTTGCCGTCGGTGACCATCACCTCGCCATTGGTGCCCAGGTCAACGGCTGCGATCGGGGCAGTTGTCCGGTCAAAGCCAAAGTAGGCGAGGCAAGCGAGTGCATCCGAACCGACAAAGCCGCCGATCAGTGGCGGTAGCAACACTTCTGTATGAGGAGGGAAGATGCCACCTGTGATCCTGGAGCCATCACGGAGCAATGTTTTGTGATAAGGTTGAAACGGTTTTACTGCCAGTGTCTCCACGGGAAATTGTGACAGCAGGTGATGCATGGCTGGGTTGCAGACAATGGTGACACGCTCCACCCGCTGCAAAATCTTGGCCGGCAGCTTGAGCGAATCCACCGCTTGGTTGATCGAAGCCAGCGCCAATTTGTGCAGGCGTTCGGCGTGGGGTGGGTTGTTGCGGGCCGCCGCCAAGCGCGAGATGATATCTGCCCCGTAGACGGTCTGCTGATTGAGACCGCCGCCGCCTGCCACCACTTCGCCATTGTCCAACATGGTCAAAAAGGCCGCCACTGTGGTCGAACCCAAATCAATGGCCAGCCCTAATGGCACGTTTTTGTCACGGCGGTGGCGATTGCTGGCACGGAAGATCTTGTTGGAGTAGACGACAATCGGGGCCAAGGTCACTTGTGCATCGTTCACCAACTGGGCACGGCAGGCCAGCCGATTGCCGACCGCCAGCTCCCCCGCTGTTAGATTCGCCCGTTCCACCTCATCCGGCGGCGATGCCCCGCCTTCGAGCAGTACTTTGCACTTACCACACGTGCCTTTTCCCGCACAGGGTTGCTCTAGCGGCAGACCTGTGGTCACCACTGCCTCGCCCACCAGGGTTCCGGGCGCTACCTCCAGCGTCTGCTGTTTTTCACCGTAAATAATCGTTACGTTCGCCATGCCTGTTTCCGTTTTGAGTAGTGAATCAGTGGGTCAGTGAGACAGTGAGACAGTGAACAGTTTTACTGACTTACTGTCTCACTGACCTACTGTCCCTTCTGGCGTTCTCGATAAGCCGTGATCCAACCCATGCCGTACTCGTCGCGACCCATGACTAGGTCGGCGGCCAGGATGGCAGTTTTGACTTCGGGAACCAATGGATTGGTAATGGGGCAGGTGAGTCCCTCATGGATGGCCATGGCGATAAAGGCCGAATTCAGATACTTGCGGTCGGGCATGCCAAAGGAGACGTTGCTCGCACCAGCCGTGATGTTGACGCCGAACTCTTTGACTACCAACTCGATGGTTTTCAGCGTTACCCCAGCGGCCTCACTATCGGCACCCAGGGTGAGCGTCAATGGGTCAATCACAATGTCGGCGAGTGGAATACCCAATTGCCCGGCTCGCTCGATGATTTTGGCGGCGACGGCTAAACGAGCTTCGGCGGTGGCTGGGATACCGTTATCATCGATGCAGAGACCGATCACTGCCGCGCCGTACTCTTTGGCCAGGGGCAACACCGCTTTGAGCGATCTTTCCTCACCATTGGTGGAATTGATCAACGCCTTGCCTTTGTACGTTTTGAGTGCTGCTTCCAGTGCCGCTGGATTGGCCGTGTCGATACAGAGCGGCACATCGGTTGCTTCCATGACCGTCTGGAGTACCTTTCGGAGCAATACGGGTTCATCGGCTCCAGGCACTCCGGCGTTGACATCCAGAACGTGCGCCCCAGCAGCGACCTGCGTCAGCGCATCCTGGCGTACCACATCGAAATTACCTGCTTGCAGCGCCGCTAAGACATTTTTGCGTCCGGTCGGATTAATTCGTTCACCAATGATCACGGTCGGCAAGGCGCGGCTGATTTCGACGGTCTGCGTCGCCGATGAAATGGTTGTAGTTAGATTTTGCGCCATAACGGGTTCATTCAACTCCAAGTAGTTGTTTGGCGACGCGGACAGCACTGCTGGCGTCCTGGGCAAAGCCATCGGCTCCTACTTTGTCGGCAAACTCTTGCGTGACCGGCGCACCGCCGATGATGACCTTAACCCGGTCGCGCACGCCTGCCTCTTTCAGTGCTTTGATGGTGTTGCCGATCGAAGACATGGTCGTGGTGAGCAGCGCTGACATGGCGATTAATTCGGCTCCCTGTTCTTGAACAACCTGGACAAACTTCTCGGGAGCAACGTCGGTGCCCAAGTCAATAATTTGGAAGCCGCCACCTTCTAGCATCATCGAGACCAAGTTCTTGCCGATGTCGTGCAGGTCGCCAGCAACGGTGCCGATCACGACCTTGCCTATGGTTTTGTCCCCTGCCTCCACCAACAGCGGCTTGAGAATCTCCAACCCTTTTTGCATTGAGCGGGCCGCAATTAGCATCTCGGGGACGAATTTTTCGCCAATTTCAAACAAACGTCCTACTTCGCCCATGGCTGGAATGTAGGCTTGATGAAGGATTGCCGGGGCAGCAATGCCTTCTGTGAGCGCAGCCTGGGTCTCGCTGACGACGACCTTGGCTTTGCCTTTGAGGACAGCATCGTAGATAGTTTCTAAGCTCATGATGACTCCTTGTATGTGAATGCTTGGTCAGTTCCAGCGATGGGCACGAACGGTTTCCACCATCGCCAGCACATTCTCGAAGGGAACGTTGGCCTGGACATTGTGAATCGTATTGAAGACATAGCCGCCGCCACGCCCAAAGGTCTCGATCCGTTCGCAGACTTCACGGCGTACCTCGTCGGGTGTACCGAAGGGGAAGGTGCGTTGTGTTTCTACGCCGCCGCCCCAAAAGGTGAGTCGATCGCCGTACTCATTTTTTAGCTCGTTAGGGGCCATATTTGCCGCTGAGGTTTGTACCGGGTTGAGGATGTCAAAGCCAGCGGCGATGAAATCTGGAATCAACAAGCGGACCGAGCCACAGGAGTGAATCCACGACTTCCAGGGTGTGTTCTTGTGGATCCAGTTGTTGATCTTGATGTGGAAGGGTTGAAAGAGGTCACGATAGAGTTGGGGCGCGATAAAGGGGGCATTTTGCGTGCCAAAATCAGTGCCAGTGACAAAGATCGCTGTCGCCTTGTCGCCGACTACATTGTAGAGTTTTTCCAGGTTCTTCAAGCCAACTTCACATTGATAGGCGAAGATCTCATAAATAAAGTCGGTGCGGGTGACAGTGCTGATGTACCATTCTTCGATGCCGCGAATGCCCTTTGGATGTTTGAGCCAGGCGGCAGGTACCATTGCAATGTCGCCAAAGGAAGTGCCGCCAAAGTCGGCCAGAATGGCCTTGTCGGTCTCGTTGTAGAGCCGATCTGCCTCGCGCCGGAAATGTTCCAACTCTTCATCCTTGATCGGCACAAACTCTTCCAGATTGTCTTCCAATTTCAAATCATCGTCATCGATTGGCTCCTGATGGGCGATGGCATCAAAGTACCAGCCACCCTTGGGCATTCTACCCGTAGGTGGCACGCTTTTATCTCCTTCGGGATACATCAAAATGTCACCATTCGGCGCAGGGTCAGTATTAAAGCCGCCAGGAACCAGGACGGGCGTGCCATCAAAGGTGGTCCAGGGCTTCCAATTCTCTTTCTTGAAGCCAAACATGGTGCCTGTGCCCCTTAGCGGAACCACATCCACCCCCAGTGCTTCCTGGAGATCGGGCTCCACCTCACCGAGCATCTGATAGGGTTCAATCACCTTGACTGGGGTCCCTGGCTCATCTAGCCCAAAATGTTGGCGCAGTTTGTAGACGATGGTCGCATGGACCCCGCTCGTGTTACTGCCCCCTAGATCAAAGGGTACCCTGTCAGTCTGTTTATGATTCAATGCCAGGGTGACGCGCTCCCGTGAACTAAGCATAAGATCCTCCTTATCGCTGTCCGTCACTCTATATGTTCATGCACACGTGTGCATAGTGATGAAAAAAATAATAGGGTTTAAAAATAGTGTGCCGACGGTAATCATCGCATAAAGATCACGAGGATGCCCTACCAACCTGACCAGTCCTTCACGAGCAAAATGACGTTTACCGCACACTTTACGCAGAAGGAATGGAAAAAGAGATCGGTACGCCGATGACGCAGATAGCGCGGATTTTTGCGGATCTTTGAATCGGTATTCATCCCGACAATTTCCGTGTGATCTGCGTACAGAATAAGCCTTTGCGGTCTCTGCGCCTCTGCGAGAAATACCTTTGCTTTTTGTTCAAAGATTTTGTCGCTAAGCTACCAATATCGCGCTTGCACTTGCTTTGTGGCATGATACTACTCTCGAAAAAATCGGAGGAGGAATCAGAATGCAACCACTGGCTGGCATCACCGTAGTCTCAATTGAGGTGGCGATCGCTGCCCCCTTTGCTTCGCGCCAACTGGCCGATTTAGGCGCACGGGTGATCAAGATTGAGCGCCCGCAGGTCGGCGACTTTGCCCGTAGCTATGACAATAAAGCCCACGGCCTTGCCAGTCACTTTGTCTGGACCAATCGTTCCAAAGAATCGTTGACCCTCGATCTCAAGCAGGCGGATGGCTGCAAAATTTTGGAGCAATTATTGGCGAAAGCGGACATATTTCTGCACAATGCCGCCCCTGGTGCCGTCGATCGTTTGGGCTTTTCGGAGGAACGGCTACGTCAAACATATCCGAACTTGATCATTTGTAGTATCTCCGGCTACGGCACCACTGGCCCTTACCGGGACAAAAAAGCCTACGACCTGCTACTGCAAGCCGAAGCGGGTCTCCTGTCGATCACCGGGACAGCCGACACGCCAGCCAAAGCGGGCATTCCCGTCGCCGATTTGGCTGCCGGGATGTATGCTTACAGCAGCATTCTCACAGCACTCCTGGCGCGCCAGCAGACGGGGCAGGGGCAAGTGATCGAAATTTCACTGTTAGAGGCATTGGCGGAATGGATGGGCTTTCCAATCTACTACACGCTTGGCGGTTCGCAGCCCTCTCGTAATGGGGCCAGTCATGCCGCCATCGCACCCTACGGCCCCTTTGCCACGGGCGACGGCGGTGTGATCGTGCTTGGCATTCAAAACGAACGCGAATGGCAGCAATTTTGCCAGATCGTGCTCCAACGCCCTGAACTGGCCAACGATGAACGTTTTGGCGGCAACTTGCAGCGAGTCAATCATCGCCCCGCCCTGCACGAAGTGATTGATGAAGTCTTTGCCCAACTCACCCTCGACGAGGTCGTCCAGCGCTTGGAGCAGGCGGGCATTGCCAACGGCGAGATGCGCACCGTCCAGGGACTGATCGATCATCCGCAATTGGTGGCGCGGCAACGTTGGCAGCAAGTCGATTCGCCGGTAGGCAAACTGCCTGCTCTCTTGCCCGCCGCCACCATCAGTGGGGTTGAGCCCCGCTTTGACCCGATTCCTGCCTTAGGCGAACATACAGAGGCGATTCTAAATGAGTTAGGCTATAATGCTACCGAGATCCAACGTTTCCAAACCGAGAAAGTGATATAATGGCCCGACCATGAACATTCTGATTGAGAAAAATCTCCAGGTTTCCATGCGCGATGGCGTCTTGTTGGCAACTGACCTCTATCGTAGCGCACAGGAGCAGCCTGCGCCTGTCTTAGTCCGGCGCACACCCTACAACAAGGAGCGTTTCATCGCGCCCGATGTGATGGCTTATGTGCAAGCAGGCTACCACGTTGTGATCCAGGACGCGCGCGGACGTTTTGCCTCGCAAGGGGAATTCAATGCTGGCTTTCAGGAAGTCAACGACAGCGCCGATTGTTACGCTTGGGTAGCGCAACAACCTTGGTGTGATGGCCGGATCGGCACGTTGGGCGAGTCGTATATGGCCCAACTACAATGGCTCTCCGCTGCACAGATGCCAAAAGCGGTCAAAGCGTTGAGCACGCTGATTGCCCCCATCGATCACTACTCCGACATTGCCTATCGCGGTGGCGTGCTCAACATCGGCAGCATGTTGTTCTGGTGCAGCATGATGGCACTCGGTGAACAGGAACGGCGTCTGAAAACAGGTCGAGCGACCCCACAGGCGATGATGCAGCAAGCGATGGCGCTCGCGAATCTCAAGCAGATCTATGAGACCTTGCCCCTATCCGCCATGTCTCATCTCGAAGGAATTTCACCCCACTTTTTCAACTGGCTTAGCCATCCCACCTACGATGAGTTTTGGCAAGGATTGGATGCCCGAAAGTATGCCAAGATCGACAAACCGGTGCTTCACATCGGCGGCTGGTATGATATTTTCCTCAACGGCAACTTGCAGGCGTACATCGGGATGCAGCAGCGGGATCGGGCAGTTGGGGTGAGCAATCGCCAAAAGTTGATCATTGGCCCCTGGTCGCATGGCACTAACTGGACGTCGAGCTATCACGAGATGGATTATGGTATGCACGCTGGCGGCGAAGCGGTCAATTTGACTGGAGTGCAACAGCGCTGGATGGATCGCTGGGTCAAGGGGATCGAGAACGGCATCGAGCAGGAGTCGCCCGTGCGCATCTTTGTGATGGGCATCAACCAGTGGCGGGATGAAGCGGATTGGCCGCTGCCTGATACGCAATACACACCTTTCTACCTGCACAGCGACGGTCACGCCAACACCTTGCACGGCGATGGTACGCTCTCGACTACCTTACCCGACAGCGAACCTGCCGACCGTTTTGTCTACGATCCGCTCAATCCCGTTCCTTCGATCGGCGGTGCCAACCTGATGCCCTACGCCAACGCAATTGGGCCACGCGATCAGCAAACGGTTGAAGTGCGTGAGGATGTGCTGGTCTTTAGTACAGAGGTCTTGTCGCAAGCAGTGGAGGTGACGGGTCCAGTCACAGCTCAGCTCTACGTCTCATCCTCAGTTCCAGACACGGATATCACCTGCAAACTGGTCGATGTTTACCCCGATGGACGCGCTATGCTGTTGACCGATGGCATTTTGCGGCTGCGTTATCGTCACTCTTTTAGCCAGCCAACCTTGCTGCAACCGGACGAAATCGTACCGATCACAGTGGATCTATGGAGCACCTCAAATGTCTTTCTTCCCGGTCATCGTATTCGGATTGAGGTGAGCAGCAGTTGTTTTCCCAAATTTGCCCGCAATAGCAATACTGGTGGTGATGTTGTCAACGAAGGCCGCGAAGTATATCGCTCGGCGCTCAATCACATCTATCACGATGCTGAGCATCCGTCGCATGTGCTGTTGCCGATCGTTGAGCGGTCGTAAATGATCTAGGTTCAGGCGTCCCACTGGGACGTGAGGTTCGATGGTTATGTTTCAACCGACGGTTCTACAACTTGAACCTCTGATGCAGGTGGAGGTGACCCTTGCGCCTGCATTGGAGTTGGGGGTAACGCCGGTTGGCAAGCGGCGCATCATTCATATTATGGGTGGTCACTTCCAGGGTGCTGGATTGTGTGGTGTGGTGTTATCTGGCGGTGCAGATTGGCAGATTGTACGTGCAGATGGTGTGGCGATTCTCGAAGCACGCTACACCTTGCAATGCGAAGATGGCGCGCTGATCTACGTACAAAACCGAGGTGTCCGCCATGGTCCGCCTGACGTATTGGCCGCTCTCGCACGTGGCGAAGAGGTCGATCCGGCAACCTATTACATGCGTACCACGCCAATCTTCGAAACCAGCGACTCCAACTACGCCTGGCTCAATGACATCGTGGCCGTTGGATCTGGCATCCGCCGCGCCGACGCGGTCGTACTCGACTTTTACCGAGTACAATGAGATGAATACTTTATAGATTCTGTGGTCCTTCTGTCCGTGTTTAGTCATTTGATTTCCTGCAAAGACTAAACACGGACAGAAGGAACGCAGAGACCATTGATTACTTTAAAAAACATATTGATTAGTTTTGGTATGAGTCTTTTATGAATAAACCTGTGATCATCGCCGGGGCTGGACCGGGTGGGCTTACTGCGGCGCTTGAAATGCAAGCGCGCGGCATTCCGGTTCAGGTTTTTGAGTCAGTGGCCGCGCTCAAACCCTTGGGGGTTGGCATCAACCTGCTGCCCCATGCTGTGCGCGTCCTCGACGAGTTGGGGCTGAGCGTGAAACTCGACGCCGTTGCCATTCAGACCGCTGAGTTGTGCTATACCAACAAGTTCGGTCAGCGCATTTGGGGCGAACCACGCGGACGCGCCGCTGGCTATGCCTACCCACAGTACTCGATCCATCGCGGCATTTTGCAGATGTTGCTCTATGAGACGGCGCAGGAACGTTTAAGTACCGTCGCCGGCAAATCGGCACTACAAACCGACTACACCCTGATCGCCTGGCAAGAGGAGAGTGATGGCATCTTGGTCCGTTTCCAACGTCGCGATGGCACGATTGAAGAAGTTCGTGGCAGTTGCCTAGTCGCCGCCGATGGGATTCATTCGACAGCCCGTCGGCAGTTATATCCCAACGAAGGTGATCCGATTTACTCGGGGCGCATCCTCTGGCGTGCCACTTCTGTTGCAGACCCTTTTTTAACTGGGCGCACCATGATCATGGCTGGTCACCAAAATCAGAAATTTGTTTGTTATCCGATCTCTTCTAACGTTGCCGACTCCGGTAAAGCGTTGATCAACTGGGTTGCCGAACTAAATGTACCCGATTGGAGCCGCCCCAAACAAGATTGGAATCGCCAGGTCGATAAGTCACGTTTTGCCGAGCCCTTCCAAAGTTGGCGCTTTGATTGGTTGGATGTGCCTGCATTGATTGACAGCGCCGAAGCGATTTATGAGTACCCCCTCGTGGATCGCAATCCTCTCCCCCGTTGGTCCCATGGCCGTATGACCTTGCTCGGAGACGCTGCCCACCCGATGTACCCAGTCGGTTCCAACGGCGCATCGCAGGCAATTTTGGATGCTGAGGTGTTGGCCAATTCGCTGCTTCGCAATGAGGACGTCACCCAATCGCTGGCTGAATACGATGCGGAACGCCGCCCGCCTACCGCCAACATCGTGCTTGCCAACCGTCAAAACGGCCCCGAACAGGTCATGCAACTGGCAGAAGAGCGTGCGCCGCAGGGATTTGCAAACATTCACGATGTCATTTCCCAAGAAGAACTGGAAGGCATTGCGGCCCGCTACAAGCAGACGGCGGGCTTTAGTGTTGCTCAAGTGAATCGGTGAAAATTCTATGACCACTACCGTACGAAGAGTTGATGTTGCGCTCATTCGGGATGCAGTCGCAGAGTTATGCCAACGGGCCAACTACGAACTAGGGGCTGATGTACAGTTGGCATTGCAAGCCGGGCGCAGTCAAGAGACGAGTCCTTTAGCAGGCCGTGTCCTCGACACGATCATCCTCAATGCCAAGATTGCGAACGAAGATCGCCAACCGATGTGTCAGGACACAGGCACGGCAGTTGTCTTCATTCGCTTGGGGCAGGATGTCCATTTGGTCGGCGGCGCTCTGAACACGGCGGTCAACGAAGGGGTAAGGCAAGGGTATCAAGCTGGCTATTTGCGCAAGTCGCTGGTGGGCGATCCACTCTTCAACCGTAAAAACACGGGAGACAATACGCCCGCCGTGCTGCACATTGAACTGGTGCCGGGCGACCAAATCAACCTGACAGTAATGACCAAAGGCGGCGGTGCCGAAAATATGAGCCGGATGGTGATGCTCACACCCGCCGATGGCATAGCAGGGGTGAAGTCCTTTGTGGTGGAGACGGTGCGGCTTGCAGGTCCCAACGCTTGCCCGCCCGTGATTGTTGGAGTCGGGGTCGGCGGCACCTTTGACTTTGCTCCACTACTCGCCAAACAGGCCCTGCTGCGACCTGTCGGCCAACCCAACTCCCATCCACAACTCGCCAATTTCGAGCAGGAACTGTTGCAAGCCATTAATGCGCTTGGCATTGGCCCACATGGCTTTGGCGGTCACACCACTGCCCTGGCCGTTCACGTTGAAACTTATCCCACGCACATGGCCAGCTTACCCGTTGCGGTTAATCTGCAATGCGGACCGGCGGCGCGGCTAAGATCGGTTGTGATCTAGAGATTGGGAGATTAGGAGATTTTGTTGACCAATCTCCTAATCTCCACCCATCTCCAATTCCCGTATTCTATGCAAACACATTACCTCCAAGCTCCCTTAACAACAGAAGATCTCCTACCCTTACACGCCGGCGACGAAGTGCGGATCAATGGAACCGTTTACGTGGCGCGTGACGCAGCACACATGCGCATGGCAGCTTTGCTGACAGAAGGCAAACCCTTGCCCTTTGATCCAGTCGGCCAGATGATCTACTACATGGGGCCGACTCCACCAAAGCCGGGACAGGTGATTGGCTCTGCGGGGCCGACTACTGCCGGGCGAGTGGATCGCTTTACGCCCGCCCTATTGGCAGCAGGCATCAAAGCGACGATTGGCAAAGGCTTCCGCTCGTCTGCGGTGCGGGCGGCGATGGTACAGCACAAGGCGGTTTATTTGGCAGCGATTGGGGGGGCTGGCGCGTTGATCAGCCGCTCGATCCGCAAGTGCGAAGTGATAGCCTGGGACGATCTGGGTGCCGAGGCACTCCAACGTTTGGAGGTTGATGATTTTAGTTGCTTTGTCGTAAATGACATTTACGGCAACGATCTCTATGAACAGCGAGCGGTGCATGCCGTTGATAATGACGAATGATACCTTGTAGTCGATTTGCTCCAAGAAGTTCCCTTTGAGCGCCCTTTTAATTCTTCGTTAGAATTATGACACCAACTGCATCAGCCCCGATTGACTCGATATGAAGTTGAGAGTCGGTGGATATCGAGAGCTCAGCCTGCCGCATCGCCGCCGCATGCCGGAAGCCTTCGCCTACATAACTGATCGTTCGCCCTTCGGACTGAATTGTTCGATGATGGCAATCTGGTCATACACTTCCGAGGCAAAAAAGAAATGTTTCGCTTCATATGCAGCGGCGAGCTTCTTCGCTGCTGCAAGGCTTAGCCTCCGCTGATCGACCGTCTCTTTTTGCACGTCTTCAACAAGATATACTAGCGGTTGCCACTAGGTAACACTTTTTACGGTTAAAAACCATAAGGGTTGTGACCGCACCCAGCCCAAGGATCCCTTGGTAATTTGCCTACTGCGTTTATGTTTCTGAACACCATCTAGGTCGACGTATTTCAATGTCTCCTGCCTGCCCGTAATCGTAAGTTAATCAGTATAACATTGTATATAGTTTAAATCCGACATTTGTCACATGTATAGTTAAGATAAAGGTGTAGGATAACAGTCAATTACTTTAAATTCATCGAACTAATCGACTCAATCCTCAAATAATGGAATTAAGGGAGCAAGTTTGAGAAAAAATGATATTTTCCAATGATATGGAGTAAAATAAAGTTTTAATTATTCGAAGTACATTTAACTAGATCACGATATGATCACGAAATTTTAACCAAAAATTTAAGAATCCTTGCTAATATGTTTTAAAATTTTCTGAATCTTACAAAATTTGTTAGTATGAAGATGTAATCTTTGTATTGCTTATAATTCTGGTTGTCTGAAGATCTCTTCGCTCTCTTACTCTCGTACTCTTTTACTATTTACACAATTAGTATACCTAGCCCGTATGGTCGTTAGAATGGCAGAAGGGCATTCCCTTGTGCAGAATCTCTGCACAAGGGAATGCCCTTCTGCATAAAACAAACTTGGTAAGATAAATAGTCAATAAAAGTAATCTAACTAAATATTTGCAAATTTTCTATGATGATATGGTAGAAAATGGACACCAAATGGTAGCAATGGAGATGCCATTTGACTGTCTTCCTGCCTCATGCATCATCGCTTTGTAGGTGAAAAGCAAAGGATAGATATGTTAAGCGTAAAATTACTAGGAATGCCTCGAGTCTATCTCCATGAACAGTCATTGTCCAGCCAAATCACAGGCAAAGAATTGGCGTTGCTGGTTTATCTGATTGTTACAGGACGTGCACACACGCGCGACGCATTAGCTGCACTGCTCTGGCGCGATATGCCTGACTCACAGGCGCGCAAAAATCTACGGGATATCTTGCCAGCATTGCGGGAAAAGATTGGTAGCTATCTGGATATTAGTCGCCAAGATATCGCCTTCAACCGAGAAAGTCCCTACTGGCTCGACGTTGAAGCTTTCCGCATAAGTTTGACCTCTGATGCCCTCAAGACCGATCATCAATTGTTACAAAGTGCAGTCGATCTTTACAATGGCGATTTTCTGGAAGGCTTTCATGTGCGTAATGCCTTGGCCTTTGAAGAATGGATGGAAGCTCAGCGAACGCAACTCCACAATCTTGCCATTGGCGGCATGTATAAGTTGAGTTCCCAATACATCCAACAAAAGCAATTTTCAAACGGACTTACCCTCTCCAAGCGGCTACTTTCACTTGCCCCCTGGCACGAAGAAGCCCACCGCCACTACATGATATTGCTCGCCAAGAGCGGACAACGAAGTAGCGCTCTGGCTCACTTTGCCGTTTGCGAACATGCCTTGCTGAATGAACTTGATGTGCCACCCTCCCCTGAGACAGTGCGGCTTTATGAAATGATCAAGGCTGGCGACTTTGATGGTCAGGATCCGGAAATTGAATTGTCATCTATCGCACAAATGCAACCACATAGTGTGATTAACTTGCAAAGTGTGCAGGCTGCGTCGTTTTCCTGTGATGAATCAACAAAACAGATCACTTCACCCTTAGCCCCAAATAACTTAGAAACACCACTCACCCCGTTGGTTGGACGCAAGAACGAATTGGCCTATCTGCAACAATGTCTAGCTAACCCCACTTGTCGTTTGGTAACGATCTGGGGATTGGGCGGCGTTGGCAAAACACGGCTTGCTTTGGAATTTGCCCACCAAATTGTGGAGCAATCAGTTAACGCTGGCTCCGATACACAATCGTCAACCTTTTCCTTCAAGGATGGTGTCTACTTTGTCTCTCTGGCTCATCTTCCTCGTTCCACAGAAAGAGAGGAACAGGAAAATCCTTCTGCAAAATTCTCTCTGATCCTCGCTGCCATCGCCGAGGTACTCAACGAACGGCTAGAGGATGCAGCCAAAAT
Organism: Caldilineaceae bacterium; assembly: GCA_046328715.1. Taxonomy (GTDB): domain Bacteria; phylum Chloroflexota; class Anaerolineae; order Caldilineales; family Caldilineaceae; genus JAXLWB01. The sequence continues at coordinate 153,872 of JAXLWB010000009.1, read as the reverse complement.
TCAACTAGAGCAGAAACGAACTCTCTTCACCCACCTGAAGGGCAAACAAATCCTTCTGGTGCTTGACAACTTTGAGCATCTTTCAGATCATGCCACATCTGTCAATGAACTGTTGCGCCAAGTTCCCCAGCTGAAAGTGATCGTTACATCGCGGCAACGACTCAACTTGCAGGCCGAGTGGCTCCTGCGTCTTGAAGGGCTTTCTCAAATCGATGGCGACAACGAAAACTGGCATGAGTCAGCCGCAGTTAATCTGTTCCTGCAACGAGCGCAACAAATGTTGCCAAACTTTACTGTTAACCCGAGTAATATTGTCTCGGTTCGGCGCATCTGCCAATTGGTCGAAGGTCTGCCCCTTGCCATCGAGTTGGCTGCTCATTGGCTATATGTGCTTGATTGTAAAACAATTGCCGATGAGATCGCTCAAAATCCTGATTTCCTGGCGTCCACCTTTCAAGACCTGCCTGAACGACAACGAACCCTGTTTGCATCGTTGGACTATTCCTGGCACCTGCTTACCAGCAGTGAAAAACATGCTTTAGTTCAGTTAATCCGCGCCAGTAGCTTCAAAGATAATAAACACGAGGCAATGCTTCGTGTTTATGAGGATGGCAAACATCGTGGTAAATCACTTCCCCTCTTGCCAGAACATGAAGCGGAGTTGCCACAAATTTCACTGCCAACGCTTTCCGCCCTCATCAATAAATCATTTTTACGGCCCGTTGACAAAGAGCTGTACAAGATGCACCAACTTGTACGTCAGTATTGCGAGGTACAGGGCAAATTGCCTTCCATGTAAAAAGGATACCCCTGCTTCATTTGCAGCAGGAGTTATTCGTTTGCCCTGGCAGGTTGCACTTGCTATCCGTTAGCGTGTAACTGTTACTACCTGTCAGGTCTCTTATGACGACCTTGTCTTGCATAAGTCATATTGATCCTGTGTATTGTGTGCGCCGTGCCAGGAAGTTACTTATACATTGCGCTACGGAACGAATGCGTTTTATCGGCGTTTTACCGGCGCTTTGTCGGCACAGTATGTAATACAATTGTAATCTGATTGCTGAGTTCATGTCCTAATCAATTCCTAAAACTTACGTAAGACGGGGTTGCGCTACGCGATTTGGCAGGTGTGGGCAATCCTGCTCGCTTGGGTCTTGCGCAAGCCCGAACTTGAACAATTTTGGAGCATTCACTCTTTATCTAGTTACCAGGGGATCCAAAATGACACACATTTCATTTGTTCATTCCTATCGAGGTGGTGCTGGCAAATCCACCATGGCCGCGAATCTAGCCGCCTTATTGACCGATCAAGGCAAGCGGGTTGGCATTATCGATACAAACCTGCAGGCACCTAGTTTGCACTATCTCTTTAATCTTAATGACCCAACGCCAACATTTAACGACTATTTGCGTGGTCGTTGTCTCATTCAATCCGCTGTTCATGACATCACCAAGAAAAAAGTACAAAATGGGAATGCAACAGCCGCATCTTCAACTGCAAGTGCGGCTGCGCGTAACCGCAGCCTACTGCTGCTACCAGCTTCTGATCAGATGAATGAGATTGCTTACGTTTGGGAAAATGGGGTTGACCGCGAGATGCTGACCAAAGGCATTCACGAGATGGCTAAATTCTTTGCCCTTGATTTCCTTTTTGTTGATACCGATCCGGGGTTAGATAAGCAGACATTCTTTGCCCTAGAAGCAGCCAATAGTTTTTTCATGGTCATGACCCCGGATGAACAGGACTCGCGCGGTGCGGCGGCTACAGTCCAGGTAGCGCGTCAATTGGAAATCCCACACATTTGGGTCTTGGTGAATAAACTTCCACCCACTGTAGAGCAGGCTACGGTGAAGTTAGAAATAGAAGCGCTCTGTGATAGCCCAGTTACGGGTATATTCCCCCATGCGGAAGAAATCCTACAACATGCAAGTAAAGGAATTTTTGTCCATGATTACCCCGATCATCCTATTACTGCTGGATTGAAGAAAGTAGTTGATGAGTTGGTTGCTTTGGCCTAATGGAATGTCCGTTTAATTTTTAGAAATAGAATCAGCCTGCTTTTTCGAGAATAGTCACAATCTATTTCTAAAAATTAAGTAGGCGGACTACTAGTCGTCAGTTAAGTTGATTCTTGTTCTTTTGGAGCATGTGTTTTCCTCGGTAGAGGTCCGTGTCAAGACTACAAAAATCAGGCTAACAGACGACTAGTGCATGATTAACAGCGTACTTTTGCAATCTTCCGGAAAGGGTCTGGTTTAAGCAGGGCTGTAGCTATAGCCTTTCTGGAAGACGATTGACAAACTACTTTGTTAAAGTAGCTCTAGCAATCGATTGAAGCTGAGAATAGATATGAACTTTGCCTGGAATGAAGAACAGTTGGAATACAGGAAGGCTGCCATTCGTTTTGCCCAGAAGGAGCTATGCCCACCACTGACAGCACAGGAGGAGCAAGCAACATTTCCATATGACTTGTGGCGCAAATGTGCTGACTTTGGGATTATGGGTTTGCCCTTTTCAACAAACTACGGCGGGGCAGAGGCAGATATCACTACCACCATGTTGGTCATGGAAGGATTAGGATATGGGGGTAAGGACAACGGGTTACTCTTCGCAATCAATGCACAGATGTGGTCGGTGCAGCATCCCATTCATGCCTTTGGTACGCAGGCACAACAAGAGCAATATCTGCCTGGCTTGATTGCTGGCTCGCGGATCGGGGCACATGGCATGAGCGAACCCGATTCCGGTTCGGACGCATACAACATGCGTACCCGTGCTGAAAAATGTGAGGGTGGGTATCTGTTGAATGGCACAAAGACTTTTGTTACTAACGCCCCGATTGCTGATCTGGCGCTGGTTTTTGCTAAGACGGCTCCCGAGAAAGGAAGTTGGGGTATTAGTGCATTTCTGCTCGAAAAAGGGATGCCAGGTTTCTCCTTGGGTAAGAACATTGAAAAAATGGGGTTACGTTCCGCACCTATGGGTGAATTGATTTTACAAGATTGTTTTGTCCCAGAGTGCAATCGTCTAGGCAAAGAAGGTAATGGCATCCATATTTTTAATAGCGCCATGGAATGGGAGCGGGCTTGCATTTTAGGTAGTCATGTGGGCGCAATGGAACGACAGTTGGAAGAGTGTATCGACTACGCACGCACGCGTAAACAATTTGGTCAGCCCATTGGTAAATTTCAATCGATTTCAAATCGGCTCGCTGAGATGAAGGTACGACTGGAAACTGCACGTCTGCTGCTTTATAAGACGGCATGGTTGAAAAAAGAGGGCAAGTCAGCGCAGATGGAAGCGGCTATGGCCAAGCTCTACTTGAGCGAAGCCTTTGTGCAATCCAGCCTAGACGCTATCCGTATACATGGTGGCTATGGCTATACAACTGAGTTTGAAGTGGAATGCAATTTACGCGATGCCGTTGGGGGGACTCTTTACTCGGGTACATCTGACATTCAGCGCAATATTATAGCTCGTTATCTGGGAATTTAGCTTACTATGGCGTATCTACTATCACAACTATTGACGGAAAGCGCAACCCTCTATCCCAATCAGTTGGCAGTTGTCCATGAGCAAGATCATTACACCTATCGAACACTGGATCAAGCCAGTAATCGTTTTGCCAATCGATTACAACAGGCTGGTGTGGGTCGCGGGGATCGGGTAGGACTTTATCTAGAGAAATCTCTGGATGCTGTGGCTGCACTTTTTGGTGTCTTAAAAGCCGGTGCCGTTTATGTTCCACTTGACCCGGCAGCGCCGCTTCAACGTATTGCGTATATTGTTGATAATTGCCAAATGAAGGGGGTGGTGAGTACTACTCCTAAATGGGTAGCATTGCAAGGCAAGTTAGCGACATTAAATACGACACCTCAAGCCATACTTGTAGATGATACGGCAGCTCTGGCAAAGGCATCGATTGCACCCCCTCTGGCAACCTATCCAATTGAAAACGATTTGGCCTATATTCTTTACACCTCTGGCTCGACAGGCAATCCCAAAGGGGTAATGATTAGCCACCGTGCCGCTCTCACTTTCGTTGACTGGGCGTGTAATACCTTTAATGTGCAGCCAACTGACCGGGTGAGCAATCACGCTCCCTTCCATTTTGACTTGTCGATCTTTGATCTGTTCGCCACGATCAAAGCGGGTGGGACAATTGTCTTGGTTTCGCCGGCACTTTCAGTTTTCCCACGCAATTTGGCTAATTTTATTGCTGCACAAGAGATTTCTATCTGGTATTCCGTTCCTTCGGCCCTGACACGACTGTTACTTCATGGTCAACTGGAGCGCTTTACTTTTCCGAAACTACATACAATTCTTTTTGCCGGCGAGGTTTTTCCAGTCAAATATTTGCGCCAGTTAATGGAATTGCTTCCGCATACTACCTTTCATAATTTATATGGCCCCACCGAGACCAACGTCTGCACTTGGTATAGCGTACCACGGCTTGATCCCAGCCGCACTGAGCCAATTTCGATTGGCAAAGCGTGTGCGAACAGCGAAACGTTTGTACTAACCGAACAAAATGAAATCGTACAACCAGGCAATGTCGGTGAACTCTGTGTACGTGGACCGGCTTTAATGAGCGGTTACTGGGGCTTACCAGAACGCACAGCCCAAGCGCTTACGCCACTGGTTGTGAATCAACATTTGCGCCCGGAACTGATTTACCACACAGGCGACTTGGTGCGCGAAGAGGTGGATGGTAATTATACCTATCTCGGTCGTCGTGATAACCAGATCAAAAGCCGTGGCTATCGGATTGAACTTGGTGAAATTGAAACGATACTTTATAGCCACCCTGATGTGGAAGAAGCCGCTGTCATTCCGATTGCCGATGATGAGATCGGTAACCAGATTAAGGCGTTTATTGTGCCAGGCGCTGGCAAGCAATTGCTACGCAGTACATTAGAAGCCTTTTGTGCTGAGCGGTTGCCGAAATATATGCTCCCTCAGCAATTCGAGTTTCAAGCGACGTTGCCCAAAACTTCGACAGGAAAGGTGGATAAGGTGCAACTGCGACAACCAACATCTGACACAGCGACATTAAATATGCGTGAGCAAGTATCTAAGCAAATTCAACAAATGTGGGAAAAAAATTGGTCAAATAAAGACTTCATGCCTGTATGGGCGATCCGAGAAATTCCCCAAAGAATTAGAGAATCGGTAGATGAAGCTTGGTTTCCTCCTCAGGCACGGCTGCTGGATATTGGTTGTGGGGATGGTGAAATTGCGCATTGGTTGTCTGAACAAAACTATTCTGTACTGGGTGTTGATCTTGCACCGTCAGCGATTCAACGGGCGCAACAGACGTTTGGTGAAGTGCCAGGTAAGCTGGAATTTAAAGTGGCAGATGTTTGTTGTGAGCCATCTGCCGTTTCCGAATTCGATGTGTTGTTGGATCGTGGCTGTCTCCAAGGTTTGCCCAAAAACTTCTATCCAAACTATGCAAAAACAATTGCAAATTGGGCACGCCCAGCAGCACGTTTCTTGCTAATTTATGGTGTTAATTTAGGCAGTCAGATTGATGCAACGCAGGAAGAAAAATTGTACGAGGAAATGATGCAACGCTTAGAAACGACCTTTCTACCGACATTTGAAATCATCAAAACCGAAAGATCAGTCATTGAACGTCATGACCTCAAAGTGCCGTCTCCGGGGCTAACCGTATGGATGATTCGCCGCTCCTGATGCACGTTGGCCTTTAAGACGTTTGGCTCTTCAAAGCTACCAATCTTAAAAATGGTTCGTTTGTCAAGCGTATGAGTTTAGAATTGGTAAAAGGATTAAGTAAATGAGTATTCCATTAATGAGTGATGTAATTGTGATTGGCGGTGGACCCGCAGGTTCAACTGCCGCAACTTTTCTGGCCAAGTATGGATATAAGGTGACTGTCTTCGAGAAGGCGAAATTCCCGCGCGAACATGTCGGCGAATCACTGCTGCCGTTCTGTTTTCATCTGTTTAAAGAATTAGGTGTTCTAGATGAGATGAAAAAGCATTTCACGCGCAAGTCGGCAGTACGTTTTGCGCTACCAGATGGTTCATCGGCAACCAATTGGTGCTTCAACCATGTGATTAAGGATGAAAGTTTCCTTTCCTTTCATGTGGATCGGCCTACTTTCGACAAATTACTGCTAGATAACGCTCGTAGCAATGGCGCAACCGTTCACGAAGAAACAAAGGTGTCCAAAGTAGACTTTGACACAGATAAGAACCCAAATTTGGTGACTGTTACAACAAGCTCGAAAAATGGCGAAGAGCAGACTCACCAAGCGCGCTTTCTGATTGATGCCAGCGGTCGTGACAGCTTTGTCGCAACCAGTAATCATTGGCGCAAACCAAACAAAGGGTTTGAACGCACGGCGTTATGGACCCATTGGGAAGCAGTGCCGGAACTAAAAGGGGGATTAGAAGAAGGGTCCTCGGTCATCGTCTATTTAGGTGGGAAAAAGCGTGGTTGGACCTGGGTCTTTCCCCTGGGATTGGATCGAGTGACCGTAGGGGTCGTGATGGATAGTTTTTATCTGCGCGAAGAAAAAGCCAAGCTAACCCAGAAAGGTGTTGAGAACTGGATTGAGGCGCTCTATCGACAAGAGTTGCAAGAATCGCCCTATCTGGTTGACTTATTGGCCAAAGCAAAAATAGCAATGCCTGTAATGATTGAAGGGGACTACTCCTACTATTCAGAGCAAAAGTATGGCAATCTCTTTGCACTCGTAGGCGATGCGGGCCGCTTCATCGATCCAATTTTTTCCAGTGGTATCTTCCTTTCTATGAAGAGCGCTATGTTGATGGCCAATGCATTGCGCACGATGCTGGCGTCACCGGGTCAAATGGATAACAAACCAATCGTAGACGTCTATAAGCAGATCGACGGGGCTTACGATCTCGTTTATCGGTTAATTTCACTTTTTTACAATCCTCATGCGCTCTCTTTTGCGGAAGCAGGTATGGCATTTATGACTGAACATAATGAACATCAGGATGCTATGTCGGCTGGGCATTTTATTCTGTCTGGAGATTTCTTTGAAAACCATGAGCGCTACCGAATTTTTATGGACACGCTTGCTAATCCAACTCAGTTTGAAAGATATCGGCATTTGGTAATTAATCGACGCAATTTTAAAACAGAATCTTGTGATGTCGATCGCTCTATTCTTTTCCCAGTAAGGCAAGCAGTGATGGAAAGCTAAGCAGGTTGGTCTGCTATGTAATATTGAGAATTTCCGAACTGAGCTCTGGATGAGAGTCGCAAATTTGTTATCGAAAAGTGCCGTCAAGTTTTTACTACCTGAATAGTTACCTTATAGATTTAGTTCAAAGATAGGTGTATATGCTTACAGTTTCTAATGCTAAGCCCGATTTTGAAGTTGGAATCATTGGTGGTGGGCCTGCAGGGTCGGGATTGGCCTCTTACTTAGCCAAAGCAGGGATCGATTGCGTTATTTTTGAAAGAGAATTGTTTCCACGCCCCCATGTGGGTGAATCGCTTGTGCCAGCAGCGAACCGTGTGTTGAAGGAAATCGGTTTTCTACCAAAGATGGAAGAGGCGAAATTCCCACATAAATATGGCGCGGCCTGGACTTCTGCCTTAACAGACTCGGTATTAAACCATGAGATGGATTGGGAAGGTCTTACCCCAGATTGTCACGTCGATATTGCGTTTGACGAGCGCGAAATGGCAGGTTTCAACCAAAAGTATACCTACCACGTGGATCGGGGACAATTTGACCTGCTGCTCTTACAGCATGCCAATCAACTGGGTGCCACTGTGTACGAAGGGCTACCGGTGAAGCAGGTAGACTTTCAAGAAGGTCAATATCCACAGATCGTTTCAATGCTTGGGAAACAAGAAGTAAAAACAAGTGTGCGTTTGGTGGTTGACGCAAGTGGACGTCGCACATTTCTCGGCAACCAGCTCAAGCTAAAAGTGAATGATCCGATATTTAACCAATTTGCCATTCATACTTGGTTTGACGGGTATGATCGCGGCACATCGGACAAAGAGGATTACATCTTTATCCACTTTTTACCCATGTCTAACACGTGGGTTTGGCAGATTCCGATTACAGATACAATTACTAGTTTTGGTGTTGTCACCCAAAAGAAAAATTTCCCAAAAGATAAAGAAGAATGGGAGAAATTTTTTTGGAATTGCCTAGACACACATCCCGCCGTCGCTAAAAAGTTACACAGTGCCAATCGAATTCGTCCGTTTTCGGTAGAAGGTGACTACAGCTATGCCATGAAGCAGTTTTGTGGAGATGGCTATGTCTTAGTTGGCGATGCTGCCCGTTTTGTCGATCCCATTTTCTCTTCAGGTGTCAGTGTTGCCTTAAACAGTGCGCGGCTAGCGAGCTACGATATTATCGAAACCTTCAAAACAAAGCAGTTTACTGAGCAGGGCATTACACGGCAGCACTTCAAAAATTATGAAACAACCCTGCTGCGCGGCACTAAGAATTGGTACGAATTTATCACCCTCTACTACCGTCTGAATATTTTATTCACGAGCTTTGTTCGCGACCCACGTTATCGACTTGATATCCTTAAGCTTCTGCAAGGAGATGTCTATGACGATGCCGAGCCCAAGGTCCTTACGCGCATGCGGGAAGTGGTTAGCGCTGTAGAGCAAAATCCAAACCACATGTGGCATAAGTTGTTGAATGATTTAACTGCAAATGCGTTTAAGCCTTACTGATTGAAGCGGATATACGACTTCCATTTTTCCCTTGGTACAGATACGCTCCTGTAACCTGTACCAAGAGGCATCTATAAATTCTATTGAGGGATTACGATGAATCAAACACTCTACCAAACCATTGAAAGCCAAAATCAGAACGTCGATATGCAAACTGATAATATCCAAAGCATTGTCAGAAATTACATTGTTAGGGAGTTTATGTATGACAAGTCTGGTGCTTATCTTACCAACGACACCCGTTTAATTGAGGAAGGGATCATCGACTCCATGGGCATCTTTGTCCTAATCGCCTTTTTAGAAGAGCAGTTCCACTTCACGATTGAGCCTGAAAATGTCGTGTTAGAGTCGTTTGAAACCGTGAGCGCCATTAGCAAGCTTGTGAAAACTCGTTTAGCCCACTAAAGCTACAAAGCTCGAAACCGTTTTGCTGGAGTCTAGGGTATGAAATCGACAGATAATTGGAAAGCTATCCGTAGCCTAATTGAACTGCGTAATCAGGCACCCCCCTTAGTGTCATTAGAGCCAACAGAATCGCACTTCCCACTTTCCTTGTCGCAAGATCGCTTATGGGCTTTGGAGCGGTTAAACTTGGGCGTTTCGCTCTACAACATGCCGTGTGCATTTCGTCTCAAAAGTGAATTAAATCTCAGCGCGCTCGTCCGCAGTTTGGAAACGGTGATAAGCCACCAACCCGCTTTGCGGACAATTTACGGGATGGTCAATGGTCAGCCAAAACAAATCATCCAACCAGTTAAGCCTGTTCTCCTAAACCCGATCGACTTGTTTGATCTGCCAGATGCACCAGCCCAAACGCAAATTATTAGCGATCTACAGCAACCGTTTGACCTTGAATACGAACCGGGATTTCGCTACCGCCTCTATCGCCTGGTTTCTGGTGAATACGTGTTAGGGTTTACCTTTCATCATATTGCTTTTGATTACTGGTCGCTGAGTCTATTTTTCAAAGAACTGAATAGTTGTTACGAAGCCTATACACATAATGTCGAACCGGTTCTGAGGAAATTGCCAGTTGGTTATGGCGATTTTGCAGTTTGGCAACGGCAATGGTTGCGGCAATCCGGCGTTTTAGAACATTTGTTAGGGTTTTGGCAACCACAACTGCAAGGGGTGACTTCGCCACTTTTGCCAGTGGATTATTCTTCGGCTGCCGCACAGGTGCAATCTAAGCAGGTTAAGAATTTTGTGATTCCTGCCGAGCACGTTGATACATTGAAACAGTTTGTTAAACAAGCCAAGGTTTCTTTGTTTGATCTATTATTAACTGGCTTTAAAGTTTTGCTAAGGAGTCTCTCCCCAACAGATGATCTCGCCATCTGCACGCCTGTGATTAGTCGTCACCGCCCCGAACTACAGCATCTAATTGGGGACTTTACCAATCTTCTAATTTTGCGTACCGACATGTCAGGTCAACCCACCAGTCTAGACTTACTCCATCGGGTAAGTCAGACCGTTTCGGCGGCACTTGCCCATCAAGACATGCCGTTACAATTTATTCAAAGCCATCTTCGATTTCAATTACCAAAAATTCTCTTTGCTTTTTTAAATACGCCTCAAGCAACGTTGCAACTAAGCGGGGTAGATAGTGCGGTTTGGTATGAGCCAACGGGCAGTAATGATTTTGATCTGTTTCTGGTCTTAGAGGAAAAAGGGAGTACGATCAAGGCATTTTTGAAATACAATGCCAATTTGTGGAGCGAGACGACAATCGTCAACTGGCTCGAAACCTATCAAGAACTTCTCAACCAATTGACCAGCCAGCCTGACCAGCCCGTAGCGAGCTTATTACCAAATATGCCCCCTGCTTCGGCTACAAAAACAGCCATTTCCTCCACAGATGATTACTCTATCACTGAGGTTGCTGTCCAAGTGCGCCAGGAGATAGAGGGGCGCAGCTACAATCAAACAGAAACAGACTTGTCCTATGAAGCTTTGAAAGCGTGGCTCATCGCATGGGTGTCGGATAAGCTTAAAGTCGAACCGAAAAAGATTAATCTACATCAACCCTTCAGCGAGTATGGAATTACTTCCTTATTCGCCATCAATCTTGTGAAGGATTTGAGCCGCTGGGTGGGGCGACAGCTTGAGCCGATTATTTTATGGTCCTATCCTTCCATCAGCGACTTAACTGCCTTTGTTGTGGGAAAGCCTTCTGATGAGGCTCTTGAGCAGCCAACTTTTTCATCCCCTGCAGTTCCTTTTTCATTGCTCAATGAATTAAGGGAACTTCCAAAACCGATAGCTCCATCGACAATGGAAGCAGCTCTATCAACCATTCAAACCTTGCAGCACAAATTGACGACAGTGCAACAACGGTTGACTGAACCAATTGCCATCATTGGACTAAGTTGTCGTTTTCCTGGTAAGGTCGACACACCTGCGGCGTTTTGGCAATTATTGCAGAATGGTATTGACCCAGTGGGGAAGATTCCTGCTGAGCGATGGAATCTTGATTTATATTACGACCCAAACCCCAACACGCCTGGCAAGATGTATGTGCACTCGGGTAGCTTCCTGGGTTCGGAAATTGAACAATTTGACCCCCAATTTTTCGGGGTGAGCCCTGTAGACGCCGCTCACTTAGACCCTCAGCAACGACTCTTAATCGAGTTGAGTTGGGAAGCTTTGGAACATGCGGGTATTTCCGCAAGTCAACTGCGCGAGAGCCAAACCGGGGTTTTTATCGGCGCCTATTGGGATAATTATCCAGCCACAAATTTTTACGCCTCCCCGCCCGAGCAATTAGATGGGCATCATTTATTAAGCAGCCTGCGCGGGATGCAAGCTGGACGGCTTGCTTATATCTTAGGCGTGCATGGTCCAGCCATGCAATTAGATACTGCCTGTTCTTCCTCCCTATTGGCTCTCCATGTAGCTTGTCAATCATTGCGTCAAGGAGAAGCAGATCTCGCTTTAGTCGGGGGCGCAGATTTGAATCTTTCGCCCAGCCGTACAATCAGTTTGTGCCGTATGCAAGTCTTGTCCCCGGATGGGCGATGTAAAACATTTGATGCTCAGGCGGATGGCTTTGGGCAAGCAGAAGGCGCGGCCATGGTTGTACTAAAGCGCTTATCGGATGCCATAAAAGATGGCGACTCTGTTTTTGCGCTTATTCGTGGTTCGGCTGTAAATCATGACGGGGCAAGCAACGGATTGACCGCACCCAATCGCTTGGCTCAAGAAGCATTGCTTCGGCAGGCCCTAAGCAATGCCGATATTGACCCCGATGATATTCAATATATTGAAGCCCACGGTACAGGTACTCAATTAGGCGATCCGATTGAGATGGCGGCCCTGAAGAGTGTATTTGCCGTTGGCCGCCATAGCCCTTTGCTCCTTGGCTCAGTCAAGAGCAATATTGGTCATACAGGCGCTGCCGCCGGAGTCGCCTCGCTGCTCAAGGTAGTTTTGGCGCTCCAACACGGAGAGATCCCCCCAAATCTACATTTTGAAACGCCAAATCCTCATATTGCTTGGGCAGAGACACCGTTTGTGGTCCCAACAAAGCGAACGTTGTGGCCCAAAGGTAATGGACCTCGTGTTGCTGGTATCAGTTCATTTGGTATGACTGGCACCAATGTGCATGTTATCGTGGAAGAGTTTGCGCCAGCAAAGGCTGATCTATCGTTAGCCAAACAGAATCAGCTAGAACGTTCTCGGCATCTGCTGTGTTTGTCTGCACAGAGCCATCCGGCCCTGCAAGAACTGCTTGAGCGTTATATCACTCACCTCACTGCCAATCCAGAGTGCAATCTAGCCGATATTTGCTCAACTGCAAATCGAGGGCGCGTTCATTTTGCGCATCGCTTAGCCATTATTGCGACAGATAGCGTCGATTTACAGCAGAAGCTTCTATCGCTGCACAAACAGAATAAGCCCACAGAGCCTGTGCAGGAGCTAGGGCAAGGTGCTCCGCCCAAAATTGCCTTTCTTTTCACTGGGCAAGGCTCACAATATGTAAATATGGGGCGTGAACTTTACGAGACACAACCCAAGTTTCGTGCAGTGCTGGAGCGTGGTGACCAATTGCTCCAAGCGTATTTAGGTAAATCGCTGCTAGAGATTCTATACCCTGCGAATGGCGACCATTGCTCAAAGACTGCAAATGGCGCGAACCATCTCTCACTAAACGCCAACCCTATTGATCAAACAACCTACACTCAACCGGCACTTTTTGTTTTAGAGGTGGCACTTGCTACCTTGTGGCAATCGTGGGGTATCCAACCGGAGATTCTGATTGGTCATAGCGTTGGGGAAGTGGCTGCGGCCTGTGTTGCCGGTGTCTTCAGTCTGGAAGATGGGCTCAAACTGATTGCTACACGCGGCCGATTAATGGGTGCACTGCCCCAAGATGGCGAGATGGTTTCGCTGTCCATGGATGAAGCTCGTGTACGTCAAGCCATTGCTCCTTATCACAATGATATTGCGATTGCTGCGGTGAATGGTGCGCAAAGCATCGTTATCTCTGGCAAACGTCAAGCAGTCCTATCGCTGAGCGAAGAACTGGCTAGTGAGGGAATCAAAACACGCAAACTCACTGTCTCACACGCCTTTCACTCTCCGCTCATGCAACCCATATTGGATGAGTTCCGCAAGGTCGCCGCAACTATCACCTATCACAAGCCCAAACTGCGCCTTGTCTCCAATGTCACAGGTGAAATCGCATGCGAAGAAGTGACTACACCTGACTATTGGGTGCGTCATGTGTGTGATCCCGTCCGCTTTGCAGATGGGATCGCAACATTGCACGAACATGGTACCAACATTTTCCTTGAAATCGGTCCCAAGCCGACCCTGCTTGGGATGGCGCAATCAATTCTTGATACGCAAGATGCAGTTCCCGTAGACAAGTCAGATGGCGAATTGTCTGGCACACATCATAACAGCGCAAAACCCTCCATGTTGCCAAGTTTACGGGAAAATCAGAGTGATTGGCAGCAAATGCTGATGAGTCTCAGCGAATTGTATCTACACGCTATCCCCATCGACTGGGAGGGTTTTGAGAAAGATTACCAGCGACGCAAGGTCATACTACCTACGTATCCATTCCAACGGCAGCGTTACTGGGTAGAGCATAGCGCACACAAGACAAATGGTCAGTTGTCCACGCAGCAAACCCCTTTAGTCAACTTGTTGAATCAAGGAGATCTTGCGCAATTGATGCAGATGGTGCAAGACGGGCAAGCGTTCTCAACTGAAGAAAGGGCCTTGTTGCCAAAACTACTGGAGAGGTTGGTGCAACAACAAACGTTGCAGCGCAACGCTTCCAAAGTGGATGATTGGTTGTACGAGGTTGTTTGGCGAGCACAGGAGCGCCCTGTGCAAAGTGAAGCTGCCAATGCAAATGGACAATGGCTGATCCTGGCAGACCAGGGGGGGTGGGGCTATGCCTTAGCACAACAACTTGCTGCCAAAGGCGGACAACCTCTTCTCGTTTACGCCAATCGGGCAGCATCGAATGGCTGGTTGCCCGTTGTTGTAGTGGATCCTGCCGATGTTAATGCATTGCAGCAACTTCTATCGGCCCAAAATAATCCACAAATGATCCGTGGGGTTATCCATCTCTGGGGGCTGGATATGCCGAACATGGAAGGATTGACTGAGGCCAGATTGCAAGAAACACAAATGGTAGGCTGCGGGAGTCTTTTACATTTGGTGCAATGGCTTGGTCGTACAGCCTTTGCTGGGGGACAACGTGTACCGAAGCTATGGGTCATGACCCAAAACGCCCAAGCGTTGCCAGAAGCAGAAGTTCCATTGAGCGTAACGCAATCTTCGCTGTGGGGATTAGGACGTACGATTGCGTTAGAGCATCAAGAATTGTGGGGCGGGATCATTGACCTCGACGCAGGCTACACACCTACCACGCCGACTATAGTCAGCCAGGTCTTAGCCGAATTTCTGGGTGAGACATCAGAATCCCAGCTTGCTTTACGTAAAAACGGGCGACATGTAGCTCGCCTGGCGAGATGTATACCCTCAGCGGGTGTCATACCGATCGACTCATCAGCTGCCTATCTCATCAGCGGTGGTCTCGGTGGCTTGGGTTTACAGGTGGCACGCTGGCTGGCCGACAATGGTGCGCGCTATTTGTGTTTAACCAGTCGGCGTGGCGTTACCACCACCATGCAGCAACAGATGATTGGCGAGCTAGAAAGGAAGGGCGTAACAGTACAAATTGCCAAAGTCGATATGGCTGATGCTGGCGCAATCAGTACACTCTTGACTGAGCTAGCTGCGGCAAGTATTCCCTTGCGCGGCATCATCCATACCGCCGGTGTGCTGGATGACAGTGTTTTGCTCAACCAAGAGTGGTCTAGATTTCAAACCGTTATGGCCCCTAAAGTGCAGGGGAGTTGGCATTTACATCGTTTAACGCAAGCAATGCCGCTGGACTTTTTTATCATGTTTTCGTCGGTTGCCTCTGTTTTCGGCAACATGGGACAAGGCAACTATGCCGCTGCCAACAGCTTCATGGATGGGCTGGCACACTATCGCCGCCAGAAGGGTTTACCCGCTTTGAGTATCAACTGGGGGCCTTGGGCTGAAGCGGGGATGGGGGCACGGCTAGAAAAGCTACAATTACATGGTATGACAGCTATGCAGCCGACAGAAGGATGTATGGCGTTACAACGCCTCATCAGTACAGCGGGGAATTGTCTAGTCAGCCCAATCGACTGGTCCCAGTTTGACCTGGCATCCGTAAGTGGGCAGGCATTTGTGAGCGACTGGCGGAAGGTCGAAGATAAAAGTTCTGTGCAACCAGTCTTTGCTGAACAGCTACGAAAAATGCCGGCCAGCGAGCGCTATCAAAGTCTGATCAGCTATCTACAAGCCCAGGTAAGTCAGGTGTTGTGGCTGAATGAGCCTGCGCCACGCCAGCAAGGGTTTGCAGATATGGGCATGGATTCGTTAATGGCATTGAAACTTAAGCATCGATTAGAAAATGGGCTAGGAAAAGCACTTCCTACGACAATTGCTCTGGAGTATCCAACGTTAGAACGTATGGCAAATTATTTACTAGACGATGTGCTTGAACTGCCTATAACCCACGTTTCAGTTGCGGATGAGATGGATGTTGTGTCTGTCACCGATACTCTTGATGATCTATCCCAGGATGAATTGGCCCAACTGTTGGCTCACAAATTAGGCACCTTTGCAAAGTAAACTGCGGTTGCAATGAAAATCGGATCTTCGTCGAACCTTTTTCGAATAGAAAGATTCAGTTTTTATTCAGAGCTGATACCAATTGCAGTTGCAAAAGCCATAAATTTTCCCGTAACAGTGGCTGAAATTCATGGCTTTTCAGAGAGCAATTGGTATTAGTTTAGAGATGAGAATGCAATGAGTACAACAAAGCTTGATTACGCGGTCCTGCTGAAGGATGCGTTGCGCAAATTGGATACCATGCAGTCAGAATTGGATACTTTGCAACGGGTCAAAACAGAACCAATTGCAATTGTAGGTATGGCCTGCCGTTTCCCAGGGGCCACAACCCCTGAAGCCTTCTGGCAACTGCTACAGAATGGTGTGGATACGACGCGTATCGTGCCATGTGAACGATGGTCTGCCGATGAATATTATGCCGACGATCGCGGTATGCCCGGCAAAACTTATGTTCGTCATGCAAGCTTTATCGATAACGTTGATCAATTTGATGCTCATTTTTTTGGAATCTCGCCGCAAGAAGCTGTTAGCTTGGATCCACAGCAGCGCCTACTACTAGAGGTAAGTTGGGAGGCATTGGAGCGGGCTGGACAGGCACCTCAGAAACTGGTAGGCAGTCAGACCGGTATATTTATGGGCATTGGTCAAGTCGATTATGCTCAGCAAACCGTACTAAATGGAAATCCAGCGCAGATTGATATCTACGCTGGTACTGGTAGTGCGCCCAGCGTTGCTTCGGGGCGTCTCTCATTTGTATTAGGAGTACACGGTCCGAACATGGCTGTCGATACAGCATGTTCGGCCTCACTGGTGGCTGTACATCTGGCCAGTCAAAGTCTTCGCTTGGGCGAATGCAACTTGGCCTTAGCAGGTGGTGTGCAGTTAATGCTCTCGCCATTGTCTTCTGTGGGTCTGGCGCAGATGCAGGCGCTCTCTCCCGATGGACGCTGTAAAACTTTTGATGCCAAAGCGGATGGTTATGGGCGCGGGGAAGGTTGCGGTGTTGTAATCCTAAAACGTTTGTCCGATGCGCAACGCGATGGAGATTCGATTCTCGCCGTGATTCGTGGTAGTGCTGTCAACCATGATGGCCCCAGCAGTGGACTGACCGTACCCAACCGCGTAGCACAGGAAGCTTTGATGCGCCGCGCCTTACAGAATGCTCAGATCGAAGCGGAGTCGGTAGGGTATATCGAAGCGCACGGTACTGGTACGTCATTGGGTGATCCCATTGAATTGCGTGCGCTCACTTCTGTCTACGGTAAGGGCCGCGTATCCCCTTTGTGGGTGGGGTCGGTAAAGACGAATATTGGACACTTGGAAGCGGCCGCTGGGATTGCGGGTTTGATCAAGGTCGTGCTAGCCTTGCAGCATGGTGAGATTCCTCCTCATCTGCACTTGCAAACACCGACTCCTCATTTTGATTGGGAGAAGTTCCCACTTCAAATCCCTATAAAACGTACGCTATGGCCAAATTCGACAGAGTGTACAGCGCGCATTGCTGGGATCAGCTCCTTTGGCTTGAGTGGCACCAATGCGCATGTTATCCTTTCAAATGCACCCTCTCTTCAGCCGCGCGCGCTGGAAAGGGCAACTTCAAACTCAGAACGACCCTGGCAGATTCTTACGCTTTCGGCTAAAAATGAAGTTGCACTGTCGGCGCTCATTGTACGATACCAGGAGTATCTAGCCAGTGCGTCTGTGGCGAAACTCGGCGATCTTTGCTATACGGCTAACAGTGGGCGTAATCACTTTGCCTATCGCGTAGCATTGGTTACGCAATCCACTGACCAACTCTCTACCCAATTTACAGCAATTGCTAATGGGCAATCGGCATTGGGTATTCACTGTGCTTACTTCCCCGAACATCAATCGATTCCCAAAATTGCCTTTCTATTTACTGGGCAAGGCGCACAATATATCAACATGGGGCGCAAGCTATATGAAACGCAGCCCACCTTTCGGCAGACACTGGATCGCTGCGATGAGATACTGCGCGAATACCTCGGCGGATCAATACTTTCTGTCCTTTATCCAACAGGCAAGCAGCATGATGAAAATCATCCGCCCGCTCATCGCCCACCCTCAGGACGTATAGAAACGGCGCAACTTGGCACAGAACCAGGCGCGGCAGGCTGTATTGATCAAACTGCCTACACTCAACCTGCACTCTTTGCACTCGAATACGCACTTGCAATGTTGTGGAAGTCATGGGGTATAGAGCCCACGATTTGTATGGGGCACAGTGTGGGTGAAGTTGCAGCGGCCTGTGTAGCAGGTGTTTTTAGCTTGGAAGATGGCTTGAAACTCATTGCTGCGCGTGGACGTCTGATGCAAGCTTTGCCACAAGATGGCAGCATGGTGGCTGTGATGGCTGATGAGGCGACGGTAGCGCAACTGATTGCTCCGTATCGGCAACAAGTGGACATCGCTTCGATCAATGGCCCACAAAATGTTGTTATCTCTGGGCAACGCCAAGTGCTAGAGGAAATCAACGAAACTTTTGCCACCCGAGGTATTAAGACGCGGCCCTTAACCGTTTCTCATGCCTTTCATTCGCCACTGATGGAGCCGATGTTGGCTGAGTTTGCTGAGGTTGCCAAAGCTATCACTTATTATCCGCCGCGTATCGCCATCCTCTCTAATGTTACAGGGCAAATAGCCACGGATACGCTTACAGACTGGCAATACTGGGTACGCCACGTTCGCAACCCCGTGCGCTTCGCCGATGGCGTAGTTGCGCTGCAAGACCGCGGTATTGACATTTTCCTGGAAATTGGCCCCAAGCCGACCCTACTGGGTATGGCAAAATCAGTTTTAGATTCTAGAGCATTATCAGACTCCACTAAGCATGATCCAGAGTCAACATCCTTGCCCTCCAGAGTCCAAAAGCTCTCTTTGACAGAAACAAAACCCAAAATCGTCGATCCTTTACTATTACCCAGCCTGCGCGAGGGACATTCTGACTGGCAACAGATCCTAGAAAGTCTGGCGAAGTTGTATGTCCAGGGAGCTGATGTCTGTTGGGATGGCTTTGAAAAGGGATATCAGCGCCACAAGGCGATTTTACCTACGTATCCTTTTCAACGCCAACGCTACTGGGTTGAAAGCCGGCAAAGTGCTCAAACGCTTGTGACACCGGTCAAGACACCAGTCGTGTTACAAGGCATAGTACACCAGCCTGACAATCTGGCGAATGGGCGAAACAATGGCACTGTGTCAAGGCAACAGCCACTCGTAACTCGGGGGGAACAGCCACCGCTACGTCAAGTGATCCTGAACACAGCACCAGAAGCCCGTCAAGCAAAGATTCAGGACTACCTGGGTCAAGTAATTGAAAAAGCAGTGGGAATTCCTATATCGACATTAACCCCTGAGCAATCAATGACGAATGTGGGATTGGACTCATTGATGATCATGGGCATCAAGCAGCAAATTCAGCGTGAGTTGGGCGTCAAGGTACCTGTCGAGAATCTACTGCAAGGCATCTCGATACAACAGTTAGCGCTTCAGGCTCGAAGCAATCTCGATCCTATCCAAACAACTTCCGCCCCGCCTGGTGTGGCCGATGCGTTAGTTGCTATTCAGCCGGAAGGGAAGAAGCCACCGTTTTTCTGTGTCCACCCGATTGGCGGTGTCGTTTTTCCCTATTACCGATTGGCTGCACTTTTAGGCAAAGAGCAACCTGTCTATGGACTACAAGCCGTTGAGGTAAATGGACGGCCTTCTATCAGCATTGAGCAAATGGCGACTACCTACATTGCGGCTATCCGTTCAGTGCAGCCACAGGGTCCATACTTTTTGGGTGGCTGGTCATTTGGTGCCTTGGTGGCTTATGAGATGGCACGTCAGCTTGATTTAGCTGGTGCAAGCATCGGTTTGACTGTATCGCTTGACCAGGCCGCTCCAGCCGAAGATAAATTCGTAAACACTTGGAAAGGTCTACAGTTTTTGGTGACGACTGGTATCCCCAATATTTGGCCTTATGCGCGGGAGTACATGCAATGGTCTTCTCAGTCGTCAAATCGTAGTGCAACGCGGCAGCAATACCACTCTCAGGCAATGGGTACCATGTTGCGGATTATGCGAGCGAATGGGCAGTCAATCTTTGCCTATCAACCAGCACCCTATCGAGGTCCTATTACACTCTTTCAAACAACGGCACAACTGCGAAATACAAAGGGAGAGCTTACGTGGGGATGGCATAAATTGGCACAAGGAGGTGTGATACGTATTGAAGTTCCAGGGCACCACATGAATCTCCTCAATGATCCTCATGTGAATGTCCTGGCAGAAAAATTACGCATTGTGTTGCAGCAAGCCCAAAAAACTGTGGGCGTCACGGCATGAAGTCGGCTTTATATCAATTGTCCTCTGAAAAGCCATGAATTTCAACCATAATTACGAGGAAAATTCATGGCTCTTGCAACCGCAATTGGTATTACTACTCGTATACTTACCGTTCTTAGAAATCAACCCATTCATTTAGGAGGCAACATGTCTTATCAGTTTAAAACAGATCGAATGTATCTCATGCCTACACACTTTGGTCCTAGTCTGGGGCCACGTCAAGGACCAGATGGCCATCGTTTTTCTTATGCAGAGGTTCCAAAAAATTTCGCTGTTTATGTCAACTTCCTTAGTAATCGCGAACAATTGACTGCACTATTGCCAGAAGGCTTTCAGGTAGCTGGTGAACCCGTAGTTACAATTGCCGCCACTTATATGAAGGAATTACCCTGGTTGGCCGGTCGTGGCTATAACATGCTTGGTTTAACCATTCCTGCAACCTTCAAGGGGCAACAAGATACTGTAACCGGTGATTTCATGACAGTACTTTGGGAAAATATGGCAGATCCCATTATTACAGGTCGTGAAGAACTGGGCGTTGCCAAACTATACTGCGAACTGCCAGATCCAGTGACCTATCAAGGCGTTACGCACTGCACAGCGAGCTGGGAAGGCTTCAAATTTCTGGATGTGTATACACGCAATATGCGCAAGCTATCGCCAGAAGAGATGGTAAAAGTGGCGAAGTCCAGAAAAAGTGAGGGCTTGCTCCATTACAAGTATATGCCGCGGACTGGACAATGGGGCACGGCAGATGCTCAATATGCCACTTTTACCCCATCTAGCGCAGTAACTTCGGTCCCGAGCGCAATCTGGCTAGGCGACGGCTCCGTAGAATTCCACTCGGCGCGCTGGGAGGACATGCCCAGCCAATACAATATCGTCAATACGTTTCATGGACTTGATATTGTCGAGTTCCGTGGCGCGATGATCATCGAGTCTGTTGGCGGAATGGAAGGGCGTGAACAGAGAATCCTGAAATAGGACAGACAGTATCGTCGCAATCAGTTGGGTAGGAGGTGGATGGCAGCAGTTTTTTCCTTCAGCCATTCGGTTTTAACCAGCCCGCCTTATAGCCCATACCGTGGAGGATAGGTAAGTTACCGCAGACGTTATCGCCCGCACGCGATCAACAAGAATTTGTTGTCAGTGGTGGGTGAGATTTGTTACTCGTTATTCGCCCAACGGCGAATAACGAGTGACATTAACGAAAGGATGAATTTACATGAGTTTCCCAGAACATATTACAACAGGGTTCAATTTTGATGAAGCTATCGAAATGGCCGATCTGTCACGTCGAGTTTATAAAGTTTTCGATGAGTCAACTGCCAAAGATCCACAACAACTCTACAACGCGCTCTATGACGATGAGTGGCAATATATTCATGGCATTAGTGACCATGAAACCGATGGGCGCTGCATGATCCTAAAAAGGAAAGGGCGCTATCAATTCGCCATCGTCTTCCGTGGCTCAGTGATGACCAATAGTGGCCTGGAACTGACCAACCTTGCAGCGGGTATGGAAGACGAGATGATTGAGTACAAAGCATTGCCCTACGAAAAGGACGCACCACCGCGCGACGCCCGAGTCCATAAAGGGTATTGGAGTACCTTCAGCGGACTCAGGGATGAACTTGAACTCTTCTTCGAGATTTTGGTCGGCTCTAAATTGGAGCAAAGCCTACTAGTGGGTTTGGTCGAATCTGACCATGTGGAGACAGCTTCGCGAATTGCCGCATTGGGGGCTGCACTCAAGGTTAAATATGGTGACGAAATACAGGAACGTATTGTCCAGATTCTGAACAATGTGGTTCAGCAACTAAAGAACGGCGAAGTAGGCATTTCGAGCGTTTCGCTGGATGCATTAGTTAGCAAAGAGGTTAAGTATCGTAAAGTTTTAGAGAACTTGGTGGGGCAGACTGGTGAAGAAGACGCTGAGCGAAAAACCAAGTTAGAAGTTTATATTGCCGGTCACAGTATGGGTGGTGCATTAGCAACATTGGCAATTCTTACCTTGAAGCGCTATTTTACCTCTCAAAATGATTTTCCGCCCTTTCTGTTGAAAAAGTATACCATCGGAAGCCCGAAGACGGGTAACAAACTTTTTGTCGAATACTATAACGCACAACTGAACGGCTATAGCCATCGCGTTCAAAACTTGGTCGATTTGGTGCCTTATGGGCCTACTAGTCCCGTACCGCGCGAACACTATCTGACTTTAATGTTGCCCAATATTGACCATGTGCGCTCAGGCGACAACTACTATGCCTTTTACCAGCATGTAGGCGAAGCCTACAACCTAGTAGGGACAGGACATCAAACGTTCGATTTGGATTTCGGTGGGGCGCTCAAATTCAGTATCCCCATGCCCTTTCCTCATGGTCCGGATGGGTATATCGCCATGCTACAAGATGCTCGCCAACAACAGGAGCGTTTGTTGAGACCTTTCCAAGGAATTATCCAGATGCTGATGGGATCTCAGGAAAGCAAGATGGACGCTATTCAAAAGCAACTTAGCGACATCCAAAAGCGGTTACAAGTTGCAGAACGTAACACACACTCATCCACAGTGAAATAAGGACTGGATTTTCTTTACGCTAAATGTATCGAAACTCGATTTAAACATTGCACAACCTACCTTTGAACTTAAATCGTAGAGATTGTGCAATGTTTAACTGTTATCTCAGTCAGCTCAGAATGAAAAGCGAGTTTTGCTTCGCCAAAATAAGCTGGAAAAACTTCGCTTCTCATTACAATCGCAGTGTAGTGCTTACGCACGATGAGTCCACGACGAGAGGCCTGGTAGGTTGCGTCTTCATTTCAACGGCAGTTTATCATTTAGAGAGAAAAGAATTCATGGAAACTGAAACAATCCAGCAAATTCTGGCACTCTTGCCACCCGAGTATCAAGAAAAATTGTTCATGGTGCTGACAGCGCACCCAATCAATCAGAGCGCCCTAGAGAAAATATTAGAAGATGGCTTAACTACGCTTGATACAGAGACCCGACAGAAACTCATTAGCGAACTTATCGGCCAACTTTTGCCTTTGGATACCTTGGTGCCAGACATCTATCAGCGGTGGCGCCCAATTGTACGGGACGCGGCAATTTATTGGGGGGCCCATCTCTCAAATCGGCGACTAATTCCAAAACTGGCGCGCCAATTTATCTTACCCGTTGAAACATCGCTAGAAAGACGGCTGCTAATCTTTATCGAGCAGATGCCCGCCTTACAAAAAATTGGCCAGAGCATAGCGCGAAATCGTCACTTGACCCCCACCTTTCGAGATGAATTGACGCGTCTGGAAAATTCGATTCAAGATATACGCCCCGCTGAGATCTTTACCACTGTCCAGCAACAACTGGGGACTCTCTTTAGTCGCTATGAAATTGAAATGCAGACCGTGTTATTGGCTGAGGCTAGTGTGAGTGCAGTGGTGCGTTTTAGCTGGCAAAATCCAACTACGAATCAACGGGAACAAGGGGTTTTTAAGGTGTTAAAACCTTATGTGATCGACTATTTCGCCGAGGATCTAGATTTGCTACGTGGGCTGACAGAGCACCTTGAACAAAACCGTGCCCTTTATCAATTACCAGCGGCGGGGCTGCGCGAAATGCTGGATGAAGTTCGCCACCTCTTGGAACAGGAGACGGCTCTATCAAACGAACAGGCGATGCTTACTGAAGCATATATACGCTACCAAGGGATCAATGGTATACGGGTTCCGCGGCTGATTCAAGAGCTTTCAACGCCCTACATTACTGCTATGTCGGAAGAAAATGGTGCAAAAGTAACGGATGCTCTTCGCCACCAAACCGGCCGCCAGAAGCGACAGTTGGCTGAACGAATCATCGTGGCAGTGTTGGCCGTGCCGCTTTTTGCAGAGGAAGAACAGAGCCTCTTTCACGCTGACTTACATGCAGGCAACTTGGCGGTAAAGGAGGAAACGGGAGAGTTGTTGATTCTTGATTGGGCTTTAGTTGATCGGCTGAGCCGCGAGCAAAGACGTCATTTTGTGATTCTCTTTATCGCTAGTGCGTGGCGTGATCCAGAACGGATTTTTGCGGCAATTGCCTATCTATGCAGCGATGATCTAAGCTCGGATACAACAAAGGCAACCCTGGTACGGGGACATATTGCGACCTACCTAGCGCAACTGTCGCCATTCGCATCCTCTATAACGGCCAATATGCTCATGCTTTTGGACGCAGTCATGACTTCTGGCATTCGCTTCCCGTCTGAATTGTTACTCTTCCGCAAGATGCTCTTTACCTTGATGGATGTTCTCAACGAAGTGGCACCTGACTGCAAGGTCGAGCCAGTACTTGTACGTTATGCACTCACCCTTTTGAGCAGAGAACTTCCCCAACGGTTGCAACTGTCGGCGACCGACACGCTGCATGACTTTGGCAGCCACTTAACCAATAAGGACTTAACAGTCTGGCTATTGACCTTGCCATTAGTAGGGAATCGCCTGTGGCTACAGGTGAATGAACAAATGGTCAATCAAGGGTTGGATCGCTTCCAACAAATTTTTGGCAAACAGATGTCATTCAATCCACGTTCATGGATCGAAAAAGTAAAACCAACCCTTTCAGTCGCAGCGAATTCGCCTGTGCAAACAAGTGCAGTCCAGCAAGAAATCATGATTCCAATTGTTAATTTAGTAGACGAGTAACAAAATCGTTATTCCCAAACCAACCTAACTCTTCCCGAAACAGGAGAGGGTAGCGCGTGAAGATAATCGGGCGTTTGTGACACCTTGAGCAATGAGAGTCAGATTTGCCCATTGGCATGATTGATGTAATCCCTACAGTATCAAGTCTTGCTCTCGTAGCGCTTGCCCTTGTAAGAATGGGGCCTTTACCCTTTGCAAAAACTTGTTCTTTCAAGGGTAAGGCTTGTGCCCGTGTGCGGTATAAAACGATAAGGAGCTCTATTGTGTCCACATTTGAGTCATCTGTTCTCTTCTTTTTACAGTTGGCCTTTATTCTTACGGTTTGCCGTGGGATTGGCTGGCTAGCCCGCAGGGTAGGCCAACCCCAGGTAGTGGCTGAGATGATCGCAGGGATGGTGATGGGGCCATCTTTGTTTGGTTGGCTTTTCCCGAATGTGCAAACATTCTTTTTTCCAGAGGCGTCTAAGGGGCTGATCTATGCTGTTAGCCAGTTGGGGTTAGTACTCTACATGTTTTTGGTTGGGCTAGAGTTCAACACGTCCATACTGCGCAACCGGCTACGCAGTGCAGCAGGGGTCTCGCTGTCGGGGATGTTAGTACCATTTATATTAGGTGCCAGTCTCGGCTTCTTTTTGATGCGCAGTGGAGGCTTCTTTGGCGATGGTGTTGTAACTTGGGAAGCGATGTTTTTTGTTGGCACCTCAATGTCGATCACGGCCTTCCCCATGTTAGCGCGCATCATCTACGAACGGGGCTTGTCCAACAGCTCGTTAGGAACGTTGGCATTGGCCGCTGGCTCGATCGACGATGGTGCGTCCTGGTGTGTGCTAGCTTTGGTATTGGCGAGCTTTAGTGGCGACCCCATGATCGCAGTGCTGGCAATTGGCGGTGGCACGCTCTACACCATTGGCACGCTAACGATCGGTCGACGGTTGCTGCAACGGCTAGGTGATATTGCTGAGCGGGAGAAAAGGGTCAGCCCGACTCTGTTGACGATTACATTGATTCTTGTCATGCTCGGTGCCTGGTTTACCGATCGTATTGGCATCTATGCTGTCTTTGGTGCCTTTATCATGGGTGCAGCAATGCCGCGCGGTCGCTTTGTCCACGAGATTCAACGTCAGATCGAACCTTTGATCACCTCCTTTCTACTACCGCTTTACTTTATCTATTCTGGGCTGAACACACGAATTGCGCTGGTTGATAGCCCCTGGTTATGGTGGATTACATTTGTCATTCTGTTAGCAGCCTGTTTGGGCAAGGGCGTAGCCTGTTGGGCAGCCGCACGTATGAGTGGCGAGGATAACCGCAGTGCCTTAGCGATTGGTACTTTGATGAATGCACGCGGGTTGATGGAGTTGATCATCCTCAATATTGGCTTGCAGCGAGGAATTATCACGCCGCTACTCTTTACTGTGATGGTGATCATGGCGATTGTCACTACGCTCATTACCTCGCCAATTTTTGAATGGGTCTATCGGCGACCCACTGCCACTGCGGTGCAAAGGGTAGGAGAGTCAATAGAAGCTATTGCCTAAATGACCTCTCATCTTCTTGTGTGTCATGCCTGCTTTTGAACTGTTAGCTGGGTTAATACGGAATATGAGCAAGTTGCAACTTAATATCTATGCAGAATAATAATGTAATACCTAACCCATTAGCGCAGTATCAAAGGCAAAACCGTATACAAAACTACTTGCCTGCTGGATTTCGCCAGCGGGCTAAACGAGTACGAAGTCATTGGCAGCGTTATAGTAAGGTGGGTTGGTTCTTAGTTGCTGTTTTCTTGCACCTGCTTTGGTGGGATGGGCTGTTTACCTTGCCACTACTTGGTTGGTTGAGACCCACCCCGCAAGCGCGTTGGACATATCTGGCGCAACGGTATTGTATCCTTGCTATGGAGCTTGGTGGGCTTTTGGTGAAAGTTGGGCAATTTCTGAGTCTACGG
This sequence comes from Caldilineaceae bacterium, assembly GCA_046328715.1. GTDB lineage: Bacteria > Chloroflexota > Anaerolineae > Caldilineales > Caldilineaceae > JAXLWB01. The sequence continues at coordinate 126,996 of JAXLWB010000009.1, read as the reverse complement.
ATTGATCTGTTACCAACCTTTGTGACCCAAGAGCTGGCAAACCTGCAAGACCGAATGAAACCTGAATCCTTTGCGGTTATTGCCCATGCTATTGAAGCTGAACTCGCACGTCCTTTGTCGGATCTCTTTTTGCAGTTTTCCGCCCAACCATTGGCGAGTGCATCAGTGGCTCAAGTTCATGCCGCGCGTCTCTACTCGGGTGAGAACGTCGTTGTCAAGATCTTACGCCCTGGCACCGTAGAACAGTTCGAAATGGATTTGACAGCTTTCCGTTGGTTGGTGAATGTACTCAATCTTGTTCCCTGGGTGCGTCGCAGTTTTAACTTAAGCCAGTTGCTTGAGGAATTCACTACGGTTACGCGCAATGAACTAGATTTACGCAATGAAGGACGCAACGCCGAACGTTTTGCACAAGCCATACAACAAAATCATGAAGTCTACATTCCCAAAGTCTATTGGTCACATAGCAGTATTAGCGTTTTGACAATGGAGAATGTGGGGTACTTAAAGCTGAATGATGTTGCAGCGATTGAAGCCGCTGGAATCAATATAACCAAGGTAGCTAATAGTCTAGCACAACTGATTTTACAACAAATATTTACGCATCACTTTGTCCATGCCGATCCTCATCCTGGTAATGTGTTTGTTAAACCGTTGCCTCATTCTTTAGAACGCAAAGATAAATTTATACCTGGGGAAGCCATTCCCTATAGCCAGGAGCGGCCCTTTCAAATTGTCTTCATTGATTTTGGCATGGCCGTGGAAATTCCTCCGAAAGAGCGTGCCTGGTTGCGGGATTTTGTTATTGGATTGGGCTTACGCGATCCTCAGCGCATTGTACAAGCCTATATTCGCGGGAATCTGTTGCGCCCTGGGGTCGATATTGAACGTGTTGAAGCATTCACGGCTGACTTGCTCAACGGTTTTCAAGATATGTTAGTCGGGCTGATGCCAGATTCGGAAGATGAAAAGACGCAGATCTTCGTGCAAAAGCATGGCGACATGCTGGGCAAGGATTATCCTTTTCAAATTCCTATGAATTTACTCTTTATGTATCGAGCTTTGGGAACGGTGGGAGGTGTCGTCAAGCGGCTGGACCCTACATTTGATCTGAGTAGTGCCGCGGCACCCTACGCAATCCAACTCGTTGTCGAGGAATGGCAACAAGGGCTACAAACGCGTTTGCAAGCGATTGGTGTACTGGGGCAACTCTTACTTACGACGCCTATGCGACTGGATTTGGTACTTTCTCAGGCTCAAAAAGTGCTGCAAATGCCGGAGCTTATGAATCAGCAACTGATGCGTCCGCTACGCAATTGGACCATAAAAACTGAGCTAACCAGTGAGGATCGTAAGACATTTCGAAAATTGGAAGGATCCGTTCAGCGCTTAAATCGCGCCATGACAGTCATGGGTGCCTTAGCCGCGCTCCTACTTTGGTATGTAGGGCTACATGGTTCTGATATTCTAACAGCCATTGCGCATCAAGGCCAGCGATTTGGAGGCACAGCCCTGGCCTTATCCTTTACGATCTATTTATGGGGTGTGCTCCGCGGACGATTGTAGCAGGTGAATAGGGCTTAAGCGCTCAATCAAACTTCATTTCACTACTACCTGATCCTATAGAGTCCTCTTCCATGGTTTGTTACCTCTTGCTTTGGCCTTGCATACCTTCTTGAAACTCCGTTTCAAGGTGAGTTGGCATTTCCACAATTGTGCTAGCTGCTTCGGGAAAGTGACTGTATGTTTCGCATCCAACTACACTGGAAGCTACTTTTTATTACGCTCGCCCTGCTATTGGTAAGTTTCATCTTACCTTCTTTGCTATTTGCGCAAAATCCATGGACAACAGGTGCTTCGCCAACAACGCCTCAACCCTTTAATGGTGTAGGCGGTGCTATCAACGGCAAATTTTACATGGTTGCCGAGCACTTTAGCCCAGTTCTGGAAATTTATGATCCTGCGACCAATAGTTGGACTTCTGGCACACCGATGTCCTCCTATCGAGAACTCATGATTGGCGGCGTGGTTAATAACAAGCTCTATGTTGGCGGTGGGCGAGATTGGAACACGGGTGGAACCATTATAAATACGTTCGAGATGTATGATCCAACGACCGATAGCTGGACGCCCAAAGCATCGATGCCTACACCCCTTTTCAATGCCAGCGCAACCACATACAATGGCAAACTTTATGTGATTGGTGGCTACGATGGAAACAACGATGTCCAAGCCATACATATCTACGACCCGACAACCAATAGCTGGTCAACTGGGAGTTCGATGGCAACACCACATGCGAAAGCATCTGTAGGGGTAATCAACGGTAAAATCTATGTGGCTGGTGGCGGAAGCGGGGCACTTGTCCTTAATACCCTGGAAATTTACGATCCAGCAACCAATAGTTGGACAACCGGGCCAAATATGTCGCTCGCTCACATGGGCAGTGCCTTTGGTGTAATCAACAATGAACTCTATGTAGTGAGCGGACGAACACTCAACTTTGACTGGACCAATGTAACTGAGATTTATAATCCATCAACTGGCTGGCGAACAGGCGCGGCCATTCCTACTACGCGCGATATGAGCATATCGGATGTCATCGACAACAAACTCTATGTGGTTGGTGGCGGTAATATGAATGGCTATACCAATGTTCTAGAAATTCTTGACCCTGGGGCAGCTTCTCCACCCAACAACGCTCCAACCGCCGATGCTGGTTTTTACCAAATTGCGCCCGCCGGGATGACTGTCTACCTCGATGGTTCAATGAGTACAGACCTGGATGGCGACTATCCCCTGACTTACGGTTGGACGCAGATTGGTGGTGCCACAGTCAGTTTGAGTGATGCTACTGCCAGCAATCCATCATTCACAGCACCTGCTGTTCTTGGTGACTTGACGTTTTCACTGGTGGTTACCGATTCGTTGGGCCTGGCCAGCACAGCAGCTCAGGTGGTTGTGACGGTGGGCGTAATCCCCATTATCAATGTAACCGCAACTTCTTCCGCCCCAAATTTGGTGGATCGTACGACGTATTTCACCGCTACCGTCAGCCAGGGGAGCAATGTAAATTATAATTGGGATTTTGGCGATGGTCAGTCGGCTACAGGCGCTACCGTGAGTCATGTCTACACCATGCCTGGTAATTACCAGGCGATGGTCACCGCCAGCAATACGTATGGCTTACTCGACCAATATGTCAATGTGGATATCACTAACAATGCGCCATTCGCCAATGCTGGCAGTGACCGTACAGTCGGCGTTGGCACCACTGTCACGCTCACGGGTTCAGCCAGTTACGACCCCGATGGGGATAGCCTTTCTTACCAGTGGACACAGATTGGCGGTACACCTGTTGCATTGAGCAATCCCTCTCTCTCTAGCCCAGCCTTTACTGCACCAGCGACTTCTGACATATTGACCTTTCAGCTGGATGTTACCGATGCCTATGGATTGATTGATCCCACGCCAGACACTGTGGTGATCACGGTTGCCGAAGCGCCACCCGCCTTCTTAATGAAGTGGGGAAGCAGTGGCACAGGCAATAGCCAATTTCAGGTTGGTTCGCACGTCTTGGCTGTGGATAACAACAATAATGTCTACGTTGGCGACCATGGCACAGGACGTATTCAGATTTTTGACAGCACAGGAAATTACATCAAGCAGTGGGGAAGTACCTCGGCTGGTACAGGGGATGGGCAATTTTATGCAGTTTCCGATGCGGTGTTTGATAGCAGTGGCAACCTCTATGTCGTAGACCACGGCAATCACCGTATCCAAAAGCTCGACAAAGATGGCAACTTCCTGCTCAAGTGGGGCAGTAATGGGATCGCCAATGGTCAATTTACCTATCCAACCATCATTGCGTTGGATAGCATTGGCAATGTCTATATTTCGGATACGGACAACAGCCGGGTCCAGAAATTTAGCAGCAGCGGCACTTGGTTGAGCACAATTGGTACTTTGGGTGCAGGCAATGGTCAGTTTGACCATAACAGTGGCATCGTGCTGGATAGCAGTGATAATTTATATGTGTCGGACACCAAAAATCATCGTATCCAAAAGTTCGATAGTAACGGCAACTATTTAACCCAATGGGGCACTCTAGGCTCCGGCAATGGACAATTCAATACACCGCAGTCGCTTTACATCGATAGCAGCAACAACATCTATGTGGTTGAACGCCTCAATCATCGGATCCAGAAAGTCACTAGCAGTGGCGTCTACTTAACCAAGTGGGGCAGCAACGGTATAGGCAACGGACAATTTAATGAGCCAATTGGCATTGTGGGCAACAGTGCTGGTAATCTCTACGTGGATGATTTTTACAACTTCCGCGTCCAAAAATTTGGTAGCGTGACTGCGGGTAGTGGTCTCACTTTGACAACCTCCAGCCCCACCACCTTGGGCGGGGTAACTTCCTTCACTGCCACTTTGGCGGCTGGCACCGATCTCAACTACACCTGGAATTTCGGCGATGGTAGCGTCACGACCAGTGGTCAACCTGCTATCATCACCCACACCTACGCTGCCCCTGGCAACTACACTACGATTGTTACAGCTACGAATAATGCTGGCAGTACTTCTAACTCGGCCACGGTTGCAGTTGCTCAGTGTTTTGCCTCTTTGGGCAACACCACCCAGTATTACAGCGGTAACGCTCAGGCCGTGCGTAATGCCATCACCGCCGCCACCACAGGCCAGGTCGTGAAAATTGCTGGCAACTGCCCTGGTGCTATCAGCGAAAATGGCTCAACACAAATTGCCTATGTGAATAAGGAGATCACTCTGCGCGGTGGGTACACTGTTACCAACTGGACGACCAGTGATCCAGCTCTCAACGCCACCACGCTTGATGCACAAAATGGAGGACGGGTACTTTATATCAATGGCGTCAACCTGACGCTTGAAAATCTGACGCTTCAGAATGGTATCGTGGGCGGTCCTGGCGGCGGTGTTTTTGCCTCGAATAACCTTACCTTGGCGGGCGTCAGTCTTCGCAACAATAGTGCAAGTGGAGGATCTGGTGAAGGAGGCGGCATCTATGCTTTGGGTGTGTTGAGTGTCAGCAATTCAACCTTTGCACTCAATAGTTCGGATGCTAGAGGTGGCGCAATTCGTGCGATCGGCGACGCCCAAATCAGTGACAGCCAGATTTTGAGTAACACGGCCGGCGGTCACGGTGGCGGTATTGCAGCCAACGCCCAGTTGATCTTATACGGTGGTCTCTTTCAAAATAACGTCGGTTACAGTTCAGGTGGCGGAGTGATGATCTATAACACGGGTTCGTTGAGCATCACCAACACCCAGTTTATCAACAACACTGCCGGGCCGGTTTATGCAGGGGGTGGAGTATATCAACAAGGAGACAACCCGGTCCTGATCAACGGTGCCTGGTTCGAACGCAACCATGCCATTGATGGCTCTGCCGTAGGTGGCGCGGGCGCAGCCATTGAATCAGCAAATAACACCATTTTGAACACCAGTTGGATCAGCAACAGTGTGAACAATGGTGCTGGTGGCGGGCTTTTCTTGTATGGCGGCGGTACCGTGACGAACAACACCTTTCGCGGCAATAGCGCAAGCGGCCACGGCGGCGCACTTTACAGCAATGCTGGCGTAATTCTCAGTAACTCCACCTTTCAGGACAATCATTCAACTGGCGGTTCGGGTGGCGCACTCCTGTTTGGCGGAATTTCGACCATTAGCGGCTCACAGTTTCTTTTGAACAGTGCTGCGGGTTCAGGCGGTGCCATCTATGCCAACAGTTCACTCAATTTGGTAAACTCACAAATCCTGAGCAACACAGCATCCAGCGATGGTGGAGGTGTATTCTTGCCGCAAGCCTCCTTCCTGCTCACGCTGAATGGCGGCTTGTTGCAAAACAACGTCGCTGGCAACGCTGGCGGCGGTGTGATGATTTCGGCTTATAACTCTGTGATTGTCACAAATACCCAATTTATCAGCAATACACAGTTGGCGGTGTGGGGTGGCGGTGCACTCTATCATCAGGGTAATGGCTCGATCACGATCACAGGGGCCTGGTTTGAACGTAACAGCAGCCCGAATGCCAGTAATCCCTACGGTGGCGGTGCAGCGATACTGGGTGCAACGGCAAGCATCTTCAATACCTCTTGGATCAGCAACAGTACAGGTGCACACGGCGGTGCTGTTTCCATGAGTGGCACGATCCGCAACAACACTTTTCGTGGGAATAGTGCGGCTGGTGTTGGCGGTGCTGCTTATACCAATGGTTCTTTAGATATCATCAACAGCACCTTTACCGCTAACAGCGCAAGCCTAGGAAGTGCCATCTACAACAACGGCACGATGACAGTAAACAACAGCACAATCTCTGCGAACAGTGGCAGCGCATCTGGTGGTGCTCTTTACACTCCAGGCACCTCAACCATCTATTTGAAGAATACGATCATTGCCAATAGTGTAGGCAGCAACAATGATTGTGAGAATTGGGGAACAATTGCCGCCAACATCAACAACCTGATCGAAACCAACAATGGCTGTAGCAGCGGGGCAGTCGGTCTGGTCACCAGTGATCCAAACCTGGGTCCGCTGGCCGATAATGGAGGCATAGTCATTGCTGGAGGCAAGATCAACCAGACCTTTGCTCTCAACTTCAACAGCCCCGCCATCGAAGCGGGCAACAATCCCACCTGTGACAACACAGATGGTCGCGGCGTCGCTCGCCCGATTGATGGCAACAGCAACGGCGTTGCCCTTTGTGACATTGGTGCCTACGAAGCACCCGTCGGTTCGGCCAATGTAGCACCAGTTACCAATGCTGGCCCCGATCAGGCCGTCACAGGTGGTACAACTGTCACCTTGACTGCCGTAGCCAGCAGCGACGCCGATGGCCATAGCCTTACCTATGGTTGGATGCAGATGGGCGGTACAGCAGTGACGCTGAGTAGCGTAACCGCCGTCAGCCCTACTTTCACAGCACCCGCTTCTGTTGGACTGCTCACCTTTACCCTCGTTGTCACGGATTCGCTTGGATTGCCCGCTTCCGTAGTGGATACAGTCGTGATCACTGTAACGGAAGCGCCACCTTCCTTTCTGATGACGATTGGCAGCGTCGGCAGCGGCATTGGCCAATTCCAGGGGCCGCATGATGTGGCGGTAGATGTTGACGGTAATCTGTATGTCGCTGAATACATCGGCAACCGTATCCAAAAGTTTGATAGCGCTGGCAACTTTCTCACCCAATGGGGAAGCGGCGGTAGCGGAAATAGCCAGTTTTCCTATCCAGGTAGCGTGGCTGTGGATAGCGCAGGCAATGTCTACGTCGCCGAAGTAGGCAACAACCGCATTCAGAAGTTCAGCAATACGGGAACGTACCTCACGCAATGGAGTTCACCAAATGTCGGTCAGATCATCGTCGATAACAACGGCAACATCTATGCCTCTGCACCTACCAATAGCCTGATCCGCAAGTACAACAGTAACGGCACATTGCTGAGCAGTTGGGGGAGCGGCGGCAGTGGAAACGGTCAACTCTCATCCCCACAAGGCATCGCGCTTGATAGTAGCGGAAATTTATACATTGCTGACACGGAAAATCATCGTATTCAAAAGTTCACTAGCAGCGGCACCTATCTTCTGCAGTGGGGTGGTAATGGGACAGGTAACGGCCAATTTATTTACCCGTATGATATTATCTTGGATAGCAGCGGCAATGTCTACGTCACCGACCGAGGCAATAACCGCATCCAAAAGTTTACTAGCAGTGGCATTTTTCTCTCGGTATGGAGCAGCGGGGCATCCAACTTTGATAATCCCATCGGTCTAACCATCAACGGCAGCAACAATTTATATATAGCTGACTTTGCCAACAACCGGATTCAAAAATTTGGCACACTTACGACGATCAACGGTCTGACCTCGACTGCTTCCGGCCCTACCGAGCTGGGCGGTGTGACCTACATGACTGCTACCCTTGCAGCAGGTAGCGATGTCAACTATGTCTGGAACTATGGTGATGGCACAATGACCAGTGGCGGTCAGCCTGCAACCACTATGCACACGTACTCTGCGGCTGGAAGTTACACGGTAATTGTCACTGCGACCAACAACTCTGGCAGCAGTACTGCCACTGCCGTGGTTACTATATTAGCACCCACACCGACACCTACTCCTACCAATACACCAACATCTACCCCAACCGATACAGCGACGCCAACCGAGACACCGACCTTCACTAGCACAGCGACGCCGACCGATACCCCGACGCCAACTGTGACGGATACGCCCACGGCAGCTGCCACCGATACAGCGACGCCAACCGAGACACCGACCTTCACTAGCACAGCGACGCCGACCGATACCCCGACGCCAACTGCAACAGCGACGGATACAACAACGACAACCGTCACAGACACGCCGACTCCAACCAATACCTCGACTGCCACGAGCACGCCGACAGCTACTGCAACCAATACACCAACAGCGACGCCTTTGCTTCCACAAGAGGAGGCAAGTGTAACTCTTTATACCGATGCTCCGGCGCATTTTGTCTATTCCCCACCCGCTGGCGGGGCTTTTACCTTGGACGCTGCCACTGGCACAGTGTCGCAGACAACGTCGGTGTTCTATTACACAGTGGTCGACCCAGCCAATCTGCCTACAACGCTCAACTTTGCTCATCGCGCTTTTGCGTTGACTGCTCATCAGAATGACGCACCGCTTGCCGGGATCAACTTCCAAGTGCCGCTGACCCTCACCATTGATTACCTCGATAACGATGTTATCGGACTGGATGAACGGCTGCTTGCACTTTATTACCGCGATCCTGCCAGCAATCAATGGACGAATGCTGGTATGAAAGTGATTAAGCGTGACCCGATCAACAATCGCCTGATGGTGCGTGTGAGCCATTTCACTGAGTTTGCGATGGTGCAACCCATCGTAGCTCATTGTTCACAACAGGAACTCACGCTGCTGCTTACCAGTGGTGTCAATCCGCTTGATCTTGATGGTGGCTGTGTTTATTCGTTGACCCAAAGTGACAGCGGTTACGCCTTCTATGACCTGTGGAATCAGCAAAATCTGCTGATCGATGGCCACGGTGCCACGATCGAGCGAGCAGCCACAGCGCCAGAGAAAGGTATTCTCGCCTTCTTCCAATCTCAGAATGTAACCCTGAAAAACTTGATCCTGCGTAATGGTAAGGCAACGACTGGTTATGGATTAGGCGGCGGACTCTGGCTTTACCACAGCACGATGACACTTGAAAATGTGCAGCTACTGGGCAACAGTGCCAATGCCGGTGGTGCAATTGAGGTCGAAGGTAGCGACAGTAGTGTATCGTTGGTCAATAGCGTATTGGCAAACAATCTTGCGCTGGAGCGAGGTGCTGCGATCTTCTCAACTGGCTCGCTGACCTTGCGCAACGGCACGTTGGTAGACGTTGCAGGGAATCCGAAGCAGGGGATTCTCACCTGGAACTCTGCTGCCATCACCAATACCATCATCAGTGGCTTTGATATTGGCATCATGTCTGCCGGTGTCAATACAGTGGTGAGTGAGGATTACAATGTCTTTGCCAACAATGGTGCCGATAGCCAGGAATTGGGTGGTGGTCAGTTTGGACATGGCGGACATAGCAACAGCTACCAGGAAGTGCGCTTTGCTGATCCAGCTACTGACAACTTCCGGCTTAGATTTACCTCGCCAGCGATCGACAAAGGCGTGGATCTCGGCATCAACTCCGACGCAGACGGCCAGAGCCGACCTTTCGCCGCTGGAATAGTCGATGTTGGGGCCTATGAATTCCAAGGGCAAGGTGGACCGGCATTAGCCATCTATCGTCAAAACCCGCTTGCCGCAGCACCTGATCGCCCGTTTGCCTATCGCCTGCTTGTACTCAATCAAGGTGTCGCACCTGCCACTGACCTAATTGTGAGCGATACGCTGCCTGCCGGTGTCACTGTCATCGCAGGTACGGTCAGTGAGGGTGGAATCCAAGTTGGCAATCAAGTGCAGTGGCACCTGGCTAGCTTGGCAGCGGGTAAGGGCAAACTCTTCTCCTATCGGGCGGAGAGCGCACAGAATGTGCAGAACAGTGACTACCGTGTCTATAGCAGCAGCAACCCTGAAGTGATTGCAATCGGACGTAACATCGTCACCGAACTTAACAGCCAGGTGCTTGCGAGTATCGACTTCGCTCCGATTCCGGATGGCTATCGTTTTGCCAACTATGGGGATACGCTCGCCAGCGATCTCGGGGATGAAGATCTGGTAACCATCTTTGGGGCCGATGCCGTCTGTAAGACTCAGAATCCCTGCGTCCTCACAACGTCGGCCACTGCCTGGCGCACTGCTTGGCTCGCCAATCTGAAAAATGGACACAGTGCAGGAATGGCAATCAGTAGTTTGCGCCTCTTTGCTGATCCAACTTTTGTTCTCTCCACGTTACAGACCGATGCCTTCTTTACCAACGATCTGAGCAAAGACCAGATGCGCCATACGATTGCACTCTATGCTGCGGCCCAAGAACGGACGCCATTCAACGCTGCCGATCTCGAAGCGCAAGGGCTTCTGCGCATCCCCGCCAACACAGCGAACGGCGTGTTGGATGCCTTGATCGCCAATCTGCGTCAACCCAATGCCACTGACCGCTATTGGTTGCTCTTCGCCAAGTCGCCCACGGTGCGCGGCGGTGGCTGGCATGGCGTCGTGCCCTTTGCTGTGCAACAGGTCAATAGTGACGAATATCTGATCCGACTGTACGACCCCAATATGCCGAATCGTTCGGATCGGGCGATTCAGATCAAGCGCAGCAGCAACAGTTGGGCCTATATTTCAGCGTATGCGCCAGATCGGCCCTTGTATGATTACTTTGGCGATGCTGCCTCGGATAATTTCCGCCTGGTCAGCCAGCAGTGGACGCAGAGCTTTCCCAAACTGTGTGATACGGCTTGTGCTGCTCAGAGCGCGGCTATACAAGATGCGGGAGTTCAAGCCGATTCGAATATCGAATTCCAACTCGACGGCGAAGGTTATTTCCTGGTGACACGCAGCGATGGCAAGCGGGTTGGCTATGATCTGGTCAACGGCGCGCCGATCCTGGAAATCCCAGGAGCAGTCCAATTGCCGATTGCCAGTGGTTTTGGTCTGAACATTCCACCCGGCATTCGTATCACCCACAGCCCAAGTATGACCTACGATGTCGTCGTCGCCAGTCGCGATACTGCCTATGGCAACAGCGAGTCAGTCGCAAACTTTAATATCAGCGGTGCCAACTATGTGGTTCGTGTCACCAATATCAAATTGACTATGCCTTTGATTGCTGCAAATGTTGATGGCACGTTGACCGCTGCTGCCTTGCAAGTGACCGATGCGCCCTTCGACAGCCTCAACCTTGGCTTGGCACCCGACCAGAACCGGTTGACCCTGCAAGCGGGCAATCGCAGTGCGGAGACGCCTGAACTAGCGATGGCGATCAACAACCCGCAAGGGTCTGACTACAGCTTTGCCTTTGGCGGCATCGCCGTTCAACCCGGCTATGCGATGGGCATGAACTTTGACCAGAACAGTGGCCGACTAAGCGTTGAAAACAACGATCCCAACGTTAACAGCTACAGCATCGCCGTAGAACGTTTGGGGCAAGATGGTACCAGTCAGAATGCAACGATCTCGGCGACGGATGGCGAAAGCGTGGGTACTGTGCTCCGCTTGGATGAGAGTTGGCAGAGTGGAGGCACACCTGTCAGCGAACCGAACCACACAGTGACATTGCCAGCAGCGCCAATTCATCTGTATTTCCCGATCATGTTGAACTAAAGTGAGGCAGGATGAGCGACAGAGAAACTGAGAACGAAACGCCCCCATCTGCAGAAGACGAAAGCCTGACCAGAATCGACGTTGACAGCGAAGAGCAATCCTCGGCTGAAGGTCACAACACGGACGCGCAAGCCAGCGCAGCTGAGTCCGAGTCTGCAGAGGATGGCAACGAAGAGGGAGAGGACGATGAAGAAGATTCCTTTCGCATGTGGATGGCGATTTTGATCGCGATTGTAACATTGGTCGGTGCCTGGATGGGCTGGGTGACAGCCGGAATCTCGGGCGTGGCTGGTGATTCCGCATCGGGTGGGATGGACGCAGTGATCAACGCCGAATCGACCTTGACACTCAACAGTATTGCGCTCTATAAGCATTACCGCGCCTTCACCGACTACGCACGTTACCAGAGCACAGCCGATCTCCTCGCCCAGGAAGCTGCCCAGCAGCCTGATGCTGCTCCCACCCGCAAGAGTGACGTGGATGATCTGGCTGCGGTACAGTTGCCTTTCTTTCTCTCGCGTTACCTCACGCGCGATGGTGCCTATAATAGCCGTCGCGAACTGGGTGAAGCCTGGGCTGAAAACGAGCAGAAGATGGATTTGGATCCAATAGGTTACTTCCAAGAGTCCGATCTCTATTCCTTAAAAACGAAACTGATGATGGGTCTCTTTGTCATCTTATCTCTGTCGCTGCTCTTTTATACCCTTGCCGAAGGGCTACATGCTGAACGCCCTTTTTGGCGTTATACGGCGGCCATTCTGGGTACAGTGACCTTAACCCTCTCCATCGCTGGCACCTTGTGGGTGGATCGCTGGATGGGATGACGACGCAGAAGAGATTTGGCCTATAGCTATTGTCTAGGAATTGTGATTTGTCATTTGTAATTCAACTATGAACGACTCTCAACCCAAGAAACGTAGACGTTGGTTTAGCGGTGAGCCATTCGAACGATTGGTCGCCTTGTTGATCGCTGTGGTGACTTTGATCACGGCAGTGGTAGCCTATCTGGATGCGGATGCCAGCGGTCGTTCGGCTACAGCCTACCGGGAAGCACAACAATTTTCGATTCAAGCGATGGGAGCGCGTGCGCGTGGCGAGGTTCTCGCTGGTTATGCCTGGACCGATGCCTACCGCACTTGGCTGGAACTGGATACTCAATCGGTCCTGGCCAAGGCCGATGGAGATGAGCAGGCCACCGATCGTTATGTGAATGTACGCGACCGGATTGCCACACTGACTCCCTTGTTGCAGCCACCTTATTTTGACGCCAGCACACAAGATCGTCCGAACCTGCGTGCCTATGAATCGGATCTCTACATCGAAGAGACAACGGCAATGACGGAACATTTTACCAACGCCTACCGCATTGCTGATGGCTGGGGCGAAAAGTCAGGTGCCTATTTGATTCATCTCACGTTACTTACGGTCAGTCTCTTTTTGTATGGCCTTTCCACGACCGTTTCGGGCCGTATGAGTTGGCTTTTTATTGTGCTGGGGAGCATCCTCTCGTTGGTGACGCTGGTTTGGATGATTAGTGTCGTGCAAACCCCGGTCTACGCTTACCCCAAGGGCGCGATCACGGCCTATGCCCATGGTGTAGGCTTGGCGCATCAACAGCGCTACGATGAAGCGGTCACCTCCTTCAACCATGCGATTGAACTCGAACCAGACTATGTCAGGGCCTACTATCAACGCGCCAATGCCTACAATGCCTTAAACAAATTCCAGGAAGCCGCCGCCGACTACGCTGCAAATATCGAACTAGGAGCTGAAAACATCAATGTGTTCTGGAATTACGGATGGACCTTCTACCGTATGGGAGACTACGACCAAGCAGTAGTTCAGACTGAAGCTGCACTTGCAGACGCACCAGATCAGGTTGCCCTCTACTTCAACAAGGCGCTCATGCAACTAGCCGCTGGGAAAGTTGAGGATGCCAATACGACCTATCAGGCAGGGATGAACCTCGTCAGCCAAGAGGTCACAGACGCTCGCCAGGAGGAAAAACAACCTCCTTCTTCGCTTTGGTGGTACCTCGACACCGCAGTACTCGATCTGCACCATCTCTACAACTGCGCCAAGGAACAAAAATGTGAGGGAGCGCCCCCCACCGAGAAGATAGTACAACCCGAGCAAAGCGCAGAGCTAGCTCACCACTGGGCAGAGACACTCCAAAATCTTTCTGTCTCCCTGGAGTACAGCGACCAGATCAGCCAAAGCGGTAAAGATGCGCTGGCTGCTGTCCAATTGAACAACATCAGCTTTACGAAAGGCGTCTATGATGCCAGTGGCAAGTTGGTTGCCTACAGCGATCTCAACGAACAGAATGCACCGATGCGTTTTGGAATGGTCAACGAAAGTCAGGGCGAAGAGATGGATACCAGCCTGGCGCGTGCCGGCACTGCAATCAATCGCGATCTCTTTGTCAACTTCAAATATCAGGGCATGAAGCGCGACCAACTGCTGGTGATGAAGGTGTTCCTGGGCGATCGCGAAGCTTCGGGGTTGCGCTTGATCACTAAATGGTCCTTGGGCGAAAGTGGAAGCGCCATCCTGCCGTTGACGCCTGGGCGTACCTTTACCCTGGCCCCAGGTGATTACCGAGTTGAGCTTTATGTGGACGCACAGTTGGTACAAACCGGCACCTTTACGCTTGCATCGTAAAACAGAAGAGACCCATGAAACGGTACGAACAACTCATCTTCCTTGTCATCTTTTTACTCTTCGCCTTCGGCTCCGTTGACCTGGGCGTTGTTTACTATGAATATACGCCAAGCGGGCCAGAGGAAAGATTTGGCGACCATCGAGACATCAACACCGTGTTGGACGAGGTTGGCGGTCAGACTATTCAGCCCAGTACAGATCTGAGTGATGCTTTGGTCGCTAGTTCGTCGAGCGAGGCAAGTGCAGAGTCTGGAACCAATACAGAAAATGCTCCTGCAACCGGGCCAGAAGGATCATACCGTACGGGTTTTACACTGAACCGAGACAGCTTTGCCTTTAGCAACTATGGCTCAACTTTCCCAGAGGGCAACCTAACCGTCGATGATACACGTCAGATCTTTGGGGATCGGATTTGTGTTCGAGTCGAGGGGAAAAATTGTGTTCCTACCCCCGCTGCCCAACTCTGGATTGACCAAATGAATGCGGTGATGGCAAGTGGTCATTGTCTTGGTTTTACGGTCTTTGCCTACTCACTCTATAGCGATCAGCTTCCGCCGAATCTCTTCCAATCTGATGCTACAGACGCTAATGCCCTTGCTCAGCTACCGTTGGTGATGCGTACCATTGCCCAAAAATGGAGCTTGCAAACCACGCCCGAACTCTTGAACGCCACCGTGCTGGGATCTCCGCGCGAGATTGTCCAAAAGCTCTATCAACTGCGGCAACCAGTCGATCTCGGTGTCTTTGGTCGTAAGGGTGGCGGTCACTCGATGTTAGCCTACGGTGTCGAGAACATGGGCAACAACCAATATCACATCCTGGTCTACGATAACAACTGGCCAGGCAAAGAGACTTATGTCGAGGTTGATTACGATGCCAATACTTGGCGCTACTCATTAGCTGGCCTCAATCCTGCCGAAGATGCAAAACCTTGGGAAGGGGATGCCAAAACTAAAACCTTGCTCTATGTACCGCTGGATGCCTATTCACAGCCTGTGAGCTGCCCATTCTGCCCGCCTGCTGACACGGCGCTGCGCCCGCTTTATGAAAAGCCGGGATTGGCACTTTTAGCTGCCCAAAGCCTTACTCCTACGCTTACCCCTTCGGCTACACAGGGAACAGCTAACAACTTTGTCATCATCGCTGTCGGCGGTGAAGAGAGCGTGCTTCAGGTCAACAATGCAGCGGGGCAGCGAATTGGTCATTATGAAAACACATTTGTAAATGAAGTGCCAGGGGCTCAGTTGATGCGCCCGCGCAGCGCGCTTTCCAACGATGGCGAGCCGTTGGTCTTCCTGCCGGCGGACCAGGATTTTCAGGTTCAGGTGCTGCCACGCCCCGGCATTGTCAGCGCGACAACCACGTTGCGTGTGCTGGGCTCAGTACTTTCTGTCGTCGTCGATGGTATGACGGTGCAGGCGGAAGGGCAAAATCAATTGTTGATCTCGCCTAGCACCGGTGAAGTCAGTTACACGCCGGCAGGTGCCCAATCGCCAACTATTAAGCTGGCCTATCCGCATCAAGGGACAAATCACCTGATTACTATCAATGGTGCAGTGCTGTCGGGGCAAAAGACTGCCAGTCTGGCGATCGATAGCAACTCTGGCAATCTGGAGTTGAGTGGGTCGGCCTGGCCGACCCGTAGTGTCGATGTGGTCGTTGCCAAGGTCGATCAAAAGAAGAGCGAACTCTTTGTCAGCGATAACTTGATGGTGACCAATCAGGGAACAACGTCACTCAACCTGAATGAATGGCAGGAACAGGGCAATTTAAGTGTGATCGTGGACGAGAACGGCGATGGCCAAGCTGAGCAAACTCAAACACTAGCCGACAAACCGCTGAGCGCTGTAGTGCAGACCCTAGCTTCCGGCGAGGCTGTGATTGGTGTTGTCGCTGATATGAGTGACTACTTGCCTCCGGAAGATGTTACAGCCTTACAGGAAACCGTGCTTGAGATGACGAAATCTGGTCAGCTAGCCGGTGGCGAGGTGGGGCAGGTTTTACAAGCTACCAACA
Source organism: Caldilineaceae bacterium (assembly GCA_046328715.1). Taxonomy (GTDB): domain Bacteria; phylum Chloroflexota; class Anaerolineae; order Caldilineales; family Caldilineaceae; genus JAXLWB01. The sequence continues at coordinate 110,511 of JAXLWB010000009.1, read as the reverse complement.
ACTTGGGCATGGATCAGCAAGAAGTTGTGCAATTTGTAAAGGATGCCGACTTGCCAATACAAGCAAGCGCCGCATTGATCGATAATCTGCGCCTGCCCGCCGATGAACAGACAGAGTTGGTCAACCAACTTGATTTATCTGCTGAGACACAGACCGAATTGAATCAAGCATTAACGACGTTCGATCAAGCCCGTGAAGTCCAGAACCAATGGGAGTTTGCCAACACTACCCCTGACCAATTTAGCAATTTTATCGAGGAACAAAAGATAGACCCGGACGTTGCTGTTTTGGTGGCTGCTGCTGACGATATTCCTGCATCGCAAGTTGCCCAAATTGAGACCGAGGCGACTGTCCAAGCTGCCGCAGACGCAACAAGTGCAGCGCCAGTGCTTGCTGCATCCGAACAGTCGGCTGATACACCCGCTACACCCGACGCAAGTGCCACCTCTGAGTTGGAGGTAGCCTCTGCACAGATATCTACCACGACGACGGAAGTTGCTTCGCCGACACCCACACCTCAACCTACTATTACACCTCGCCCGACGGAAACGGCAGCGAGTTTACCAACCTACACTGCAACTGTAACCCGTCGCCCAACTAATACCGCCACTGCCACGCTGCGACCGACAAACACCGCCACGCTACGACCGACAAACACTGCAACTCGTGTTCCTACCAACACTGTAACTGCAACCCGCCGTCCAACCAGTACTGCCACTGCCACGCTGCGACCGACGAACACCGCAACTCGTGTTCCTACCAACACTGCAACTGCAACCCGTCGCCCGACCAATACTGCCACATTGCCACCTACCAATACACCAATTCCAGTGACAAATACTCCGGTTCCGCCAACGAATACGCCTGCTCCGCCGACGAATACACCAGTGCCACCTACGAACACATCTGTTCCACCAACAAACACGTCGATACCGCCGACAGCCACGTCTGTTCCGCCGACGAATACATCAGTGCCAGCGACAAATACACCAGTGCCACCTACTAATACACCTGTTCCACCAACAAATACGCCGATACCGCCGACAGCCACGCCTGTTCCGCCGACAAATACTGCCGTACCGCTAACGAATACACCACCGCCGCCTACGAACACATCCGTTCCAGCGACCAATACACCGGCACCACCAACAAACACGTCTACTTTTACGCCATTGCCGCCAACTGATACGCCTGTACCACCAACGCTTACATTTACGCCACTACCGCCAATGCCAACCGCAACAGCGCTGGAGCCAACGCCGACACCACTTGCGGAGATTCCGACACCGACTCCATAAGGGTGTAACAACGTTGAAGTTCGGCACTCTATGCATCCTATCAAACAATTATACATTCAAAGGGAAATAGATGTACTGGTTTATGATTTTACTGAGAAAGGTATTATCGGAGCGCACACGAGTTTTGCTCTTCGTAGGTGCGCTGCTACTCGCAATGATCTTGATTGTACCTACGACTTTGTTCCGATTTGAAACAGCTCAGGCTGAGAGTGAAACCTACACTGCGTTGGGTGATCCCCCAACCAGTGCTGAACAAGTCGTCGTTGGCTTTTACCCAATCAATGTCTACAATTTGGACATTGCCAACAATACGTACTTTGTTGATGCCTATGCCTGGTTTCGCTGGAAAGGCGATATCAATCCAACCAAGACAGTCGAGTTCGTCAATGCTGTTGATGAATGGTCGTTGATTAAAAATTACATCGACGAAACTCCTGTCAAACTATCAGATGGAAGTCTTTATCAGTCGCTTCGAATTGAGGGGCGATTCGCACAGGCTTTCAATTTAACCGACTTCCCACTCGATCAACAGAACCTTGCCCTTATTGTTGAGGATACAACCTATACATCAGACCAGCTTGTTTATCTACCAGATAAGGTCGACACAGGATATGGAAAGCAACTGACAATTCCCGGTTGGAACATAATGGATTGGGAACAATCTTCTTTGTTGCATCAATATGGTTCAAAGTTTGGTGAAATCGATAGTAATTTGTCGAGTACTTATTCGGCGTTGCGCTATCAGATCAATATTCAGCGCCCAGTCAGCTTCTTCATTTGGAAGTTATTGCTGCCGCTTTTGATTGTCGTCGGTGCCCATTGGTGTACGTTTTTACTTCACCCTAGTTTAATCGATGTTCGCACAGCAGTTCCTTCCACAGCAATGTTAACTTTGGTCTTTTTGCAACAATCGTACACCAGCGGTCTGCCTGATGTCGGTTATCTTGTCTTATTGGACAGGCTTTATGTCGTCGCTTACTTGCTTACTATTGTTACCTTGACGGAAGGAATTTTGACGGGAATCTGGGCACAGAGTAAGGCCGAAGCCGACTATCAACGTGTCAAATGGTTGGATCGTCGGATCCTGTTTTTTGAAAGCGTGTTGTTTATCCTATCATTGAGTTGGATCCTGTTTAGTAGATGAGTGAAACAAAAACTTACACCTACTTTGACCTCTTCGAAACGCTGTACTATGATATGGGCGCAACCGATCCCACAGTAAGAATCTAGGGCTTGCGCACCTGTCGGTTCATATGAGTCAACCTTGGCTAAATTTGGGTGACATGCGTGAGTCCCATAAGCATAGGAACCGCCATGTCATCGACCATTATCGTTAATACCTTCACCCTGCCAGAAGACATCCGCACTTTGATTCCTGCCGATTGCCAACTCCGTCTCTGGCAGGGCGACAAGACTGACCCTGAGGCCTTATGCAACGCGACAGGCTTTCTTGTCTATGGCCATCCCAAGATCGACGGCGCGATTATGGATTGCATTCCCAACCTTCGTGTGATCAGCAACTTTGGCGTTGGGGTCGATCATATCAACCTGGTCGATGCCAAGGCGCGTGGCATCGCCGTGGGCAACACCCCTAATCTGCTCAATGGAGCGGTAGCAGATATGGCTTTCGCATTGCTGCTGGCCGCAGCGCGAAATGTTGTCTTTGGTGACCGCTTTGCTCGCGGCCCCGAGTTTACACACTACGATCCTAGTATTAACCTGGGAGTGGATGTGCATGGCTGTACGTTGGGTATTGTCGGTTTGGGCAAAATTGGTCAAGCCATTGCCAGACGTGCCAAGGCCTTTGATATGCCGCTCCTCTACTACAATCGCAACCGCAATCTTCATGCTGAAGCTGCACTGGGCGCAACCTACGCAACTCTGCCCGAACTGTTGCAAAATTCCGACTATGTTGTGCTGATCACACCACTCACGCCTGAAACCTACCATTTGATCAGCTATGATCAGCTGCGAATGATGAAACCTTCGGCCATCCTCGTCAACATTGCACGCGGCGGCATTGTTGATCACAATGCGTTGTTGCAAGCATTGCAAGAGAAATGGATCCATGCTGCCGCCATCGATGTCACCGAACCTGAACCGCTGCCGCGTGATCATCCACTGCTCAAACTGGACAATTTGGTGATTACGCCTCATCTGGGTAGCGCTGCCAAACAGACCCGGCAAAAAATGGCCGAGCGAACAGTAGATAATTTATTGGCTGGGATGCGTGGAGAGAAGCTGCTTAGCCAGGCAATTTAAGTTTGTTGGAGATTTTATGCAACCTCGTGCAATTCTAGAGACAGCACTGTATGCTCGCAATCTGGCCGAGACCGAAGCGTTCTACAGTAACATCCTCGGCCTACAACTTTATGCGAAGTTTAGCAATCGCCATGTCTTTTACAAAGTCGGCGAAAATATGTTTCTGCTCTTTAACCCGGACGAAACGCAGGTACTCGGTCCGCCCGTGAATGGCTCGATCATTGCCACGCATGGCGCAATCGGCCCTGGCCATGTCGCCTTCCGAATCAATGAAAGCGAGATTGTTGCCTGGCGTAGCCGTCTGCAAGAGCAGGGCATTGCAATTGAATCTGAAGTAACCTGGCCCGGCGGTGGCTTTTCAATCTACTTCCGCGACCCCGCAGGCAACAGCGTAGAATTGGCGACACCGGCGTTGTGGGGATTGAGCGAGACAGAAGGACAGGTAGTCAGTGGACAGTAGAACAGTGAGACAGGATTGGATCGCCAAGCTTATTGTAACAAGAGGATTTCGGCTTGCCTTATCATCCTGTCATCTTGTCACTCCTTCATCTTGTCGTGAAAGGTATGTATGGACGTAGCCGCATTTTTTGAACGTGCGATTCCAGTGACGATTAGCAATCTGCACCGAGAATATCCGAACGGCATTTTGCATATGTTGTTTTCTGCCAGCGATATCCAGTCGCCGAGCCAACTGCATCCGCTCTTCTTTGGCTGTTTTGACTGGCATTCGTCGGTTCATTGTCATTGGCAATTGCTGCGCGCATTGCATCTGTTCCCGAATGCCACCTTTGCTGAAGCTGCGCGATCCGCTCTAGCACAAAGTTTCACTGCCGAAAACGTGGCAGGGGAAATGAACTATCTCACCAATCGTCCGGGGTTTGAGCTGCCCTATGGGATGGCTTGGCTGTTACAATTGATGGTCGAACTGCGCCAAACGAATGGCGACCCGTTTGCCCAATGGCAGGCGACACTGGCTCCGCTTGAAGCTCATGCAGCGAATGCCTTTCGCCGCTATCTGGCTCGGATGTCCTTTCCTGTGCGAGGTGGTCTGCACAACCAAAGTGCTTTTTCGCTTGGTTTGGCCTACGATTGGGCCATGGTGGCTGGTGATCAGGGGCTGAGCGAACTGATCCGACAACGTTCGCTTGACTTTTACTTGGGTGATTTTGATGCCCCGCTCGCCTATGAACCCAGTAGCACCGACTTCCTCTCGCCCGCTCTGGCCGAAGCGGATCTGTTGCGCCGCCTATTGAGTCCAGTTGAGTTTGCTGATTGGCTTTGGCACTTTCTGGGGCATGATGCGCTGGAGACGCTGCCGATTCGGCTGGCTCCTGTCCGGGTTGCCAGCTTCACGGATGGTCAACTCGCCCACTTTGCCGGACTCAACCTCAGCCGCGCCTGGATGTTGGAAGGCATTCACGCTGGCTTGCCTGCCGACGATCCACGTCGTCCTATGCTGCTCGATCTAGCGGTCCGTCACCGTGAAGCGGGTCTACCCGATGCCCTGCACGAGGACTATATGGTCTCGCACTGGGCACCGACGTTTGCGGCGTATTTATTGACGGGGCGAGGGAGGAACCGCTGACCCAAAGCGATAACATAAAAGCCCGAAGTAAAAAACGCTAACGCCAAGTAGTGCCGGTGCCAGATGGCTCCAATCGACATATCCAACTTCGAAATGGGTGCCAATCGCACAGCCAAAACCAGCGCTTCCCGCCAAAAGCAGTGCTTGCCAGAGAGATCTCGACATCTTTCCGAACCAGACACAAAAGAACATGGCGATTCCGGTTGACAAGATTGCCCCACCAAAGCTGGCTCGGTCATGGGCAATCAGTGGTACAAGGCGTGGGCTGATGCGGTTTAGGTCAGCCACTGATAGTTGCATAAAGTGTAAATCTTGCGGCACAAAGACCCGTGTCGCTCCGCCCACCATGATCACAATCCCAGCACAGGTCAGCCCAAACGTTGTCAATAGGAGCGCAACCAATCTGGCATCGAAGCGCAATGTCCCAGCGCATTGAAATGTCATCCATAAGTTGGCAGGATGGATCGAGTAGTAAGAGCGCCACAGCCCAATCACAAAACAGGGAAGTAGAAACAGGGTTGCGGTACCATGCCAGGTGTCGAGATAGCCGTAACGTAACCAACTCAGAAAGCTGAGAAACCCCGATGTCCCCGAAAACAGGATAGCCCACCATGCCCAACTTTGCCCGGCGCGCAGCGGGAACTCCACAAGCCAGAGATAAAGTACCCCTAGCGCTACTAATGCTCCGCCAAAGGCAATGCGGTCGTGAATCATAAAGTGGACAATGTGACACTCATGATAACGACAAAGCTGTGCAGCGTCCATGCCTAGAAATTGCACGTCGTGTGGCAAAAATTGTTCACTTACGCCCAGGAAGATGGCAAAGCCTCCAACCAGGACGAGCGCAAGCCCAGTCAATACCAGCAGTGGACGACCATCTGCCAGGAGCGCTTGCCATAGCCCCCATTCTTCCCGGCTGGATTCATACAAGTCAAAGGGTTTCTCCAGGTTCATATTCTTGCCTCGATTGCAGAACACAACTTCCCGCTATCATCTTTGTCAGTCTCTCACGCCAATTCCGCCAATACTTCCTTGGCTGCTTTTCCTGGCTGCAAGATCGTCTCCTTGACAATTTTGCCATCGCGTAAGGTCAACACGCGGTCGGCTTGGCTGGCAGTGCGCAGGTCGTGGGTGGCGATCAAGACGCCATGCTGACCGCTGTTGGCCAGCGAGCGCAGACGGGCAATGATCTGGCGGGCGGTGTTGCTGTCGAGATTGGCGGTTGGCTCGTCGGCCAGGATCAATGGCGGATTGGCGGCAAGCGCACGGGCAATGGCAACCATCTGCTGCTGTCCACCAGAAAGCTCGGTGGGAAGTTGACTGGCCAGTGGATTGAGGCTCAACTCCTGCAATAGTTCGTCCGCTCGGTGATCGGCATCATAGGGTGGACGCAACATCAACCGCAACGGCAGCCCGATATTTTCGCGCACGTTGAAGCCAGGGAAAAGATTGTACTGTTGATAGATCACGCCGACTGCGTGGCTACGCAGGTCAGTCAGGCGGTCATTGGAGAGCATGTCCAGGCGTTGATCGAGCAATTGTAGTGAACCGCTATCCGGTGATTCCAGTCCAGCGAGCAACATCAGTAGCGTGGTCTTGCCACTGCCCGTTGGCCCCACCAATGCCACCATCTCACCTGCTCGAATCTCCAAACTCACACCATCGATCCCCGCCACGGAGCTGTCAGCCGTACGGTAACGCTTTGTCACATTTTCTGCTTTTGCCAAGATTTGAACGTTGTTCATAAAGTCATCTCCGAAAGTAGATAAGTAGGATAAGTAGTCTGATCCGAGCACTTCTCTCTTGAACTTTGCTAATTGAGCAACTGAGTAATCACACAATTACTCAGTTGCTCAATTACGCTTCTTACCACGTCTGTTCCAAAAGTACGCTCCCATCACCCTCGGCTGGCGGAAAAAGCAGTCGCCAACCAAGCAATCCACAGAGCGCAAAACCCACGCTGTTGAGCCAACCGTGGTAGCTGACCATCTGCGGAATCGTGAGCCACGGTTGTCCTAAAAACTCACCTGTCCCATAAAGTATCGCCAGTCCAACTGCGAGCAGGAGCGAGAACGCCGAGATCCGCAACAGTTCACGCACTAGGCGAATTTGCAGCAGCGGCAGTGCCGTTTGTATGACGACAAATAACAATCCAGCAGCGTTGCAAAACATGACTGCGACACCGACTATCTCAACCATCGGCGACAGGGTGATCCCGGCAGCGATCAACGGGGTAGCGACAATCACGCCGAGTGCAATCCACGGGTAAAGTGAGTTGCGCACCTGACATTCGGTCACCCATCGACCGACCATGCCTGTGAAGACCGGTAATACAAAGCCGCTGTAGTGAAAGTGAACCGCAGTCAGCACGACAATCACATCTGCAAAACCAAGCGGACGCAGCCCCAGTCGATAAGCTGCCAGCCAAACCGCTCCGATCGGCAGATAGAGCAGCCCAGCACAAAAGACCAACTGATGATTGATCCGCCAACGGTTGTGGGTTAACCAACTCAGTGCGCTGAGCGCCATACTTGCTGTGATGGCCAGCCACGGCAGTGCCAAGAGGAAAGCAACGCCACCCTTAGGTAGACTCAACGAGATCAGCAAACTCAACGCTGCCAGCGGCTGAAAGCGCTGCGCAAAGTGCAGTGGGTCGCTGCCCCAAATTGGATCGCTCGGATGATAGAGCAAGCCAATGGCCAACGGTAAATGGATCAAGGTGGCCAGGAGCACTAAGTTTTCGATTGTCTGTAATAGTCCTTCGGACGAATGTGGCGCAAAGAGGACAAAGAGCAGCCAGGCAATCAAGCCCACGATTGCCCGTCCGTCACTCGTTGCAATACGTTTCCCACCCAGTTTCACAGATCGGCTCCAGTTTTTATCGACAACTCAGTCCATCACTATACTCGCCATGACTCGCTTTGAATCCTTTCCGAAACGTTTCTGAAAGAGGCGTACGACTGGATAGCCAACTTTGGCAAGCCACGTATTCGGTTGAGAATAAGCAAGAATGTCATACCGAACCTCATCACTCCGGCGATCCCATTCAATCAGAAAACGCTCCTCGCCTCGTTCCAAATGCGCAGGCAAGGTGCCATAGGCAAAGCCATAACGCCACACCTCACCTGAACGCTCCTCCACGGTGTAAACAATGCGACAGGCGTTGAGGAACCAAACACCAAACACTTCAGCGATGATAGCAACTGTCATTCCCGGCGCAAAGGGTACACTGGCGTCATAAACCGAGACCCAGCCAAGATCAATCATCTGCCATGCATGAACGGCTGCACAGACTTTCTCAAAAATAGCTTGGCCCTTTCCAAGCACGATCCGATTGTGGTCAACTTGGAAGTCGTCTGGCGCAGGATGCTTAGTCATGCCGAGCTGTGCGTAGCTGAACTTCGCCTCCGCTTGGTCAGCCACAAAGGTGCCGATTTCGTCGTTGGCCGGTCGCCTGAAGCGAATCTTCACACTCAATTCCCGACCCCTTTGGTCGCCAATCTGCCAGCCACCTCAACCTTTTCCTCTTCATCAAACTCTTGCCAGTGATGTAGCCAAAGTGCCGTCGAAAGTAGAAAGATAAAGAACGCTCGTCCAACGTTGACACAGGTCAACCCGACGTTACCACTTGCACCGAGCGCCAACTGCGCTAATGACATCACACTGATTCCCCCACCCAGGAGCATGGCAAAGATCGAAATGCCGGTGACGATGAACAGATAGCGGCGATGAAAATCAATAGTGAATTGCGAATTGCGAATTGCAGATTGCGAGGTAGATTGAATATGCTGAACAAGCCACTGCCAGTGTACATGCCAGAGTGGAAAGGCAATTACCGCATAGCCTAACCCACCTGCGATTGCCTGCCGCGTCGAGATGCCTGTATCCACGCCAAAGAGGAAGCGCAGCAATGCATCGAACAGGACATAGCCAGCGATGTAGAGGATCAACAATGAAACGGACGTAACGGTATATAGATAGACATTCAACATAAAGCCTCCATACCAGTATTAGGTAATTACCTCAATTACTGGCTCTTTCACAACGACCTTTGATCACCCGCAGCACCTCTTCTTGAAACTCGCTCAGCCCCCAGCGTGTCCATAACAGCCCGTAACTATTGAAACGCGTGGTAAGGCGATGGGTGCTATTGAGATGCAAGATCACCTTATTCTCACTGATCGGTTCGATCCAATAGCTTGCCGCAGTGACGTCGAAAAACTTGCCGCCGATCTCACCCCAGGGGCCTTCATCGACTGCATGGGTATCGGACTGGATTGACCATTCGATGCGCTCGTTCGGCTGCCAGACCTGGATCGCCTCGATGAACTTGAGTCCATGTTCGAACTTGCCTGTGCGCACACCGCCGACACCTTCGCGATCCAGCGTCGCTTCCAGCGGTTTGGGGGCCCTGATCCAATCAAAAACTGGGCTAAAGCTGCGTTCTCGTTCGGTAATCGGTGCCACTCGGATAATCTGTTGCCAGACAGTCGCCGCATCGGCTTTGATCTCGATCTGTGACTCGACGACAGCGGTTGCATTCTGCACTGCAAATTGGGCTTCGACCGGCGCAGCGAGAAAGGGCAACAAAATCAACGCACCCATATAGGCACTATTGTTCTTGGCTGCCCGGTGACGAAGAATCAAACAGGCAAGCAAGCCACCAATCATACCCATCGGCAGCAGAATCGGGAGCGCCATGATGATGCAGATCAACGCCTCGACCGCCAAGATGCCAGCCATCAGCGCTCCCAACCCCAAGGCAGCTATTGGCAGAAGAAAGGCGCTAGTCCACGAGGTCCGCTTCTCAACCGGCGAAAACCAAACGGCGAGTGCGCCGACCACCAGAGGCACAAAGAAAAGAAATGCTACCGACATCGTGCTAAAAATTGAGCTATAGAGGTCGTCGTTGGGCACTCTCAGCCCAAAGAGGATGCGCGTCACCGCACCGTAGAGCAGTCCAAACGGCACCCCCATCAGCCATGACCAGTCGAAGTGCTTTTTTGTATCCATCGTGCCCGCAATGTCCTAATCTCGAATCTCTTTTCCTAGCGACCTTCGTGCTACTCGCCATAGGACCGGTGCTGCCCCTGCCCATGCAGAAACCAGCGCGCCAATCACATCCGCCACGACAATTGCAATCCCTAATCCCCAATTCCCGCTGTTGGTCGACCAGGCCCAGTTGATCAAGGCAATCAGCGCACCTAAAGCCCCCGCACCTACCGCTATGATTGCATATTCCAACAAAATCAGTCGCCAAACTCGGCTGGGCAAAGCACCTAATGCCATCAACAAAGCATATTCCCGCCGTCGCTCCAATGAGGCTAAAGAGGCGGCAGTCAGGACCAAACTGGCACCTGCCGTTAGGACCATTAAGGCAACCCAGACCACAAAAATCGCATCAATACCACTGTCTAGCAACGAAAGTGCGGCAATGCCCACACTATAAGATCCTGTCGTCAACGCCAATGTTATCCCAGCGGTTGGGCGCGGATGGCGGGAGATGTCTTGCACAGCCAACGTCCAGATCGGCGTATGGGTGGGTGCTGGTAGTTGGCGGTAAAGTGAAGTCGCCAACCACCCCCCCAAGCTCAATGCTGCACCGAGCGAGACGGCTAACCCAGTCAGGGTCAACGTGGTGTGCATCGGCAACACGGACCAGGCAACAAAGGATGTCAGCACCCCAGCATAGACCGTACCGAGGATAGTTGTTCGCCCCTCGCGCCACGGATCGAGTTCGCTTTTGCGACTTTGCTCCTCAAACTCGCGATAAATAAAGCCAACAAAGACAACCGATGCCCACATAAAGAGCAAGCCTGAGATCACACCCGCAACCACCGCCGTCAGTAACACCTTGCCATTTAGTGTAAAAGCGTCGGAGAGTTCAAAATAGATGCGTGCAGCCGGCCAACTCAGCGCACTCAGGATAATTCCTAAAAGCATTCCAACTACGCTGCCGAGCAGGCTGGTCGCCAGTGTTTCCATCAGCAACAGTGCAGTGACTTCAACACGGTTTAGCCCTAGCTGCATCAATAGCTTTAGCTCGCGGAAACGGCGCTCAATACTCGCCAGATAGAGATTTGCCAGACCCAGACAACCTGCCAGCAAGGTCACAACTGCCGCACCGACCAGCACACCTTGCGCTCCTAAGAGATTAAGCAACGGTGCCGGCAAGAGCCAGCCTCGCAAGAGATCGGCTTGGGGTTCGCTCCCCATCATCGCCGCTAAATTGAGCCACGCCACCATTGCTGCCACACCCGGTGCCAACCCGGCCAACGCCAAAACCGCCAGTTGCCACTCGCGGCGCGCTGAGCTACGTAGAAACATCGGTGTAAAAGCCAGCAATCGGTTCAGTCGTTTCACAAAAAATCCTGAATAATGGTTAATGGTCAACGGTTAACGGTGTAATGGTTAATGAGTTTGGCACTTTCCATTAACAATGAATCATTAACCGTTGACCATTAACCATTTAACAGCCTTTCTTCAATTCGTTCCAACCAGGTTAAATCCGCCTCGGCGTGTAGAATCGCGCCATCCAATAGGCTGGCGGTGACTGCATCATCGTTCTTTTCTGCTTCGGCTAGGGCATGCTCGAGATCACGCAAGTGTTGCAAATAGACTTTTCGTTGCTGCCAAAGCAGTTCTGACAACTGCTGCTGATCTTTGAGCACGCGCGCCAAAGTGGTCAGTTTGAGATAGAAATCGTCCTTGAGTTGGCGACTGCTGGCAACTGGCGAATGGGTCCACTGATGCAACTCCTGTTGTCCTGCCGCAGTCAGGCGATAGGATTTGCGGTCGGGCAGATTATCCTGCTCAATGCGCGCTTCCAACTCGATCTGCCCCGCCTCTTCGAGCAGACGCATGTTGTTATAGATCTGCGCCTGTTGCAGCGGCCAGATCGAACCCATCGTCTCGTCGAAGCGCTTCTTCAGTTCGTAGCCATGCGCCGCCTCGTCATTGAGTAGCGCCAGCAGGACATGTTTGATACTCATAGTTATTAGTAACTATGGTTAGTATATAAGATTTGCTGGATTTGTCAAGAGGGTACTTGATTGCGGAATTCGGATTGCGGAATTCGGATTCAGTTAATATACAAGGAAGATCAAATTTAGGAGGATCGACGACATATATGCCCTACCGAAATCTTTACTACCAAGTTGTTCACTGGGACAATCTATTGCTGGCTTGGTGCCAAGCGCGTAAAGGCAAGCGGAGTCGCAGTGCCGCTGCAAGCTTTGAACTTGAGGCGGCAGAGCATCTTTTGCAATTGCAAGATGAGTTAATCGCCAAGAGCTACAGACATGGTAACTATCACAACTTTGTTATTCATGAGCCAAAGCAGCGTCTCATTAGTGCCGCGCCTTTTGCGGACCGCATTGTGCACCACGCTCTGTGCAACGTGATTGAGCCGATCTTTGAGCGTTGTTTTATTCATGACTCGTATGCGAATCGCAAAGGGAAAGGTACTCATGCTGCGCTTGATTGCTGTCAGGCGTTTGCGACATTATATCCCTTTGTCTTGCAGTGTGATGTGCGGCAATTTTTCTCAGCGATCGATCATGCGATTCTGCTGCACACTCTACAGAGACAGGTTGTCGATCCAGATGTGCTTTGGTTGTGCGAGGAGATTATGCGGAGTGGAGAGGGAGTGCTGAGCAATGTGTACGAGATGCACTATTTCCCAAGTGACGATCTTTTTGCCATTAATCGACCACGTGGCTTGCCGATCGGGAATTTGACCAGCCAGTTTTGGGCCAATGTCTACCTCAATCAATTGGATCACTTCATCAAACGGAAACTGAAGTGTAAAGCCTTTCTCCGTTATGTAGACGACTTTCTTTTATTTGCGGATGACAAACAAACTCTACGGAGCTGGCGTAGAGAAATCATTGATTTTTTGGCGGAACTTCGCTTGATACTGCACGAAAATCGCTGCCAATCCAAGCCTGTCGGCGAAGGCATTCCGTTTCTGGGTTTCGTGATTTTTCCCGACTATCGCCGACTCAAGCGGCGGAAAGGGATTGAGTTTCAACGGCGTTTCCGAGCCAATTTGCAAGCCTATCAGGCAAATGAAATCTCTTTTGAGCAGCTCACCGCTTCAGTTCAGGGCTGGGTAAATCATGTTCGTTATGCCGAAACCTATGGCTTACGGCGTACTATCTTTGGCAACTACCCTATTCAACCACCAAAATCATCATGAAAGAATCACCACTGTTTACCAAGACGCATGACTTACTGCGTTGGCTGCTGAGCGCCACACGCAAATTTCCTCGCGATCAGCGCTTTGTACTGGCGCAGCGCATTCACCAACAATCATTTGCCTTTCAAGATGCGATTGTGGCTGCCAGCCTGGATCAGCGTGAACAGCCACGTCATTTGTTACGGGCAGATATTTTGCTAACAGGTTTGCGCAAGACGCTTTTGCTTTGTTTTGAGATGGATTTTCTGGACAAGGGGCAATATTTCCATGTCAGTGCTATGGTAAAGGAAGTGGGTAATCTGTTAGGGGCTTGGCGGCAAAAGTAGCACAAGAAACATTCTTGTACTATAAAATGACCCGCGCTGATGACCGTGTTGCAGATCAAAAGCGCGGGTCGGCTCGATATATGCCCACAGGGAGCACCTGTGGCCAGGATCAGGTCGCGCCATCACTCGCAGTGCGCCGCGGAAGAGTGACACACAAGGTGGCACGCTGCATTTCTGGCTGGGACGTTGTAGCACAAGAATATATTCTTATGCTACATAAAATACGAGTGGCGTGGACGACGACCACACGAAACCCGTTGTTGTTCCAATTGTTCCTACGGTTGTTCCAATTCCGAGCCGCCGAATCGACCTGACCCCGCAACGCGACCCAATGTCGTTGTTGCCAAAAAATTTTTGATCACTGCGCTCGTTCGAGCGCAGCGATATAGTAGCCTATTCTACTGTCGAATCTTGAATTCGTCTACTCTCTGATCAGAATTCAGCAACCAGCAACCAGGATTCAGAACTAGCGAGTGCTGGGGACGACGACCACACGAAACCCGTAGAAGTACCAATCGTGCACACGGGGGTTCCAACTCCGAGCCGCCGAACCTACGTTTTCCTTATCACTGTAGTATGCTCCACCACGCAGCCATGCCCGATCTTCCTCTTCGTCTTCGTTCATCCATTCCCAAACATTGCCCGCCAAATCCCACACGCCGCTAGCCGTTTTGCCTCCCGGATACATGTGAACTGGCGAAGGTTGTTGGAGGTTGCTTTCGGCACTGTTACATTTGCTGGCATCAAAGCGTTTGGCCCAGGGATATTTCTCTTCTGTTGGTCCGCCTGCAACCCACAGCCATTCCGCTTCCGTTGATAGATCGACCTTTTGCGCCTTCGTGATGCGATGGAGCTTCTGCCATTCTTTGGTCAGCCATTGACAATAGGCTTTGGCTTCGTACCAACTGACTCCAGTGACTGGTTGGGTTGCATGGTTCCACTCTGCATTATTCCAATAGCGAGGTATGGTAGGCCATTTACTGTAATATTGCATGATGTCGTCAATGGCAGCCTTGTTCCACCAGGGCTTGGATTGATCGTAGCCGTCGGCATCGATAAATGCTTGATATTGGGCATTGGTCACAGGATAACGGGCAATCTCAAAATCGTAGCCCAGTTTGGCTTGTGCCGCGATGGGCACAATGGCATCCAAATCATCGGGCAGATCACCTAGGTCGGCAGCCAGCAACCCAGCTTCCAGTCGTTGCGCCGCCGGGCTTTTGCTGCGTTGCATCACTCTGACCAGCAGGGGTGGAATTTTAGCGACGGGTTCCTTACCAAAGATATTTTGGGCAGCCTGTTGCAAACCAAACTCCAGTAGTGCCTGCCCTGCAATCACTACCTTAGAACAATCCTTATCGCTTTTGACCTGATTATCAGTGATTAAGGCATTGATCATCAGCAATACATCGTCATGATAGCCTTCTTTGGTATGAAATGCACAGGCCAAAAGAATGACTTCACGCCAGATATCATTGCCTCCCAATGTGGCAATCTGGCTGGCTTTATTTGTCTGTGCTAACAGCCAGCGTGCTGCCAAATATTCTTGAAAGCTGCGATGGGGAAAGGTAAAAACACCCGGCCCGCTTTCTACCAGCAAGCCGCTGCGATCCTGCATCAGTTCAACAACCTGGCTTGCCCAGGCTTTGCCCCCATGTTTGAGTGGGTGGATGCTGATAAGCTTTTCTTCTATTTTGGATGCGGGTATTTCTGCGGTGCGAGTTCCACTTTGTTCGTGTGCATGAAAGGTAAGTTCCCACAAAATCCGGTCAATATGTGAACGTTTAAGTGACGGTTCAAAGGGACGCAACAGGTCTACTAGGCTTTGCCCAACAATCACCTGTCCATCTTCACTTCGTTCTTGTTTGTTGCTTTCCCAATCCCACAATAGCTGTTCCACACATTGGTGATAGAGTTCAACACGGCTTTCGGGTAACTCATGACGGGCATTGACGCGTGCTAACATCGTCAGAAGTAACGGTGTGCCTGCCATATCACGCAACACTTTGCGGCGTGGCAAGGCATCCAACAGACGTTTTCTTCTGTATTGTGAATCCGCCTCTTTCAATAGCTCGATTCGTTGTAGTTCATCGTACCAGCGATGAACAAAGCGTTCAATTCGTCTATCATCCAGCTTTTCCAGATGAAAAACAGGGATATTGTCGAGCTGATAATTCCCCTGCTCGTAGGGCTTGACTCGACAGGTTATCAACAGACGACAGTTGGGGTGAGCGACACGCAACGCTTCCACAGAGTCCACGATGATGCGTCGGCGGTCAAATTCGTTCTGCTCATTGGCAACTGGCACTTCATCCAATCCATCCAAAAGTAACAATGTATTAGAGTCTTCCAATCGCGCTAGCAAATGTTTTTTATCGTGCTGGTCACAATGTTCTGCCAGTGCAGCATAGAGCAGTTCCGCACAGGCTTTGCTTTTGGGAGTCAATTGAGCACTCCACTTGCGCAAAATTAGCCTTAATGGAAACAATGGTTGTGGAAAATGCTCTGACATGGTCGTGCGCCACCCTTCATCGTCTCCCAGCCAGGCACCAGCTAATGTATAGGCAAGATGGTTGATGAAAGTACTTTTCCCCGAACCAGGATCACCCAATAAAACAAGCTGCGCATGATATCGTACTGCTTCCAAAGCCGTTAGCAGATCGCCCGCAGCATTCAAAGTTTCCATATCTTTTGCCCAAGGGCGCAATGGGTGTTTTTCAAATTCTTCCGAGTCGATTTGCCCCAATTTGTAAACCAATCTTACTTTGCTGCTCATCGGCACAAACGAACCCTGATTGATTTCTTCGTTGACATCATTTTCTGCCGTTTGTTCAAATTGGGGATCTTCCAACAGCCTTGTGCGTTCGTTTGCGGATATATGCAAGCGGTCAAAGATATACTCAAGCTGAGGCCGTTGGTTTGTCTGTAGATCAACATAGACATTGGATAATTTAGCTTTTTGGTTGCGATGATCACCTTTGCTGCGATCCTCTTGTATCAGCAGCAATTGGTTATATTCATCTCGTTGCGAACGCCAATAGCCGAGTTCTGTCTCATGTAATCCAGGTAACCCAACAGATGGTGCCTGTGAGGACAACTGTGTAACCTGTTGCTGTTGCATTATCAGTTGCCGAAGCAAACTGAGAATCTGACCATTTCCCAGATTGTAGTCTCTAACCAATTTCTCCAGACTGGTCGCACTGCTTTCGCTACTGTAGACAATGCGTAGGTTGTAAGCATGCAATCCTTGTGTGGCATCGGCAATAATCTGGTTTGTCTGGTCGAGCCGGGTCAGCACTGTCAGTTCCCTCAACTCGATAAGTAGTGGACCAATCGTTGGTTCGAGGGTCATTCGCTTTTCAATGCGATTGAAAAAGTAGAGCAGTGGCTCTGCTAACGCCTGCCAGCGTTCGCTGGTGGCACCTGGTTCACGCTCCAGGTACATTTGGCGTAATCGTTCAAAATCAAGAGTCCCCTCGTTGAACAGTTTGCGTGTGACAGCTTCGGCAAAGGTGTTATATTTTTCAAAGAGTTTTAGAGCATCCTGTGCCACAGGGTCATTATGAGCGAAATATTCATCTAGCACATCCTGGCGTGCCGCTTCTACTGCGTGCTGAATAGCCTGCCCCATCGCCGGTAGGGGCTGCTCTTTATAGATTTTAGAGGCTTCGTGAATTCGTTTTACAACACGTGGTGTCGCTTCAATTGCTTTTTCGCCTAGTAAGCCAGTAATACCTTCTATGACGGCACCGACAATAATATCCAGACCAATGGTCATCGGGGAATCTCCTTGAATCACAAAACAAGAATAGAATCGAACTTGAGCGCATCATAGCATGAAGTGAAAGGAAAAAGAAGCAGCAAATTTTACTTGTATCAAATTTTCCGTTACACTTCTACCCTATGATTTCGCCGATTGGTTCATTTATTCTCATGGACAGAACCTTTCTTCCATTTGACCTTGGGAGGAGTGTGCCTATCGACTAGTAGTCATAATCGATAGCCATAGGCTGGTTGTCCTTGTAAGCCGCAGCGCATCTCTTCGATGGCTGCGGCTTTTTTGTTTGGCAAAATCTCCTAATCTCTTAATCTCTTAATCTTGAATTGAGCGAGAGAGTTTAGTAATTGGAAGATTAGGAGATTGAGAGATCGGGAGATTTTATGAACCAAAACAGTGGTTTTCGCACCTTCTTAATCATCTGGGCGGGTCAGTTTGTTTCAATGTTGGGGACGGGGATGACTCGTTTTGCACTGCTGATTTGGGCCTATCAGCAGACCGGCTCAGCGACAACATTGGCGTTGTTGGGCTTCTTTGCCTGGTTACCCTTTATTATCGTCAGTCCAATCGCCGGCGTCTGGGTTGATCGGCTGGATCGGCGGCGGGTGATGATTTGGGCCGATGTGGGCAGTGCACTGCTTTCCGTCTTTGTGCTGACTATGTTACTCACTGGACACCTGGCTATCTGGCAGATTTACCTTTTAGAAGGAATGTCGAGCCTGTTTGACGCCTTTCAACTGCCTGCCTACATGGCCTCGGTTTCAACCTTGCTAGATAAGAAGGATTATGCTCGCGCCAACGGCCTGCGCTCATTGGCTTTTGATGGAACACAGATTGTCGCACCCATCCTGGCTGGGTTGCTCTTACCGTGGATCGGCATTGGTGGGGTGATGACGATTGATCTGTCTACCTTTGTCGTGGCAATGATCACTTTGTTGATCGTGGCGATTCCCCTTATCCCCAAGAGCAATACGGGAGGTGAAGAATCATTTTGGCACGAGGTGCGCTTTGGTAGTCGCTTTATCTTTGCCCGTCCTGGGCTGTTAGGGCTGATGTTGATCTTTGCTGGGATCGAATTCTTTGCTACTCTCACCTACTTCGCCGTGTTGCCCACACTGATCCTCAAACGTACTGGCGGTGACGAAGGCGCACTCGGTTTGGTGCAGGCGACTTTAGGTGCAGCGGGCGTGGTGGGTGGCATCTTGGTCAGCACCTTTGGGCTACCTAAACGTAAGATCCATGCGGTGTTGGCGGGCTGCGGTCTCTCCTTTCTCTTCGGCGACTTTCTCTTTGCGATTGGGCGATCCCTGTCCTGGTGGATGGTAGCTGCCGCCGTGGCGGCGGTCTTTATCCCCTTTATCGTCAGTGCTGACCGTACTATCTGGCAGAACAAAGTGCCGCCATCGATGCAGGGGCGCGTCTTTTCGACGAGTAACGCCGTGCGCTGGGGCACAAAGCCTATCGCCTTCTTGATCGCCGGCCCCATCGCCGATCGCCTGCTTGAACCGGCGATGCAGGCAGGCGGTGCCTTGGCCCCGATCTTTGGCTGGCTGGTAGGAACAGGTGCAGGCGCAGGAATCGCCCTTATGTTTGTGGGTACATCGATCTTTGGTTCGTTGATCAGCTTTGGCGGCTATCTCGTGCCTGCGCTGCGTAATGTGGAGACAGCGTTGCCCGATCACGACGAGACGCATTCGCAGGATGTTTGATGATGTCTCTGATTATGCTATTCTTGTCGGAAACATTACTGTGGTAACGAGTAGTCATGTTGTAAAACAGTGAGTAGCTGCAAGGATCTGTACCAAGTTGAAACGGGAAGATCGGACATAGTACGGCTGGAAATGGAGCCACACGGATGAGTAATACAAAAGAACACAAACATACAAACCGCTTGATCCACGAACTCAGTCCCTATCTATTGCAGCATGCTCACAACCCAGTCGATTGGTATCCTTGGAGCAAGGAAGCGATTGACAAGGCTCGGCTAGAAGATAAACCAATTTTCATCAGTATAGGCTATGCTGCATGTCACTGGTGCCATGTTCTGTCGCATGAGTCATTTGAGGATGAAAATATCGCTGCGCTGATGAACGACCTCTTTGTCAATATCAAAGTTGACCGCGAGGAACGTCCTGATCTCGACTCTATCTACATGGATGCGGTGCAGGCGATGACCGGTTCGGGCGGTTGGCCAATGAGTGTCTTTCTCACGCCCGAGGGTGAACCTTTTTACGGCGGCACCTACTATCCGCCTGAACCGCGCTATGGGATGCCGAGTTTCCGTCAGGTGCTGCTCTCCGTGGCAGACGCCTGGCAAAAGCGGCGTGACCAGGTGAATGGCCAAGCACAACGCTTGACTGATGCCTTGCGTCGTTCTGCTGTGATTGCTGCTGGCGAGGGTGAATTGACCACCTCTATTTTGGATGAGGCGATCACCCAACTGAATCAGTACTTTGACGAGCAAAACGGTGGTTTTGGCAGTCAGCCCAAGTTCCCGCAGCCAATGACGCTCGACTTCTGTATGAGGCAATACAAACGCACTGGCGATCTCGACGCACTCTATATGGCCGAGCACACGCTGACGCAAATGGCCAATGGCGGCATCTATGACCAACTGGGCGGCGGCTTTCATCGTTACAGCGTCGATGCTATCTGGCTCACGCCTCACTTTGAAAAGATGCTCTACGATAATGCCCAACTCCTGCGCAGCTACCTCCAAGCTTGGCAAATTAGTCAGTCAGTAGTCAGTAGTCAGAAGTCCGGACTCGTGACTCGTGACTCTGGACTAATGACTAATGACTCAGGACTCTTTTACCGTCGCATTATCGAAGAGACTGTTGCCTACGTCCTGCGCGAGATGACTTCACCTGAAGGTGGCTTTTACAGCACCCAAGATGCAGACAGCGAGGGCCATGAGGGCAAGTTTTTTGTCTGGACCCCGGACGAAATCTGGCAGATCATTGGCGATCAACACCAATCGGCGCTGGTCGAGACCTATTATGGTGTCTCGACACGTGGCAACTTTGAAGGCAAGAACATTCTCTCGATCACAAAGTCACTAGATAATGTTGCGCAGCGCTACCGGACGACGCACGAAGTGGTCGAAGCTGCCATAAATTCTGCCCGTCAAAAGCTCTTCGATGCACGCGAACAACGCATCAAACCCGCCCGTGACGAGAAGATCTTGGTCGAATGGAATGGCCTGATGATCCACGCCTTAGCCGAAATCTCGCAATCGTTCAATCTCCCCACCGCACTGGACGCTGCCATCAATGCCGCCAACTTCATCCTCACCCACATGAGCCAACCCGACGGCAAACTCTACCGCAGCTACAAGAGTAATGGTACACAGATAAACGGGGATAAACAGGGATTAGAGAATGTAGCTAATTCCCAGTCCGCAATTTTGAACGCATATCTCGAAGACTATGCTTCCTTCGCTCGCTCTCTGGTGGCACTCTACGAGGCGACCTTTGACCTGCGTTGGCTGGCCGAGGCGAGCCGATTGACCAAAATCATGTTCGAGCAATTCCACGATCCGATCCATGGTGGCTTCTTTCAAACCGGAACGAGTCATGAGCAACTGGTTGTGCGCCGCAAAGACTATATCGACAATGCAGTTCCTAGTGGCAATTCATTGGCGGCGGAATTGTTACTGCGGCTTGCTGTGCTGGTTGGCAACGATTCCTATCGTAAAGAGGCACAGCGCATCATCGCTACGATGAAGGATGCCGCTGCACGCCAACCTACCGGTTTTGGCCGGATGCTCTGTGCACTGGATACCTTGCTTGCCCCCAGCCAGGAAGTCGCCATTGTGGGTGAACCAGCCGATCCTGCTACCCAGGCATTGTTGGCTGAAGTGCATAGGCGTTTCCTGCCCAACACAGTCGTTGCCCTCAAGAAGCCAGCGGAAGACAGTATGTTGCCCTTGCTAGCCGGACGCACATTGGTCGACGGCAAATCTGCCGCCTACGTTTGTGAAAATTATGCCTGCAAATTGCCCGTGACAAATGCCCAAGAACTTGGTAGATTGTTGTAAGCATTGTCAGTGCGATTTTCGGAGAGGCGACGTTGTGGCTTTGGGATTATCTTCTATGGAATTTTGGCGTGTGAAGCACCTTTCGGCATAGTACCCGTAGAGATTTAGTTTCAGTTTACATACGTGATGTAATGTTTGCCCCGTAGATGACTGTTGGCCTGAAGTGTACTTTATACAAAACGAGACATCTATAGATGTCTATCGTTTAAGTGGGGGCAAAAGTTTATGGAGCATGAGAAGGTTGAGGCTTTCGTAAATAAAGCCGAAATTACGGAACTACTCAACAGGTATTTTAGGGCGCTAGACCAGAAGGACTTTGATGCAACGACCATGCACCTTATTTTTGCGGATAACGCCCGCATTGTGCGGCCCAATGGTGCAGAGACGATCGGGCCGCAACCTATTGGCGAAAGCCACAGGAAAAGCTTTGTACGGTTTAGGGCCACACAGCATATGACGGGTGGCGTGATCGTTACACTCCACGACCACGGGCAAGCAGAATTCCGGGGAAATTTGGTTGCCATGCACCTATGGGCCGAAGGACTCGGCGATCCAACATCTCATCCGAATGACAACTACTTCTTAGCAGGTGGCGTCCTATCGGGCAAAGCGGTGATGACGTCCCAAGGTTGGCGCATTACCCAATTGTCGAATGACGTTATTTGGAGAAAAGGTACAGGATTTCAACAAATTCTCCAAACCCAGTAGCGCTAAGTCGTTGCCATTTTTGCACCCGTCTACCAATCGGTTTGACAATCGTAACGGACGTAGCTATACTCCCTACTACTTTGTAATCTCACTCTCATTGATCGAGACATGCAGACATCAACTTGTTTCCAACACCTGAACAACGCAGCATCGGCAGCCGCAAACGCAGCAGCAGCAACTAACGCGTCCAGGTGATGGGAATCGTAGAAACCCAACGCCGTGGACGCACTCCACGGCGTTTTTGTTTGGTAGTGCTCACCAACGACGTCGTGGAAAACAAGATTCCACGACGTTTTCTTTAGATGAGGATTTATGCGACTCACCACCGACGAAGTTCGTCACGTTGCCGAGTTGGCAAAATTGGCACTGAGTGATGAAGAGGTCAATCAATATGCGGGGCAACTTTCGGCCATCTTGGAATACGCCGAGCACCTACTCGCCATTGACACCAGCCACGTCCCGCCCACACCCTATGTGCTAGATTTAGAAAATGTGATGCGCGAGGATGTGCCAGAACCCTGTCTTAGCAACGAACAAGCACTCGCCAATGCGCCTGATAGTGCCGATGGATTCTTTCGGGTGCGGGCGGTTTTTGAAGAATAATCGTCATTGGGTACTGAGTAATTCCTAATTACCCAATACCCAATGACCTAATGAAAACCACATGACCACACAACTCCACTCTCTCACCATCCACGACGCACTTGACGGTTTGCGCAAAGGGGAATTTAGCTCGGTCGAGTTAACCGAAGCATTGCTGGCTCGCACCGAAGCACTGGATGGCAAGATACAAGCCTATCTCACTGTGACACCAGAGCGGGCGCTGGCAGATGCCGAAGCTGCGGATCGTCGCCGGGCGAATGGTGATGACGCACCGCTACTGGGTGTACCCTTGGCGATCAAAGATGTGCTTGCCACCGAGGGCATTCAAACCACCTGTGGCAGTAAGATCCTGCAAGGTTTTAAGCCACCCTTCACAGCAACCGCTGTACAACGGCTTCAGAATGCGGGCATGGTTCTGTTGGGTAAGCTCAATTGTGACGAATTTGCAATGGGATCGAGCACCGAAAACAGCGGCTACTTCGTTACTCGCAATCCCTGGGACCTCAGCCGAGTGCCTGGTGGTAGCAGCGGCGGCTCGGCGGCGGCGGTGGCGTCGGATATGGTGCTGGGCGCGCTTGGCACGGATACCGGTGGAAGTGTTCGCCAACCGGCCTCACTGTGTAGCATTGTCGGGCTGAAACCTTCCTATGGGCGCATCAGTCGCTTTGGCTTGGTCGCCTATGGTAGCAGCCTCGACCAAATCGGTCCCATGACCAAAGATGTGCGCGATGCAGCCATCCTCCTGGGCGTGATGGCAGGTCAAGATCGTTTGGATAGCACCAGTCTGCCTGCCCCGGTTCCCGATTACACCAAGGCGTTGACCGGAAAAGTTGATGGCTTACGTATTGGGCTGCCCAAGGAGTATTTCATTGACGGGATGCAGCCCGAAGTCGAGCAAGCGGTGCGCAGTGCCGTGATGCATCTGGAATCTCTAGGCGCTGAGGTTATCCCGATCAGCCTGCCCAATTCGGAAAAGGCATTGCCTGTCTATTATCTGATTGCCACGCCGGAAGCCAGTTCTAACCTGGCTCGCTACGATGGCGTGCGCTTTGGTTTTAGCGCCAATGCCGACGGCATGTTTGATAATTTCCGCCAGACGCGAGGTCAAGGCTTTGGGGCCGAGGTCAAACGACGCATCATGTTGGGCACCTACGCACTCAGTGCTGGCTACTACGATGCCTACTATCTCAAAGCCCAACAAGTACGCACGCTAATCAAGCGCGACTTTGAAGAAGCCTTTACGTCTGTAGATGTGATCGCCTGCCCCGTTGCACCGACCACGGCCTTCAAAATCGGTGAAAAGACCGATGACCCGTTGGAGATGTATCTGAGTGACATCTTCACCATCAGCCTTAACGTGGCCGGCATGTGTGGCATCAGCGTGCCCTGTGGCTTCGACCAGAACAATTTGCCCATCGGCTTGCAACTGATCGGTCCGCACCTGGGCGAGGATGTGATTTTGCGTGCCGCCCACGCCTACGAGCAGTCTACAGAGTGGCATACAAGGAAGCCAGTGTTATGAATTTCGGATTTCGGATTTCGGATTTCGGATTTCGAGTTGTGTGTTGCAAATTGTACAGCATAAGCGTTTGCAATCCGCAATCCGCAACCCGCAACCCGCAATTCCTGTTGGCCCATAGTTTTGGCGGCCTCGCCTCAGCAACCAGCCGGCACGTCGCAAGCTAACCGGATTGCAACGTGTGGAATCGGCGCCTCACCGGAAGTTCGATCTGCTCCCTTTGTAAAAATCGACAAGATGACCGGATGACAAGATGCTTTGTTACACTTCATCCTGTCACCTTGTCATCCTGTCATCCCTTCATCTTGTCATTGATTTCCGGCCTGGAGAGCCGTATTTTGAAGTATGAGTGCCATTTCAGAACTAATTCCAACTGTCGATAACCACACCGGCTCGCTTCGTAACGGTCATAACAAGTCTGCGAGTCACCCTTCATCCCGCACCGCTCGCCATCACAGCTCGAGGATCAGCAAACGAGTCAACGCTGTGCCACCTTCTGGGATTCGTAAATATTTTGACATTGCCGCCACCATGGAAGACGTCGTTACGTTGGGCATCGGTGAGCCGGACTTTGTTACGCCGCTGCCGATCTTGCAGGCTGGCTTACACAGTTTACAGGCAGGCCACACCGCCTACACCTCGAATTCTGGCATTTTCGAATTGCGCCAGGCCGTAGCGCGCTACCTGCATGACCGCTATCACGGACCCTCCTACGATCCTGAAAACGAAGTGCTGATCACCGTCGGGGTGAGCGAGGCAATGTATTTGATCATGCAGGCTATCCTCGATTTCGGTGATGAAGTGATTGTGCCGCAACCCTGTTTTGTGGCCTATACGGCCAGCGTTATTTTGGCGGGCGGCCATGTCATCGATATTCCCACCTACGCCAGCGATAACTTTCAGGTGCGTCCTGCTGACATCGAAGCTGCAATCACGCCACGCACCAAAGCGATTCTCATTGGTTATCCGTGTAATCCAACAGGTGCGGTTATGGATCGGGCAGGCATGGTGGAGATTGCGCGCATCGCCGAGGAACATGATCTGATTGTCATTTCGGATGAAATTTACGACCAACTGGTCTACGGCGATCACCAGCATGTGATGTTCGCCAGTCTGCCTGGCATGGCGCAACGTACCGTTCATTTGGGCGGCATGAGCAAAGATTACGCCATGACGGGTTGGCGTGTCGGCTATGCCTGTGGTCCCGCCGATCTGCTCAACGCCATGCGCAAAATTCACCAATACCTGATCATGTCTGCGCCGACAGTCGGGCAAGAGGCGGCGTTGGCTGCTTTCACCGAGCCTTCAGTCGACAGCTATGTTCGTGAAATGGTCGCCAGCTATGACAGCCGTCGCCGCTTTATTGTGGATGGCCTCAACGAGATTGGGCTGGACTGTTTTGAACCGAAGGGCGCTTTCTACTGCTTTCCCAGTGTCAAAAGCACTGGCATGAATGAACACGAATTCTGTGACCGTCTATTGGAAGAGGAACGAGTGGCCGTCATTCCCGGCAGCGCCTTTGGCAAGGGTGGCGAAGGACATGTGCGCCTGGCCTACTGCCAAAGCATGGCCAATATTGAAAAGGCGCTGGAGCGGATGTATCGCTTTGTAAAGCGTCACGGGTAGAGAAGCAGTACAGTCAGTAGGACAGTGGGTTAGTACACTGTCCTACTGACTCATTACCTGCGAACCACATGCGGACTAACTCCACTTGAAAGTGATAGTAACCAGCTCGGAGTTCAAGGGTTCCGCGCTGAATCATCTGTGTCAGAGCCTCCTCAACTTGCAGGCATTGCCCGTGGCGTTTGGCTAATGTCTGCAAGTCGGCAAGTCTACAATAACCTCGCCTCGCAATCCAATATAAGAGGTGGCAACCCTCAGGATTCACCTGATTTTCTTCAATCTCAGCAAAAAACTGACTGCCACGTAAGAGTATGTCGGGCAGGGCAAGCTGAATGTCGTTCTCGGTTATGTGATGGCGTAGCTTTGTGGTTTGCTCATTTTTCAGATGCATGAGTTCCGAGCACACGAGCTGAACCAGATAAGGATGTCCATGGGTCAGATGGAGAACCCGTGCTACCGCAGCAGGTTCATACTTGAGAGCAGAATCCTTCATTGGCCGTTCAATCAGCAAGCGTGCCTCACCTGTTGTCAGATAACTCAGGTGGAGCGTCTGCGCGTTTCTCAAGTAATTTGACCATCCTTGAATCTCCTCCAAGGCATGTGCGCCTGCCAATAATAGTTTGATTTGCGGGTGATGCTCGATCAATTGACGCAATGTGCCAAGTACATTTTCCTCGCCTAGCTGTTTATCCTGAATAGCGATATCAAGCGCTTCAAATTCGTCCAAGGCCAATACCAGGGTATCAATGCCATGAAGTAAAAGCGTAGAGACCAATACCGTCATCCACTGATCAAAGCTCTCTTGTGGGTTGTCCAGCGTGGACTTCAGGCTTAAGCGTGGCAACATAATATTTCGAGTGAACAGGATGGATCGGGTAATTTCACTGGCCAGGGCGGTAAGAAACCCTGCAAAATCTGTTGCTAGGGCTGACACTCCTTGCAGATCGATCACCACGAATGCCACCTGTCGAGGCAGCAGCCGTTGCAAATTGCGAAGTAGGGATGTTTTGCCCATGCGGCGTGGGCCATAGATCAGCAGGGGAGAGTAAACTGCGGAGCGTGACCAAGCTTGGATGCGCAAGACGATTTCTGCGCGGCCGACAAAGCTTGATTGAAAATGACTGAGTGGTACACCGACGGTATACGGATTGGAGATCTCCTCGATCACTTCATTTTTGGATCATGCGCTTATATACTTTAGCCACGGGCGATTGTCTGTTTGAGACCAATGGTACAACTGAGGAAATCGAAAGACTGGAAGATGGTTTACCCCTTGCTAATCAAAAAGATAGCGATAGGGGGCGAGCTTGCTTTGGGCTTCACGTCGCCAGCTGTCACCTGTTTCGCCATTTTCTAAAGCAAAAAGTCGTTCAGCACAAAGGATCTGTAACATGACAGGCCATCCCTGACTTGCTTGGTAAATCCAACTGGAATCCGCAGCAGAAAATGGAATCGACGACGAGCCTATTAGCTCTAGCGATTCCTCTTCGTTTAAGGGTCCCAACTTTATTGTGTTAAATATATTGAAGAAGGGCGATGTCATCCCGTGTTCGTTTGCAAGCTGGAACGAATTGTCATGGGTGGCAACGATAAAGGCGATGCGATTTTCCATGTCGGCACTGACAAGTGCACGCAAACTCTGCCAAAAGTATTTATCTAACTCTGGTGCCGCCAGGCCAGCACTTAACTCATCCATCAGGATGATCCCAGGTCGTCGCCAATCTTCCTCTTTGAGCAGCGTAATCAACTGATGCAGGCTACATTCGGCTGGCACAGGAATGCGCAACCCGGTGAGTATGTGCCGGATTAATCCGTCGAGCCGTAGCAGGGTTGCGTCTTCAAAGTTAATATAAACCCAACGGAAAGCAGCTGGCGTAACCAACCAATCCTGTTTTTGACCCACCCGTAGTTCACTCGGCAGCGTGGTCGTGATGGTCCGCAGGTAGTGCAGCAGAGAGCTTTTACCACTGCGCCGCTTGCCAAGGATGGCATAGTGCTCCAGGGGCGAGCGCCGCAAACTACTAAAGATGCGCCGTAATTCACGATTCCGTCCAAAGAATTGGCGAGGATGTTTGATCGGCGGGCCTACCACGAAGGGTTTCATCTCCGTGAGCAGACCACCCAGTGCCTGTTCATCGGCCTCTCCAAACCATTCGTGACTGCATACGTCTGGCTGCGGATGTCCGCCTAACTTGAGTAAACGCCCGCAAATGGTCTGGTTTAACGTTTCACGCTGGCGATCCAACTTGAGCAGGGCATAAACAAGCCGTTCTAATTCGTCAACCTCACTTGGAATGTGCCCTTTGCGTAAGTACTCAATGTAGTTGCCACCACTCTCCCGTCCCACTGCATAACCCAACTCATCTTGCAAGGCAGCCAGAGTGCGTTTGGTTTTAGCTTTGATCTGCAACAACACTTCGCTCAGCAATTCGCCAAATTGCACTTCTATCATGCAAGCATGCCTTTCACTAACTCCGAACTTTTGAAGCAACTTTTCCGAGTGAGAAAAGAGTGGCAAGCAGATAATACGGATTAAGGCAAAGGGCTGAGGCTCTCTTTCTCATAAAAATCGGCTCTACTTCGTATAATCTGCGCTGTTTGTACGCCGATCCTTGCTTTTACTCCACAAATATGTAGCACAAACTCGGCGCAACCCTGCCAACACTTCGGATAGAAGATGCAGCAAAATAGTGGCGTCGGTATGATTCGTCGAGGTCGTCTGCGCAGCAGTGATCAGTCGATACTGGTCACTGGGATATCCTCGAACTTGACGGACTCCGTTCTAAACCTAGGAGATCATCGAAATGAACAAGCAAACACTCACAACTCTGACAACTCTGAAAGTAATCATCGCCGCTGCTTTGATTGCGCTGGCCGTCTATTTGCCCGTTTTGACCAGCAGCAGCGCAACCGCATGGCTGGCAACAACCGCCCATGCCTGCCAAGGAACAAGTGGCCACTGCTAGACAGCTTTGAACTTCGGATGCAAATCTGTGATTGGCATTTTTACTCGCTGAACCTAGTGAGTAAAGTGCCAGTCAACTTTTGTATCAACTGTCTTAGACTCAAGTTGAAGCGGCTTGTGCTTGGCGCAGATGTTCGTGGAGAGACTGCTGCAAATGGTGATAGTTTGGTGTATTTGTTACTTCAGGTAACATTGCAATTGCTTTTGTCAAAACAGCAATTGCATCCCCATATTGCTGGCGGGCAAGATAGGTCATCGCTAATCCATCTACTGCATTGAGATACCAGCCCCGATCTTTTAGCGCTTCGTACCAATCCATTGCTGCACGAAATGAACGTTCCGCTTCTGCATAGTCACTCAATGACATCAAAATAAGTCCAAGATTGGTATAAATTCTGGCCAGTTGCAAGCTGTCATGGAGGCGCAATGCAACTTTTTCTGCGCTTCGAAAACAGGCCATCGCCTTGGTCGATTCACCTACATTGAGATACGTGTGCCCCAAACCCACCTGCACAATCGACCAGTGATAATCATCGCCCAATTGGCGCAGAGTTTCTGCGGCCCGTTGATAATTTGAGATCGATTCTTCAAAGCGTTTCTGTTCGCGCAGCGAGTAGGCCAGGTTCTGTCGGCACCAGGCTGCCTTCCGTCGATCCTTGTGTCGCTCGAAGAGCATCAAGGCACTGCGATGAAAATTTTCTGCCTCTTTCCATCGCTGCTCTTGATCGGCGATTGCCCCTTGGACACGATAGCTCATAGCACGTTCAATCTCATCATTTTTATCAATCATCGCCAGCGCTTGTTCCACATGCTCTTTGGCTCTTTCAAATTGGTTGTTGAGCTGTTCTACCCAGGCAATTTCATTCAGGGCACGGGCTTGGCCTTTGCGATTGCCGCTTGCGAGGAAATCTTGACGGCTGGCTGTTAGCCAGGGAAGCGCCTGATCGAACTTGGCCATCATCCGGTAGAGAGTGCCAATTTGCAACTCAAACTCGCCTGCATGGTTTGCATCATGTTGATTGCGGCTGAGCCGGACCGCCATTTCCAAGTAGGGAATCCATTCTTCGCGTAGACCAGCCTGCTCCATTTTTGGTGCAATCTCGGCCAGCAATGTGACTGCACCGAGTTGGGTCGCTACTGACTCTAACGCAAAGTCGAGCGTACGCAGCGCCCGATGGCGGGTCGCTGCGCTCAGCGTTTCCCCTTCTGCCTGGCTGGCAGTCATCAACGCCTTTAACGTGCGCCCCACGAATTGCTCGAAGAGCGAGGAATAATTGTCAGTTAGAAGGATCGATTGTGCAGTCATACGCTAGAATCAGCCAAACTCAAGCTCAAATGGATGTTGACGTAGGCAAAACTATCTTCCTCATTATTTCTCCTGCCACCGTATCACCTGCTCTAACAGGAAAGTACGAGTCAAGCTATGGATCGTGTAACTCCCCACGTCGGGTCGCCCTTGTACCAAGTTCAATAGAATCAGTTGGTCGAGACTTGTGCGAATCACCCCGCGATCCATTTGTGTGGCATCAACGATGTGTTCAATCTCGCCGCCTAGTTCGCTGGCCAACGGCATAAAGAGTAGCACCTTACGCGCATTGTCGTCCAGCGACTTCCACGCATTAGAGTAAATATACGAGTAGAGGTTCTCTACGCTTTTACCGCGCGCTTGCCGCAAATCATCAAGTACCGTACTCAGCGGATGAACATGTAACTGTCCAGCAATCAAGTGTAGCGCTAATGGATTCCCGCCAACGATGTCGTAGATCGGCAACAGTTCGCTGTCACTAGCGGTGATCAAATGTAGCGACTGACGAACGCCTGCCTCACGCCGGATCAAACGTAATGCGCTTTCTGCCTTTAATTCGGGAACAGCGAAGTGCGCTAATTCTGATTCGGTGTATAGGCTGGTGCGCGAAGTGAGAATAAACTTGCTAGGATTCATCATTCGGCGCAGCAAGGGCAGCAGGCGCTCCATGTCCTCAATCGCTTCCAGGTTGTCAAGTACGACCAGACAAGTCGACTGTTTCAAAAGTTGAATCAACGGCAAGACCACGTTCTCTTCACTAAAAGAATTGGGCCGTGGTTGATTGGGCAGCAATTGTTCATATAGCTGGAATAAAAGCATTTCAGCCGTACGAGTCGTCGGTGCCGCCGGTCGCATCTGACCATGCATGTCCATCCGGCTGGGTGCTGCGCTCACCCAAGCCACGCCGTCCCAATTTTCTGTGCTGATCAACCGCCGCACCAGGACATCGGCCAGTGCCGTCTTGCCAATGCCGCCAATGCCTTCAATCACCACGATCCATGGCTCCTCGCCCGGCGCGAGCAGGCGACGCAGTGTAAGCAGCGAATCTTCGATGCCAAAGAGCGATTTGTGGACAGGTGCAATTAAGCGTTGTTCAAAACGAAAACGTTTGCCCGCATAGATTTTGTTTTCAGTTTCGTACAGATACTCGGCCAGGGCATGAACCGCATGGCTCTGTTTACGAAAGTAATCAGAATCGGTAAGCTTGCACTTGCGTGCAGCTTCCGATGGAGTCACTGCATCAACAAAACGCAATTGAAGAATCTGCGCACTTTCCCCGTCGACATGGCGGAGTTGTTCAATTGCGTCGGCCAAAAATCGTCTGAGCCAGCGCTTGGCTGTCTCTTGGTCTAACTCGCTTGCTTGTGCGAAGGCTGAGAGCTGCACAAGCTCGCCAGGGTCAATGGTAGGTCGTTTCCAGTTGCGCAATAAGCGCCGAAGCTCACTGTCGATGTTATCGATCGAGATCATAGGTATGATTCAAAAGCGGGGGAGGCATAGAAACAATTTATCCTTCTTTCCAGTTAGCCTAAGCGACACTTATGTGCTTATTTCTTGTGCAGTTAATGTAGCATAGGCTAAAGCTGGTTGCAAGTGAACTGAACGTAAAGGGGTGGTAGAGCGAAGTAATTGAGAGTAATTTGATAGTAGGAAAAAGTAAATGAGGTTTATTGCCAACTAGCTGAGAGCAAGTAGAAGCAACTGGGTAGTATTTCCTTACTTTTTTCTGTTATCCTGTAATTTGTTGCTTCTGTAGCAACTCCCTTGAGATTACAACGCATCCTCACTACTTCACATTCAAGTCGGAGTGTGTAGATTGCTGTGATAATTCTTCCTTCTCTGTTTCGTAAGTTTACGAATTTACGAACTTAACCAGACAAAAGCATAGATTGAATCTTGTTCGTAATTTAGCATACTGTATCAGTTTGGAAATGCTTAATTTTACGATAGGAAGTGGATGTATGCAAAATAGCTGAAGAAGAAGGCGGAATTTGCAGATACCACTGAAGGTGCAGTTCCCCCGCTGCCATCTTCAACCGATTTAAATTGATTCCGTGGATCATAACAACAAAATACGAAGGGGAAAAGTCAGCGATCTAGTCTGCGGCAGTCGCTAAATCGCGTCGATGTTTGGAGGCGGCGTCGCCAAATAAGATGGCGCTGTAGCCTGTGAGATCTGCCACCGAGCCTAACTCTGTGATGGCGTGTTGGCGCGCCTCAAGAAAAGCCAGACCTACGTTTTCACGCATAAAAAGCGCTTGGTAAAAGGCTTTGGCAAAGATTCCGGCTCCTGCATCGCTGACCGGCCAGAAGTAGCCTGCATAGCCAGCCACACCCATCGCCAGAAAGGCCGCAGCCAAACCATTGCCATGTTGTTCGCCAGAGACCAATCGCTGGCCGCCGCTGGCCCGCCCTGACTCGCAGGCACTATTGAACACAAAATACGGAGGCGCTTTCCAGGGCAACGCCAGGACTCCATCGGCTGTCAAATCACCGTCGGCAAAGCGTAGCGCACTGCTGCCTGGTTCCTCTGGATTGAGGAAGGCGTGGCCAGCAAAATGAATAATGTCAAAGCTCCCATCGGCCAATAGATCGGCAAACGTGGCACGGGTTGCATCGTTTTGGGCCAGGACGGTCACTTGTAGACTGAATGCACCGTGATTGCCTTCCAGGCTCTTGAGGGCAGCAATTCCTGCCTCAGTCGCTGCCAGATCGGACGTGGGGTTGGCGACTGCCAGCACACGTACAACGCTGTCCTCTTGGATAGGATCGCGGCTTGGTCGCAAGATCTGCCGGGTCGTGACCAGCCGTCCAAAGGGCGTTTGCTGGGAAATTGGCCCTGCTTCAGAGCCCATCAGCTCCCAGGGGAGATTGAGAATTGTTTCATCGACATCGAGCAGAATGGCCGTGGGTGCAATCGCTTGTAGTACCTTTTCTCCTTCAGCACCGATAAAGGCCGCGTAGAGTTTCTGGCCAAGCTGCTGTACAAGAGCCTCGGCATCGCGCGGGCGTAGGGCTAGATTGAGACTCCAAAGATGAAGCTGTTGGGTAGCGTCGGCGATAAACTTTTCTTCGGCTGTACTCAATTCCACATTCTGCTGCCACGAGATGCCGGTGCCTTCTTCGTGGATCGTTACCAGAAACGCTAGCTTTTCGCCTGGTTTGGGAAGTTGGTGGTGATAACGCGCAATCGAAATGTGGATCACATGGGGTAGAAATTCGTGCCTGTTGTATCCTCCAAACATAGAGCAACTCCTTGTCTGGCGCAACAATCGTTTTAACGCAAGGGCACAAGGAAGAAAAGACGCAAAGAGAACCCATAGGGGAATTCACTCATTTGAGCATATCCTGTGAAAGATATCGTAAGCCATCTCTTTGCGCCTTTGTATAACATGAGTTAAGTAAAGATCGGGCGCTTCTTGTTGACGCTGCGTCCTTCCAATTGGGGATGTTGCGGGTAGCCGCCTTGATCGAGCAGATGATTGACCCGTGTCACTAGTTGCTGAAAAGTAAGCTTGTAGTTGGCCGTGCGGATGGCTTCCAGTGCATAGTACGTCATCGCCCCATGATAGACACCATCGATCAGCGCATCATAGGAATACTCTTTGTCGGTGCAGCCACTCACTAACAGTTCCTTCATCTTCGACTCTGGATATTTCTGTTTGCTCTTGGGCATGGCCTTCCACGGATTTTCCAGTACTTTGTCGCCACGCAGGGCAGGATTGAGGAAACGGACGCGGCGGTCATCCGGCGTACGCAAACCTGGAATTGCTTCGGCAACAGCAGCGCGAGTTACCGTGCCCGAGAAACAAGAATCACTAATCACCACCAGTTCCACGCCCTTCCCAATGTTGGCAAATAGCTCGCGCAATTCATCATCGATCAATAGATTCTCAGCACAATCGTAGGGGCAGAGCGCTTCGTCGTAGGAAGGTTCATCGCCGCTGGTGTCGGCCACATAGGTACCATGCGAGGAATTGGTGAAGACCAATAGATCGCCAGACTTTGCACCTGTGAGCAAATCCTTTAGCCCAGCTAGGATATCTGCCTTCTTTGCCTGGGCGTCGGTGACGAGCTTGACATCCGCCTGCGCAAAGCCATAATGCTCCACCATCAGTTCAGCCCAAGCGTGTGCATCGTTGATACAGCCGTTCAGATCACTGCCATCGTAGGGGTAATCATTGATACCAACACAGAATGCTTTCTTTGACATAGCATGGCTCCATTTTGAACAAAACTAGCACGGAATGAGGAAGGGTTGACAAGATGACAGGATGAAGAGGTAACTCTTGTCATCATCCATAGGCTCGTGCGCTCAGTGAGCGGTTCATCGTAGCTGGAGGTGTACTATCGAGCAGGCGGATGGCGTTTACCATTTCGGCTGCCCAGCCGTCTACCCCATTGCCTTGCGTTAACGTAGCGTGAATCGGCCACCAGATCAAACCATCTACTGCTTTGGATGTCCCCGTAATCGTGACTGACGCGCCGGCGGCAAGTTGACCTAGCACATCGTCGCTTGCTTTGTTTTGGGTGCCAGGCGACTTGCGTACATTGACGATTGTCTGCGCAAAGACCTGCTGATTGAGCTGAAACCCTACTGGCTGAACCGGCTGGGTAGGGCGCGATAATTGATCCGTTTCCGCCTTGAGTTGCGCCGCCCGCTCACGATAAAGGTTGAAGAGACCGTCAAAGTCACCCGCATGCCACTGGCGGTCCATGCCACTATCGGTGTCGCCGTCGCCGATATCATTCCCCACCGGCATAAAGCCCCACTGCATGTAACCGCTGGCCCCAAAGCCAAACCAGCGATCCATATCGGCCCGTACTTGGTCGACTCGGTTACCGGGGCGAGCGTTGCCAAAGCCAGCCTCTTCGATAATGAAGGGTTTGTTGAGTGTGCGCGCATACTCATGATCGCGCTTGTTCTCATACTCCTCGTTGTAACAATGAACGGTAATAAAGTCGAACTCGTTCCCACCGTAGAGACGTTGCCAGAGATCGCTCACATCGAGCGACGCGTGGCTGGTGCTAATCATGCCGGTCGTTACCAAGTGGTTGGGGTCGATCCCTTTGATCTGGCGTGCCACATTGAGCATAAAGCCAATGAAGGTGTTACGATCCGGGTCGGCAAAGGCCGGTTCGTATTTGAGTTCGTTGCCAATTTCCCAGGCAAAGATCCGTGGATCGTTTTTGAAGGCTTCGACCACAGTCGTCACAAAGGGCAGATAGCGCTCGCGATAGCCGTCGCGATAGAACTCGCCTTTGAGTAATTCGATGTTGAAATTCGGGTCGAGTTGAGCATAGTAGCCATCGTCGCCTGGAATGCGGAAGTCGGTGCTCTTGTAGAAATCGACCAAGGCGGGGAGTAGATAGAGACCACGACTGCCGACAACGTCCAGTGTGGTGTGCAGCAGATCGATAGTCTGTTGGGCCGAGGCATTGATGCAAGGCAGAAAGACACGGACCACCTTGGCGCCCATGTCACTTGCTTGTTGCACACACTCTTCGCGATGCCGGGTCTCGGTAAATTGCAGCATCCCGGTCATTCCTGCCCCGTAGTAGACTAACCCACGCAGATTGACCCCGATAAAGCGCAGGATCTGTCCGTTCACGACAAACTCTCGCCCAATCACGCCGATGAAGTTGCCGCCACCAGTGCCACGCGTACGTGGTACGGATTCCTCGGTCAGGAGCGGCTCGATTTCCAGCTCCAACTCCTCGTCTTCGTATAACTCCACGTCTGCCTTGAACGGCTGCATATTGGCGGCGCTGACTTCGAGTTGATAGCTGCCAACTGTCAGATCTACAAAACGAAAGCGCCCTCGATTCGACGTTACCACGCTGAGCGCGTAGCGGTCAGCACCCACCGTGCGCGGCAAGAGGTAACTGCGTTCTGCATTCAATTGTCCCTGAGTGGTAGCGAGGCTTGGGTTGTAGGCCAACATCTGGCGGCGGAACGAAGCATAATTGATGCCTACCACCTTGCCTTGCACCCGGTCAAGCCAGACGTGGCGCAGCGTGCCTGTATAGCCAGTAACAATGCGGTCCCACAGAAAGACCGACGCTGTCCCGCTGTTTTCGGGCAAGAAGTAGACCGCATTGGCTTTTAACTTTCCATCGGTCTTACTTAATTGGGGATTGGCGATCCAGATTTGGCGACTAAACTCCTGCCATGTCAATCCTGCAACCTCGCTGGCAACAAACCGATCCCAGGCGTTACGCAACGTTCCACTAAAGCCTGTGATTCGTCGCGACCAGGTCACGGCACCGGGACGATCAATCACTACTCCACGCATCGAACCTAGCGTGTTGAGATCACCCAACAACCGAACGGTTGCCCCGGTCACTGCCTTGCCGTTGTTCGTCACCTTACCTGTAAGTGTGATCGGTGCAATCGGTGTGGCTTGCGCATCCAGTGGACGCGTCGCTGCTAGGCCTGCCAGTCCACGGGTAGGCGAACGAAGTGTCATCAACCGATCGACTAGGTGCAAATCCTGATTTTGGTTGTCTCGTCCAAGGTGGCGGAAGGACTCCCAGCGCCCGATGTGACCAACCTGATAGAGGCACGCTCCGATTGTATCATTGTCCTGGCTAAGCAACTGGTTGTACCAGGCCAACGATTCCCAGTAGCGATTCTCATCAAGTGGTTCTGTGGTGTTGAGCCAGCCTTCGTCCGGATTTTCGGGGTGGCCATAGGCGCGTGTTAATCCTGCTTCGGTGATAACTACTTTATGGCGCTGGCCCAAATGTGCGCGGACGCCTTCCATTACGCGACGGTAAATGCCAGCACTGGTCGCTGTATTTGCCCCCGGGAACAGGGCTGGCCAACCGTACTCATGGAAACCCAAGTAAGTATATTCGGCCAACGTACGGGGAAAGTAGCCGAGGTAGTGGGCTGCCTCTGTAAAATTACCCGCAGCAAAGTTGAAGGCAACTGCCTCGATGCCTTCTTGTTGCAGGCGTTGGCGAAAGGCAACCTGGAAGCGATCATAATGTTCATAGCGGTGCTCTAAGGCGGCCCGGTTTTCACCAAAGCCGCTAGACGCTGGACCAGGAATCGCCTCGTTGAGACTCATCCAGGCATCGACCAACAACCGGCCATTGGCGGCTCGTTTGCTGAATTTGCCGAAGTCGTAGGTCAAAATTTGTTCGGCAAAGCTGCGTCCCGATCCTTCGGGATCCTCACTTTCGAGCATGGCACGCTGGGCATCCTCGTCTAGGTACCAGCGACCAATCACGAAGGCATCTGGCGCACGAAAATCACGCACCTGGTTGAGCAAGAGATCGTTAAAGCCATCAGCATGGACCAGGATCACGGGCGGCTGAACACGACTCACTGCATCCCACAAACCATTCTCGTCCTGGGCATTCTGCAAGTAGAAGCCTAGCTTGTTGTCACGCACCACGACCACGGTTTCCTTGGCGACGTTGATGTCTAGCCAGACTGTCTCGCCAAACCATTGACCAGTCGCATTACGCAGTTGCCATTCGCTGCGGTAGTGGCCCGGTGTGGCAGGTGCACGAAACCCGAATTGGATCGTGGCCTCTGCACCGGGTGCTGTGGTTGGCACCGGAAGGGTTGGTGGTGCGCCCAATGCCTCGCTATTGCGTAGCGCCAAGACATAACCGTCGCCCCACGTCGTCTGCCCACTATTGCGCAATGTCCAGCTTTGATCGATGGTTTGGTTGGCCTTAAACTGGGAGCCATCGGCAATCCGATCCCGCACATAGGTCGCCTCATCACTTGTTTCGGCCAATAGGCGTTGCAAAAAGGGTGTGGGATCGATGATGTGGTTGCGGTAACCAGGCAGATCCTCGCTGCCGTGTTTCAGCGTCAAATGAAGATGATCGGCTGGATCACCGACGACGTTCCCGGTGTGGTCAGCCAGGCCAATTGCCTGACCCGCTGTGATCGCCTGCCCTTCCTGAACAATTGCCGTTTGTAAGTGGGCGTAGATCGTCTCATAGCCGTCGGCGTGTTCGAGCCGTATGTGAATGCCGTAGTTGTGGCTGTTGGCGTCACGATGGACATACTTTACTGTGCCCGCTGCAACCGAAAAGATTCTGCTGCCCAGTGGTGCCTTGATATCGACCCCTTCGTGACCGGCCAATTGAAATTGCCGGTAATAGCTTGGATTGTTGCCGAAGCCTTGATTGATTTCACGGAACTCAGTGGGCCAGGCCTCAAAACGGAAGGCTGAAATCGGATTTACCCTATGATCTTCCTCTTGATCAGCCCCTTGTTTGCGCGCCCGTTGAAAGACGACATGGTAGGAATGATGGCCAAACGAGTTGCCTAGTTCTCCCTGAGGACCCGGCTCGTCTGGATGTTCGCTGTGCATGTTGCTGACGCGGTCACTCGGTAGCCCATCGCCCTCAATCCAGACCTCTAGATGTTGCCCAGGATAGAGGTCAACATTGCCCGCTGGCTCGTTGTCTGGCTTGTCGAGCAGCTTGGCTGGAGCATCCTCATCCGGGCGGCGACCTTCCCACGTCCAGCCGATGCGTAACATCGGATCGCGGTAGCGCTGTCCGGCTTCATCCAATGCATCCACAAAGACATTGTGCTGTCCGTGATTTTCTTGGGGTGTGAGATGGCGTATGCGAATCACCTGCCAATAGGGCTGACCTGTTGTTACCGTCACATTGGCTATCCTCACAGCGTAAGCTGTAGCTTGATTGACGTTGGTCGGGATAGCGGCAGGCATTGGTGCCTGTGTCTGGCTACCAGTTTTGTGGCGTGGGTGCCGAGTGCGGCTCTTGGACTTGGGCATATCCTTCTCCCATGACATTACATTATGGTTGTAAAATATTGAGCGCAATGCGATTGGCGGCTGCTCTGGCATTTTCCTGTTCGTAGACTTCCAATTCGTTGGGGATGGCCGCCGGACTGGGACGAGCAAAATAATCGTTCATGGCAGTGCGACCAGCGTCAACGAGTGCGTTGCGCCGGTCATCGCTCATATCAAACTCAGTGACGCCATAGCCACCGGCAGGCAGATGTACGACTAAATGGCTAAAAGCATCCATCACCAACTTGTCATGCGCAGCCATCATTGTGTTGAGAAGGCGTAACAGCCGTTTGGTCGTTCGTAGCTCGGCTGGTTTGACGTCAACATTGACCAGTAGCCCGCGGCTGGCGGCTGGCTGGGGCACCGGCAGCGCATCGTCGATCAGCAAGCCCAGAATGGCGCTATCTTGTTTGGGACCCATACATTGCGTGACGTACGGCTCATCGGAAATGAAAAGTTCCATGGGAAAGTTCGAGAGCAAACCACCGTCGACAATCGCATGGTTGCTGAGGTCGCGCCCCAGATAGCTGCCCCAATTGGGTTGCCAGATGACCTCATCCCAGACAAGTGGGATGCTCATCGACATACGTACGGCCCAGAGCAAGGGGCATTGCGGCGCAGTTCGGTGGTTGAGTACCAGCAAGCGTCCACCCGTTTCGTCGGAGGCAATGACTGACAGGTCAACCTGGGTCATGCTATGAAATTGTTCGAGCGTCATGGCGCTAAAGCGACGAGGCTGTCCTTGCCAGGTACCGCTGTCGAGCTTGTCACGCATCCAGGTGAGAAAGCGCTGCGCCGAATACCAGCCGCCACGTTCGACAAAGGCGAAAAAGTGACGAGACTGTGCCTGTTGCGCCAGTGTCTCGGCAATGCCGTCGTCAATGCGATTCTCTACAAAACCTGGGGCAAAAGTAAAATTGATTTTCCCAAGCAAGCTGCGAATGGCACTGGCCTGAATCTCTTCTTTGCTAAAGGGCAACGGATCGCCCATGAAGCCAGCAAAAACCGATTTACCATTCTCTCGTTCATTCAGCGCGGCCAATAGCTCCTCACTGGAATAACCAGCCGCCACCAGTGTCGCCGTAATTGCACCTGCCGAAGTGCCCAACAGGCGACCGGGGGTATGACCCTGCGCACTGAAAGCCTCGTAAGCGCCCACAAAGACCATGCCTTTGGCACCGCCACCTTCAAAGACTAGATCGTATTTCATGTAGCCTCCTCATCCTAATCAACACTCATGAAACGTCTTGCCATTTCTGCCGTGAAAATCGTTATGATCGGTATGCGGATAATGCTGAAAAGCACGGCTCAACGCAGAAAATGTCATTCTGAGCGAAGGCTTTTTTGAGCGAAGAATCTTGGCGGACAAGGCAGGGGTCTTCCCTTTCCAGAGCAGACTCTGCAAACAGCCGCTCCTTAGAATGACAAATCGTGATCTGCTGAACTCAAAAATCCGCTTTTGATCTATAAAATCCGTGTCGTCTGCGTACCGATCCCTTTTCTCCTGGTCGATTCTCAGACCAGATCGGCAGGATGGACTTCCTCAAATTCGGCT
This sequence comes from Caldilineaceae bacterium, assembly GCA_046328715.1. Taxonomy (GTDB): domain Bacteria; phylum Chloroflexota; class Anaerolineae; order Caldilineales; family Caldilineaceae; genus JAXLWB01. The sequence goes on along the minus strand of JAXLWB010000009.1, from coordinate 69,952 downwards.
GTGACAACGCGTGCATCTTGTTGGGGCAGCGGTAAGTTGGCGGGCAAGATGGAGGGATCCCAGGCGATGCTCCAGTCGTAATCAAAAACACTCGCAAAATATTCACCAATTTCAGCGGATTGGATCAACACACCTGCTTCGCGTGCACGGCTGATCGAGTTTTCGCTCCAGTTGGTTGATGAAACAATCACCTGTTTACGGTCAAAGATCAACCCTTTGTTGTGCAGATGAGTGAAATAATCGAGATTCAGAGCGCGCAGACAATCTTTGAGCTGATGGGCCTCAAGTGCAGCCATCGACAGCTCCCAGTTGTCCATGCCACCCACCTTGCGGTAAGCCGGACTGACCAGGATGCGGATCTGTACCTCATTTTTGCGCTTTGCCAGCGCCGCCAATAACGCTTCGAGCTTGCTGTTCGCCGCAGCGTTGATGATATATTGCTGCTCGATCTCAATGCTGTGGCGGGCTGCCAGGATCAATTTCTTAGCCAGGCTGAAATAGTTGTTGGGCGAGAGGATTGGGGTGACCTGTGCGGGCGTCGCTGAATCCATCTGTTTGATATCAAAGATCTGCGTGGGTTTCTGCGCAGCTAACGCCGTAACGAGTAACTCGACCGGTGGCAGTGGTTCGACTCTCGGAATGGCTGCGGGCATCGCCAAATCAGGAATGTTCCAATCGGCCTCGAAGAGATGTTTGAACCAATGGGCCAGCGGCTCATGATCGATCCGCACAAGCCATTCACGGTTGCCCTTTTTGTATTGACCGGGTTTCGTAATCAGTGGAATCGATGTGCCTGCCCAGTTGGCGCTGCCGAGCAAGAGAATATGCTCGTCGATCACCGCAAACTTCTGATGGCAAACCGTAAATACCCTGCGCCCACCGGTTGAGGGTGCCTCGCGCAGTTCAACGCCGAGTTCTTCTAGCTTTTTCTGTTCGTCGCCCCGGGTGTCAGTGACATCGTACATCAGGCGAATGTGGACGCCGCGTGTTTTGGCCTGGCGCAAAAGATCAAGCATATGCTCGGCGCTGACATTATAAATATAAAGACAGATCTCTCGCTGCGCAGCCTCGACGGCGGCTTTGACCAGGCGATAACTACAATCAGGCGACACCGCCGCTTGAATCTGCGCTACCGCCTTCTGCGTTGAGATTCTTAGATGAGGTTGACGTTGTACGTCAAGGCTACCACGGGCAATCGTCGTGGCTTGCCAAGCGTTGGCAGCAGCGCGTATTTGGGAGAGAGGGGTGACGGTCATGGATGACTCCAACTTTGAGATTCGGAACTCGTTTCGCAAAATCCTGTGATTCCCAACCTTGTCTGAACTTTGGGAATCGCCCTGTAACATTCAGTGTAGTTTACCTCTATTATAATATGAACGCTAGATTACTGTCTTTTCCATTATGGAAGCCAAGGAAAGTTTACATTTGAGCAAGTGAGACCTACAAAGGCTCGAAAATCAATGTATACCGAAGAATATGAGTTAGGTAGCTATGCCTACTTTGCTATCTTGGCTAATTAAAATTATGATAGTAGAAGAAGTCTGACAAGCAATCTTGGTTGCTTGTCAGGTAGCTTTGGTGTGGTTAATAATCAAATGAGCAAGAATGAGATTGTTCGTGCCTACGAAACTTGCTCAGCCCATGCCCAGTTTCCAGATTCTGGTACATAGAGGGGAAGAATGAAACGTGCTCTTATTCTATCACTGCTGCTCCTGTTTCTGCTTTTAACTCTATCAACCAAAGTGCAAGCTGCATCGGACGATGGTGTGACAGTTGTTCCCGATTCGCTCTTCCTGGTGCGCACCTTGCCGGGAGATTCGGTTGCTGCGTCCCTGCGCCTCAACACGAATCAGCCGATCAGCAATGTGACTTTGCTCGTCTCTGATCTACAAGGCGTTGGCATCGATGGTCAACAGCTTGATCCCATCCCGGCGACCAACATCAACGTCCTGCCCGCGCTGCAATTCGATTCGTTGGGTGCAAATAGCATTACCCAACTGACCCTACAACTGGCACCTCCAGCCAATGCTGGCGTCTATACCGGCACGTTGCTCATTCGCTGGCAAGCTCCTGAATCGGGTGAAATTACGCTCCCCATTCGTCTCCAGCTACGCACCCAACCCGAACTTGTCGTCCACGACCCAGATGCGGCTACAGGAATCCAGATTTACGCAGCGACCGGCTCCTGGTTAACTCCTTCGACCCCAATAAGTCATCTGAGTCTGCGCGAGAAGTCAGGTGGTGCCACGCTGCACGATCTCCAAGTGCTGCCCTCCGACCTGATTGACGCTGCTAATCATCGCATGATATCAGGCGATATTCTCCAAGTTGCCTTGGCGGACAGTGTGATCGAACCGGGGCAACTGCTGACTGCAACCATGCTGACCGACCTTGCCAATGCGCCTGCGGGCGATTTTAAGGGCAATCTCACCTTTGTGGCCAAACCGAATACCCTGCTTACGTTGCCGATCGAGATCCAAATCCGTCATCCCTGGTATCTGCCCTTTCTAGTGCTGACGATAGGCGTTTTGCTTGGGCTAAGCCTCTCCAGTTATCAAGCGCGTGGGCGCTTGCGCGACGAATTTGTGGTACGGAGTGACAATGTGCGAGCTGCACTGAAAGAGGACAAAGATCTCAAACAAAACTTTGGCACGCGCATCGAGCAGTTGTTGCTCGAAGTGGATGTCGCCATTCGTACCGCCCACTGGAACGAGGCAGAGACACAAGTGACGGAAGCTGAAGCCTTGCTCACCAAATGGCGCAGGGATGCCGAAAACTGGAAGAACCAGATCGATTACTTGCGCAACCAGGTGATTCAACGGCTGCAAGCCAAAATTACCTCATACTCGCCTTCTTCCTCGACTCCACAAGCGATCCGTAAGTTGCGTCAGGAAGCCGAGGATCTGCTGCAAAGTGTGGTCGATTCTGCCTCTCCAAGTGAGTTGCGCACCAAGATTATCGCCCTCGAAGACAATCTGCACGCCTTTGAACAGGTCGAAAGTCTCTGGCAAGAGTTGGTTCAACTACGCACTGACTTTGATGCAACCAAGCTTGACGCCAAACTTTTGCAAGAGTGGCTGACAGCAGAGGAGACATTGCGCTTTAAATTGCTCGCAACTTCGCTGGATCGGGAAGCGTTGAATGCGTTGGCGAATGAGATCAATGTCCAAAAGCAAAAATTGTCTCAAACTCAGGAGCAGCATCCAGATCTCTTGTTGCCACGTCCCTCGGCGACGTCCGAAGCAACTTCGAGAGGCGTAGATGGAGAAGTTCCTACAGTTTATTTCCCAGGCATCTCACCCGCTCGCGACTATAACCCGGAAAGCGCACGCAAGCGTCTGAGTCGTAATGCCATCTTGCTCTACATTCTTTCTGCCATTGTGCTGGTCGCAGTCGGCATGAGTACCCTCTACGTGCCGAATCTGACCTTTGGTTCGAATTTGGTCAGTGACTACTTCTCGATCTTCATCTTTGGCCTTGGCGCACAAACCACGGTTGCCTCGGCTACCGATCTGCTTCAGCGTTGGGGTATTCCCTTCACCAAACAGTAGTGTTTCGCAGAGCCGTAAGCGTGAGCGCACGGTAATTGTTTCATGCGTCACGCTTACGGCTCTGATTTTATTACGCCTCACTGCGCTTTTCCCATCTGTCGAATAAATACGGTATCATGCAGTTCATGTTGAAATCACAGCCTCTGGTCTGTACTGTCCTGCCCACCTACAATGAGTCGGAGAATATTACCCCGCTGATCTTAGGTGTGTTGGAAAGTGCCATCACACCGCACCGCGTCCTGGTCGTGGACGATAATTCACCTGATGGAACGTCGGATGTCGTGGAGAAGCTGGCCGCATCGTATGTGAGTGCGAGCAACCTTGGTGCAAACACACTTGCAAATCCAATTGTCTTAATCCGCCGAGTGGGCGAAAAGGGACTCACCTCTGCCATTCAGCGCGGCATTGATGAGGCGATCAACCACTACGATGCCGCGATCGTGACCTGGATGGATTGTGATCTCTCCATGCCGCCGCAGGATATTCCCAAACTGATTCGCGCCATTGTAGAAGATGGGGCAGATCTGGCAGTCGGTTCGCGCTGGATTCCCGGTGGAGCCGACGTTGCGCACGGCTGGATGGCGCGCAGTTTGAGTTACATCATCAACAGCTTTGCCATGTTGCTGCTCGGTCGTCAAGTGCATGATTATACCAGCGGCTTTGTAGCTGGACGAGCGGAACTCTTTCGCCAGATCCGGCTCAACGGCGACTATGGTGAATATTGCATCGATCTTTTGGGGCGAGCGGTTAAGATGGGCTTCCGTGTCAAGGAAGTGCCCTATGTCTGCGTGCCCCGTACCGCCGGCGACAGCAAGACAGGCGCCAACTTGTGGGATTATCTCTCAAAGGGGCGCAAGTATGTGGCGACAATCTGGAGATTACGATGAGTTCGTCCCTAATAGTGGAACCGCAGATGTAGCGGATTGGGCGGATAACAGCCGGATTTTTGAACACCTTTGTCCCCATACTCGTGTCATCTGTGAACTGATGTTGGCTGAATGGTCATGTGGATCACACGGAAATCGGCGGAATCGAATTAGACTAAACAGTTGCAACTTGTCTTTCAAATACATTGGGCACTGTAGTACAAGAGAATCTCTTGCGCGCTCACTGCCCACATGGAACGGATAGAAATACCATGCTTCAACCTGCTGAACTGCGTCTGGAAGAGATGGGCGAGCTGGCTGCCATCATTCCTGGCCCAGATCCCGAAGTACAAATTCGTTACAGTCCTATCCCCGATTTTGACGAACGTACCGATCAATCGACACGGCGTTCGATTATCCCCGTCAGCCGGCCCACGCTGACCGGCAATGAGATGAAATATGTGCAACAGGCGATTGCTACTAACTGGATCTCATCGGCTGGCAGCTTTATTCGTGACTTTGAGGTGAAGTTTGCCGAAGCCTGTGGCACCAAGTATGGCATTGCCTGCGCCAATGGCACGGTCGCCATGCATCTGGCAATGGCCACGCTTGGCCTCGAGCCCGACGATGAAGTGCTCATTCCCACCTTTACCATGATCGCTACTGCCAATGCGGTAGCCTATTGTGGCGCCAAGCCGGTGTTGGTCGATATGGAACCCAACTATTGGCAGATGGACGTCAACCAAGTGGAGGACAAAATCACGCCACACACCAAGGCGATTGTCCCAGTTCATATCTATGGCCATCCCACCGATATGGATCCGCTGCGCGAAGTGGCTCAAAAGCACGGGTTGATGATTATTGAAGATTCGGCAGAAGCGCATGGTGCCGAATATAAAGGTAGGCGTTGCGGCAGTTTAGGGGATGCCGCAGGTTTTAGCTTCTATGGTAACAAGATCATCACTACCGGCGAAGGCGGGATGGTCACGACCAACAATCGTGACATTGCTCGCTTGGCCTGGAATTTGCGCGACCACGCCTTTAGCAAGGAGCGTCACTTCTGGCATAAATTTGTTGGCTTTAACTATCGCATGACCAATTTGCAGGCCGCAGTTGGGTTGGCCCAGGTTGAGCAAATGGACAACTTTGTGGCGCAGCGTCGACAAAACGCTTTGGCCTACAATAGTCGATTGAAAGAGATCCCTGGGATTCGTATTCCCGCCGAAGCGCCGTGGGCCAAAAATGTCTATTGGATGTATGGGATTACCGTGGATGAAAAAGAGTATGGTCTCAGTCGTGACCAATTGCGTAAAGTACTGGCCGACAATGGCATTGAAACACGCACCTTTTTTATTCCAATGCACTGCCAACCGGTCTATTGGCAAGCCTTTAAGGGGCAACGTTATCCTGTGGCCGAAGATCTCTGCAAGCGTGGTTTCTATCTACCTTCGTCCTCGTCACTCTCGTTGGAAGAAATTGAGTATGTGGTGGGGGTGATTCGGGATGCTTGTCCGAATTTGTGAGACGTGAAGCGTGGAACGTGACACGTGAACTGCCTGCTATCTCCATGCGCTACAATATAGGAGAAGAATGGACTTAATCCGAAATTCACGCATCACGTTTCACGTTCCATCACTTTCCCATCAATAATCAATTGATGACCCCCCTGATGTGTTTTGTAGGCCTGCGTGCTGATTGGGCTGCTATTGCCGATTGCTTGGCGAATGTCACGCGGCTGGGTGCCTTTTTCTAGTTGGTTGGCAATAAAGCTGTGGCGCAGTACATGCGGCGTCACCGTCTTTTTGATCCCCGCCTGTTGGACGTATTGTTTGATCAGCAGCCAAAGCCCTTGCCGAGTGAGCCGTTGACCCCGTTGATTCACAAAGAGCGATGGCTCCTGGGCGTCCAAGAGCAGATATGGGCGTGCCTCAGTTAAGTACGCACGTAATATTTCGGTGATGGTAGGATTTAATTGGGTGCAGCGGCTGCGCGTGCCCCCCCGATCAATCAGTAGACTTTGTTTCGCTAACTCTATATCGTTAACATTCAGCCCAACCAACTCGCTCACGCGCATACCGGTTGCATAGAGCAATTCAAACATGGCACGGTCGCGCAAACCACTCAGACTTTGGTGCTCGGCTGGTGCTTTGAGAAGACGCTCGATCTCCTCTTGTGAAAGCGTACTGGGTGCACTTCGCTTCACTTTGGGCGCTGCCAGTAACTTTACCAAACTCGGTGACAATGCCCCTTGCCCAACCATCCATTCAAAAAGACTACGCACGGCGGCCAACTTGCGCGCAACGGTAGATGTCGCATAATCCTGGGCTTTGATGAATGCAACATAGGCTTGGACATGAGCTGGCGTAATTTGCTTCCAGGTTTTGACCGACTGTCGGTTGGATCCGGTAAGTAGCTGGACAAATTCGACAAGCTGTGACAAATCGTTACGGTACGCAAGCGTGGTGTGGGTCGATGATTTTTTCTTGCTACTTAAATGTTCAAGAAATTGTTCAACCTGCTCCTGCATGTTCGTTTCCTCAGTGGAGATCGGTTACAATAATTTATTATTGGCAATGGCCTTAACCCACTACAGAACAGGATCGGCGAGGGGTGAGGAGTGCAGGATGGGCCGAATCCCACGAATAGTATCTGAAGATTGTGGGCACAAAACTAACTTATGAGTAAGGTAATAGGAAGTTTAACATAATTCATCAGAAAGTGAAATTACTCAATCAGCTTTTTGGCACAAAACGAACAAAAAAGAAAGAGACCGAGGAAATTGCTTCAGTTCCCACTTCGGTCAACGAGATGCGTGACTTCGCCATCCACTATTTTGGTGCCCTAGGGGCAACGGTTACTCCGCTGGATCGTCGCAAAAATGGATTGTTACAAGTTGCGTTGCCTGATACGCTTGCCGAATTTTTCGAGAAGCCCGAGTTACGACTGGCTTTTCAATCAACCGATGCACAAAATGGTCACGAACTGGTAGCTTATGGCAGCCGTATCTTTGATCGTATGGCGGGCTACCTGGAGCGTAAGTCGGCGTTTACGCTCATGAAGCTACCTAACCGCCATCCCAGCAGCGAAGAGTTGCTTCATGCCCTTACCTTCTTAAATACGGGAACGCGCAATCTGAAGTTACAGGAACAGACTCAATATCTCTTTGCCTTCGATTGGCGCATTACCTATCGGGCGGACGATAAGCGTGAAGAACTTTACACCGTGGTGATGGACGAAATGGGCAAACATATCCCACAAGTGGGCCACCACCGACAGGAAGAGCCGCCGCTGGATATCCAGGCACTGCTGAAAGATGCTGAAGGTGTACCGCCTGAGACAAACAACGATGGGGAAATCTTGCCGCCTAAATTGCCGCCACTCACTCACCTCTGCCGCTTGGCCGAATCGGCACGCAAGTTGGCGATTTACCATGCGGATGTCCGCTGTGTCGAGCATGAAGCTGAAATTTTGGCCCGTTTGCATAAGGTATTGACTCGGCTCACCAGCTACTATCAGCAGCAAATCGAAGAGGTGGCTGATGCTCACGATGCAGAAGGGGAAAAACGCCTTACGCTCGAACAGGATCTCGAACGCAAAATTGCCGAAGAGGTCGAAAATCACCGTTTGCGTGTGAATGTTGAACTGGTGAGTTATGCAGCGCTGCAGGTTCCAGTGGTAACGGCGGAGATAACGATTGGTGACGGCAGCCATGAAGCTATCCTTCAGGTGCGGCGCAATCGCTACAACGGCGCACTTCGTCTTCCCCAGTGCCATGTCTGTGAACAGGAAAGCGCCCGGATTTTATTGGATAGCACTGGCAAGATCTGTTGTGAAAACTGTGCCCAACAATGCGCGATCTGTCTACAATTGGTTTCAGGTGAAGGGTGTACCGAGCCTTGCCCTGTCTGCCAGAAAGAGAATTGTGTCAGTTGTGGAACTGAGTGTGTCGCCTGTGGCAGCCGTGCCTGTCGAGATTGCGCTAGCGTCTGTCCGGTCTGCTTTGATATGGTCTGCCATGCCTGTCAAAGTGAGTGTGCCCACTGCCATACCCGGCAATGTCGAAGTCATTTACGGGTGGATAGCGTGCTGGGAAGCGATGGTCAGCCGCAGTTTATCTGTGCTGAGTGTGCTGTACGTTGCCCAAACTGCAAACAATATAGCGCCCAGATCGAAACCTGTTGCGCCAGTGGTCAACGCTTCTGCCGCAATTGTGTCGTCGTCTGTGATGGTTGTGGACGAAGTGTTGGGGTTGCCTTTGCGCAGAGGGCTGAAAAAAGCCGTAAATCCTACTGTCCCGATTGTGTAGAACGTTTGAGTAGGGCATGAGCTTCGTTTGCAATGTGAGCGGCACTTTCTGCTTGAGGCCGAACTTTACGCAAAAAAGTGCCGCTCGCATAGTGATCGTTCGGCGGAGAAATGAATTCACTGAAATTCCCTGTCACCCAGGCAATGGCCCACCTGAGCGATTGCCATCTCTGTCCCCATCATTGCGGTGCGAAGCGTCAAACAGCCACTGGCGTCTGCCGAGTGGGACAGACCACCTACATTGCCAGCGAGATGTTACATATGGGCGAAGAAGAGCCATTGCGGCCTGCCCATGCGATCTTTTTTAGCGGTTGTACGGCGACTTGCTCTTTTTGTACAGCGGCCAAGTTTGCCTTCCGTCCCACTTATGGTGTTGCTGTCTCACCTCGTCAACTGGCCACACGTGTACTGCAAAGGCAGGGCGAGGGGGCTCGTTCACTTTGCTTTATCGGCGGCGATCCGACACCGCACATTCCCTTTATCCTGGCCACATTGGATGAGCTTGGGGAGCGGTTGCAGGTACCGACCGTGTTCAACAGCAACTGCTATCTGAGCCAGGAGGCACTCGCATTGTTGGATGGGGCGATTGACATTTATCTTCCTGATTTAAAGTTTGGTCCGCCAATGGACGGTCGTGATTGTGGACAAAATTTGGGGGACATGCCAAACTATTGGCAAATCGTCACAGGTGCCGTCCAACAACTTCATCAAGCAGGGAAACGGCTGATCGTGCGTCATCTCCTGATGCCTGGTCACCTGGATTGTTGCACCTTGCCAGTCTTACGTTGGCTGGCTGAGCGTCCTGGGCTTGAAGTAAGTTTGTTGACCCAATATCTCGCTCCGGCCCATGCCAAGGGCGAGTTGCCTGCCACCCTGGCAGACAAGGAAATTCAGCAAGCACTTGAGATGGCTAACCAACTTGGACTTAAACTAATCAAGTAGCAGGAGGCAAGACACAGAATTTTCTTTGCAGCTTGCATTTTGCCTCCTGCTCCATTCACAGACGAAAGGAATTTATGACATACCCCGATGTCGAAGCGAAGCGACGAACGGTTCTGGTAGCAGTAGTCAACAATATGGATGATTTGCGGCGGGCGGCCTCTGACGGTTGGTATCGCATTCCGCAGCGGCGAGCCCCGCAACGGGTAGGAGCCGACTACTTGGCCTTTTATCAAACAGGCGCTTTTCGTGGCGCTGAAGAAGCGCAAACAGTTACCTATTTTGCGCCGACACGCCGCTATCGACTGGTCACTCGGCGCGAACTGTTGCCTGGTGAATCTGATCACCCACGGGCCAATGAATATTACTTTCGGATCGAGATTGGTCCGTTGCAGCGTTTGGAAAGGCCAATCCCGGCTGATAAGTTCTTGCGTGTCACCTTTATTCATACAACCTTGGATCATCTGCTGAATGCGCAAAGTGTGGCGGAGCTTTTCCGCAAGGAGGATCCGTTTGATCAGCTGTGGGCTGCATTGAAGGCGCATAATCTACGTCCACTCAAGAATCGACTCTTGGGCGAGCGTCCAGTGGATATCACTTTGCGTGCGCGCAGCGGTTATCTGGGCATTAACTGTAGCGAAGAGAACAGCGCACAGGAGCAACGGCTCTCCATCTTGCCCGACCGCTGGGAATTACTGACCCTCACGAGCCACCGCATCGAGAGCGACCTCAACAGCTGTTTGCGCCAAATTGGGGCGGCGCTGATTGGGTTGGGTGGCTCGGTATTAAATATAAAAGAACCATAGGAGACAATTTGCATGCGTGTTTTAATCATGTCCGACATGGAAGGGGTGAGTGGTATTGTCACCTGGGCCCAGGTCACGGGCGGTGAAAAATATTACGATGAATGCCGTGTACTCTACACCGAGGAGATCAACGCGGCGGTGCGTGGCGCATTGGCTGCGGGTGCGACTGAGATTGTGGCAGTAGATTGTCATGGCGCCGGCGGTGATTGGTCGTTCAATTCCTTTGTCGCCGATTTGTTGCACCCTGCCTGTGATTGGGTATCACACCACAAATGGGGACGCTATACGGAACTGCTTGAGAAGGGCTGCGATGCGATGTTGGCGGTGGGAATGCATGCCCGTGCAGGCACACCAGATGGCGTGCTTTGCCACACCATCTCGACTGTCACCTGGCGAAACCTTTGGTTTAACAACGATCTGGTCGGCGAAACCGGTGTCAATGCTGCACTTTGCGGCCATTATGGCTGTCCAATTGCACTGGTTACAGGCGACGATGCTGTGATCCGTGAATGCCGCGAGATTCTGAGCGAAGATACGGCCTATGTCTCTGTGAAGAAAGGGCTGACGCGCTATTCCGCCCGCAATATTGCTCCTGCTCGTGCCCGTGAGATGATCGAAGCCGGGGCGAAAGCCGCCCTCAGCCCGGATCGACTGCGCAAGTTGAAACCCTATGTCCCCGGCAAGCCAACCACAATCACGATTGAAGTGGAGACCGTGGACAAAGTTGGTCAGTTCCGTGGTCGCCACGGCGTCGAAGTGGTCGAACCGCTCAAAGTGCAAAGCAAAGCCAAAGATTGGATGACCGCCTGGGATCAGATTTGGCCCTTCCCGGACGCGTAAAGACAGACAAGATGAAGAGATGACAGGATGACCATTGCAAGTATGGTTCGATCGGCTTTCGACCTTTCATCCCTTCATCTTGTCATCCTGTCAGAATTAGCAACCTATACTCTTCACTCACTCAAAGGAACCCATACCATGCAACTACTTGCCACCCATCATGTTGCCCTGTTTACCCGCAATTTCGCCGAGATGGAGAAGTTCTACAGTCAAACCTTGGGCTTTCCCGTTACGCGGCGCTGGGATGATGCCACTATCATTTTTATCAATGTCGGCAGCACCACGATCGAACTGATTGGCCGTGACACAGCTCCAGCGTCCAACAGCGAGCCAGGCGCGTTTAACCATTTGGCCCTGCATGTCGCCAATGTCGACGACGCTTACCAGGAGTTGCTGACGAAAGGAATCAAGATCAAAGCCGAGCCGAAAAACTTCAAGGATGTGCGTATCTGCTTCTTCTTTGACCCGGATGGTAATACGCTGGAGCTTGTACAAGAGATGGGAAGCTGATCAATTTACGAATTGGATGATTCTCGATAATCTGTTGTTAATCTTCATCCTGTACATATGATATACTTGGACTTACGCACTTGTTGGTTCAGATTCGCATCGTTTGATCAATATTCTTGCAGGTATGCGTAAGCACTGGTACTGCTCTAAAAGCATGATGTAAGGAGAGCTGGATTGGCCACAACTGGTTTGCAACCAAGACCGAGGTCGTCTTTCAAGGTCTCAATTCTTCGAGAGAATATCACAGGCTTGCTCTTTATACTGCCGGCACTTCTGTTGGTGTGTCTGTTTGGTCTTTTCCCAATTGTCTACGCTTTCTGGATTAGTCTGCACAACTGGCGGATTCGCCAAAGTCGTTACATTGGATTGGCGAATTACGAAAAAGCGTTGGGTGATTGGGGTGGTGTTGCCCTCTTTGTTGCGGGCTTTTTGCTCTTTATGGCAGCCTACTTTGTGCGTGAAAAGTGGCAGAGCGGCGACTTCCGACGTTCATGGGGCGGCAAGCTGAGCAATCTTCTCTTTTATGCGGTCGGCTTTCTTCTCATTGCCTTGGGTTGGGCACGCATGAATGTCAGCGGTGATCCCAACTTTCTCGACTCGTTGCCGATCACCTTCTATTACGCCGTTGGCAGTGTGCCGCTCCAACTGGCAATTTCGCTGGTACTGGCCTATATTCTTTTCCAGCAGATTCGTGGCAAGGAGATCTTTCGCATTATCTTTTTCCTCCCTTATGTCACGCCTGTGATTGCCACAGCAATGGTTTTTCGCTATATCTTTAGCCCACGGGATACATCGCTGGCCAATCAGGTGGTAAGCTGGCTGGGCTTTACACCGCTACAGTGGCTGTTTGAACCGAAAAACCTCCCTTCGCTCTTTTCGGGAAGTATCGTTGACAGCTTCTGGGCCGGACCGAGTCTCGCCCTGGTTGCCATTATTCTCTTTGGTATTTGGACCTTCATCGGCTATAACACAGTGATCTTTTTGGCTGGTCTGGGTTCGATTCCAGCAACCATTTATGAAGCTGCCGAAATTGATGGTGCCAACCAGTGGCAACTATTTCGCTATGTCACTATACCCTTATTGTCGCCGGTCACCTTCTATCTTTCGCTGATTGGCTTTATTGGCACCTTCAAAGCCTTCAACCATATTTATGTAATGCAAGTGCCTGCTGCGCAAGGAACCGTGGAAACTGCCAGTGTGGCTATCTTTAATACGTTTTTTAAAGCCAACAATTATGGCTATGCCAGTGCCCAAGCTATTTTACTCTTTTTGATCATTCTGTACCTGACCTACGTGCAGAATCGAATCTTCAGTGAGCGGGTGTTTTATGGCTGATAGTGTACGATCTGTGCCTTTGATACGCAGTAAAAGTGTAGAAGTGGAACAGCCTCATTGGAGCTATGCTGTGGGTCGTGCTTTGCTCTATGTCATCCTGATTGTAGCGGCGGTGGTGGCGATGGTACCTTTTTACTGGATGATCTCCACCTCGTTGATGACCTATGGCGAAACGGCGCTGCGCCACTGGCTACCCGAAGTTCCGCAATTTTCCAACTACACAGAGGCGTGGAGTCAGGCCAAGTTTTCAAAGTACTTTTTTAATAGCGTTGTGATTACTGCGGTGACACTGATCGGCCAACTGACCACGTCCATATTGGCTGGCTACGCCTTTGCGCGTATCAAGTTTGTGGCGCGTGAGTTTATTTTTTCTGTGATGCTCAGCACAATGATGATCCCAGGCACCGTGACCATGATCCCGAACCTGCTGATCATTCGTGGCGACGTAGTGCCACTTCCTGGTGGCTCCTGGCTGAATACACTCCAAGGCATTACGGTGCCCTATATGGTTAGCGTCTTCAGCATCTTTCTATTGCGCCAGTTTTTTGCTCAAATTCCCTGGGAATTGTGGGACGCTGCCCGGCTCGACGGTGCAGGACATCTAGGATTTCTCCTACGGATTGTCTTGCCGATCAGTCAAGCCCCGATTTTGACTGTGTTGATCTTTGGCTTTATCAATGCCTGGAATGATTTTGTATGGCCCCTACTCGTGACCACCAGGGACACCTGGCGCCCGATTATGGTAGGACTGTGGACCTTGAGTTCTGAAGCTGGACCCGAAACCCAGTTAATCATGGCGGCCTCGGTCATTACGATTATTCCGATTTTGGTTCTTTACTTCCTGACACAAAAGCAATACACGGAAGGCATTGCGGCAACCGGTCTGAAGGGTTAAAAAGGGTAGCAATGACGGTGGTCATTGACAATTAGCCATTAACTGTTACCCATTAACCATTGATCTGTTCGTAACCCATGGTACAAGTTGGATTGCTTATTTATAACTATCACCTTACCCTAACCCTTCCCTGGAAGTGGGAGGGAACTGTCACGGGAACGATTTTGTTTTGTGGACAGAAGAGCAAGCAAACTCTGTCCCTTCACGGTCCCCTTTCTGAAGTCGGGGAGGGTTAGGGTGGGGTGGCTTAGTAGTCACGTTTGTCCCATGTTTCACGATAAAAGCAAATGATTGATACGAATTGAGGAGATTAAGATGCTAAACAAAAGACTCTGGCTATTGTCCGCATTGGTGGTAGCTTCCATGCTGTTAGCTGCCTGTCCTGCAGCAGCACCTGCGGCACCGGCTTCGAATGGTGCTGGGGCTGCTGCGACTGAAGCCCCAGCGGCTGAAGCCGCTGCCACGGAAGCTCCTGCTGCAGAAGCGGCAAGTGGTGAAACAGCAATCGATTGGGAATCGGTTGATCCTACAGGTCAGGAAATTACTTTCTGGCACCAGCACAGCAAGGAACGCGAAGAAGCACTCAAGGCCATCGTTGATGAATTCAACAGCACCAACGAATATAAGATCAAGGTTTCGGCTGAATATCAAGGCAGCTATGGCGATATCTTTAACAAGATGCTGACCGTCATTGGTACGGCTGATGCGCCAGCGCTCGTGGTTGCCTATCAGAACCAGGCGGCCACTTATCAGCTCTCGGATGGCTTGGAGGACATGAACGGCATGATGAACAGCGCCAAATGGGGGCTGAGTGCCGATGATCAGAAGGATTTCTTCCCTGGTTTCCTCAGCTCCGATGTCTTCCCGAACTTTGGGGGTGCTCGCCTTGGGTTGGCTCCGAATCGTTCCATGGAAGTACTGTACTACAACATGGATTGGTTGAAGGAATTGGGAATCGACAAGGCCCCAACCACGCCCGACGAATTCAAGACTGCGGCCTGTGCTGCCGCTAAGAAGCCCTTTAGCAAGAGCAAAGGTGGCAAGGCGATTGGCTACGAACTCGCTTATGATGCTTCCAGCTTTGCTTCGTGGGTCTTTGCCTTTGGTGGCGATATCTACGACTACGAGAAGAATCAATTCACCTACAACAGCGACGCCGCCAAGGCCGCCGCAACCTTCCTGCAGGATATCTACAAAGAAGGTTGTGCCGCTCCGGTTGCAGAGAATTTTGGTAACCAGACCGATTTTGGCAATGGTGATTTGCTCTTCACTACAGGTTCCAGCTCTGGCATGCCCTTTTACGCGGGCGCAGTGGATCAGGGTGCAGCCTTTGCCTGGAGTGTCGCAGCCATTCCACATACCACGGCTGACCCGGTGCAGAATCTTTATGGTGCCAGCGTGAGCATCCCCAAGACAACGCCGGAAAAGGAACTCGCCGCCTGGCTCTTCCTCAAGTATTACACCAGCAAGGATGTACAGGCAAAGTGGGCTGAGGTCAGCAACTACTTCCCTGCCCGCCAAAGTGTGGCCGAAGGCTTGACCGATTATTTCGCCAAGAATGCAGCCTATAAAACAGCCTTTGATATGCTGCAATACACCAAAGCCGAACCACCGGTCCCTGGCTACGACTTTGTGCGCAACGATGTACAAGAGAAGATGGCTGCCATCGTAGGCGGTGCCGATGTTACAGCTACTTTGGACGAAGTCAACACCAATGCCAATAAGGTTCTCGAAGAACAGATGGCTCAAATGAAGTGAGTTGAAACGTGATGCGTGATGCGTGAATTATGGATTATCTCCATTCTTCTTGTGCAAGAGAAGAAGAGACGAAATCTAAAATTCGCGCATCACGTTTCACGTATCTTCATGTTTCACGCCTCACCCAAACCTCATCCCCAAATAACGCTCGTAGTATTTCATCGTTCCATCCTCCTGCTTTTCACCCCACCGTTCTAGCCAGTTCGGTTTGGCCTTGTCCGGTTCAGCAATCTGCGTTTTGTGACAGAGGATTGCATTGATCTTCTGTTCGACCACATCGCTAATATCAACCAGCACATTGGCGCTGCCATGACCGTGGATATAGAGTTGCTTGATTTTATGCGGCGCATAGCCTTCATCTGCCAAATCGGGAAAGAACATTGGATTGTCAGCCGCCGGGAAAATCGCTTCGATCGCAACGAGTCCGGCATTGCGATGATCAGGATGATTGATATAGCTTTCGCCCACAAAATAGCGATCAGGATCCGTACAAAGTATCAATTCCGGACGGATACGCCGAATCTCGCGCACCACCCGCTTTCGCAATTCTGGGGTGGGATGCAAAAAGCCATCTTCTTCTCCCATAAAGATGACATCCTTGACGCCGCTCATATCGCAAGCTGCTCGCTGTTCTATCTTGCGTTGAGCAATCAATTCTTCCCGTGTGATGGAGGGGTTATGATTCCCTTTGGCACCATTGGTGAGGACCATATAGGTGATCTCGATCCCTTGGCTGGCCATCACCAAGGCTGTGCCGCCACAAATAAAATCAGGATCGTCGGGGTGGGCCAGGATCACAAGTGCCCGTTTCACGGCAGACCAATCGGGAGCCAGCCATTTCTTCTCTTCAACCATATCTACTCCGGCAAAAGGTTTGGTAAAGGTAGATGGAACTTACTGCAAAAATAGAATGCGTGATGGACAATCTGTAAAAATTGTTCACAGATCAGCCATCACGCATTTTAATGAGATTCTTGTTAGAGAAAATTTTTGGACTAGTGCTGATTTGTAGACTGGCGCTGTAATCTTCCAAGCAGGGTTGGCGGACAAGCGAGTCGGTTGGTGTAGCCTTTGCGGAGGACGATTGACGAACTACGTTTTCACTCTCTGCACTAGCAATATTTACTTTTTGCCTTCGGCTTCTTTGACCATGTCAAGTGCTGTATAGCCAGGGCCATCGCTAAAGAAAGCTGCATTCAGCTCTGTGCAGTAGGCTTGCTCTTCCGGCAGATCTTCCTCTGGGCGGATTGCATCCACTGGACACTCTGGCACACAAGCTCCGCAATCGATGCAGGTGTCAGGATCGATATAATACCAAGGCCATTCATCGTCGGGCATGCCCGGGATGATGCATTCTACGGGACACACTTCAACACATGCGCCATCGCGCACGCAGGCGTCAAAAATCACATGAGTCATTCGATACGCTCCTTAACTGTCAGTACGACTATATTTGAGATTAGAATTTTTGCCCGTGACGAGACACTCAGGTCAAGTTTTCATTTTTTGCTTCACAAGGCGAAAATTCTGAAGTGAAAGATCGTTACCTGTAGCGATTGTACTAGGTTTTTGTCAATTGTCAATCACTTAGTTCAGATTTTTACTTTTTCTGCATTTCTACGATTTTCTAATTGACATCAGCTTTCTGCTACTTGCGATAAACGATTTCTATCCAATATGGTAATCCGCTTGCGCCCGATCTCGATCAATCCCTCAGACTTTAGATCATTTAGTACCTGGGTGGCTGTCTCGCGATAGGTACCCACGCTTTCCGCCAAATCTTGATGGGTGAGGCCACTAATCGAATCGCTGGCTTGTTCGTCTGCTAGGCGCAACAGAATACTTGCAAGTCGTGCTGGAATGCCTTTGAACGCCATGTTTTCGAGGCGTTCCTCTGCTTCGCGCAGACGCTTGCCTGTGATATCCAGAATGCGTAGCGCTACTTGGGGCTTGCTGAGAATCAAACGTTCCAGATCGGTGCGGCTCATCACACAGATGAGACAATCTTCTACTGCTTCGGCAAACGTGTTGTGCATCTTCGTGCCAAGCAGCGCCATTTCACCAAAGAGCGTGTGTGGCCCCAGAGTTGTAATCACCAACTTTTTCCCTTCGGGGCTAATGCGGTAGAGTTGAACTCGCCCTTCCTTTAAGATGAATAGAACCTCTGATGTTTCCTCTGGGCGATAAAAAACCCGGCCGCGCGGCACCATGCTAATGGTGATAATGCGATTTAGCTCTTCCATCTCGCGCGGCGAGAGATCCTGAAACACTGTCAGCTCAGAAAGATAGCGCATCTTGTCGGCTGGAGGTGGAGATGAACCTTTTTCATCAAATTTCATGGATAGTTCCTATGAAATAGTACCTTGTTAATCATTGTTAGACCCACACATTTGTCAATTCAAACAATCAGGCTTTGCCCAAACTTCTCAGTGGCATGCGTAAGTCTCCTGCTCGTTATTGTGCCTGTCTATTATACCTTGAACTTCTACTTGTTAGGGAAATTAGCCAAGTCGATTTCAACTCAGCTACCTATGCAATGTTTGCACAAGGAAGGATGAAAATGCAAATGGCGTAGGTGGTACGTCTTGTAACTTGCGATTCGCAGCTCGCTTTTTCAGCTTAGCTTTCAGTTCGCATGATCTTCGTTTTGTTGTTACAATTTTGTTATGCAGCAATCAAAGAATTCATTTCAGCGACGGCCTCGTCGCCCTGCGCGCAATCGTGCGGCAGAGATTTTTACCATTAGCATTTTGGTCTCCCTGTTTATGTTATTGGGCGTGGGGGCGATGTTTTGGGTGGTTCAAAACCGCATCGCCTTTGTTCCAACACCAACCTTGACTGCAACTCCGGAACCCGCCTTTACACCAACCCCTAATGTGCCAGCTACCCTGGTCATGGAGGATATGCTAACACAGGTCGCTTACACTTCGGCACAAGCGACCCTCGCCTTCCAGACAGTAGGTTCAGTTCAGACTGCTACTGCCATCGCAATTGCCCAAGCCAATGGCCAACCCAACTCCCCATTGGGTGAACCCACCAGTGTTGTCTTTGTGCCGAACATTTCATCCAATGGGAATGAGCAGTCTGCCGATGCTGCACAACTCACTGCCACGGCGATGGCAACGAATTCTGTGTTTGTACCGAATATTTCGGCTCCACAGGCGACAGATACCCCTGTACCACCCACACCAACGAACCTACCGGGTGTTCTTCCCGTTGAAACAGTAACTGATACCTTGACCCCAACACTTTTCCCGACAGAAACGGCTACTGTTGTTTCCGCAACCGACACAGCAACGCCTACTCCTACCACGGCCTTTGTCATGAGTTATCAAATTGGTCAAGTATCCTCCGATGCATCGCTCTACCCTGGCATGAGCGTTCTCTATACACCGGTAGCGCGACTTGCTTCGAATACAACTGTGAATATTGTTGCCCGCAATGAAACAGGTGAATGGCTCTTAGTCTGTTGCTATAACAACCTGAATTATTGGACGCGTAATTATTATGTGCGTCCAACCAATAATCCGACACCAGCTAACGCCCCAACAGGAGTGAGTGGCAACGATATTCGTTGGCTGCCACTAGCAACAACGAATCCAGGTTTAAATCCAGTACCCACGGCGGTATCTACGCCGATCCCATCGTCGGACTACCCACAATTGCTTCGGGATCTCAGCAATAGCGCTCGAATATCACAATTACCGAGCAGCTATAATCCGCCAACAAACTTAGCGGGTAGTCAAGCAGGCGGAGCATATATTTCACCTCTTGTGATTGTCAATAGCGCAGTATACGGGGTAAGTGCCGATAACAACCTCTATGCAATCGATAAGCAGGTCGGAA
This sequence comes from Caldilineaceae bacterium, assembly GCA_046328715.1. GTDB lineage: Bacteria > Chloroflexota > Anaerolineae > Caldilineales > Caldilineaceae > JAXLWB01. The sequence continues at coordinate 50,301 of JAXLWB010000009.1, read as the reverse complement.
ATCAGCGTTGGCGCTACAATCTGGGCATGGCAGTACGTGAATCACCGTTCGTTGTCGATTCCACAATTTATCTTGCTGAAACTGATGGAACAAACTCAAAAATTGCTGCACTAAATGATTCGGGCGGCTCAGCAGGCCCTTTGTGGGAAAAGCCGTTACCTGGTAAACCACTAACTGCTATCAAAGTTGTTGGTAATAAATTGTTTGTTGGAATGCAAGAAGGGAATGATGCCAAGCTTTACGAGCTTGACCGCGCCAACCTTGGTAATCAAATTAAGGTGCGAGCAACTGACACTACCCTCAAAACCCCAGTTGTTGCTGGCAATCTTCTATTTGTTGCAGGTTCATCGCTCTACGCCTGTGAGATTGATCAAACAGATGCAAGTTCCTGGCAGGATGTTTGGCGTCAAGACTTGAGAGGGTTACAGACTGCACCCGTTTTTGTCTCTCCTGGCATCAGAGCACTTGCTGAGCTTTATGTCGTCAACAAAGAGGACAGTGGCACAAGAATTTATGTAATTAACGCCAATACTGGTGAGATCTTGGGCAATCCGATTCCTGGTGCCGAAAATGCCAAACTACTCACTGTCACCGATAGTTATGTTGTGACCGTCGGCGGTGGTACTGTGCGCCGGTTTAATCGGAGTGATGGTGGGCGTCTGGCCGATATTGGTATCGATGGTTCGGAGCCAATGCTGACGTCCTCGAGTGGCAACCGACTCTTGGTTGTTAGCTCAAGCGGGATGATCACCTTGATTGACTTGGTGAGCGGCGGGGTTACGCCAGTCGGGCAGCAGGTCGTTTCCATGCAGGCCGCGCCTGCGATCAGTGGGCTTGACCTCTATATCCCAGGCAGCGATAGCTATATCTATGTTTTAAGAGGCATTCAGTGAGTGAATCATCGCTTGCCTCTCCTTCTCCAAGTCTGCGACGAACGGTTGGCTGGGATGTGCTCCTGGTTGCCTTTTTGACCATTGCTCAACTTCAAATTACCTCGTTAGCTGAAATCGCTGTGCTTCCCACGCGCGTGCAAGATGTGCTCCGTCATCCTTGGTTGGGCGGCTGGCTTTCTCCTGCTGCCGTCGGTGCCTTTGGCGAGGTGGGACCGCGCCCCGGCGAACCAATTGGGCTGTTGTTGATAGCAACTGCACTCGGTCTTCTGCTGCTTTATGCGCTGGTGGACTTGTTGGGAGATCAAAAGTGGCGCAATCGACTCAAATGGATTTTGCTGGTGGGCATCGTTCTTTGTGCAGTCTATTTGCCTGCGCTTGAAATGATCCTGTTGCGCCAACAGAGCGGTCCCGCCAGCTATTCACATGATGGCGGTGTGATTCAGACAGAAGCAACCATTCAATTTCTGTTGGCTGGCAAAAACCCTTACCGTGAGAATTATACTCAAACTCCGATGGCCGAGTGGGGTTTTTCCGAATACCGCAGCGCGCTTTACCATTACCCCTACTTACCCTGGACCTTTCTGTTTAGCGCCCCCTTTTACCTCGCAGGTCAAGCTTTAGGCGTATACGATCAGCGGGTGGTCTATCTGTTGCTGATGGCAGTGGCACTGGCATTTGTTCCACGCCTAGTGCAGGATACACAACGTAAACTGGCGTTGGTGGCTGTACTAGCGCTAAATCCAATCATGGGTCTGGATTTGATCTTTGGCCAAAATGACAGCTTTGTCCTCTGCTGGGTTCTCTTTGCACTAGTTGCACTACAAGCCAGCCAGGAAGATGGAGAACAGACCTTCGGGCAGCGACATGAGCGCGGTTTGTTTCTTGCAACTCTGTTCTTTGGACTTGCCTGCGCGAGCAAGCCAACGGCCTGGTTTTTTGCTCCCTTTTTCGGCTTGCTGCTGGTAAAGGAGCGTTTGCCTAGTTCCGCTGGCTGGGCTGATCTGACACGCCTTGTCCCGTTGGTTGTGCGGCGTGCAGGAGTGGCACTTGCGGTATTTGCAGTGATCGTGTTGCCGTATGCCATCTGGGATGGTTGGTCACTGTATGATGATGTGTGGCGTTGGAGCAATGGTCAAGGCGAAACGGGGTATCAGATCTGGGGGTGGGGTGCAAGCAACTTTGTTCTGGCCGCGGGGGCTGTGGCCAATCGATTTAGCCAATGGCCCTTCCAATTACTCGAACTTTTGATTGCGCTTCCTGTTTTATTTTGGTTCATCCGTCGTCAAAAACAGAATAACACGATCGCTAGCGCTTGCTGGCATTATGGAATTTTCTTGTTGGTCTTCTTCTATGGTAGCCGTTTTCTGAATGAGAACTATCTTGGCTACATCTTACCCTTTTTGACAATCGGCGTCCTGGCTGATGCAGGGTGCAGAGTTGCAGAGTGAGAACTGCAACTTGCAACCTGCTTTCCTATAAATCTGCCTCGTCTTCTGTTGCTTCCACATCGGGCTGAGTGAGGAATTGATAAGCAGTATTGAAGGCTTCGCTTTGTTCCTCGGCTGGGAGTGTCCCTTCTTTGCCTACAATCGAAACCAAGGAAGATAGTGCCGCTGTTAATGCAATCAGACTTGGATGTGGATGATCTGTGTGCGATGGAGCATAGATGACTCGATCTGCCATACGGTTGATCGGGTTTTCCATTGAACCAACGATGCCCAGGGTCGAACAGCCCTTGTTTCGGGCATAGGCCATTGCTCTTGCCACATCACGCCCGTAATTGGTTGCACTGATGCCCATCATGAGCGTACCTTCCTGTAACTGGACGAGCGTGCCAGCGCGCTGGATCGGGTCGGCGGGGACGGCTTCGGCAGAAAAGCCGCGATGACGTAATTGTTGTACGGTTGTCTGCGCAACCCCATCTGCGTACCCTTCGGCCATAACGATAATGTGACTTGCCTTGTTGAGCATGTCTACCACAGCATCGATATGCTCAGGTGGGTTGTGGACAAGCATTTGCGAAAGATTCTGGCGCTCTTGTTCTACTCTTGCTTTGAACTTGGCCGCTTTGCCATCAGGTAGCGCGTGCCGCGGCATATAGGCAGCGTAGATTTCAGAACGAACCTGCTCACGAATATCACTCAATAACTCTGGGTAACCATTATAGCCAATCCGTTGCGAGAAGCGCACTACCGTAGTGGTATCCACGTCAACGAGGGTTGCAAGTTGCGCCGCTGTCATAAATGAAACTTCGTAGTAATTACTAAGGATATAATCAGCCACACGCCGATAGCTGCGGCTCAAATGGTCATAATATTCACGGATTTTTTCGCGGTACACATTTTCACGTTGCATAGTTGCCTCTCCCCTCTTGTACACAACGATGACCACAGTTGGATATAGATGAAACTTTTGATGAAAAATGCAGCATTAGTTTCAGAGTAATAATTAAGAAAATTCACTTTTTATTGCCGACACAGTAGAAGCAATAAAAAGTGAGAAAGATAGCATAGGCGATTCAATCTCTTTTGTCAAAGTATCTATTTTTCTCAATTTCAAAATGTAAAATCGCAAGTCACCTGAATCTGGAACAAATTGCGGCACTAGATTCGTCGTGATACTATATAGAATTGTATGTAAGGTTAAAGCGTAGTGTGGGTATAGAGCAGATGTATCGTTATTGGATTATTATAAAATCGTTAGGCGTCCAGAGCAACCACAAACTTGAGAGAAATATGGGAAAGCTCTGGCGACTGCCTTGGCTTGGATTGTCTCTTTTGTTGATAGGGTTGGCTGGCTGTGCATCTGCAGCCATTACAAGTTTATCTGTTGCGCAGCATCAGTCCACGACACTTTCCACAGTGGGCATCAGCCATGCACCCACGCCACCTTCAGTCAATCCTCTGGTGGTAGTGACTGTTGCACCTCACCCAACTCAAATTCCAACAATTGCACCTACCACGTCGGCACCGACGCCCACGACGCTAGCAAGCGTTTTACTACCCACTCCTACTCCGGACAACGCACCCATGCCGTTAGGCAAGGCCGGGCTACCCAATGAAAACAGCGAACCTCAACAGGTTGCCACGGTTACCTACCAATTGCAGCAACCAATTGACAACACACCGCCGCCGCTTGAGGAATTGTTGTCAACCCCGGTGGCGAATGAAACCGCTGCTGTACCAACTCCACCTGCTGGCCAACCCTCTTTGCCTGTCGCTTCTGACTCGCAGATGCCCAAAGATTTGGTCTGGGATGGGGTGCAGCGTACCGCAAAGGTGCCAATTTTAATGTATCACTATCTGAGTGCACCGCCTGCCGACGCCGATATCTACCGCAAAGATCTCTCAGTTGCTCCGGAGCTTTTTAATGCCCAATTGGATCGCATCCAGGCCGAGGGTTACACAACCATCAGCCTCTATGATTTGGTGAATTATTTGACGACTGGCCAATCGCTGCCGGCAAAATCATTGATCATTACCTTTGATGATGGCTACCGAGACAATTACGAGAACGCCTTTCCTGCGCTCAAGGCACACGGCATGAAGGCGACTTTTTTTGTCGTGATGGAATTTATCAATGCACAGCGCCCAGAGTATATGACATGGGACATGCTGCGTGAGATGCACAATGCCAACATGTCGGTAGAAGCGCATGGAGTTGACCACAGTAGCCTCAAGAAACGAGAGCGCGACTTTCTGGACTTTCAGGCATTACGATGTTATGAAACATTGCAAAATGAGCTTGGCCAACGGGCACGTTTTATCTCATACCCGGCTGGCCAATATGACCAGGCAACGATCGACATTTTCCGCAGTGCTGGCTATTGGGCAGGCATTACGACCATTCAAGGAGCGACTCATGCAACGAACGATCTCTTTGAATTGCGTCGTGTACGTGTACGCGGTACCACCTCGCCTGACGATCTGGCGAAACTCCTGGCGACTGATTGGTGAGTTCTAAGCTCTGCTTGACTGACCAAATATACTCCGTCGCATGCGTAACATGAAGTGGTAAAAGGAACGAAATGAGGCTTGAAGGCAAATCCGCAGTCATCACCGGGGGCGGACGTGGGATCGGGCGTGGCATCGCATTGGCCTTGGCTGAACAGGGCTGCAATATTGCGGTAAACTACTTTCGTAATCGCAATGAAGCAGAAGAGACTGCCGAGGCGGTGGAAAAGTCGGGCGTTAAGAGTATTGTGGTCAAGGCACATGTGGGGCAGGAAGAGCAGATTGTCCGTTTGATCGAAGAGAGTGCCTCAACCTTTGGCTCCGTCGATATCTTTGTCGGAAATGCCGCTAGCGGCGTGCTCAAACCCATCAGCGAAATCGACAGCAAAGCCTGGGATTGGACCTTCAACATCAACGCCCGCAGTATCTTGCTAGGTGCGCAGGCTGCAGCGCCCTACATGAAGCAAAAAGGCTGGGGCCGTATTCTCACTGTGACCAGCTTGGGCAGTCAACGTGTTTTCCCGGAGTATGGCGTGGTAGGTGTCAGCAAAGCTGCTATTGAAATGATGACACGCTATTTGGCCGTTGAACTAGCTCCCTTCGGCATTGTCTGCAATTGCATCAGCCCAGGCGTGGTCTTAACAGGCGCACTCGATCACTTTCCCAGTAGAGATCGAATGATTGAACACGCTCAAAGGATCACTCCCATGGGACGCTTGGTGACGCCTGAGGATGTTGGTGCCTTGGCTGTATGGCTCTGCAGTGATGCTGCCTCCATGATTGTAGGGCAGACGATTCAGATCGATGGTGGCTACAGTTTGGTTGCGATGGCATGATTGAAACCTAATCGGCACTGCATAAAAGTGCCGATTAGGTTGGATTGTTCAAGTTGTGCTGTTCTGAACCACCATCTCATTGTTTTGCCAGGGTGCCTTTTTTCTTCCCCACAACAGACCCGCTACATATTCCTTGCCCGGAAAGCGCATCCTCTCTAGCTCATCAACCACCGCACCCCGATCATATTCAACCTGGCAATGTGTGAGCGCGTAGCCTTCCTGATCGGCGCGCAGTAGGACATAGCTGGCATGGCCATTCGGCAAAAAAGAATTACTCACACTGCCGATGTTGACCAAGTGTTTGCCCGCGATCTGCTTTTCCATCGGCCAGTGATTGTGACCCACACAGATCACATCCGCATCATCTTGGCCGAAGAGTTGATGGATCTGTTCCTCGTTCAAATCCGGACGTAGACCATCACCATCGTCGCTGCCAGGGGAGGCGTGAACACCCAGAAAGTGGCTTCCATTGGGTAGTTTGCCTCGAATTTCGAGTGGTAAACGTTCTAGCCATTCTAGCCATCCCGCTGCAGTAATAATCCCTTGGGTCCAGGCAAACGAAGCCGTAATTTCGGTCAAGGTCGCTAATAGTTCCGGGTTTTTCTTGACGTCGTCCAGCGTAGGGGCTGGTCTCTCCCCGGTGACGACATAACGATCTGTGTTGCCGCGTGCGAAACGTACCTTGGGCAGATCAATCAGCCGCTCAAGCACGCCAGCCGGATTGGGGCCAACTGCTACCAGGTCACCCAACACCCAATATTCATCTACTCCTCCCCGCCGCTCAACGTCAGCAATGACTGCGTCCAGGGCGGTCAGGTTGCCATGAATGTCAGAGAGAATCGCCACACGCAATTCGGACTTTACACCGACCAATTCGGCAATTGACTCGACAATGTGCAAGGTAGCATTGGGGCGGGCCAGCCGTTTTGCATTCTGGCTCATCTGCTCTAGGCGATCGCTGTCAATGGTAAACCAACGCTCGACAAGCCGTGCAATCTCCGCAGGGCGAGTGCTAAAGGCACCTGCACCATTCTCGACCACATAGGGAACGTTTTCTGCCTCTTGACCAGGAATAAACCCGCTCAGCAAGATGGGTAGACCGCAGATTAATGCCTCCGCAATCGTGCCTGGTCCGGCTTTGGTAACAATACAGTCACAGGCTGCCATCCACTCTGCCATGTTGGTCACAAAGCCATTGACCTTGACTGGAACCGACCATTGAATGCTTTTTACCTCTTCGAGTAAGGACTGATTTCGCCCACACACCACCACGACCTGCCCTATAGCTCGCCCATTCCCAGCAAGTCTTTCATTCAACTGATCGGCAATTTCGGCGACTGGGCCGATACCATCGCCACCGCCAACGATCAAAACCGCAGGGAGAGTTGGATCCATGTTCAGTTTTTTGCGTAGTTCTGCCTTCTTGCTGATCGGCATTGAAAAGGCAGGGCGCACAGGCAAGCCGAAGAGTTTGATCTGATCGGCGCGCAAGCCACACTGCAAGGCGTGGCGAAAGGCAACGTCGCTGGCGACAAAACAGGTAGTGACTTTGGGTGCAAACCACAAGGCATGGGTGGAAGCCAGATCGGTGACTACAGTGACAAAGGGGCGACGCCAACGCATCTTGCGTAAGGCACGGAATGAAAGTTCATGGACCAATGGGTGAACGGAAATAAAGATATCTGGGTTGTACTGGCGAAAGAGATGGATGATGTTTTTCTCTGCCAAACGCGCCACCAATTGCATGAATCTACGCACTGGACGCGGATGATCGCCCGTGGCCCAGAGCAGCTTCCATGCCCATTGGGCATCATTGGCTAGGATCGGGTAGACCTTTGGTAGTTCGCGTAGCACAATCGGCATGTGGTCGATCAGCAAATCGACAATGTTAATCTCGAATTGACCTGGGTACCGTTGCTCAAATCCCGCTTTCAAGGCCTCGGCGCTCGCCTTGTGTCCACCACCTGTGGCACTCATCAGAATCAAAATCCGTTTGGTTGCTACAACATTATCAGAGGGTTCGATGGTTTTGGTTGGCATGAGAATATTCTGAACACATTTATACTTCTGCTCTGCATTGAGCACATTTTATACCTCAAACATGTTACAGAGTGGTAACCGCAGGTATAAGCTTGCTATTTATTGCTATTGTACTACGGATGTAATGATTCAACCTACCGATACATTCTCTGCTCAGCTTGATATCAACCCATTTCCACGATCTATTGGAGATCGTCAGGAAATTGAAAGTTAGGAGCAGATTTGCGAATTACGAAATGTTTTACAATACTGTTGGGATTAGTAAGAAAAAAGAAAGCAAACTACAATTTCTATAAGCTTTTCTCTGACAGATCACTGATATACTAGATAGGCTATGTTTAACACAAGAAACCTTCATCGTAGAGCAGAAAACCCGACCGAAGTCTATGGCTTTCTTTTTGACTTGGATGGCGCAGTTGTCGACTCGGCCTCCTCTCATCTTACAGTCTGGCAGAAGTTATGTATTGAACACGAAATCAAGCTTTCTATTGCGGAAATCGAAGCGAAACTGTATGGTACGCCTGAGGAAATTGTACGTAGGCTTTGGGGTCCAAAGTTGAGAAGCGAAGAAGTCGAACGCATCGCCGATCGTCATGCTGAACTCTTTTGCCAATCGTGTCGAGCCAATTTGCGTCTGATCGAAGGGCTGAAAAAGTTTCTAGATGATGCGCGTGCCGCCAATATTCCAATGGGAATCTTTTGCAACGCCAGCACAAAGGTAATTCATTTTGTATTGGATAATCTGTATCTCAATTCCTATTTCAAGGTCCACGTCGGTGCTGAGGATATCGAACGAGGAAAGCCCTACCCGGATTCACATTTGAAGGCTGCACTACGCTTAGGGATGATGCCGGACGATTGTATCTCATTTGAGAGCTCCGGCGCAGGAGTGGATGCGGCGTTACGAGCTGGGATCAAAGTCTTTTTACTGGCACCCACGGCACGCCATGCCACTACCAATCCGCCCAATATCATTCAGTCAATCTCTGATTACCGTACCTTGCGCCCCGCTTTGGCGCACACCTATAGTAAAATGATTGCACTGTAAGCGGCAGAGAGCAAAGCGCGGAGTCCCCAAATCACTTTGCAACTTGCTACCCTGCTTCATTCTCTTAGGTGCAATCATATGTCACAACCCTTGCCCGAAGTTGTTTCCCATATTCTTGAGGAGATTAAGAGTTCACTCTTGCAAGTTGACTCAAGCAAACTCGAAGCTTTGCTAACACTACTTGAAAGCTCTCCTCGCACCTTTGTGACTGGCGAAGGGCGCTCCGGGCTGGTGATGCGCATGTTTGCCATGCGCTTGACCCATTTGGGACGCCCGGCTTTTGTGGTTGGCGATGTGACGACGCCGGCGATTGGCGCAGGTGACCTGCTCGTCGTCTGTTCAGGCTCGGGCGAAACCACGATTCCTTGCCTGCGTGCCCAGCGTAGTCGCAACCTCGGTGCCCAGGTCATCGCCATTGGCGGACGTGATCGATCCACGCTGCTGCAACAGGCCCATCTCTCCATTCTCTTGACCCCGCCAGCCGACCCTGATCAGTCGCAGCGCCAACGGACGATTCAATTCGGCGGTTCTCGCTTTGAACAGAGTGCCTTCCTCTTTTGCGACACGGTGGCATGGCTGGCGATGCAGCGCTGGCAGATCGATCCGGCTACCATGCAGGCCAGACATGCTAATTTAGAGTAAGTAGAAAGAAAGTATAGCTTACAATGAAATCTTCTACTCCCTCTTCACACACTACAGAGGCCATGACACAACTGTAATCAAGGATATTTTAATGTTATCTTTTATGATTACTAGCTTTATTGTGAACAATATCTTTGCATTTTTATGCTATCGGCTAAATTTTTGGCGTAAGTGGCCTATCCATTGCTCAGTGGCCGCATTTGTTATTGGTTTCTTGTTAGTATTCTTTGAAAAACATGCGTTTGATGGTTATGTTCAAATTGAACATGTTTTTTTTGCACTAATTTTTGGAGTTCTAGATGTGCAAGCGTATTTAGTAGTTGAGCACACTGTTTTTCGCAAACTATAGTCAAGTCTGTTGCATCTTCCTGTATTGTTTCTTTTGGATAGTAAAATTTGCTTCTTTACTTCTCCCCATATCTCTTGGCCGGAACAGTCGAAATGTGAGCCCATAGCGCCTTTAATTCCTCGTCGCTCATTTGGGTATAGCGCGGCCAGGGCATAGTTGGATTGATCGCCTTCCCTGTGGGATTGACGCCGGTGCGAATTGTGTTGATAAAGTCTGCTTCGCTCCAATTCCCCAATGCACCGCCTGGGGTCAAATTGGCAGCTTCTGGCCAGTCGGGCGGAGAGCATTCCATCACATCGAAGTAAAGCCACCATCAATCACAATCGTTTCGCCTGTAATCAAGTCCGAAGCGGGGGAGGCGAGGAAAAAGATCAGATCTGCCACCTCAATCGGTTGGCCGAAGCGACCGAGCGGCGTCTTGGCCAGCATCGGATTGCTCTTGACTGGGTCGCTCCACACTTGTACGGCCATTGGTGTGAGGATGATAGTAGGGGCGACGGCATTACATTGAATGTTGTGCGGGCTCAGTTCGGCAGCCATCACCTTGGTGAGCATGTTCAATCCACCCTTCGATGCCGCATAAGAACCGTGCCCCTCAATCGCAATAATTCCTGCCTGGGAAGAGACATTGATGATCTTGCCCATGCGCTGTTCGATCATCTTAGGGGCCAGGCGTTGGGTGAGCAGAAATGGGGCGCGCAGGTTGACGTTGATCGTCTCTTCCCAGCCCTGCAGCGAGGCATCGATGATCTTTTCGATACGGGCAACGCCAGCGTTGTTGACCAAAATATCCACGGTGCCAAAGTGCTGTAAGGCCAGCTCCGCACATTTGACGCACTCGTCTACTTGACCCAGGTCGGCTTCGATCAGATAGCAATCCCGTCCGCTGGACTTGACCTTGTCGGCAGTTGATTGCAGACCGCTGCGGTCTCGCCCGACAATCGCTACATCGGCACCGGCTTGGGCCAAAACATCAGCCACTTCCACGCCGATCCCTTTAGAGCCACCTGTCACCAGCGCTCGCTTGCCCTTGAGTGAAAAACGCTCCATATAGTTTGACATGATTCCTCCTAAGTTCCTCCTAAGACAATTCGTGACTACTCAGTGTCCTCTTCCGGGAAGGTCCTTGCGCAAGAGAGAGTATAGCAATCTACCCTTCCCGGAAGATTATTAACGAGTCGTGGTGCGTAGCGCTAGCTCGGTCAACCCGGCGGCAACCCGGTCAAAATCAAGTTCAGGATTAACTGCGCGGAGCTTTGTCACATGCTGCGCAGGGATGGCACCTGCGCCAAGCCAGGCACCGGCAATGGCACATGCCATTGCGCCAATTGTGTCGGCATCACCAGAGAGCGCAGCGGCGTAGATTGCGGCCTGGACTGGATCGCCTTTGGCCATCGCCAACACGCCAAAAGCTGCCGGAACTGACTCACTGATGGCCAAGGTTGTGCCGATCAGATCGTGGATTTGTTGTAATCGCTCCTGGGCGGGCTGATCTCCACTTGCGATCTGAACTGCCAACTGGATGCGATGGGGAATGCTGGCGCCCATCCAGGTCGGTGCCAGGGTGCGCCCCAATCTTGCCGCCTCGATCCCACCAGCGATCACGCTCTCTAACGTTGCCTTTTCTGTCAAAGCTGCGGCGATGGCTCCTGCGACGGCTGCGGCTCCCGAAGCGGCAACATCCGTGTTGTGCGTCGGCGTGCAAGAAATGGCAGCATCGTGTGCCGCTGCCTCCACATCGCCGGGGTGGATTAATCCTACCGGGGCAACGCGCATGGCTGCACCATTGGTGTCGCCATAACGTCCAGACTCGCGTGGATCGACGCCCTTTTTTAAGGCCAGCACGGCTCGACGTGTCGATGGTCCGACATAAGGGCAACTGTCGCCGCCGATGCGGTCATACCAGGCGATGATGGCTCGTGCAGTACCGGCAACAGTAACTGCGCCATCTTCCAGGATCGACTCGGCCAAGGCGAAGGCTTGCTCGGTGTCATCGGTGATGCGCCCGGCTGGCAGGCCGGCGTGAACAAAGTGCTGATCGGGAGAGGGGAAAAAGTCGGTGAGCCAGCCACCGAAGGTTTGCCAGGTCTGTTGTGGTGTCAGCAGGGCGGGCATGCCCCATGCATCACCTAATGCCTGTCCATAGAGTCCGCCTAAAATGTGCTGATAAAGGGTTGTTTTGTCCATAGAATTTCCAGTTTGATTCTTTAAGGGTTCGACTTTTCAGATGATATAGACTAAATTTGACAATTTTTAAGAAACGCAGAAACTATTCATGTGACATAATGATTAATGCTTTTGCCGGGAGTTGTTTATCGATTTGAAAAGATCGATAGCAGAATGAAGGAGGAAGAGTATGCTTCCTACCCGCCGTCAAAATCGACTGCTGATCTTTGTTCTAATGGTATTATTCTCTGGTATTGCTGGCTTAGTCGTCGCTTGGATGTTAGCTCATTAGTATACTAGCGGTTGTCATTAAGTAACACTTCGAGTATTCCCTGGGTGCAGTTTAAAAAGTGCACTTGATAGAGAACCTCAGCATCGTTGTTCCGCTAATTGTGTACTCTCTGCTTAGACAACGACCCAAAAGTCTCAATAATATCCGCCACTGAAGTTCGCATAGATTGAGTGTTCGGCCAATTCAGGGTACACTTACAGCCTAGTTTAGGCAACATCGATAAATGGAACCGACCTGAAATCTTACAAAGCCGCAACGCCAATTGAGTATGATTGCCTTGCTGCTTTGTTATCCTGGATTGATACATATGAGCAACGATAAAGTACAAACCAAACCAGTCTTTAAATGGGACGATCCCTTTTACCTCAACGACCAACTGAGTGATGAAGAGCGTATGGTGCGCGACGCAGCACGAGGCTATTGCCAAGAAAAGCTGATGCCACGCATCCTTGAAGCCAATCGCCACGAAACCTTCGATCGCGATATCTTTTACGAGATGGGGCGCATCGGCTTTCTGGGCAGCACGATTGACGAGAAATATGGCGGCGCAGGGCTGAATCACGTCTGTTATGGTTTGATCGCTCGCGAGGTCGAACGGGTGGATAGTGGCTACCGGTCGGCCATGAGCGTGCAATCATCCTTGGTGATGTACCCCATTTACACCTACGGAAGCGAAGCGCAACGCAAAAAGTACTTACCCAAACTGGCACGCGGCGAAATTGTCGGCTGCTTTGGATTGACTGAACCGAACCACGGTAGCGATCCGGGTAGCATGGAAACGCGTGCTCGCAAAATTGAGGGTGGTTGGCGCTTGCATGGCAACAAAATGTGGATCACCAACGCTCCCATCGCCGATGTCTTTGTGATTTGGGCCAAGGATGATGAAGGTGTGATTCGTGGCTTTATTCTCGAAAAAGGTATGAAAGGTCTGAGCGCACCCAAGATCGAGGGCAAATTTAGCTTGCGCGCCTCTTCCACGGGTGAAGTGGTGATGGATGAAGTCGAAGTGCCCGAGGAAAACCTGTTACCCAATGTGAGCGGCTTGAAAGGGCCATTTGGCTGCCTAAACAAAGCTCGTTTTGGCATCTCTTGGGGCGCAATGGGGGCAGCGGAGTTCTGTTGGCACGCCGCACGCCAATACACCCTGGATCGCAAACAGTTTGGACGACCCCTCGCCGCCAACCAGTTGATCCAACTCAAGCTGGCCAATATGCAAACCGAAATTGCCCTGGCCTTGCAGGGAGCACTACGTGTGGGGCGCTTACTGGATGAAGGGAAAGCCACTCCGGAGATGATCTCGCTGATCAAGCGCAATTCCTGTGGTAAAGCGTTGGAGATTGCACGCGTTGCACGCGACATGCATGGTGGCAATGGCATCTCTGACGAATTTCATGTCATCCGCCACGTGATGAATCTCGAATCGGTGAACACCTATGAGGGTACAAACGACATTCACGCCCTTACCCTCGGACGGGCACAGACAGGCATTTCGGCGTTTAGTTAAATGAAATTGGAGGTTGATGACTTTATTACCAATCTCGAATCTTCACTCCTGTTATACATCCGAATCGGAAGTTGAATATAAACGGCCACACGGTAGCCCCACCCTAGCCCTCCCAAGGGAGGGGACCGTAAAGGGACGGATGAAATTTCCTGCGCCCCACGCAATTGTGTGTTTTCCGTAACAGTTTCCTCTCTGGGGAGGGCTAGGGTGGGGCCTGCGTAATATGAGAGATCCAATCTCAACAAATCCTCGGCAACTGCTCCCCGATCTGCATATCGACTACTCGTTTCCCACCAATCCCTGTGCGTGCAATCACCATGCCGGGGTGTTGCTCCGTTACATTGCCAATTTGTATGGTTTTGCGACCGAGCGGGTGTTGGCGCATCCGCTCCAGTAACGGTTCGGCCATGCTCTGCGGCACGATGGCGATCAACTTTCCCTCGTTGGCAACATAGATTGGGTCCAGACCCAAAATATCACAGGCAGCACGCACCGCATCGGGCACAGGCAGTTTGTTTTCCTGATAGACCATGCCAACCTTCGATGCCTTGGCGATTTCATTCAGTGAGGATGCCACGCCACCGCGCGTGGGATCACGCAGCACATGAATTTCCTTCGTCACTTCGAGCATCGTTGCCACTAATCCATTGAGCGGCGCACAGTCACTTTCGATCTCCACGCCAAACTCCAGCCCCTCGCGCACACTCATAATCGCAATGCCGTGTAGCCCAAGCTCGCCGCTGACAAGGATTGCATCGCCGGGACGGGCATGTTGTGGAGCAATATTTACCCCTTCAGGAATCAACCCAAAACCGCTGGTGTTGATAAAAATGCCATCGCCATGGCCTTTGTCCACCACTTTGGTGTCGCCGGTTACTAGCGAAACGCCTGCAGTACGTGCTGCCTGCCCCATCGTTTGGACAATGCGCCCTAGGTCGCTGAGAGGTAAACCCTCTTCGAGAATAAAGCCAGCACTCAAGTAAAGCGGCTGTGCTCCACTCATAGCAATATCATTTACCGTGCCATTGATCGCCAGATCGCCGATGTTGCCGCCCGGAAAAAAGAGTGGACGCACCACAAACGAATCGGTAGAAAAGGCCAATCGCTTGCTTCCGACCGAAAGCGCAGCCGAATCGCCCAAATTTTGCAAAACTTCATTTTGAAAGGCGGGTATGAAGAGATGTTCGACCAATTCCGCCGAAAGTTTGCCGCCGCCTCCATGCCCCATTACGATATTGGGGTGGTTGCGTAGCGGAATAGGACAGGTCCAGTTTGAAAAGTTGAGCGTGTTCGTCATGGTGGTTATTGTGTAACTTGAAGCTCCTCTAGCTGGATAAAGCGTCCATACTGGTAATAAGCAGCACATGCCCCTTCGCCCGATACCATGGTTGCGCCAAGCGGGGTACGTGGCGTGCATTCTTTGCCAAAGGCGGGGCATTGGTTGGGCTTGATCTTGCCTTTCAGCACTTCGCCGCTGTGACAGAGTTTGGATTCTTCGGTATGGATATCGTGTACTTGGTATTTTGCCTCAGCGTCAAAGTCTCGATAACCCTCTTTCAGCTTCCAGCCACTCTGCGGAATGACGCCAATGCCGCGCCAGCCCCGGTCGGTGACCTCAAAGACGTCATTCAACATCTTCTGTGCCGGGGCGTTGCCGGTCGGCTGTACCGCACGGGCATAGCCATTCTCTAACTCGGCCCTCCCCGCTTCCAGTTGTTTGACCGTCATCAAAATGCCCTGCAACACGTCGAGCGGCTCAAAGCCTGTGACCACAATTGGCACATGGTACTTTTGCACTAACGGCTCATATTGCCAGGTTCCCATTACACTACAAACATGTCCTGCCGCCAGAAAAGCCTGCACACGATTGTCCGGTGATTCCATGATCGCCGAGATGGCGGGCGGTACAAGAACATGGGAGACAAGCATGGAGAAATTGCTCAGACCCATCTGTTTGGCTTGGAAAACCGCCATAGCGTTGGCTGGCGCAGTGGTCTCGAAACCGATGCCAAAGAAGACTACGTCACGCTGTGGATTTTCCTTCGCCAGCTTCACCGCATCCAACGGCGAATAGACGATGCGTATATCGCCCCCTTCGCTTTTGATCCGAAAGAGATCCTTACTGCTGCCCGGCACGCGTAGCATATCGCCAAAGGAGCAGAAGATGACATTGGGACGGGCGGCAATTGCCAGTGCTTTGTCGATGATCTCCAACGGTGTCACACAGACCGGACAGCCAGGACCGTGGATCAACTCGATCTGCTCGGGCAGCAGTTGGTCAATGCCGTTGCGGATAATCGAATGCGTTTGTCCGCCACAGACTTCCATAATCGCCCACGGACGCGTCGTGATGTTGGCAATCTCGGCAAAAAGGCGCTGGGCTAGTTCGGGATCACGAAATTCGTCAAGATATTTCATGGATACTCCAGAGATTTCAGTGGGACAGTGGGGGCAGTGGAACAGTAAGACAGTAATTTGTGCTACAAGTGGTGCTACTTACCCGCTGCTTTGCTGACTCACTGTCCTACTGTCATTCACGCATCAAAGGTCACTCCCAGTTCCTCTTCCAACTTTCCCATTTCGTGGAATAGCTTCAAGGATTCTTGTGCCGATTGTTCATCGAGCCGTGTGATGGCAAAGCCGACGTGGATAATCGTGTAATCACCAATTTCAACTTCTGGTACATAGGCCAGACAGACTTCTTTGCTTACCCCACCAAAGTCAACCTTGCCCATCCGCACGCCGTTCGCTTCATAAATTTCAACTACTTTTCCAGGTACACCGAGGCACATGGTTTGCTCCTTCCTAAAATAGTAGGACAGTACCTGATCACTGACCTACTGTCCTACTGATTCACTGTCCTGCTGAACGCTGCCACCACTGCCTGCCCTAAGGCCAATCCACCATCATTGGGTGGCACCAGATGATGGGTAAGGACGGTGAAGCCATCGTTTTGTAAAAATTCCGTTGCCAGGCTGAGTAGCGTCACATTTTGAAAGACACCTCCACTCAAGGCAACCGTTTCAATTTTTCGTTGATTGCGGATCTGCTGAGCAAGCTGCAAAATCAGCGCTGCCACAGCATAATGAAAGCGCGCCGAGATGGTTTCGGCTGCCATGCCCTGTAACACATCCTCGACAATTGACCGGATCACAGGTGCTGCGTCAATGATGATCGGTGTGCCTGCCTCAATTGTAAAGTGATAGCCTGCTTCTGATTTTGTTGTTGCAATCGCCTCCATTTCGATGGCGGCCTGTCCTTCGTAGGTCACGGTTTGCCTCACGCCGATCAGTGAAGCCACTGCGTCAAACAGTCGCCCCATACTACTGGTAGCCACTGTGTTGAAACTGCTTTCAAATTGCCGAAGCAGTACCTTCCGTTCGCTATCAATGCTGGCCGCTACCGATGGAATACGCTCGTCCCACTCGACATGGGCTGCCCACAAGTGGGCCAGTGCTTGTCGGTAAGGGCGCTTGATCGCTGCATCGCCGCCCGGCAGTGGAATTTTCTTCAAATGAGCCACTCGCTCAAAGCCGCAGTAATCGGCGCTCAATACTTCACCACCCCAAATTGTACCATCAGTCCCGTAGCCTGTGCCGTCAAAACTAAAGCCGATCACAGGCGTACTTCCATCTAGGCCATGTTCGGCCATCAAGGCGGCGATATGGGCATGATGGTGTTGTACCTCTATTACAGGCACCCCCTGTGCGTTCTCTTTTGCCCACTTTGCCGACAAATATCCAGGGTGCAGATCACAGGCGATCAGGCGCGGCTCGGTACGAAAGATCGATTGAAAATGGGTCACGGACTCGCTGAATGCTTCCAACGTCTCCAAATTGCCCATGTCACCAATATGCTGACTCATAAAGGCATGCTCATCCACGGTCAGACAAAAGGTACTCTTCAATTCGCCACCCACGGCTAGGATCGACGGAACGGTGAAGGGCAGTTTAATGGGAAAGGGGGCGTAGCCACGCGAGCGACGAATCGGTAAGAGGTGACAAGATGAAAAGGTGACCGGGTGACAAGGTGACTGGGTGTGTGATTCTTCAGGAAGCACCCGCATCACCGAATCATCACAGCGGACGTGAATGGGGCGATGGTGCAGCAGAATCGCATCCACCAGCCCTGCCAACTTCTCCAGCGCTTCGTCATTTTCCTTGACAATCGGCTCGTCGGAGAGATTGCCGGATGTCATGACGAGGATGAGGGATGAGGGAGGAGGGAGGAGGGGCAAAGAATCCGCAATCTCATTTCCCGTATCCAACAGTAAATAATGTAGTGGCGTGTAGGGCAACATCACACCAATATAATGATTCCCGGGGGCGATCCAGTGTGAAAGTGCAAAATCGTCTCGTTTGCGGAGTAGCACAATCGGACGTTGGCGGCTGATGAGGAGCGCTGCTTCCTTCTCATTCACCTCAGCAAAGGTGCGTACGCTTGCCAAATCTCTCACCATCAACGCAAACGGCTTATCGACCCTTCCTTTCCGTTGACGCAAGAGCTGCACCGCCTGGTCATTCGTCGCATCGCAGGCCAAATGAAAGCCCCCAATCCCCTTCACCGCAACAATCTTCCCATCCACTAACAATTTCTGAGTTGCTTGAATCACATCGTCCGTAATCCGCAATCCGCGCCCCAATGGGGCACCCGCCGCAATCCGCAATTCCACCTGGGGCCCGCACACTGGACACGCATTCGGCTGGGCATGAAAGCGCCGATCCAGCGGATTTTCATATTCGGACCGACACGCCGGACACATGGCGAACTTGGCCATTGTCGTCAGTGGGCGATCATAGGGGATGTCGCGCGTAATGGTAAAGCGCGGTCCGCAGTTGGTGCAATTGATAAATGGGTAGCGATAACGGCGATTATTGGGATCAAAGAGTTCGGCTAGGCAATCGTCACAAATGCAGAGATCGGGTGAGATCAACGTCCGTTCGCCTCGTTGGTCCTGGCTATGGACGATTTCAAAGCCGGTTGAATGCTGTACGGGAATGGTTTTACTTTGTAGCACTTCGATATGCGCAAGGGGTGGAACGTTCTCAATCAATGCTGCTTGAAAATCATTCAGCGCTGACTCCTCGCCCTCGACCTCGATAAAGACCCCGTGGCTATCATTGCCCACAAAGCCGCTCAGCCCAAACCGGGTCGCTAGACTATAGACAAAGGGGCGAAAGCCAACGCCCTGCACCACCCCCTGCACTTCGATACGAAGGCGGTGTGTAAGTAAAGTATCGGTTTCTTCTAAAACGAGTGGGCCGTTCACGCTGTTTAATGATGCGTGAAACGTGATGTGTGAAATAAGGATCTATCGTAACTATTCATTCACACCACAACAACGAGTTAGGAAAGGAGCAAAAATACCCAACCAAACCTTCGTTACTTTCTTCATTCGTTGTTGTTTCACGAAGGCTGAACAGTTACGCTCTATCTTTACTTTATACTTGCCAAGCACAGAATCGAGACGGTCCATACTTCACGCATCACGTTTCATTCCCCCAAATCATCACCCGATTATTTCCCGAATCAGCCACTGCCAGTCGATTGCCGTGTAAATGAATCCCGTAAGGCCAGCAGAGTGTGTCACGTTCCACCATTTTCCAGCGATTTTCGCCATTCGACTCAAAATCTGGCTGGCCAAGTACCGCATTGGCGGCGTGATAGATGCCACTTTGCGGCGGATCATGCCAAAATAAGACACGATTGTTGGCTGTATCCGCTACTGCCAAACGCCCCCCATCCATACTGGCCGAGTAGGGAAAGCGCAACTTCTGTGCGCTCTGTTTGCTGTATGGCCATTCTTGCGCTTGTGTGAAGTCTGGCTGACCGAGCACAAGATCGGCGGTGCGATCTGCCTCTGCTCGTGGTGACCAGCCCAAGAGGCGATGGTTGCCTGCATCCGCCACGTAAAGCACATCCTCATTGCCCGCTATGGCGTGGGGCCAGCGAAAAGTATTGGCAGCGACCGCACCGCCTCGATTTTCAAAGCGATAGTGCAGATCGTCTTGCCCTAACAGCAGATCGGGCGATTGGTCGTTTTCTGGAACCCCTTTCCAGCCCAGCACACGGCGGTTGCCTGTATCGGCAATATAAAACCAGCCAGCGATCCAGGCAAGCGAGTAGGGCCAGTAGAGTGTGGTGCCGCTTGCTTCCCCGCCTCGGTTTTCACTCACCTGGGTTAGATCGGCCTGGCCTAGCATTCGGTCGGGCGGTACAAAGGAATGTTGCGGTACTTTGTTCCAAATCAGTATACGATGATTCCAAGCATCGGCGATGTAAAGTTGATTCGCAATCAGAGTCACTGCGGTCGGCAAATAAAGCCCATTTTCGGGGCCTCGTCCCCCCGCCTGTGCACCTTCACTGGTAAAATCCGGTTGACCTAAGACCACATCAGCAGGTTGTTGATCGTGTGTAGGCACGCCGTGCCAGATCAAGACGCGGTGATTGCCCGAATCGGCCACGATCAGCACGTGGTCATCCAGATAGACGCCACGCGGCGCGTAAAGCTGGCTCGCAGTGGGCTGCGCTGCCGGTAATGCCAATCCGCCAGGTGAATAGGCTCCAAGCCAAGTGAGAGGGTGCATGGGAAAAGTTGAAAAGTGGTCTGCTATGCCGTTCTTATCCAAATCCTGCCGTTGGTAATGCGGAGCGGCAGCGGTTCCAGTTGTGCTTGGGGGGCGGTGAGACATTCGCCACTGCTGGCGTTGTAACACCAGCCATGCCAGGGACAGGTGAGCGTGCCATTTTCGCAGTCGAGCAGACCGCTATCGATGGGTAAGCCCATGTGCGCACAGGAATTTTCAAAGGCGCTTAGTTTATTCTCTAGGTTGACGATGACGTAGCTCTCCTGATCCACGTCCAAACGATAGAGTGTGCCCTGCGCCACAGCTTCCACGACAGGCCCCTCGATCCAGCCGCTATCCTCGGTCACGACTTGCAGCGAATCGAGCGAGATGAGCGCTGGACCGGGATCGTTGGGAACCACTTCCAGCCGCTTCAACTCACCGATCTGGCCAAAGAGCGCCTCTTCGACTGTCTCGCGCAATGTAACTGCCGACATCGAACAGCCGTTGCAAGCGCCATGCAATTTCACAAAGGCAGTGTCGCCCTCGATCCGCACTAGTTCGACATCGCCACCGTGCGACTGCATGTAGGGTCGCACCATGTTGATGACCCGGTTGGCGCGGGTAGTGACATCGGCGCGTACAATGCCGTGCATGGCAAAAAGTGCATAGACGGTTGGATCATCGACCAGTTCGAAGAGCAACTCCTTGCCGCGTGGATCGCCTTTGAGCTTTTTGACAATCTGTGTGATGCCCACTTTGTGAAATTCTTCGATGGCGGTTTTGAGTGCCAAGGCTTGCTTCTGCGCCTGTGCATCCAATTTGCGCACTTCGCTCAGCGCCATATCGACTTTTTCGGCAAGTTTTTCCAGGTTTTCGTCCACAGTTTGTGAAGCAATCGTCATGGTTGTGTTTCCTTGCAACGATAGCACAAGAAACTATCTTGTGCTACAAAACTACCCATACATCGTCGCCTGTTCGAGCGCTTCGATCACTTTTTTCTGGAGCAGATCGGCAAAGGCACGATGCGCCATATCAGTCAGCATCTTCTCTATCGAACCGTCGGAAGGGGCGGGTATGCTCTGTTTTTCCAGCGCCTGCAAAATGAAACAGGCTCCAGCACTGTTATCAAGTAGAAAATCTTGAAAGATCGCCCTCACAAATTCGTCCAGCCAGATGCCTTCGCCCTGCGGATTTTGTTGCAGCCGTTCCAGCGCGTTCTCTGTGCCTTCGTTGCGCTGGACTATGCGCTCGATAAAACGGTCGGCTGCGGTCATTAAGAGAAAATCGAACTGTTGACGTTGGTAGAGTTCCATAGGTAAGTGATGCGTGAAATTAGGGTTGTGTCTCTTCTGCAATCGACAAGCGTGGAACAAAGAAAACATATTCTCACGCATCACGTTTCATGTTTCATCTCAATCTCTCGCAATAAGTCGGCAATCACACCCGCTTCCTCGCCGTGCCCGTACATTGAGAAGAGATTGAGCGCTTCGTTGAGTTTGGGCGTCGCATGTTCATAGATGCCTAGATGGGCCAGGGCATTGCCTTGATTGGCGAGCAGGCGGGCAAAACCGATCGGATCGTCGGCACGGCTGCGCACGGAGAGCAGATCTTCGTAGCGTTCCACCGCTTCGACCAGATTATCTTCTGGGTGTGATGATGGCAGATGTTGCAGTGCGTTGGCGAGGTTGAGTTGGGCGCTCGACCAAAGTTCCGGCTGTTGCTGACGATTGTAGATCTTGAGTGCCTCGCGCAGCGATTGTACCGCAATGCCCATGCGCAGTTGATCGCTGGCTTCGTTCATCGGCATGGCGAGATAGGCCAGCGCCAGGTTATTGTGGGCTAGCGCATAGAGTTCAGGCGCATTTTCACGCGTAAGGACTTGCAAGGCTT
This sequence comes from Caldilineaceae bacterium, assembly GCA_046328715.1. Taxonomy (GTDB): domain Bacteria; phylum Chloroflexota; class Anaerolineae; order Caldilineales; family Caldilineaceae; genus JAXLWB01. The sequence continues at coordinate 28,119 of JAXLWB010000009.1, read as the reverse complement.
CCTGATAGTAACGTACCGCCTCCATCAGCGCTCCCCGCTGCCCATTCGCCAACTCGTGATAACAAGAGCCAAGCCCCAATGTAAACTCGGCGCAATTGATCTCCAGATCGCTATTCTTCAACTGTCCAATCACACATTGATAGAGCTGGATCAACTGTGGTGTTGCCCCTTGCTGGTTGCGCATCGCCTCGGCCATCGCACCTTGCAAGAGCGCTGCAAGAATGGGCGAAGCGGTTGAAGCGGCTTGGCTTGCCGCCTGCAAAAGTTGAATGGCAGACTGACTGTCCTCCTGCTCCAAACAGGCGCTGGCTTGCGTCATCAAGAGCAAGGCCAAGATTTCATTGGTAGCGTCTGTGTGAGCAGGTGGCAGGTTCAGGTAGCCAAGCGTGTAGGCAACTGTATCCAACAGCGGCTGTAACTCGCAGGGAAGTATGCCCTTTAATGTTGAATATTCTTCGGGGCTGGAGCGCAGAACAAAGCGATTGTAGCTTGCCAGCGCGGATGACTCAGGAGCCAATGCCGACCAGGCACCATCGAGATCACCTGCCAGAGCCAGCGCATAAAATTGCCAGGCATCGGGCCATTGTTCTGGAATCTTACCAGCTAAAAGCGCCCGATGGGCAACTGCTCCATTGGGCGCAGGGGGCAATAGCAGATAGCTAACAGGGAGCGAAAAAATCCCTACAGGTTGCGGGCGTAATTCAATCAACGATCAATCCTCTCCGGTTGGTGCCTGGGGCAGGTTGCGCTGTGCGGCTCGTTTCATCCAACTGGCGGCTATCTCTGCCTGTCGCCTGGTTGGGTAAGCCTGAATACGACGGCGCACCGTTTCATCCCAAAAGATCACATCCATATAGACCACCCACTGTCCCTTCTCGTTGATGATCACAGTATCAACTGCCAGTGCTTCATCGTTAAATCCAGGTGATGGTTGGATCATAGGGTTTTGTGAAACGTGATGCGTGAAACATGATCCGTGAATTTTCTGTCAACGTATTTCAGGACTTGACACAATGTCATGCATCACCCTCAATTTCTACAATGCGACTCTGAGCGTCCCTCTTGGCTCGTCCCAAAACGCTTCTCGTTGGCCGGGTGGGGTGTTGGGTGGTAGTACTTCCCAAATCACCACGCTGCGGTCTCCCTGACGATTGCGCTGTTTGAGGAGCAAACCGCCTGCCTGGGCTCCCTGCGTAGGCATCAGCCACAGTTCTGGCGGACGCAGGAGTGCAATCAGCACGTCGTTGGGAAAATAGCGCTGTGCCAGCTCTGCTGCAAGATGAAGATAGCCTTGATCGGTCAGTTCGACACAGAGTTGGGACATAGGTGCAAAGTATCAGCGTCGCAGTGTGGCAGAGTTAACCTTGTGGCAACCACAAAGTGAAAAAGTGGCAAGTTACAGAGTCACGTTGCCACCTTGCAACTCGCAACCTGCCCCTTGCCACACGTTGACATCCTCCAGCAAGAGATTGATCAACCGCTCCATCGCCTGAGCGACGGGCGGCGAAAGTTCAATTCCAGGCTCGACTGAGGCGATTTCAATCAGGTAGACCTGAATCACTTTCGGGTATTCATCTTTGAGCAGCCAGCGCGCAAAGGCCAGCGCATGATCCCAACGAAAGGCGTGCTGGTGAATGCCATCCAGGGGGGGTAACTGTTCCACCGCCTCGCCTGGTAACCGATAGAGTGTACCCGGTTCATTGCCAGAGCGGCAGGCGTCGATCAGGATCACCCGCTCTGCCCCGCGCATTTTAAAGGCTACATCCATCCCCGCCGTGCCACCATCTGCCAATTGCACATGAGCAGGCAGATCACGCTCCCACAGATGGCGGATCAAAAGCGGGCCGACGCCATCATCGCCACGCAACAGGTTGCCGCAGCCGATGATGAGGGTGGAGGGTGAGTGTGGCATAACTAGACAAGGAGACAAGGAGACAGGGAGAGGGGGAGCGGAAGAATCTCCTTGTCTTCCCCTCTCCCTGTCTCCTTGTCTGTTTTAACACGCTCCATTCACCGTAAACTGCGCCAATTCTTTGCCACTCTTGGCATCGTAGGCGTGGACGGTGCAGACGAGGCAGGAGTCGAAGCTGCGGGCGACATGGCCGAGCTCGACTGGGTCGTGGGCATCGACGATCGGCGTGCCGATAAAGGCTTGCTCCATCGGGCCGTTGACTGACTTGCCATCGCGCGGGCCGATATTCCAAGCAGTCGGGGTAATCACTTGATAGTTCTCGATCTTGCCATCTTTGATCTTGATCCAGTCGGCCAGCGCACCGCGGGCGGCTTCGGTGGCACCAAAGCCCTGACCTTCACGATATTCGGTTGGTTTGATGTAGAATTTCTCGTGCAGGTTCAACTGGTCGAGCCATTTGCGCGCCAGCTTGTAATACTTGGGCGCTTCGTGCATCCGGGCCATTACCCGCACCAGAACGCTCGGTCCGACGGTCTCGATGGCGTTGCGGAAGAGCGGATCGCTATCCTGCCAGGGCAGTGCATCGGAGCGACCGGACATCACCTGGCGGGCGAGTGGTCCCACTTCCAACGGCTTGGCCCCGACGCCTGGAATTTCGTAGCGCGGGGATTTAGCCCAGGTATACTTGCCCTGTTTGCGCCCTTCGGCTGGATCGATTGGAACAGTGCGCCCTTCAAAGGGATGCAGCGCGCCGGTGCCTTCGTAGAAGGAATGGGTGATATCTTCACGCACGTTGGCCTGATCGAAATCGTAATATTTGCCATCTTGGTAAACGCCAGAGCGGCTGATCAAGGCCCGATTGCGCCCTTCGATGGTTGGTTTGGTGTATTCTTCTGGCTGCCAGTAGGTGCCGGTTGCCAGATAGTTGCCAAAGCCCTGACCGAACTTATCCAGACCGACATCTATACAATAGCGGATGAAGAAGCCACAGTCGGAATTGTAGTGGCTCTCGTTTTCGTGGACCCAGTTGAGGACATCCTGCCAGCTCTTGTTCTCCAACCAGCGATCTACCGAACAGCCGAGCCAACGCTTCTCCAGCCATTCATTCTTCCAGTAATCCAGAATCGCAATCGAACGAGTGACATCGGAGAGGGTTGGGGCGCACATCACACCGCCGGGAATCATAAAGCTGGAATGAGGCCATTGGCCGCCGAAAATGGCATAGACTTCGACTGGTTTGTTGGAAAGGGTGACGCCCGCCTCGTAGCCAGTGCCAACGAAGGGAGCGAAACGGCGTACTGCTTCGTCGTACTCTTTGGCCTTGGCGTAATTCTTGTTGATCAGGTCGATGGCAAAGAGCGCATAAAAATAGCGCGGGATGCTTTGTAGCGTTTCGCAGCATTGGGCAATGTTGCGGACCAGCGTCGCATTGGGCGGAACCTCGGTGCGCCAGGCGGTATCGAGCGCATAGACCGCCTTGGTCAAATGGCTGCCACCACAAATGCCGCAGATGCGCGGGGTGACGATCAAACCAGCTTGCGGATCTTTGCCCTTAAGGATAATTTCAAAACCACGGAACATCGCCGCTTCGGTCCACGCCTCGGTGACCACGCCATCGGCGATCTTGACACGCACATCCAGGTCGCCCTCTACCCGCCCCAACGGGCTCACATGTAGATCGACCGTTTTGCTTCCTGGCGTCATGGTTGCAACAGCAGACATTGGCTCTTCTCCTTTGGAATACAAGACAAGAAGAGAATGAGACAGGAAGACAAGAAGAATTGAGCGTTCACTCTTTTCCACTCTTCCTTGTCCTCTTGTCTTCTTGTCCTCCTGTCTATCTTTTCTACACAACAAACATATCTTCCTTCGACCACTGTGGTGCGGCGATGCGAGCAGCGGCGGCGTGGGCCATGTAGGTAACATGGTCGGTGCCGGTGGGCACTTCCTTGGGCACGCTGCCGCTGATCTTCTGCGTCTTGAAGACGGTGCCAGGGCGCAGGTCGAAGAAGGGGAATTCGGGTTCGGTGCAGCCGGTGCAGGGCATACCTGCACGCGTCTTGCTCGATTGGCGATTCCACAGAATGCGGTTGCAGGGAGAGCGGGTGACAGGACCGCGGCAGCCGAATTCGTAGAAGAGACAACCAGTGCGTGTGCCTTGACCAAATTCCACGGTCGATTGTTTGTATTCAAAGAACTGTACACGGGTACAGCCTGTCTGCGTAAAGGTTTTGAAGAAAGTTTGTGGACGTTGCAACTCGTCCAGCGCAATGTCGCCGGCGCGACCGCTGGCGACTGCCACCAAAATCTGCGTCACCCAATCAGGATGGGTCGGGCAGCCGGGGATATTGATCACTGGGAGACCCGCCTTGGAGCGCCAATCGGCACCGAGGAAGCCACCTTGCTGGCGTTTGAGATATTGCAGACCGACCGATTGGGAAGGGTTCGGTTCGGTTGCAGGAATGCCACCCCAGCAGGCGCAATCACCGATGGCGACAACGATCGACGCTTGGTTGGCAAGCTCGATCACCCAATCCTTCATCGGGCGCTCGGCAAAGATGTCGAAGCGGCCTGTGCCATTCGGACCGAGGATCACGGTGCCCTCGAAGACAAAGATGTCCAGCGGGCGTTTGCCTTGGGCGCAATCGTAGAAGATCTTTTGCGCCTGTTCGCCCATCTCCATGCCCAGTGAGGGGTGCCAGAGTACGTCGATGCCGAAGTCGGTCACCAGGTCGCAGGCGCTCGGTTCTTCGGCGTTGAGAAACGACATGGTGTTGCCGCTACACGCCCCTCCTTGAAGCCAGAGCAATGATGCCATAATTGGTTACTCCTTTGTGTGAAATGTGTCGAAGGCTGTGGAGCAGTAGGTCAGTGAGACAGTGAGACAGTGAATTAGGACCGAATTACTGTCTTACTGTCCTACTGATTTACTGTCCCACTGCCTCACTGCGCTTTTGAACGATATACTCAATCCACTCGTCTACCCCGGCCCCTGTCTTGGCCGAGGTTTCGATGATGTGGATGTTGGGTGCAATGGCCCGCAAGTTGGCATGTGCGGCGCTGCGATCAAACTCAACCACTTCGGCCAGATCGATCTTGGTGATGAGCGCCACGTCGGCAGTGCTAAACATGGGCGGATATTTCAACGGCTTGTCTTCGCCCTCGGTAACGGAGAGGAGCACCACCCGCAGATCTTCGCCCAGATCGTAGCTGGAAGGGCAGACCAGATTGCCGACATTTTCGATAAAGAGAAATTGCAGATCGGCCAGGTTCCAGCCTTGCAGATGTTGCTCGATCATCTCTGCTTCGAGGTGACACATGCCCTCGGTGACGATCTGGCGGACGGGTGCGCCACTGCGTGCTAAACGTTTGGCGTCGTTGTCGGTTGCCAGGTCACCTACCAGCGCCGCTACCGACCAGGTTTGTGCCATCTTGGTCAGCGTTTTTTCTAAGAAGGCGGTCTTTCCTGTGCCGGGGCTGGAGACAAGATTGACCGCTAGCAGTTTTGCTGCGTGAAATTGCCCACGCAACGACTGTGCCAGTTGATCGTTCTTGCTCAGCACTCGTTGTTGTAGATTAAGCAGACTTCTTGCCATTAACTAGCTCCACAACTACATCCGTCCATGTTCCTTCTGTCCGTGTTTAGTCTTTGCCAGCTTTTAAGAGATTAAACATGGACAGAAGGAACACGGAATATAACAATGAATCATTGGCTATGTTGACCAGAAACCTCGTCGTCCACAAGTTCTAAAGCTTTGACCTCAAGTTCGCGGCCCTGAAGGATCTGGGCAGTTGGCGTATCACAAATTGGACAGCGGAAGAGTTGTGTACTTGGCAAGGTCACCGCCTGTTGGCAGGTAGGACAGAAGACAATCACGGGTAACTCTTCAATTTCTAAGCTAGCGCCTGCTAATAACGTATCTTGGGTGACAATCTCCCAGCCAAAGAGTAACGAACTCTTTACTACCCCTGACAGCACACCTAAACGAAGATGCACCGCCTTTACCTGAGTTGCGCCCGCATCGATTGCCGCCTTTTCTGCCACCTCGACGATGCTGTGGGCGATGGAAAGTTCGTGCATAAGGGTAGAGATTGGAGATTAAGAGATTGGGAGATTACGAATCTCCCAATCTCAGCGATTCTTGCCGACCGTGCCACCAAAGCGCCGACTGAAATCGACCAACAGGCCGAGCGTCTGTTGCATGTTGGGGTCATTGAGCGCACTGAGCAAGCCCCACAGGCCAACTTTATGCGGCGTGCGGCGATTGGCTTCCAGCGTTTCGACAAAGGTATTGCCTGCCTGACCGACCGTTGCCACCGTTTTGGGTGAGAGCACGCCCGAATTCATCAGCGCATCGAATTCGGGCGAACTGAGTAGCGGTTGCAGCTTGAGGCCAACATCGACCAACTGCGGCAACACGGGCATGAGCTTGGGTAAAATCTCGGTGAGTTGAGGTAGCACTTGTAGAAGCTGAGGTAGCATCTGCACCAACTGGGGCAGTGTTTGGGTCAACGTAGCAAGATCCAACCCTTCTGGCGGGGTGATCTTGCGCAATTCTGCAACTCCTGCCGCCACGTTGTCGGCAATCGTATCGCCCCGCTCCAAGAAACCGTTGATGCTGGTGACGAGGAAGGAGATGACCTCGATGTTTTTGAGCAGGGTTGTGACGCCATTCAACGTCTGCGGCGAACTGAGCAGATCGAGCAACGAGTTGAACTCGGGCGATTCACTCAGCGCGGCCAAACGCGAGATCAGCTTGGTCAATTGCGGTAGGGACTGCATCAGCACTGCCAGTTGTTCGCCGGCATTGCCCATTCCATCGGGGACACTGGCTTTGGCATCGCGTAGCCCGGTTGCTACATTGTCGGCAATCGTCTCGCTGCGGCGCAAAAAGCCATCGACTGCCGAAACCGAAAAGGCAACCACTGGCAGGTTGTCGAGGAGGTCGTTGAGTGCCTCGGCCGTCTCTGGTTCATTTAGCCGCTGGCGCAACTGCTCTGATGCATCCACTTGAATTGTGTGAAAACCATTGCTTCCGCTCATAGTCACCGCCATTAAGCAAGGATGAAACGTGATGCGTGAAATATTACACTGCTGTACGGATGATGTTATGCCGAAATCGTAAGAAGGTAGCGTGAGAAGTATAGTACGGGGTTAGGTGCGGATCAATAGCATGAAATATGTATTTTTGTGGGAGCGAAATACGGATCGATAGGCGGATGACGCAGATTGAACCGATGTTTGCGGATTTTTTATTGGTTCCGAACGGTGTTCATCTTGGCCATTTCCGTTTCATCCGCGTACCGGTCTCCTACTCCACTGGCTTTTTGAGGATGATCCAGCCTCTTTCTGCTGCGAGGCGGACAAGTTCGGCCTGGCTGTGGACACCGAGTTTTTGCATGATGTTGGCGCGGTGACGGTTGGCGGTGTGTGGGCTGATCGAGAGCAGATTCGCAAGTTCGTTGGCGCTGGCGCCTTCGGCAATCAGTTGCAGCACTTCATGTTCGCGTGAGGTGAGGAAATCTTCCTGGGGCACGGTCTGCTCCTGGATGCGCACCATGTCCAGCTTGGGACTAAAGTAACGCCCACCCTCCATGATCACCTCCAGTGCTTCGAAAAGCTCATCTTCCAGTGATTGTTTGAGCAGATAGCCGTCCACTCCATTTTGAATCGCCTTCGCCACAAACTCAGCGTCGTCGTACATCGAAAGGATCAGGATTTTGCAGCTAGGCTGTTGCCGTTTGAGTCGCCGGATCGTCTCCAGTCCGTTGAGGCGCGGCATTGAGAGGTCGAGGATCATCAACTCGGCATGAACCTGGCTGGCAACCTGCAATCCATTTTCGCCATTGTCGGCCTCGGCCACCACCTGATACTCACCTTCCAACTGCAACAAGGCCGCCAACCCGCGCCGCACCAGGGCATGATCGTCCACCAAAATTACTGGAATTGCTTTGCGTTGCCGGAAACTCACGTTGTAGCCTCACATGGTTTGGTTATGTTGGAATTGTAACCCTTACAATCGTACCACGTCCGACCTCGGATTGAACATCAAGCTTGCCGCCGAGCATCAAGGTGCGCTCTTTCATCCCAAGTAGCCCCAATCCTTGGTTGGGAATCTGCCGTGTGTCAAAGCCCTGGCCGTTATCACCGATGACCAGGCAGATCTCGGTATGGTTTTGTTCGATGGAAATACAGACCTGGTTGGCGTTGGCGTGACGGGCAATGTTGGTCAATGCTTCCTGGGTGATACGGTAGAGCGGTGTTTCGATGGCGGCGGGCAGCCGTTGCGTGGGTTTATCGGCAGATTCGCCAACTGCGGTTGAAAGATGGGCTGCAATCCCGGTACGCTTTTCAAAATCCTGAATCAACTGGCTCAACGCCACTTGCAGCCCTAATTCGTCTAGCGTGGGCGGACGAAGATTTTGGGCGATGCCTTTGATCTGGGTTGCGGAGATGTTGATCTGTTGGCGTAGGCGATCGGCCTCCTGGCGCAGATCGGCCATTTCTGCCGGGATTTTACGGGTCAAAACCTGCAAATTGAGCTTGACGCCGATCAGCGCTTGCCCGGTTTCGTCGTGTAATTCACGGGCAATGCGCCGCCGTTCATCCTCTAGAATCGTGGCATTGCGGGCGGAGAGGGCACGCAGGTCGGCCTGGTGGCGCTCCAACTCTTGCAGTAAGAGCGAGTTATGAATTGCTACCGCCGCAGTGTTGGCGAGCGACTCCATAAACTGTGCATCCGACCAGGTAAATGGCTCGCGACCTTCGGCCTTGTTGTGCAACTCGAAAAAGCCCAACACATGCTCTCGCGCATCCATGATTGGCACGCAGAGCGCTGACACGACACCAAACTGGTCGATGAAGTGCGGATCGGCCTGAACTTCGCGTGAGTAGTGGTTGGTGAGAAAACTGCATTCGTTGAAATAGACCCAGCCAGGCAAGCCTTCTTCCGAATGCCACGCTCCCTGGAAGGGCAACCAACGGCGATGATGCAGATAGCCACTCGCCGTGAGCAATGTGCCATCCATCAAACCCGCCAAGCCGCCCACAGCACCAATAAATTGCGCCGCATGTTCAACCAATCGGTGAATTAACTTGCGCGGATCGAGTTGGCGATTGAGTGAAGCGTTGAAGGCCAGCAGATTGGAGACAGCATTCGCCCAGCCGCCCATCTTGCTAAAAAGATGGGCTCGCTCCAAGGCAGGCGCACTTTGTAGCGCAATCAGTTGCAGCAGGTCAATATCGGTCTGGTCGAAGTGTTCGCCGTCGCAGCGGTCTTGTACCTCGATCACGCCGAGTAGGTGATTTTGGAAGTTGAGGATGGGCAGTGTCAGTAGGCTCTTGCACTCGAAGGTTTCGACATAAGCAGAGGAAAGTCTTGCATCGTGCGCTGGATCTTTGCTCTGATAGGGGCGTTTGTAGGTCATCACCCAGCCTACGGCTTCGTCCTTGGCCCCGAAACGACGCACCAATGATTGTGCTTCGCCATCGACAATCACCTTTTCCACCGCAATCACCCCGTCGGTCATCAGGCCGACAAAGGCACGTCTGGCATGGATAAAATGGGCGATCTTCTGACTCAGCGCCAGGGCCAGGCGTAGCGCGTCTGGTTCATTCGCCAGCACCTCGGTGATGGCCAGCAACACAGACTCGCGGCGCGAGAGCGGAGGATCACTCATTCGATTTTCCGAAACCAGTGGGTTAACTCCAGCCATGACAAAATCGTAGATCACTTGGGAAAAATTGGCAAAGCGCTGTTCGGGATCAAGCGGATTTACATTCCAGCTTCATTTGGCACTGTGATATACTGAAACTACAGCAAAATATATGCCAAAACTGATGGATAAGTCGTAACGATATAGACATTGCACAACAACGAATGAAGAAATAAACCAAAATTACCTGCGAGCTTTTCGCTGCTTCTTTATTGATTGTTGTTGAAAAGGCTGAGTCGTTGCGATCAATCATTTATAGGACTCACCATGACACGCGAACATTTTTTTGTCACCGGCGCACTTGGCTGTATCGGCACCTGGGTGGTGCAGAATTTACTGCAAGAGGGCGTTGAGGTAACCGTTTTTGATCTGGCCAATGATGTACGCCGTTGGCGCTTGCTGATGGACGATGCCACCATCGCCCGCGTCCATCTGGTGCAGGGTGACATCACACAAACGGAAACTGTGCTCAACGCCGTGGAAAAAGCGGGTGCAACCCACATCATCCACCTGGCGGGGTTGCAAGTGCCTTTCTGCAAGGCTAATCCACCCTTGGGCGCAGCGGTCAATGTGGTTGGGACGGTCAATATTTTTGAGGCGGCCAAGAAGTTTAAGTTGGGCCCCGTCTCCTATGCCAGCAGCATGGCCGTCCACGGCACGCCCGAAGATTACCCGGAGATGATCATCGATCAATCGGCTGCCTTGTTGCCTCATACGCATTATGGCGTCTTCAAACAAGCCAACGAAGGTACTGCCCGTATCTACTGGTGGGACGATGGCGTAGCCAGCATCGGTCTGCGCCCCTACATTGTCTACGGCGTGGCGCGTGACCAGGGCATGACTTCGTCTCCAACCAAGGCAATGTTGGCTGCTGCCCAGGGCGAGGCTTTCCATATTCCCTATGGCGGCACCGCAGGCTACCAATATGCCGATGATGTAGCCAAGCTCTTTATCCGCTGCGCCCGTACGCCAATCAAGGGCTCCGAGGTCTTTCACATTCGTGGCTCGGTGGCAAAGATGAGCGAAATTGTCGATGCCATCGAGGCTGCCGAACCCGCCGCCAAAGGCAAAATCACCTTCGACGACACGCAACTGCCCTTCCCGCCCGGTCAAGACGACAGCGCGCTACAAAACGCGCTGGGCGAGGTCAATTACATTCCGCTCCAGGAAGGCGTTGCTGACACGATTGCACGTTTCAAATGGGCGATTGAGAATAGGCGGATCTAGGTTAACCCTCCAGCAAAGCAATGCTTTAAACAGCCCATTAAACTCTGTGTTCCTTCTGTCCGTGTTTATTTTTGTAAGCTTTCCCAAGACTAAACATGGATAGAAGGTTACTATTATCTGCCCACCAACGGAGCTATCTTGGCAAAATGGTGTCCTCATGGCCTCCACGGATAATTTTACACGGGTGACGGTGGATTTGGATGGCCTAGTGGCAGAGGCTTACTGGGAGGAAGGGAAAGTTGTTGGTCGCGAAGCAGCATCGGTTTTAGGGTGTATGTGTGATTCTCGTCCCCGTCTCGCCTCGTAACCCCCTCGCCAAATTGACCGGATTCGTAACCAACGCCACCGCCTCAGGATTTTCACTCGTCTTGACAAAGCGTAGACATGCTTCAATCTTCGGTCCCATGCTGCCGGGCGGGAATTGACCTTCGGCCATGTACCGTTCGGCTTCGCTCACGGTCATCGAGTCAAGCCAGCGCTGATCGGGTTGGCCGAAATTGATGGCCACTTTTTCGATGCCGGTACTGATCAACAAGAGATCGGCGTTGAGTTTGCTGGCGAGCAACGCGCTGGCGCGATCTTTGTCGATCACGGCGGTGACGCTGCGCAGTTCGCCGCTGCTGTTGTGCACAACGGGCACGCCGCCGCCTCCCACGCAGATCACAATCCAGCCTTGCGCCACCGCTTGACGAATCGCCACTTCCTCGACAATCGCTAATGGCTCGGGCGAGGCGATGACCCGTCGCCAGCCCCTACCAGCGTCGAAGACCACCTGCCAGCCTTCCTGCTCAAAGGCATGGGCGCGCAGTTGGTTGAGAAAGCCGCCGATCGGTTTGGTTGGCTTGGCAAAGGCAGAATCGTTGGCGTCGACCAGAACTTGGGTGACCATCGCCACACAGGGTCGATCAATCTTACGGCGTAACAATTCGTTTTGTAGCGTCTGCTGCAAAGAAAAACCAATGGCACCTTGGGTATGGGCAACAAGCAGGTCGAAGGAGAGCGGGTAGACTTCCGGGCTGGACAGTTCGTTACGGCGCAGGTTGTAGCCAACCTGGGGGCCATTGCCATGTGTTACCACAATGGTCCAGCCATCTTCAATCATGTCGGCGATGTAGCCGGCCAGGGTGCGGACTGTCTCCCATTGGTGGATAATGTCTGGCTGCAAGTCGTCACGCAGCAGAGCATTGCCACCAATGGCGACGACAGCGAGTTTGGAGTGAGCGTTAGGGTTCATAAGCGGTCGTTAACGGGTAATGTGTAGCAAGACGCTCTTGCTAGGTTGATCTACTTGCGAAACGGCTCCATCGGGCCAGCGGATTTCTAATTTGTCAATAGCAGCGTTCTTGGGCAGGCCGAAAGTAATACGAGATGAATCGCCGCTTAGATAGCCGCTCATGGCCCGTACCTCGCGTTGCAGCACGCCTATTGTGGTGAATAGTTTGAGTTGTGCTCCCACAGCTTTATGGTTGGGAACGATCGTTTGCTCTAAATCAATCTCTAGCGCACTGCCGCCACAAAGCTGATTTTCAAAAAGCTGGGCAGGAGCGCGCAAATTGTTGACCACAATGTCGAGATCGCCATCCAAATCGATATCTTCCATTAGCATACTGCGCCCGCTGGCGGTGGCATTGAGACCCCATTCGGGCATTTTGACGAAGTTGCCCTGACCGTCATTGTGAAAGGCTTGGTTCTCCTCAATCAGTTCATGGTTAGGCAAATGCGACCAAACCCGTTCTTCGATCATGCCGTTGACGACATAGAGATCGAGCCAGCCATCGTTGTCGAGGTCGCCAAAGCGGGCCGTCCAACTCCATCCAGTTGCATCTATCCCGCGCGCAGTCGCTTGATTTGACCAGTTGCCGTTGCGATTTTGTTCTTGTAGGGTGTTTTGTCCGATCTGCGGATCGCCTCGGCTGCGGTCAGGTTCCAAATTGGCGATTACGGGTAACCAATCGGCCAGGTTGTGCGGTGAAGTATCGTAGGGATTCATATCCGAGGCAATGATTTCATCCTTACCGTCATTGTTGATGTCGCCACTGTCGAAGCTCATGGTGCTGTAGCTGGTGGTGGCAAAGGGTTGTACAGACTGCCAGCCACCCTCAGTGTTGAGGAAGCTTTGATCCTGCACTTCGAAATCATTGCCGATCAGAATATCCGGGTGGTGATCTTGGTTGAGGTCGGTTAGGATCAGTGCCAGTGCCATCGATTGTGGTGCCAGCACGTTTTGCTGATAGAGCGGTGGGTCACTCGGCTGCGGCTGACTGTGAACGGCACCGGACAGCCGTGGATCCCAGGTACAGCTACAAGGCGCATGGTTCACAAGCGAGTCGGCTTGATAGTAGACTACGCCGCCTTTGTTGCCCAGAAGATAATCATTGCCTCGGTCTGTAAGCAACCCGGCATCATAGGTGGCGGTCACCAGATCGAGGTCACCGTCACCATCCAGGTCTCCCCAATTGAGCACATAGGCGAGTCGATTGACGCCAGGCAGCGTTTCACGGACAAAGGCACTGGCACTGCCTGGGCCAGGATCGACTTGGGTATTGTGCCAGTAGTTGACCTCGCCTGTGCCGCGTGTCAATACTATATCTAATCGGCTGTCACCATCGACATCGACTACGGTGAAGGCGCGGCTGTTGCCACGGGCGTCACCAAAAATTTCTTTGCGGAAGTTGAGATTGCCTTCGTTCCAAAGGATGGTGTTCGGAAAGTCCAGGTTGCCCAGCACAAGGTCGAGGTCACCATCGTTGTCCAGATCGCCTGCCGCTACCCCTGCACCATTGGCTTCAAACATTTGGATCAGCCCGTCGTCCGTGGTCGTAGTATGGTCAAGCGTGTGAGGAACAAAGTGGTCGCTACAACTCTGTGGCGTGTGCAGGGCGGTGGAGGTGACCTTGATCGGTGCCAAGAATAAGGGCGTTGCTGGGGGCGAATCCGCAAATGGATTTTTGACACAGCTTGTCAACAGCAGTGCTGCGATGCAGATTGGAATGAACCACCCTCTTGCGCTTGGCATAGGTCACCTGTACTGGAAGTGCGGATTGCGGATTAGCTCGCCACTTAGCATCCGCCACCCGCATTTGTTTATGGATACAACATCTTCTCTAGACGCTCTTTCACTTGTGGCCACTCATGATCGAGAATGCGGAACCAGGCTGTGTCGCGGCTACGATTCTTGATGATCATGTGTTGTTCCTGGATACCTTCGAATTGAAAACCCATGCGTAGGGCCGCCCGTCGTGAACGTTCGTTGAGCGAATTGCATTTCCATTCCAGTCGGCGATAGCCCAAAGCGAAGCAATGGCTGAGAGCAAGATAGGTCGCTTCGGTATTGGACGGTGTGCGCTGTACAGCAGGCGTATACCAGATGCTGCCAAGCTCAATCTTGAGATCGCCGGGGGCATTGCTCATCAAGTTTAGCACACCGACTGGATGATTGGTGGTTGTCTCAAAGACGGTAAAGGGTAGGCCATTGGCAGCATCGAGTTGGCGTTGCATGTAACTTTGGAATTCGGTCAAGTTTGCAAAGGGGCCTAGCAGCAAATAACGCCAAATGAGCTCCTCTGCGTCATATTGGCCAACTGAGTGGGAACCAATAGTGACGGGTTGTCCATTCGAGATGGCAAAGAGTGTGGCTGCATCTCGCTCCATGACAAAAGGTTCCATGTGCACAAAGCGACCTGCTAATTGTGCTGGTGCAGGTTTGAGTGGCAAGCTCTGGCGCAGTTGAAGCTGGGCATCGGAAAGCTGAGGTGGTAAAGGTTGCATCTGCACAATTTACTCCCAACGAATATCCATATCTTCACGGTCGCCGAGGGCACTACGCAAGAGACTAACCAGATGGGGTGGCGCCCCTTTCTCTTCGAGTAGGTCGATGGTCATTCGATTGATGTAGTAATCTTGATCGGTGGGTGTTTCCTCTTCTAATTGATCACGTAGAAACTCCACTTCAGTCTCCTCGATTTCACCTAGCGACTGATTGTTTTGTGCATCGAATAGCCGAAACATAAGTTTTCTCCTTACAATAAAACATCCTCACTTGCCCTGATTGTGACATATTGTCCAGATCAAAGCAAGCGAGGATGCTTTATTGAGTGTGATTACTAGGTCAAGCTAACTTGACTGGCACTTTACGGGCAACCTGTGTCGGAAATTCAACGCACCTACACGCTTCACGAGAAAGAGTCGGTCAAGCTTTAGCGTAGAATGTATACGCCATTGTTTCGCTAGTTACTGAGGCAGATTGACCGTGATGCTAAAGTCAGTGGTCTGAACAGCGGGCAATAGTGATTTCACCTGATTGATGATGTCGGAAAGATTGGCTACATTGCCCGCCGCCATCTGTAAAAGCCCGGTCTGCTCGGCCAGGGCCAGGGTGTGTTCGATCTCGCCGTTGCCCCAGGTTAGATTGGGTAGCTGCTTGCCGTTGATGGCGATAAAGATGCCACTTGGATTGGTAGAAAGGGTAAAGTTTTTTACACCAACACTGGTCAAACGCTTGATCATGCTGGGGTTCATGTTCAGCCCTTCCCATTTGAAATCGGGGAAGGACTTCGCATAATCGTTTGGACCTTTGCCGTCTACTGTCCAACTGCCGTCGGCATTGTAGAAGACAGCGAATTTGATCACGGGAGCCTGGCCAATTGAATCAAGGTATTGCTTTTGCGCAGCAATCGATTCGGCTGGTGCACTCATGCCACCTTCAACTTCGGTGGGGATGGCGGTTGCACCTTCCTTGAGCGGGAAGCGTAAAACGATACCGACACCTACGTTCCCGAGCATCGGCAAGATTCCTGCCACATCCGGCGGCAGAGGAATGCCAAAGGAATTCAGGGTATCTACCGTGGCGCTCAATTGCTCCGGACTCCAGCCCAATGAGGGAATTTGCATTCCGTTGACCAATAGCTGTAACCCTTTTGGTGAATTATTGATCTGAATGTGTTGAATATTGTAGTCAGTCAACATCTGAATCTGTGCGGCTGGCAGACTCGGAACCGCTGGCAACTGCTGACCCAATTGTGCGCCCACTTGATCGAGCGTTTGACCGCCGATTGTAGGTGTACCGTTGGCGTCAAAATCAATATAAATTGCTGGCAGATCAATCACTACCGCATCCGGGCTGAGCGTGGTAGCGTCGACACGTCCGGCGCGTGGACCACAAGCCGAGAGCGTGACAGTCGCTATCACGAGCAGTGCAAGTAGAGTGTGCTTACGGAAACTCATACAAGATTCCTCCTTTATCGTTTTGGGTGATGAATTCACACAGGGAGATAATTTAAGGATTACTCAGCAATATTGGGTCTGCTTGAGTAACAATTGTTCTTAGAGATTGTAGCACATTCTGAAAGAGGACACAATCAGCGGAATTTGTGAGGGCAGATTTGGTCCGAAGGGGGGCGGAATGCGAAGCATGACCAATGCACAGATAACACGGCAATGGCCAGGATGGGCGCGGAGCAAAACTATAAGGCGATCCGTGTTATCTGTGTACCGATTGAGCGTTAAGTTTGAAAGAGTTAGGAATTACTCGGTTGAGCGGCAGGGTGATTTGACTGGGCTGGGTTTACGGTGTGATAGACGCCGATCAAGGCCTGTAACACACATTGCGTGCTGATTGCGAGCAGCAGCACACTGATCCCAGTCGCAATCGGTTGGTCGACATACAATGAAAGGATTGAGCGCAGCCACTGCGTCGCAATCCACCCGCTGGTCAAAAAGGCACCGCCAAAGAGAAACGAGGCACCGATCGACTGCATAAAGCGACTAACCAGACGGAGTGGGTCTTCTTCTTCGATCAATGAGAGTAGGATGCCGATGATAGCTTGTGCCCCATAAATCATTGCCAGTGAGGCAACTCCGGTCAAGCCATGTGTGCTCAAGGTGTCCCAGATATTGACGGTTGAAATCGTGAAAGCGCCGTAGAGCGCCAGCATTGCCAGCAAAAGAATACCGAAGAGTGTAGCCGTCGAAACTCCAGAGCGTACCGCAATTTGCGCTACACTTTTGGGCAACCAGGCTACTTCTTGTGCAGAGAGCGACTTCTGAACGACCAGCGCTGACTCGGGTCGACGTTCGATGCTAAAGGTTTCAGCAACCTGGTAGACAGGATCGGGAGATACCAAATTGACGGAGGTTTCATCCATTGTCTCAAGTCGAATTTTTTGAACATCAAACTTCGAACTCATAGCAGGTCACTCCTGGCAATTGGCATCATTCAAATCGTCTTGTATTCAACTGATCTTGCAATAAGAATTGTTTGCAAGATCTGCGCCTGTGTCGACGCGGCAAAGAATGGCTGCTATGAGTATCGCGCTAAAATGTAACGAGTTTAATTACAGGATGCTGACATTGGCGTAATTCTGCATGCTAAATTATCTGAAAAACTTACGCATTTAATTGTGGTTGCAATGGCGCTCTGTGATATCCCATAGTCTTTGAGCGACATCTGTATCGTAGGAGATAGAAGACGAACGGACAGCTTGTTTGTTGACAAAATATTTACTGGTCTCTCCCTCGACAGCCGGAGACGAAGCCAGAAAGATCGACGTCTCTGCTCCTTTATCCACGGAAACAGCTATCAAATTGCGCAATGGCTTAAAAATGGCAAGAAAGACCTTCGCTGCTGTTCCCTGATTGTTGTTGAGCGCAAAGTTCGAGTCAACAAAGCCAGGGTGAAGCGTATTAACGGTGACCTTGCTTCCTGCCAATCGTCGTGCCAATTCGTAGGTGAAGAAGATGTTGGCGAGTTTGGAATTGGCATAGGCCGTCCAGCCGCTGTATTTCTTCTCCATTTGCAGATCGGCAAGGTCGAATTTGGCTGCTTTGTGTGCATCGGAGGAGACGTTGACAATCCGTGCAGGCGCACTGGCGCTAAGCAGATCGAGCAATTGCTGCGTGAGCAGAAAATAATTGAGATGGTTGAGGGCGAATGTCATCTCGAAGCCTTCGGCGGTCACCTGACGTTGTTGATAAAAAGCGCCTGCATTGTTCACCAAAACATCAAGTCGGTTGTAGCGACTCTTAAATGTCTCAGTCACTTTCCGTATTTCGCGCAACAGGGAGAGGTCGGCTACCAGATACTCGACGGCTGTATTCCCGGTCTGGCTGCGAATTTGAGCCGCCACCTCTGCGCACTTCTGGGGGTTGCGGCCAATGCCGACCACTGTTGCACCCATGCGGGCCAACTCACGCACTGTGACCTGACCAATACCTGCAGTTGCACCGGTTACTAATACTGTTTTGCCTTGCATAGATGCATTCATGATACGACTACCCTTTCTGGGTTGCGTCGGCTGCGCCACCAGCCAACCAACAAATAACCAATCAGAAACAAAATCAAAAGATGCTCAAAGATTGCAAACGGAATACCGTAGTGGCGTGGATCCCAGTAACTAAGCGGGCTGTGAAAGCGTGTCTCCCAATTCAACGGGAAGAAGACCAGCGGCCCATCGTCAGTGTGGAGAGGAATGTCGATGGCCGTATGCAGCAGACAAGAGACGGCGAACCAAAAGATCCAACTTCCTCGCGTTTGCCCCTTTTGCCACATTCGATAGCCAGTCGCTATGAAAAGAAAAATTAGCAACGGTGCATGAAAAAAATTATGTATCAGTTTGACCCACCAAACATTGAAAAATGCGTAATCAAAAAGCCATCCAGTCCAACTCTGCTGCGGATTACTCTCAAAACCGGCCGCATTGCCCTGCACGCGGTCAATCACTATGAAGAGAATGCCTGTCAGCGTGAGTGGCACATCGGGCATAAAGGAGCCAAGCAAAGTTGCTCCCGTACGTAAGGGGGGGAGCTCCCAGCGCCCCACCCGAAGACCTTGGCTTTGTTCTTCTTTCTGTTTTGCGACTCGATTGAGCGCGGCTGTAATGATCGTATGTGAATAAGTTTGCAAGAATTCTCCTCTACGCTTCAGAAGGTAACGTAGTGAAATGTCCGTTTAATTTTTAGAAATAGAATCAGCCTGCTTCTTCGAGAATAGTCATAATCTATTTCTAAAAATTAAGTAGGCGGACCAGTAGGCTTGTTGTGTGATTGTTCTCCAGCGTTGATGATCTCGGTTGCCTTGGTGGCTAATGACCTGATTTCATCGATCAACTCATTCGGCGAACGCACTTCCAAGTGCCACGGTAATGTTAACAGGAACCGGGCAATCCATTTCAAATTCTCCACGTAACAATACATCGTTACACCATTTGAACGTGGAGTCAACATTGCCATTGATGAAGGAATTACGTTCTTTGCTTCCTCAAGTGAGGTGTCTAGCCAAACTTCGGTGAGCCACATGCCGGGCGTGCGTGCCATCGTATTGTCCACAAAGCGCAACAGATCAAATTGTTTGGGAGCAGAGAAGCGGTCATCGAGCAGTGAGAGGTTTTCAATGCGGTCGATCCGAAAGAGACGCAAATCCTCGCGCAAATGACAATAGCCTGCCATGTACCACGAGTCAAAGCGGTGGATCAGGCCATATGGATCCACCGCTCGTTCGCTGCCGCGCTTTTCCCGTGTGCGGTAGCGCAGCCACACCTGTCGATGTTCGTACACCGCTCGACTGAGCGTCATGATAAGTTCGCTACTCACCGACTTGGGCATCGGCGAATCCATAACCAACGTTGCTTCGAGCATGTGGATATGTTCGCGTAGCGAAGCAGGCATGACTCGCTCCATCTTGGCGATGGCCGTCTCGGTCGATTTGACCACACCGGCCAGCCCAAGCCGCCGTGTAAACCACAGTCCGAGTGTCAAGGCCAATGCCTCGTCGTCGTTGAACATCAAGGGTGGCAGCTTATAGTTTGCCGCCACCCGATAGCCGCCATGCCGCCCTTTGGTGGTTTCGATTGGCGCTCCCATCTCTTCCAACATGGCAATGTAGCGCCGCACAGTGCGCGCATCTACTTCCAGATGTTTAGCCAACTCAGTGGCTGTCATCTGGCCACGTGCGGTTAATAGATCAAGTACGCCGAGTAGGCGAGTAGAAGAGTAGTACATATGTCCTAATTTCGTGAAATATAGGACACATTCTACCCTACTTATAGGATACAATCAAATTGTAGAAAGTAATCATGGTGATGAAGCAGAATTGAGGAGCAAATTGTGAGAAGAGATCGGAAAGCCCCAACTCGTCTATTTTGCCGCAGTCGTATGAATGCCAATGAGGAGAAAACAAAAATGTTCTTGAATTATGAGCTGCAATACGAATTGGTCAATCAACACCGCCAAGAATTAGAGGCTCAAGCGGCGCAAAGTCGTTTGATTGCATGGATGGAAAAACCCAAAGCACGCACGTGGAATTTCATGACTTGGTTGAACCCTCGTGTGATTGGCGCAGAAGTTGCCACTCAAGAGTCATGCCAGGCACTCGCTGCTCGCTGACTTTTGCGTAGTTTCTGAGGATGCTGAAAGACGATCTGAAAAGCCGGCAATTGACATCGCTTGGCAGGCTTGAGAGCCGATGAAAGAATCTTTTACTTGCGCAACCATACCTATTCTTTCTTGAGCCTGCTGAGTGCATTTCCCGGGAGTTTCTGGTCATCGGGTGCAGTTGAGCGTCGATCAAACAAGCGACTGCGGCGGCGGTAGACAGGGTTTCAGTAGTTGGGCTTTTGATGATTTTCACAATAGTTTGTGTAGGAATGTTCAGGGCAAACGCACTTGTCAACGAATTTGATCATCCTCGACCAATTTTGTTGATGATGTACGTTTATTTTGATAAGTACTGTTGAACACCCCGCGGTAAGACCTGTTCGGTTAGGATCCCTCCTACTGGTCAAACCGCTTTCCTCTCTCTTCCTCCTGAATGGACAGGTTAGTACCGACTCTCTTGTTCCTTCACACCCCTCTCTGCTTGGATTACCTCATGACAAGTTTTCAATTGGTTGATGAGTGCCTCGATCTGGATAGGTTTGCTGAGATAGGCATCCATCCCCGCTTCCAACGATATCTTGATATCTTCGGGCATGACCGCGGCCGTCAACGCAACAATACGGGGCGCAACCGGTGAAAGCGCACGTGCACGGATGAGTTGGGTCGCTTGTAACCCGTCCATCTCTGGCATCTGAACGTCCATGAGGATCAGGTCATACTGCTTGCGCTCAGCGGCAGCCACAGCCTCGACGCCACTACATGCTAAATCGACCTGATAGCCCAGTTTTTCCAACAGCAATCGCTCAACTTTCTGATTGACGGGATTGTCTTCTGCCACCAAAATTCGCAGCGGGTAGCGCTGCGCAAACTCCTGATCGACAACAGTCTTTTCCGTGTAATGAGGGTTGGAGTTTTGCCCGCCCAGTGAAACGGACTCGGCTGGTAGAGAGTCGTGAAATGGCTCAAGTTTGATGATGAAATGGAAAGTGGAGCCACTGCCCTCGTCGCTTTCCACCCACATGCTACCTTCCATCAGTTCACAGAGACGTTTGCTGATGACCAAACCAAGCCCTGTGCCGCCGTACTTGCGCGTGGTTGAGTAGTCGAGTTGGCTGAATGGTGTGAAGAGATGGGGTAGTTTTTCCTGCGAAATGCCGATGCCCGTATCGGTTACGGTGAAACGAATGTACAGCGAAGTCGTTTCCATTGCTGACTTTGTTTCGTCTACCACCGAATTTACCTTGAGCAAGATTGTCCCTTGATCGGTAAACTTAATCGCATTGTTCACCAAATTCATCAAGATCTGCTTCAAACGATGGGGATCGCCGACAACCCAGGCCGGTAGCTCAGGTGCCAGGACAGAAGCCAACTGGACGTTCTTCTCCGTGGCCAGTGGAAGAAACAAATGGACGACATCTTCAATGCATTGCGCCAACTTGAAGGGAACCGATTCGAGCCTGAGGCTAGCAGCTTCAATTTTGGAAAAGTCAAGGATATCATTGATGATATTGAGGAGTGACTCGCCGCTATTATGAATCGTTTCCACATATTCCTGTTGCTCGGCTGCGAGTTTACTGTTGGCGAGCAAACTTGCCATTCCCATGACGCCATTCATTGGCGTGCGAATCTCGTGGCTCATCATCGCCAGAAAATGACTCTTGGCATGATTGGCCGATTCTGCCAGGATCTTTGCCTGCTCTAGATCCTGCACCGTGGTGGTTAACTGCTGTTTCTGCAACTCAAGCTGAACTTTGGCTTCCTCCAACTCCTGATTGCGCTCTCTTTCAGCGAGCTGTAGTTGTACCAATTCTTGCAGTGTGTTACGTCGCACAATATGCAAGGTAAAGGCTAATCCTATAGCAACGCCATAAAGAGAAAGATAATAACGAAAATCTGCGGAGGCAGGTGGTACCGTTTGCAAAAGTACAAAAACCCAGCCAATCGTCATTGCCACAAAATAGATACCCAACAGCACAGTCGAGGAGCCAATAATACTACCAGATGCCACATTGACAAGCAGAATTGGAATAAATGCATAGGGACTTGGCGCATAATAGGCCAAGGATAAGCCAACAAGTTGCACTAGAGAAAGTAATGTGAAACGGATAATATAGACGTAACGGTATCCATCGGCAACACGCCCTAGCCACCAATAAGTAACAAATAAAAAGAACGCAATAACCACCATTAGGAGGCTGGCACTGCGAACAACCTCAGGAGGAACTGTACCAAACTGAGCTCCAATCGTCACCAAAAGGAATAGAATGCCGCTAAATAATACACCCTTTCGTAGAAAGCGCGCTTCTGCTTTTTTAAGTTCAGCGTCGACCAAACTGGAATCAATATTGTCAGGCTGAGGCATGCTTCTTATCTCTCCTTATCCAAGGAATAAGACACTTTCCATGCTGGTTTGCATCTGCCTGGCTCGTGCCAACACATGTCAACCCCCATCGGAAAAATAGAGCCATGTCTAGAATGTATAGAAAGTGAGCGGCATACTGCTCAATGATTGCGTGGTACCTCGTCAAATAAACTTGATCAAACAAATTGGGATGGGGAAATCAGCGTAGTGTATGCTCCATGTTATACTAACTACTCCGCTTGACGCAACTTCACTCTCTGACATACGCAAGCTAAATTAAGTTACGCAAAGGATAGTTTATGGCAGCCCGCACCTATATTCTGGCCCACGATTTGGGCACCACTGGCAACAAGGCCAATCTCTTCGATGCGGAAGGTAAACTGGTGGCTACCTCGTTTGCCGAATATGAGACCGCCTATCCGCAACCTAACTGGGTCGAACAAAACCCCGAGGATTGGTGGCGCGCCGTCTGCGATACCTCGAAACGGCTGATCAGCGAAGCCAAACTCAACGCCCAGGAAATCGCGGCTGTCTCCTTCAGTGGCCACATGATGGGTATGACGCCAATCGACAAAGCAGGAAATCCATTGCGCTCCTGCATCATCTGGGCCGATCAGCGGGCACAACATCAAGCCGAACAGATCGGTGAGATCCTGGGGCTGGATGAGGTCTATCAACGTACCGGTCATCGAGCAAGCGCCGCCTATACGATGGCTAAGTTGATGTGGATGCGCGACCACCAGCCCGAACTCTATGAGAAGACCGATTGTGTCTTCATCCCGAAGGATTATTGCGTTTTCAAACTCACCGGCAACCGAGTCACCGACTACTCAGACGCCTCGGGCACCAATATGTTCGATCTTGCCAGCCGCACCTGGCTCACGGAAATGATTGAAAAAGTTGGGCTTGATCCAGCGAAACTTCCCGCTTTGCGTCCCTCAAACGCCGTTGTGGGTGAAATAACCACCAGCGCCGCACAAGAAACGGGGTTAGCCGCTGGCACACCCGTTGTGATCGGCGGCGGAGATGGCTCGTGCGCCGGCGTGGGTGCAGGCGTCGTTGCGCCAGGTGAAGCCTACTGTTATGTCGGCTCGTCAGCCTGGATCAGTATCTGTAGCCGCCAGCCACTCGTTGATCCGGCGAAAAAGGTCTTCACCTTTCACTATTTGCACCCCGACTATTACATGCCAACTGGCTCCACGCAGGCGGCTGGCGGTGCGCGCGACTGGGCATGGGAAGTGCTTGAAGGAGTGCGCGGCAGCCGAGGGGCTAGCGAACTCGATCAGATGGCGGCATCCGTTCCAGCCGGTGCTAAGGGTCTACTTTTCTTGCCTTACTTGCTGGGTGAACGCAGCCCCTGGTGGAACCCTCTGGCCCGTGCCTCGTGGATCGGCATGGCGATGTCGCATGGCCGCGCTGAAATGGCCCGTGCTGCGCTGGAGGGGGTGGCGATGACCCTGCGCATGATCCTCGATGTGATGCGTTCACAGGTCCATGATATTCATTCGATTCGCTTGATCGGTGGCGGCAGCAAAAGTCCACTCTGGCGGCAGATCTTTGCTGATTGCTGGAAGTTGCCTGTTCATGAACTGGAACTGAAGGGCGAGGCAACCAGTTGGGGCGCAGCGGTAGCAGGCGGCGTCGCCGTCGGACTCTACGACTGGGAGATCGCCACGCGCCGTACACCGATTATCAACACAGTGGAGCCCAATCCGGCAAACAGCGCAGTCTACGATGAGTTGCTGACGATCACACAGGATACGTACCGAGCATTAGAGCCGATCTTTGGGCGATTGGCGCGCGCTGCCAACGGATTTACGGGAGCGGATTGAGCGGATTATTGGCAATAGCTTCAACCAAAGCTTTGGCTTGAGTATGGCGAGGAACGATTGACCGTGAAAATGGGGGAACGGATTGTGAATACACAGCAATTGACGCTTGAATGGATCTGTGTAGATTTGCCAGTTTGTCTGCCAGGAACAGAGGTTGGGCTTCAGCGTGGCAAGGAAGAGGTGGTTGACGCTCAGTCCGTAAAGGCGGATTCTCTACACTTTCGCTTTGAGGTGACGGTCAAGCCAGAAGGGCAGGATTTTGCTGGTCCCTATGTGCAAGGCAAGCGTGGTGAACGCTTCATCTATTTGGTCTGGGGCACACAGTTTCAGAAGATCGGGCGCAGCAAGATCGGTCTCAACACGACGCTGCCTTGGACGCTGGTGGAGGAGTGTTTGGCGCAAGGCAAGTCGCTGCACGCTACCATCCGTCTGTGCAATGAGAAGGGGCAGCCTGCGTTGGCCTCGTTGAAACCTGAAATGGTGGCATGGCGGATAGGATAACGATGCAAATACAAATTATCCCAGTGAATGAAGCCCAAGTAAGAGCGTTTCTGGCTTGGCGTTACCCACCACCTTATGACGTTTACAATTTAGACGCCGATGATGCCGATGCCTCGCCGGACTATTTTCTGGAGCCAGCGGTTGCCTGTCATGCCTTGGTCGATGAAACAGACGAGTTGATTGGCTTTTGTACCTTTGGTAAGGATGGACAGGTGCCAGGCGGTGATTATGGTGCCAATGCTCTCGACATCGGCATGGGCATGCGACCTGACCTTACCGGACAAGGTCACGGCGCACTCTTCCGCGATGCCGTGATTGCGTTTGCCTTACATA
This sequence comes from Caldilineaceae bacterium, assembly GCA_046328715.1. Classification (GTDB taxonomy): domain Bacteria; phylum Chloroflexota; class Anaerolineae; order Caldilineales; family Caldilineaceae; genus JAXLWB01. The sequence continues at coordinate 2,867 of JAXLWB010000009.1, read as the reverse complement.
CTTTTGCCCCATCGATGTTGCGCGTCACGATTGCTGACTTTAATCAGCGGGCGAAGCGAGTGTGGGAGCAGGCGGGGTTTGAACCGATTCAGCGCTTTTGCAGTGATTTTAGCAAGCTGGAGTTTGTGTTGCTTGTGAAGCGCTATTCCTGAATGCCACTTTCCTCTTCATTCTTTAAATAGATCTTTGCGGCACTAAACATCTCAGCCACCATCCGATCACGCACGAATGTATCTACAATTTTGCCGCTATGAAAAAGAATGGAGGGTAGGTTCACCATGCCTAGGATGACTCCGGCGGCTAGAAACGGATCGCGCCTCACGTAATCCCCTTTTCCCATTCCTATTGCAAGCAACTTTGCCAGATTGCCAACTGTATTATACATACGTAGGCGACTTTCTTTTGGGCTGGCTCCAGTAACCTCCGGTATAACCCAAGCCAGACGAAAGAGCTTTGGATTTTCCCGAGGAAAATTGGCAATCAGTTCGAGCATTTCCTCTACCAATCTGGGGACCGCTTCTGTCGCAACCCGCCTGCTGATCTCCTCCTGGCGAGCGTACCATTTCGCTGTTTCGCGATCTCGTAAAGCCGCCAATAACTCCGCTTGATTTTTGAAATAGGTGAACAGAAACATGTGTGCCACCTTCATTCGCTCAGCAATGGCTCGGCTGGTGATTGCTTCCGGGCCATTTTCCTGCAAAATGGCAAGGGCTATATCCAGAATTTTTTCTCGGGTAGATTGCAATTCATCTATGGTCTTCTTTGGGCGAGGCATAAACATTTCCTTCTACAGGTGCGATTTGCTTTTGACGTAATAATACCATACTGTGTATAATTTATACAATGTATAAATTATAAATGTGATTAATGAAAAGGAGCCCTCCCATGAAGAAGTTTATGCTTACTACCCTCATGCTTGTCTTTGTGTTAGCAGCCTGTAGAGGTGTCACAAAGGTTTCCACGATTCCCGCAACCGCTGCTACGCAATCTTCACCCCTGCCTTCCGATTTGCGCGACTATCGCTACTGCGAAATTATCCCCGTTTTCCGAAATGGGCTTACCTTCCATGTTGAAGTCTACAATACCTTGGGGTCAAACGCTTGCCCTGCCGATCTGTGGGCCAAATTGGATAGTGAAGCATTGAAGCAGCAATACGGGGCTGTTGCCGTGAAACTCAACGGCCCACGTTATTGGGTATTGAATAGCATCGTGGGTGGTGGGGCAACGGCAACAGGGAAAGTGGTCGATTTTGGCGGTATCGAGATGACTCAGCGCGCCGTGTTGGAAACAAAAATCTGGCAGGGTACTGTTGGTGACAAGTTCTACACGCCCAACCATGTGCAACGCACCACAACCTTCCTTTACCGAAAAGGCAACATGGTATACGAACTGACTTCACCCGAAGGCGATGTCTACCGCATGCAATCCTACGCTCAAATCGCCGATCCTAGCCTAACGATTGATGACTTGGAAACGTTGGGTGACCGGCTCGACCTGCCCGATGGATGGGCTTATCAGGCGCATGTGTTGACCGAAGATTCGGAATTGGTCGCCAATGGCCTGGCCTATGTGATCAATGACAATCTGTATAACTCCTATCAACGAGTGTCACCCGCTTCAGCAACGAAATGAACCCACTTGTCCTGATGATTTCTTGTGTATGAGACTATGAAACCAGCCAGCCTAACGCTGTCTTCCAACGCCCCAAGAGTATCGCCGCCCGAGACTTGGAAGAAAAGCTCTTTCGAGTTTACGGTTTGAGCGCCAAAGAGCATTTTGTAAAATTAAGTTGTTCACAAATTGGGTATGTACTGTCATTTTCAGCGATTTCATAATGACTTTGGCGGCCTAAATTTTGTTGTGTTTTTGAACAGTACATGCTAACTTCATATTAGGTAATCACATAGCGAATTATTTGCCACATTCTCTATTGGTGACTATGAGACCATTATCTTGCTGTAGCTTAACTTCTGCTGCAGACTGTTCTGAATGCCAGTTACGCCATTGTTCCGCTTCAAAATCGAATTGGCTTTTATCGACTTTTCTAGTTCGATAAGTAATAACCTCACTATCAGGCTTCTGACAGAAAATCATTCGATGCGAATGTTCGGCGATACATTTGCGGAAAATCTGTGTTTCCTTTAGAGCAAGGCGAGTACCTCTTGATTTGCGAGAGTGTCCAACTTGAGTGTAGAGCAAGTGTTCTGGACTCAGCGGCAGAAATATCTCTGTACCTTTAAAACCGTACCCACCACCAAAATCATATTTATCGTTTTTATAATAGTTCAATTTGATAACTGGATCATCGCTAGTAAACCAATTAAAACCAGGATAGGGTTTCAAAATAGTCCATCTATGTTGATGAAGAATTCGAGCAGTATAGTTTAGTATACGCTCTATACCCCAGAGCCACATTTGTCTACCTACAACTGCTTCTGCCTTAATCTGCGGTTGTACTGAATCTCTGATGACCTGTACTTTTACTGGAAATTCAACAGTGCTTGCTGAGCTAAAGTTTCTGTGTTGGAACTCATAAGGATTTTGAGTCTGCAACTTATTAACGCTACGCTCTAATGTCTGCTCAAAAAGCTTAGGAAGTGTAGAATGCCATCTTCCCAGATTTTCGACTAACCTCGCTGGAGTGCGCACATCTTGAAGGGCAACAAATCGGATGAGATTGCTCCAGTCTAATGATGACATTTGGGATTCGGAAATTGCTTTCCTGATAGCATCAGTGGCTGGGCTCTCAAATTCATCATTGAACCACTTTTCTACTGAATCAGTCTCTTGTCCTAGGTGTACTCTGGTATATAAGTTTGAATGATATGCAAGTCCCTTTGGCGTTGCGGGCTTCCACAAAGGGACTT
>JAXLWB010000089.1:0-6591 GCA_046328715.1 Caldilineaceae bacterium | reverse complement strand
CATCGCCCCTTGGAAGATCATCGAGATGTTTTTCCATCGAACATCCGCCATCTCGGCTTCGCTCAGATCGAGAATGTCTCGCCCTTGCAGCTTGACCTGCCCCTCGACGATGCGCCCTGCCCCTGGCAACAGCCGCATCAGCGCCAGCATCAAGGTTGTCTTGCCGCAGCCGCTTTCGCCCACCACCCCGAGCATTTCGCCCCGGCGCAGTTGAAAGCTGACATCCTCGAGCGCGTGGGCTGGCTTTTTGCCAACGGCCACATAATCGACCGAGAGGTGGTTTACTTCTAAAAGTGGTGGTTCTTCACCCATCGTTACTCCCACGGCGGTGCATCAATCTGTTCAGCCAATTTGCTCATGGCCTGTTCGTATTCCTGCATGGTCGCCGCCACCGAACCACGCCAGTAAATTGGCTCACCAATGATAATATCGACAAAAAATGGAACCAGCAAAAAGGTGCCGCGTGGCAATGCCTTGCCCAAGCCATGCATAAAGATCGGGATAATCGGTGCCTCGGGATGGCGCTCGGTCAAGCGGGCGATGCCACTCTTAAAGCTACTCAGCTTCTCCGGCTCTCCCCGGGATCCTTCGGGAAAGAGCAGCAAAATATTCTCTTCCGCCAAAGATTCGGACGATTCAGCCAGGGCATCGACGCTGCGATCCTTGCGTTGGCGGTCGATCGGAATGATGTGCATGATGTTGCGGCTAAACCAGGAGAGAATCGGATTGGTCAGAAAGTAATCCGCAGCCGCAATTGGGCGCACCTTGTACAATCGCTCTAGCGGCCAGAGCGACATCAAGGTCAGCGTGTCCAGGTGGCTGTTGTGGTTAGCGGCAATAATGGCCGGCCCTTGCAATGGTAACCGTTCCACGCCCAACAGATCTAATCCTAACACCACTGCCACCAATGGGCGAACTATCAGGATAAAAAAGAGCATTTGAAGATATTTCATAATAGCTACCCAAAATGCAAAAGATGAACCAGGTAATAGAACAATGGCGCTGTGTAGATAAAGGTGTCGATGCGGTTGAGAATGCCGCCTCGCCCTGGGGTCATCGTGCCTCGATCTTTAAATTGCAGATCGCCCTTGATGGCCGAGAGAATGATGTAGCCAATAAAGGCACCCACAGCAATGATCGCCCCCATCATTGCTGCTTCGAGTTGGCTAAAGGGCGTGAGCCAGGGGGCCAAAATCATCGCCGCCGGAATGCTGACTACGATGCTGCCCAGCAAACTCGCCCAGTTGCGCGTCGTGCTCACCTTGAGGCTCAGTTGCGGAGAAGAAAAACGTTTGCCAAAGACATATTGCGCCGCATGGTTGAGCTGCGCCAGGCCGACTAGAAACAGGAAGAGTCCGCTGCCAGCCACTGTCGGGCTCTGAGCAACGGGCAGCACCAAGAGATAGGCAAGAAAGCCCAAACTGTAGACTGTGGTGATGATGCCCCAGCCCAACAGCGCCCACGCTTGTAGAAATCCTTTGGTCTCGCCGCTTAATACCATAATGATCGGCAAGACCAGGAAGACATGGATCGGCACAAAGACGACAAAGAGATCCTTCTGATGGAACAGGATCAGGATAAACTGAATCGGTAAGGCCAGATAAGCAAAGAAGAGCACCCGCCGATCGGCGCGCCGCGTGGGCGTCATTGAGAGAAATTCTTTGAGCGCCAGGAACGCCATCAGCCAGATGTAGAAAATCAGAATCTTATAGCTGTAGAGAATGGCCAACACAAAGATCGCCAGCGTCCACCATAAAAAGCTAATGCGTGAGCCAATCTTGGCCAAACCTGTTGTGGGTTTGTACCAGGACTGATAGGTATAGACGCCAGTAATGACGGCCAAAACCGTCGTAAAGACGGTCGTAACCAGCACAAGGCCGAAATGGTTCTCAAAAAGTTGATTCAATGGCACCTTCCTGATAGGGAATTGCGAATTGTGAATTGCGAATTAGCACGCCACCCGCCACCCCGTGCTGACGCGTGGGGTTCTGTATACCGCCACTCGCCATCCGCTACAGGCTTCCCCGCACCATCTTTAGCAGCCGATCCACAATCGCTTCGCCATCAGCACGGAGGCCATTGTGCTCGTACTGATTGGTGATCCAAAGCTTGATGTTGGGCACGAGGGCCGCAGTCTCCTCCGAGAACTGACGATGAACATACATGTCATCATAGTAAACCGCAGCGGCTACTGGCACCCGATTCTGGGCAAGCTGTTGTAGATCGTAGAGTGCGGGCCAATCTTCGTAGTGGGCGATCAGTTCGGCAGCAGCTTTGAGCGGCTGTAGTTGCCTGTATTCATCGAACATCCACGGATAGATCATTTCGCCAGTAAATAACACCCGACCTGTCTGATTCGGTTCGAATTCAGGAAATTCATCCAGCACACGCTCGGCAGCCCAACGCGTTGCCTGCTTTTGGGCATAGATCGCTTCGTGCAAGATCGAGAAGATCGGGTTGGTGTCGAAACTTTGTAACCGCTCCAGGTGAAAGAGGAAATTCCAGTTGATCTCCCGTCCGCTCGCCCCTGCAACAAAGGCTTCTTCCAACAGATAATGAATCGCCTCAAAGCCGTCGCTCATACCAAATTGCAAGCCAAGCTGTTGAAAGCGTTGTGCGGTCAAGCGCCCGCCGCTGGGCAAACGTATGTCATGGCTGAGTAAATGGCGCACGATCTCAGCCACCAATGCCTCATCTTCAGGGTAGCGCTGATAGTAGCGGCGATTCTTCTCGGCCACGCGGGGATAGGTCGCCCGATAGACATCTTCGGCAGGACGGGTGAGTGAGGGAATACCGCCTGTGATCAATGCCTCGTTCAGTCCTTGGGGTGCAGCCGAAAGATAGCGCAACAGACAAAAGCCGCCATAGCTCTGGCCCATGATGCTCCAACGCTGATCGCCGATCAGCGCCTGACGGATCGCCTCAGCGTCATTGATGATATTGTCGGCCCGGAAATGTTTGAGATACTCTGCCTGTGCCTGCGCTGAAGCAAAACGGCGCATCGTCTGTGCCGTAATCGGGGTGCTGAGTCCCGTTCCCCGTTGGTCAAGCAGCAGCAGTCGATATTCCTGCAAGACGCGCTTGATCCAGCCGCTGTTGTCGTTGGGGCGTGGTGATCCGCTGCCCGGCCCGCCTTGAAAGTAGACCATATACGGCAGGTCACGTTTGGGTTGATCGGCAGCAATGACTTCGCGAGCAAAGAGTTCAATGGTTGTTGTTGGATTCGCATAGTCAAACGGAAGCTGAAAACGGTGATTCTTTACAATCAAACCTGGGAGCAGGTGGGTAGTCGAAGGCTTTGTTTTCATCATGAACTAGTCTGTTACCAATCTTAGGTTTATCTTGCGACGGTAGGATAGGAAGCATGTGGGCCACAGTTGGCAGAAAACACCTGGGGTGGGTGAGAACTTCTGCTCGGTGTAAGGATGACCTTGATGCGTTGCGTTCTGTACAGAGTCACCAAGCTCCCCAAACTGTGGCCTGCATTTATAATATAACTATGCAGGCATAACAACAGCGAATGAAGAAAGGAACGAAGAAATCACAAGGTGTTTTCGTTGCTTTCTTCATTCGTTGTTGTGTTACCCCGAAAGCTAAATCGTTACTTGCATTTTACTTTACTGTGTAAGTAAGTGCAGTTTAGCGCCTCAGCCCGACCCTGTCAATTCAATTTTCCTCTTCTCGATGCCGACTTTGTCTGCTCATTTGGGGCCTCTTTGTCTCTTTACACGTTTGTGCCCCTCCAGTTAACATCAAGACCTAGATAAAGTTGGTCTCTAGGTACAGGTTCAGTAAACTATAGTGACTCAGCTTATACAGTGCAGAAGATTTCTGGATATAAGGTACAAACTCATATGTCCGCTGTGATTCAATCGATAGACTTTATTGCTACTGATCCAAAGATACGAAATGGCCGCCCCTATGTTTTGGGGACAACAATAACAGTGGCAGATATTGCAATAGCGAAGGTTTATCAGATGCTCGATGCAGATGAAATCGCCGACTGGTACGACTTGTCCCTGCCTCAGGTATATAGTGCGCTCGCCTACTACTATGACCATAAGAGCGAGATTGACAAAAATATTGAAGAAAGACAGCAATTGGCTAAGGTAATGAAGGAGAAACGAGTTGGCAGCCGTCATCAGCCTTTATTTAGATGAAAACCTTTCTCCAAAAATTGCTACTCAATTACGAAGACGTGGAATCAATGCTGTAACTGTGGGTGATCTTGGATTATTCGGGGATTCAGATCCAAATCATCTGGCAAGAGCAACTGCGATGGGTTACGTACTGGTTACTGCCGATACTGATTATTTGATATTAGCCGCCTCTGGTGTTGAGCATGCTGGAATTGTCTTTGGCACTCAACAGGACAACAATCTTGGCGCTTGGGTCAAGTCACTTGAGTTGATATGTGCTGTTTACTCAGTAGATGATATGAAAAATCATGTTGAATATCTTTGATAGGGATCAGTGTTATGGGAAAGACATTATTTGAAAAAGTTTGGGATCGCCATGTGGTTTCACAGGACCCGGGCGCGCCTGCCGTGCTCTATATTGATGCACACCTTGTCCATGAAGTGACTTCACCACAAGCCTTTGCCATGCTGCGTGAACGCGGCCTCAAGGTCCGCCGCCCCGACAAGACCTTTGCCACCATGGACCACGCCATCCCAACCCGGCAAGGGGTGGAGATTGAACTGTGGCCCAGCGATGCTGCGACCCAGGTACGCACCCTGCGCCAGAACTGCGCCGACTTTGGGGTTACGCTCTGGGACATCGAAGGCGACGTGCAGGGCATCGTCCATGTGGTTGGTCCCGAAATGGGTGTCACCCAACCGGGCATGACGATCGTCTGCGGTGACAGCCACACCAGCACCCATGGTGCCTTTGGCGCCTTGGCCTTTGGTATCGGCACCAGCGAAGTCGGCCACGTGCTGGCCACCCAATGTCTGTTGCAAAAGAAACCGAAGACGATGGCAATCAACGTCGAAGGTGAGCTTGGCTTTGGCGTGACGGCCAAGGATATTATCCTCGGCATCATCGCCCAGAATGGTGCAGGCGGTGGCGCAGGTTATGTCTTTGAATATCGTGGCAGTGCCATCCGCAAGCTGAGCATGGCCAATCGCATGACGATCTGCAACATGAGCATCGAAGGTGGAGCGCGTGCCGGCATGATCGCACCCGATGCGACCACCTTTGAGTACATTCAAGGCCGCCCCTTTGCCCCCAAGGGCGAACAATGGGACAAGGCCATCGCCTATTGGCAGACGCTGGTCACCGATGCCGACGCCGCCTTTGATCGGGAAATGACCCTCGATGCCAACAAACTCGAACCAATGGTCACCTACGGCACCAATCCTGGCCAGGGTATTGGCGTGCGTGGCCACATTCCCACGCCAGAAGAGTTGGCAGACCCCGCCGATCGGCGCAGCCTGCTGTCGGCAATGGAATACATGGGCTTGACGCCGGGCCAGCCAATAGAAGGTCAGGCGATTGATATCGTCTTTATCGGCTCCTGCACCAACAGCCGCATCGAAGATCTGCGCGAAGCGGCCAACCTCGTCAAAGGCAAAAAGGTGGCTGGCAACGTACAGGCACTTGTCGTCCCTGGCTCCAAGGCAGTCAAGGCCATGGCCGAAGCGGAAGGGCTGGATCGCATCTTCTCTGAGGCAGGCTTTGAGTGGCGTGGTGCAGGCTGCTCGATGTGTCTGGCCATGAACGATGATAAAGCTGGTGCCGGCAAATACGTCGCCAGCACCAGCAATCGCAACTTCCAGGGCCGTCAAGGACCTGGTTCGCGCAGTCTGCTCATGAGCCCAATCATGGCTGCCGCCGCCGCGGTCAAGGGCAAGGTTGTGGATGTGCGGGAGATCCTGTAGACAAGTAATTTATTGAGATTGGAGATTAGAGATTATGCATAGTCTCCAATCTCCAATCTCCACTCTCTTCATACTATGGAAAAATATCAAACACTCACCGCCGCTGCCGTGCCGCTGCGGGCGGAAAATGTCGACACCGATCAGATCATCCCGGCACGCTTTTTGACCGCCGTGACCAAAGAGGGCATGGGCGATGGCCTTTTTTCCAGTTGGCGCTACAATGCCGATGGGTCACCCAAGCCTGATTTTGTGCTCAATCAGCCAGAGTACAAGGATGGCAAGATTTTGATTGCCGGGCGCAACTTTGGCAGCGGTTCTAGCCGCGAACACGCGGTTTGGGCGCTAACCGAATATGGCTTCAAGGCTGTGATTGCTCCAGTCTTCGCCGATATTTTCTACAACAACTCACTCAAGAACGGTCTGCTACCAGTGCCATTGCCCGAAGCGACCGTCAACATGCTGCTCGACTTGGTCGAAGAAGAGCCGGATACCCAGGTCACCGTCAACCTGGAAAATCAATCGGTCACCCTGCCCGATGGGCAAAGCGTTGGCTTCGAGATCGATCCCTTCCGCAAGCTCTGCCTACTTAACGGCGTCGACGACCTCGGCTATATCCAGTCCAAGGATGCGTCGATTGCGTCGTATGAAGCCGCGCCAACGTACTAATAACGTCAGTTCGGAGTTATTCAACCGGTAGATTAGCAAAACG
>JAXLWB010000088.1:0-13105 GCA_046328715.1 Caldilineaceae bacterium | reverse complement strand
TAGCACGATCTCTTCCAGACTGCGTAATGGATCATCGCCAGAGAGCACGCTGGGCACAGCACGGATCAGATAGGTGTCGCTACCAAAGGGTTCGATCTCAAAACCGACATCGCCCAGGGTATCCAGGTAGCGCTCTACCCAACCCGCCAGGGCTGAACCAGCATGAAGAGTCAATGGCGTCAGTAGATGCTGCTTGGGTACGCCGCCCTGCACCAATCCATAGCGCTGTTCCATAAACTTTTCATACAAAATCCGCTCGTGTGCAGCATGTTGGTCGATCAGGTAGACGCCACTCGGTCCCTCGGCGACGATATACATGGCCCCGATCTGGCCGACAACGCGCAGGGGGGGAAGGGTGGATTTTGGATTTTGGATTGCGGATTGTGAATTGCGGATTGGAGGATTGTCCGGGAAGGATGGGAGATTGGGAGATTGGGAGATTGTCTCATTTTCTCCTTGTCGCCTTGTCTCGTCTGACCTGGGGGCGGCGGCTCCTTGTCCATTCATTTTTTCCGTGTCTACCTCTGGCGCAGGCGACACCGTCCGTGATGGATAAAGTTCAAAGGATTGCTGTTGATGGCCAGCATTGAGGATGAGATCACGCCGCTCGGACCAGGTTGAGGAAAGAGGGGTAAGGGGTGAGGTAGGGGAAAGTTCACTCCTCATTCCTCCTTCCTCCACCCCCACCGACATTTCAGGTATGGGCGTTACGTCGATTACAGCGCGACGGATGGCTTTTTGCACGGCGTTGAAGACACGACGCTCTTCGACAAAACGAACTTGGGTCTTTTGCGGATGGACATTGACATCGACCAGGCTGGGATCGAGTTCAATCAAAACGACCGCCAGCGGGAAGCGTCCACCGGGCAATAATGTATGATAGGCTTGCACCACCGCATGGGTGATGGTGCGATCTTCGACATAGCGACGATTGACAAAGAGTGTGATCCCAGCTCGGTTGGGGCGATTGAGCGAAGGAAGGCTGGTGTAGCCGCTGACAAGTGGCGATTGAGAGAGTAGGAGAGTGGGAGAGTGGAGATTGTCACGGCTTGAGCCGCCCATGAAATCGACTTCTTCAATCAGGTCGAACCCTTGCTCTTCGGCATCTTGCCCCTTGTTTCTGATGCCTAAGTGAACCATCTGTTTGGCTTCTTCGACGCCAAAAACCTTGACCAGGACATCGAAAAGATCACCGCTGCCGTTGCTTTGGAATACAAGTTTACCCTCATTGATCAGGCTAAAGCGCACATGGGGATAGGCCAGGGCGTAGCGTTGGATGACACTGGCAATCTGGCCGGCTTCGGTGGCAGGTTGGCGCAGGAATTTGGCGCGGGCTGGTGTGTTGAAGAAGAGATGCTCGATTGTGATCGAGGTACCCACCGGCGAACCGGCACGATTCTGGCTTACCACTTCACCGCCCTCTAAGCGCAGTTGGAGACCAAATTCTTCACTCTTGTGTCGGGTAAGTAGCGTGATGTGGCTGACAGCCGCAATGCTATAAAGTGCTTCACCGCGAAAACCAAAGGTAGCAATTCGATCAAGATCGTCGGCTGTCTGTAATTTACTCGTGGCGTGGCGGGCGAAAGCAAGTGGGGCATCTTCAGCAGTCATGCCGTGACCGGTGTCGATCACACGGAGAAGACGCCGACCTCCTTCGCGAATTTCTACCCGTACTTCATTGGCTCCTGCATCTAGGCTGTTTTCAATCAGTTCTTTGGCAGCATTGGCTGGGCGTTCCACGACTTCGCCAGCAGCAATTTTTGCCGCCACATCCGGTGCAAGGATATGAATAGTCATACCCTAAAGTATACCATGTATATCCTCTTCTATCCGTACCCAATTGATGCTACTTAGCGTTTACCAGAAGGACATATTTCAGATTTGGGAAATCAACCAGTATCAGGTTTGTTTGCTACGCAAACGGTTACCTAAGCTGAAATGTCCGGTACGGAATCGGCCCCCAACGGGGAATCAGACTATGGGTTGTGCTTTCAACACAGCAGCAAGGAGGCGATCATCGAAGCAGAACAGCGGTCTTGAGAGTATAACCGTAAAGGAGTTTCTGTCGTGTTGAAACAATGGTCTTTCGAGAAGCAAAAGTTCCGCTTTGGTCTACTGATTTTGATGCTGACCACAGCGCTTTGTCTTCTGACCTATGCAACTTGGCTCAAGAGTGGAGTTGCAGAAGCAGCGGTAAATGGTTCTGTTCCTCCAGGTACCATTCCGCCAGGGCCAGAGACACCTTCTGACAAAGCCAAGATCACAGTGATCCATGCGGCTCCCTTGGCAACTGCAATCGATGACACTGCGGTCGATATTTGTACAAACGATGGAACAGTAGTGAGCGGTTTAGCGGGTTTGAAGTATCTGAACAATGCTTCGGTGTTTGTCTCGCCGGGCAACTATGATTTGACGGTAGCAAAAGCAGGGACCAATTGCGCAACCACTGTGCTCGATCTGGCCCCATTTACGTTGGCTAACCAGCAAGAAGTCGTGCTGGTTGTGACAGGGGATGGCACAAATCAGCCAGTGGATGCACTGCTGCTTGTGACTAAGGCAGGGGTAAACATCTACTACATGCCGATTATATTCAATGAAGGTCCAACAGCATGACAAGATGACAGGGTGACAGGATAAAATTGCATTCATCTTGCCATCCTGTCATCTCGTCAAACCTAGCTGGAAAGGTACGCATCAATAATACTTTTACTGATGCGTACCTGGTTACCAATCTTCTTCGCTTTCAGGTCACCTGCGGCAACCATCACCTCGATGTCTGAAACCGAAACCTTCAAGTAGGCAGCCGCTTCTTCGAGTGTCATGACATCGGGCGTGCTAGCGCCAGCAGCTGAGGATGCCTGTGGCTGAGCAGCCGGGGTAGATGCAGCCTGATTAGCACTCGCCATTGCGCCAGCGACGGCCTGGGCCATTCCTGCACCCATCCCAATGCCAGCACCCAAACCTAAACCGGCACCACTTCCGCCTCCCTCCTGTTGGGCAGCATCACCCACAGCACGGGCTGTCTTGAACTTCATATAGGCGTCGAGGTTGCCCACGGCACCCATACTGGCACGTTCGTCAATCGCCTTGGCGGTCTCATCCGTTGGGGTGATCGAGGCGATCATGAACTGTTTGAGCGCAATACCCATCGCCGTGAAGTCATCCTGTACTTTGGCTCGAATCCCAGCGCTTAGTTCGTCGAAGAGCTTGGGCAGGTCAAAGATGCTGGTCATATTCTCGCCCAAGATATCGGTCATGCGGCTAAGAATGGCGGTGCGCAGATAATCTTCAATTTGAGCCGTGGTATAGAGCCCGCGAGCCCCTACAATTTTATCCACAAAGAGCTTGGGATCGCTGATCTGCATGGTATATTGGCCGAAACCACGCAGACGGACCAATCCGAGTTCGCTATCACGCAAGCTGATCGGCTGTGGGGTTCCCCACTTCATGTCGGTAAACTCGCGCATGTTAACAAAGTAAACTTCTGCTTGAAAGACGTCGTTGCCCCCTGTAAAGAGGCGCATCAACCCGGTTAACAAGGGCAGGTTCATGGTCGTGATGGTGTGTTTGCCTGGTTCAAAGAGGTCCAGTGACTTGCCATCGCGGTAGAAGACAGCGCGTTGACTTTCACGCACCACCACCTGGCTGCCCAGGCGAAAATCACCGTTGCCATACTCTGGCACCCGGTTCACCATATCGTTCGCACCTTGGTCGGGTGCAGAAATTACGTCAATAATTCGTGGCATGGGTGAAATACTCCTTTAGAAAAGTTGGCAGAGTGGCAGAGTGGCAGAGTAGCAAAGTTGACGAGTCGAAGAATTGAAATTTACTTTGCAGCTTTGCAACTTGCCACTTTGCTACGGCTTTAACAACTTCGGATCGACCTCTGGCACATAAGTTGAATCGGTCAGTAGATCAGGCGCAATGATCGCTTGATTGCGCTTGTTGAAGAGCTCGGTGAGTTCGTCGACCAGGTCTGTCACTTGCTCAATGATGGTGCCTAGGCTCTCTTTGGCTTCGCTCGATTTCACAGCTTCGGTCAGCGCGCTGACTCCTGTCTGTAACTTTTCGACGGAGGCAGCCAGCGACACATCAAAACGATGCAGCGCATCCAGTTGCTCTTCGCGCACTTTGATGGCATCAAAGAGTCCAGCATAGCCATAGCTGGCAGTCTTGACCCGGTCGATCAAGGTTTGCAGGCGTGTAACGCAGGTTCCGCATTCATCCAACAGCAACAAGCCACCTTCCTTGAGCAACTTTTGCTGAACAGAGAGCAGATCGTGCAAGGGTTGACTCAAATTTTCTGCGATCATTTGACGCAGTTTGTAGTCAGCATCCCGGCGCAACTCCTTATCCATATAGCCACCCACGCCAGGAAGTCGAGACAACAACTTCTCTAGTGCGCCATATTGACTCTTGGCTTGGTCTACAAAACGATTGGTCATACGTTTCTTCTCCTGTTAATACTTACAGATATCGTGTAATTCTGTGTAAGCAGATTAGGAGATTGAGAGATTGGAAGATTAGTTTGCAATCTCCCAATCTCTCAATCTCTAATCTCAGCAGTTTATATCTACGCCGTACTTGCCGCGGCACGCTTGGTTAAAAAGACTTCACTGCCACAGTAGGGACACTTGATTAGCCCCTTGCCAGCAAAGGTGAGTTCACTACCGCAGTTGGGACATTTGCGCCCTTCTGTCAGTTGCTGACTTTCTACACTATAGAGAACGCCTTTTTTCCAGTCCACCGCCCCGCTGAAAAGTTGTTTGCCCACTACGCTGCGAATCATATCCTCGACTGCGTCGCGCGGCATCTCCAATTCGGCTACCAGCTCACCGATATTGACCTGGCCTTGGGTCAATACCATATTCAGCAGCTTTTTCTCCTTTTGAACCTCGGCAAACTGGCTCTGCTCAACCCGGCCTTTGCTGAAGATATAAGCACCGATGCCAAAGATCGGTGCAAGAATGATGGCTGCCAACAACAATCCAAGCCGGAAGCCACCTGAATCTTCCACTGCGCCTTGCGACCAGAATAGGTAGGCCACAAAGAGAACGGCGCTGACCACCATCATCGCAATCCCTGCAATTCTTCCTCCACCGACCATAAGTACCCCTTATCCTACTATTCCTAGTAGCTGTCAGAATAAGTATCTTCTTGTAACTGAGTAATTGCGTAATTACACAATTCCCAAATTACAAATGGTGCTGACGGGCATGTCATCGGACAATTTATCGGAATCCACCACCGCCACCACCACCGCCGCCACCGCCACCACCACCACCGCTAAATCCACCACCGCCACCGCTCCAACCGCCACCACTGCTTGAGCCGGTAGAGGCAGGTTGGCTGGTAAGTGCAGTGCTGGCGCTGGTCAACATGGTGCTGAGGCCGGTACTCATGGCGGTAAGGCTACCAGCCATGCCGCGGCTCATGTCGCCAAGGCCGCCACCACTGCTGCCGCCTTTTTCGCCACTGCCACCACCTCCGAGATTGGGCAAACCGCCTCCGCTGCTCTGCGGACGAGGGCCACCGCCATAGTACCAGCCACGGTAGGGACCGTAATACTCCTGGCCAGGAATGTACCAACCTGGTGGCGGTGCCTGGACACTGTCAAATTTACGGATATAGTCCTTCTCAAAGCCAAAGGCAATGGCATAGGGAAGCCAGCGATCCCAGATTTCCTTTTGGGCATCTAAATCCGAATATTTCTCTATATTCTTCAAATAGGTGCGAAAGGCACGCCAACGGGCGGCAATCTCTGAACCGTGATCGGTTTTGCGCGGCATCGCATGGGCTAAACCGATCATGCCCAGTGCAGTGATTCCTAGTCCAAAGCCGGGCAGCACCGAGGCGAAGGGTGCAATTTCCCCAAACATGCCAAAGACGACACAGCCGACCACCGCTGCCAGAAACATTGACAGGACGCCGACTGCATAATAGAGATAGCGCACATTCTGTGGGTTGCGCGGGAAGAGATCGCTCTCGACCAGGGCGGCGTACATCGCCTTGCGAATCCCTGGCAGCTTGGTATAGAACTTGTTCTTGAGCGCAGAGAGCTTCACTTCATCCTTATTGCCAAAGATGCCCTTAATCAATTCGGCCTCATAGGGCTGTAACGGCACATCTTGCAGTTCGCGGCGGTAGACAAAGTCATAGCCAGTGCGAAACCAGCCATCCTCTTTCACTTCGGTGATGCTAATGGCTTTGCGTCGTGCCAAATCGACCAACGTCGCCAGGACATCCTCCATATCCACGGTTTCATCAAGCAGTGCACCGACGATTCCAGGAGTCAAGGAATCAGGGGCTTCGGGCAAATAGTCGGCCACCATCGGCACCGGTTTGTCGCGTCCATAGTTGTACCAGAGCAAATAGAGACCGGCAGGGCCACCCAAGATACAGATCAAGCCAAGCACACCCAGGCCGAGATTGTAGATCGGTCGCTGTTTTGCCAATTCAGCTTCATGGGCTGCCTGTGCCGCAGCGTCTGCATCGGCCTGGGCTTGCCAAGCGGGGGCGCTTGCATCAACCACGCCATGTTGGAATTGAACCCGTACCTCCAGCTCTTCGCCACTGGCAAGGCTGCGGTGCAAATCATAGAGAACCGCCTGTTTACCTTCAAGCACTTCAGCAGTGACCGGGCCTTTGGCATCTTCGCTGTTGATATAAGCTTGCCACTCCTGAATTGGTGCACCTTCGGGAACAATGACACGAATGTGGCTAGCATTGACCGGGAAGGGTCGATCTGAGTAGATCGCCTTCCACCAGAGTTGGTCGCCACCTTCGTAAATACGCAGACCACCATGGACAGTATAATTCAGAGTATAAGTTTCACTCGTGCGAGAAGCTGGTGGAAAGTACCAGTTGATCGTGTAGTTATTATAGTTATCTTCAACTGTAAATGTATATGGGTCGTTGCCGGCGGATGCTTCCTGATAATTGTTGCCGCTGGCATCCGTTACGGAGAAATTGTCAATTGATTCGAAGTTACGCTTATCGATCAGGCGGTAACCGTTGGTGAAACTGCCCGAGGTAAAATGAATCGTCTGATGCTCGCTCACATCAAAGCTGCCATCTTTGTTGACGACAATATCGACATCAAAACGATCCCAGACCAGCGACTTTTCTTGAGCCCAAAGCGGTTGGGCTGTGAGTGCAAAGAGCAGTAAAAGTAGAACAACCAGCGAACTTGTTCGTGTCACTCGGTCGAGCGAGTGTGCTGTCAATCTTGGCATAAGTTTATCCCCAACAGGAATTTTCACTTCTATACTTTGCTTTGGTTAGAAGGGTGCTTTTTCCTATCGCACAAACGCGCACTTCTAACCCAACCGCAGTATCTCCTACAAAGCATAATGCACTTTTCCTGTTCTATCTGACATTCTACCACATATTTCGCTGACTGAGTGAGGGGAAAGGTAGATAAGTGGCATTACAAATCATTTCGTAACGTCGATTATTTTATCGTAAGAGACAATCCAATAGAGAATACGAGGTATAGATTGCAAGAATAGTAACCAGAGATACAATTCAGGCAAAAGTTCGAAGCCGTTCTGTCCAAACTGTTGGTCGCTGGATAAATGTGAGTAGGCAATTCTACATAAAGTAACCGAGTACGTGTGTAAAATCCCTCATGCATTGTTACCTTCCATCCATTATACTTCTAGCAAGACGATTGTTTATCCTATTTCGAGTACGAAGTCGTTTCTTTTTTTGTAATCTTTTGAACACAATTGCGTAATTGCTGCAGCGCAGAATGGAGAAAGCGAGTTATCTACGATTCAAAGGAACTGGGCATGATTGAGGCACCTTCTACCATACAGGCAACTGATCCTTCTTTCTTCAGAAAACATGGTCAAAAATTGATCGCAGCTTTGTTTTGGCTTCTGTTAATCGGCAGTTATCTCTGGTACTACCGCGTTAACGGCTTAACCAGCACAACAGCATTGCTCCAGATTGTCAACCTATTGGATTCGCCCTTTGGCCCGTTGAT
The DNA here is from genome assembly GCA_046328715.1 of Caldilineaceae bacterium. Classification (GTDB taxonomy): domain Bacteria; phylum Chloroflexota; class Anaerolineae; order Caldilineales; family Caldilineaceae; genus JAXLWB01. Next base: position 5,115 of record JAXLWB010000088.1, on the reverse strand, counting down.
CTATATTTTGATCTATGCCCTGCGTCCACTGATCTTCTTCTCGGCAGCAGTATTGACGATCACCAGCGGGGCAATCTTTGGAACCGGTTCACTCTTTAATTTGGCTCTGGCTGTACTCTATACTGTCATCGGCAGCAATCTTTCCGCTACAGTCGCCTACTTGATTGGGCGTTTCTTTGGTCAAGGGTTGCTTGCCGAAACACGCGATGAAAACAGCGGACTTTTGCAACGTTATGCCGAGCGCATGCGCAAAAACAGCTTTGAAACCATCCTGATCATGCGCTTTCTCTTTCTGCCCTATGATTTGGTCAACTATTTGGCCGGCATCCTGCGCATCGATTGGGGTGCCTTTATCCTGGCGAGTCTACTTGGCTCTATCCCAGGGACAATTGCCTTTGTCTCGTTTGGCGCTTCCATCGATCTCAAAGAATTAGCGATGGGCAAGACACCCCAATTCAACCCTTGGGTATTGCTCTTCGGCATTGCAATTTTTATCGTCAGCCTGGTTATCTCGCGTTATTTCAAACAACGGGAAAAGGGGAAGAGTTAAAGAGTTGCAAAGTGGAAGAGTAAGAGCAGTGCTAGCGTTTGCCCATTTTCAACTTTTCAACTTTTCCACTTTTCCACTTTACAACTTTGCTCCTTTTCCACTCTTCCACACATTTTGGAGAAGACATTCATGAAAACAATCGATCCGAGCCATCTGTCCGAAGAGGCTGCATTCAAAAGCCTACCACTGACCGAAAATAATTTGCGCCGTTTGGCCAATGCACGTCCTGATACCTGGAAAAATCCCAAGCCAGCATCCATTTACAATCTGGTTGTGATCGGAGGTGGCTCGGCGGGATTGCTTTCGGCGATTGTAGCGGCGGGGTTGGGCGGCAAGGTGGCTCTGATCGAGAAGCATCTGATGGGCGGCGATTGCCTCAACGTCGGTTGTGTGCCCTCCAAGGCGATCATTCGCTCGGCGCGGGTAATGGGCGAGATCCGGTCGGCGCACAAATTTGGCATCGAGACCAACGGCAGCAAAGTTCACTTTGACCAGGTGATGGAGCGCATCCGCAAAGTCCAAGCTGATATTAGCCATGTCGATTCGGTTTGGCGTTATAGCGAGGCAGGGGTGGATGTCTTTCTCGGCGAAGGACAATTTGTCGGCCCAAACACAATTGAAGTGGGCGGTGAGCGCTTTCGTTTCAAGAAGGCAGTCGTCGCTACCGGGTCGCGTCCCTTTCATCCCCCCATTCCAGGCTTGAAGGAAGCAGGTTTCCTCACCAACGAAACAGTCTGGAACTTGGTGGAGCAGCCTAAGCGGTTAGCACTGATCGGCGGCGGGCCGATTGGCTGTGAATTAGCGCAAGCCTTTCACCGCCTGGGCAGCGAAGTGACGCTCTTTCACAATGCTGGTCACATCCTCAACCGTGAAGATGCTGACGCCGCCGAGATTGTCCAGAATACTTTTGTCGAGGAAGGGATCAAATTGGTCCTCAACAGCCAAGTGATGCAGGTGCAGGTAGCCAATGGCGAAAAGATCGTCTCCTACAAATGTGCACAGGAAGAAAGCCAGGTGACCGTAGACGAGATTCTGGTGGCGACTGGACGAGTGCCAAACATCGAAGGGTTAGGGTTGGACCAGGTTGGTGTCAACATCGATTCCAAGTGCGGCATTGTGGTCAACGAGTATATGCAAAGCAGCAATCCCGCCATCTATGCCGCGGGCGACGTGGCGATGGAGTATAAATTCACTCACGCTGCTGCCGCCGCTGCCAAAATCGTCGTGCAGAATGCGCTCTTCTTTGGGCGCAAAAAGATCACTGATCTCAAAATGCCTTGGTGTACCTACACCGACCCCGAAATCGCCCACGTTGGCCTCTACGAACACGATGCTGAGAAGCAAGGCATCGCCATCGACACCTTTACCATTCACTTCGACGAAAATGATCGCGCCATGGCCGACGGCGAGCCCGAAGGTTTCGTCAAAGTTCACACCAAGAAAGGAACCGACAAAATTTTGGGTGCGACGATCGTAGCGCGCCAGGCAGGCGAAATGATCAACGAGATCACGCTGGCAATGGTTGCTGGGATCGGACTGAAAACCATCGGTGAAGTAATCCATCCTTATCCTACACAGGCCGAGGCGATTGCGCGCGTCGCTGGCCTTTACAATCGCACTCGACTCACCCCTACCGTACAAAAATTGAGCGGCGGACTGTTGGCGCTAAACCGTCGAGGGTAATCTGGGCATCTTTATATGTGATGCGTGATCCATGAATTTGCCGTCAACATATTTCAGGACTTGACAGGCATCACGGATCACGGATCACGCATCACTTTGTGTGGAAGTGTCTCAATATTTAGCGCGGAGAATTGTGTGCAATGCATAATGTGCAGATGGATATGGTATTCTATACTCTGATGAGCAGTTTATACACAGAACTTATACCGAGTGAGAACGCATAAATGTTATGCTTGTCAAAAATGCAATTCAATCCATACTCGATTTAATATTCATGATGGATACCATTCTGCAAATAGGAGAAAACTATGTCCACTGTTAAGATGACTCGTGGAAAATTTAATAACATTAATGCTTGTGCCAATCAGCGTGGCGTTATCGCCGCAGCCGCCATGGACCAACGAGGTTCGCTGCAAAATACGATTGCCAAAGCACGCGGTGCCGAAGCAACCGCCGAAGATTTAACCACCTTCAAGACTGCTGTTACCCATATCCTGACTCCCCATGCCAGCGCACTGCTGATGGATCCTGAATATGGGCTGCCAGCCCTCAAAGCCAAAGCCGCCAACGCTGGAACACTACTCGCCTACGAGAAGAGCGGCTATGACACAACCTCACGCGGTCGTTTGCCCGACCTGCTGCCCGAATGGAGCGCCCGCCGTCTCAAAGAAGCGGGTGCCAACGGAGTAAAGATTCTGCTCTACTACAATCCCTTCGACAAGCCAGCCATCAACACCATCAAAGAGGCCTTTATCGAGCGAGTCGGCGCTGAGTGTGCCGCCAATGATGTGCCACTCTTCCTCGAACCGATCTACTACGAGGATGAGGACAGTGGCATGAGCGCCTTTGACATGGCCAAACGCAAACCCGCTGCGGTCACCCGCTACATCGAAGAGTTCTCCAAAGATCGCTACAACGTCGATATTCTCAAGATCGAAGTGCCCTTCAATATTAAGTATGTCAAGGGCTCTCGCGCCTTTGCCGGAGAAGCTGCCTACGACACCAACGATGTGGCTAGCATGTTTAAGGATGCATCTAGTGCCGCCCGTCGCCCCTTCATCTTCCTCAGTGCCGGTGTCAGCGATGAGATCTTTATCGAAACCCTAGAATTTGCCACCGCAGCCGGTACCAATTTTTCCGGTGTGCTCTGCGGTCGTGCCACCTGGCAGGACGGCATTCCTGTCTATGCAAAGCAAGGCGTCGCCGCCCTCGAAGAGTGGCTCTCCAGCAAAGGCGTGGCCAACATTACCCGCCTCAACAACGTACTCGATAAAGGCGCCCATCCCTGGTGGGAGATTTATGGCGGTAAAGAGAATATCGAACTCGTCGGTTAAACTCAGTGAGACAGTAAGACAGTAGAACAGTGGGTTATTCACTGACTTACTGTCCTACTGTCCTACTGCTTTACTTCCCACAACCACTATGACAACTTCACTCACTCTCCTCCCGCAATGGCAGGATCTCGACGAACACTTCTACGAGGTCAGCGAATTCGACTTACGATTCCTCTTTGATCAAAACCCACAGCGTGGCGAACAGATGGTGCTCGAAACAGAGGGCATCTACTTCGATTACTCGAAAAATCGCATTACCGAAGAGACCTTGCAGATGTTGATCGATCTCGCCAATGCGTGCAATCTACGTCAGCGGATCGATGCAATGTTTAACGGCGAAAAGATCAACGCCACCGAAAAGCGTGCCGTCTTGCATGTGGCCTTGCGTGCACCACGCACTGCCCACATTGAGGTCGATGGTCACAACGTGATTCCCGACGTACACGAAGTGCTTGATAAGATGAGCGATTTTGCCGAGCGGGTGCACAGCGGAGCATGGACAGGTTTTACCGGCAAAGCGATCAAAAACATCGTCAATATCGGCATCGGCGGCTCGGACTTGGGACCTGTGATGGCCTATGAAGCGCTGCGCCATTATACAAAGCGCAATATGACCTTCCGCTTCGTCTCGAATGTCGATGGCAGCGACTTTGTGGAGGCGACACGCGACCTCGATCCAGCGGAAACGCTCTTTATCGTGGCATCCAAAACCTTTACCACCCAGGAGACGATGACCAATGCCCACAGCGCCCGTCAATGGCTATTGGCAACCTTGAAGGATGAAAGGGCGGTGGCCAAACACTTTGTGGCTGTCTCCACTAATGCCAAAGAAGTGGCCAAGTTTGGCATCGATACCGCTAACATGTTTGGCTTCTGGGATTGGGTCGGCGGTCGCTATTCGATGACCTCGGCGATTGGGCTTTCCACCATGCTTGCGCTTGGACCAGAGCAGTACCGTGCAATGTTGGCTGGCTTCCACGCCATGGATGAACATTTCCGTACTGCCCCCTTTGAACGCAATATCCCTGTCATTCTAGGGCTGCTCGGCGTCTGGTATAGCAGCTTCTTCGGGGCAGAGACGATTGCCGTGCTGCCCTACGACAACTATCTCAAACGCTTTCCTGCCTATTTGCAGCAGTTGACGATGGAGAGCAATGGCAAATCGGTCACGCTCGGTGGCGAAGAGGTTGATTACGAAACAGGGGCCATCTACTGGGGCGAACCCGGTACGAATGGACAGCATTCGTTCTATCAGTTGATCCATCAGGGCACCAAGCTCATCCCATGTGACTTTATCGGCTTTTGTCGCTCACTCAACCCGCTGGGCAACCATCACGATCTGCTGATGGCGAATGTCTTTGCCCAGGCCGAAGCATTGGCTTTTGGCAAGAGCAGCGAGCAAGTGCGTAGCGAAGGTGTCGCCGAGGAACTTGTACCCCACAAAACTTTTGCTGGAAACCGTCCCTCGAACACGATTTTGGTCGATCAATTGACACCTGAGACATTGGGCAAATTGATTGCAATCTACGAGCATAGCGTCTTCACCCA
>JAXLWB010000087.1:0-13683 GCA_046328715.1 Caldilineaceae bacterium | reverse complement strand
CGCATCGACAAACGTCGCAGCAAGCAGCGTGACCGCAGCCATAGTCAGTTGGGCGAGCGAGACGCCTTGTAGTCGTGGACTTTCATTTTTCCCTTTTAACCAACATGGCTAAAATCCTCCTTCTTACCTTGGTCTTTGCGCCGGACGGTGTATCGACCGCGCAGTTGATGACCGAACTGGCGCTGGAGTTGCAGGCGCAAGGGCATGAGGTCGCGGTGTTGACGACGACGCCCCACTACAATGTCGAGCCAGAGGCGCGAGCACGCCAGCCATTGACCAACTATTGGGGGCGTTGGCTGCAAAAGAGCGACTTGCAGGGTATCCCTGTCTATCATGCCTCGATCCCGGTCAAGGGCGACCGGGTCGGAGCGCGGCTGCTGGACTACATGCGCTTTCATCTGATCAGTACGCTGGCTGGGCTCTTCGCAGTCGGCAGTTACGACGTGTTATTGGTGCCTTCCCCGCCGCTGACGATTGGGCTGAGTGCCTGGCTCTTGAGTCTGCTACGGCGCGTGCCCTATGTATATAATGTCCAGGAGATCTACCCGGATGTGGCGGTGAGCCTGGGGATGATGCGCAACCGTGCGCTGATCCGGTTCTTTGAGGGAATGGAACGCTTTATCTACGGGCGGGCTAAATCGATCACGGTCATCTCGGAATGGTTTCGGCGACGGCTATTGCAAAAAGGGGTGCCGCCCGCCAAACTGGTGATGATCCCCAACTTTGTCGATACCGAGTTTATGCAGCCGGGCACCAAGACGAATGGCTTTGCAACCGAACATGGCTTGAGCGAGCAATTTGTGGTACTTTATGCAGGCAACATCGGTCTGACGCAGGGCTTTGAAACGATCTTTGCCGCTGCGCAACAACTGCGCCCCTTGCCCGAGCTACGGTTTGTGATCGTAGGCGACGGAACTCGACGCAAGTGGTTGGAAGAGCAGATGGCGGCGCACGACTGTCCGAACATTTTATTGTTGCCCTATCAGCAGCGTTCGCGGGTGCCACAGATCTACGCCAGCAGCGATCTCTGCCTTGTGCCACTCAAACGGGGCACGGCGCAGGAGACTTTTCCTTCGAAAATCTACACGATCATGGCGGCTGGGCGGGCTGTAGTTGCTTCGGCTGATCCCGATTCGGAGTTGGCCTGGGTGGTAGAACATGCCGGTTGTGGCTGGAGTGTGCCGCCGGATGATGCCACGGTGCTGGCACAGACGATTGAAGGTGCCTATCGAGAACGGCACAGCCTGAGCCGCAAAGGGCAGGCGGGCCGCACCTATGTGGTGGCCCATCACTCGCGCCAGGCGGTGACCCAGCAGTATGATCGTTTGATCCGGCGGGTGGTGGGGGATAAGAAGACAGGGAGACAGGAAGAGGAGAAGGCAAGAAGACAGGGTGACAGGGTGACAAGGTGAGTAGGGGCATGCGCTGCGGCGGAAAACCCCGTGGTTGGCACACACAACGTTCTTCCGTCGCAGCTCGTGCCCGTCATGGCGTAATTGAGATCGGGGATAATGATCGACATTCCAGTCCGTCGTTCGGGTACAGGCTCGACAACGGACGAGAACACGTCACGACGGACACGAGACTTCGGCGTGAGCGGCTCGACTGAGCTCGCCGAACGTCTCAGTCGAACGATTGCCTGCAACGGTGGGGTTTGGTGAATATCCTCGTGGTTCGGCAAGCAACCCGGGTACCCGTTGGGTGTCCCTACGGCTTGACATTAGGGATATGGCTCGACGACGGACAGGGCACGTGACGATGGCGAGTTCGTCTTCCCAGTCGCTGAGGCGACTTCTCGTTGTTAGGGATAGATTTTAATCGATTGATTCCAATCATGAATGAACGGATATTGGTAACCGGGGCCACGGGGGCTTTGGGTCCCTGTGTAGTGGCGCGCTTGCTGGCGGCGGGGTATCGGGTGCGGGCCTTAGTACGCAAGTTACCATCGGCTGGTCTATTGCCGCCCACGGTTGAATGTTGCCTGGGCGATCTTACTGAGCCGGCCACGTTGACTGCTGCGCTGCAGGGTTGTACGCAAGTGGTTCATCTGGCGGCACTCTTACATATTGTCAATCCTTCGCCTGCCTTACAGGCTGAGTATGAACGGGTGAATGTACAGGGAACGCAGTCGTTGGTGCAGGCTGCGTTGCAACAAGGGGTCGAGCGGCTGCTCTTGATCAGTACGATTGCGGTCTATGGTAGCCAACCCGACACCTTGTTGGAGGAGACAACCGCTTGTGTGCCGGATACTTTTTATGGCAAGAGCAAATTGGCAGCGGAAGACATCGTCCTGCAAGCTCGACGCTCAACGGGAAAGCCATTGGGTGTTGTCTTGCGTTTGGGGGCGGTCTATGGCAGTCGTGTCAAGGGCAACTATCAGCGCCTGCTCTTCTCTTTAGCCAAGGGGCGTTTTGTGCCGATTGGCCGTGGCGAAAATCGGCGTTCGCTGATCTATGAGGAGGATGTGGCGGCGGCAGTGCTTTTGGCCATGTGCGCTGAGCGTGCGCTGGGGCAGGTTTATAATGTGACGGATGGTCAGTATCATCCGGTGCGTGAGATTATAGAGGCGATCTGTGTGGCGCTCGATCGTTCCCCGCCGCGCTTGACGATCCCGATTGCTCCGGTGCGGCTGCTCTGTGCCGTGAGTGAAGATCTGGCAAAGGGACTGCGAATTTCGTCACCTGTGCGTCGCGCCACGCTTGACAAATATACCGAAGAGATCAGGGTCGACAGTCGTAAGATTCGGGAGCAATTAGGCTTTCGGCCCGAGTACGATCTACAAAGCGGTTGGCGTGCTGCAATCAAGGCGCTACAACTCGATTAGAATGTACGACCTACATACTTCTAGAGATGACACTTAAACATTGCACAATCTCCAAGTGTTGAGTTCTAAGGCAGATTGTGCAATGTTTAAATAGCGTGTCTATTAGTACCTTTGAACAAAATGCAAAAATATTTCTCGCAGAGGCGCAGAGACCGCAGAGGCTTATTTTGTGAAAAACTCTGCGAGAAACTTTGGCGCTAGCTTGTTCAGGTTAGGCGATTTTAGAATAAAAGTATTCAAGTATTTATCTTCTGCAATGGCCTTGCCGTGTAATTAGTGCAGTTCTGATTTATGTCCAAGGCGCGCTACGTCAAAAGTCTGAAGCCTTTCTGTACGCTACCCGTATAATTAAGATGTCTCGTAAATTCTACCGACGCGCTGGTGCGGTTAATCCTGTGTAAATTTTGTTTTTTAGTAAGGTAACCAGAGTTAATACGCGGTAAGCTCTCATATACTCTTTGTGTAACTTTAACACCCAAAGCTGGGATAGTATCCTTTTGCGGCGGACGTTCCATACCGTCGCTAGATTGTTCTGTAATAGCCACGTTGCACCCAACATCAAAGCTTCTTCGTTGCACACGCTGCATCTCGGTTTGAGTTACACGTCGTGCTGAATGGGTCTTCCTCTCTATCAACCTCGGTACGTAGAAAAATGGTGGAGTTGGTTCGCAGTAAGAATGAAACGTGAGATTTTTACTTTGTTAATATTGTAAGTTATTTATTTTAAATGTAAGTTAACTGTGTTAATTATGAAGGTATGGTTTATAATAGCCTGCAAACGAACGGTTTTCGAAATTTTAGGGTAAGCTTATGCCAGGAATACTTGTTTTTGCACTTTCCACCTTATTGATTGCCTACTTTGGTGTTGGCGGCATCCGGCTATGGGCCGAACAGCGCCATCTTTTGGCGTACCCTAATGCACGCAGTTCGCATGTGCGCCCAACTCCTAAGGGTGGAGGGCTGGCGATCGTGTTGGCCTGTGCGTTGGTGATGGCAGTCTATTTGTCTGCCCTCACGGAGATCGAAGTCACTGCCTGGGCTTATCTGCTGGGTGCCATGTTGATTGCTGGCATCAGTTGGATCGATGACATCTATAACCTGCCTAGTGTTCTACGTCTCACTGTGCATAGTCTTTGTGCGCTACCTATTCTAATCTGGGTGGGCTATTGGCACGTCCTGCCCTTGCCCTTTGGCGGCGAAATTGCCCTAGGCTGGTTTGGTCCCTTGCTGACCTTTGTCTGGATTGTCGGCTTGACCAACATCTATAATTTTATGGATGGAATTGACGGGCTCGCCGCGGGTCAGGCGGTGATTGCGGGCATCGCCTGGGGATGCTTTGGGTGGTGGAGTCAGCAACCCTTTGTCTTCTTGGTCGGTTTCTGTATTGCTGCGGCCTGCGGTGGCTTCTTGGGGCATAACTGGGCACCAGCACGCATCTTTATGGGCGACGTGGGTTCAGCCTTCTTGGGCTATTCCTTTGCGGTATTGACAGTTGCGGCTGCGCAAAAGCAGCCAGTCCTGATGCCAGTGGGGGTGCTCCTATTGTGGCCATTTCTGTTTGATGCTGGCTTCACGATTCTGCGTCGCTTGCAGCGCGGGGAGAATATCTTGGCCGCCCATCGCAGCCATCTCTACCAACGCCTGGTGATTGCTGGGCGCAACCATCGTACAGTCACTCTGCTCTATCTTGGATTGGCTGTTGTCGGTGCTGGTTTGGCCGGTGTCTACTATGTGGGCTGGGCCTCTGCCGTACCCTGGGTATTGGCTACACCGTGGGTCCTATTTTTTGCCCTGTGGCGCTATGTGGTGGGTGAAGAGCGCCACCACGATGCGTTGTCTTCACTTCCGCAAACCAATTAAACGAAACTGAAAATGTGAATGATTGGACGTGGGCAGTTGACGGTGTTGGAAGAACGTGTGCAGGCGCGACGGCGTAACTTTGAAACGTACGTGCGCTACTTGGGTGACCTGCCCGGGTTGACTTTTATGCCTGAAGCCGACTGGGGTCGGCACACCCGTTGGCTCACCTGCATCACCGTAGACCCTGCCCAGGCAGGTGTGGACCGTGAGCAGATCCGGCTGGCCCTGGAGGCGGCCAATATCGAGGCCCGCCCAGTCTGGAAGCCGATGCATCTGCAACCGATCTTTGCCGAGTGCGAGGCAGTGGGGGGTGCGGTGGCCGCAGAACTCTTTACCCAGGGGCTCTGTCTGCCATCTGGCTCAAATTTGACGGAAGCGGAGTTGGCGAGGGTGGTGGAGGTGATGCGGGGAGTGTGGGAGGAGTAGAGATTGGAGATTAGGAGATTGGGTAATTACGCAATTACCCGTTACCAAGTCTGCTAAGGGGCACGAATCCGCGCTTCCTACGATCCGCGTGTCTCATCGGTTAGACCCCTTGTGATTTTGTCATGTGGCAGTCTACTTCGATTAGGCAATATTTGCACCAGCGAACTGTAACCATCTCGTGAACGATCCTATGGTATAATCAGCAACTAGAAAGTTTCGAGCAAAGTTGCTGGGGATAAGGAAGAAGTATGCAATATACTGTGATGATTCACCGTCAACCGCTTGGTCATTATGTTGCCCAGGCTCCAGCCGTCCCAAATTGCCGGGGTGAAGGACGTACGCGCAATGAAGCGTTGCGTCAACTCAAAAGTGCGATTGAACAATGGATGTTGGAAACTGAAATCACAACACTGGAAATTCAAACACCAGCACCTGCTGGGTCAACCGCTCAGAGTAATCCTTGGTTAGCTACGGCGGGTCTCTTTGCGAATGATCCCATGTTGGAACCTATGCTCCAGAAGATTCTGGCCGCTCGCGAGGCCGAACGTCCTGGAGCTGAATGATGCCAATTTTTGTCCTGGATACGGATACTGTCACTCGCCAGCAAGCGAACCGTGCTACGATCATACGCCGGCTAGAACAGATTCCGCCGACAGAAGTCTTTACAACTGTGATTACGCTGCGTGAACAAATTCGTGGACGGTTGGCTGTGGTTGATGCGGTGAAAGAAGATAGTGATTTGGTTCGAGCCTATACACAGTTACAGGCAACGATCGATTACTTTAAGCTGGTGCATGTCTTGCCGTTTAGTGCAGAAGCACTGGTAAAGTTGCAACAACTACGTTTGCAAAGGATACGGGTAGGTACCCAGGATTTGCGAATCGCTGCAATCGTACTGTCGGTTGGCGGGATTCTTGTGACGAGTAATCAGCGCGATTTTACAAAGGTGCCTGGTTTGTCGATGGAAGACTGGGATGTAGGATAAATTCTCAGTAAGAATGATTATTGTGGGTTGGGAAGAAGCGCCTGCAAGTTCTCGTTCATCAAGGCTTCCAGTTCGTGGAGAAGCTGGGTGCGTTCTGCTGGTGAAGCGATCTTGCCCTGCTGGCTGATGGCGTCCAAACGACGTTTTAGATCGGCGTTCAAGGGACGTTGTTTGTGTACATTCACAGCACGTTGGCGCAATTGCTGTCTTGCCTCATAGTCTGCGATATCTGCTTCACTCAACCCGAAGTCTTGTGGGCTAAAGGTCGTGAGGTGATCCAGGTCAACTTTATCCTTAGCCTGAGTGGGAAGTGTTGCCAGCAAGGCCTTTAGCTGCGCTGCGGTGAGCACATAATAGGTTTCTGTTTCACTATCGACGCGCAAAGGTGTTCCGTGTTCTCTGATCTGGAGCAGAAAGCCTCCAATCGTTTCCGCTTGAATGGGTTGATTAAAATGCGCCATAGGGTCACTCCTGACGGGGAAAGCGTTGCTTATAGTTTTGAAATTCCATTTCAAGGTGATTAGCTTCATGGTTGCTCATCTGTTGTAAATTTTGGTTTAGCTGGAGTGCAACTTGTTCGTCGATTAGGATTTCAGGATTCGTCGCACGTTTGCGCAGAAAGGTAACAAAATCCGCAATCTCGATGAGCAGATTGTGCGCAATCGATTGTTTGCGTGGTAGATCCTGACTACCATCCACAATGAGTTGTTTATAGGTTTGGGGTGCTGGACTGATCATTAGGTTCCTCCGTTTGTAGATAAGTTTACCACAAAAGCTGATTCTAGCTAAACTAGTTGCAATTCTGGCGCTGCAAAGAGCATGTCTGGCCTTTATACCCGAAGCCGAGTGGGGGTGAAATACCCGTTGGCTCACCTGGTTCACGGTGGACCCCGCCCAAGCAGGCAGCGACCGCCAGCAGATCCGCCCGGTCCTGAAAGCGGCCAACATCGAGGCGCGCCCGGTCTGGAAGCCGATGCAATGGTCGTAGTCCTAGGCGCAGGACTACTGGTTGGGTGGCGAAATTAGTCCAAAACTAGTACATTTGTAGCATGGCAACAAGCCTGAATACATATATACTAGCAGTATACAGCCAGTTAAATGATAATTTATTAGAACGTTAAGGTGAATTAAATAGAAGGTTTCTATGGTATCCTCTAGAAAGTCTCATCTTCTTCCAGCGTCGACCCTGGTTATCTCACTGACCTTTTCTGTGTAACTCGCCGTTTATTTCTAGATAGTATACGAACCTTGATGTAAATAGTAAGTTAATTGTTGATTTGATGAATGGGATGTAGAATAGACCATTGTAAAATAGTTTGTTGGAATCTTTTGCATACCAATTTGTAAGTCAAAAGACGCAATTTAAAGCAAAAAGAAATGCAGACTTTTGTTAGAGGAATTGTATAGTAGCTTCGAGTATCATTGTAAGTATTAACAAACATTTTTATAAGGTATACTACGAGGACGACAACGCAGCCAGCCATCGAAGGAATAAAAATTATGAAGTCAGCCTATGCCCCGCCAAGTCGTTATCTAGTCGCTCAATTGCTCTTATCGCTTCGCAATCGTCATTTTCTCTTCATTGATTTATTATTTTTAACGGTAACGCCGCTCTTGGCGCTGCTTTTACGGACCGAGAGTCTCGAAAGTGTAGTAGCTTTTGTTCCAGCCCTGCAGGTTTATTTTTGTCTTTCCTTTTTGATTCGTTTTTCGTTGCTCTATCAGGCGGGGGCCTATCGCCAGTACTGGCGCTTTGCCGGCGTGCGTGAGGTGACAGGGCTACTGCAAGCACTGGTGTGGAGCGCGGTGGCCTTGATTTTGTTCTCCTTCCTGCTGGACCAATTGCTGCCCGTCTACAATCTGCCGCGCTCGCTGCCCTGGATCGATGCTCTGCTGCTCTTGCCCTGCGTCATTGGCAGCCGCACGCTGATCCGGCTGACCGAGTTTTGGCGCATGCGCCCGCATGAAGCGCAGAGTCATGTACAGGTGGTAGTGATCGGGGCGGGCGAAACCGGGTCACTGATCGTGCGTGAGATGTTGCGCATGCCCGAATTGGGGCTGCATCCGGTGGCACTGCTCGACGATGACCCCTTCAAACAACAGATTTATTTGCATGGTGTGCCGGTGGTGGGCGGACGGCATGCCTTGCGTGGCTTGTTGGAACGGCAGGCGATCGACCGGGTGGTGATTGCGATGCCGAGTGCGCCGGGCAAGGTGATCAGCGAGATCGTCAAGGAGTGTCGTGAACTCGAAATTCCAGTGCAGACGCTGCCCGGCTTGAACGAACTGCTCACCGGGGGCATCAGCATCAGCCGTCTGCGCAATGTGCAGATCGAGGATCTGCTGCGCCGTGAACCGATCACGACCGATGCGCTGGCGATTCAGAAGCTGGTGACAGGCAAGCGGGTTCTGGTGACAGGGGGCGGCGGTTCGATTGGCAGTGAACTCTGCCGGCAACTGTTGCGCTGTGCCCCGCGTCAGTTGGTAATCTTGGGCCACGGCGAGAATTCGGTCTTTGAGATCCAGCAGGAGCTACGGCGCACACAAAATGAACTCAAGCGCCAGAACCAGCCCGGAGCCAGCAGTGAGATTGTCACCGTGATTGCCGATCTGCGTTTTGGCGAGCGGGTGATGAAGGCGCTCAAACAGTACAAGCCGGAGCTGGTCTTTCATGCGGCGGCGCACAAACATGTGCCGTTGATGGAGGCAAACCCGACCGAGGCGATCACCAACAATGTGTTGGGCACCCAAAATCTGTTGCGGGCGGCTCAGGCAGTGGGCGTGCAGCGTTTTGTGATGATTTCGACCGACAAGGCAGTCAACCCGACCAGCGTGATGGGTGCGAGCAAGCGGGTGGCCGAGTTCCTGGTGCATCGGGCGGCCAAGGAGAGCCAGCGTCCCTACATGGTGGTGCGCTTTGGCAACGTGCTCGGCAGCCGGGGCAGTGTGGTGCACACCTTCCGTCAGCAGATTGCAGGCGGCGGCCCGGTGACCGTCACCGACCCGGAGATGAAGCGCTTCTTTATGACCATCCCCGAGGCGGTGCAGTTGGTGTTGCAGGCATCAGTCCACGGCAAGGGGGGCGAGGTTTTTATGCTCGACATGGGTGCCCCAGTCAAGATTGTTGACCTGGCCCGCAATTTGATCGAGCTCTCCGGCTTGCAGGTGGGGCGCGACATTGAGATTGAGTTTAGCGGTCTGCGCCCGGGCGAGAAGCTTTTCGAGGAGATGTTTACCAGCAACGAACATTATGCGCCTACCGCCCATCCCAAGGTGTTGATGGCGGCCAACGCCAGCCGCTTTGTGCCGCAAGGGTTGGAGGAGTCGATCGCCAGCCTGGTGGCCAGCGCCGAGCGCAACGACGAGGAAGGGGTGGTACGCGGCCTGTGTGCCTTGTTGCCGGAGTATGCACCGGATCCGGCGTTGCTGCGCAGCAAGGGATTGGCGGCCAGCGAAGCGCGCAACGGAACGGCCTCGACCCAGCCGAATGGTGTGCCAATGAACGGGGTCTATGTGCCGCCAGCGCTCGCCAATGGGTTGCGGCCCGTGATCGGGCAGTAGGTGCAGTGGTTGAAAATCGTAGGTGCGGTTTCTTATCCATCGGCATCAAGCGAAGGAATTCTATTGTAGAGGCGGTTCGCAACCGCCGGTCTGTCAGTCGATCCCAAACCGGCGGTTGCGAACCGCCTCTACACAACTTCGGTTGGAACGCCCTACCTTGATGCCGATGGGTTTCTTGTCGCACGATTGTCGTGATTGTGCGGCAAGCAACCACACCGACAGTTAGAAGGAAAGAAGAGGGCCAAGGAGGGGATTTGAGGAACGCTTTTACGAATGAGGAGTGCGCTGCAACGATTGGACGCTGGCTAGTACGTTTGTTTGTGCTGGGGGGAGCCTTGTTGTTCTTTCATCAGCCGCTGTTGGCGCAACAGTGTACGCCCTTTTCTGTGCCACAGCAGCGTTTTGGCTTTAACTTTAACTTGGACCATGGCCAAACGATTGAGCAATTTGATGTGGCCCAGTTGGATTCTGACTGGTATCTCGACTATACCTTCCAGGATACGCCCAAGCAACCGGCCAATTTGCGTTTTGCCCAGGTGATTCGAGCCAACATCTGGCAGAACCAAAATTACACCGCCACGGTGAGCAGTGCAGTCAGCCACAACCGGGGAGCGCTCTGGATTCTGGGCAATGAGCCGGATCGCTATGGTCAGGATGGTCTGCTGCCAGAGGAGTTCGCCGCCTTTTACCATGACCTGTACAGCGTGATCAAAGGGGTGGATGCGACGAGTCAGGTGGCGGTGGGGGCGATTATCCAGGCCACTCCGTTGCGCTTGCACTATCTTTCGTTGGTGCTGGAGGCCTATCAAAGTCGCTACGGCCAACCGTTGCCCACCGATGTGTGGACGATCCATGCCTTTGTGCTGCGTGAGTGTAACACAGCAGGCTGCTGGGGTGCCTCCATTCCGCCGGGTATGGAGGCCTTTAGCAACGAAGGCATGCTCTATGAGGTCGAGGATCATGGCAAGATTGAGATTGTCCAGGAGCATGTTACCAATTTTCGACAGTGGATGGCCAACCACGGCTATCAAAATAAGCCGTTGTTGATCACGGAGTATGGCATCCTTTTCCCGCCCAATCTTGGCTATCCCTATATCACGGTGCGCCATTTTATGGAGGATAGTTTTGATCTCTTTTTGAACAGCAAGGATAGCCAGATTGGCTATGCGGCCGATGATGGACGACTGGTACAGGCTTGGTCGTGGTTTAGTTTAAACACGCCACCCTATGATCCCGCTACACAGATCGGCTTTAACGGCAACCTGTTCGACCCGGTCAATAAGACGATTACGCCGCTGGGTCAGGATTTTGCCAACTATGTCAATGCGCTGCCGGCCAGTGGCATCGATCTGGGTATTCGCCAGGCCAGCATTCAGCCTGCGCTGCAAGTGTTGACCGCCACTCAGCCAATCTCGGTTAGTTTGAATGTGCGCAATCAGGGGCCACAGCGGGCCAAAGAGATCGTGGTCGATGTCCGACTGCAAACGCCTGGCAGCGTTCAATCGACGTTGTTGGAGAGCCGCTCGTTTGTCAATCTGGCGGCTGGCTGCGCCGACCAATTGCAGTGGAGCTTGGATCTGCGCAGTCATCTGACCCAAATTGGAGAATACAGGTTGACCTTTGTGGTGCGCTCGGAGGGAACCATACAGGAGCTCAACGGGATTGATAACCAGGCAACGCAGTGGCTGCTGGTCTGGCCGACGGCGGAGATCGAGAGTGTGTATTTGCCAGTCGTTCAGCGCTAAGGCTTGCTAACTCCTGTTACTACAGGATAGCCGTCATCAATACTTGAGCCAATCTGTCATCCAACAATGTTTCCATTTTCGTGATTCTATTATTTGCACAGAGGAGACTTTCAATGACGAGTAAACAAACAAATGCGTCACAAACAGCCGGCCCACCTCGTCCAAAACGGCATTTGGCCTTTGCGGCAGCGGTGGTCTGTCTGGCGCTGTCCGTGATGATCATCCCTGCACTGGCCAGCGTGTCGGCACCGACCCGAGCCGTACTGCAAGAGAATGGTACACCGCCCTGGATTCCAACCATTCCGACCATCCCGACCGAGCAAATTTCGTCCTACGCCAAGATCACGTTTGTGAAGGATGCACAGCCCAACACGATTGATGATTTTGAGTTCTATGGTGCTTGGGGGCTGCACTTTGCCTTGGACGACCCGGATTCGGATGATGGCGATATCTATCCGAAGAGCCTTACCATCTATGTGCCACCCTCCGAACTGCCGGGTAGCTACGATTTTAGTGAAGTGGGCAAAAGTGGCTGGTACCTGGCGAGTATCGACTGTGATCAGCCGGGCAAGGTGACGTTGGACATGTCACAAAACAAGGTCTCCATTAGTGTCGTGGCAGGCGACGATATTACCTGTACCTTCGTCAACGTGGCAGGTACGCCGACCAGCACTGCAACCGATACGGCTGTGCCGCCGACAGACACCGCCACAGAGACGCCGACGAATACCCCTGTGCCGCCAACCGATACAGCGACTGAAACGCCAACGAACACGGCCACAGACACGGCAACGGAAACACCGACGAGCACCGCCACCGATACGGCAACTGAAACACCGACGAGCACGGCCACAGACACAGCGACCGACACACCGACGAGTACAGCCACCGATACGGCAACCAATACACCGGTCGGCCCGACGAGCACGTCAACCAGTACCGCAGTAGGACCAACCAATACGGCGACCAGCACAGCGACCAATACGCCGGTGCCGCCGACGAAAACAAGCACGCCGACCAAGACAGCAACCAAGACACCGGTACCGCCAACGAAGACGAATACACCGACCAAAACGCCGACGAAAACAAGCACGCCGACCAAGACAGCAACCAAGACACCGGTACCGCCGACAATAACAAAGACGCCAACCAACACACCGACCAAAACACCGGTAGCAGCGACAAACACACCGACCAAGACTCCGATTGCGGTGCCAACGTTGCCGACGCCGCTGCCCAACAAGGCCCTGATCATCATCAAGAAGGATGCGCAGCCGAACAGCATTCAGAACTTCCGCTTTGATGGTGCCTTTGGCGGCTTTACTCTCGATGATGCCGTCCCGGATGATCATGACCAATATACGAATACGGTCATGTATAATGTCTCGCCAGGCACTTATAACTTCAGTGAGCGCGTACCGACCGAGTGGTACCTGGCTGCAATCAACTGCGCCGGTGGCTCAACCACAGTCAATATGGCGCAACGTTCGGTGTCGATCAAGCCCAAGATCGGTGAAACGATCATCTGTACCTTTGTCAATCAGCGCCGTGTGCAGATGCAGATCCAGAAGTACAACGACAAGAATGAGAACGGTTCGCATCAAAGCAATGAGGAGTTGATGTCGGGTTGGTCGATTGAACTCTACAACACCGATAACACCTGGATTACCAATCGGATAACCGATAAGGATGGTGCAGTCTTCTATTCCTTGCGCCGACCTGGCGGTTATAAGATCTGTGAGAAGCCGAAAGATGGTTGGTACAATACGTCACCTGGCACGGATGATCCGTCGCTCCATCTGCCTTGTTATACGGTTTTGATTCCGCCTGGTCAGGGAGTGTCGTTGCTCTTTGGCAACCACACTGGCACCAATCCTGGTGGTGGCGGTAACGATGGGGAGGTCATCTTCTATACTTTGACAGATATCGATGATCTGAACACCTACGATCCCGAAGTGAATCAGGATCGCTGGCCCTTGTACCTGCCTATCGTGCGACGCTAACACTAGGTTGTTATTTGTAGCATGAGGAAATGCCGAAATGTACACACATTTCGGCATTTCTTTTTCATGTGGCTGGTTATGAAATATACTTACTTTTTTGATAAGGTACAGCTTGTTTTTATGGTAGGCGCTTTCGAACGGGGCAGCACCCTCGCTTCAGTCGATACTGGCATTGATTGATAGCTAGGTGGACTGTTCAATGAAAGGTACGTGAGGCGTGATGCGTGCAGTTTGGCGAGCCATTCACGCATCACGCCTCATATGACTGTTCAACCTGGC
>JAXLWB010000086.1:0-15419 GCA_046328715.1 Caldilineaceae bacterium | reverse complement strand
ACCAGTCTTAGCAGCCAAATTGAAACAGACCATGTTGCTTATGGATCCTGCGTTTAATGAGGCAAACTTTGGCTTCTCGCAATTTAAAAATTGGCTAGAAGACAACAGTGACCTGCTCTTACTCTTTCTCAAAGATTCGCAACTCTATGTTGCGCCCAAAGATTTTGACGCACCGGGCGATTGGAACTTGCGCTATCAACGCTCGGAACCTCTCAACGGTCAATTTACCCATACCCAATTGGCTGCGAACACCTTGCTTGAACAGCTTGAAGAACCTTCTTCACTGCGTCCGCCCTTGCGCACCCAGTACATGCAAATCTTCAATCGGCTCAAGATGACTTCGGTCGATTTTGCAACCAGGCGTGATGTGCTACGCGATATCTATCGAGAACTCATTGCCCGACCCGGCGCACGCACCACCGATGAATTGCTCGAAGAACTGTGTGAACGTTATGAGACGCAGGGCTTGATTCGTAGCAAAACCACGCTGCGCCAGATCTGGCAGATGGGGTTTCGACAACGAGTCTTTGACTATGGGGAACAAGTAGCATCAGTGCATGCACCGGTTTGGCTGGCGGCTGGCATTGAGAGCGAAGCCGACTTTGTGCGCCGTGCCGAATCGGGCTTTGTCTACGCGGTGCTGAATGCAGGTTTGGAGATCGACCGCGCCGAGTTGGCCTCGATCTTACTCAACGATCACGATCAAATTGAGTACATTCAAAGTCTGTTAGACGATTTGGAAACACGCGAGTCGATCGTCAAGGTTAATGATCGTTATATGTTGCCAGGCAGCGCCAGCGTTCCCTTTCGCAACGATCCTGCCCTCGAACCCGTATGGACTGATGTAGACAATGTCGAATTACCTGACAATCTACCAGCAACACCAGAAAAAGCACGAACTCTGGCCAAAACTGCCATGCTCCAACGTTCACAGGATTTTGCTGCTTCGGCACGCAGCTATCTCTATGCTTGCCGTCTACAATGGGAAGCAATCGAAGCGGGCGAGCCAGGTGCAACATTGGAAGATTTGCGCTGGTACATGGCATCGTACGCTTCGGTACGCGCGGGTGAACTTTCCCAGATTCATCGTGACTATGCGCAGTCCCGTCCCTACTATCTCTCCTTCTTTTACCTGGTGCAGGAGGACGATCCGCTATGGGGCCGGATGCGTGGCCTAATCAACCCAATGCTCTCCTACTATTGGGTCAACGCCTGGCGCGAATTGGGACTCAATGCTGGAAATCCCAACCTCAACGCTACTTCACCCGCCGAGATCGCATTGCGCGCTGCCACACACGAAAACCAAGAGCTCTGTCGCCTTTGGTTCAACATGACCGCCGGGCTGGGCGAGGTCAATCCTGGGCTGCTCAAACGCGTCGCTAACCAGATTCGTTTGAATCGCAGCGAGTCGCCGATTTACGGGCAGGTTGCGGATCAGATTGAGCAAATGATGATTGAGTGAACTTACTCCGATCGCACTGCCACTGCGGGCTGCGTCTGCCCCATTTTCCATGCCGGGTAGATTCCGGCCAGCAGTGCTGCACCAATTGCAACCAAGAACGCTTGGGCAAATTGACCGGGCTGCATCGAGAGTTCCAGTGTCCAGCCGAAGGAACGTAGATTAATGATGTAGATGAGGATGATCGCCAGCAGCAATCCCACTGGCATGGCGATCAGACCTGCTACGCTGCCGATCAGTCCAGTTTCGTAAAGCGAGAGCCGCCAGAGTTGGCGGCGCGTCATGCCGGTGGAACGCAGCACGCCGATCTCGCGTGTGCGCTCCAGTTGCAAGCTCATCAATGTACTAAGAATGCCAATGAAGGCGACAAGGGTGGCGAGCAGTTGCAGTGCCACAGTAATCGCAAAGGTGCGGTCAAAGACCACCAAGGCTTCTGTACGCATACCGCGATTGGACCGCACCAATAAATCGATCTGACCTGCCGTAATTTGTCGAATCTCCTGTGCCTTTTCGTCTACATCCACGTCGGGTGCAACAAAGAGCGCCACCGCTGTAATCTCTTGGTCATTCCACCATTGACGATAGATCGGATCGTACATAAAAGCAGTGGGATTGACGTCAAAGTCAACCGTAACACCCACCACTCGGAACGCATAGGGACCTTGATCGGTTTGGAGCGTTACAGAATCGCCAACGCCAACCTTGTAGCGATTGGCCATCGGCTCGTTGATCAAGATGTCGCCAGCCTGCAATGCTTGCCAGGTTGTCGCGTTGTCACCGATGGCAGATCGGTAACGCCGCCGATCTCCGGCGAGGTCATTACTCAAGGCTACCAGTTGGAGAGAGAGTTCCGATTGCGGATTCTCCTTGTCCTCAACCCACGCAGCAACCTCAACATTACGCGTGGTGGCAGATCGCACGATCCCTGGCAAACTCGTCAGACGTTCTACCCAATCGGGTGTCAGTGAAGCTTGGCTGTTGAGCATGTTGGCGGGCGAAATATAAATGTCCGCTTGCAAGACATCCTCCAGCCAGCGTACGACCGTAAGACGGAAACTGCCAATCATCACCCCAACGCCAATAATGACGCTGACCGCTACCATCAATGCAGCCACAGCCACGGAGGTACGGCTGAGTGAACGATTGATCGAGCGTGGTGCCATGCGTGCGATCACACCACTGCTTCGTGCCAGCCGTTGAACCAATTGCATCAAGCCATAAGTGATCGCTGGCGTCAACAGCGCACAGCCGAGGATCACGCCGAAGAGTCCACCAAAGGCAAAGAGCAGATTCCAATCAGGGATCAACAAAAGCCCACCGATCAGCAAGAGCACAACGGCACCGACACTGATCCAAGGCAACAGTGCCTGTGCCCGATCTTCGACCGAACTACGTTTCAACGCACCAGCCGGCGGTACGCTGGTTGCCTCCCAAGCAGGGATGGCAGCTCCGACCAAAGCCGCTACTATACCAATCAAGGCGCCTTTGAACAATGTAAAGGCAGGAATTTCAATTTCACGCACCGAGACCACAAAGAAGAGATCGTTGATCGTCTGGGTTACTAGCTGTACCGCACCGCGCCCTAATACGACGCCGAGGACTAGACCAAGTGCTGTCCCGATCAAACCGAGTACACCTGCTTCGAGCAAGATCAACGCAAAGATCTCACGACTGGTCATTCCCAATGCACGCAAACTGCCTAGGACCGGTCGTCGCTGAATCACGCCGAAGGTAACAGTGTTGTAAATGAGGAAAAGGCCGACGACCAGTGCCAACAAGCTCAGCGCCGTCAAATTCAATTGAAAGGCCGCAGTCATCTCGTTCACAGTCCCGCTGCGGGCCGACGATTCCACCAACCTCGCCGACTTTGGCAACCAATCTCTCAATCTTTCAATCTCACCATTTTGCTTATCTCCTACGATCAAATCAATCCGATCAAGCTTGCCGACCTTGTCCAGCACCTCCTGGGCAGTAGCAATATCAGTTATGAGCAGGCTGTCGAGTGCGCGGCGACTCAGTTCATCGCTGGGTTGCAACAGGCCGACAATCGTTAATGTTTGGGTTTTGCTACCGTTACGGATCGTAAGGGATTGTCCAGTTGAGAGGCCATAGCGGGTGGCTAGCGCGCTGCTCAGCAAAACTGTGTTGGGTTGCGTCATTAACGGAGTAAGATAATCGGGCGCTGGGGCATTGGACTGATCGCCCACGCCGATGTAACTGCGGAAGGGGTTCTCTGAAAAGGGATCAATGCCTAGCAAACGCATTGGTTGGGCATCGAGTTCGCTGGCGATTACCCAGCTTTCCACCACAGGCGCGCTCAGTCGATAACCGAGTTCGCTACGTAAGCGAGTGTAAACGGTTTCATCCAGGCCGTTCGGCCCACCCAAAATTTGGTGGGTAGCCCGACCGGTCACGGTTTCTGTACCGAGTGCAAAGGCACGTTGGGCAGAACCATTAGCCAGGTCAATGGCGACAATCATCGCTACCCCAATGGCAACGCCCAGGATAAAGAAGAGGCTCTGGAGCGGACGGCGCAATGCACCCCGCCAAGCAAGACGAAGAATCGGTTTCATGCGTAGTTGTTACTCAAGACAAAATGAAGGGATGACAAGATGGCATCATGGAACTGGGCATCCCTTCATCCTGTTATCTTGCCATTAATTACTGTAATTTCCCATGTACCAGATGCAACACGCGATCTGCCTTCTGTGCCACTTCGGGTGCATGTGTGGCCATAAAAAGGGTCTTGCCAGCATCGCGCGTTAGTTCAAGCAACAAGCGCAACACAGAACCACCCGTGTCATCGTCCAGATTACCAGTTGGCTCATCGGCTAGGATAAGCAAGGGATCGTGGGATAAGGCGCGGGCAATCGCAACACGCTGCTGTTCTCCGCCGCTCAATTTGTCAGGGTAGCTGTTGAGACGGTTGCCAAGCCCGACTCGATCCAATAATTCTTGGGCACGTTGACGTACATTGTTACGTTTGCCTGTCAATTCCAAAGGCAAGGTGACATTCTCCGCCACCGTCAAGGTTGGGATCAAATTGAAGAACTGAAAGACGATACCGATGTGATTGCGCCGAAAGAGTGTCCGCTCTTGTTCACTGAGCGCAGTCAAACTTACCTCGCCCTGTGAAGCGGGATCCTTGATCAGCACATGGCCGCTTGTGGGTGCGTCGATACCAGCAATGAGGTTGAGCAAGGTACTCTTTCCGCTGCCCGACTTGCCAAGCAGACAGACAAATTCACCTTCTGCAAACTCGGCGCTGATCTCATCCAGGATTAGATGATCTTTGTCGCCTTCTGTATACGATTTTTTGAGTCGATCCAGGCGAATCAGAGCAGAAGGGGTGGCGACATTTGATACACTGGCAACTGGTATCACAGTTGGTTCGGGTGGTGTGGCAATTCCCATAAGACAAGTTCACATAGATCCTGGGCTACAGATGAGTGCAGGTTCAGGCTTTACCTGTGCCAGCGCCCATTTGCAACAGATTTCACAAATGTCGCTAGTGTACAAGGATCAAGGACAAAGTTATGTTGTTTGGGTGACAATGTCATAGTAATCTCAGAAAAACGACTTGGTTTTTCTGAAATCTAGCTATCTAATTGATTACACGATATCCAGTAAATCATGAAACTTTACAGCTCACATTAAGATATATTCATTTTCCTCCCTTGAAAATTTGCAAACGTGAAAATATCTTAATAAAATTAAGCAAATAAACATCCCACAATCATCATACTCCATATATCATACTAATTATTTTGCCGAGGAGATTCCTATGAAAAAGTCACTTTTGCATAGAAGAACGATCTATCTTGTCGCTGGATTGTTCCTCGTGATCTTATCGGGCACCTACAAGCACTCATTGGCAATCGCCCTCAACCAGGCAACGCCCACCAATACTCCCGGAACGGTTCCGACGTTCACACCAACCGACACTCCGATACCAGTCACTGATACACCGACCAATACACCTCTACCGGCGACAAACACACCTTTGCCTGTGACTGATACACCAACTGGCACTCCACCTCCGATCATCCTGTCACCGACAGATACGCCGCCACCAGCAACCAACACTGCAACCCAAACGCCGCTACCCCCAACCCATACAGCAACAAACACGCCATTGCCAGTCACCAATACCCCGCTACCGGCAACTGTTACAGCGACAAACACTCCGTTGCCTGCAAACAACACACCAACCCATACGCCGTTGCCGGCGACACAAACTCCAACCAACACACCCGCAGCGGCGACATCTGTACCGACGAACACCTCGTCACCAGCGACGGATACACCGACCAATACGCCAGTTCAAGCAACGGCCACCAACGCACCGCCACCCCATCATGAGTCGGCAACCGACACGCCAACAGCAACGCGTACCCCAGCAGCCACGGTAGCACCCACGCCCTTATCCGAACCAAGTTCGCTCGCCCAGGCGATTGCCCAAGTAATCAATTATCCAGCACTCTTTCCAGACTCTTACCCACCACTTGTAGATGATTTTGATCTGGACAATTACCAAGATGTCACAGAACCTGTCACAGTCACAATCACCAGTGGAACCTACATAGCCGAACTGATGGTAGGTGAAAATGAGCACACGGTAGTTGCTGTAACGAAGCATGGAAAGACGCTTGCTTACCTGATCAACACAAAGTCGCCGATCTATAAAGCAGCCCGCTTTTTGGATCTGATACCAGTAAGCGCCGAAGTCACAGTCGAATTTCGAGGCAAGCACTACCGTGCAATCATGGTGTTCGACCCAACGACGGGCGAACTCTCCTATCTAGTAGCCAAGATTACCACTGCTGTCGATGGCAAAGTTACCTATGGAGTTGTCCTCAAGCTGGACATCAGCGATCCATAACAGGGTCAACTGGCAACGATTTCTGCGCTAGAGCTCGTCAGTGGGTAATTATGTACTTATCCAATGACGAGCTCTACTGAGCGCTGAATACGCCCTAACTCTTTGCCTTTGGGAAGCGCTGTTGTTTACCTCGTTGTACCATCCCCTTTATCCGCGTTCTCTGCGAAGATTATCTTATAGAGCTGACACTTAAACATTGCACAGTCTCCAAGGTTTGGTTCTAAGGCAGATTGTGCAGTGTCTAAATAACATATCTATTAGCTCGGGCGGGACCGATTTCTCCCGATAAATCATCAATAGAATTACAAGAATGATCGCACTGTGCTACAATCACTCTGTAGGTCCTAGCGCTCATTTGTCGTTCATGTTATACCTGATACTAAGAAAGTCGGTTTAGTTCGCCTTGGTTGATCCGACAGTCCTGTAACATGGGTTCATCACTTACAACGTACCTTTCTCTCATGTCCAAACTAACTCAATACCAATCCGATCCCTCCATTCAAATCATCACGGGCGTTTGCCCACACGATTGCCCAGATACATGTTCATGGCAGGTCGCAGTGCAAGCAGGCCGAGCTATCGACATTTGGGGCCATGCCGAGCAACCCGTGACCCAAGGCAAACTCTGTGGCAAAGTCGACCGTTACCTGGAGCGTACCTATCATAGCGGGCGCTTGACCACACCCTTGAAGCGAGTTGGAAGCAAAGGCAGCGGTCAGTTTGTGCCAGTGAGTTGGGAGACCGCACTGGCTGAGATTGCAGCACGACTCAAAAGCATCGTTGCGGAAGATGGTGCCGAGGCAGTGTTGCCCTACTCGTATGCAGGGACGATGGGCCAACTACAGAGCGAAGGAGTGGCCGCACGCTTTTGGAACAAGCTAGGCGCAAGCCGTTTGGCGCGTACGATCTGTTCGGAAGCGGGGTTTGAGGGCTACAGTTACACAATCGGTGCCAGCGAAGGCATGGAGACTGAATCGTTTGCCCATGCCAAGTTGATCTTGATTTGGGGCGCAAACACTTTGACTAGCAACATGCACCTTTGGCCCTTTGTACAAGAGGCAAGGAAGCAGGGGGCAAGGGTCATCGTCATCGATCCGGCCCGCACCCGCACCGCTCAGGCAGCCGATGAGTGGATTCCCATCCGCCCCGGCACCGACGGCGCTTTGGCACTAGCCATGATCCATCTCTTAATCTCCGAATCTTTGATTGACCAAGATTATGTCGAAAAGTACACAATTGGTTTCGAGCAGCTAAAAAACCATGTGACGCACTACACCGCCGAGTGGGCCGAGTCGATCACGGGTGTTTCGGCACAGCGTATTCGTGACCTGGCGGTCGAGTATGCCACCGTTCGCCCAGCGGCCATTCGTATCAATTATGGGCTACAACGCCACTATGGGGGTGGCATGGCCGTGCGCACGATTAGCTGTTTACCGGCACTCGTGGGCGCTTGGAAAGAATATGGCGGTGGCATTCAACTTTCTACCAGCGGAGCCTCCCGTTTTCTGGATCGTACAGGATTGCAACGTCCTGATCTATTGAATGGACGTATGCCTCGTATTATCAACATGAACCGCTTGGGCGATGCGCTCAGCCTCGATCCAGCACGGATTGCGGCCAGCCACCACCATCCTCGCCCGGTCGATCCCATTGTCAGCAGCGAGAAGGCAGGTCCACCGGTCAAAGCCTTAGTAGTCTACAACTGCAACCCAGCAGCGGTAGCCCCTGATCAATCGGCTGTGCTCGAAGGGCTGCGACGCGAGGATCTCTTTACGGTCGTGCTCGAACACTTCCAGACCGATACCGCCGATTATGCTGATTTTGTCCTACCTGCCACCACCCAACTTGAACATTGGGATTTGCACAAGGCCTATGGGCAACTTTTCATCAGCCTCAACCGTCCAGCAATTGCACCGATTGGCGAAGCACTCCCCAACAGTGAAATCTTTCGGCGCTTGGCTGCAGCGATGGGCTACACGGACGCTTGCTTTAAAGAGGATGACGAAACGATCTTACGCAATCTTGTTAATCAACAGACCCATCCGCGCTTTGCCACCGTCACCTGGGAGCAATTGCTAAGCGAAGGGTTTGCCAGACTCAACCTGCCCGATCCCTATCTGCCCTTCGCTGCTGGCAATTTTCCCACCATCAGCGGCAAGTGCGAATTTTACAGTGAACGCATGTTGCGTGATGGCTATGATCCGTTGCCGGTTTACACGGCACCGAAATGGCAACAACAAGCCAACGAGACAAGAAGACAAGAAGACAGGGAGCATGAGAGCCTTCCTCTTGTCTGTATTTCACCGCCCGCCCACTCTTTTCTCAATTCGACCTTTGCCAATCTGGAACGCTTTGTCAAACGGGAAGAGCGGCCAAACGTGCAGATTCATCCACAGGATGCGACGCTACGTGGCATCAAACAGGATGATTGCGTGCGACTTTTCAACGAGCTTGGCGAGATTTCGCTGCCTGCCGAAGTGACCGATGCAATCATTCCAGGCACTGTATTGGCTCCAGGCATCTGGTGGAATAAGATTAGTCCAACTCGCTCTAACATCAACCAAATCACACCACAAGATGAGACTGATATGGGTGGTGGAGCGATCTTTTACGACACAAAAGTTTGGCTTGAAAAAGTCAGCAACTAGCGCGACCTAAGAGGTCTCCTACCGTACTGTCACATTATGACAACGCTGCATCGTGACACACTTTTCGCACCGCTAGACCATGATCTTCATTTGGCGCGGTTGGCGGGAGGCAATGAAACTGAAGTCTACACCACCGACGACAATCGCTATGTCGTCAAGGTTAAGAGCGAACAAGGCAGTGATCTGGCCCAGGCAATCCAAACACTTGTTCATGCCCGCAAATCTGCACGCAAATTCGCCCGGATTATTGGGCGGCAGCACAGCATCCCTTCATACTATCTGATTAGTCGTGGGGAAGATGGCCAGGTGAAGCCAGTCGTGCTACAACCGTTCCTGGCTGAAGGCCAGTCGCTCTTCTCCGTGGATTATACGAGCTTTGGTTATCGTCAGCGACTACGCATTGCCAAACAGTTGATCCATTTGATTTACCGTTCAGCCACTGCCTTCCTCCACGGCGGAGTCATGCCTGATCTCTACGGGCGAGCGAGCAGTGACATAGCGGATCGCAAGCTGCAAAGCTCCTGGCGTCGCCTGCCGCAGCGGCTTTGGAGCTTTATAGTCAAGCGTAATCTGCTGCGTGCCCACAACTTGATGCTCATCCAACCACATAAGCCACGCATTCTGCTGGTCGATTACGATGCAGTGCCCCACGGCAAACTCTATCAACTCATTTACTACCATGTGCGCCTCGTCCTCTTTGTACGCGATATGGCATTAATCTGGTTGATGTTGTTTTCCGGCTTTGTACCTAGAGCGTGAAAGCGACAAGATGACAAGATGAATGAATAATTATCCTGTCATCTTGTCATCCCTTCATCCCTTCCACGATTCGCGTCTCCCACTGCCGTGCCCCTTGCGCCACGGCAACTTGATGTGCGGTTGTCAAGGCTGCTTGAGCCTCTTCTTGCAGAGAGTCGTCCTCAATGGTAGCAGCATACTGGCGCAAGACCTGTGCTTTGATGCGGTACAGCTCGGCTTCGCACCAGCGATCCTGAGCACGTTCCAGCAAGTCGAAGGCTTCGCCGAGCGCCAATAAGCCGAGGTCTGGTTGGTGATTGAGGGCGAGGGTTTCGGCCAGTAGACCTGCGAAATAAGCTGCACCCAACTCGGCCCCTGTGCTGCGAAAAAGGGCTATACTCTCCTGCATTTCAGCAAAGCCTGCCTCAAATTGATCGAGTCGACTGAGCGACCAGCCACGCAAAAATTTAGCCATCGAGAGCCACAAGGTAAAGCCATGACGCTCTGCCAACTGAATGGCAGCTTCGGCCTTTTGCAGACAGGCTGGCACATTGCCGAGAAACTGTTGCTGTACACTGGCATAAGTCGTGGCGATGACCAGGCTATAGGGATGTTGCAGCGTCTCTGCCAGTTGGCTGGCAGCAGCGCTCTGTTGCAATGCCTTTGCCGAATCACCCAGGCACCAGAGCGTCCACGCCAGGTAGGCCAACGAGACCACACAAGGATCCTGCCCATAGATCAGGGCGTGATCAGCATGGCTGGCCCGATCATAGTGGGCAATACTCTGTTCGAGATAACTGCGCGCAGCAGCAAAGTCAGCACGGTGAAAGAGGTGTGTTCCCAACGAACAGGTCGCCTCCGCCAACAAGCCGCTATCTCCCGAAGCTTGAGCGATCTCAAGCAATTGCGTCGAAACGTCTAATCCCTTTTCTGGATTGGGTAGCACAAAGTAATAGCGTCCCAACCCCCACAAAATCCGAAAACGCAATTGCTGATCGTCACTGTTCTGACAAAGTGCCCAGGCTCGGCTAAAGGCTTGTTCAACCTCGGGTGCAGCATAACCCTGGGTGGCTAGACGCAGCGAACCCAATGAGCTTTGCACTCGTAATTCCTGGGCAGTGCGTTCTGCGCTGGTCGGTAGCTTTTCCAGCAACGTCAAAGCACGCTCCAGGTGGGCAATCGCCTCACTCAGGGCCGAGCGTTGATGGGCACTATGGGCGGCACGTTGCAACCAATCGACTGCGGGCAACCAATCGCCAGCAGCTTCGTAATGGCGAGCGACCTGGGCATTTACGCCGTCGCGGGCGTTGAAGGGCGGGCGTTCCAGCGTTTGTGCCACACGGCGATGAAAGAAACGGCGGCGCATCGGGCTAATACCAGCGTAAACTACGTCCCGAATCTTATCGTGTGAAAAATCATAGGCTTCGCCACCGCTGCTACCACTCTGCTCGCGAATCACCCGTTGCTGCCATAGCTCGTCCAGCCCACGGATCAACTGATCTTCGTTGCGGTCACTGGCTTGCACCAACACATCGACCGAAAAAGCTCGCCCCATAACCGAGGCGAGTCGAGCCAGCTCTAATGCATCCCCAGAAAGATGAGCAAGCCGGGATTCTATAACCGAGAGGACTTTGGCAGGCAGCGCCGAGTGCGTGAACGTAGGCGATTGCGAAAGCGAGAGATTGTTAGCAGCCGAGCGGAGCAATTCGACAACAAATAGTGGGTTACCTTCGCTTTCCACAAAAAGACGTTCCGATTGGCTGGCATCGAGTGGACGACCAAGCAGGTTTGCGGCAAGTGCTGCTGTCTGTTGCGCATCGAGTCGTTCGATCTCGATTTCGGTAACTAAATCGCTGCGCTGCAGTTGGTTGACGAGCGAAGTTAACATCGACTGCGCAGTAAACGATTCCTGACGCAATGTGGCGACAATTAACACACGCGGGATCGGCGCAAAGCGCAAAAAGGGCTGAATCCAGGCCAAGGTCTCTTCATCGCACCATTGAATATCGTCGATCACCAGCAGCAACGGCTCACGATTGCGAGTCAGCACATTGCCAATTGCGTCGAAGAGTCGGGTACGCTGCCAGGCTTCATTCGGCAAGACAGGTGGAGTCAGTTCGGGATGTTCGAGCAGCAGTTCAGGCAGCAGGCGGGCGATCTCGCTCAGCCAAACTGGCTCCAATCCTTGCAGCGAGCGGTGAAAGATTGTGGAGCGCAACCATTCTTGCAGCGGAGCAAAGGCCAGATCGCCGCCGAGAGCGTAACAATGGGCAATGGCGCTGAGTGCACCTTGGCGACGAGCCCATTCGGCAAATTCTTCGACCAAACGCGTTTTGCCAATGCCTGCCTCGCCGGAAACCAGCAGCAGTCGAGGGTTGCCACGTGCCGCAGCTTGCCAACATTCCTGCAACTTTTGCCAGACTGACTCTCGACCGATCAAAGGCGAGCTATCCCGTACGCGGGTGGCGGTTGACGTCTGGGGCGACTCTAACTTAAGAATGTGCTCGTACAACTCGTGCGTGAGTGGGTCGGGATCGACACCAAGTTCACGCTCCAGTGTCTTGGCGCAGGTATGATAGATGCGCAATGCTGCGGCCCGATCGCCGGCTGCGGCGTAAAGGCGCATCAACTGGGCATAGCTGGTTTCCCGTAACGGATCCAGTTGCAGCAGCCGTTGGCCAGTTTCTAACGCTTTGGCAAAATTCTGCTGGCGTTCGTAGAGGGCAATCAGTTGTTCAAGTGCCGAGAAATAGGCGTTTTGCAATTGTTCGCGCAATGGAAGCAGCCACTCATCGTAGTGTCCGGGCAGCAGCTCACCCACATACAGATTCACTGCCTGTTGCAGTGCCTGTTGAACAGCCGCAGGTTCCTTGGCGGTCTGCGCAATTGCCAACGCCTCTTCAAAATCGGCGACATCGAGCCCAAGTGGCGCATCGGCTCGCCACTGCAAGGTTTGCGACTCGACCTGCAACAGGAGATCAGGATCGGGAAGTTGGTTGCGCAGTTGAAAGAGGGCGTTGCGCAAGTTGGTCCGTGCTTGCTGTTCGTTTGAATCGGGCCAGAAGAGAAAGGCAAGCTGTTGCCGCGACTGTGGCGCTTGACGGTGCAATACCAGATAGGCAAGCAAGGATTGTAGGCGTTGGGTGTTGACACCGGTGATGGCCGTTGTCCCGGATAAGAGTTGGAAGCCACCAAACAATTGTAGGCGCAGATGTTGGGTCATGGCATTAGACAAAGGCTCGGCTGCGGCTCTCGCGTCTTAGAAAGAGATAGTAAATGGAAACCAGGGCACTAAAGACGAGCACGATGGTGTAAACAACGAGGCTGCTGCGATGTTCGGGCTTCACTTTAGCAAAATGCATCAGAAAAGGTCCAATCAGCACCAGATCATAGATCAAAAAGCTCCAGAGCGGAGCCTTGGCATTGGCCCACACTGGGAATAGAAGAGCATAGAGAAAATAGAAAGCATCGCCCAGAAACATCCAACCGAAAATCACCGAGGTATCAGGGTTGAGCGGCCAAGGAAAGACCACAGGAGGCTTGCGTAGCAGATAAATTCCCAATGTCAGGAGCGCAATGATATAGATCAAAAAAGAAAAGCGCACCATCCCCGGAAGCGGGCGTTTGTCGAGTACGGGCAAGCCGAAACAGTAGACGAGCAAGAACAGATTGAAGAGCGCAAAGACCAAGAAGGCTGTCGCATAGCCGATCAGATAGCCGCGCCCTTCCTGATCAGACAGTTGAAAAAGTGCCCAGGCACTGCCGCTCAGCATCACCACCAGATTGAGTGCGCCGGCGGCCATTGCGCTGATTTGGTTTGACACGCCGATCCAGATCATCGCAGCGGCAATGGCCGCCTGCATCGCAGCTACGAAGGTCAGTGACAGCGGACCATCATCCCACAACCACAGTCGAGTCGCCCATGTCATCTGAAAAAAGAAACCCAGAGCAAGGACGATCATGCCGATGCCGCCAAGGATCAGTAGAGTTCGTGCAATCAGACGCATTGCAAACCTTCCTGTCGAATGTTCGAGGGTGGCAGAAAGCGATTCTCAAGCAACAGCAATCCTCACTTGCTCGCAAGCCATACTCGAATCAATTGTTTCTGCCGTTAGTATAGGATATACGGACGAGACAAGCAACAGGTGGCTGTTGACAAAAAGAATTCAGCAAACAAGGTTGGTTAACCATTGGTGCTCAGAAGGTGAATAGTTTTCGCAGAGGATTCACATCGATTTAGCTTTGGAGTTCGTCGTGCGTAAATGACTGTAGCGTTGTGAAACTTTCCAGGGTAATTCGACAGGTGACATCACTGACCGCCAGTTGTCGACATCATGCCAACGGCGTTGAATTTCCTTGCGCTTCGCAAGCATTTTGCCCAGGCCCTGCAATCCCGCCAACCGCCCACGCGCCAAGGCAAAGTTGCGGCGTAGGATG
The DNA here is from genome assembly GCA_046328715.1 of Caldilineaceae bacterium. Classification (GTDB taxonomy): domain Bacteria; phylum Chloroflexota; class Anaerolineae; order Caldilineales; family Caldilineaceae; genus JAXLWB01. The sequence continues at coordinate 1,255 of JAXLWB010000086.1, read as the reverse complement.
CCTCCATAAATCGTAGCGAGAAGATCATAGGCGAGGATCAGGGGCAGGTAGAGACTGAACCAAGGATTTGGATAATTCTTGACAATGAGCCAGAGTTTATTGCGACCCAGCAAAAAACTTTTTCTGGGCGATGCATCGCCTAGGCTGGCTGAATGTGCATGAAGGATACGAGCTTTCGGCTGAAAAACTGCTTGCCACCCAGCCAATTGCGCTCGCCAAGCGAGATCCACATCTTCCAAATACATGAAGAAATCCTCATCCAACCCTCCGAGTTCCTCTAGCATTTGTCTGGAATAGAGAGCTGCGCCACCACAGGGGCCAAAAATTCTTGGAGTTTGTGTTTCATGAGGGGTGTCCGCCTCGCCACCACGCCAATCCCAAGCAATGCCCATCCAGTCAAGGGCAATACCTGCGGAATTGATGATCTGCGGGTCATGAGCAAAGAGCATCTTCGAGGCAACCATGCCAACCCGATCCTTCCCTACAGCAGCTTCTAGTAACGACTCAAGCCAGATGGGTTCAGGTTGGGTATCGTTATTGAGAAGGACAACCCAATTACCGACAGCAGCAGATATTCCTTGATTGCAAGCAGCAGCAAAGCCTATATTATTGCGATTAGCAATGACTTGTAGTTGCAATCCAAACTCTTTACCTCTTTCTTCAAGCCACCACAAAGAATTATCGGATGAGGCGTCATCAATCACTAGCAATTTGAAATTAGAATAACTTTGACAGGATAACGCAGTGAATAAGGCTGGGAAATGCCTTACTCCGTTAAAATTAGGGATAATAATGGTGGTATAAAGTGGGTCCTTTTCTGTCATATAGGATTGACATCCATTTGCAACAACAACTTATGTAAACGGTCTCTAAAGGTACCTTGGTCAAATTGCTGACTGCGTACAATTGCTGTCTTTGACAGTCGCTCCATACGCGTAGGATCCCCAATAAGCTCCATTGACAATGAAATCAATTCAGGTAAACTGTGCCAAAGCAAACCATTGACTTCGTGGCCCACAAGTTCCGATTGTCCCCCTTTTCCGATCACAATCGGCACACATCCAGCAGCCATAGCTTCAACTGTAGTAATCCCAAAGTGTTCGAACTTGTGTGGATCTTTTTGTTCATCTTCTCCATAGCCACTGGCATGCCAATAGAGTGAACTCTTCCCATAAAGTTCAACTAAGGATGCTCGATCAAGATCCACATGTAAGTGTATGGGGAAATTTCTACTTGCAGCCCTTACTTGTTCTAA
>JAXLWB010000085.1:0-16431 GCA_046328715.1 Caldilineaceae bacterium | reverse complement strand
CGATGGTGCTGAGGTCAGTATCGGCAGCGGTGTCAGCTTCGCCGACGCCAAGAGCAAGGTGTTGGGTGACACACTCTTTGTCGGTCAGGGCACGGCACTCGCCAATGCCAACTACAACGAACTGCGTGGACCCGGCACGGTCAAGGGCACCAAGGTCACACCGCAAGCCCTGCCGCTGCTCAACCGCTTTGTGGCCATGCCTGGCATCGGTGTCGGTAAGCAGAACGTCGAGGTGGCTGCCAACGCCAAAGTCACGCTGCAACCGGGCAACTACCTGAGCCTGAATGTAGCTAAGGGTGGTGAAGTGAGCTTCAGCGGTGGTGTCTACTCCTTCAAGGAGTGGGTTGTGGGTGACAACACCAAGCTGACCTTTGCCGCTGCCACAGAGATTCGCATCAGTGGCCGAGCCATTGTCGGTGAACACAGCTATGTCGGACCTGCACCAAGCAGTGCCGTCAGCGCCAAGCAGATTGTGATCTACATCGCTGGTGTTAACGCCAACACGGCCGTGCTCGGTGGACTCGGTGCCAAGGCAGCGACCTTTGGTCCGTATGCCACGCTGGCTGCCAACGTAGTCGCACCCAACGGCACACTGCTCATCCGTGAACGGAGCAAGGCAGTCGGTTCCTTCGTCGCTCGCTGGGTGAGCGTGGGCAAGTTCAGTGAACTAACCCTCGCCAACCGCTTCAGTGCGAGCACCGTCGAAGGGCGAGTCGATGGTTACGTCAACCTGACGCTTGATGATGTGAGTGGCATCAACTCCACCGCTGCCCTCAGCCCCAACGCCAACGACGAGTTGTTGAGCGAGGAAGGCACAAACGAGGACAACCCGGAGGCGGTCAAGAAGGTCTTCTTGCCGGTGATTTCGAGTGGGACAGTAGGACAGTCTGACAGTGGGCCTGCCCTGAACAACGCCGAAGGGTCAGTGGACAGTAACCCGGTAGATTCAGCGCCGGAGAGCGGTACACCGAGCGAGGAGGAGCAGACGAGTAAGCTCTTCCTCCCGACGGTCAGTCGGTAAGTTCGTAGGGGCGTACCCTTGCGGTCGCCCTGGGTGAGTTACAACCCAGGGCACCGGCAAGCGGATGCCCCTACGATGTCACAATAAAAGGTTGAGCCAAGAGCAACAAAAACGGGGATGCAAGTTTTACTTGCATCCCCGTTTTTGTTGCTCTTGGCTCAATTGGTGGGTTGTCAAAGAATGATATTTCCATCTTTCTAGCAATTGAAACGAGTTTGTAATGATTGCCAACCGGTTTTGTAACGATGTTGACATGATCGCCTGTTATGCTGATGTGGCTTGACATTTCAAACATTCCCGAGATGACCAAAACAATGATGACATCTGAAGGTGAACTCACAAAACCGCCTCATTATACTGCCTATCTGGTACGCATCTGGCAAGAGAGTGCTCACGCACCCTGGCGCGCATCGGCCCAAAGTGCGAGTAGCGGTGAAAAGGTGATGTTTGCAGATCTAGAGGATCTATTTATGTTTCTGCGTGATCAGACGGTCTTTGCGCAGAAGGACGAGGAGACCAAGCGCCAAAGAAGGCTTGGCGGTCAGGGAGAACTTGACGATCAAGCATTTCCTGGTGAATAAGACAACCGGCTTCAAACTTACGCATGGCATCGAACAAGTAAGTCGGCGTTGATCAGTTGCACCGACAGCGCCTAAGTTTAAAAACAAATAGCCCAAGTAAAACCGAGAAAGCAGCTAGAAATCAGGAAGGTCGCCAGCCACTTCCGGGAAGGGTCCGTCTAAGCAGACAGTTGACCAGCAAAGCCTTCCCGGAAGTTGTTCGTTCAGCTTCTCTTTCTCTAGTTTCTTCTTCGGTTTCACTCAGTAGCACAGAAATGGAATCAAAGATGAAACCCAACAAGCTTCCCACTCACCCAAAATTTACCTTATTTCTATTGTTATTGCTGCTTGCCGGCGCAAGCGCTGTATTGTTCTTTCTTGTGCCGACCGCCTATGCCTCGCCAGCCGACCCGGTCAGTGCGGCTTGGGAAAAGGCGCGCAATGCTGGCTCCTACCACTTTACCAGTGACGTGACCCAGCTTACCGTCCCGGTTGCCAAGGTGACGAACATTGGCCGCAGCAGCCACAGCGAACAATTGCATCTGGAAGGGCAGAACGACCTGCGCCAGCAACGACTGGAGATGAAACTCTGGTCGGACGGTGGCAGTGTGCTGCAAACCGACGGCGGTGTGGCTGTCAAAGTGGAAAATGGCAAAACCTTTGCCCGCCGCGGCACGGAAGAATGGCAGGAAGCGGACGGCATGGCCGATGGGCTGGCCCCGCAGGGCGATTTTCTCTCCTATCTTCAGGCCATGCGCAATGTCGAGGCGCATACACCGGAAAGCCGAGCAGGCATTCAGTTGACCCGCTACAGTTTTACGATTGACGGCCCTACCTTTGCCGCCTACGTGCGCGACCAAATGCAGGCCGCCATGCACGCCAAAGGCGAACTGCCGTTGAATGTCAACCTGGATCTGCCGCAATACTATCGCGACATGACCGGCAATGGCGAACTCTGGATCGGCGAAAATGGGCTGCCCTTGCGCCAGATTCTTAATCTTGACTTCCCGGAGCAGAATGAGCAGACCGTCCACTCGCAAATTGTGGTCGATTTTTCGCATTTTGGCACGGCGCAACTGACTCCAAGCCAATTGCTCCGCAGCGGCGACTGGCGTGGATTGCTCGGCAGTTTGTCGGCCAGTCTGCCCAACCTTTCACCATTGGCACTGCTCTTTCCACTCTTGGCGGGCATGGTGTTGCTGTTACGCTATCGTCGCTTGCGCACGGTTTATACCGGCTTAGTGACCGCCCTCATCGCCAGCATGGTCATGGGTCCGTTGCTCACAACCCTGCAAATCAGCACTTTCCTCACCGCTCAGAGTGCCAAGGCTGCTGCGCAGGACGAGCAACAGCGCAGTAACCAGGCCGCACAGAAAATGGTAGATTTAGGACGACCAGAATTCAACCCGCAGGTTAATCCGCTGGAGGCCGCCAATCAGAACAATGAGGAGATTGGGAGATTAGGAGATTGGAATAGCGCACCCCAATCTCCCAATCTCTCTATCTCCGCATCTCCCGCTTTACAATCCGTCGATCCCGGCACCGACACCGACGGCGACGGCCTCACCGACTTTGCCGAAGTGCGCATCGGGACAGACGAAACCTACAAAGATTCCGATGAAGATGGCGTTCCCGATGGGCTGGAAGTGCGCGGCTTCGCGCTGGGCGGGAAGACTTGGTATGTCAACGCACTCAACCTGGACAGCAACAACGATGGTCTAAATGATGGCCAGGAGTGGGGCTACAACACGGATGGCACCTTGCGCACAACGCCTTTGGATACCGACAGCGACAAAGTGCCCGACCTCTTTGACCCTGACAACGACAACGATGGTGTGCCTGATCGGTTGGATCTGGCCCCTTTGACTGCGGTTGTAGCGACCTACGGTGAAAACAACCCGCTGCAACTGACGATCAAAAATCTGGCCGCCAATACGCCGACTCTGGTCGATTTTCAGATCCGCCCCAGCAATCCCGATCATCTCTGGTATGCCTTCAACGTGATCGATTGGCCGCGCAACGATGCCCAAGGCCAAGTGCAGGATATCGACGGTGGAACCTATGCCGACCTGGCCGCCAGTGAGGGGCGCAGCACCGGTGCCAATGAGGACTTTGGCGACATGAAACTGGTGCCGATGTTGGAGATCCGTATCAACGGTGCAGTGACCAATCTGCCCGCACAGAGCGGGCTTACCCCCTACAACATCACGGTCAACAATTTGGCTGCAGATGGCAGCCAGAAGGTGGTTTACGTCCCGTTGAATGTCATCACCGACGAACGGACGGGGCAACGAATGGCCTTCAACGCCCGGATGAACTATTTGCCCAGCGGCTCCTGGCCTTCGCCCCACAATGTGCGCCTGGTCTGGGCGACGCAGATGTTGAGCGATCTCCCCTGCGATCATACCAACGCCCAGGATGTGGCGGCTGGCTGTGCCAGTGACAATTATATCCACAACGTACCCCAGGTGGTACAGAGTTACTACGATAGTTTCACGCTGACTGGCCTCAATGTCAGTGAGCAGCGTGGTGCCAAGACTGCCCTGATCTACGAAGATCCTACTGTGGACGGCAACCGCAAAGACGATGTGGCGCTGACTGCACTGACCCAGGGGCTGGATCAGAGCTTTATCTCTGCCCGCGATGCTGACAATAACGGCGTGCGCGATGTCGACATCAACGAGATTGCCCGCCGCTTCAATCACACCACCAACAGTGGCGTCACCGGCGACCAGCGCTGGGGATTGGATAGCGCACTCAACATCTTAAACGTTGAGCAACATAGCTATCCCACCTTCGACCAGGCCAGCATCTTCACCGCGATGACCGACACGGTGAGTATTCTCAACAGCCGCTTTAACTCCTACTGGGCCAGCGACAATAGCCTCAAGCCGACGATTGCCTTTGCCTACGAGACGCAAAGCCGTAGCCTGGGGCTGGATGCCGCCTGGGTTGGTAGCAACTATGTCAGCCTGAGTGGTACCACGGTTACGGTAGATATGCTGCCCGCTTCGATTAATACAATGGCTGGATTCAAGTGGACTCACTACTGCCGCAGCGGTTCGGCCTGGGATATCTGTGCGAGTGACAATTTTTGGAGCGAGTTGGAGAACCGCTATGGCACCACGCCGTTGGCGGAAGATGGCAGCGATCCCGATAGTGCGCTTGGCAGCCTGTTTTTGCTGCAACTCCACAATCTGGCACTCAGCGAGGGTGTCAATCGCATGGTGCAGGTTGGAAACGCCTTGATCTCGGGACAGTATGCCTTGGATGGCGATAGCATCATTGCCACCCGCATCCGCACGGGAACGATAGTTGGCACACAGGCGGTGAAATACATTGCGAACAAGATGGTCATGGCGCGTTATACAAACCCTGTTCCAGTGAAACAACAACTCGGTGCCCAATTCCGTAACCTCACCAATAGTCGAGTGGGACGCGCTGTCCTCGCCGTCAAAAATATTCGTACCAACCGCCTTACTGGTGGTGCCGTGGTACTTGGTGTGTCCATTATCATCGCAGGCGCATCCATCGGTCTGACCTATTTTGCACAGGAGTTGGCCTCTGGCAATCAGGATGCAAAAATCGCACTGCGGGCCACGATCGTTGGACTGCAAATGATGGTTTCGGTGGTCAAACCGCTCTGGACGATCTATCAGTTAAGCAATGCTGGCTCAGCTTCCTCGGTTCTAGCCTCTGGCTCCGAAGCACTGGGAGTGACGAAAACGGCCAACGCTGTCGGTGCCGTGCTTGCGATTAGCGTGGTCTGGGGCTTTTTCATCTACAGCATGGTGAGCAACAAAGTCACGCCCTTTAGCCCGGAGTTTAACAAGGCGTTGGCCGAAACAATTGCTGCTACGATCTACATTATCCTGCTGACCATCCTTTCCGCCACGGTGGTGGGGTTGCTGATTGTTGGCATTGTCAGCGTGATCGATGCCATCCTTACTGCCGTTTGCGAATTGGGCGTGGATGACTTGCGCACTGTACCTGGGCAGGACGGCGCCTGTTTCACCCTGGGCACGTCGGCGACCAAAGCGATTGCCTATCTCATCTACAACTACGACCTGATGATCAATACCAAACGTACTGATCTCGTGGCACCAGGCGCGCCTAAAACGCAATTGCTGGATCCCGCCAAAGGCTTTGTGGCGGGCAATGCGCTCACTGTCACCCTGCCCATCACCACCCATGTCGTCCACAAGAACCCCGATGCCTCCAGCGGTCTCTATATCAACCAACATCTGAATCTCTTCTCCCCCGACAACCTGCGCTCCAGCACCTTCCGCTATAGCCTGACGCAGCCTAACCCAGAGACGCTCAGCGGGATCGATCGCAATCAGATGAACAGCTCCTGGCAGAACGTGGGCGAAGATCACAAGTATGGGCTGACCCCTATGTATGGCGGCTATAATTCGGTGACACCCAACCCAGTCGGCGGCATGAAGCCGCTATCTGGCATCAATCAACCCGCCGAGTTTTATCTCAACATGGGCTATGCCGTGCCCGCCTATGAATGTTGGGGCATTCCGCTGCTCTCGTTCATCGTTGGCTCGGTCTGTTACGACCGTGAATTTGAAGGCAACACCTCGACCAAGATCGACACGTTGCGTTACGACATCTTCCCCAACACGCTCGATGGCTTGATGGCCAAGGGTGCCAAGCCCACCGGCGGCTTTGGCCCCGCCTGGGATGCAACTTTCCCGGCCATGCACGACTTCGATGGCGACGGCTTGATCTCGACGGTCTATGGGGGCGTTGACCCCAACGATGCCGCCTGGGACACCGATGGCGACGGCCTGAGCGACAGTTACGAGTTGGAACGCCGTGCGGTTGGCTTGCCCTACTCACTCACGCAAAGCGACACCGACAATGATGGCTTGAGCGATGCCCAGGAGGCCCAATACGGCTCCAATCCAGGCATTGCCGATACAGATAACGATGGCCTCAAGGATGGCGACGAGGTTGCTGGTTGGGACATCACGATCAATTCCACCCCTTCCCTTACCCTTCGTGTCTCCTCCGACCCATCCCTGGCCGATACAGACGGCGATGGCATCAGCGACCTGGCCGAGAAGCAACTGGCGCAGAAGAGTGACCTGGCGCAACGACTCGACGATCAAAACGTCCCCTACAACCCGAATGTTGTCAACCGACCGCCGGTCACTATCCTCACCACGACGAGCAAATCGATCATCCTCCCCGGTGAAAGCTTTGTCTACACCACCACCGTCATCGCCCGTACCCCACTCACCACCAGCGTATTGGATATCGTTGCCCCTGCGCAACTGGGCGGCTCGCCCTTCCCGTTGGCTTTGGGCTTTAGCAGCACGGTCCAAACCGTGACGCAGCAGATCACGCTGACGGTACCGCTCACACTGAGCACCCAAACCCTGCCCCTGACCAGCACCGTGCGCACGCGCCTGGCCACCAGTGGGACAGCGACCCTGGCCTGGGATGCACTGCCACTCAACAACCCACTGAGCACCGTGGGACAGCTTCGCCGCTATGTACGCCCGACTCCGCTGCTCGACCGCACCGACAGTTATTTCGTGGCTGCGATCGCCTCGGACAATGCCAATCGAGGGGGCAACGGCCAAGTGACAGCCGATGCACTCCCCGGCGGCCAAGCAATCGGTCTGAGCGGGGGGCCGAACAGTATGAGTGACCGGCCTGCCGATGTGGCCTGCAACAACTCTGGCGACTGTCGCGTCGTCTGGGATCAGCAGATCTCGCGCACCTATGCCATCACGAGCAGCATCCGCATTACGGTCGCCGCGACTTACGACGCAGCACTTGACCCCAATGTCAGCAAACCGCCAACCTTTGCACTCTCCCCAATTACGACGACTAAGCTGCAAAGCTACTACGGTCCAGTGATCGCCAGCGATGGCGCTGACTTCCTGGTGGCTAGCGAGCTGGCGGAGGGGGGCAAGACCTACATCCTCTTGCAGCACCTCAATCGCCTGGGATCCCGTCTCAGCGCAAAAACGGTTGAAATCGAAAGCACACGCACGATCACGACCCCCAACATCAATACCCCGAGCAGCAGTTTGAGCATGGATCTGGTCTGGATCGGCAGCCGTTATCGTCTGGCCTGGAAGCTAAACGTCCCCAATAGCGCCACAACCTATCCTGCCATCTATGTCTTTGATATCGACCGCGATGGCAATGCCTTGACCGATGCCAAGAACAGTCATGGTGTGGATGCTCAAAAACCGACGGGTGGTTCACCTGTACTGGCCTACGATCCAGTCACGGACCGCACGCTCATGCTCTTTGCAAGTGCCAACACTGAGGTTAACTATGTGCTCTGGAGCGGATCAGATATCAACAATCGCAGCTCGGGTGTGTTGCGGCGCAATGGTGTCCCTGCTTCCGGGAATGTCTTCTCCTCGAATGCCGCAGGGCTCGGGCTGGCCTACAATCCGATGGTCGGCGGTTGGATGGTCAAGAGTTTTGCTGGCAGTCTGGGTGAGGTCCACTTCTTTAAGCCCGATCTCTCGCAGTTCATTTTGCCAGCATTGGATGTCTTTAGCTTCGGAGCGGGGCCTTTAGCCTGTCCTGCCTATGGCAGCTTGCCAGTGGCCGATTTGCGCTTTGAGGAAATGCCCGGCGCAACCAGCTTTGTCGATAGCTCCGGGCGCGGCAACAACGCTACCTGTTCGGGCAATGGCTGTCCAATAGCGGGCCTCCCAGGTGCCGTCGATTCGGCGGGGATTGCCATTGGTGGCGGCGTTCAGGGACCTGCGTCCGATTATGCCCTGGCCTTCACCAACAATCAATCGATCAGCTTCCCTTCGCTGGCCAATCAAATCTCAGAGGTTTATAGCGTTGCCTTCTGGTATCGGGCACGCACGCCAGGCAGTACCCCCGCCGAAATGTCGCTTTCGGGTCAGAACAATACTTTGAACATCCGCATTGTCAACAACGGTATCACCTTCAGCGTCGCCAACAATATCAACAATGAGACGCTGACGGGTCCCGGCGGCATGAACAATGGAGCCTGGCACTTTGTGGTGGCGACCCGTGACCTCAACAGTAATTCACAAAATCTCTATGTGGATGGCGTGGCTGCACCGAGTACCCGTACCTTCACCTCGTTGTACCCATCGGTTCCCAGCTTGACCTTGAGTGCCAATGCCGCCGAGCTTGACCACCTGCGTGTCTATAAGACGTCACTCAGCGCCAGCACGGTAAAGGCACTCTATGAGCGAACCCTGCAATCCTACTGTCTTGCGGTGGGTCTGCCCTCTACCAATATTTTTGGCTACTGGGGCAAACTTAGCGCTACGACGCCTGAAATCCGCGGCGGCAAGATCAGCGCCAGCGGCGGCAGTTCGATCACCATCGATGCCGACAAACCCAAGTCCTCGGTGACCAGCGTCAGCAACTTCCAATACCTGCTGGGCAATACAGTCCATACCATTGGCGGCACTGCCAGCGACCCAACCTCAAGTGTCACCAAGGTCGAAGTCTCGATCAACGGTGGTGCCTGGCAACTAGCCAGCGGCCTGAACAGTTGGGCCTTCAACCTGCCGATTGCCGAAGGCCCCTATACTATTCAGACCCGTGCTACCGATATCCTGGGCAACGTCGAAACCCCGGCTGCACCGATCACGGTCTACGGCGATACGCAGCCGCCCTTTGTCGACTTTGCGACCAGCCTGTTTAAGTCTCCGATCGCACCGAACCGCCTTGGTAACCAGTGGGTGGTGAGTCTTGTCGGTAACGTGTTCGATCAAGGAGTCTATGCTGGCGGCGTGAAGACTGATGCGGTGCAATTGTTGTTACAGGGGCAAGAGGGTGCTCAGGGCAACGGCTGGCAACCTGCACCCATCAATGGCGGTTGGCGCGGCGACTATCTCTTTGCCCCCGGTCTGCTTGACCCAACCGGAACCTATACCGTCAGCCTGCGCGCCATCGATAGCGCTGGCAACCGCACCGAGGTCGAAAATGCAGGCACCGTGCGTGTCGATGCCTTTGGCCCCGTTGCTCAACTGAGTGCGCAGGATGCCGCTCGCAGCGTGATCAGCAACACCATCACCATTAGCGGCCTCGTCACCGACACTGGCCCGGCAGGCGTCGATCTGGTCCAGGTCGCCTTTGTTTCGGTCGAACAGATCGCAGCCATCTCCAATACCGTCAACTCAACCCAGGCCGACGCCCTGCTCAACCGCACCTGGCTGCCGGCCAGCGTGGCGCAAAATGGAGCCGCAGCAACCACTTGGAGCATCGCCGTGCCAGCCGGGCTGGAGAGCGAGTATCAGATCGACTTGCGGGCCTATGACAAAGTGGGCAATTTGCTGCGCAGCGACAAAGCCTGGCGTGGCATCATCGACACGCTGGCCCCGCGCGTCACGGTCAGCGGCACGCTCAGCTCGCCCTGGCTCAACCCAACCCTGAACAAGAGTTTCTATAATGTCTCCGTCTCCTGTAACGTCCTAGACCGTTATGTAGACGAGGCCAGCTTTACCTGTCCCGCCAATGGGATCCCCCCCGTGCGCCAGTTCAATACCAACCCCAACCTACAGGCGCTCTTCCCCGACCGCACCATTCTCAATGGGTTGGTGGTCAGCAACACCTACGCAACGGATGCGCCGAACTCGCAATACGTCACTCGGGCGTGCGATGGCTACGGACATTGCAGCACTGCCACCATCAACCCGACTGCCAGTACGCCGCCAGGCTGTTATTGGATCGAGAACCGTGCCACCACCTATGTCCTCGACATCAATGGTGGCAAAAGCGATCTGGGCACGGCGGTGATTGCTTATCCCAAGAACGACCCCGTGAGTCCCAACCAACTCTGGTATGTCAACAGCGATGGCTCGCTGCAGAGCAAGCTCAACGGCTTTCTCTTAGATCTGCTCGGTTTCAATACGGCAGCCGGTGCGCCACTGGGCATCTGGTCGCGCAACGTTCCTGCCAGCAACAATCAACTCTGGAACCGCATCGATCAAGGCAACGGCTACTTCACGATTCAAAGCCGCTTGAACAACTATCTAGTGGATACAGCAAGCGCCAATGCAGCCGCCCAGGTTGTTATGCAGCCGCAGGGCAATCCCCTTCCCAGCAGCCAACAGTGGCGACTGGTACAAGCGCCCGTCACCAACTGTGGCAGTGGGACACTTGCGGCAGCCAGTGATCTCTCCGTCGCCCAGGCCAGCGTAGATACAGTGAGCAATCTCCCCAAAGCCTTGGTCGTCACGCCGGGCGAGGGCAATAGGGTTGATGCACAGGGCGCTGTCCAGGTGACCGTCGCCGCCGAAGCTGCCCAGGGCCTCAAGGAGGTCACCCTCTCCCTGGATGGCGAAGTTGTGGCCACCTTCCCCTTTGCCCGCACCGACAAGTTGCAGGCCAGCCTCAACAGCGTCGATCTTGCAATGGCCGACGGCCCCCATACCCTCGCGGCCCAGGCAAGTGATTGGGCAGGCAACCGCCAAAACACAGTTGCTACCAGCCACTTTGTCGTCACCAGTCAGCGCCCCACGCTGACGATTGACAGCCAAAGCTTGAACAACGGCTGGCCGGTCGATAGTGGCGTGGTCGTCTTGCAAGGCAGCGTGAGCAACCTGGAGAATCTGGCCGCGGTTCAGGTGCGTGTGGGCGACCAACCCTTCACCAATGCCCAGTTCGGAGTCGCAGCCAATGGGGTCACTGCCAGCGGCAAGGACGGCGCAGGCCAATGGTCGGTGGCCTATCCTGCTCTCGATCCGCAAGGCAAAACCCTGGCCGTGACCGTGCGGGCCATTGATAAGACCGGACAAGTAATTACTGTCAAGCAGGGGGTCGTCGGCGACTACGCCACTGGTAATCCGCCCGAGACCGCCCTGGTGCAGACTCCGCCCGTCAATAGTGACGAGACCAGCGCCAGCTTCGCCTTTAGCGGCACGGTAGCGGGCGAGCCGAGTGCTGCCTTCGAATGTCAACTGGACGACGGCGTCTTCGCCCCGTGCAGCAGCCCGACGATCTATGCGGAGCTGAGCGTGGGCAGTCACACCTTCCGGGTGCGTGCCCTCAACGGTCAGGGCTATGTCGACTTGACGCCGGCTGCCTTCACCTGGACTGTCAAGGGGCGGGGCCGCCTGGTCGAAATCGAGGAAGCACCAGCCGCCAACACCACCAGCCGCAGCGCTCGCTTCGAGTTCAAGGCCAGTGGGCTGGGCGATGTCGAGAAATTGGAGTGTTCGCTGGATGGCAGTGGCTTTACAGCCTGCACCAGCCCGAAGCGCTACAGCGCGTTGGGTGATGGTACGCACAGCTTCCAGGTACGCGTACCTGGCAACCCGGCCAGCAAACACAGTTGGCGCATTAGCAATGCCGCACCAGTGGCAACCAGTATGGTGGTCACCACGCCGCAAAATGCCAACCTGGCATTGAATCTACAAAGCAGTGACGACGACAGCCTCAGCTACATCATCGTCACGCAGCCGACCCAGGGCCGCCTGTTGGGCAGCGCCCCCAACCTGGTCTACGATCCGAACACCGACTTCTTCGGTACGGACAGCTTCAGCTTCAAGGCTGACGACGGTGATGCCACCTCCAATCTGGCCACGGTGACCATCAACGTCACCCCGACACCTGGACAAGGTGGACTGCAACGAGACGGCTTCGTGGTCTTCGGGTCAGAAGGCATCATCCTGCGAGAGAATGTCAAGGTGATGAGTGGTGACATCGCTGCCAGCAACGCCAGCCAGGGACCGTGGCTGGGCGATGGTGCTGAGGTCAGTATCGGCAGCGGTGTCAGCTTCGCCGACAGCAAGAGCAAGGTGTTGGGTGACACACTCTTCGTCGGTCAGGGCACGGCACTCGCCAATGCCAACTACAACGAACTGCGTGGACCTGGCACAGTCAAGGGCACCAAGGTGACACCGCAAGCCCTGCCGCTGCTCAACCGCTTCGTGGCCATGCCTGGCATCGGTGTCGGCAAACAGAACGTCGATGTGGCTTCGGCAGGCTCAGCCAACGTAGCCCCAGGCAACTACCTGAGTCTGAATGTAGCCAAGGGTGGTGAAGTGAGCTTCAGCGGTGGTGTCTACTCCTTCAAGGAGTGGAATGTCGGCGACAACACCAAGTTGTATTTCGCTGCTGCGACTGAGATTCGCATCAGTGGTCGAGCCATCGTCGGTGAACACAGCTATGTCGGACCTGCACCCAGCAGTGCGGTCACGGCCAAACAGATTGTGATCTACATCGCTGGGGTCAACGCCAACACAGCCGTGCTCGGTGGACTCGGTGCCAAGGCAGCGACCTTCGGACCGTATGCCACCCTGGCCGCCAACGTGGTCGCACCCAACGGCACACTGCTCATCCGTGAACGCAGCAAGGCAGTCGGTTCGTTTGTCGCTCGCTGGGTCAGCGTGGGCAAGTTCAGTGAACTGACCCTCGCCAACCGCTTCAGCCCCAGCACCGTCGAAGGGCGTGTCGATGGCTACATCAACCTGACCCTCGACGACGCCACTGGCATCAACTCCACCGCCGCCCTCAGCCCCAACGCCAACGACGAGTTGTTGAGCGAGGAAGGCACGAATGAGGACAACCCGGAGGCGGTCAAGAAGGTCTTCTTGCCGGTGATTTCGAGTGGTGCAGTGGGGCAGTTGGACAGTGGGACAGTGGACAGTAAAACAGTAGACAGTCAGTCAGTGGGTTCGGTGCCGGAGAGCAGTACACCGAGTGAGGAGGAGCAGACGAGTAAGCTCTTCCTCCCGGCGGTCAGTCGATAGTACGGTAGGGGCATGAGGATGGGCAGAAACGGACGTGGATAAACATCAAATCACTCCGTTCTGCCCATTCTCGTGCCCGTCCTGACGTTGCCAACCTTATCGAAATTCACCCGCTTCTCAATGCAGCCCCACCCCAGCCCTCCCCGAAAGGGAGGGAGCCGGAGGTAGGAGATGTCACGAGTTCTGCGCATTGGGAAGAGTCATAACGACCCAAACCTCGGTTCCTCCCCCTTGGGGGAGGTTAGGAGGGGGCCATCTCGCTGCATCACACACCAGGCGTAATCCCGCCCCACCCCAGCCCTCCCCGAAAGGGAGGGAGCCGTGGTAGGAGATGTCACGAGTTCTGCGCATTGGGCGAGTCGTAACGATCCAAACCTCAGTTCCTCCCCCAAGGGGCGGTTAGGAGGGGGCCATCTCGTCGCATCACAAACAATCTACAAATCGATCAACAAAAATGGGGGAGGCACCTGTCACGTGCCTCCCCCATTCTTTTCTCCTGCACCTCATGCCGATGCTCACCACGGGCATGAGGCGCGGACCTTGCTTTACAAAAGGGTCGCTGCTGGCGAGGCGGCAACCGCTTGGGGTGTCTTTGCCGCCTTGGCCTTGCTCTGCTTCTGTGTCTTCTCTTCGGCGCTCAGCCGATCGGGCAAGATGCGAATCGCTTCGAGCATCCCCGGCTGTTGACGAAAGGCAACTTGCGCCGTCGCCATCAAGACGGCAAACCACGCCTTGGCTTCGCTCAGCAGTTGATCGCGGCGCACCTTGGCAGTGCGCGCTGCTTCCCGGTTCTGGGCCTGCGCATTCTTCTGCTGGGTCATCGTGCTGATCAATTGGCTGGCGTGCAGCAACTGCTCGGGCGTGATGTCAACCGTGGCCAACGCTGCCTGATAGTCGGAATGGCTGAGCATAGCGGCGTAGAACTCCTGTGCCCCGGCCAGCCATTCGGCATAGTTCTTCGGACCAGGGCGTAGGAGCAGGGAGACATCGCTGTTGAGCACCTCGCGTGCCGCCTGGCGATGACGGCGATAGAGGCGGCGCGCCTGTGCCCATTCGGCGTGTAAATTGATGGTGCTGACCTTCTGCTGGCGGCGCTGATTGCGCATCGCCCAGTGATCATTTTGCACCTGGGCGAGCAAGCTTCTGCCCTCCTGCAGGCGACTGCCATCCAGACCATAGCGGGCGAGCAGCGTCTGTGCTTCAGCCTGCCCCTCCAAATAGGTCAGGATGTGGTTGCCGTGGATCAAAAAGGTATCGATCGAGGCTTTGGGTGAATAAAACATACGTAGCGCTTCCTTTACGTGGTTACCTGAGCTCTGCATGAAAAGCGGAAAATTGTTGCTGAAAAAACTACTTCTCATGGCAAGCGCAGTGGGGTGGTGCCGGTGAAGCGTACTTGTGGAATTGTCTGCGAGCAACACGCCGAACGCTGGGACTGGTTCACCGTGCCGTGGGTGTGAGGAATATGGGTACGCTTCTCCCGTGCGAGAGAAGTTTGAGTGCTGCTGACCAAGCTGCCAGCACTGAACGCAATCTTACAGCAAAAAGTCCTGTCTGTATGTAAGCTAGATTACATATTGTAAGGAAAAATAAAGAAATTTTTCGATTGCGAAATCGAGCTACCGCTCATCCGCCGCGACCAAAGGAAGGCCAGCAACCTCGCCGTTGCTGGCCCTCCGGCGCTTTGACGTCGGAGGGAGATTTCTGATTCTGACAATCGGCTTTGTTCAAATTCCTACATGGATTTACTTCAAATTCTTACAAGGATTCATCTTATGCGGATTTACAATAGAGGGCATGATGTGGCAATGCTTTGAGTGCTCAATCAGAGCACTCTAGAAAATGTTTATTAGCAAAGGAGCACAAAACAATGTCGTTCAACGATCGATCTCGTTTGGATCCCTCTCAGGTGGAGGACCGGCGTGGCCGGCGTACGGGAACTGCGGTTGCGCTTGGGGGCGGTGGTCTAGGCATCGTGGTCTTGCTGGTGGGGCTGTTGCTGGGGGTAAATCCCGGTGACCTGATGGGGGTGCTGCAGCAAGAGCCTGTGGCAACGACGCAGAATGGCGAAGACATCACCGGTGTAGAACAGAGCTGCCAGACGGGCGAGGACGCCAATACCCGTCAGGATTGTCGCATCGTCGGCTTTGTCAACAGCATCCAGGCCTTCTGGACGGACGAATTTGCTCAGCAAGGAGGACAATACACTCCTGCCAAGACCGTGCTCTTTACGGATGCGACCCAGGCGGCCTGTGGCTATGCTGACGCTGCGATGGGACCCTTCTATTGTCCGCGCGATCAAATGGTCTATCTGGACCTCGCTTTTTTCGAAGAGCTGCAAAATCGCTTTGGTGCGCAAGGGGGTCCCTTCGCCGAAGCTTACGCACTGGCCCACGAGTATGGCCATCATATCCAGAACCTCACCGGCGTCTTGGGGCAGACAGACGCCTCGGGTGCCACGGGGCCACAAAGCCTGGCCGTTGGGATTGAACTCCAAGCCGATTGTCTAGCTGGGGTCTGGGCCCACCATGCCACAGAAACTGGCTACCTGACCGAGATCACCGACGAGGAGATCGCCCAGAGCCTCGACGCCGCGGCGGCGGTGGGCGACGATAATATCCAGCGCCAGACCCAAGGCCAAGTCTCGCCCGAATCCTGGACCCACGGCTCCTCTGCCCAGCGGCAACAGGCGCTGCTGACCGGGCTACGCAGCGGAGATTTGAACGCCTGTGATATGCGTTGACTCCTGTAAAATCGATACAACGCATGATGCGATTGGCGGGTGCGCTGCTGCGCACTTGACCTTCCAGACACCGACAGCAGAGACCATCAAGCAACTGGCATATTTGTGTAGCACGCTCCTTGATGCTCGGGTGTCGCTGGATGATATCTAGACGACAATTAAGCTATCAAGCATTGACTGTGTACTTCGGGGGGACCTTCGTGGTTCCCCTCCTCCTCTGGACAACACCGCGTCACACCTGATCATCTGACGCGCTTTTATCTGAGCAAAAACAGCTGCTTTTCCCAACATCCACTGGCGAAGCCTGCCCCATCGCTCATAAAAACTGGGAGCAGGGAGGCTGCATCACCACCCTCCCCACCAGCATCGGCAACCGGATGC
>JAXLWB010000084.1:0-18535 GCA_046328715.1 Caldilineaceae bacterium | reverse complement strand
TTAACCATTATTCTCTTTGTCGCCCCAGGGTTGAATAAACGCTTCGCGTTCAACCCCAAGTGCATCGGCAACACGGGTGATGTAGTTGAAAAAGCCGATGATCTGCACAGCATCATGGATAGCACGATCATCGAAGCCGTGAGTGCGTAGAACGTCGAGATCGGCAGGGCTCATCTGTTGCTGCGTGAAGGTCAGTTTGGAGGCAAACTCGCAAAGCGCTCGATCGGCTGGGGTGAGCGGTGCGGTTCGCCAATCTCGGACGAGGGCATGGACCAAGGCATCACCTTCGGACTCAGTTGGGACCTCAGCACGGAGATCGTGAGCGTGAGATTGTGTTCAGTAGACGCAGCGCAACTCGGAGGAGACCACCGTAGCCAACATCTCACGCTGAAAGCGGCTGAGTGGACCTTCGGCAAACAACAATGCACCGTAGATGCCTATCATACCGCGCAGCGCCAACGGGTTGATACTCATGATGTGCACAATGTTCCAGACGCGCCCAGCACGCTGGAGCGCAGCATCAAACTCTTCTTTGAGCAGTCCAGTCGCTTCTTCGACGGGGACTTGATAAATCCAGGGCATAATATTTCCTTGTATTACAACAGTTAACAAACCAGTGAGCAACTACCATGACAAATCCATCATTTGATTTGACCACCCTCGGCGAAGTCATGTTGCGCTATAGTGTACCAGAAGGTGAGCGGCTGGAAAATGCCGCCAAACTCGATGTGCAACCTGGCGGGGCCGAAGGCAACCTTGCCTTTCTACTCGCACGGCTTGGACGCAAAAGTAGTTGGCACAGTGCCCTTCCCAATAATCCACTTGGGCGTTTGGTGGCCAATCATCTGCGCATGGCAGGCGTCGATCTGTCAGGCGTCGTCTGGAGCGATAGTGGGCGGATGGGCACCTACTATGTCGAGTTCAGTGTTCCACCGAGGCCGATCCAGGTAGTCTATGATCGGGCGGATTCATGTGTCTCTAAACTACAACCCGAACAGGTCAACTGGGAGCAGTTGCTCAATACACGTCTGCTTCATTTGACCGGAATCACCCCCGCTGTCTCTGCTAGTTGTCGCAAAGTGACCCAACAGGCCGTCGAGCGGGCTCATGCGGCTGGTGTGCCAATTTCGTTCGATATTAACTATCGTTCCAAATTGTGGACAGCCAAGGAAGCGGCGGAGACCTTACTGCCCCTGGTCTTCGGCGTTGATCTGCTTTTCTGTGGCAAGGGGGATGCTGCTACACTCTTCAACTGTAGCGGCGAGCCTGAAGCTGTAATCGAGAAACTAGCAGCGCTGACTCATGCTAAACGCTTGGTTGTCTCCTTTGGCGATACCGGTGCCCTTGCCTGGGATGGGACCAATCTCCACCGCGCTCCCGCCCCCCAAACTGGCATGATTGATCGGCTAGGTGCTGGCGATGCCTTGGCTTCGGGTGTGATTCATGGTTGGTTGGATGGTGATATGGCGCTTGGCCTGCGCTATGGTGTGATATTAGCTGCGCTAGCCTTGAGCCAATACGGCGACATGGTGGTGACTACGCCCGACGAATTGGCTTCACTGATGGAAAGTGCTGGCAGCGGCATTCGACGCTGAAGCTAGCTCATACAGCCACCATTGGGTCGATCCAATGCAAGAGGCCCGACGTTGCCGCCGGGCCTCTTGCACCACAGATCCACTCTAACCCAAGGAGGAGAACAGCGAGATATTCTCTCACCAGCCACTACCGTAATATGGTTACCGTGCTTTACTTCTGCCATCTAGGCTATCTTATGGCTTGTGCACGAGATTTTACATGTGAGTGATCAGCCGTTATTTGCTGTCATTCATTCTCTTGGCCCCACTATAACATAAAATCATCCTCTGATAGCTTTCTGATTGCTTACATTTTGGACATATCCTCTATATAGACATTGGTAGACAAAACGTTCGTAACACGAGTGTTTCTAACATAAATCCAGCGTTTATTTGATTTTCACGTTTTTTTGACGATTTTTAAACGATCGCTCTGTATCCTTATTCATAGGCATGCGAAAACATGGATGCCTAAAGTGAGAGTGCACCTGTACAAACGAGTCAGGTGTGTAATTTTGGAGAAATAATTGGCTAACGGATTAATGATAGCCAAGATTCGGAGCGAACAGCATGATTATCGATGGATTTCCTCAACCCCATTCACCACTGCCATTGACGAATACTGGTTTGGGGAGCGAGTTAGTGGCAGCTTATGTGAATGCAAATTCTACCGACAAGCATGGCAATACAGCGCTTATCTATGCTGCTCAGGTCAATAATATCGGTTTTGCTCGATTGCTAATCGAAGATGGAGCAGACGTCAACGCCCAGAATTATGCTGGGTCGACAGCGCTTCATCATGCAGCATTGCGTGGACATCGTGAAATCGTTCGGCTGCTCCTCCGAGCTGGCGCAAATCCAAACAAGACCAACAAACATGAAGAGACTGGCTTGATCTGTGCGGCTTATGCGGGGCGTCATACGGTGGTTCCGCTGCTTATGCAATATGGGGCCGACCCGTACTTGAATGACCTGCACAAACGCAATGCACTAACATGGGCGGTGGTTCGTAACCAGGTGCGCACCGTTGAAGAGCTTCTGCGCTTTATGGCAAAGTCTTCGCCGTTGCAGATCGATGCCAATACGCTGACTTTGGCAGCATCGCAGGGACATATCGAGATCTATCGTCTCTTGTCAGATGCGCAGCAGAACAAGCTTAATTACAAATCAGTAGATGGTTTTCTGGATTTTTAATACATTATTTCCCTTACATCAAATGAAAGCCAACGGTAAAGTTGTAAAGTTAAATCCTGACTTATAGTAGTGTTAGAAATTATTGAAGAAACAACGGAGAAGGGTACAACCAAGCCACTTACTTCCTGATCGAGCGGCTTAGCAAATCTTCGAAGTTAAGTTGTGACTTATTATCGTTATCCAAGTAATTCTATTCGCAGTGTTATAAAATCGTTTTGCGCTAGGGGATGCAAAAATTTCCCCTAGCCAACCCGTTACAAAAGTTAACAAGTCAGGCGAAGGCAAGTTCTGAAAGGGAGATGTCATTATGGATACAGAGATTGCTACAGGTGAACGCACGTACCATCGAGGAGGCTCGGCCCTCTTTGCTGAAAGTAATCAATTGCAGCGCTTTCAATCACCAACACGCGCTACACTTTGGCCTGTCCCAACTGCTTTTGTCAAACCACCAGCGAGCACTCGCAAACCTGAACCTGTTCAAAAAGCGCTCGATGTGGATCGCCAGAATGCTGATGGCAACACGGCTCTACATTATGCAGCTTTCAACGGCAAGCTTGGTCATGCACGTTTGCTTCTGGCAACTGGCGCAAATCCGAATCTCAGCAACCGCCGCGGTGATACGCCGTTGATCTGTGCCGCCTACAACGGATATTGCGACGTCATCATGGCCTTGGTAGCCGCAGACGCCGATCTCAATGCAAAAGACGAAGATGGTCGCACAGCGCTCACATGGGCTGTGATTCGCGACCAGGCTGATGTTGTACGGTTACTGATCTCCTTGGGTGCCGACATTGCCACCTATGACAACGTGGACAACAGCCCGCTCCTTTGGTCGGTGATTCTCAATCGCCGAGAAATCTGTGACATCTTAATTGAAGCTGAAGAAAGACTGGGTGTACGCTAATTAGTTACTAATTACACCGTATCATTAGATACAGCTTTGAGTAATTCTGTAATTATTGGTTACAAGCGAAGCGTACACTCACTCACTTATCGTTTTAGGGCGGGTAAGACTTTGGTGCCAAGCAGACGAAGCCCCTCTTCGGCTGTGACACCATGGGGCGTGCCAAATTCAACCCGATCCGCTCCTGCAGCAAAAAGTGAATCCGCATGAGCGACAATATCGTCGGGGTTGCCAGCAAAGGCAAAACGAGTCAGCAATTCATCGGAAATTAGTGACCCGGCAGCGGCAAAGTCATATTGATCAGCAGCCAGGCGCAAACGAGCAAGCAGTTCTGGCTCAATCTGGATGGTTGGATCCAACTCCGCCACGACCGGCAGATAGAGTGCAACTTCACGGCGCGCACGCGTACGCGCGACTGTCCGATCTTCATCCACCACAGTCACCGCACCAATCACAATCTTAGTTTTTTGATTGCCAATCATTCTCCGAAAATGTGCAATCACATCTGGATTGGCACTTCCACCGATTTTCACCTCGTCCACCAGATCGGCACAGGCCGCAATGGTCTTTTCACCCCAACTTCCCAACAAAAACGGAATCTCCGAACGCAGCACTTGCCAACGTAGACTATCTCCACCCGCCAATGGAAAAACTTCGCCGGGCAACGGTTCTTTCGATTGGCGCAGCAAATGACGAACACAGGCAAATGCTTCCCGTAGCGCCGTTACTGGCTTTGGTGTTTTTACTCCTACAAAGTCCAGCCAGCCGCCGCGCGCCATGCCCAAAAAGGCCCGCCCTTGTGCTGCCTCGTCGATCAGCGCAATGTTGCCCGCAATGTTGACCGGATGACAGAGAAAGGGCACAACTGCTGCGATGCCAACTCGCATATGCTGTGTTGCCTTAGCCATTTCTAAAAGCGGCAGCCACGGCGGTTGATAGAGTAAGTCATTGTAGACAGTGACGCCGTCAAAGCCATAACGCTCGACAGTAGCTGCCAATGGGCCGTAGGCCGAAAGAGTTTTATCGGTTTGAAAGGCAATGCTCAAGGCACGGTTGGACATGAATCATCCTCTTGGTTGCAGGCAGCCAGCCTGAAGCTGCAAGTTATTGTGCAAACTGACTGCTAATGGCGAAGTTAGGTAAACTGAATTGCGAATTCAATCAATTTTTGGTATAACCAAGGATATTCTACGTCGGCGATTTCAAAATAAAAACTATTCCAATGAAATCGCTTAAGCCATTACAAAAAGCGTTGAAATTGGACCACTTATTTTTGCAATGGCCGTTGCATCAACGATTATCATCAACAATCGTACCTATTCAGCCGATCCACTTTCGAGCAGAAACTAGCCAAAGCAATCTGTTCTCTTGAAGGTTATCTACGGAGCGACTGAATAGGTACAAACAATCAATTTGATGGAGGAACCAATGAAAATACGCAAACTTACGTTTGTGCTTTCTCTTCTTGCAGTACTGGCGTTGGCTGCCTGCGCTCCCGTGAACGCACCAGCCGGTGGTAGCGCTGCGCCTGCCGCTAGCAGTGGCTCGGCAGCGTCCAACGACGGCAAAACTTGTAACCAGGTGGATATTGCCGCAACCGATGGCAAGTTTGACCTGGGCGGCTGTACCCTGCGCATCGCAGTTGAAAATGCCTACCAGCCCTTCAACTATATTGATCCCGATAGCAAAAAGGCAGTTGGTTACGACTACGATATTTTTGCTGAAATCTGCACCCGCAGCAACTGCAAGACCGAATTTATCGAGACCAGTTGGGATGCAATGGTTGCGATCATGGGTGGCAGCGGTGCCATGGAAACATTCGATGTGGCCGCCGATGGTATCACGATCACGCCAGAGCGTGCTGAGCATGTCGACTTCTCTATTCCCTACATCCGTTCCGAGCAGATGTTGCTCGTACGCAAAGATGAGACTCGCTTTACCAATGCCAAGGAGTTTGTTGCCAACGCTGAACTCAAGATTGGAACCCAAATCGGTACCACCAACTACGACGCTGCCGCTGAAATGCTCGGCAACAAGGATCGCATCGTCGCTTTTGATCAGTTCGGCCCAGCCGTACAGGCGCTGATGGCTGGCGATGTCGATGCTGTCATGATCGACAATGTTTCGGGCCTTGGCTATGTTGGTGCGAATCCAGACAAGGTGAAAATGACGGGCGATGCCATTAAGGTGGAAGAATTGGGCTTTGTCTTTGGCAAGGGCAGCCCACTGAAGCAGGTGATCGATGGCGCGCTGGAGTCAATGAAGTCGGATGGCAAACTGGATGAGATTTATGCCAAGTGGTTTCAAAGTAAGTAGTTGAATCACGGTTGTTTCCAGTTTGTGCGGAAAAGAGGGGTGAGGAGTGAGGGGTAAGTTGAAGTTTTGACTTCATCCCCTCACCTCTCACCCCTCCTAATTAAATTGAAGGAGTAATCGATGTCGGCAAAATCGACAACTTCATCTGCCAGTGCCAAATCTGTGACTTCAGCCTCATTTTTGAGTAAGCCTGGCGAATGGCCCTGGTGGTTGATCGCAGCGATTGGCTTAGTGATCTACTTAGTCTATTTGGTTCTTACCGATGCGGAGACACGTAGTTCGTTTTGGTTTCTGCTCGGCCAGACTCCAGAGGATCTGCGGTTTGGACAACTTGCCTTCAAGGGTATCGTCATTACGCTCACGATTGCGATTTTTGGTTATTTGATCGCAATGATGCTTGGACTCTTGCTAGGTTTGATGCGCACATCGAGCAACCCCTTTCTTTACAATGTGGCCTCCTTTTATGTCGAAATTATCCGTGGTGTGCCGATGCTGGTGCTGTTGCTCTATGTGGCGTTTGTGCTGGCACCGCCTATCACGCCTTTCTTTGCGGCAATTGCTAACATTTTTGTCTCAGTTGGCAATCTGCTCTTCTACCAGACTGGCTTGATGAGCGCTCCCTTCCGCACGGTGACCACAATTGCCAATCAGTGGCGGGCTATGATTGCACTGGGGTTGGGCTATGCTGCCTTTGAGGCCGAGGTCTTTCGCGCTGGCATTCAATCGATCGAGCGGGGACAGTACGAAGCGGGGCGTGCTTTGGGGCTGAGTTACTTCCAGATGATGCGTTATGTGATCTTGCCTCAGGCGATTCGCCGTGTGTTGCCGGCTTTAGGCAATGATTTTATTTCGATGGTTAAGGACTCGTCGCTGGCGTCGGTGTTGGGTGTACAGGATATGACTCAGCTTGCCAAGTTGGTTGCCAGTGGCAACTTCCTTTATATGCAAACCTTGACTTTATTGGCCTTTGTCTATCTGACGATTGTCGTGCTGCTCACACGGCTGCTGCGGGTGATGGAACGGAGATTACAGCGGGTCTATGTGCGCTAAAACGAGATAAAGAAATAAGACAGTAGGAAATAAAGCAGTAAAACTTTCCTACTGTCTCACGATCATCGTAACTACTTCCTGCTAGCAGAAGCAAACAGTGAAGAACGGATTATATTTTATCTTCTGTCCACCAAACTGAATCTTTCTTGTGACAATGCCCTCTCTTGGCATGAGAGGGTTAGGGTGGGTACGTACTATTTGTCCTCAGGATTGAGCATAGTAAAGACCCACGCAGCAACCGATCCGCCTACAAAATCTGCCACCAGGTGAATCCACACACTGCCCCAACCGATCAAACCTGCCAAGGAAGCACCGATTGCTACAGCAGGATTAAAGGCCCCGCCCGAGATGCCACCAACGGCAAATGCCCCGACCATGACTGTAATGCCAATCGCTAATCCATAAAATGAATTGCCATTGGTTCCTTTTGCTGTAGCCACATTGAGAACCACATAGGCCAAGGCGAAGGTAAAAAGAAACTCTGCCACCAGGGATTTCGACACATCGAGTGTGCCTGTCGTCCCACCGCCTACAAGAAAGCGAGCAACAAAGGCGGCAACGGCTGCACCCAACACTTGTGCAATCATGTATAATGGCGCATCGGCGCTTGAACAACGCCCTCGCAGCGTCACGGCCAGGGTGACGGCGGGGTTGTAGTGCGCACCAGAGATGTGCCCTCCTGCGAAGATCATCACCATTAAGGCCGCGCCAATCGCCAACGGCGGAATGACGCCAGCATTGCCAGGGATGACAGTGAGGCAGATGGTCAGCACAAGAAAAAATGTACCAATGAACTCTACGACGTACTTGCGCATCAGAATCTTTCTCCTTTGAATGGATCTTGCTTGGTAAGTTGCAAGGAACCTACATGCGGGTTGGCACAAACTGGTGCAAATTAGCTATTTTGTACCACCGTATCTAAGTCCCTGGTAACGCAATCGGGCGGAATGGAATGCCCGACTGGAGCCGCTGGGGAACGAGACCGGACTGCTTTGTTCGCGATTCAGTCAACCAATGACTGCCACTTAATTAACGATTACGAAATTAAGGTGGTTCCGATTATTAGTGTTAGTTTGATGAATTTTATTGAAAATTATTTTGTGAGTCGTGTGGAAATTTGTAAGGGGGAAACCTGAAGAAGGATTTGTGGATGTCAACACACATTAAATGGTATTTCTTGGAACAAGACAAATCTCTCATTCTGAGGAGCGGTTGTTTGCGACGAAGAATCTTGTTCGGTCTTCCCACAAGATTCTTCGCTCGAAAAAGCAATCGCTCAGAATGACAAATTTGGAAGAATACGATTTGTAAAGTAGCAAATGTGAGGTGAGGCGCGCATAAAATGAACTCAGGCAATGAACGTTCATTACCTGAATTTGTTGAAGCAAGTTGGACAAATCGAAGTGAAGAAACCAGAAGCGAATTCTTTTACCACAGGGTAATAATGCGTTCTTGCTGTTCTTTGACCTTGGCGCGGTTTGGGCGCAATGCAATCATCACCGCCAAGAGGGCGATCGCACCATAGACCGCATACGCCCAAGGTGCCTGATCATTACCGGCTAGAATGACAAAACAAGCGAAGGCACTCACGCCGACAGCAAAGGTGCCAATCGACGCAATGCGTGACCACCAAATCATAAAAGCGCCGATGATCACGACCATGCCGCCGACTAGAGGATAGAGCGCCAGGGTGGTGGCCGCCGAGGTGATACCCCCCGCCCCCCCTTTGAAGCCATTCAAGAACGACCAGTTGTGACCAATGATCGCAGCTCCACCCGCCAGGGCAGCCGACCATTGCAAAGCTATCATACGTTGCGTTGCCACGTCGATACTCATGACATCTGGCTCCGGGAAAAACGCAGTGTAGGCCCAACGCACCAACCAAATGGCGATAGCGCCTTTCAACGCGTCCCCCAGAATGGTGGGGACGGCAGCCTTGAGCCCGGCTGCACGCCAGGCATTGGTGCCACCGGTTCGTCCGCTACCAACGGTACGAATGTCAACGCCATAGAGTCGGCACACCCACAAACCTACGGGAATCGAGCCGAGTATATACCCTACAAGGGCTGCAATAGGAACGGTTAGCCAGATCATAGTCTTAAGATTTTACACCAATTGTTTTACACACTCCAAAGCGGCGTCGTAGTTCGGATGTTGGCCGATGGCGGGTACATATTCAGCGTAGCACACGGTTTCATTGGCATCTACGACAAAGAGCGCTCGTTGCTCAATGCGCAATTCTTGCACATGGGTCCCGTAAGCGTCACCAAAGGCCATGTCAACGTAATCTGAAAGCATCACGACACGGTCTACACCGGCTGCACCGCACCAGCGTTTTTGTGCAGGCGGCAGATCCACGCTGATGGTTACCACCACTACTTGTTCGCCCAAGTTGGAGGCTTCGACATTCATTCTGCGCGTTTGGGCATCACAGACGCCGGTGTCGATGCTGGGGATGACGCTGATCACGCGCACCTTACCAGCAGTGCTGCCCAACAAATCGACCTTAGAGGCAAAGCCATTGGAAAGAGTCACTTCTGGTGCCTTCATACCAGGCGATAAATGCGTACCTACTACGTCCAATTGTCGACTGCGGAATTCCATCGTATTATTGCTCATACAGTTCCTTGTACGGTTGCAGGAGGCAAGAGTCGAGTTGCACGGTGATACTGGTTTTGCAACTTGCACCTTGCCCTCTGCTTTTTCTTTACATTGCGATGCTTCCCTGAACAACAGGAATACTTCTTTCCGGTGGGGTGCTGCGTCCTGGTTGAACTGGCTCTCCCTCGAAAGGCAGAACCGTGGCCCGAAGATTCGCACCTTGTTCTGTATAGTAGTTCTTTACGTGAATTTTGCCTTCGGCGAGACTACCGCTCAGCAATTCTACCCGTTCCGCACGAATTACCCCACGAAACGTGCCCTGAATGCTGACCACTTTAGCCCGGATTGTGCAATCAACACGGCCTGTGGCACAGATCACAACGTTGCCAGTTGTATCAATCACTCCACCCTGGACCAAGCCAGCCACTCGAACGTTCGCATTGGTGCGCAATTCGCCGCTGAAACTGGTCTGCGGGGGTAAATTTACTCCCAACTCATCAAGCGCCGGTACTTTTGCTCGGCGAAACATAGATTTTCCTCCATGAATGCTGTCATCCAGGTGAGATTGAGAGAGCGGAGGAGAGTGGGAGATTCGGCGGTGATGTCTCTCAAGTTCAGACCTGATGCAGAATAGCTGTTTGCTTCCTTGTACGTTTGCAAAGCTTGAATATTAAACCATTAACCCTGGTTAACTCAATACTAACTGATCCGAGATACTTTGGGCGCGATAAATGCGATTGATGATCTCGGCCAGCAGTGGGGCAATGGAAATTACTTCCAATTTCGGGTGATGCTTTTCGGGCGGAACGGGAACTGTGTTTGTCACCACCAGCTTGCCGATACGCTCATCTTCGTCCAAGCGTTTTAGTGCGGTTGGTAACAGGACTCCGTGTGTAATAGCAAAATAGGCTTTGCCGGTTGCACCATGATCGTAAAGTGCATCGATCTGTTTAAGTACACTGCCACCTGCCATAATGTCGTCGATAATGATCGGCGTGCGCCCTTCAATATCGCCAACGACATGGGTTGCTTCGGTTGTGGTGAAGCTGGTTCGGCGTTTGTGCATCACAACCAATGGCAAGTTTAAATACTCAGCGTACTTGCCTGCCAGGCTGGCGCGCCCCACATCAGGGCTGACAATCGCCGCATTGGCAAACTCGGGCTTGCGGAAGTAATCAGCTAGCAGTTGCAAGCCAGAGAGTGGATCGACGGGGATGTTGAAAAAGCCTTGAATGGCTCGGTTGTGAATGTCGACATAGACGACGCGCCGTGCGCCATTCATTTCGAGCATGTTAGCCACCAGCCGGGCGCTGATCGCCTCTCTGCCTTGGGCCATCCGCTCCTGGCGGGCATAGGGGAAATAGGGCATGACTACACTGACACTATGTACGCTGGCCCGGCGAAAAGCATCCAGATAGAGCAGAAGCTCCATCAAATTATCGTTGACTGGTGCTGAGCAGGGTTGGATAAAAAAGATATCTTGGTCACGCACGACATCGTCGAGGAGGACATGAATTTCACTGTCGGGGAGTTGTCTTGTTGTTGATTTGCCCAATCGTACACCGAGTAGTTCAGCGATTTCATTTGCCAATGAAGGGTGTGCAGAGCCTGTAAAAATTCGCAGAGGATGATATGATTCAGCCATAGAAAAGAGTTGATCCAATCTGTACCACGATTGACACAATGGTGTAGCCTAAAGGCAACGCGCTCCGCCATCTGCCATACGTGGCCTGTTTTATGCAAGTGTAACCCCATACACCTTGCGCACTGTACAACATGAAACAATGCGTCGACTGCAAGCGCAGTCAATCGCTCGGCAATTTACGCACAAACTTTCATTCTGGGGAGAGGGCTTTTTCTCAACATAGGTATTTTGCTTAGTACCAGTTATATATCATGAAAACACTTCTTATTGCAACCCACAACCAGGGGAAAATTCGCGAATACCAACAACTACTCGCAGATCTGCCGTTTACTGTCGTTTCTCTCAATCAGCTTCAGATCACCCACGACGTCGATGAGACAGGGATCACCTTTGCGGAGAACGCTATTCTTAAAGCGAACCAATACGCCCAACTGAGCGGCGTACTAACCTGGGCCGATGACAGCGGATTGGAGGTCGACGCACTTGAAGGCCGGCCCGGCGTCTATTCGGCCCGTTATGGCGGTCCGGGGTTGAGCGACAAGGATCGCTACGAAGTGGTATTGCGTGAACTGAAGAGCACGTCTGCCCCACCGTGGAGTGCGCGCTTTCGCTGCGTGGTCGCCTTGGCCTTTCCCGATGGAAGCGTGCAAACTGTCGAGGATACGATCGAAGGCGAGATCACCGACCAGCCACGCGGCGAGCACGGTTTCGGCTACGATCCGATCTTCTTTTTGCCTGCATTCAATGCGACGCTGGCCCAAGTTGCGCCGGAGATCAAAAATGCCATCAGTCATCGGGGCAAGGCGGCGCTGAAGGCAAAACAACTGTTGGCACAGAGGCGGTAATTTCGATACGTTTAGGACTTACGCAAGACGGAGAAAAATACAAGATTTCTCCTCGAAAAGGCCCTCGTCGAAATGACATCTTGCATAAGTTCTGACTTTCAATTTGGGAGATGTTATGGAACGTATTTTTATGGTGTTGGCTTCGCTGTTGGGTGGATTGGCTGTGGCTTTGGGTGCGTTCGGTGCCCATGCGCTGCGTGACCGCTTGGACGAGCGCATGCTGGCGAACTTTGAAACCGGAGTTCGGTATCACTTTTACCATGCGCTAGCATTGGTTGCAGTGGTTGTGGTTATCAAGTTGTGGCCGACATCCACGCTGGCCAACTATGCGGGCTGGCTTTTTGTGGTTGGCATTCTGATCTTCTCAGGCAGTCTCTATTTGATGGCGCTGACCGGGGCGCGTTGGCTGGGTGCGATCACACCGATTGGCGGCGTTGCCTTTATTGCAGGATGGCTCTGCCTGGCACTTGCAGCCTGGCGAAGCTAGGAAGCGCTAGAAATTCGCTGAGCATCATCGCTGTTGCGCCCCAGACGGTTTGCTCTGCTACGGCGTAAAAGGGAACCTCGGCAGTGCGGTCGCGCAACTGCCAAGTTTCCACCTTATGATTGGCAGGATCCAGCAGATGTTGAAGCGGCACTTCCAACAGCTTTGCCACCTCACGCTCGTCGATTTCAAAAGTAGGTCGTTGTTCGCTCCAGGCAACCACGGGTGTCACTAAGTTGTTGCTGACAAAGACATTGAGCGGTGTGAGTGTACCGAGTACTTTCACACGGCGCGGGTCGATGCCCACTTCCTCCTGGGCTTCACGCAGCGCCGTCGCCACAATGTCTACATCGCCTTCCTCAAACCGTCCACCAGGAAAACTAACCTGACCGCTGTGAGTGCCCTCATAGGTAGGACGCAAAATCAGCGGCAGGTACAACTCGTCATGTTGTGGATACAATAAAACCAACACGCCACTGCGTCGTGCATTGGGTGCTAGCGCATCATAGGGTAGGCGTCCACCAGAGCGGGGAGCTGGAGCCATCCGCATCTGAACTTCAAAACCGGGCAACGAGGTATTGAGATCGGCACGTAATTGTTGAATCAAGTCGAGAAAAATTTCGTTCACAGTCGATTAGGTAACCCTACAAAGTAAACCCTTCAAATATTCGCCTTCGGGAAAGGTGATCGCCACTGGATGATCACTGTCCTGGCGCAACCACTCAAGGATCTGCACTGGACGTTTTGCATCCACGGCGGCACCAAAGACCACCTTCTGAAAGAGATCTGCACTTACTAATCCGCTACAACTAAAGGTAGCCAAGATTCCGTTGGCTGTCAGTAATTTCATCGCTAAGAGATTGATGTCTTTATAGCCGCGCAATGCCCGATCTAATTGTCCTTTGTGTTGGACAAACTTGGGCGGGTCGAGGATGATCAAATCAAAGGGCTGCTGACCAGAATCGCGCCATTGACGCAGCACGTCAAAGACATCTCCAACAATCTGTGTGCTCACTTGTGCTGGGTCAAAACCATTCATGCGTAGATGGGTCTCGGCTTGGGCGAGCGCATCAGCACTGGTGTCGATATTGGTAACATGGCTGGCACCCGCAGCTAGGGCATGAACCGCAAATGCCCCAGTATAGCTAAAGGCATTGAGAACACGTTTGCCAGCACAATAGGCTGTGACGCGCTGACGGTTGCTGCGCTGATCGCTGTAGAAACCAGTCTTTTGCCCATCGGTCAACTCGACCAGAAAGCGCTTACCATGCTCCACCACTTCAACCGCTGGCTGAGAAAGGGCACCAGCCAGCACACCGGCTGCCATCTCCAGCCCTTCCTGGCGACGCAAGGCCATTTCACTGCGTTCGACGACGCAGCGGCACCCAGTAAGCCCCAGCAGAAGTTCGGCTAGGCCGTGTTTACGTTGGTCGATGCCGAGGGTACCTGCCTGCAATACCAGCACATCGGCGTAACGATCTACGACCAATCCAGGTAAAAAATCATTCTCGCCATTGATCAAGCGATAGGCCGTGGCTACCTTTGACCAGCCAGCACGTCGTTCGATCGCTTGTTGGAGTTTTTTACGCCAGAAGGAGGTGTCGATGGTTTCGCCCTTTTGCCAGGATAGGATGCGTACCTGGATTTGGCTTTGGCGATTGAGATAGCCTTGTGCCAACCATTCTCCGTCGGCTGCCACCACATCGACAATCTCACCATCGAGCATCGCAGCGGGCAGTGACTGGATCGCCCCGCTAAAGATCCAGGGGTGACCTTGGCGCACTGGTTTGTCGCGGCCAGCTTGCAGAACCACGGCAGTGCTTGAAGAGTGGATTGGTTGGCTTGTCCCTGCGCGATGCGTCGAGGCAGGCGGCTTTTTTGAGGCGAATTTTTTACTCACGATTAACTTTCACTTTTGGCAACTTCCCATCCATACTCATTGATTTGAATGTGGCCATTTTCAAGATAAACGATCTGCGCTAGCGCATCGTAACGAAAGGGAACAGATCCAGCATTGGTTGTAAAAACGCCCTGTACTTCTTGTTCGCCCCGTTGCGTGATCCGCATCTTGTAGCCTTTGTAAATGGCCCAATGAGTCAACGCCTTGACATTTGCGCGCATAGAATCAATTATAAGATGGTGAAGGGGCAAAGGTGCAAAGATGAAAGGGAAAAGTAACAAAGTCGCAGAAATACTTTGCCACTCTGCCACTTTGTTATATCAACGCTTGGGTGGGGAGCACGATCAGCTTGCGGTAAATTTCGCCCATCTGTGCTGGGGTGTAGGGCATTTCATGTTGCAGCCACCAATCAATCAACGCAATCGTTGCCGCCAGCCAATGGTTCAAGGCAATCTCAACTGGAACTTTGGTATCAACCGTTTCTTGACTGGGTAAACGCTTTGTCATATGGCCCGACTGTTCCACTGTTTTGAGGATGGTGGACGTCCCTTTGCTGGCTAATAGCAGTCGGCAAAGCGCGCTGTGTTGATAGATATACTCAAAGATGACCCTTCCCTCTTCTGCTGCATCTGCCTCATTGCCGGAATTGCTCACCTTTTCGGTCAATTCTTCCACAAAGACGTGCAGCACCTCTTGCAGTAGAGCCTCTTTATCTGCGTAATGCCGAAAAAAAGTTGCATAGCCAACGTCTGCCCGTTCCGTGATATCACGAATCGTGACCGCATCGTAGCCGCGCTCGAGGGTGAGTTCGATCAGCGCTTTTGCCAGTAGGTCGTGGGTTCGGACAATCCGGCGATCATTCTTGAGCATGATGTAATAAAAACGAAAGCGAATATAGAGCAATATTACCCATTTTGAGCAAGTTATGATATATAGTGTATCATATTATATATGCAGTATCATAATTATTGGCGATAAGGACTAATCATGACACTTCAACTTGAAAAACCGACACTGCCGAGTGCGCTAGAGTCAACCTCCGGCCGTTGCCCTGTGGATCACCGCGCTTACTCTCAGCAGAAAGCAGGGCTACGACCCGAGGCGCTCAACCTGCCTGCACTGGAAGTCGATGCCAAAGGAGTTTGGCACATTCGTAGCTTTGCCGCTGCTCGCGCCGTTCTTCGTGCCGAGGAGACTCGCCAGGCGGGATTCAAGGCTGAATTGATTGACCGTGCAGCCGCCAAAATGCGTCCGCCTGTGCTTTATCAGGAAGGTGAAGAGCACCACCGCCAACGCAGGATGATCGCTCGCTTCTTCACGCCCAAGACCACCAGCGAAAAATATCGACAGATGATGGACGCTTATGCTGACAACATCTTAAACGAACTGCGCCAGAAAAAGCAGGCCGATCTGAGCAAACTGAGCATGTCGATGGCAGTCAAAGTGGCTGCGCAGGTAGTTGGTCTGACCGATAGTATGTTTCCGGGTATCGACAGCCGCATCAATGCCTTCTTTTCGGGTGGAGACATGGACCTGAAATGGACACCACGTTCGATCTTTAACCTGTTGCGCCGCCAATTCACCGTGCTACAGTTTCTCTACCTGGATGTGAAACCATCGATTCGTCGTCGCCAGCAAGAGCCGCAGGAAGATGTGATTTCGCACTTGCTTTCACAAAATGCCAC
This sequence comes from Caldilineaceae bacterium, assembly GCA_046328715.1. Lineage (GTDB taxonomy): Bacteria > Chloroflexota > Anaerolineae > Caldilineales > Caldilineaceae > JAXLWB01. Next base: position 2,337 of record JAXLWB010000084.1, on the reverse strand, counting down.
CGTCCCCGAAATCCTCACTGAGTGTATCACCTATGGGGCTGCGGGTATGGCGACCACACGAGAGTTTATCTGCATTGCAGCCTGGCACTTCCTTGAAAACCCCGACCTACGCGCCTACTATCTCTCTGCGCCCGAGGAAAAGCGTCAAAATCTGCTACAGGAGATCTTGCGATTAGAGCCAGTGGTTGGCAACCTCACCCGACGTGCCACGCATGACCTTGTTGTAGAAAGTGAAGGCAAACAATACACCATCCCGGCTGGCGCACTCATTGACATTCACATCGGCACGGCCAACCTCGATCTTGGTGTTGTAGGTGAAGAGCCGCGTGCTATCTGTCCGGAACGCCCGCTCCACGCCGATCGCACAACACCTGCCCTACTTAGCTTTGGTGATGGTGCACATCGCTGTCCGGGAGCCTATATTGCCATGCAAGAAAGTGATATCTTCCTGCAAAAGTTGTTGGCAATCGATGGACTGGAAATTGAGCGTGCGCCGAGTATCTCCTGGGGCGACTTAACCCAAGGATATGAATTCCGCAATTTTCAATTGAAAGTCGCAAAGTAGATTGCAATTGCGTGGCTAACTTTGGACCTCAGCATTTCACGATTTGTCATTCCGCGCAAACTGCGGGTACCCCTTGGGCGCGGAATGGCAAATCCACTAAATTTGTGAACTACTGATTCTAGGTAGTGGGCAACGAAAAGGTGAAGGTGCTGCCCACCCCTTCCTGGCTCTCTACCCAGATCCGCCCATGATGAACCTGGACAATATGCTTGGAGATCGCAAGCCCCAATCCGGTTCCCCCACCGGAACGAGCACGGTCGGTTTTGTAGAAACGCTCAAAAATTCGTGAAATATCCCGCCCCGGAATCCCAATCCCCGTATCTTGTACAGAGACAGCAATCTGATTGTCCTGCGTGGCACAGGCTGAAACTGTGATCTTCCCATCGCTAGGTGTGAATTTGATAGCATTGTGAACGAGATTGATCACCACTTGGTGCATCCGCTCCACATCGGCAAGGACAGAGGGTAGATCGGTCGGCAAGTCGACGGTGATCGTGACCCCTGCTCGTTGTGCCTGGGGCAGCAACCGCTCGACGGATGGTTGAACAATCTCTTGGATTGAGGCCGTGGTCAGTCGTAGCGGGAATTGACCAGATTCAATGCGTGATAGTTCAAGCAGTTCTTCCACCATTTGTGTCATCTTGTCGACCTCAACCTCAATTCGCCCCAGAAAATGAGTCGCAGCCGGTGGATCATCGAGCGCGCCGTCCCGTAATGTGTCAACCAATGCCTTCAACGAAGCGAGCGGTGTGCGCAGTTCATGCGAAACGTTGCTCACGAAATCGCGGCGGATCTTTTCCAGGCGCCGCACATGGCTTAGATCTTGCAAGAGGACAAGATGGCCCCGATCCGATCCCTTGAGAAAGGGGGTAACCGTAACACGCACTGAGCGTCCACTGTCCAAATCGATTGTCTCATTTTCTTCGACGCCGCTCTTAGTGCAACGCTGCCACACTTCCGTAATGCGGTAATCCCAAACCACCTGCGCCAAGGATTTGCGCAGTGCATTCTGTGAATCGACCCGGAGAAACTCGGCAGCGGCGGGATTGATCATCCTCACTCGACCATGACGATTGAGGAGCAGGGCCCCGCCTGTCATACGCGTCAACAAGGTGTTCAACCGATCGCGCTCACGGTCACGTTTGTTTTCCAACCGACGCATGCGCTCATTGAGAACATTGAGCGACCGACCCAAATAGCCGATCGAAGTGGTGTTGGACGGTGAAAAGTGGATATTGCGCTCGCCACTGATCACGCGTGTGACGTTGCGGGTAAAAAGCTGAATCGTCAGCAAAAAGCGATGCAACTGAAAAAGCAGCGCTGCGATCACCCAGGCCAATAGGCCCGCAATCCACTGTCCACTGTAGATCAGGTATCCTCCTGCAACCACCAATACAAGACAACCTGCGTAGCTAGCCACGCCACGCCAGGCTGAGAGGCTCAAAAGCGAAGAGGACTTCGGTTGATCTGGGCTGTTATTCATAAGGATCGAAAAGAGAGTGAATAAAGAAGTAGGACAGTGAGTCAGTGGTCAATAAATTGGTGCTAGGGAAACCACTGTTCCACTGTTTACTGATTTATTTGTGTATCAACTTGAACGCTGCAACATCGGGCCGAGTCTGCGACCACCCAGGATGTGCATGTGTAGATGGTAGACTTCCTGCCCACCGTCACGATTGCAATTGACGATCAGCCGATAACCGGATTCGGCGATGCCTTCCTGCTCAGCAATCTTCTTGGCGACGGTAAACATACGCCCCAGTGCCAACTCA
>JAXLWB010000083.1:0-18912 GCA_046328715.1 Caldilineaceae bacterium | reverse complement strand
AGATAACCTAATGGAGCAAAATTTATGCAACTATTTAACGGCGCTCAGGTCTTCACGACCGAATTTGGCGGACGCACACTGAGCATTGAGACAGGCGTGGTCGCTGCGCAGGCAAATGGCGCAGTCCTCGTTCGCTACGGAGATACGGTTCTCATGGCGACCGCCTGTATGAGTAAGGATGTTCGCCCAGACATCAACTTTTTCCCACTTACAGTAGAATTTGAAGAAAGACTCTACGCTGCGGGACGTATCCCTGGCAGTTTTCAGCGACGCGAGGGCCGACCTGGCGATGAAGCAATCCTCATGTCGCGCCTGATTGACCGCCCCTTGCGTCCCCTATTCCCCAAAGGTTTTGTCAACGAAGTGCAGGTGATTGTTACGGTGCTCAGCTCCGATGGTGACAATCTGATGGATCCGCTGGGCATCATTGCCGCTTCAGCCGCAGTCCACATCAGCGACATTCCCTGGAGTGGCCCGATTGCTGCGACCCACATTGGCTTCGTGGATGGGGACTTTGTCATCAACCCCACCGCCTCGCAGCTCAAGGTCAGTGGCCTTGACCTTTCCGTAGCCGGCACGGGCGACAATATTCTCATGGTCGAAGCCGGCGCTCAGGAATTGCCCGAGGATCTAATGCTCGAAGCGTTGAAGTTGGCGCATGAGTCGATGCTGCCAGTGATTCAACTGATCGAAGAGATGCGCGCTAAGCTGGGCAAGGAAAAGTATACTGGCTATGTCGTGGCCTTGCCAAGTGAAGCGGTGCAGACAGAAGTCAATCAACTGGCCTATGACAAGGTGAGCGCTGCCCTGGCGAATGGTCTGGGCAAACATGAACTCAAGGATGCCTTAGCGCTCGTAAAACAAGCGGTGGTTGAGGCCTTTGCTGAACGGGTTGCGGCGGGTAGCGTGCCTTCCAGCCACGTCGCTGATGCGTTTGATGCTGTCGTCAAAAAGGCGACACGCGCTCGCATTCTGGAAACTGGATCGCGCCCCGATGGTCGCACCACCCAGGAGATTCGTCCGATCAGCGTGCAGGCAGGCATCTTGCCCCGAGTCCATGGTTCGGGCTTCTTTATGCGTGGTGAGACCCATGTACTGTCAATTGCTACGTTGGGCACCCCTGGTGACGTTCAACGGCTCGATACCTTGCAGCCGATGGATGAAAAGAAGTACATGCACCATTACAACTTCCCCCCTTTCAGTACAGGAGAAGCTTATGCGGTGCGTGGCCCCCGTCGCCGCGAGATCGGTCACGGTGCCTTAGCCGAACGTGCCCTGGTTCCTGTCATTCCAGCCGATTTCCCCTACACCTTGCGTGTGGTCAGCGAAGTGGTGAGCAGCAATGGCTCGACCAGTATGGCTTCGGTCTGTGGCAGCACCTTGGCGCTGATGGATGCAGGTGTTCCAATCTCAGCCCCGGTAGCAGGCATTGCAATGGGGCTCGTGCAGGATATGGGAAGTGGTGCGTATAAAGTCTTGAGTGACATTCAGGGTATGGAAGACGCCTTGGGTGATATGGATTTCAAGGTGGCGGGTACCGAACATGGCATCACTGCCCTGCAGATGGATCTGAAGATCAAAGGGTTGGATTTCAACATCTTGAACGAAGCGCTTTCACAAGCACGGGTCGGGCGTCTGCACATTCTGGGCAAAATGTTGGATGTGTTGCCCGAAGCCAGACTGCAACTCAGCCCCTTTGCGCCACGTATTCTCACCTTGCAGATTGACCCAGAAAAGATCGGTAAACTGATCGGCCCAGGCGGCAAGATGATCCGTGGTTTGCAGGATCAGTACAAAGTCAAGATCGATGTGGAAGATACGGGCAAGGTCTTCATCGCTGGCGAAGGCACCCTGGCCGAACAAGCCTACGGCGTCATCGCTGGCATGATGGAAGATGTGACCTTGGGCAAGATCTACACAGGAACGGTGGTCCGTGTGGAGCCTTATGGTGCCTTCGTCAACATTCTGCCCGGCATCGATGGATTGGTCCATATTAGCCAACTGGCCGATTACCGAGTCGCCAAGGTGGAGGACATTGCCCGCGTCGGCGATGAACTCACCGCCATGGTGATCGACGTTGACCCACAAGGCAAGGTGCGCCTGAGTCGTCAGGCCGTGCTCGAAGGCTTGAGTGTCGAAGAAGCGCAAGCCCGTGACCGTGGTGGCCGCAGTGGCGGTGACCGGGGTGGCGACCGCGGCGGAGATCGAGGCGGCGACCGTGGTAGTCGCTTCGGTGATCGCGGTGGCGACCGAGGTGGTGATCGCAACGGCGAACGCGGCGATCGCAGCAGCTTCCGCCGTGATCGTGGCGGCAGTGACCGCGGTGGTAGCGATCGCAGTGGCGGTGGCGACCGTGGTCCGCGTCGCGAAGGTGGCTTCCGCCGCGACCGCTAGTACACCATTCTAGGCGTAGTTTCTGAGGAATTTTGAGGTTTAGGGAAACAAGTAATCGTGAACGGATAAGTAGTAATTTGTAACTTGCTGCCTTTTCAAGCGAGGCCCTGTTAATTACTACTTACAAATTACCCTTTCATGATTTCTTCTTAATCAAATGTTACCAATACGAGTGGCCTTCGATGGTCACTCGTACCCCTTCACTCTCCTTTCCATGGCAAAACTAATCTTTGGTGAGCGCATCTCAAAGACTGGCAAACTGGCAACCGGTTGCGCCGGAATTCTCTTTGACGAAAAGAGCGAACGGATTCTTTTGACGCGGCGAACCGATAATGGGCGTTGGTGCCTTCCGGGCGGTCGTATGGAAGTTGGAGAAGGAATTGCTGAAGCCTGTGAGCGAGAGTTTTGGGAAGAGACTGGATTGCGGGTGCAAACGGTCCGCTTGATCGGTGTTTATTCGGACCCTCATCTGGTCGTTGAATATGCAGATGGCAACCGTTGGCAGTATGTTTCGCTTTTTTTGAGGTAGCGCACGTCAGCGGTGAACTTGGGTTGAGTGATGAAACAACGGAAGTGGGCTATTTCAGTTTGGATGAAATTGTCCAAATGGATTTGATGGAATCACATCGAATTCGGATCAATGATGCAATTGCCGAGCAAATCGCAGCTTTCGTTCGCTAATTTTGACTTGACTTGTTGGCTTGTGGGCATTGAACACAATCAATGCTGAATTTTGCCCCAAAATGGCACTTTTGCACCACAGCAAGCCTATGCTATAATGGGCACTCAATCTGTATCATGGCTTTTTTGTTCTTGGAAGAACAAACGCAACTGTCTATTTCGGTGTACGCGTGGAGTGGATCGATCTGTTCATGACCGTATAACAAGAAGTGTCGGTAGCGTTGGATCAATCATCAACTACCCGCAAGGGAGAACTTATGATAGAAGTAACCATCGACAGCATCCGTGTCAGTTTAATGTCACAAAACCGAATTGTTGTATTGAAAGAAGAAGACGGACAACGTTTTCTCCCGATTTGGATCGGTCCCTTCGAAGCAGACGCCATCACTATGCAGTTGCAGGGCGTGCCGGTTCAGCGCCCACTGACTCACGACCTATTGAAGACAGTGATTGAACAGTTGGGCGGCGAAGTGCTGCAAATCGTTATCAACGGCTTGGAACGCAACACCTATTTTGCGCGCATTGTCCTCGATGTGGACGGCGACAATGTCGAGATTGACAGTCGCCCCAGCGATGCGATTGCATTGGCTGTTCGTGTCAGTGCCCCTATCTTTGTCAGTGATGAAGTTATGGATCAGGCGGCACTCCTACCCGAAGAGGAAATGCCCTTGAGTGGTAGCGGCGAAAAGCCCGAGACGGAAGAAGTGGGTGTAGAAGATCTAGGTGCCTTCAAGGATTTTGTTGAAGGGTTGGATTTGGATAAATTGCTGGGCAATTAAAGCTTGGCCAGAGAAAATCTTTAGAACTCACGCATTCGCAAGTCTGTAATTGTCAAACGCGGGCCAAATTTGGCCGAAACTGCGTAAGTTCGCATTTCATTGTTGTGAAGAACGGCGAAGTCGTTTTGACGGCTTCGCCGTTTTCTACGCATTTTTACGGCTTTTGTCATGAGCGATCAGGAAACAGTAGTTAAGAGTATCCCAGCCAACATCGAGGCAGAGCGCGCGGTGCTTGGTGCGCTACTCATTGATCCCGACGCCATTATCAAAGTTGCCAGTTACCTCCGTTCCGAAGACTTTTACCGCGAGCGCCACGCTTGGATTTATGAAGCCATCTTTCAACTGAATGAACGGCGTGAACCGCTGGATACTGTCACCCTCATCGACGAACTGGAACGCCGCGGACAGCTTGAGGAGATTGGTGGCCCCGCTTACATCGTTGACCTGATCAACAGCACGCCTACAGCCATCTACGTTGACCATTACGCCCGTATTGTCGAACGTACGGCGACTCTGCGTCGCCTGATCAGTGCCGCAGGGCGCATTGCCGAACTTGCCTACGAAGAAGAACAAGATGTCGAAAGCGTGATGGATCGTGCCGAGCAGATTATCTTCGGCGTTGGCGAAAGTCGTATCCACCGCGATCTCACACCGATCCGTCAGGTGATGGGTAATGTGATCGAGCAAATTGACGAATTGGCGCGCAACCCAGATCGATTGATGGGTGTACCAACTGGCTTTACGATGCTCGATCGTATGCTGGGCGGTCTCCAGAAAAGTGACCTGATTATTCTGGCTGCGAGACCTGGCATGGGCAAGAGCAGCCTTGCTTTATCGGTCGCTCAAAATGCTGCCAAACGTTATGATGCACGTGTGGCAATCTTCAGCTTAGAAATGAGCAGCGAGCAACTTGTACAACGGCTTCTGTCGATGGAAACAGCTATCGATAGCCATCGGATACGGTTGGGTGCAGTCGAGGAAGATGAATGGCCGATCTTGCTTGAAGCTGCCAACTCGCTCTCCAATACGAATATCTTTATCGATGATACACCAGGTGCCAGCATCACAGATATCCGCACCAAGTGTCGCCGTCTCTATGCTGAACATGGGCTGGATATGATCATTATCGACTATATGCAGTTGATGACAGGCCCAGGCGGTGGACGAAATGACAATCGTCAACAAGAGATTAGCTTTATCAGCCGTTCGCTCAAGGCATTGGCGCGTGAACTCAACGTGCCCCTTATCGCCCTCAGCCAACTCAGCCGCGCCGTCGAAGGGCGTGCAGATAAGAGACCGATGCTATCAGACTTAAGAGAGTCGGGGTGTTTGACGGGTGATACGCTCGTCTACCTGCCATTGAGTGGACGCTACGTCCCTATGAAAGAATTGGAAGGCAGGACCAATTTTGAGATTATTGCTCTCAACCCAGATACCTTGAAGTTAGAAACCGCCTGTGTTACTAATGCTTTTACCACCGGTACAAAACCCGTGTTTCGACTGATGACACAACTTGGTCGACAAATCTCCGCAACTAGCAATCACAAATTTTTGACAATTCAAGGGTGGAAACGGCTGGATGAGCTTCAATTAGGCGAGCGAATTGCGCTACCCCGCTACCTGCCTGAATCTACTACTGAGCAGACGATGAGTAATGAAGAATTGGCCTTACTGGGCCATCTGATTGGAGATGGTTGTACACTACCTAGGCATGTAATTCAGTATACAACTCGCGAAGCAGATTTGGCAGAGCTGGTCGCTTCGTTGGCAATCCAAGTATTTGGTGATTCGATCAGCCCTCAGATTTCACTTGAGCGTCAGTGGCGACAAGTGTACTTAACTGCCACAAATCGATTGACACATGGAAAACGGAATCCAATCGCTAAATGGCTGGAAGGCCTACAAGTATTTGGGTTGCGTTCATACGAAAAACGGGTGCCTCGACAAGTCTTTGAACAACCAAACAGTGCCATTGCCCTGTTTTTGCGTCATTTATGGGTAACAGATGGTTGCATTCGCATGACCTATGGCAAGAAGCCCCGGCCTGCAATCTATTACGCAACGAGTAGTTACCAACTTGCAGTTGATGTTCAATCATTGTTGCTTCGACTTAGTATTAATGCTCGACTTGCTCAGAGTAATCAAGGTGCAAAGGGGCGTACTCAATACCACGTGGTTGTTAGTGGTGCACAGGATGTGTCGTTATTTGCTAATACAATTGGAACAGTAGGTCAATATAAACGGCAATCTCTAGAAGAAATTCTACAATGGAATTCGGCAAAGATACACAACACGAATCGCGATGTGATTCCTTTAGACATATGGCGGTTGCATGCAGTGCCAGCGATGCAATCTCTTCAATTGACAACGCGCCAAATGCAGAGTCGACTGGGGAGTGAGTATTGCGGTACAAGTTTATACAGGACAAATCTTAGCCGAGAACGAACTGCTAGATTGGCCGAGGTGGTCGAGTCTCCAGTTTTAAACAAATTAGCAGTGAGTGATGTGTATTGGGATTCTGTCGCTTCGATTGAAAGTGCCGGCATTGAGCCTGTCTATGACCTGACAGTTGAAGGATACCATAATTTTGTGGCAGGTAACATCATTGTCCACAATAGCATCGAGCAAGACGCCGACCTCGTCATGTTCATCTACCGCGAAGATTACTACCAGGAAGACTCCGATAAACAAAACATCGCCGATGTGGTAGTGGCCAAACATCGCCACGGCTCCACAGGGACAGTGAGCCTCTACTTCCGCAAAGAATTGACCCAGTTCCGCGATTTGGAGATCCAGCGCACGGAACTAGAGTATTAAAACCTGAGATTAGAGATTGAAGGTGGGAGATTTGAACTTGCCTTAATTTCCCATCTCCCATTTCTAATCTCTTTCTTATCATGGCCACCTACCTTCTCCTGCTCCGTAAAAATCCCAACTTTCGTCGTCTTTGGTTGGCGACGGTAATCAGCTACCTCGGTGATTGGTTTAATCTGCTTGCCAGCGCAGCGCTGATTGGACATTTGACTTCAAGTGGAGCCGCTGTGAGCTATCTTTTCCTGGCTCGCTTGCTGCCCCTTTTCTTTTTCAGCCCGTGGACTGGTACCCTTGCTGATCGTTTTAACCGTAAGCGTCTGATGATGATTGCAGACTTGCTGCGTGCAGTTACGGTGCTTTGTTATATTCTGGTACAGTGGACCGGCAATATTTCACTGCTCTATCTGCTCACCGTGGTGCAGTTTGCATTGAGCGCCCTCTTTCAACCAGCTCATGCTGCACTGATCCCCAACATTGTCGATGGGGAAGATCTAGTGACTGCCAATGCGCTCGATGGCTTTACCTGGAGTTCGATGCTGGCGTTTGGATCGCTCTTGGGTGGCATTGCCACAACGCTCTTTGGTATCACAGCTTGCTTTGTGATCGATGCCGCTTCTTTTCTCTGGTCAGCCTTTTTTATCAGCCGGATCGTCGTTGCCGCCCGCCCAGTAGCAGCATCTACTTCCCAGCGCTTGGGATTGCTGGCCTTTGTGGATGGCCTCGCCTACCTGCGGACACGCGTCTTTCTGCTCTGTATCGTACTCGTCAAGGCTGGTGGCGGACTCTTTTGGGGAGCATCGGACGTGCTTCAGGTGCCGATTGCGCGTGAGATCTTTCCAATCGGCGAAAATGGCACCATTACCCTGGCGCTCTTTTACACCATGATTGGCCTTGGCAGTGGGCTTGGACCCCTCTGGCTAACCAGGATTCTGGGCGACCGGCTGCGTTCTAACCTATTCAGTATCCTCTTGGGATTTGTCCTTTCCGTGATCGGCCTCTATTGGCTAAGTGTGGCTGGTGGCGTGCTTGGAGCAACACTAGCCGTTTTGCTGCGTAGCTTCGGTGGTGGTTTGGTGTGGGTCTATTCCACTACGATTTGGCAGCGTTTGGCCAACGATGAATTTCGCGGCCGGGTCGCCTCGTTTGAATTTACCGCACTGACTCTCTTTCAATCTTTGGGTACACTTTGGGCAGGATATGCTCAAGATGTGTTACAATACAGTCTGATCGAAACTGTACGAATCACTGCGCTGGTTCCTCTTCTCGTTACGCTACTGTGGGGACTCTTTGTCTGGAAAGTGGGTGCGCTGAACGCATCCAAAACTGCGCTAGAAAATTAGAGATTTAGAGATTGAGGATACTGAATCAAACCGTTTCAGTCTCTACTCTTGATGTTCCGATCTTTTATAGGGTGACACTATGGCTGTCCAATTGAATGCCTTTATCGGTTTTCCCGATGCCAAATTAAAGCCGATCGCCATTCCTGAGCTCTTCTTTGTGGACCTTCTCCCCCAGATCGATAACCTGGCAGAGCTCAAGTTGACGCTACATTGCTTCTGGCTTCTTAACAACCAAGAAGGAGATGTGCGCTATCTACGTGGCGAGGATTTGCGCAATGATCCGGCGCTTTTACAAAGTCTCGGTTCAGAGACAGATCTACGTGCCCCACGCCATCTGCTCGAAGATGCACTCGGTCGAGCCGTAGCCCGCAACACCCTACTCAAATTAGAAGTAGAAGTCGAAGCGGAGAAAGAGGGACAAGAAAACAATCCGCAACCCGCAATTCGCAATTCGCAATTCGTTTGGCAGGACTGGTATTTTATGAATACCGCCAAAGGACGCCAGACTATCCAACTGATTCGAGAAGGAAAGTTGCCCGAGTTGTTGGTCTCAATCCCCGATGAGGCACGACTTCGAGTAAAGCGTCCGACAGTCTTCGTCATTTACGAACAGAACATCGGTCTCCTTACTCCGTTAATTGCAGACCAACTGCGGGATATGGAAAAAAGTTATCCGCCGGATTGGATCAGTGAAGCGTTTGAGACTGCTGTACGCAACAACAAAAGGAACTTGCGCTATATTCAGAATATTTTGAAACGGTGGGAAACGGAGGGAAAAGGCAACCGTGAAAACACTATCCCAACTACTGAAGAACAAAGACGCCGTCAATACATCCCCGACGAGTTCTCGGACATCATCCTTCGGTGATGCATCATCTTACGATGAACCAACGTCCAAGGATGAGCCATCATCCTTGGAAGATACAGGAACGGCTGGTGCTGGCTTATCCCACAGAAATGAGCCAACAAGGGATAATAAAATTTTAAAGGGTCACCCAACACTAAGTGTTGCAAAACAAAAGAATCGACGCACCGCAGTGAATACACAATTTGGCATCATTGACAACTGTTCGATTTGTCACGGCGCTGGTTTTACGATTGCCAACGTCCCCATCGGTCACCCTGACTTTGGTAAGGCCATTCCTTGTCAATGTCGGCAACAGGATCGCGTGCACCACCGGATGCGCCGCTTGCAGGCCATGAGTTCCTTGGCCCCGCTGCAACAGATGACCTTTGCCACCTTTGACCCTGATCTTGAACATCTTTCGCAAGAGAAACGAAGCAATTTACGCAGCGCTTTTGAAGCCTGTGTGGCCTTTGCCCATCAGCCAGAAAATTGGCTAGTACTGGCAGGTACCTATGGCTGTGGCAAAACGCATCTAGCTGCGGCCATTGCTCACGCTCGCATCGAAATGGGTGAACCTGTACTGTTCGTGGTTGCGCCCGACCTGCTTGACCATCTGCGGGCGACCTATGGGCCTGAGAGCGACGTGAGTTATGACGATTTGTTTGAACAGGTGCGCACTGCTCCCTTGTTGATTCTCGATGATTTGGGAGCGCAAAGTAACACGCAGTGGGCGCAGGAAAAGCTTTTTCAACTCTTAAACCATCGCTACAACGCCCAACTACCGACGGTGATCACGACGAACCAGCGCATTGACGATATGGATCCACGCCTGCGCAGCCGCCTACTTGATATTCGTCGTGTGACCTTCTACCCGATCCTGGCTCCCGACTACCGGGCCGATCGAGAGCCCTCACAGAGCGAATTGAGTACGTTGCACTTTCACCGCGAGCAGCGCTTTCAGACGTTTGATGCTAGGCGCATGGATGTGAGTACCGAAGAACGAACCAACCTGCAAGAGGTCTATGCTGCCTGCCGCAAATATGCCGAACATCCGCATGGTTGGTTGGTGCTAGCAGGAACGTACGGCTGTGGCAAGACCCATTTGGCCGCTGCGATTGCCAATCACCAGAGTGACGAGTTGCATAATGATGTCCGGTTTGTCGTCGTGCCCGATCTGCTTGATTATTTACGTGCCGCTTATAACCCTCAAGCAACGACTTCGTATGATCGCCGCTTCGATGAGGTGCGCCGAACCTACCTGTTGGTACTTGATGACTTGGGTACGGAGAGCGCGACCCCCTGGGCGCGCGAGAAGCTCTTCCAACTGCTCAACTACCGCTACAGTGCATCGCTTCCTACAGTCATCACCACCAGTTCGACCCCAGACAAAATTGATCCCTGGCTACGCAATCGGATGTCGGACATCAGCCGTTGCCAATTCTGGGCGATCATCGCTTCCGGCTATAGAGGCAGCCGTAGCCAGCAACAACAGTTGAAAAAGGATAGCGTGCCGAAGATCCGAACGACCAAGTAGTGTTCTCCGAGTAGCAGTTGCAAACTCCATGAATTTTAGCCACAGGGACGTGGCAAGTTCATGGCGTTTCACATTGCAATTGATCTTGTTCGATTAGGGAACAATCTTTCCTATTTTGGTCGTCAATTTAACGATATGCTATACTCGCCTGTAGCGGCTCCCGAAAATAGATGCCCCCATCCGTGACGACTTCTCTATCCAAGGTGATTCCGATGATACGTAATCAAAATCAGTCAAAACATCAAGGTCCTCAGGGATACAAACGAACACGGCTGCGGCCTGTGCTTTCTTTGTTTGCCAAACCGTTGTTGTTTCTCTCGATACTTTTGATCGTGAGTGCTTGTACAGGATCCCCGTCTGATCCAATACCGACGCGCGCCCCTGCGCCGACCTTTACGCCAACCCAGCCAGTGCAAGAAGCAACCGTCGATCCGGCCCTTGTACAAACGGCCCAAGCGGTTGCTACAGAACAAGCAACCGAGCAACCTGCCCAACCGCCTGTTGCCGATAACCCAACGCCTGCGCCACCGCCTGCGCAGGGCGATCAGGCAACGCCTACGGTTGCCAGCCAACCTACGCCCACCACAGAACCGCCCACCAATACGCCTCCTCCTGCCAATCCTCAGGTTGTCGTGAGTAATGGCATCAATGTGCGTGGTGGCCCTGGCACCAACTATGCCATTATCGGCGCCGCCACTGCCGGCCAGAGCTTCCCGGTGACTGGCAAAAATCAGGCGGGCGATTGGTGGCAGATTAACTTCAATGGCCAGACTGGATGGGTCTTTGGTCAGTTAGTCACTGCGCAGAACACACAGGCCGTTGCCATTGCCCAAAATATTCCTGCCCCGCCGCCGCCAACCAATACGCCTGTACCTCCACCACCGACCAACACGCCAGTGCCTGTTGCGCAGGCACCTACCCAGGCACCTCCACCGCCTGCCAGCAACTTCCAATTCCAGTTGCTCAACACGGAGAGTTGCGCTCCCAATGCTGGCATTTCGTATGTGAACGGCTTTGTTCGCTATAAGAGCAATGCGTTGCGCAATGCAGTCTGTGTGCATCTCGATATGTATGGGCCGCGCACCACCAAATGCTCTGGCTGTGATGGGGTTGGCGATGGAATTTGGGGGTTTTCGCCCTTTGGTGGCAGCCCAGCACCCGCTGGCACAACGCTCGAAGTCTGGATCGTTGGCTGCCCTGGCTCCATGCCGCTTGGGGGCCAGAATGACAATTTTGGTGACCTGACACCGCTTTCGCCCAAATGGAAGCACACCTTTAGTCAAAGCGAACAATGCACAGGCATAACCTTCGTCGGTGATTGAACGTTAAAAGTGGCAGAGTTGCACTGTTGCAGAGTAGTCAAGAACTTTGCAACGTTGCCACTTTCCACTTTCCACCTTTCTCCATGAAACTTGCCCTCCGCCAAACGGTAATACTCTGGATCAGCCTGCTCGTATCGGGTGGGCTGATTCTTTTTATCCTTTCGCTGCCAGTGGCGCGGGAATGGATGTGGCAACAGAGTGGAGAGTCTGACTTTTTGCCTCAGTTAAAAAGCATCAGCGATCTTGTTTCAGATTGGACGCGCCCACGGCTGGACCTGCAAACAAGCAGTACGATTGAGCAGACACACATAAACCCGTTTGGCGTAAACACCTTTTTAGAGCAAGAAGTCGAACTCAGCAAACAGGAAGAATCGATTCGTTTGGCCAAAGAGGCTGGCTTTCGCTGGATACGACAGGAGTTTCCCTGGGAAGATATTGAAATTCATGGTAAGGGCGACTTTGAAGATCGCCGCCACGAACCCTATCGATCTGCCTGGGAAAAGTATGATCAAGTTGTAGAGTTGGCCAATCGTTATGAGATGCAACTGATCGTGCGTCTAAGCAATCCACCTGGTTGGACCCGTTCGACCGGTGAGGGCAAAGATGGCGTTGATACCTTTGCCCCGCCCGACAATCTGCAAGATTTTGCTGATTTTGTCAGCGCCGTTGTCAGCCGTTATAAGGGGCGCATCCACTACTACCAAATCTGGAACGAGCCAAACATCTATCCTGAATGGGGAAGCTACCCAATCAATCCGGAGCAATACACGCAACTGTTGCAAGTTGGAGCCACCGCAGCCCGCGCCGCCGATCCCGATGTTGTTGTAATTGCCGGAGCCCTGGCAGCAACGATCAATCTCCAACCGGATGCCGCACCGCCTGCCAATAGCCTGAGTGACACCCTCTTCTTGCAACGGATGTACGACGCAGGGGCCGCGCCCTATTTTGATGTGATGGCGATGCAAGCCTATGGGCTTTATTCGGGACCTACCGACCAGCGCATGCATCCGCGAGTGCTCAACATCAGCCATCATCTCTTTATCCGTGACCTGATGGTCAAGAACGGCGATGGACACAAACCGATCTGGATTGCCGAGATGAACTGGAATGCTGCACCCGACGATGTCGATCCTCGTTATGGCCGCGTGACTCTGGAGCAGCAGGCACGCTATCTTCCTTTGGCCTACCAGCGAGTCCTACATGATTGGCCCTGGATCGGGGTTGCGAATACCTGGTATCTCAAGCGCGCCACCGACGAATGGGAGACTCAACGGCGGCCAGAAGCCTACTTCCGCTTGCTCCTACCCGACTTCACGCCGCTGCCTGTCTATGAAAGCATGAAACGTTACACCCAAAGTTTACCCGCCGATGAAATCGAGAGGTGATGAAATGGAGACAAGAAGAGGGGAAGACAAGAAGAGGGGGAGACAGCGTGTCTATGCGCTCCTTGTCTCCCCCTCTCCTTGTCTTCTTCTATGTCTTCTCGCTGCCTTCCTCCGCTTCTCCGCTCTCACCGCCTCCAGCCTCTGGAGTGATGAAGGCAATACCTGGGCCCTGATCCAACGCTCCTTGGCGCAGATTGCCATCGACTCTGCGGCTGATATCCATCCACCTGGCTATTACTGGCTCCTCAAATTGTGGAGCATGCTCTTTGGCAACAGCGCACTCGCCATGCGCAGCTTTTCGGCTGTTGCAGGTGTGATCTTGGTCTGGCTTATCTATCAGATCGGTCTGCAACTCAGTAATAGAAAAGTGGCCACGTTTGCCGCCTTGTTGGCTGCCATCCATCCCTTTCAGATTTACTACAGCCAAGAAGCGCGTATGTACATGTTACTTGCGCTGGAAAGTGCTGGCCTGATGTGGGCGATGTTGGCCTTGGAAGGTAGAAGTGAGAGACAAGGAGACGCCGACCACAGGTCGGACGAGACAAGGAGAAGTACCTGGGCTCCTGCGATCTCGTATTTCCTCTGTGCCGCTGCTGGACTGTGGACCCACTACAGTTTCCCTATCGTACTCCTAGCCGCTGGATGCTACTGGCTAATCGGGATAGGATCCCGACGTTTTCAGCATCAAACTATCGTTTCATCTCTAGCCAAGTCGAACCTGCAATCCGCAATCTTTTCCCTCTTTCCACTCCTGAACCTCTTGGTAATGCTGGCTTATCTGCCCTGGTTACCGACTGCCATAACGCGAGTTTTTGCCTGGCCTGGTGGCGGACAACCGGTTTCTTTCCTATCCGGATTGACTGTGATTGCAAAGACGTTGCTGGTGGGACCAGTATCGATCCGTGCCAGCCTAAGCAGCATTGTACTTGTTTTGGCATTATTGCTGCCTCTGGTTGCCTTGTGGCGCATGCGTCAAGTGAGGCAGGTTTGGCTGTTAGTGTTTTGGTGGCTGTTGCCGATCGGGTTGATGGTCGGTGCAGGATTGATTCGCGACGCCTATCTCAAATTCCTGTTGGCAGCCTCGCCCGCTTGGTGTCTACTCGTGGCGGCTGCGCTGATTAGCGACCAACCATGGTCAGGGTTACGTTGGCGTAGCTTGGGAATGCTCATGTTACCCATGTTTGGGTTGCTGATCATTGGATTGTTTGACATCCAAGCGTTGCGTACCTATTACAACAGCCCGACTGCACGCGACAACTATCAAGGGGTTGCTCGCTACATAGCGGCGATGGGTGATCCAACGCATGACCTTGTCTTGCTAGACGCCCCTGGACAGGCGGATGTATGGCGCTATTATGATCCCGCCCTTCCGCTGCTCGCCCTGCCCCAGCAACGACCGCCTGATGAAACACAAACCATTCAAACACTGGAAACCGCCACGCAGGATCGCCGACAGATCTTTGCCCTCTTCTGGGCGACAGATGAAGCCGATCCCAACCAGATTGTCGAACGTTGGCTGGACACCAATGCCTTCAAAGGGCTTGACCACTGGCAAGGCAATCTGCGTTTTGTCACCTATGCCCTACCTTCGCAACTCGAATGTCGATCTTTGACACCAAAGCGTAGCTTCGGTGACGCAATTGAACTTGAGCAGCTTTGTCAGTCGGTGGCACAACAGCAAGTCTATGCAGGAAGTGCTGCCATACTGGGGTTGCGTTGGCGAACAACCCAACCGCTTGCCACTCGCTACAAAGTCACGTTGCAGTTGCTGGACCCACGTGGTCAACTGATTGCCCAACAGGATAATGAGCCTGGTGGCGGTTCGTTGCCGACGATTGACTGGCCTGTATCCACGACAATTTCTGATAATCACGGCTTGGTTGTACCCCTCGGGGTGCCGCCGGGAAGTTACCGGTTAATCGTGGCACTTTACGACGCTGCATCTGGTCAACGGCTGCCAACTGCAACTGGCGATTTTGCCGATTTGGGCACCGTCAAAGTGAGCCGCCCTGTCAAGCCAATTCCGGTCGAGATTATCCCCATTCAACATCGCCTCAACCATCGCTTTCCGAGCGGAGTTATACTTGCGGGGTATGATCTCTATGAGCGTAGTTTTGCCCATGACCCAACTCGGTCGCTCCAGCCAGGTGCTGTTGTTCATATTACGCTGTACTGGCAGGCCGCCGCGCCACTTCCCGCTGACTGGCAAGGTGATCAACTCTTCACCCTGACGCTCGGTAGCCAGTCGGTCCAGTCACCGCTGGCTGGCGGAAGCTATCCAACTGCCAACTGGCAGGCAGGCGAGTTTGTACGCGGCGAGTTTGAAATTCCCTTTGATGGCACCCAGCAGCGACCTTCACTGACTGTAGGTGAAAATAGGTTGCAACTCGCCACCTTGCCCTAAGCCACATGTTAGAACCCCGCACGTCAGTAAGGGGCCAAAGCTCCCCCTTACTGACGTGCGGGGTTCTGTTACTCGCCTCAAAACAGAAACATTTTCCAATTTCGTAATACGGTTGACAGAGCACTATGTTTGTTATAGCATAAGATAGGAAAATGTCAGTTTGTGCGGAAATGTGGTCTGATGCAAAGAGGCATCAGATCTGCGGAGGTTTTTATGAATCAAGGACCGATCCAGCATCGTAAGCTGGAAGATACACCCGTGGTGGAAGAAGAGTGTGGCTGTAGTGTCAATCCTCTCCTGCCAGCCGAACTTTGTCCGGTAGAAGAAGCTTCGCGCATCGTTGGGCAAAAATGGACGTTGCAGATCGTTTATTCATTAATGGGTAGTGATACGCGCCGTTTTTGTGAACTGCAGGAAGCGCTGGGTGGCGTGAATCCCAGCACCTTGAGCAGCCGCCTCAAAATGCTGGAGGAAGAAGGTATGGTCGAGCGCATTCAGATCAGCTCGATCCCGCCCCATGTTGAATATCGATTGACACCAATGGGCGAGCAGTTGAGCGGTGTCATTCGTGAGTTAACCAATTGGAGCCAATATTGGCTCTGCAACGTTGATGTGGTTGAGCGCCGTCAACTAAATGCTGAACATGCGCATGTTGCTTAGTCGATGCGCAGTCGAAAATTGAAGCGAAGTGGACAAGGGAAACAGTAAATCAGTCGGATCATGGGCTCACAGAAACTGATTTGCTGTCTACCGCTCACTTTTTCTGAGGTGCTATGGCAAGTCAAAAGCCGACAACGAGCGTTGAACAGTCAACTGAGGCAATTGTCAAGGGGTTGACCGTAGGGTTGTTACAAGAGAACTGTTATCTCTTCGCTTGCGGACAGACACGCAAGGCTGTTGTGATTGATCCAGGCGATAATGCTCGGGCGATCTTGAAAGTCGTCCGTGACAATAATCTAACACTGGAGCGGATCATCAATACCCATGCCCATTTTGACCATGTCATGGCTGTAAATTCAATTCGCAATACACTGGCGATTCCCTTCTGTTTGCACGAGGCTGATCTGCCGATTCTGCGAGACGTGCCACAACGTGTACGTCTGTGGTTGGATACCGAAACCGATCCGATTGACGATCCCGATGAATTCTTGGAACATGGTCAAATCATCCCAGTAGGGAATGAGCAACTTGAGGTTCGTTTTACACCCGGCCACGCACCTGGCCATGTGGTCTTTGTCCACCATGCAGGTCGTCAGGTTTTTGGCGGTGATACACTTTTTCAAGGCAGTATTGGCCGCTACGATCTACCCTTGGCCGATGGCCCAACGCTGTTGCGCAGTATTCGTGAACAACTCCTGACGTTAGAGGATGATTACGATGTCTATCCAGGCCATGGCCCGGCTACGACCATTGGTTTTGAACGCCAGCACAACCCCTTTGTTGGCCTACATGCCGGAAATGGAATTGCGCTAGAATGATCTTTCACATGGTACCTGCGGCCGTTTGGCAGCAACAGTTAAGCGACCAACCCTATTCTGGAGATACCTTAGCGACAGAGGGATTTATCCATTGCACTGGCGAGGCAGATCGCTTGTTGATTGTGGCAAACACTTGGTATGCAAGTCGGCCAGGAGCGTGGTTGATTCTGTGTATTGATGAGCAACTCGTCGCCGCCGATGTTCGTTGGGAGGAAAATCATGGCCATGTCTTCCCCCATATCTATGGCCCACTTAATTTAGATGCCATCGTCGATATCGTCGCCTTTCCTCGCCAAGCCGATGGCATCTTTCAATTGCCGGTTCAGGGTCGCTTCCCCTTTTCGTGATTTATGTGCATGCTCTGCCCTAATAAACACACTATTTAAACATTGCACAATCTGCCTTAGAACCCAACCCTTGGAGATTGTGCAATGTTTAAGTGTCATCTCTATAAGTACTACTTTTATACTGCAAAAAGTGGTACTTGGTAACAACCGCCAGTATAGATACCCGAATGTTACCTGTGGTAGCGTTTATCTCTAGCAGATCTTACTCATCTACTTCTTACCATTTTTGGTTGATTTTGTGAAAATTTACACATATAATGTCTATCTACTCAACGTAGATAAGTGTAAGAATCAGCAAATTGGCGGAATTACCTGGACAAGTGGTTAGGTGAAATCCTGACAGGATTTTCATGATTCCAGCATAGGTTCTGTGGTATAATTCTCTCCACAATCCTAGCAGACAGGACTTGTACGCTTGCCGTACAGAATTTACCAAACTTATAGATTTTTAGCGATTGACGTACGTCCTTCCAGAATCGAGGAGCATTGTCATGGCGCAGGATATTCAATCAAGCCCAATTCCACTCCGCTTGGGCGAGAAAAAAGCAACTCAATATAATGTTCGTTTTATTGTGGGTGGAGTGTTGTTGCTGGCCTTTGTTTCATTTCTTGTATTTCAAATGGTGCGCGCCACGACAACAACGGGTGCCTACTTCATGACTGTCAACGAGTTGCTTGCTGCCCCCACCATGCAGGGACAACGTGTGCGTGTGAACGGCAATGTTGTAGCAGGCACGGAAGATTGGAATGCGAAGGAGATCACGCTTAAGTTCGCCATTAGCGATGAAGGCAGCACCAAACAGTTGCCGATCGTCTTTTACGGCCCGCGCCCCGATAATTTTCAGCGCGCTGCGTCTGCAATTGTGGAAGGCGAACTATTGGCGGATGGGACTTTCCAGGCTGATACTTTGTTGCTGAAGTGTCCAAGTCGCTATGAAGAGCAGCCAACTGAAGTTTTCGCCAAGGCCACCCACTAGCATAGCTTGGTTGTATACTGTTGTTCTGCACTACATAACATTTTTCAGTATAAAAATGTTACGCAGCGAGGCTCGCAAGTATAGAATCTGTGTACTCATGTTTAGAAGATCACAACTTTT
Source organism: Caldilineaceae bacterium (assembly GCA_046328715.1). GTDB lineage: Bacteria > Chloroflexota > Anaerolineae > Caldilineales > Caldilineaceae > JAXLWB01. The sequence goes on along the minus strand of JAXLWB010000083.1, from coordinate 490 downwards.
GTATGGCACACGTTCTCAGAAGCCCGTTGTCATACCTGCTGAGGATGTGCGATCTATCGAAAGTGTGCGAAGAGCGCAAGGGAGTTTCTTCCTGCTTTGCGCTCTTTTTATTGCAGTAGCAATGACAGGGTTGACTGTGCATCAAGCGTGGGCACAAGATCAATCTCAGTCGCTGCCAACGCCTCCGCCCTTCGATCCGGCTGCGATTCCTACCCCCCAAGGCATGCTGCCACTCACGGTGTTAGCCACATCTAGCTATGCGCAGAATTGCGCACCTTGTCATGGCGAAACAGGCAACAGTGACGGACCGACCGTTGCCAATCTGTCTGCTCCCCCACCCAAATTTTCCGATCCGGCGACGATCATGGACAAAAGCCCGGCGGAATATTTCCACATCGTCAAGTATGGGCGTATTCAAAACTTGATGCCGCCCTGGGGCAATCGCCTGAGCGATGAGGAGATTTGGCAGGTCGTCTACTATGCTTGGAGT
>JAXLWB010000082.1:0-19118 GCA_046328715.1 Caldilineaceae bacterium | reverse complement strand
CTACCGATCATCCACTGCGGTGCCTTTAGCCTTCACAGCAAGACAGATGATTGGAGCGCCGATGAGATGATTCTGACCCAGAACCTGAGCAATCCCGATGCGCCCTTTATTCCAAACAACGCCACCACCCGTGGCATACGCCTGGTGGTCTATTACAGCGGGCCGTCCTTGAGCGAAGGTGTAGCAACCACGCCTGGATTGGGTGCCTTGCCCAAGGCCGACCTGCCACCCTACTATAGTGCTGATCATGTTTACACGATTCCCCAACTGCCGAACAACAAGTGGCAGGCAGTGGTCAGCCGCGGCTTTGCCCCGGCACAAGGGTCAGCCAACCCTAACCAGCCGGGGCTCAACAACGCGTATCGCTCTTATCTGCGTGGTAGCTTCCCGATGAAAGTGCAGATCAACGACAGCAAATCGAGCGCCCAACTGCTCGACCGCACCCTTGGCAGTGTGACACCAGTCAGCGGCGATGCGGGCTACCTGCTGTTGGATGGCCGCGGGACACAGACCCAATATACCGATAGTGCGCTGCAACTGCGTGTTGGCAATGCCACCAGCGACCCTGCGCCCATCGGCTACAACCTGGAGTTGATCGGCGAGCAGCCGCAGCCAATTGCACCAGCAATTGGGGTTGCCAAACAAGTGGACTACGAGTTCGACAGCGCCGATCCGCTCGCCCTTTGGAATCTGGTGTTGCCGGCCAATAGCACCAGCCGGGTGAGCATTCAGATCACGAGTGATGGCACTCGACCTGGCAGCTATACACAACTTTTTGCCAACAGATTCCAGGCACAAGTAGCGCATAGCAACAGCCAGCAGAATATGCCACTCTCCACCGGTGGTGCTGGCACAGTCGCCCAATGGTCGCTGGCAGTCAACACAACCTCCAGCAACTTCATCACATCCGAAGCGGGTCAATATGCACTTGCCATTGCCTATCATGGCCCGCAACTGACCGTCTACGATGAGGAGGATTGCGCGAAGGAGTTCTGTAACTCCAAGGTGATTCCGGTCAAGTATAGCTTGCAGATCAAGATTCTCTCCTGCGCTGCGGGCGAATTTCCAACCCAGAGCGGTGGCTGCCAGAAGGTGGAGTGCCCCAACAATACGTGGGTCTTCAACAGCACCACCTTCCAAGATGCTGGGGGGATGCGCATCTGGAGCAAGAGTGGCTTCAACCGCAACGGCAGCAGTGGCGACACCATCAACAGTGGCATTGCACCGATGATCGGACCAACTGGAGGCAGTCCAACGGTGGCGGTTGTCGGTGGCAAGGTAAGTTATACGACACCCAATACGCTCAAACTCAGTGTCGATAGCACGGTCATGTTGGTCAAATGTCCGGCACTCAATGCGGCCAACGGCACACCCACTGCTTGGTTCGATGTATTTGCCGGTGCGATGGAGCGCCAGGTTCGCCCTCCCAACACCGCGGTGCTAGCACCATCACCTGCCAACAGCGGTCAAGTTCTGCGTGAGCCGTGGATGGCCAGTGATAAGGGCGACTTAAGCAACAAGGATTTTTACATCAGCGCAGCCAGCAACACAGGCTCCAGCGCAGTCGGCACAGCAACCTTGAGCCGCATCGTGGGTGACAGCCCCGAGCAGGTCACACTGAAGTTCAATACAAGCTGGTCGTTGAATGCCGATGGCTGGTCGTCGTTGAGCGGCAACGTCACTGCGGTCGCCAATAACCCTGCGCCACCGCAAATCGCCAGCTTGCTCGTCGACCTGGGCGATAGCTTTGGCCTGGATGCGACTACCGCCAATGGTGCTCAACCCCGCACCTTCCTGGCCCTACGTGCACATCAGGCCAAAGTGACGCAACAAGCCAAATTAGGAGGCGCCAGCCGTTCCCTGCAAGCTGTCATCCTAGCCCGTGGTCTGCCAATCAAGGAGATCAACAAGAGCTGTCAGGCAAGCTGTTTGGACCTGCGCTCGGTTAACGACTCGGCTAATCTCGTCGCCCCTGATCGCCGCTGGGAGATGCCCGATATTCTGACCAATGTCGATGCCAAGACCGTGATGATGAGTTCAGCCGGCAACCTAACCGTCTACAGCAGCGATCACCCGAGCTTTGAGAATGCGACCAGCAACTTTAGCAAAGAGTTTAACTTCTCGGCGGGCAAGGCCAAGGTAAGCATCGGCTTCGAGCCCTGCGGTGGAATTGGTCCCGATGTCGTCGTGATCAACGGCGAGGCGGAGATCAAAGTGCCGAATGTCGAGGCCCAGATCGGTGCTTCCTTCATGCTCTGTGTCTCGGAAGATGGGGCTGGACTGCGCAGCGCTCACATGAGTTTTGAATCGCCCGTCGGCCTTCCACTTGGTCAGACGGGCATGTTCCTGACTGGCCTCAAAGGTGGCGTCGATATCTTCCCCGACTACACCAAGATCACAGTCGGAATCAGCATTCAGGCAGCACCAGGTGGCAACGGCGGTGCGCTCAAGATTACGGGCGAAGTATCAATCGACACCCGTGGCCTCTTTGAACTGCAAGCCACAGGCAAGGTGTTGGGCACAGTTGATATCAATGGCAAACTCTGGGTTTCGTGGAACCCGCTGGACACAGGCTTCGAAGTCTCGATCAGTTACAAAGATTGGCTCAAGGGCTTTGCTCGGGCCCATCTCTGGCAAGGTCAAGGCTGGCAACATCGCTACAACTGGCTGCCCGATGATGACACGATGCACTTTACTGGACAAATCGCCGCCTCGATCATGATCAAGGAAGGACAGATTGGCGAATTAGGACCGATCAAGTTGCCACCTAGCAACATCGAGGTCAAGATTGAGGTCTCTTTCGGTGAGTTCTGTGTCAATGCAAGCTGCACCGTTTACGAATGGGGCATCAAGGGCCGCGTGGAAGTCGCTGGCTACGGTGTCGGTCTCTACTACGGCTTTGACAGTGGCTTCGACTTTATCCTGGGTACCGACAGCCATCTCTTAATCGACCAATATGGCGGCAACCAACTAATGGCAGCTTCGGCGGATCAAATCGACGTACAGCCCGCACCGCCCCAAGTAAATGGCACAGCGCTAGTCTCGCTGACGGTGACGTCGCAATCGGAACAGATCCTAGTCACACTCGGCTGGCAAGCTGGATCGCCCGCACTCAGCCTGATCAACCCGGATGGGGTAGAGATCAACGCTGCCAACGCTGCTCAATTCCAGGCGCAGGTGGTCAGCGATGCCTCGCAAACCCTGATGACGGTACAGATGCCCAAGGCTGGCACATGGCAAGCCAAGATCGGCAACCTGAGCGACGCTGGCGTCGAGCACTACAAGTTGGTCTTCCTTTCCAACAAGGGTGCCCCCGGCACACCCGGCAATCGTGGCAGCTTTGTCAACCCTGCCGCCGCCAACGAGCCAGGCAACAACAGCTACAAGATTCGCTGGAGCGCACCCGAAGACACCCCGATCAGCACGACGGTCTCGCTCTACTACTACCCAACGCTACTGAGTTCGGGTGTACTGAGTGGCAACTTGCAGGTCGGTGCTCCGATCGTCAAGAATCTCTCCTTCAAGGCGGGCGAGTTTGACTGGGACACGACGGGCCTGCTCAATGGCACCTATCAGATTCGGGCCGAGGTGGATGATGGCATCAACTCCCTGCCGATCGACCAGATCAGCCAGCCGCTCAATAGCTGTCTGCCCGACAACAGCGGCCTGACCAATGCACGAGCCTATGATCCGAATCGTTTTGCAGGCACCGAGGTCTTCACCTCCACCGGTACGATCGTGATCAATGACGTGACTGCCCCCGCCGTGCCGACCGGTGTGCAACTCTATGCGATGGATAATGTCATCATGGCCCGCTGGAATGCGTCGCCGGAGAAGGATGTCAATGCCTACCTGATCTCCTGGGGACCACGCTTCCTCAACGGCTTTATCGATGCCAACCATGCGCTCGTGACTGCGGCTGAGGGTCCGGAATATCGCATCGGTGCAGTAAGTAATGGGATCGAATATGGTGTCAGCGTGACTGCCATCGACATCAATGACAATAGCAGCACGGGTACTACGCCACAATTTGCTACACCTGGCCCCGGTGGCAATGAAATTCCAGGCACACCGTTGACACCGACCCTGATGTCAGCGACCTCGAACAGCGTAGCAATTCAGATCACGCCGGGTGTAGGTGCAGCGCCAGCCAGTTACCGAGCCGAGGTAACCCGCCTCGACAGCAAGGGTACGCAGAAGCACTATGACCTTGCCAATGGCAACCCGACGATCCCCGGTCTGGAGACAGGCGTCAGCTACATGATTCGAGTGTCGGCTGGTAACAGCGATGGCTGGTATAGCAACTACTCACCAGTGCTTCAGGTGCTCGTGACCAACGGCATCGATGGCAACAACGATGGCATGGCCGATGATTGGGCAACCAAGTTCGGTGTGAGCGATGCCAACGCCGACACGGATGGCGATGGGGTCAAGAACGTGGATGAGTTCAAAGCTGGCAGCAATCCAAAGGCGCAGGACAGCGACGGCGATGACTTCAGCGACGGCGAAGAGTTGGCCGCCGGAAGCAATCCAGTGGATAGCGCCAGCTATGGTTCGCAACACACACAACCCCGCTTGCAACTGGCCGAGGATCTACTCTCCTTCGAAGCCAAGAAACAAACGGGCGGCGAGGCAGCAACACAGAGTGTCCAATGGATCAACGCAGGCGGCGGTCAATTCACACCACAACTGAGCAGCGAAGCCAGTTGGATCAAGGCAACGCTGATCAACGACACGGTCCAGGTGGGCATCGACCACAACAGCATGATCCCCGGTTACTACTCGGGCGTGCTCAAGTTGGCCGGTGCCCCGGGCAGCGACCCGCTGATGGGTGGAGCACAATGCATCCGTGTCAACGCCTGGGTGCTGCCCGCCGATGATGATACGGGCGGACGACCAACCCAGATCTTCTTGCCGATTGTCAGCCGGTAGGCTTGATCAGGCAAAAAGGTAAAAGGGTAAAATAAAAAGAGAACGCTGCTAGCCGGGGGCTAGTAGCGTTCTCTTTTTATGAAGTTGCAAAAGACGTATTTGTGCAAGCTTATTGTTCAGTTGGCGCTTCCCAAAGTTCGATTTTGTTGCCTTCGGGGTCAATTACCCAGCCAAATTTGCCATACTCAGACTCTTCGACCTGGTCGAGTACATTACAACCTTCCGCCCGGAGTTCTTGAATAAGCGAATGAAGATCCGCAACTAGATAATTGATCATGAATGGAGATGTGCTTGGAGCAAAATGGTCATCATCCATGCCAGAAACGTTCCAGACTGTCATCCCCTTTTCTGGCTCGCCGGCGTCAGCCCAGTTAAACATTGCGCCGCCCCACTCTTGAACATCAATGCCAAGATGTTTCTTGTACCAAGCTCCGAGAGTAGCCGGATCCTTGGCTTTAAAAAAAATTCCTCCAACACCAGTAACTCTTTTCATATCCCCCTCCAAATTCAAGATGAAATAAGATTGTAGGACGCTGCTACCGCTTATCGCTTATGTCGTGAAGCTGAAATTGTATCTCTGTTGGATCTTATACTTTTCTTTGGGCGCAGAACAAATGTTCGCATCGGTGGATATTATAGTAGTTTTCAGGAACTCTGTCAACCGTCATTTTTGGTCAGATAGACCCAGCGATGTATCCACATACAACTGTATCAAACGGTACAACATTTCTATACAATAAAGAAATGATCATCTGCAATTCGTATTCCTCCACCTCACTTCTCTACCCCAAACTTTCACTTTTTGTGTCACTTTTTGTGTCACTTTTCATACTGCTTACTGCCACTGACATTGATCCCGTTCTGATGTTTAATGATGTCAGCCAATTGATTCAAAGCACGGAGGAAGCGATGAAAGAAGGCAGCCAACCTGTTCGGTAGTCCAGAAAAGTCTCGGACACAGCTATGCAGTGATAACCAAGTAGTTAGGGAATTTATCAGATTGTTCAATTCGTGGAGAAATCAAATGTTATCATCCATCTCTAAATCATCGACACTGGTCAACCCAATCGACAGCGCAGCAACCATGCCCGAAGAACGCGGTCTACCGCTGCTCGGAGCGCTGCCTCACCTGCTGAGTAATCCCTTTCGCTTTTTGGAACAGGCGTTTCAGCGTCATGGCGATCTCTATGCGCTCAATCTAGGTTTCGTCAAATTGGTCATTCTCAATCACCCTCGCCACGCCCAACATATCCTGCGCGACCATGCTCAAAACTACTACAAGGGCGGTGCCTTGTGGCAAGCCGTGCGACCACTAACCGGCAATGGCCTTGTCAGCAGCGAAGGTGATTTCTGGCTGCGCCAACGACGCATGATGCAGCCCCAATTCCATCGCCAGCGCCTGGCCGGGCTAACACATCTGATGATCGAAGGCATTCAGGAAGCACTAAATAGCTGGGATCAGCAAGCTGATGGGAAAACCTCGATCAACCTGGCTCAGAATCTCAATGGTTTGACCATGCGCGTGGTCGTGAAGACGCTCTTTGGTACCGCTTTGTCACCACAAGAGATCGATCAAGTGGGCGAGGATATGGGCTTTGCGCTCGATTACGTCATGATCGAAGCCCTGGCAAAGTCATTGCCACAATGGTTCCCCATGCCCAACCGCAAGAAGTTCAAGCAGGCGATTGCCCGCTTCGATCACCTGGTCTATCGCATCATTGAGCAGGGACGACGAGTGCAGGCAGAGCAACAGGAATCAGATAATCACCTGTTGGCGATGTTGCTCAACACGGTGGATGAAGAGACAGGCGAAGGCATGAGCGATCAACAGTTGCGCGATGAAGTGGCTACACTCTTCCTGGCTGGCTATGAAACCACTTCGGTGGCACTCTCCTGGGCCTTTCACTATCTCACAGGCCAGCCAGAGGTGATGGCTACGTTACAGAACGAAGTACAAAGTGCATTTGGCGGTCGAACACCGGGCTTTGCCGACCTGACAAACTTGCCCTACACACGGATGGTGCTGCAAGAGGTGATGCGGCTGCGTCCGCCCTCCTATTGGCTACCACGCACGGCCAAAGAGGAGGATACTATCGATGGCTATACGATCCCAGCCGGAACACATGTGGCGTCGTTCACCTACATGTACCATCGCCACCCTGAGTTCTGGCCCAATTCCGAGCACTTTGACCCGCAACGTTTCAGCCCCGAGCAATCGGCGGGACGCCATCACTTTGCCTGGATTCCCTTTGGTGCCGGGCAGCGACTCTGCATCGGACGCGACTTTGCCCTCATGGAAGGGACTCTGGCCCTGGCCATGATCATACAGCGCTATCAAGTCAAGGCCATCGAAGGTCATCAACCCAAGTTGACACTCACAACCACTTTACGCCCAACGGGTGGCGTGAACGTGATGTTGGAGAAACGGTAGATCAGTAGGTCAGGCGGACAGTAGGACAGCACACTGCGACTGACCTACCGTTCTACTGTCCTACTGTCTCACTGCCCACTAGCTTATTGCACACAAGGATTGATACGCATGAAGAATCGACTTCTGAGGTTCCTGTTTCTCCTCTTCATACTCTATGGTTGTGCGGCCTGTGAGCCTGCGCCTGATGCCTGGCAGAATGGCGCACCCGGTGGGGCACCAAGCCAAGCCAGCCTGCTTGCGCCGGAGTCCGTATTTATGGTGCAAGCAACGCAGAACGACAAGGTGGTAGCACGCTTGCAAGACACGAGCGCAATTTTGTTGAGTGAAGCAGAAGCCAAGGAGCTGGTTGGCGAAGCCTATCGCAGCCAGTCCGACACCAAACCTTATTTGGTGCGGGCGCTGGTGAAATGTTGTTTAGGTTCCAGCTCAGTGTACCGACTTGAGGGGGATCTCTATGTCTGGAGCATCGCCATGGGCAGTCCAGCGTATCATCGTACAGGACTGGTTGTGAACTTGGATTTCCCGCCCAAAACGGTTTATGTCTCCCTTGGCTTTGTGGAGTAGAGAACTGAGGAGAAAGTATGCTCAATCCAACTTTACTGTTGATCGAGCGTTCGTATCAACAGATTGAATCAAACGCTGATCAAATTACTGATTATTTCTTTCAACGGCTTTTTGAGTTGGAGCCTGCGCTGAAACTTCTCCTGCCCGGCGAGCCACAAGTGCGCAAAGCCTTTGTGCTCACAGCGCTGAGTTTCATTATCGATAATCTGCATCAACTGGATGTCATGCATCTGCGCGCACAAGCCTTGGGCCATAGCTGGGTGAGCAAAGGAATCTTGCCCATCCACTACGAAGCCATGCGCCGAGCGCTACTCGAATCATTCAATCAATTGCAGAGCGGCAGCATCGCGCCACAAGCCAAAGTTGCCTGGAATGAAATCTGCACCATGTTGGCCAACACTATGAAACGTGCCGCCGAGATTGAGCTAAATTCAGCCATCCCCCTAGGACAGAATGTTGTCAAGAGCCAGTTGAATCGCTTCGTCGGTGGGTAAGGTACAGGCTGCGTGCCATTGCGTCTCAAACTCAGCGCCCAAGCGAGTCCGCAATCGTTGTACAAGCAGCTCTTCCTCTTGGCGAGCTTCTGGCGTGGAGTTAATCTTATTTTCCTGATTGATGCGTTGGGCAACTGCATATAAGCGCAAGGCAGCCGTCGCCTGCTCCTTTGCCACCGCCAATTGGGCAACGAAGGTCAGTGACAGTGCAATTTCACGTTGATTGCCTATAGTGCGTCGAATCTCCAGCGACTGACGCAGCGCAGCCGATGCCTCTCTCAGTCGTCCTTGTTTGCGCAACAGATTGGCGAGGCCATTGAGCACATGCGCCATACCGACCTGATCTTTTTGCTCGCTGCGAATCTGTAACGACTCACGGAAAAGCGCTTCGGCTCGTTCCGTGTCGCCGAGTCGCTCGGTGGCAATGGCGAGGTTCTGTATCACGACCTTGATTGCATTCGGGTTGTTCAATGTTCTTTCGACCACCAGGCAACGGTTGAGCAGTTGCGCCGTGGTAGCATAGTTACCCTGCATCCCAGCAATGATCGCTAGGTTTTGTAGTAATCGCGAAATGCCAACCTGATCGTCGATTCGTTCCTGGATCGCCAACGCTTTCTCCTGATATTGGCGTGCCGCCTCTAGATCGCCCCGCTGCCAGGCAAAGGTTCTCATCCGATTGAAGATGCGTGCGCGTAGGGTATTCTCCCCCTCTCTCAAGCTGATCACCTGTTCTAGCCAACGCTGTCCTTCCTGCGAGTAGCCCCGTGTTGTCCAGAAGATAAAGAGTGAATCGGCTAGCTCCATGGCGATCCCTGCACGGCGTTCGGCAATGGCCCATTCCAATGCCGAACGAAAGTTGTTCTGCTCTCATGACCAGGGTAGTTGCTCGAATTCGTGTGCGTGCTCCTCGTAATGCTCATAGATGCCCAAAACCAGCGGAGCAACCGGCTGGCCAATCCGCGCACTGAGGCCATTGGGATCGTAGAGATCGTCGATGCTGAGGTGGGACACCCGCTCCACCAACTGTTTGCAGGTCGTGGTAAATTCCGCTTGAATCACAGCCAGATCGCGGCCTTGACTGTAGCTGTGGACTTTAGCATTCATCTTGTTCGCCCAGTCATTGGTGGGAGGAATCTGCTCTGCCAGCGGCAACGGCAAGACTGAGTACGTACCATGCGGGTCAGTCGGTAAGGTATGTAGCAGCCATAGATCCCACCAGTTGAGGTGCGCCAACACATCCTTCACCGAGCGGTCGCCTGGGAGGCGAGGTTCCACCAGTTGGGTCGGCGATAAGGGGGCGATGGCTTGAACGACGCGTTGCATGGCGCGCTCAGATCTTGCCACGATCTCGGCAATGGTTTGTGGTGCATCTGTCATGAGTATCTCCTTACCCGAAGAATCTTTCACCGGCCCTGAATGCTGGACAGGGATTCTCCGGCGATCTGCGAAGTCAATCCAAAGCAGACAACATAGTCCTTTCCCTACTAGAGGACTCGTTCGATAGCCAAGGATTCCTGCGGAATGACAAGGCAACCTAGCTAATTCCATGATGATCGATGTCAACTTAAGAGCATTGTCTCAATCATTCTCACACTTACTCAGGTGGTAAGTTTCAACGCCAAGGTTACCACATCCTCCAGCGCCAGCGCTTCCCCCTCCGCCCAGGTGCGTTGAAAACCCTCTTCGCTCAATTGTGGACGCAAGGCGGCAAGTGCGCGCTCATTTTGTAGTCGATCCATTGGTGGTAGGGGTGCACCGATTTGAAGACGCAGGGCAGCCGCTGCGCTGTAGAGGATGACAGACTGGGCAGGTTCCGAAAGTACAGCAGCCATCCCTTCCAGCGAAAATGCCATACGGCGCTTTTCTTTAACCTGCCAGCCCAGGCTCAAACTCTCTCGATGTAGACGTAGCGCATCCTCTCGATTTCCTTGTGCAGCCTCAAGCAATCCCAGATCGTCGAGAACGATCAGCAAGCCTGTCTTGTCACTAATCGCCTCGAACATGCGCAGGCATTGGCGAAGAATGTCACGGGCAACCCCGTATTCGCCCAGCATGAAGCGCGCCGAGCCGACAACCTCTAAGGCATAGGCCATGCCCGATTTGTCACCCAACTGCTCCAGCAGTTTGTACGCATGCTCCGCAAGCTCAGCGGAATGGGCGTAATTTCCCTGCCAATAGGTAATGTTGGACAGACTGTAATAGTAACGGGCAATCATAAAGGGGTTATCGGCCCGTTTGGCAATCGCCAACCCTTCCTCGAAGTAGCGGTGCGCCAGCGCATAATCGCCCTGATCCTTGGCGATCCAGCCCAGGTTGCGCAGCACATTGGCCATCGCTACCAAGTCGTCGAGCGGACGATACAGTTCTAATGACGCAGCGTAGTAGCGCTGTGCCACCGTATAGTCCGCCTGGTAGTAGGCCACAATCCCCATCGCGTGCAGCACCTTGGCCACCCCACTTGAGTCATTCAACCCTTGATAGAGGACCAGGCTCTCTTCAAGCATACTCTGTGCCTGCTGATGATTGCCCAAGCGCTCAACCAGAAAGCCGCCGATACAGAGTCCCTTTGCACGCAAGAGCGGATCGGCATGCGACGATGGCAACGCAAGCAGACGCAGCAAAATCTCGCATCCCTCTTCCAGGTAGCCTTGGGAATACCAGAAGTCGTGGATCGCAAGCACAATCCGCAGCCCAAGGGCGACATCCTTTTCCTGAGCCCACTGTAAGGCGGCGCGCAGGTTGTTGTGCTCCTGCTCCAATAGACGGAACCAGAGCCGCTGGTCACTGCCACTGAATGGCACCAACGTCGTTTCTGCAAAGTCACAAAAGTAGTCGGCATGGGCACGCTGGATGGCATCCCATTCCCCGGTTTGTTGCAGACGCTCTCGCGCATAATCGTGAACGGTCTCCAACATAGTGTAGCGCAGTGAACCATCGTCTTGCGGTGCCAGATTGAGCAAGCTCTGATCGACCAACGATTGCAGGTGGGTTTGCACTTCCTCCAGATTGAGGCTGGCTTGATGCAAGGTGGATCGAACCGAGAGTCGACGCGCTTGAATCTCGGCCACCGCTTCCGGGGTACAGCCCCCAACAAAGATGCCCAGCAGGTCAAAGATGCGTTGCTCGCCCGGTTGCAATAGTTTATAGCTCCACTCCATAGCGCTGCGCAGGGTCTGTTGACGGGGAGAATGATTGCGCAGGCCGCTGGCCAAGCTGGAAATGTGATTGCGCAGTTGACTGAGCAAACTCAGCGGTGAATAGAGCTTGATGCGCGCCGCCGCCATCTCAATCGCCAGTGGCAAGCCATCGAGACGCCTACAAATCTCAACCACAGTGGCAGCATTCTCATGGTTGAGATGAAAGCTCGGCTGTACTGCCTGCGCCCGCTGCACAAAAAGGTTGACTGCCGAGTAAAGCTGCAGTTCTGCCATCGGCGGCAATATCTTGCCAGCCGGCAGCACCAGGGGCGACACTGGAAATTCATATTCACCGTAGATCTTGAGTACGGTGCGACTTGTCACCACCATTTTGATCATCGGCGCACTCTGCAACAACTCCACCAGCAAATCGGCACCGCTTACCAACTGCTCGAAGTTATCGATCACGAGCAGTAACTCTTTCTCGAACAGAAACTCTTGCAGGGCGGCCAGCGCCACCTGGTCGCCAGCGAGCGACACTTGCAGCGCTTTGGCAACGGCGTGTAACAGATGGGCGGGATCGCTGATCGGGGCGAGCGGGACAAAACAGGCACCGTCGCAGAAGGACTGTTGCACCGATTCGGCCAAGGCCAGCGCCAGACGAGTCTTGCCTGTGCCGGGGGGACCACTGAGCGTAACCAGGCGCACCTCGTTGCGGCGGAGCAGCTCAGCGCCGGTCAACACTTCCCATTCGCGCCCAACCAACGAGGTAAGCTGAGCAGGCAGCCGATATTTGCGGATGGCGGGCGTCTCGATCGACGGAATGACCGCTGAGGCGGACGGCAATGGTACCGGTGCAGACGAAACAGATGGCAACGCCGCCGGGATCGATGTCTGAATGGGTGGGCTAAAGGTACTGCGCTGCGACACAGAAAGTGATCCGTCTGCAAAGGCATGGATCGGGACTTCCTGCGTGGCAGAGCGAGCAAAGCTGACAAAGGCAGCTTGCTGATCGGGATGGATTTGCAAGGCGTTGGCTAGGGCCTGTGCTAAGTCACGCGAGGGTAGCAGATCCTCTGCCTCGATCTTACGCAGGGTCGAAAGCGAACAGGTGGCCCGTTGAGCCAACTCTTCTTGGGTCAAGTCCAGGCGACGGCGGCGCTGTTTCAACCAGGGACCAAAGGTCAAAGCCTCACTCATAATGCGAGACTTTACCATAGGTTAACAAAAGGCACAATGGGTATAGAATAGAGACGAAAATAGTTGGAAACGTAGATCACTTGAAATGTAACTCAATCTCAAATACACCCCAATCCTGACCCTTGCTTGCTCGTCGATCATGGCTCTGTTATACTCTGTGCAACTTCTATTTTCGCATTTCCGCTAGTTTCCTCGAAGGATGTCTGATGAACAAGATTTACGATGTTGCCGTTGTTGGCAACGGTATGTTTGGTTCGGCGGCCACGCGCCATTTGAGTGCGCAGGGTCTGCACGTTGTCGCCATTGGCCCCAGTGAACCAGTCGACTGGCAAACCCATAACGGGGTCTTCTCCAGCCATTACGATCAAGGACGCATCACGCGCGTGATCGACGCCGATCCGGTCTGGGCGCAATTGGCCGCCCGTTCGATTGCTGCCTATCCTGAGATCGAAGCAAAGAGCGGCATTCACTTCCACTACCGTTCCGGCGGCGTCTGGATCTATCCTGACATTCCAGCAGCGCAGGCACGACTGCAACAGGCCGAAGCCGCGGGCCGAGCCTTTGGTGCTGACTATGTGCGCCTGGACGCTAGCCAGGCGATGGCTCAATTCCCCTTTCTCTATGCAGCTCCCGGCACCACCACGCTATGGGAGCGCGGCAATGCTGGACATATCAATCCCCGTTCAATGGTACAGGCGCAGTTAATCGTCGCCCAACAGCAAGGTGCCACCATTGTGCGTGAAACGGTCACCTCGTACAAACGGCACGATGGCATCGTCGAATTGAGTACCGATGGCGGCCAACAGGTGAAGGCGAAGAAACTTTTGATCGCTTCCGGTGGCTATACGAATCATCTTCTTCCGCGTCCATTGTCAATGCAACTCAAGGCCAGGAGTGTGCTCTTGGCCGAATTAGACGCAGCCGAAGCAGAACGTCTACAAGACTTCACAACCATGATCTGGTGGCTACCCGACAACCCGGTGTTGGATTCGGTCTATTCGGTGCCTGCTGTACCCTATACTGATGGCAAACTCTACATTAAGATCGGTGGCTCACGTCATGTGCCCTATCTATTACAGACGCAGGAGGATTTCCGCAAGTGGTTCCAGGGGGCGGGCGATCCGGAGGAATTGGCAGCGCTGCGCGAAGTGTTGCTGACCCTGTTGCCCAATCTGCGCGCCACCTCCTTCTCGGCCAAGACTTGCATGGTTTCTTACACGGCACACAACCGGCCTTACATCGATTGTGTGGAGCCGGACCAAGTCTACGTGGTCAGCGGTGGCTGCGGTGCTGGTGCCAAGTCGTGCGATGAGATTGGACGGATCGCTGCCTTATTGGTTGAAAGTGGCAGTTGGAACTACGATCTGCCCGCCGAAACGTTTGCTGCTAGGTGGGAATAAAGACAAAACGCCCCCTCTCTAGCTCTCCCCACCCAGCGGGTACCCGGAGGGAGAGGACCATCACAGGACGGATTGAGTTTTCTCTTTTGTCGACCAAACCAAATCTGCCCCGTGACAGTTCCCTCCCTTATCAGGGGAGGGCTAGGGTGGGGTTTATTAACACGGAGAATTCGATGATGGCTTTTCGACCGAGCTATATCAGCTTTGACTGTTACGGTACGTTGATTGATTTTCAGATCGGTGTCATGACGCGCAGGCTCTTGGCGGACCAAGTGCCGGCTGATCAGATGCAGGCATTCTTGACGGATTTCAGCGCTTACCGATTCGATGAAGCGATGGGCGAATGGCAGCCCTATGCCGAGTTGATCCAGAGAGCACTACGTCGCTGTTGTAAACGATGGGGCCTGCCCCACTACGATAGCGTGGCACAGCAGATCTACACAGCCATTCCTTCTTGGGGTCCTCACCCAGATGTACCAGCAGGGCTAGCAGCGCTGGCCAAAGAATTTCCATTAGTCATTCTTTCCAATGCCTCGGACAACCAGATCCAGCACAACGTGGACAAGCTGGGTGCGCCATTCCACGCGGTCTACACGGCCCAACAAGCGCAGGCCTACAAACCACGACTGCGCGCCTTCGAATACATGATCGACCAACTGGACTGCGATCCGACTCAGATCCTGCATGTCTCTTCCAGTCTGCGTTACGACCTGATGTCGGCCTATGACATCGGGATTCGTCACACAGTCTACATTGAGCGTGGACACGGTCCTTCGACGACCTATTACGATTACCGCACGATCCGCGATCTAAGCGAACTACCGAGATTGCTTGGATTGGAGTAAGTTGAAGTTCAGATAAAACAGATCGCTTGCTCATTCCAGAGTCGTGGAGACAATCAACACAGATTTCTCAGAAAGATTACTTGTCATCGTGTGAACAAATGCATCAAATGTAAGGAAACAAAATAAAAACTTGACTCTTCGCAAACTTTGTGATAGAATTCATCCATAGGCTATTTTCCAGCCTATCAATATTAACCACGTTTTCTGTTTTATCTTGCCATAAATCTACAGTTTTCCAGGTATCGATAAAGGGAAATTGTAACCCGAAGTTGTTCCTCTATACACCATTGACTCTGAGGCAAACTTTGTAACACTTGAGTTCATCTCACGATTCCTAAACGAAGTAATCAATTTCGCCCCACCCGTTCGTACTCTGTACCTTGGCTAGATGCATTTCCATCCGATTTTGCACAAGCCAATACGATTTGGACACACTTTTTAGGCAAACAAAGCAATTGATTCATGGAGAGTTCATGTCCAACGCCTTGATACTTATCGTCACAATCCTTGTAACGATTTGGCTCACCAATCTCTGGCTTACTGCACGTGAGCGATGGAAAAACGGACGCGGCTTACTTCATGCTGCGCGCAGAACCCGCTTTGAAACGGAAGAGATGCTTTGGCAAGCCAACAATCATCGCGCGCAAGGTATGCGTGATGTATGGTTGGCATTGACACTATTTCTGTTTGTGGCCATGATCTGCCTGTTCGCAGGTATGGCATGGGTTGCTTTCAATAACACCTGATCTGTGCCCTTCGATCGATAGAGGTAAAGGCCGAGCGTGCTGCCCAAACGCTACAACCAGGAATTTCTATCTATAAAGCGTAGGCACCCCTCTCAGCAGAAACGAAAAGGTGCTTGGAAAACCATTGAGCCCACACGACGGGGAGCTCTTTGGGTATGGATCAAGTCACACGGGGCGTGCTTACTCAACGAGTTCAAAAGACTTTTCTGGTTTCACTTCGCAGCATTGGATGAGTAGATGACGTTGCACAAATTCACAGAAGCAAGGATAATGTTCATCCATCGCACCGCTTGCTGAACCATGGTTGGATGGTATCGCAGTTTGACCTGCAAACGAAGAGAGTGAAGTTTGTTCGTCGCCAACCATAAACCAGCGAATCGCAAAGCCAAGCAAGAGTAGGCTAGGTGGCGGATGATTCGCAATTCGCAACTTACTATTTTCAGAACAGGAGTACAGATGAACAAGACGGAACTGATTCGATGGTTGGAGGAAGAAGAACAAAAGTGGGAGTTGATACTCGCTGCTATCGGGGAGCAGCGCATGGAGCAAGCTGGAGTAAACGGCGAATGGTCAATGCGCGATATTGTGGCTCACTTGACGGGCTGGCAACGCTGGCTGGTCGCCCGTTTGCAGGCGTCTGCGGCTGGGCAAGCAGCACCACCTCCACCCTGGTCGGCAAATCTCACCTCGGAAGATGCGATCAACACTTGGATTTATGAATCAAATCGCCAGCGCCCTGCACGGCTGGTGTTGGAAGAGATGCGCGCTGTGCATGAGCAATTGCTGGCTACATTGCAAACCATGCCCGAAGACGCTCGGATTGAGTCGATTGAAGCGAAATTTCATGTAATCTGGGCCGGAGAACAGCGCTTTGCTGTGGGCGAGTTCTTTCACCATTTCTATGATGATCACGCCGCCAATGTGCGCACTTGGCTCGAAAAGACAGCCTGAAGTCCTCCATACCTAGCAAGGAGCTTGCCATGACCACAACAACTCTTTCCTCAGCCAATCTTCCTTCTGCACTTTGGACAGCGGCTGGAACCGATTGTTTTGGCGAAGTTCGCAGCCTCGGTGTCAGTACAATTGCCTTTAAGCTTGTCCCCAACGATCCCAGCGGCCTCTTCATTCTAGAGAATGTATTCCATAGCAAAGGTGGTCCTGCTCGTCACTTGCACCATGAGCAGGACGAATGGTTTTATGTGCTAGAAGGGGAGTTTCTGATGGAGGTCGGCCAGGAACGGCGTTATTTGCAACCTGGTGATTCGCTGCTGGCACCCCGCCAGGTACCCCATGTTTGGGCGCATGTGGGAGTCGAACGGGGCCGAATCCTCGTCCTCTTTCAGCCAGCCGGTCGCATGGTTGATTTCTTTCGCGAAGTTACCAAAGCCAACGCCATGCCGCCTCAGGATCCAGCGCTATGGCGTGCTCATGGCATGGAGCTGATGGGGCCACCCTTGGCGATACCATAATGAATTCGATTGAAGCTGAGCACAATGCCCATCTAACAGCCATTCTGGCCCACTGGGAGCTTCCGCCCCTGATTACGATCGCCGCGCTTCAAGAAAAGCACTCAGTCTACAAGATAACAACAAACGGTCCAAGCTTCATCCTGAAGGATATCTCTGACGCGCCAAACCTCACTCGGCTGGAGTTTACACACCAGGTGTTGACCCATGTGGCGCACAGTGGGCTGTACGTTCCTACCCCGCTCGCTGCGCGCTCCGCAGCCCTTGCCGTGCCCTACCAAGGGCGCTTCTACCTGCTCACCAACTATATCGAAGCGCGCCCCGATCCATTTATGCCTGAAGCAATAGGCACTCTTTTCTACGACGCAGGCGAAGGGATTGCCAGGCTGCATCAAGCGCTGGCATCGTATGTTGATCCAGAGATCAGCCGCAAAACCTGGCGCGAGGAGTTGGCGGGGCGTGTGGTGCCGTGGATCTCTGCGCTTAGCGCCAGGCTGCCTGAATCGCAAGCAGAGATCGTCAAACGCCTCGGACCGGTGCGCAGCGCTACCATCGAAGCCGCGCTGCGCAGTCTGCCCGAACAGTTGATTCACCGCGACTGCCATCCCGGCAATATCCTGCTGCACGGCACCCGCGTGATCGGCTTTATCGACTGTGACCACATCTGCATTGGGCCACGGCTCTTTGACCTGGCCTACTACGCCGTTCATCACCTCAAGTGGGTGACGGACGATGCGTCGGCCACTACCCGCTGGCTAAAGACTCTCCCTGCACTGCTCAACGGCTATCAGGCTCAACTACTGTTGTCACCGCAAGAAGTAACTGCGCTCCCAGCTGCCATGATGGCCTATCATCTCCTGCTGGCCAACTGGTTTATGCAGGCAGGACACCAGGAGCCAATCGCCCGAGAAGTACAGGCCCTTGACTGGCTCGATCAGCACTTTGAGGCGATACTGGATAGATTGCTACCCTAATGTATGACAAGCACATCAATCACCCAATTCATCGATAGTGTTGTGGCCGCCTTCAACCTGAGCGCAGTGATTGACCTGGCCGAACGCACTACAGCAGCAGAGATGGCCTATGATGCGCTTACATCTTTGCAGTTTTGCCCCAACGTAATTCCCCGTTGGACTCGCTTTGTCTAGTTCTGCACTAAGAACTCAGAGCCGTCAGTGCATGAATGAGATCCATACGCCGACGACTCTGAAAAGCAACTTTTTCACCAAGAAAGTGATACCAAGCAACGGCTTCCGAGTATAATGGGGCGATGCAGCAAGATCTGATATTGGCACCCAGTGCGACCATTACATCCCCACACAAATTTAAAGTCTTCCTTCTCGGTAGCCTGCGCATTGAAGACGAGATCGGTTCGATTCGGCTGCCACGGCGCAAGGTGGAGGGCTTGTTGGCCTATCTGTTGTTGCATCCGGAAGCGCAAAGCCGCGATCTACTTGCATCTCTCCTTTGGGGCGAGAGCAGCGACGCCAATGCACGCCATTCGTTACGCACCGCTCTCACCATACTACGCCAACATTTGGGAGAGCAGATCCTACTTACTACCAATGAGCACGTACAACTCAATCCCAATTTCCCGATCTGGGTCGATCTGCACGAACTGCTGGCGATTAGCTCAAGCCTAGAGCAGCTCGATTTGGCTCGCCCTGGCTGGTTGGAGAAAGTTCTCACTCTCTGGCAGGCTGACTTGCTCGACGGATTTTACGACGATTGGGTGACGGTGGAGCGCGAGCATGTGCGCGCACGTTTACTCAAACTCTTCCTCAAAATTACTCACAGATTGCGTTCCCAAAGCCAATACAACCAGGCGATCCAGGTGGCCCACCAGATTTTGCGCTTCGAGCCAGCCAACGAAGCTGCCCATCAGCATCTGATGTTTTGTTTT
>JAXLWB010000081.1:0-19359 GCA_046328715.1 Caldilineaceae bacterium | reverse complement strand
CTGTCGCCTGATAACGGACAAAATCCTGAAATATCACACCGATGGCTTGTTGTAGTTGTGTCAGATCGTACTCCCGTAAATCACGACCGTCGAGCAAAATGGTACCGGCGGTTGGGTCATAAAAGCGTGCTAGCAACTTGATCAGGGTGGTCTTGCCTGCACCATTGTCTCCGACCAAGGCAACGCTGCTGCCTGGCTTGATCACAAATGAGATGTTCTGCAACACCGCACGTTCGCTACCTGGGTAACGAAACGAGACGTTGCGAAATTCGATTCCCTGTTGCAGCGGATTGGGGATAGTTGGCAAAGGCGCTTGGCTGGCCTGCGGAGTGCGCCGGAGTGCGCCTTCAACCGCATCGGATTGTAGATCTAGAAAACTGAAAAGGCTGTTGACAAAGAGCGCGTTTTCATAAAAGATCCCAATCCGTTTGAAGAGGGCGGCCAGATCGGTACGCACACGATCCACCGATTGAATGACCAGCGTCAATTCCCCAATCGTGATCAGCCCTGAGACGGCCCGAACGATCGCAAAGATCCAAATCGCAGCCGTGCCCAGCGCCGAAAAGCTCAGCAGAAGGATGTTCCTGCGTTCGTGTTTGAAGACAATCGTAGCCGTCTCAGCAAAGTAAGCGTGCCAGAACTGCTGGAAGCGATCGAGAAATGGCTGCTGCAAGCCAAAGAGCCGGATCTCTTTGACTGCATCCCGATCCACCAACAGTTGTGACAAATAGTTCACCATGCGCTGCGCTGGTGTTTGTCGATTGAGCAGGGCAAAGAAGTCTTTGGCATATTGGCTGCTTACAAGGAGTTGGGGCAATGCTAAAAGCAACATAGCGAGGCTAGCCAAAGAATGAAAGTTGGTTACCAGGCTCAACGTAATTATGACCGAAAGCAGGAGACCAATCGAATCGCTGGTCAGCATGGTCAAGTTGAGGACACGGTAGCTTTCCTGTTGGACAAGAGCAAGCTGATCATAAAAGGGTGGTGATTCATAGAAAGCAATATCTAACTGAGCCGCCTTTTCTAGCACTAACCGCTGCACATAATGACCCACTTGGAAGCGCAGAAGCTGTGCCATACTGTCTGCGATGAGTCGCCCTACTTCAGCGCAGAGGAGGATGAGAATCAAACCAATCAATGGTAAAAAGAGCGCGTTCCAATCGATTGCAGTGTTTAGGGTATGGTTTTGAATCGTGCTGATGATCTGATCAATGATGACCTTGGACATCCAAATTTGAGCGGGTGCGGCCACGGTGCTGAGCGTGGTTAGCAAGATAGCCCAAAAAGCATAATAGGGACTTGCTCCCCAAACAAGCCCAAAGACCCGTGGAAGATAGCCAAAACTGTACCGTAGACTTCGCCATTGTTTGCTCATGGGTAGCCCTTTCATCAGCTAGGATTTTGCTGTCTTCCTTGTTTTTTCTCGCTTATTTAGTTTTGTAGGGTTCAGGATAAGGCAAAAGGCGCATTTGATCGATGCTTAGGATAGGTATACAATATACCTCACTCTAGTGAAATTGCAATAGAGTAGTTTGAAATTTTTATAGCCGGACGATTAAATTCGTTTGGCTCGTTTTTTTGCTCATCAACAAAGCAAAGGGAACCAATCCTCATCCCCAATCAACCTCCAAATCATGGAGTATCGCTATGAAAATCACCGATCTGCGTTGTGCCATTATGGGCAATGCGCCGATTGTGCGCATCACCACTGACGCTGGCATTGATGGCTACGGTCAGGCCGAGTGTTTTAAACCGTACCTCAAGCCCCAGGTGCTCTTTTATCGTGACTTGATCGTGGGTGAAGATCCCACCAATGTCGAGCGGGTGATGCTCAAAATTCGCCGCCTGGGTGCCTTTAAACCGTGGGGCAGCGCTGTCAGTGCAATTGAAGTGGCGCTCTGGGATATCGCCGGTAAGGCTGCTGGGTTGCCCGTCTACAAATTGCTTGGCGGCAAGGTGCGTGACCAGGTGCGTGTCTACAACACCGCTATCGACTACCCCATGCTTGACCAAAGTCCGCAAGCCTGTGCCGAAAATGTGGCCAAAGTCAAGGAACGACCGGAAGGCTTTTGCATCATCAAACAGCCAGTTGCCTTTCACAGTGCGATGCCGGTGCAAGTTCCTCAGTTTCACTATGGCGATGGACAACCGGCCAGCCATCATGGCTATCGTGGCTTATTGACCGAACCAGGTCTGAAACATCTTGTCCGCTGTGTCGAGGCGATGAAAGCAGTGCTGGGCGATGAAGTGGGTCTGGCACTCGACTGCGGGCCTGGCTTTACCGTCCCGGATGCGGTGCGCTTTGCTCAGGCCGTGGAGCCATATCACGTAACTTGGCTGGAGGACATGATCACGGGTGATTACACACCCTATGTACTGGCCGACCTCTACCGGGAAGTGACCCGCAAAACCTCCACGCCCATTCATACAGGCGAACAGATCTACCTGCGTCAAAACTTTGTAGATTTGCTGAAAAAGCAGGCGGTCAATATCATCGGCCCCGATCCGCTTGATGTTGGTGGTATCGCCGAGCTGAAGTGGATCGCCGAATATGCGGATCTGCACGGCGTTTTGATTGCGCCCCACGGGGTTGGCAACGGCTTGATTGGTTTGGCTGCCTTGGTCCAGGTCGGAGCGACGTTGCCGCAAAACCTGATTGCCTGCGAGTACCCGTTTGCCCGTCCGCCCTGGTGGTATGACATCGTCGATGGCCTTCCCGACCCGATTGTTAAGAATAGTTTGATCGATGTATGGGACAGGCCCGGCTTAGGCATCTCGATTAATACCAAGGCTGCGCGCAAATACCTGGCAGAGGGTGACGGAGATTTCTTTAACTGATAAGGATACACTTACAAACGCCATCGGCGTACTTGAAAGGAGCGAAGATGCGAGTTTTGATCGTTGGCGCGTCGGGGCATGTTGGTACATTAGTGACCCCCTTCCTCAAACAAAAACATACACTGCGCATCTATGACGTCAAAGCCCCAGCCGATCCGACGCTTGAGTACTGGGTGGGGGACGTCACTGATTATGAGAATCTCAAAAGGGCGCTGACGGGGATGGACTTGCTGCTCTACATGGCGATGAATATTCAACGTGGCGAGGAACTGGCGATTGAACATTCATCCTTCGACGTCAATGTCAAAGGCGTCTATTTGGCACTCAAGGCGGCACACGAAGTGGGGATTCCTCACGCCGTTTATTGCAGCACGATGTCGGTCTATGATGGAGCACTGGAAGTTCGTTACTTTTTTGACGAAGAGATGCAGCCCGACGCCCGTGGCACCTATGGATTTACCAAACGCTTGGGCGAAGAGGTCTGTCGCAACGCCTGGGTGCGTTACGGCTTGAGTGTCAATGCGTTGCGCATGTGCCATCCTGTCTCGCGCCAGAAATATTTGGAACAAGCACGTTTGAACGTTCCCTCGATTCCGACCGATGCTGAAGATGTGGCTTGCCTCATGTTGGCAGCGCTTGAATATCGGAATGGTTTCCAGACTTTCCTAACCAGCGGCGATTATGAAAACAAGATCATGAATATGGGTAAAGCCAAACGGTTACTCGGCTGGGAGCCATTGACAAGGCCTGAGCAATGAGCCTGGACAAGGAGGGATTATGCGTATTGCTGTAACGGGAGGTAGTGGCGCGATTGGCCGCTATGTGTGTGATGAACTGGCCAACGCCGGTTATCAGGTAGTTTCAATCGACCGGACACCTCCCACCGAGGGCATCGACTATGTGGAAGCAGATTTGCGCGAGTTGGAACAGTGTGTTCGTGCCCTAACCAACTTTGACCAGGTGGTGCATCTGGCTGCCATCCCGGATCCTTATTACAACCCGCCGGTCGAGGTGATCACGGTCAACACGGCGATCAACTTTGGTGTCTTTGAGGCGATTCGGCTGAACGGCATTCCGCGTGTCATCTACGGCTGTAGTGATTCGAGCACTGGTTTTGGCATTCACAACACGGCGCTCAAGCCGCTTTACGTGCCGATTGATGAGGAGCATCCACTTTGGCCGCATGAAAGTTACAGCCTCTCCAAACACTTTGGCGAACGCATGGCCGAAACCTACGCCAAAGCCTATGGCATCGAAGCACTCTCGCTGCGCTATAACTGGGTATGGGTCAAACGTTGGCAGGAAAAGGCGGCCAAGACGGTAGCAGATGCTCGTGCCGGTACCTTTGATAAAGAAACTGCCTGGCTCGGCGGTTACATCTCGGTACGCGATGTAGCACGCGCTGTGTTAGCGGCTGCTCGTTACCAGTTCCCTACCGATCAGGCGCTGCGCTATGAAGCCTTCTTCTTCACTGCCGCCAACACCAACTATGCCATTCCCACCCTTGAACTCTTGCAAGCCATCTACGGCGAGCTGCCACCCCTCAAAGATGACGACTACTACCAAAACGATCCCTATGCTTCGGTCTTCGATTTGCATAAGGCCGAACGACTGCTGGGCTGGAAACCACAGGATCGCTGGCAAGATTTTGAACAACTGGAGTTTTAGAACCGGCATTTATCATGATGAAAGGGGGATCGGTACACGGATGACGCGGATGATACGGATTTTTGTGGATCTTTTTAATCGGTTTTGATCCGCATCCATTCTGGTCACTTCCGCCGAATCCGCGTATCGATCCCCCTTCCGAATCAAAAAGGAGTCTATGCTCAACTACGATCCCACCCATCGCACCTTTGATTGCGAACCCACGTTGACCGATTCGCAGGTATTGGAGTTTTGCCGCAATGGCTATCTGCTCTTGCGCGGGGTAGTGCCTCCCGAGATCAACCGACGCGTCTGCGATTATCTGGAGGGGAAAATCCCCGCCAATCCTAGCACCATTCCCGACGGTATGACTCAGGCCGATCTGGAACGCATCCGCAAATCGCACGAGCCGAGCACTATTTTCCTTGAAGATTGGTTCGTCGAGCATGTGCTGCTCAACCCGCAATTGGCTGGGATTATGCGTTCGCTCTTGGGGCGTAATGTGGGGTTACCGGTGCTCGCTAGCCATCACCGCGTGGAATGCCCTTCGCCGTCGCAACGCTGGCACTACGATGCTGACCACGTCTTTGGCCCTGAACTCAACTTTGTCGAAGTCTTTTACTTCCCACAGGATACACCCATCGAACTTGGCCCAACCGAGTTTGTCCCCGGCACCCATATCGGCCCTGTACAACGCAAAGAGGAAGACAAGGGGATCTTTGCCGATGGTCCCGCCGGAACGATAGGCATCCATCATCAGAGCATTCTCCATCGCCGTGGCGAATCGACCGCCACAGGCATCCGCCACATGCTCAAGTACAACTACTGGCGCACCACCGCTCCCCAGCGCGATTGGATCGTCGAACCGAATTTTGACTTCCAAGCTGCCTCCTACGGCGGTCACAACCAGGCCCGTTACGTGGCGCACATGTTTTACTGGCTCTGCGGCAAAGGCGATGAATACCGCATCATTGGCGGACAAGCCTGGCCCTGGTCCAGCCCCAACCAGATCGGTCGTTCCTACGGTTACGGCGCTGCGGGCGGCTATCTGCCTGACTGGCGCAAGCAGAAGCAGGATGGGTACGCAAGTTAGAAATTCTGACAAGGTGGCAGGGTGATCCTGCTAGCGAACTCAAGAGGGGAATCAATTCCCCTGCTGACACCGAGAAGTCGCCTCAGCGACTGGTAAGTATTCGAGTGCCTGAGGGCACTTCTCCAGTGTCAGTAGCCGATTTTAATCGGGCTTGGATTTTGCTCTGTCATCTCTTCAACACACTACCAAGAACAAAGGAAAGGAGAAACCTGATGGACAAACTTCAACTCACTCCCCAACAGATCGCCTTTATGGATCTCTTCGGTTATCTGGTCTTCCCTGGCTTGTTGAGCGACCGCATTGACCGTATTATTGAGGAATTTGAGGGAGTTTTTGCTGCGCATGGCGGTGGCCACAACGGCAAGCCGCATGATGGCACAGCGCGCTCCTGTATTCTGCCCTTCGTCGATCAGACTGACTATCTCGCTTCGCTGATTGACGATCCACGGATCGATGGTATCTTTACCAGTCTACTCGGCGAAGATTATGTCTATCTCGGCAGCGATGGCAACTTCTACGTCGGCGACACCAACTGGCACTCCGACACCGATTGGAGCGGTAAGATGCGTGGTAAACCGCCGCGCGTCTTCTACAAGATGGCCCTGTATCTCGATCCAGTGACCGCTACCTCCGGTGCGCTACGGGTGATTCCTGGCAGCCAGCATTACGGCGATCACTTTGCCGAGGCACTGCAAGCTTCGTTGCGTACTTCGCAAGATGTGTTAGGCATTCATGGTAGCCAGGTGCCAGCCATTGCCTTGGAGAGCAACCCTGGCGACGTGGTAGTCTTTAATCAAAACACCAAACATAGTGCCTGGGGCGGTAGCAACCGGCGACGGATGTTCACGATCAACTGCACCGCCCACTATAAAGACGAGGAGATGCCGCTGCTCCACAACGAGATCGGTGCCTTTGCTCGCTTCTGGGTCGATTCGGTCTATGGTGAGGCGATGGTCAAGAGCGCTTCCCCCCAGCGCATGATCCACTTGCAGCAGCCACTCTCCCAGCAAGCCCATCTTTTGGAAGAAGTACGCAAGGCCAAGTTAACTATGAAGGAACCGTCGCGAGGGTAAGGACAGTAAATCAATAAGTCAGTAAGACAGTTTTCATTGACTCACTGTCCTACTGTCCCACTGTCCCACTGATTACCGATTCAGGATATGACAAAATGAACGAAATCCAGAACCAACCCTCACCAGCGAACATCCATCCCACCCAGGCGGAGCGTTTTTTCTTTGATAACAATGGCTATCTCGTACTTGAAAACTTTCTGAGCACCGAACATGTGCAGCGCCTGAACAAAGCCTTGGAACGGGTGGTTGCTCGTCGTCGTCAATGGCAAAGCGAAGACACGCCGCATACAGGCATGACACGACTGATGGGTGAACAGAGCACGCGCATCTTCTACATTTTGGAAGATGATCCACTCTTTTTAGAATTGCTCGACTGGCCGCCAATGATGGCCTACGTTCGAGGATTGCTCAATCCGAAACCACATCATCATGCATCGGATGCGATTGTCGAGGTGGAGGGCGAACTAAGCAGTCGTGCGCCAGGCTGGCATCTCGACGGCCACGACAATGGCTATCGCAATCTAGGACGACCGATTCCACTCTTACAACTCAAACTCGGCTATTATCTCACCGACATGTCTGAAGCGGGCCAGGGCAACCTGACCGTGGTTCCAGGCAGCCACAAAGCCCTGATCGACCCCTCGCCCGATGACTTAAAACGCCGCGATCTCTTTCCCGGCGCAGTGGAAGTCTGTGCGCCGGCTGGTTCGGCCATTCTCTTTCACAACGCACTCTGGCATTCGGCAGGTATCTTTCGCAAGCCCAATAGCAAACGAGTGATTCTCTACTATGCCTACGAACATCCGTGGATGATCGCCTCGCAGGAGCATTGGAACTATTCAAAGGAGTTTTACAACCAGCGGCTCTCACCCGAACAACGTAAGCTCTTTCACGGCTTTGTATTTGACCCGCCTGAGCAGCGTTGGGGTTAATTGAGAGATTGAAAGATTAGGAGATTGAAAGATCGGCTATGTAAAATCTCCCAGTCTCATGACTTAAAAATAGGGAGGATCGGTACACGGATAAAGCTGACTCTACGGATCAAAGGCGGATAAAAAATCTGCAAAAATCCGTCTTGATCCGCGTAACGCGTGTCATCCGAGTACCGATCATTTTCATCCCTTCATGAAGATCTACTGTCAAAGAACAGTCTAAAGTGAAACCTATGAAAATCGAATCTGTTGATCTTTTCTACCTCTCTATGCCCGAAGTGCTTGATATCGGCGATGGCAGCCAGGATGCCTTGCTGGTACGGGTGCGCGCTGGAAGTGATGAAGGTTGGGGTGAATGTGAAGCCTCGCCCTTGCCCTCGATTGCTGGCTTTGTCGCACCGATGTCACACAGCGCCTGCAAACCTGTCTCCTACTCCATCTTAGGCCAGGAGCTAAACGAAGTGCAGGACATCTATCGCATTGGTAATCTGGTGCGTGCCAACAGCCTCGACCTGCTGCAGACCGACCATATCCTTTCTGGCATCGACATTGCGCTCTGGGATCTGCTGGGCAAAAAACTGAGTGAACCAGCATGGAAGCTCTTGGGCTATCAACGCTCCCATCCCAAATTGCCCTATGCCTCCATGCTCTTTGGCGACACGCCGCAGCAGACGCTGGAGAAAGGCAAGTCGGCACGTAAGGCTGGCTACCGTGCTGCCAAGTTTGGCTGGGGACCCATCGGCCTGGGCAGCGCCGAAATGGACGCCGATCACTTCGTGGCAGCGAGAGAAGGATTAGGTGAAGATGGCATCCTGCTGATTGACATTGGCACCGTCTGGCACGACGATGTGGAAAAAGCCAGTCTGCGTCTGCCTGCGCTGCAAGCCTGCCGGGCAACCTGGCTGGAGGAGCCCTTTGTCTCCGGGGCGCTTACAGCCTATCACACTCTTTCGCAGCGTTCTGGCAGTGTCAAATTGGCCGGTGGCGAAGGTAGCCACAACCTTTTCATGGCTCAACACATGATCGACTACGCCGGAATCGGCTACGCCCAAATCGACGCTGGACGCATTGGTGGCTTGAGTGTTTCCAAACAGGTGGCGGATTACGCTCATGCACGGGGTGTCACTTACGTCAATCACACTTTTACCTCACACCTGGCATTGAGCGCCTCTCTACAACCCTACGCCGGGCTAGAGCAGGATGTAATCTGCGAATATCCGGTTGAACTCAAGTCGCTGGCCGTGGAGATCACGACCAATCATGTCACGCTGGATAGCAACGGTTACGTCCATGCCCCGGATGCGCCAGGGCTGGGGATGACGGTCAATCGGGCTGGTTTGGGCAAGTATCTGGTGGATACGGAGATACGGGTACGAGGAGAAGTGCTTTATCGCACACCGGAACTGTGAGTGATGTTTTGAAATAACAAATTTCTTGGAGAATTCTATGACCATTCGTGTTGGCATCCTCGGCTGTGGCAAGATTGCTCGTTTGCACGCTGAAGGATATCGCGTTGCCAGTGACCTGGCGCAAGTGGTTGTTTGTCAGGATGAGTATCAGATTGAGTGGGCGCAGAAGATGGCGAGTGGTTTCGGTGCCGATGCTGTCAGCCGCTGGCAGGATGTGATCGAACGGGCCGATGTCGATGCAATTAGCATCTGTCTGCCGCCGTTTCAACACCAGCAGGTAGCACTAGCAGCAGCACAAGCGGGCAAACATGTGCTCGTGGAAAAGCCGATGGCGATGAATCTGGCCGAGTGCAAAGTCATTGTCGAGACTGCCAAAGCCAAAGGAACCACACTGATGGTGGGACAAAATCAGCGCTTCCAGCCCGAACACGTTCAGATCAAGAAGTTGCTC
Source organism: Caldilineaceae bacterium (assembly GCA_046328715.1). Taxonomy (GTDB): domain Bacteria; phylum Chloroflexota; class Anaerolineae; order Caldilineales; family Caldilineaceae; genus JAXLWB01. The sequence goes on along the minus strand of JAXLWB010000081.1, from coordinate 9,916 downwards.
GACCGCCAGGCGATTGGGCGCATCGTCGCCATTCGTTTCGACTGCAACCAGTTTGTCACGCACATGTACCCGCCCGACAGTTGGATCTTCGACAAGAAGCTCTCCGGCGGCGGCATGATTGCCCAAACCGCCGTCCACAAGATCGACTTGATGCGTCATTTCTTTGGGGAGATTGAAGAGGTTGCTGCGTTCAATGGCTTTACGGGTCTCAATGCTGGCTATCATCCTGGAGGCAACGAGGACATCTCTGCCTTCTTGATGAAATTTGAGAGCGGTATCATCGGTGAGGCGTTCTATCTCTTTGCTGCGCACAAAGTGCCGATTCCCACCGCTACAGGCGAATTGACGATCTTCTACGGCGACCGCGGCGTTATCCACAACGTCATGGGCTGGCACATCTACAGCCAGGATATTCCTGAGTACAGTGGCGGTGTGACCAAACTGGAGATCCACCAATATCCCTATACAGACTCGGTGTCCGCCGAAATCCGCCATTTCCTCGAATGTATCCAAAGCGGCAACGAGCCCATCACCTCCGGGCGCAACAACTTGGGAACGATGGCCGTCGTCGATGCACTGTATCAAGCAGGTGAGACGAAGAGCGTAGTGAAGGTGGAGAAGACACAGCAGCAGTAAGACAAGATGACAAGATGAAGGGATGACAAGATGACCAATATGTAGATCATATTTTTCATCTTGTCATCCCTACCCTCCAGCACTTTTGGCCTTGTACCCAAGCTCGTTCAGAAGGGCGACGATCTTTTCTCGATGGTCTCCTTGGATTTCGATGTCATCCTCTTTGACAGCGCCACCAGTGCCGAGTTTGTTCTTGAGCAATTTGCAGAGTGCTTCTTTGCCAGGTTGCGGGCTCATTACCCCTTTGATGACCGAAACGATTTTGCCGCCGCGGCCATTCTTTTCGAGCCAGACACGCACCGGCGTGTTGAGTTGCCGGGTTGGAATCGCCGCAGCAGGATTGGCGGGGAGCGGAGCGGCAGATGGTTTCTTTTCCGGCTCGGGATCGGTGGAGAAGACCAGACGTTCGTTGGATTTAGGCATATTCTTCCCTAACAAAAAAGGAGCCTCACAGGAGACTCCTTTCATGAACACTTCACTGTTAACGATTCACTCTTAACCATTACCCCGCTTCTTGGCGGCGGCTTCCTGAGCCTTGCGCTTCATCTCCTCGATGCGTGCCTTCTTGGCTGCTTCGGGATCGTCGGCTGCTGGGGTTGCTGGTGCTTCAGCTTCGGCTGCGGGTGCAGCGGCATGTGTCTCACCGCCACGGCTTGCAGCGGCTTTTTCTTGTGCCTTACGCTTGAGCGCTTCCAGATCGACACCCGATTTCTTGGGTTTGGCTTCGCCATCCGTTGCGGCAGCGGCAGCTTTAGCAGCAGCTTTTTCTGCGTCAGCCTTGGCCTTGGCGGCTGCTTTGGCGCGTTCGGCCTCTTCAGCCTGGCGGCGCACTTCGGCTTCCTGAGCGTACTGGGTCGGCCACAATGCGGCATAGTACTCTTCGGGCACGGTCAATTCCGCCTTGTCGTAGACCAACTGTGGATAGCGGTCATAGACAGCCAGCTCGAAGTCGTGATTCATCTTGATCGCGTCGAAGGGGCAGAACTCGGTGCAGAAGCTGCAACTCATGCAGACGGCGGCATCGATAAAAAATTCAGCAGGACGAGGGACCGGTTTGCCAGCAGCATCCATGTCGCGTACGATCCAGATACACTGGGGCGGGCAGACCTTGGCGCAAATACCACAGGCGGTGCAGCGATCCTCGTTCTTTTCGGTATCGAAGATCAACATCGGAATGTAGCGGAAGCGCTCTGGCAATAACCGTCGCTCTTCTGGGTATTGAATCGTCAGCAAGCCCTCTTGCTCAATCGGCTGGTGGATCAAACGCCGACCAAAGTCATCCAATTTCGTGCTATCAGCATAACGGCTGGGCGTGGTACGACGATCATCGATATAGGTGTCCACAAAGTGTTTCAGGGTGACACCCATGCCCTTGAGTAATCCAGTTCCGAACATGAAAACTCCTTAATGGTGAATGGTGTAATGGTTAATGGTATAATTATTAATGAAAAGCGGCTCCACCTGTCGTAGCATCACTTAACCATTAACAATTACCCATTACCCATTAACCATTTATCTGTCCACTTCTCCCAGCACGATGTCGATTGCACCCAGGATGACCACTGCATCGGCGATCTTGTAGCCTACACTCATTGGCCCGAGGGCGTTGAGGTTGATGTAGCTGGGGGCTCGCACATGGTAGCGGTAAGGGTTAGCCTTGTTGTCGCTGACGACATAAAAGCCAAGTTCGCCCTTGGGGGCTTCGATGCGCACGTAAGCCTCACCTTCGGGTGGGCGGAAGTTGTAGCCGCCCTTGCCGCCAATGATGTCGCCAAAGCCTTGCTCAAGGGTGGCCGTGGCTGCCGCAGGTGCACCTGTCTGTTTCGGCTTTGGAATATCGCGCAATGCTTGTCTGAGAATCTTCAGACTTTCGCGAGCTTCCAGCAAGCGAATATAGTAGCGGTCATAGATGTCGCTGTTGGGCAAGGTCGGGATGTTAAAGTCAAAGCGGTCGTAGATGCAGTAGGGTTCTGCCTTGCGAATATCATAGGGCACGCCAGCGGCACGAATCATTGGACCGCTGATGCTGAGGGCGATCAGGTCTTGCGGTGAAAGATAACCGACGCCGCGACCACGGGCCTTGACAATCTCATTACCCGAAATCAGGCGATCCAGCTCGTCCAAGGCACGAGGCAAACGCTCGTGGACAATGTACTTGGCCCGGTCTTCCCAACCAGGGGTCAGGTCGCGCACCACGCCACCAAAGCGCATATAGTTGCACATCATGCGCGAGCCGCTGACTTCCTCGAAGAGGTCGAGGATCATTTCTCGCTCTTCAATCGAGATCAGGGCCGGGGTTTGTAGGGCACCCAGGTCATTTAAGATAAAGCCGATCGACCACATATGGTTGACCACACGGGTCATTTCGGCCATGATGACACGGATATATTGCGCACGCTCTGGCACCTGCAAACCGAGCAATTTTTCCACAGCTAGAGCATAGCCCAGATTGTTGCTCATCGAATTGAGATAATCAAGCCGGTCGGTGAAGGGCATGTTCATCAACCAAGTGTTGCGCTCGCCGATCTTCTCGTGGTTGCGGTGCAGATAGCCACAATCTGGCTCCAGGGCCAGGATCGTTTCGCCTTCAACGCGAGTCAACATGCGGAAGACGCCGTGGGTGCTGGGATGATGGGGTCCCAGATTGACGACGATGCTCTGTGTGTCCAGATCGCCCTGCTTGTGATGCGGAGCCTGGCTCACAGGCACATAGGTCACCGGATCTTGCCAGCTATCCGGGTCCCAACCAGAGGGATAGGTCGAGTTGCTTTTCCAGGGTAGTTTTTCTTCGTGCCAGGCGTAACCGTCCGCAGGGTGGCGGCTCTTAAAGGGCTTGGTCTCTTCTTCGTAATAGGCTTCTTGCCAATCCTTGCGCATCGGGTGACCGTTGAAGCCTTCCCACATCAGGATGCGGCGCAGATTGGGATGGCCCTCAAACTTGACACCGTAGAGGTCGTAGACCTCGCGTTCCTGCAAGTTGGCACCTGGGTAGACACTGGTAGCCGATGGAATGGTTTCGCTATCGTTGGGAACGCGCACGTGCAAGGCAATCGGACCACCACCCTTTTTCGTGCTATAGATGTGATAGACCACATCAAAGCGCTCGTTGATGCCCGAGCGTAGCTTGCCTTTGTAAGCCGAGTAGTCGGTACAGGTCACATTGGAGAGAAAGTCATACTCCTCTTTGTCGCGCAGATGAGTCAACAAGGCAAGCAGCTTATCGGGAGCCACAAAGAGCGATTTCTCGGTCTCTTCGGCCCACGTTCCAACGATCGCCCCTGGTACAGCTCGATTGAGCGGGTGATCAAAGGATGGCGCATTAGAGGTTGACTGAGTTTCGATTGGCGCTTCGGCCACAGCAACTGCTTCGCTCATATTGGTAATCCTTACATCAGTAAGACAGTGGACAGTAAATCAGTATGTCAGTGGGCAAACAAGATCAGTTTACTGTTTTACTGCCTGACTATCCCACTGTCTACTGTCTCACTTGTTAAGCCGGTTGTTTCATCGATACATACTTGGCTTTGGCAGCCGCAATCTTGGCACGTGCTTCCGCCGATACTGGCACGGGAATAAGTCCAGCTTTCCCAGCCTTGCTACCACCGCTGGTTCCACCACCCATTGTAACTTCCTGGATGGTTTGGATCTGGCGTGGGTCAAAGATATCAGGACCCAGGACTGGGACAGGGACAAATTCACTTTTGTCTTTTTGGTACCAGGCCACTTTGGTGATGCTTTGGCGCGCTACCTTTTCGTGCAACTTCATGATGCCATAGAGCAAGGCTTCGGGCGTGGGCGGGCATCCTGGAACGTAAACATCGACCGGAATATAGGTGTCGATGCCGCTAACCACATTATAGCCTTCCTTGAAAGGCCCGCCGCCGGTGGCACAAGCACCCATGCTCAGCACATAGCGTGGCTCTGACATTTGATTGTAGATACGCACGATCGCTGGCACCATCTTTTTGGTCACCGTGCCAGAGACAATCATCAAGTCACTTTGACGTGGACTTGGGCGCATGACTTCCATGCCAAAACGGGCCAGATCGTAACGGCTGGCGGCAGTGGCAATCATTTCGATGGCGCAACAGGCCAAACCAAAGAGCAGCGGAAACATGCTGGTCTTGCGGCTCCAGTTGTAGACTGCATCGAGTGAAGTAATGAAGACATTTGCCTTCAAATCGTCAGGTACGACAATTCGATCATGTGCGTACTGACTAAATTGTTCTGCTTTTAGCTCTTTGAATTGAGCGGGGTCTGCTGACATAGTGTGTAGCACCCTTTTTCTAACAGTTTGTGTAAGACGGTAACATAGCGCGGTCGCTTACATTTTGAACAAACTACACTAGGTTGACGTAATACAGAATTGGTCGCGTGAAATTTATCCTATTTTAATGCAAAGTTTGGGTGCATTCTAATTGTTAGAGGGCCAAGTGTCAAGTTCTTTTTTTCACAAATGAAGTTGAGGGTTAAAATAATTATCAACAATTTCATAATAATTGACGTATGCATAACCTCATGCTATACTAAACCTGCACAAACGATGATGAGTACTCGCAAGGGAGGGTTTTGAGCGTGAATTTATCGTGGCCGTGGAGCAAGACCCCGCAGAAGACCTCGAATATTCTTTGGTTAGACTTGGGTGATTTGGGGGATCTTGTTCATCCAAATGGTCCGCACGAACAATGGCAGGATCATGGTCTAGGGTTATTGCGCACTATCTTACATCAAAATGGCATCCTAACTGATATCGCTTCGACCCGAGCTGTGACGAGTTGGGACGAGCTGGCGAAACAAATGAAGGGCTACCAAACGTTATTGATGAACGTGCGTAGCTATACCTATCCCGTGGCTCTCAAAGCCGCCCAGCTTTTCAAAGAACTAAACCCTCAGGGCATGGTGATGGCAGGCGGTATGCATGCTACCGTTGCACCGGATGAGATGGAGTCGATCAGAGAGTTCGACAAGATCTGCAAGGGTCCGGGCGAAAAGGTTATTATCGATTTGGTGCGTAACCCCGACAATTATGAGCGGGTTTTTGAAGCAGAGGGTGCCAAGTCAATGGCCGAGTGGCCAATGATCGACCGTGAACTCTGGCCCAAACCTCAGGGTTGGCGGATGCAGCGCCGTTGGAAGTGGAAGTGGCCCATGGAGCCGGAATGTGGTTGGGGACCCGGACCGGTTGCTACAATTATAACGAGCCGCGTTTGCCCGTGGCAATGCGTCTTCTGCAACGAGAATTCATACATTCCGAACATGGGGCGCAAGCCAGTTGATGCCGTCATCGATGAGTTGAACTACCTTGACCGCAAATACGGCGTGGGCTCGGTTGTGATCCACGATTCAATGTTCTTTCAAAACCCAAAATGGTTGCGTGAGTGGATCGAAAAGTATCCGACCAAGACCAAAGGCTGGAGTTACTGGGCGGCTGGTCGTGCCGATACAGTGCGGCAGTGGCCCGATCTCTATGAGGCGTTGATTAAAGAAACCAACTGGAACACAATCTCAATCGGCTTTGAATCAGGCAGTGATCGCATGTTGCGCTTGCTGAACAAGGAATGTACCGAGGAAGATAACTACTTCACTATCGATTTGACCAATCGTATCGGTGATGAGATGGAAGCGAAAGGCAAGAGGGCTCCTTGGTTTTGGTCGAACATCATGGTCGGTATTCCCGGGGAAACACACGAGGATGCCTTTAAGACCATGCGTATGTTGAAACGCATGAAGCGGGTTTATCCGTCGATTTCCCGGTATGCTCCTTATCCTGGTTCGGCACTTGGCTATCAACTGATTGCCGAAGGGCGCAGCCTGATGACCAAGGACAACTATCATCGCTTCCCCGACGATGAAAAGGTGAAAGGCATTGACTACAAGTTTTACACCGACCTGCTCGCAGGAAAGTACGAAGCCGAAATCAATCAGGGAATGGGCGAAGTGCGCGGCAAGGATCTGTATGAGGGGACCTTGATCAAGGCATAATTAAAATGAGTAGCTTTAGCAATCCGCATTACATGTACTTGTTTGAACTAGAGAATGGCAGGCAGAAGCTCGCCTATGGCCAATCGCCGGAGGATGCGCTGGAGATTTTGCGGATGCGCCTGCCGGAAGCGGAAATGAAGGCAATTCAATCTGAGAAGTTTATCAAAATTTCGCAGCGTGAATTGCAGAAGTATGTTCACAACTTAGGGTGACAAGTGGTAGCTCGTTGGTGGCCTTTGTCCAGAGAAGCAAAGCGAGTGTTGGCGGCCTTGTTACAAGGGGCGGTGCTAAAAGCACATCGTGACCTCGATGGGGTGAAGGCTCACAAACTACACTTTTCAGAAACAGCCCAGGAAGCTGTGATTGAAGATCAGGTCATTAACAGCTTGTGGCAACGTGGCCTAATCAGTAGCAATATGAAATTTCCGGTTGCGACCTACATGTTAACCGAAGCGGGTCGCCAATATAGCACAAGAACGCTTCTTGTGCCGTCTGAGTTAAAGGGAACAGAGAGTGCACGGCGTTCGTAAACAGATTCTGGAGATTCTCAAAGAGCGAAATAGCGCCACTGTGGCCGATTTGGCAGCTTTGTTAGCGATGCCTTCTGTTTCCGTGCGCCATCATCTTGATATTTTGCAAGGTGACAATTTGATCCGGGTCGATCACCTGGAACGGAGCGGTGGTGCAGGACGTCCACAGCAGGTCTACACATTGACTGAGGAAGCCGATAACTACTTTCCCAACAATTTTGCTGCACTTGCTGGAAATTTGGTGCGCCAAATGAAACAAGTGTTGCCGCCCGACCAGGTAGAAACTGCCTTTCGTAACATGGCTGGCGAAATCGCACGCGAGTTTCCACCTTCCAGCCGCAATGAGTCGCTTGAACAGCGTTTGGAGCGGATTACTCAATTTCTCAATGAGCGTGGTTACCTGGCCCATTGGTATCGAGACGGTGCCAGCCAATCATTCTTCCTGCAAAAGTGCAACTGTCCTTATGGGGAAGTTGCAGGCGAACATCGTGAACTGTGTGCTATGGATCAATCGTTGATTGACCAACTGATGGGTTGTCACTGTGAACGAACCCGCTCGGCCCGATCGGGTGATGGCTGTTGTGTCTATCAGATCTGTCAGGATGTGCAATCGTCAATGCCAACGTTGACACAACGTAGTGCAATTGCTTTGTTGGCGTAAAGGATAAATTGCTGTGAAAAATGCCATTCGGTTGCTTAGCAATGAAATGGGTCAGGTGACAATGTCGTCATTGCCCCCGGGCATGTCACTTCCACCTGGATTCGCTGTCCCAAACTACGAAATTCAGCCCGTACACGACAGCTACGGACGCCGCGTCAATTACATGCGCATCAGCCTGACCGATGCTTGTAACTTGCGCTGTGTATACTGTATGCCCGAAGACATGACTTTTCGTCCGCGCAGCGAATTGATGAGCGACGAAGAGATCCTCTTCTTGGTACGCGTAGCCGCTAGCTTGGGCATGAGCAAGATTCGCTTGACCGGAGGCGAACCCACGATCCGTCCCAATGTGGTGGAGATTGTGCGTGAGATCGCCCGCACGCCTGGTGTCAAAGATATTGCGATGACAACCAATGGCTTGTTGCTCAACAAATTGGCAAAACCACTGGCCGAGGCAGGCTTGAAACGCGTCAATATCAGTATTGACACGCTCGATGCGGCGAAGTTTAAAAAGATCACTCGCTGGGGTAGCATCGACGATGTTTGGCGTGCCATTCGGGCCAGCGAGGAAGCAGGATTGACGCCGATCAAGCTCAATTCTGTGGTGGTGCGCAACTTCAACGATGGTCAAGACATGATCGATCTGGCGCGTTTGACCCTGGAGAACGACTGGGAGGTGCGCTATATTGAGATGATGCCGTTTGGTGAGATTACAGACTTTCAGCAGACGAATGTTGTAACCTATGCCGAGATGAAAGATCGCATCGAAAGTGTCTTTGGTCCGCTTGAAGAAGTTGGCTACGATTACGTCGATCCAAGCCGTCCCTTCCGCATTCAAGGTGCGATGGGTACACTAGGCTTTATCAGCAGTGTCACTGAGCCCTTCTGCGAAGGTTGCGGGCGGGTGCGTTTGACGGCAGATGGCAAATTGCGTCTCTGCCTCTTGCGCGACGACGAAGTCGATTTGCTGACACCGTTACGCAGCGGAGCCAGCTTTGAAGAGATTCGTACGCTCATGGCCGAAGGTGCCTATCACAAACCGTGGGGACATGGTTTGGCACAAGGTGTCATTGCTGAGAGCCGGGCGATGAATCAAATTGGTGGATAAAATTTAGCTATCATGTTCGATTTTGTTGATATAAGGAGATAAGGTACCAATGCTTACGCAAGAACTAGAACCGATCACCACACTGACCACGGGTATTACCCTCACCGCCTCTGCCGCTGAGAAGTTGGGTGGCGTGATGGAGTCCAAGGGTGTCAAGGAAAGCCATGCGCTGCGCGTCTTTGTCAAGGGCGGCGGTTGTGGCGGTATGCAATACGGCATGACCTTCGACACACCGCGTGAAGGTGATGAGGTTTTTGAACAGCACGGTCTACGTGTGATTGTTGACCCCACCAGCATGTTCTACATCAATGGTGCCAACATTGACTATGTTGACAACCTGATGGGTGGTGGTTTCCACATCGAGAACCCCAATGCAACGAGTTCCTGTGGTTGTGGCAGCAGTTTCCGCACCGCCAAGAGCCACACCGGCGAAGAGATGCCGAGCAGCTGCAGCCATTAGTAGAGAGTAGGAGAGTGGGGTTGTCCGTGATTTATGGCAATCCCCTCTCTCTTTGGAATAAGAAGCAATGTCTGTTCAAGCAGCAACGACTGACCTACGAACAAATGGCATCACAAAGCTAGGCCAGAGTAACCCTGTACCCGAGGATATAAAACTCTGGCGGATTAGCGTTGAACAGTATCATGCCATGATTCGCTCCGGTGCCTTTGATGAAGACGCACCGATTGAGCTGCTGGAAGGATGGTTGGTCGAGAAGATGCCAAAGAGTCCCTCGCCTGCATTGGCAACAGACTTGGTAGCTGAATACTTGCGCGCAGCGATTCGTCCTGGCTGGTTTGTTAGAACGCAAGATCCGATTACGCTGACGGACAGCGAACCCGAGCCTGATGTGTGTGTGATCAAGGGCAATCTACGCCAATATGCGCAACAACATCCGCAGGCAACCGACGTTGGCCTAGTGATTGAGATTTCAGATTCGTCCTTAGGGAAAGATCGAGGATCAAAAAAGCGCATTTATGCCCATGCTGGAATTCCAATCT
>JAXLWB010000080.1:0-20138 GCA_046328715.1 Caldilineaceae bacterium | reverse complement strand
CGCCAATTGTGTGTCGTCGTTCGAGGAGGATGACTTTGTAGCCAGCTTTGGCAAGATAGCCAGCACAGATCAATGCATTGTGGCCAGAGCCAATAAAAAGTACATCACAATCGGGCATAGTAAACGCAAGAGTAACTGGTAAATTGGTTGCTACAATCTGTATACAGAGTTACGACCACGCTGTCTGTATCGCCTGTTCCAGAAGCAGGAAAGCGCTAACAGGATGCAAGCTGCAAATTCGGTGGGAAATGTCATTCTGAGCAGCAGCTTGCGAAGAATTCTGAGTTGTCACCCCAAGATTCTTCTTGCATCTGAATCCCTACTTTTTTGCACATTCATCAATCAATGCTGCTACTTGGGCTGCAATTTGCCCTAGTGCTTCATCTGCCGAGCGCAAGTAGAGGTCGGCGACCTCCCAATATTGGATGCGATCACGCCAAGCGGGCAAGCGTTGTGCGACCATCGGCTCATGTTCACTGCGATCGAGGGCAATGATCAGGTCTGCCGCTTGCAAATCTGCCTCCTCCACCTGTTTGGGGAAACGGAGTGCGCCTTCCGCGTTGACCCCAAGCTGCTGTAATCGAGCCAGAGTATAGGACGAGATGGGTCCAACATTGCCCGCACCAAATTCCAGAGCCAGAGCCCGGGAGTCGGCGACCCAATCGAGGCCACGGTTGGCAGCTTCGTGATTAAAGAGCATTTCGGCAAAGCGACTTCGGTAGTAATTCCCTGTGCATAAGAAAAGAACTTTGGCTGTCATACATTTTCCCATGAATGATTTTCAGGTTCATCTTGATTGCAGATATGATTACACTGTTTGCTTCAATAAATCAAAATGAATAGACACGCTATTTAGACCTTGCACACTCTACCTTAGAACCTAATTCTTAGAGATTGTGCAAGGTTTAAGTGTCATCTATACGGGAAATCACTTACCTATGCAAATTTCATTAGAGCTGTGGGGTTGGCTGGTTGCGGCGCTACTGGGCGTCGTTGAAGGTATTACAGAATTTTTGCCGATTTCATCGACTGGCCACCTGATTGTCGCCTCTGATCTGCTGAAGTTTCACGATCCTGGCGGTGTATTCGACATCGTGATTCAACTGGGTGCCGTCTTGGCGGTGGTTTGGCTGTACCATGCCGATCTGTTACAGCAGGCGCGCGACGTCGTTTCTGAACCTAAAGTACAACGATTCTGGCTCAATATTCTGGTTGCCTTTATTCCGGCTGCCATCCTTGGCTTTCTGTTCAAGGACTTTATCACCGACGTACTCTTTTCGCCGTGGGTGGTGGCGGTTTCGTTGATTGTGGGTGGGATCGTGCTGTGGCTGGTGGAGGGTATGAAACATTCATCACAAACGCAGCAGTTGGAGCAGATCACTTTGCGTCAGGCGTTGACGATTGGTTTGGTACAAGTGGTGGCGTTGATCCCTGGCGTTTCTCGTTCGGGGGCTACAATTGTCGGCGGGCTTTTGAGCGGTTTGGATCGCTCCACTGCTACTGCCTTTTCCTTCTATCTGGCGATGCCTACATTGGGTGCAGCCACACTCTATGCGTTGCTCAAGGCACTTTCGAGCCTGAGCGGAGACATGGTCGTTTCGCTGCTGATTGGTTTGGTGGTTACTTTTGTAGTTTCGCTGTTGGTCATCCGCTGGTTGCTGCGCTATGTGGCGACCAATAACTTCCGTGGCTTTGCCATCTACCGTGTGATCGCTGGGGTTGTGCTGTTGATTCTCTATGGTTTGGTGTGGCGATAATGCTGCGTTGAGTGATCGAGGGTCTGCGAATGAGGTCTGTAACAAAAGCGTGAGTGATTGGAAAATTACCCACGCTTTCAAACAAGACAGCAAAGGTAAAAATCGTTGGCTTGATTCTTATGCACCAAAAAGATCTGAAGCTAATTTTTCATAAAATACTGTGTTCATGGTGGCACCTAAGGTGGTCAACGCCGCAATCAAAACCAAAACCACCATCAAAAAGAGCAATGAATACTCCACCAAGCCCTGGCCCTCGTCTTGCTTCACGAGATTGATTAAGTTTGAAATGATGATCCACATGCCTAACATTTTTCACCTTCCTGGGCGCTTGTTTGAGCGACTGACCTTGCTTACGTTAACTGCTTGACTAGACGATTTTTTCTGCCCTGTTTTGGGTCGTTGATGTAAGGTGAACTTTACCATAGAATCGAACCTACATCGCTTACAGGTTGCTTGCTGGTAAATCCTGCTTTGATTGTTACAATCAATAGGATTAAAAGTTTACGGTAATTGGATTAAAAATAATTCGTAAGGATGCAAGATAAGAGGAAATAGGGCAGTAAGGAGATGAGGAGGGGAGATCTAGGCCATTAGTATGGCATGCTACCCAGTAACATCGAAGTTGCACTATTTATACTGATGCGCTGCACTAAGTAACACTTTTTATACCGTCAAAAGTGTTACTTAGTGACAACTGCTAGCATATCTCTTAGCAAGAGGGTTGAAGAAGGTCGCAGTACCTCACACATCACGCATCACGTTTCAAGCCTTCTAAACAACTACGGAAGCGCAGTAGCGCAAACAGTAGGTGCCTGACCATTCCTTCCCGAATTGCAAACCCTTGTACTCATCGGCGTGGGTGTGCTTGTCGGGGTTGGGGAGGGAGGCGTTCCTGTCGCACAAGGGGTGCCATTCGAGATCCCGATTGACGAGACACAAGTCGCCGTTGGTTGCACAGTCTGCGTTGGCACAGGTGTACAAGGAACGGCATTGTTCGTGCCATTGCCTGGAGTAACCACACACTGTGCTGTAACTGTCACGGTCACCGTGGCCGTCACCGTTGTTGTTGAGACAGGTGTGCAGACCGGCGTTGCAACTTGTTTTGTTCCTGGCGTCGTCACACAATTACCCGTTGGAGTCGGCGTTGCGCTGCTGGTGGCGGTGGCGGTTACTGTGGATGACGGAGTTGGTGTACTCGTCGCTGTCGCTGTTTTGGTTGCCGTCGCAGTAGCGGTTGGCGTAGCCGTTGGTGTCTCTCGGCAGAGTTTGCCATCTGAACCTTTGACCCCATCCAGCACTTTAAAGGGCGATCCTGCCCCAACGCCGCCTGAACCACCAGACCCAGGACCTTTGCCTTCGCCACCGTTGCCCCCATCGCCTGCCTTGTTGCCATTGGCAGGGGTTTTGCCGCCGGGTAGGCCGCCTTTGCCCGAATGACCTGTGGCATTGCCGCCAGTACCGCCATTGCCTCCCCCTTGTGGCGGATTGCAGCAGTTTGCCCCGTTTCCTGCGGCACCTCCTGTGGCGCTGCCTGACCCACCGTCGCCTCCGGTGCGGCGACCCGTACCCAACCCGTTGCCGCCGCCGCCACCGTTCGCCGAGGCGACACCGCCATTACCGCCCTTGCCGCCCGGACAGGTTGGGCAATCACCGCCACGACCGCCAGTTGCAGTTGCGGCCCCCCCATTGCCCGCGCTGGATGCAGTAGTGTCACCAAGCGGTCGCGGGCGACCAAAGGTAGCCGTCGCATCGCCACCTGCACCGCCGTTGGCATTGGCGTTGCCACCATCCTTACAAGCGTTACAATCGCCGCCGGTTGCTGTGGCTGCGCCGCCATTGCCACCAGTGGCGTGACCTTCGCCGCCGATGCCTCGATTGCGCCCAACGCCGCCGTCCCCGCCCCGTCCCGTCGCAATACCGCCGTTGCCGGCACTGGCTGTGCTGGCCTGGCAGGCCGCTGCGGGAGTGGCCGTAGCTGTACCACCGTGACCTGCCTGAGCATCGCCCTTGCCGCCCAACCCTGCTGAGAAGGCTGCCGGGTTGATCTGCCAGCCAGCGTTGACTGCACCGGTCAACTGGGCGTCGCCCCCTTTACCGCCATTTGCCACTGCATTGCCACCAGTGCCACTGGTGGCGGTTGTCTGGCAGATGGCATTGCCACCAGTGCCGCCGTTTGCTTCGGCATCGCCGCCCAAGCCGCCCAGGCCGTTGATGATTGTCACATTTGCTAGCCCAACCACGTTGCCGCGGCTCCAGGCAAACTTGGTCGCCCGCCCGCCGTTGCCACCATTGGCCAGTGCATGGGCACCCGCATCAGCGACTGGACAGCGATTCTGTCCAGCGTCGCCGGTGGCTGTAGCGTTACCACCATCGCCGCCGCTGCCCGGATCGACTGTGACTGCCCCTTCAAAGACAATGCCGGCGCTGGCCAGCACGCGCAGATGGTCGCCTGCATCGCCACCTTTACCGCCACGAGCAGTCGCCGTCTGCCCGCTGGGGGCAGTCGCTGTGGCATTGCCGCCTTTGCCGCCATCTCCCGCCGCTAGGGTGACGCCGGCACAGAAGGTCACCCGTCCTGCCACCAAAATGTCGAGGCTGCCGCCGTCGCCGCCACTCTGTGCCACTGCCAATGGACGACCGTTGCGATCCGCCCCGTCGCCGCCGTCACCGCCTCGAATATTAAGGCCGGGGGCTACGATCACATCACCACGCCAGCGATAGCGACGGTTAGCACCATTGCGTCCTGCGGCTGCCTTGGGTGGATTGTTGACCACGTTGATCAGCACTGCTCCCGGTGGCGGCGCATTCGGCGGACAGATTGCCTGTGCTTGTTCTACATCCGCAGCAAATAGTGTACGCTGTTCGCTGAAAACGTAGATCGAACCGCTGGCCAAGCGCGTTTCGCCCTTCTCATTGGTGGCGGTGAGTTGAAGTTCATAGCGACCGGGTTGGACATAAGCGTGCGTTGCGCTGAGGATTGAGGAGGAAGCGCCATCACCGAAGTCCCAAGTGACCGAGACGGTTTCCTGGTCGGCGATGGCAGCAGCGTTCAAACTAATCTCTTCACCGACCGCTACAGCTAGATCGCTGGCTTCAAAGGCGACTGCTGGGGCTGTCGTTCCTTGTGTTGGATCGTTCAGTTGCAGCACGAGGCTACTTTGGCACAGGGCACCTTCGTCGTCGCTGACGGTTAGCACGACTGTACGTTCGCTAGCTTGCGTGTAGTCATGAGTCGGGTTAGTGGTCGAGGCGCTGCTGCCATCACCAAAGTCCCAGGCAAAGGTGACGGGTCCACCATCGGGGTCCAACCCTGCACCATAGAAATGAACGGTTGCCGGGTCAGCCAGGGTGGCGTTGGCGATCAAACTGTCGGCATTGGCCGAACAAACCGGCGGCAAGGGGGAGGAACTGCGCTGTTCTGCGGTTAAGGCGACTTCCCAATCGGCCAGGGTGGGAGCATTGCCCAGGTCGAGGTCGCCGTCGCTCTCGATCGTGGCGGGCTGTTGCGGAGTGCCAAGTTGCAAAGTGCCCTGATTGCTGTAGAGTGTGAGGCCACCTGGAGTGGTTTCAGTGGATGTACAACGATTGTCTATCGTGCCCTGGACCACCAGATTTCCGTCGGTCACAATCTGAATGGCGTGGCAATCGGCGATCAAGCTACCTTCGATCTGTACATCCTGCTGCACCTGGATCGTTAGCGGACCGGTGAGGTGGATCTGTACGTTGGCGGGGATATGGAACGAGGTGGCAGTGTAGTCGCCGCCAGCCAATTCGCCGGAGAGTGCTGGAGCAAAGGCTGCTAGATCACTCCCATCCTTAGAACTGCCGTCACTGAGCAACGGCAAAAAGATCTGATTCGCTACATCGGGTTGCTGGGCATAACTCCGTTGTGCCATCAGCAGCGCGCCGCAGACCAGCAGAATGATCAGGAGCACGGCCAGCAGACGTAGAGCTGATTTGGGTTCGTTTGATTGGTTCATCGTCTCCTCCAGTAGAGTCAAAATCAATGGATTCGTATGAAGGAGACGAAGGAGGGGGTGGAATTCTTTCCTGCAAATAGTTGACATCGAACGGGTGAGGTCTGTTCTCATTCACAACCTCGACCCCCTGACCGAACTGGTCAACCAACTGCTGATCGCCCCAACCTTGGCCGCGTTTGAAGAAAAAGTGCTCGCGTACCTGCCAAAGGAGCATGAGCAGAAGTAAACCAAAGAGAACTTCCCCAAACACAACGAGAGGTGACGGAATGTTCTGTCACCTCTTCTTATTTAGATCAAATATAACAACAGATTGATCATGAGATTGACAGGCTTGTTGTGAACTGCACATTTACTGTCAACACATTTCAGAGTTTGACAAACGGTGCTCTCTAGTTTTTGAGGTCAGTATATATTGGACTTTTGACAATCTTGTCATACTCCATTCGGGGTATCAAACATATGCTTAGGAATTAATCGGAGTTTGGGAATCAGCATTTGTTGCTCAAACTGCCAGTTAATTCGCTTTATAGGCTAACCGTAGCAACTACCGGAAAACCCTCAGAAATTGTCAAAAGTCCAATATATAGCGATAAAGATTTTAAGCCACACTTTCAAATCTTCAACCCTCTAAGTATTTTTTCTAGAGCATTATCAAAATCTGCATCTACTAGCAAAAAGTCGCTCCATAACTAGGTATACAGCGCCATTTTCAGCAATAGCTAGAAACATTAATCCATTGTCGACTATTCCAAGTGGGTAAAGAGTGGTATGAATTTCCTCTGCCCATTCGGTAAAGCGATCATCTTCATATTCAGCAAGTTTTGGCTCAAAAACAATAGTTGATTTAGCACGTCTATACCAGGACCTGATTCACCAATTTTTAGATTACCAAACTCCGATAGGACTTTGATTGCCACAGGAAAGATTCTAAATTTTTTTGGCAATGTTACTGACTCAAACACATCACGGCTAGGAAACCAACCCGCTCTTTTCAATAATTCATGAGTTTCAGTTGAAAATCTATTGTCATGTTGACGATTCATTATTTACCTCACGTATATATTGACGACGAAAGATCTTACTCTCTATATCTCTCGTCGTCAATATATTAGTTGGCAGCTCCATCCGTGATACCGAAATGCTTCAACACCGCTGAACAAGATGAACAGGCGGTTTTCGTGTTCCATGTGCAGGGTTGTCTCGGACCACGAACATCGACTACGTAACTTACCCTCCCTTTGGGTCAACACCATCATCGAGTGCTTGGGAAATACACTGTGGCTCAACACAAAATCCATGAGAAAATGAGCGTTGTTCAGGCGGAATATTATCTAATACCTCTTGTACTTGGGGGTTCAATTTAGGGGAGATTCCACCTTTTGCGCTTTGCGCAGTATAAACTTTACCATTAACTTCAAGCGCACCTGCTGCACCAGGGCGAAGTTTGGATGGAGTTACTGCCTGTGCTATTCCCGCCTCATTAAGAGCAGCGTCAACGACTGTTAGTGGCTCAGTCTGCGGTGCACCTTCGCCTCCACCAATAAAAGCCATTGCCGAGGCGATATCTTTGTTGTGAGATGACATCGCCCGCGCATACATCGGCTCA
The DNA here is from genome assembly GCA_046328715.1 of Caldilineaceae bacterium. Classification (GTDB taxonomy): domain Bacteria; phylum Chloroflexota; class Anaerolineae; order Caldilineales; family Caldilineaceae; genus JAXLWB01. The sequence goes on along the minus strand of JAXLWB010000080.1, from coordinate 12,795 downwards.
TCAATTTCTGGAATTCCTGCACCAGGGACACAAACTCCGTAGCTACAATGAAATGCTTCAAAATTACCGTTGCCATTTAAACTACCAGCACCATCACCAGCAGTGATTGCCTTGTCATTTGCAGCATGTCCACTCGGATCATTCGCATTCATGACCCGACCGTATACATACATGTTCCGGTTATATGCAAACACCAATCCCGCATCCGGCACAACCGTATCCGGACTCACGAACATGCCCGTTTGTGGGTCATAGAAGCGGGCACCGTAATACATCAACCCGCTGCCATCCTCATTCTGCCCCGTGAAGCGGTGGTCTGTGCTGACTGTGCCTGTGTCACGCTGTTTGCCGTACGTCTTGTACTTCTCATCGTTAACCACGGCACCGCTGGCATTGGTTTCAGCACGGTGCTGCCCAGGTGGTTCCCGAGCGTAGCCGAGGGATGGTCAGCGTGGAGGTAGGTCAACACGCCGTTCTTACGCATCGCTACCCGCTGGCCGCCGAAATAATAATATTTCGTGACTTCGCTGGCTGCGGCAGAAGCAACGACTGTGACTTCAACATCGTCGATGTTGACCCAACCCGAACTCTGGTAGAGCAGGTATTGCACTTGCATCGAGACGGAGTTGGCTGGAGCGGTCACTCGTCCACCTACCGTGTCCAACTGCTGATGGCACCAGGGTACATGGCGGTGATGTCACTGTAGCCCAGAGAAGCGCCGTTGCTATCGGCAAACTTAGCACGAATCAGGAAACGACCTTGCGTGGTATCGGCATCAAATTCACCTCGAATGTAGGCACAGAATCATACTGCTCGCCAGCGTGTGCGGCAAGTTGAGGGTATGCCTTAGCCTTCCGCCTTTCCAAATCATTGTCAAAGTCCTTTGTACTCTGCTATACTCTCCCACATGAGCGAGCAGAACAACCCACATGATGCCTTTTTCAAGCAGTATCTCAGCCAGCCCAGGGTCGCATCTGACTTTCTGCGTCAATACCTGCCAGCAGAGATTCTCGCCCTGATTGATTTGTCGCAGTTGCAGTTGGAAAAGGATTCGTTTGTGGATGAGAAGTTGCGTGCCCACTTTAGTGACCTGATCTACAGCACCACCACTCGCTTCAACACGGACTTGCGCATTGCCTTCCTCTACGAACATAAGAGCTATCCCGATGACTGGGTTGATTTTCAAGTGCTGCGCTATCAGGTAAGTTACTGGGTGCAGGAGTTTGAACATCTCAACGCCGAAGCTGACAAAGCCAAAGAGCAGCCCAAACGGCCTCGCTTGTTGACACCGATTGTGGTATTATTGGTCTATCATGGCAAGACGAACTGGCAGGTGAGCTTGTCGTTTTGCCCGGCACTTCAACGGCATGGAGGACGCAGCGCGTCGCCCCTGGCCCAGGCGCTGGCTCGTTATGTGCCTGCCTTTGAACCGCACTTCATCAACCTGACCAGTATGGCCGATGAAGCGATCCAGGGCGAAGTGCGGACACGCATGATGGCACTCGTGCTCAAACACATCTTTGAGCCACAACTCGGTGGACACCTGGATGAAGTGCTCCAACTCGCCAGTGAAGTGATTCACCAACCCAGCGGGGTGGCGATGGTACTGACGTTGCTGCGCTACATTGGTCGAGCAGCCACCCGCATCGACCGCAGCGAGATGGCGCAGAAGTTGCTGACCTATTTACCTAAAGAAGGAGGGGTTCTCATGCAAACCATGGCACAGGAATGATTGAAGAAGGCAAGAAAGAAGGCATCGACATCGGCAAGAAAGAAGGTATCGACATCGGCAAGAAAGAAGGTATCGAGAAAGGTGTCATTGCCCAGCGTCAGACCTACTCCAGCTTTTACACTTTCGTTTTCCTGCCATCGTTGAGGAAGAACGCAAAAAGTACACCGCCTACCTTGCCCGCATTCACAACCTCGACCAACTTACCGAACTAGTCAACCAACTGCTGATCGCCCCAACCCTGGCTGCGTTTGAAGAGAAAGTGCTCGCTTGTTTGCCAAGAGAGCAAGAACAGAAGTAAGATCAAAGAGAACGACCAAAGACACAACAAGAGGTGACGGAGCATTCCGTCACCTCTTGTTGTTGTATTCTGTAAGTAGGGCAATCCTTGTTAAACGTAGCGAAGTTGCTCAGAAACAGAATCGTTGCGCCGTGTCGTGAACGGTACATTTACCGTCAACGTAATTCAGGTCTTGACACATGGCTTCTATCTAATATTTACCGCAAATCCTGTTGGGATGAAATGTATATCTACATATAGCGATTCTAGCCCTTTTAACTTTCTCATTAAGGACTGGATATATTGCAAATGAAACCTAACATCTTCAATATTTTCGGTGGGATAGATCGTTGAAAATGATGCAGTATCATCAATCGCCGTAAAATTTAGCGCTGGTGGATCAGGCAAAATTAATAAAATATGGCTACCTGAGACACTATCAGCTCAGCAACCGTCTTCGGAGGAGGAGACGCATAACACCAAGTGTGTAAAGTTTCATACATCTCTTCATAGTCCGTGACATTAGGTTCTTGCTTATTAACTTCATCGATTCGGTTTGTATACCATTCCAGCAAGTTACACAAAAGGTTGTAGGCAATTAGGACATTATCATCTAGAATATTCAAAAATTCATATCTTAACACATAAGAAATTGCGTATGTTTGCTTTCCTGCAAGTTGATTACTAAGGGCTATAAGTGACGATTGATCTCCTTCTAATTCGGCAGCAAGTGCTTGATTAACAATACTGCCGTAAATCAGGCTTTCGAGATCAAAAATATGCTCTGGCTGCAGCATCTTTTTCTTGAGCATGGTAAGATGAAGAACAGCGTCATGTTTCTCTTCAGAATTTACCATTAATTGGTTGATACTTCTCTGTACAGTTTGATGCATATTGACCTATACAATAAGTGACTTTATTGGAAACTAAATGTTACAGGTGTAGATTATTTTCATTTCTCCGCCTCTATGCGGTTTAAGGGCAGCGATAGAGACACAATCTACACATCTAGAACTTACGTAGAACCCGAACTAGCCACCTGCCAGGTATCTTGTGATAAGTTATCTTGCATAAATCCTATCATTAATAAAGTTTTGGCGTAGCTTCCCTATTAACCTGTACCCTGAATGAAAAACGGAGTTTATTCCTTGAAGTTGGCTTTGAAAAACTCTGCTTCTCATTCAGAGCTTATAGACAAGATAAATAGACCTTACACAATTGAACGGTCAAGTATATCCCTGGTACTACGCAAATGTAGCTTATGTAACCTGATTTCTGTGTGTCGTTCTGGGGACGTTTGTGCAACCTTCAAATGTTTTGTCTATTAGTTAGTTGTGATGATACGTTTCACCTTTCTTGTTACGCCAATAGTGATTTTCCGGAATATGTCAAGAACCGTGAGACAAAAATGAGCGAAAAAATACCCTCGAAAAGAGAAAGAACTGTAAACTGCGGCTAACCACTTCGGGGGTAGGGAAGCTGCGCCAAGGATTCAGGAGTCTGGACTATCTGCAAGCGTAGCTACGCCTGGAGCAGGTGGGTTGATCCACACTGTGGTCGGCAAAGACGTAGGAACCGGTGGCCCGTGAACAAAACGCTCTGGGTGCAAGGCGTAAGCGTTGCTGAGTATCAGCTGGCGCTGAGCCAAGATATCGGCGGCTTTGCCGGCATGAACCATCGCCGGAGTGAGCAGGGCCAAAGCGGTATGATGATGCAGGTGGTTGTACCAGTCAAAGAAGGCTTTTGCCCAGACATGTGCTTGTGAATACGCTTCAAAGCGTTGCGGATAATCGGGACGATATTTCATGGTTTTGAATTGCGCCTCGGAGAAGGGGTTATCATCCGGCGTGTAGGGTCGTGAATGGCTTGGGACGATGCCCAAATCGGCAAAGAGCTGAGCCAATGGTTTGGCTATCATCGGTGCGCCACGGTCCGCATGGATGGTCAACTGATTGGGAGCAATGGTTTGTTTGCGACAGCTTTTGGTGACCAGTTGCTTGGCCAGTTCCGCTGATTCTTGTTCGGCCAAGAGCCAGCCCACCACATAGCGACTGAAGATATCGAGCATGACATAGAGATAATAATAATGTAGCGGTGCTGGGCCTCTGAGTTTGGTAATGTCCCAAGACCAGAGCTGATTCGGTGCCGTTGCCAATAGTTCGGGTTTGCTGTAGGACGGATGTTGCAGTTGGTCGCGGCGTTCTTGGACTTCGTCATGCTCGTGCAGGATCCGGTACATGGTGCGGATCGAGCAGTGATAGGTGCCTTCATCGAGCAGGGTCGCATAGACCTCGTACGGCGACTGGTCGGCAAAACGGTCACTGTTGAGCAGCGTGCGTATCGTCGTACGCTCCTCGTCACTGAGCGTTCGGGCTGGCTGGGGACGAGGTGTCGGTTCCGACGGGGTTTTCGGCTGCCGGTTGCGATACAGCGTGCTGCGGGGCAAACCGAAGAGTTCACACGCTTGACTGACTGGGATGCTTTGGCTCAACTCTTCGACCATTGTTACCACAATCATCTGGCGTTGGTGCGGCTCAACGTTTGTTCCAAGGCTTGCGCAAGTTTTTTTTGCGCACTGATGATGATCTCAGCCTGCGCCAGTTGCGCCTTCAGTTGTTCGTTTTCACAGCGCAATTGACTCAGTTCCCGTTCCCGTTTATCGCTCGGGCGACCGCGCTTCTTCGCTGCCAGCCCGTGCTCTTGCCCAGCTTGCAACTCGCGTCGCCAGTCACTCAGGTAGGAGGCGTAGATGCCTTCCCGGCGCAGCAAGGCTCCGATTGCTCCGGGCTCAGTGCAGGCGTCGGCTTCTTGCACAATGCGCTGTCTCTCTTGCGCACTAAACTGTCGTCGTTTTGCCCGTGGCACAACTTCCGGATCGACTGCTGTGCCACGGCTTGTTCCATTTTGATGGTGAGTCATTTCATTCGCTCCTGTCTTGCTTATTCTACACTAATTTCAGGCTCGAATTTGTCTCACCTATTATAGACACACAGGGTTCAACCGTGCTACCGTCACTATATTCCCAAGTTTCCATAACGTACTTCCATTCACTCTGCTTGAATCCTTTTCCTAAAGACCGCATATAATCTTTGAATTCTTGGCTGTCTACGTTTGCTGTATCCTTTCTCAATAATCTGGCTCCATCGCCTTCTAGTTCCTTAGTGCTGAAACGTTTGCCTGGCCTAAGAGCACTGCTTGCTGTAACGATCTGATCACCTGCATTAGGCTGCGTGAGCGTAAACCCCGGCAATTGCAATGTTTCTGTCGACGAACTTGGAAAAACCGTTGTTACTTGCAGACTTGGCGATTCATCAGCCATTGGATAAGTCGTGACAATCGGCTTTTGTTCGGTTGGCAACGGGTCGGCAAGTACACTCGGTGCAGAGGGTTGTTCAGATGTTGGACTAATCAAATCACCAACATCCGTCACCAAATCTGCGATGGCTGCAACCGCTTGCTTTTTGTTTTGTTCAGCGTCAGGTGAGAGTGCGTAACTATAGTATCCCGCGGTTCCGCCTGCCAACGCAAGCACTTCAATTAATCCAATCCCCTCAATAATACACAGATCCCAAATACAATGTCCACTTGGATCATTGTACTTCATGGCATTGCCACGAGCGTACATAAACCGATTGTAATCAAACACATTCCCCGCATCCGGCACAATCGTATCCGGACTCACGAACATGCCAATCACGGGGTCATAAAATCTCGCGTTGAAGTATTGCAACCCCGACGCATCCTCCTTCTGCCCCGTGAAGCGATGGTCTGTGCTGACTGTACCGGTGTCGCGCTGCTTGCCGTACGCCTTGTACTTCTCATCGTTAACCACGGCACCGCTGGCATTGGTTTCGAGCACGGTGCTGCCCAAGTGGTCGCCGTGCAAATACGTCAACGCGCCATTCTTGCGCATCGCTACCCGCTGACCGCCGAAATAATAATATTTCGTGACTTCGCTGGCTGCGGCAGGAGCAACGACTGTGACTTCAACGTCATCGATATTGACCCAACCCGAACTCATGTAAAGCAGATATTGTACTTCCAGCGAGGCACTGTTGGCTGGAGCGGTCACTTGTCCACCCACGCGGGTCCAGGTGGTGATGGCACCGGGGTTCATGCCAGTAATGTCGGTGCGGCTGAGGAAGGTGCCACTAGCATCGTAGAAGTTGGCACGAATCAGGAATTTGCCTTGACTGGTCTCAGCGTCCAGTTTCCCCTTGAGCCAAACGTAAAGATCATACTGCTCCCCGGCACGAGCGGCAACTTTCGTAGGCTTCCAATAACCATCCGCCCAGTTAGAGAAGACATAGCTGTAGGTACCCGTGCGCGGTGCGCCAGGTCCCCAGGTGCCTTTCCAGAGCATGGTGGTAGGAAATTCGCTGAGAAGGTTTGCAGTCCAACCAGACGTGGCGTTTTCAAAGCCGGGGTCAGAAAGCAAGTTGGTGCTGCTGCCAACCTGCTTTAGCGTGAGGTCGTCGTAGGCGATCCAGCCGTTGAACATGCCGTTATGAATCTCCACCTTCATTGAGGTGGTGTTGACAGGCGTGGTGATGCGGTTGCTGACGTTGATCCAGCCAGTGCTGCTGAGCACGGTGCTGCTGGGGATCACCTTGTCGAGCGTGCTCAATAAGGTGGTGCCATTGTAAAAGTAGGACTTAAAGATCAGCTCACCCCCCATCGCCTCGCGGTCGATTTGACCGCGCACATAGGCGGCCAGGTCATAGCCAGTATTGGCACTCACTGCAATCGAGCCAGAGGTTAAGCTGGCATAGCCTTCGTTGCTGATCACGTAGGCGTAGCTACCACTGTGCGGAGTCGATGAACCCCAGGTACTGCGATAAATAGCGGTGTTAGGGTAAGCACTGTTGGGTACCTCTCTCCAGGTGCCAGCACTCTCAAAGCCAGCATTGCTGACTAGGTTGGTGCCTGGCACCCCGCCGACCATGGCGCGCAGTTCCACGTCATCAAAGGCCACCCAACCATCGTTCATATAGCTATAGAGTTGGATGCGTACCGTACTGCTACCGCTCGGTGCAGTCAAGGCTCCGCCTTGCCGTGTCCAAACAGTAGTGATTATGGATGTGTTGGCCACATCGATGGTACCGGTCAGGACATTGCTGCTATTGTAAAACTGGGCACGCACGAGATAAACGCCTGTACTGTCATCTGGGTCGATCTCACCGCGCAGCCAAACGGTCAGACTGTAGGTACTGCCTGCGGTTACGGCTATCGCTGGTGACTCCAGCAAGCCATAGGCATGGTTGGAGATGTTGACTCCATAGTTGCCACTGCGATTGTCCGCACTCCCCCAGTTGGTTTGTAAAAAGGAAGTGTTAGGCCAATTTTTGACAGTTGCCCAACCACTCAACGATTCAAAGCCTGGATTATTGATCGTACGGGTAAAGGTGCTCACTTCATAGAGTGAATTCGGGTAGTAGGTGGTTGCATTCTCCTCACTCTTCTTCACCCGTTGCCCATCTGCATCGTATTTATAGCTTTCATCGCCGCCTGCGCCCGAGATGCTGCTGAGATGGTTTTCCGTGTCCCAGGCAAGCGCCTGGTTGCCATTCGGTGTCCAGCGCGTAGTCATGTTGCCGTTGGCATCGTACCAGTAGCGTTGCGTACCACCTACATGCGTGACAGCGTGGCCGCGGAAGGCAGTGTAGCCGCTGCCTTCGTAGTTGGTCAGGCGACCGGCAGAATCGTAGGTGTAAGGTTGACCATTGGCTGTCACTTGAAAGGTATAGCCTGTACCCAGCCAGGTAGCACCGTCATACCCACGGGTGAGTCGGTTCTGGCTGTCATAGCTAAAGGCATACCAGGCGGCTCCATCCATATAGTATTTGACATTACCAAAACTATCATAGCGATAATCAAGCGCCATACGATTATAACCGGTAGCATTCTGCGTTGCTGGATCGTAGGGTGCTGTGCCAAGGCTTGAAAATTGTAGTCGTCCATTGCTGTTACCATCAGCAATTCCCCAGGGACTCAGTGTCCAGCCATAGTAGAGGTTGGTACGCCAGAGATTTCCCCCTGCTGGATAGTTCAAACGTGTCAGACGTCCTGCTTCATCATAGTTCGCACTGCCTGCAAGCGGTGTCGTTGGGCTGAGACTACTCGTCAGTGTGAGTGGCAATCCCATACTGTTGTAAGTCGTCGTCAACACCTCGCCGTCTGGATAAATAGTGGTTTGGGGACGCAGGTACGTGTCGTAGCCATAGCGGGTGGTATAGTTGCTCGCAGCGCCAGCAATGCTTACTGTCTCACTGATCAATTGACCGTTGCTATTATAGAGTAGCGCCTTGTCCCAATGATTGTCGGTGTAATCCACAGCGGTCAGTTGTCCGCGACTGGCGGCACTGCCCTGGTCATATTGATATTGCAGGTCAAAGCTGACGCCGGAGACCACAGGGCGGCTGATTGGGTCCCACGATGTAATTCCGGCACAACTGGTGCCAGTGGTATATTCTTTGGCCGCCAGGCGGAAGAGGCGAGCTTCATAGTAGAGACAGGTCGTCTGGTTTTTGCCATCAGTCTGGCGGGTCAGGCGACCATTGCGGTCATAGGCATAGGTCCAACTACCGAGATCGGTATCAACCATACTTAGCTTGTGCCCCAGCAAATCATAGGTCATATTACTGCCAGCGCCACTCCCCCCGTTGACGACACTAGTTAAGTTACCCATGACATCATGGGCGAGTGCAATCTCATTGTCTACCGTCGGGTTCGTGCCATTCCAAGTGCCGCTGCGCACCCAGCCGAGATTGCCATAGGCATCTGCCTCTTGCCAACTGAGCACTTTGGTTGGGTCGCCGTTGCGCCCAATACCCAAACTAAAGGTTTGCCGTCCGCGATAATGGGTCTGTATTTCTTCGCCATTGGGGGCGACGGTTTTGAGCGTACGGCCAAGTGCATCGTAGGTTATGGTCGTAGCCGGTAAACTCCAGTCTGGGCTGCGTCGCCACCAAGTATTGCCATCGGCAGGATTTTGGTTGTTGGTCGTTGGATCAACTGTGATTGATGAAATCGCTTTAGGCACTGTCGTTTTGACGATCTGCCCCAGACTGTTGTATGCATTGTACGTGTCTACTTCGTTGTATGTGTGGGTCGTACCGCAGCCATCCAGCACCTTTTCCCAGCGCTGAGCAGCTTTCTGTTCTGAGACAAGTTGTCCTATGCCATCGTAGAGTTTGCGTACAAAGTTGCCATAACAGCGCGGCGCGTGCCATTCGGTTACAGCGTACGTTGAGGGACCGGTGTAGGTAACACCGTTGACCACTTTGCTGATACTGTTCGGGGCATTGTAGCTCCATTGTACAGTGGCATTGGCTGTCGTGTCCCAGGCACTGCCGCTGATTTCCTGGTCCCAACGATTGATCGGGCGACCAAAACTGTCATAGCTTTGCCGTGTGCAGACATTGTTCAGGGCGCAATATTCGGCCATCGCTCCCCAGTAGGCGCGGCTGTCGCTCAGGCTAATCGTTGGTGCAACGCCAGGCTTGCTCCACACGCCATAGTAGCTACCCGTCTCCTTAAAGCCAGTGTTATAGTGCCCGGAGCGCGCCTGTTCGATTGGGAAGAGGTTATAGAAGGAGTCGAAGGTGGTGGTGATGACGTTGTTGAGCGAACCATTGCTGTTATCGCCAACTTCGTTGCTGGCGGTGACATTGCCAAAACCATCACGGTTGAGGCGTGTAATCGCCCAGGCAGTGTCATATTGACCGATGGTTGCCGTGTCGGAACAGCCAGTTAAGGCTTGCTCGGTTTTGACGGGCAGGGTGCTCCAGGCCACGGTTTGATAGTTGCCATCTTTGTTGTTGTTGGCATAGTGAGTGCCAGGGTCCCAGTAGATCGTACGGGTTTCCGCTTTACAGGCGCTTACATCGTCATAGATGCGTACACGCGAAGGGCTAGCACCTCAGCAGGTTACGCAGTTTTACAGAGTCATTCAGCAGTACAGCAAAGTGCGTTCCGGTGTTTGGAAAGTCATCCGGCAGTACTCCTCAGCACGTCCATCGTTTGTGCGCAGTCATTTGGCAGTACGGCGATGCGCTTCCCAGTTTTTGCAAAGTCGTTCGTCTGTGCGGCGGTGCTCTTCGCCGTTTTGGCAAAGTCATCCGTTAGCGCGGCAGTGCTCTTCCCAGTTTTGTCAAAGTCACTCGTCAGTGCGGCGATGCTCTTCGCCGTTTGGGGAAATCCGTTCGGTAGTCCTCCTTTGCAGGTTGTCCAGTTTGGCAAAGTGATCTGTCAGTGCGGCGATGCTCTTCCCCTGTTTGGGAAAGTCGTTTGGCAGTGCAGCGATGCTCTCCGCCGTTTGGGGAAATCTGTTCGGCAGTGCAGCGATGCTCTCCGCCGTTTGGGGAAATCTGTTCGGCGGGGCATCCAAGGATATTTCCCATTTTGGAATGTCACAGTGCCGTAGCTGTGTGCAATTTCTTCACGGTATTACCACCGGCGTACAGACCGCAGTTGCTGCTTCTCCCCAACTTGCAACGTTGGCACAAGGGGACGAAGTAACGGTGCTGGTCCCAGTCGGCGTGCGCGTGGGCGTAGCTGGTTGCGGGGTGCCGGTGGGAACCGGAGTCAGCGTAGCGGTTACCGTGGGCGTTGCACTGGGTGTCATTGTTGCGACCGTTGTCGGTGTGGCTGTAGGTGACGGACAATTGACCTGTGTGGTGGCCTGCAGGGTGTGCCAGGTTTGGCCATCGAAGACAGTGGCATGGTGCTGTATTTGGGGCGTGCAGGGGGGCACGCTTTGATAGAGCGCTGCACTGCTCACAACTACGCCACGCTCGTCACCAAACTCTCCCTGCCAATGCACAATGCGGGTGGCTACGTCGTAGGCACAAGTACCAGGGGTACAATCGGGCGGTGCCAGCAGTGTGAGTTGGTCCGGCAGAAAGTAACTGATGACACCGGTGGCGGTAAGGGGCACATTGCTGGCCGCAGGCAGCACCACTTGAGAATGGACCAACTCGCCATTGGCGATGGTTCCCGTATCTACCAGGAGATTCGGCACTTTACCAATGTTCGGCTGCGGTGACCACGCTACAGCGATCAAACTCATGTCACTCAGCGGCGGCGTGGCAATCCAGCCCAAGGAGCCACTGCTGTGGATGGCGGGAATGGGCAGCCAACGGTTGCTAGTCGGGTCGAAGCGTACCAGGTAGGCGTTCTGGTCTGTGATTCCGAGCAACGTCAGCGTATCCTTGCCATAGAAGAAGGTGGCGATCAAGGATGGCTGCGCGGTGCTGGTTGTCACCTTCACGCTCAACGGCGAAGCAAGCAAACCTTGACTGCCCGGCGGCAGAGGTGCTTGTTGCGCTGGTTGTTGGTCAGCGGGCAGCAGGAAGACGCCGCTGCCACCTGGCAATGGCTGGCTTGAATCTACCGTCAGCAACCCATCACGCAAGGGTGATTCGCCAAACATATGCGCCGGACCCACGCCGCCCGCCGCCTGAAACCAGCGCACCAACGATCCTTGGCCCGGTGCTTCGATCCATAGATAGCCAAAATGGGGAAGTTCACCCCCTGCCGTTGCCTGCCAGGTTGTTTGCCAGCGTTGACTGTGGAGTGCTTGGAAAATTGTCTGCTGCTTGCTGGTACAGCCAATCGCCGCATCGGGCAGGCAGAGATGCAGGATAGGTGGCTCTGGCAAAGCGACCGTGCTGCTCAAAAGTACTGTCAAGGCAGCAAGGCGTCCATCCTGCAAGGTTGGCGTGACTTCGATCGTAACCGGCCAGGGATTGACTGTCAGCGGGATCGTGCCCTGTCCACGGCTCAGCGCCCCTGTATAACTAAGGTCAGCCCAGGCTGCATTTCCAGAGGCATAGCGTATCCCGTTGACTAGCAATTGATCGCCTGTCTGCACTCCAAGGAGTTGTGCCGTGCCCAGCGAGTTTGGAGCAGAACGAGTACCTACCGTGCTGCCCTGATGGATGATGCGTGCAGGCGTGGTTGCACTGGCTGGATGAAGTGTGTAAATCTGAAGCTGGACTTGGCCAAGTGCTGCCTGATCGAATTGTGCCCCGCTGATCAGAACGGTGGCAGTCAGGTCGAAGCTTTCGGCTAACGGTGCGGCTTGGTTGACTTGACCATTACTTCCACTCTTGCTAACCATTGGCAGGTAGATCTGAGTCTCTGTCAGCGGCGTCGGCTGCTGTCCAAAGAGATCGGCTGCCAGACCCAAGCTTGGCCCGCTGATTAGCGATTGTGGCGAGTGTAACCATTCGTGCGCTAAACCTTGGAGCGCACTCCAGCGGGCCAGCGTCGCCCAGTCACTTTCGCCGTGGACAAGCTGTTGGTCGGTGGCTTGGCAAGAGGCGGGCAATCCACTCAGCCAAAGCTCGCTGGCGCTATAGTGATAGGCCATCGCCGAGGCCGCAAGCTCATTGCTTTGTCCACCGCACGCTCCAGGGGTGATGCCCAACAGGGGCAGATCGTTGCAGGTGCAGTAGCTTTCCTGGCGACCTTGTGGCGCTAGCTCCTGATATTCATCGTATAGAAAGAGGCCGTAATGGAGCCATTCATGAACCAGGGTGCGGTAGGCGGCAGGCTGTGACCAATCGCCGCTGGCTGCGCTCTCCCCATCCCAGGCTCGACCGGTGAGAATCTCCCCTGGGGCATAGATTGTCTGCACACCTGTCGTGCTGGTATATGAGGTGCGTTGTCCGACGATGCCGCCAACCCGTGCTGAGGGACGCGCATCATTGGCTGCCCGAATGCGAATGTCTGCCCCTTCCCAGCCTTCACCGCCACTCTTAATGGCGAGTCCGCCAAAGGC
>JAXLWB010000008.1:0-284251 GCA_046328715.1 Caldilineaceae bacterium | reverse complement strand
TTTGCATGTAAGAATTTGCTGACCCTATCGGACCTGCGAGTAACCGCGGAGTGCCGCCACTTACCGGAACTGCATAGAGATAATTGGTGTGTTGCGCACTGATTGAGAAGACAATTTGCTGACCGTCTTTTGTGAAATAGACCCCACCTAGACTACTGGAAGTGCCTTCCGTTTGTTCAGTTGAACTGAGCTTGGTTGAACTTCCGCCAAATGGTGTAGTCGCGTAAAGTTTGTAATTGTCCACCCCCATTGAAGACGTCTGTGTTGCATAGATGAGGACATTGCCATCTGGACTCAACCAAATAGTTGACAATGCATTTTCGGATGGGTCGTTGAGTTGTACAGGAGTTCCGCCACCAAGTGCCACACTAAAGAGCGAATTCAGCGTGACATAGATGACTTGCCCATTATTTTTTGTGAGCAGGATGTCACTGATCTGCTTACCGATTTCAAGATTGCCACTCAAGTTGAGCGTACTGCCACCGGTAACGGGTACAGCATACAGTGCCTGATGCTCGTCCACTTCTTGATCAGCACTATAGAGCAGATGGCTACCACTGAGGCTGAAGTGATAGATGGCAATACTTCCCCCTTCAACCAGTGTAGGCGTTACTGTGACCTCTGCTCCTCCCGCTAACGAGGCTACAACCAGCGCATAAACCTTAATCGTTCCCTTTTTCTGCAAACCATAAACCACATAATGGCTGTCCGGCGAAATTGGTGCGCTTGTTGCTAAAAAATTCACCATTACATCGGCTGGTACATTCTGAGTTAGTTCTGTGGCGGTGCCGCCAAGGATAGGTACACTAAAGAGATCATACGTAACGTTACTCGCATGAAATACAGAGTAGACGACCCAATTGCTGTCCGGGCTAATCGCAAAGTCGCCCAGCGTGTCACCTGTTGTCAACGGTGCATTGAGTTTGATGGCTTCACCCCCGCCCAGGGACACGCTGTAAATTTCCACAATCTCAGAAGCATCCTGTTTCAACCGGTAGACGACTCGGCTGCCATCGGGTGACATCCGGAATAATCCTGTAACATGCGCAGTCAATTGTGTATGGGTCGGTGTGATTGTTTGGGCGGCAAGTGGCAAGAAGGAGGCAAGTGTGAACGAGGCAAGAGCAAATATCCTGCAAATGATCTTGATCAATAGAAACGAACGCCCACGTAAAAAACTAGACGCGCAGAAACAACAACTGCCGTCCTTTGATGACGAAGTTAACATAGAGACTGCCTTTTTTGAGTTGTAAATTAGGTAGGGAAAATCGACTGTATAATGCCTGAATTGTACAGCGTGCAAACGAAGGATGGGGAAAAAGGTACCCGGAGGCCAGGGCATAAATCAGGAACCAGTTACTTTAGAATAAGACGAAAGTTAGATTTGAATGGATTCTATTATAACACAAAATCGAGAAAAGTGTGGATCAAGAGTAACTATTCAGGCGATCTTCTTCCGGGAAGGCTATAGCGGAAATCGAGCTATGGCAATTGATCCTTCCCGGAAGATATTTACGAAGAGGCTGAATAGATACGATCATGATTTCATTCCAACTACAAAGGCAATTGCCTGGGTTCGATCATGGCTGAGGCTGATAGACCAGTGGCCGATGTGGAGTTGCTGCGCCCGAACGCTCGCAGCGGCGTGAAGATAGAGGAGTGGAGCACCCTGTTCATTGCGTAGGATTTCGATATCGGTCCAGCCGATGCCCACACGCCAGATGCCGGTGCCCAGTGCCTTGGCTGACGCTTCCTTGGCAGCGAAACGGGCTGCCAGCGACTCAACCCGTCCACAGCAAAGCCTGATCTCGTCAGGGGTAAAGACGCGATGCAGAAAATGGTCGCCAAAGCGTTCAATCGCCTGGCGCACCCGCTCAATTTCGATGAGATCAACACCGGTATAAAGCATAGAAAAGCAAGGTTGAATGGTTGAAAAGTTGAAAAGTCGAAGAGTTATTCTGCACTTTGCTACTTTTCCACTCTTCCACTTTTCAACTCTGCTGTTTTACTCTGGTCCAGCTACGACCAAGGCGTAATGTTCGGGGTCCAGTAAGGAACGCGCGACCTGTTGAACATCGTCGATAGTCACGCTATTGATGAAGGTTGGATAGCGGTGCAGATAATCCAGCCCCAAGCCCAGCCACTCTATGTCGAGCAGCACTGAAGCGACACCGCTATTTGTCTCCAACACAAGTGGCATAGCACCCGTGAGATAGGCTTGACTGTCGGCAAGTTCCTGCGCGCTGACTGGTTCTTCCATCAGGCGTTCAAATTCGCTGAGAATGCTACCAATTGCCTGTTCTACATTGGCTGGATTGACTCCGGCGGCGGCCTGCCAAAGCCCAGCTAGCTGCGCCCCATCTGCGTTGCTGTAGCTGTAATAGGCCAGCCCCTGTTGCTCGCGCACCACTTCGCCCAGTCGCCCCATCATCCCAAAGACGCCCAGAATACAGTTGGCAACGCGTAATTTATAATAGTCAGGATGTTTGCGCTCCAGCGCCCGCCAGCCCAACACAATATCTGATTGAAATTTATCCTGCATCGGCACTAGAACGCGCTCAAACGATGTAAAGGGCGGCAACGGCGACAGTGTTCGGTCAGGGGCTGCACCTTGCCAGTTGCCAAAGTGAGCTTGCAGTAGCTCAAGTGCTTGTTTCGTCTGTACATCCCCGGCAACGACCACTACTGCTCCGTTGGGCGTGAAATGTTGGCGGTGAAAGTCGACCAGATCGGCGCGTTGCAGCAATGGAATCGTCTCCAGATAACCACTGACAGCCCGTCCATAGGAATGATCGCCGTAGATGGTTTCGTGGAAGCGCAGATTGGCCATGCTAGCAGTATCTTGTTCCCGCTCATGCAGGCGTACAATGCGTCGTCGTCGTACTAATTCCAGTTGGTCTTCGGGAAAGGTGGGATTGCGCAGCACATCGGCCAGCACCTGAAGTAGCGTGGGAAAATCCTCGCTTAGACAGGTGATACCCACATTCATCTGCTCGATTTCGCTGCTGATGGTGAGATTGGCACCGATCGATTCAATCGTTTCATTAAAGGTGGTGTAGTCGTACTGTTGACTGCCGCGCGTCAGCATGGAAGCGACCATGCTGCTCAACCCAGTTTTGCCAACAGGGTCGTGCATGCTGCCCGTTGGCAATGCACCTTCGAGCACAACCACCGGCGACGAGCGGTTTTCACGGATCAATACGGTAAGTCCATTGTCGAGGACAAGGCGAGTGACATTATCTGCGCCCGGAAGGGAGTTTTGTGCGGTCATTCTTCACCTACTTCTGGCACATACAAGCCGATCGTCTGTTTTTCCGGTGAAAAGTAGTGGCTGGCGACTCGCTGGACATCTTCGCTGGAAACAGCAGTCAGCCGATTTTGCCAAGAATCCAGCCAGTCGAGGCTGGCGACAACTTGGCTAAAGCCCAGCCAATAGGCCTGATTGGTAACGCTTTCGCTGCTGTAGGCAAACTGCGCTGCAGTCTGCTTAATTGCTTTTCGTAGCTCGTCCGTCGTTACCCCTTCGGACTGAATGCGCTCGATCTCTTCCCAGATTACGGTTTCGATCTGGGCATGTTCGACTTGGGGGGCCAATGTGACTGCAAAGCTGAAGAGGTTAGTGTCAATGGTTGGGCTATAGTTGCTGCTCGCATCCACTGCCAGTTTTGATTCGACCAAGGCTTTGTAGAGTCGATTGCTGCGATTGTTGGCCCCGCCGCCCAAAATACCCATGCCCTTGGCTCCGCTCAGTACTGCGTCCATCACAATCAAAGGGAAAAAATCTTCATGGGTGGCTGACGGCGCATGAAAAGCCTGCGTATAGTAGGCTGTGGGATCGGAGCCTTGGAGTATGACGCGCCGTTCCGCACTTTGTGCTGGTTCTTGGAGTTTGCTCTGGGGCAGCGGTGCCCCGGCTGGTATCTTACCAAAGTAACGTTCGATTTGGGCAAGCATGGCCTGTGTGTCAAAATCGCCAACGGCCACGGCGATCGCATTGTTTGGGCGATACCAGCGGTGATAGTGCTCATAGAGATCAGCGCGCGTTATGGTGAGCAGATCTTCCTTCCAGCCAATGATCGGGTGACGGTAGCCATGTGCGCGAAAGGCAGTTGCTTGAAGCTCTTCACTCAGCAGATAGGAATAGCTGTTTTCGCTGCCTTCCCGCTCACTGATAATGACGGTGCGTTCCGACTCGGTCTCTTCGATATCGAATACACTGTTGGCCATGCGGTCACTTTCCACATCCAGCGCCAGTTCGATGCGATCCGAGGGAAACGTTTCAAAGTAGGTGGTCCAATCTTGAGTGGTCATGCCGTTGAACATACCACCCGCACGCGAGACGGCCTTATCAAATTCGCCGCGCGGGTAACGTTCTGTTCCCTTGAAGAGCATGTGCTCAACCCAATGGCTGATGCCGGTAAGTCCGGGATGTTCGTTGCGGCTACCGACTCGGTAGTAGATCCAAAAGCTGGCGACAGGTGCGCTGTGGATTTCTTTGGTGATTACCTGTAGGCCATTGTCGAGTGTGGAGGTTAGGAGCATAGAGATTTATCGATTGCAGATTGCGGATTTGCGGATTGCAAGCGCAATTGTCACATCATGGATAACTGTCAAGTCAGCCCCATCCTAACCCTCCCCAAAAGGGAGGGGATAGTCACGGGAGGGATTCTGTTTGGTGGACAGAAGGTAAAACATAATCCTTCCCTTCATAGTTCCCTCCCCAAAAGGGAGGGTTAGGGTGGGGCCGCAGTTACTCAAATTAAAAAACGGGCATGAAACTCATGCCCGTACAGCGTACCAAGTTTTAGCTTAACTGACAAACAACAGAGGCATTATTTGCTACGCTTGGACCTGGCCGCTGAGACAATGACTGACTTTTCATCTTCGGCATGATAGCCGTTGCCGTTGCCGTTACTTTTGCCATTGCCGTTGCTGACAGCATTAATCAGGAAGTTGCCGCGGCCCACAGAGCGATAGGTAAAGCCAATTGCACCCATCTTTTCAGGATCGTATAGGTTGCGACCATCTACCACTACAGGTTGGCGCATCAGGCTCTTGATCCGAGCCAAGTCCACCTGTTTGAACTCGTTCCATTCGGTCACCACGAGCAATGCATCCGCCCCTTCCGCTAGATCATAGGGATCCTCGGCAAGGCGTAGATTGGGCAGATACCGTCCAGCATTGTTCATTGCAACCGGATCGTAGCCAGAAACCTGTGCCCCTTCGTTTTGCAACATGCGGGCAATGTCGATGGCCGGCGCTTCACGAATATCGTCGGTGTTGGGCTTGAAGGCAAGACCGAGGATGCCGATCTTCTTCTGATCCATCGAGCCACCCAACAATTGGCGCAGGGTCAAAATTGCCCAGCGGCGTGCGTCACGGTTGATCTCCATCACAGCGCGCAAGAGCGATGGATGCGAACCATGGACCAAGGCCATGTGTTCCAGCGCCTTGACATCCTTTGGAAAACAGGAGCCGCCATAGCCCAAGCCGGCATCCAGGAAGTGCGAACCAATGCGTCGATCATAGCCCATGCCCACGGCAACTTCGCGCACGTCGGCCCCAAGCTTTTCGCAGATGGTGGCGATCTCGTTGATGAAGCTAATCTTCGTCGCCAGGAAGGCATTGCTGGCATACTTGATCATTTCGGCTGTGCGCAAGTCGGTGATGATAATACGGGCACGCAAGGGAAGGTGTAACTGCGCGACCTTCTCAGCGGCTTCCCGGTTGCGGCTGCCCAGCACCACACGGTCAGGGTTCATAAAGTCGTAGAGCGCTGAACCTTCGCGTGTGAATTCGGGGCAACTGACCACATCAAAGTCAATGGGGGAGGGTTGGCTGCGCGTAATGATATCGGCCACCCAATCACCAGTACCAACAGGGACCGTAGACTTGTTGATCACGATCAGTGGGTGATCCATGTTTTGGGCAATCGATTGTGCTGCCATGCGCACATATTGCAAGTCAGCTTCACCATCGACGCCGCTGGGGGTGCCCACGCAGATAAAGACATACTCAGCGTCTTTGAGCGCCTCGACATAGTTGGTGGTGAAGTTCAGACGACCAGCCTTGACGTTGCGGACAATCATTTCGCTCAACCCTGGCTCATAGATCGGCACTTTCCCTTCGCGCAGGAGGGCAATCTTTTCCTCGTTGATATCAATACATGTGACGGTGTTGCCCATGTCGGCAAAGCAGGTTCCGGTGGAAAGACCTACATAGCCAGTTCCTGCGACAGCTATATTTTTCATTTAATTCTAGCTCCTTATTGGATAATAGGGACAAGATGAGCTTATTTTGAAGGGATGACGCCCTAAGATCGGTTGATGAAAGGTGACTAGATGATCTATATTTATCTTGTCATCACTTCATCTTGTCATCTTGTCATCTTGTCATAATATTACGATGTCTGTTCAACTACTTCGCGTATGCGTAGATGCCCACGCCAAAAATACCAAGCTCCCACTAATGTAACCGGTAACCAAAGTGCGGCATGAAGTGTCAAGGTGTAACTTGTTGCGACGGCCCGATCAATGCCAAAGGCAGTCAGCACACCGATTCCTGGAGCGTCAAAGGTTCCGACATATCCCGGGGCTGAAGGCAGCGTTGTAGCGAGATTCACTAATCCGTTCATCAGCATTAATACCAGGAACGAGACGCTAAAGCTGAATGCGTGCATCACGAACCAATATTTCACCGTTTCCATCAACCAGACTGCGATACTAGTGACGAAGATCATCAACACGTCGCTGCCACTGCTCAGACTCTTGAGTCCAGACATAAACTTTTGGTAAATGCCATCGGTCTTTTCGCGTACCCCTGCAGGTAAAATTCGATCCGCCAACCAGCGATAAAAAATTTCGACGCGCGTCGGCTGCACAGCCATCCAAACAAACACAGCGGTTGCTGCAAACAGCAACAAGGTCAAGACAATGACCGAGTTGCGATAGAAGACAGGCAACGGTGCAAAGGGTAAGGCTACAAAGACAAAAAGCAACATGACCAGCCCATCAAAAATGCGCTCGATAAAGACCGTGGCTAAGCTGGCACTGATCGGCACATCCTCGCGCTGCTTGAGTACGTAGGAACGTAGTACCTCGCCTGCTCGGAATGGAAAGACATTGTTGCCAAAGTAACCGATACAGATGAGCGGATAGAGTCGTTGCAGCGGAATCGATTTTAGATGACGCAACGTGTAATGCCAGCGCCAGGTTCGCGCCCACAAGCCTATAAAATAGACAATAACACCTGGGATGATCCACCAATAGTTCGCTGTGCGTAGCGATTCAAGAACTTCGGATAGATGCAACCCGCGCAGCGAGATTGTAACGAATACGGCACTGATTACAATACCGACAATGAATTGAAGCGATTGGCGCAGTCCCGCATTTCTGGATGTTGATCTGGTTCTTTGATTTTCCGACATAAAGGCTTTCCTAGGATGATTGCTCTATAGCTTCCATGATTCATGTTACGCCAGTCACCGATAAATTTGGTCAAGCATGTCCTGGTGAAGGTGCCGCCGGTTTGTAACGGCAGCGCGCAACATGAGCTGAATATATGTTTTGCTTAGCTCACGCAATTGCAAAGCAAACCTAGTATAGCCTTTCTAATCTGAAAATAGCGAGTTGTGAATTACGAATTGCGAGTTAACCCACTACCTGTCACTCGCAATTTTCACGTTGTCTGAGCGACGTCTACTTGATTCCGCCTCTGCCTGGTCGAAACGACATGACAGGCAAGTCTTGTGCCCTTTATTTGGATTTTTACTCCAATTTACTTGAAAATCAACTGTCAATCCGCTGACGAATTCCAGCTTATTTGTAGTTTACGCTATCAAGAGGAGTTGTCACGCGACACTTGTCGTGTGGGTTCTTAGACAAAGTGCTGAATTTGACATGAAGAAAATGGAGGCCTTTGTAAGCAAAAGGCGACAGTCGCTGCGACTGTCGCCTTTTGTTTCGATTTGTACAAGAGGTACGCACTTGCCAATCAACCCGTTGTTGGGGTGGTGTGCGTAGTCCTAGGGATAGAACTTACTGGCTCGACTTTACGCAACGTGGGGAGTGGCCATCACAGCGGGTTCGACTGTCTCACCCAAGATCTCTTCCATGGCCATCACATGAGAACAAACACCGCGCAATTCAAACTCCTCACAATCTCGGCAGTCCCATTCACCGTTGTTGTACGAAACGAGGTGATTGCGATTGTCCCCGTGCAACTCAATTTCAAAGCTGTGCACTTTCACACGGCGATCGCGTTCTTCGGCATATTGACGAGCTTTGAGAATTCTGCTGGCTGCTGAGTCCATAGTTTGATCCTTTCTTGTTTGGTGAATTATGTATAGCCTCGGTAGACACGTTTCACACAAAAAGTACTAATTTCCTTTTAGGGAACAACGTTTAGAAGGCTTAGTAACCACACTTGAAAAAAACAAAACACCCAGGCGCAAACGCTGCCTGGGTGTCACAATACCTTGATACCATCTACCTCAACCATTACCTTTTGAGGTCTACACCATCGCATGAGCTCTATCTCCATCTTTGTTACTAAACGTTATACCAAATCCCGCAAAAGGATAATTCAGTAAAATATTCTAAATGCACTCTCTTGGAACAACGAACGTAACCCGAGTGCAGAGGTGCTCTCTGGATAAAATACACCCTTCCCTTATGCATGACTTCTATCTGTGTGCTGTGACAAAATGAGGAGTGGTGTTTCTATCCACTGATAGTATACGCTCAGATAGGCGAACTGTCAACCCAGTTTTTGAGGTCAAACAAGCAACGAATCTTATACGATCCCAAAGATGGAAGTACACCTGACTGGTTTTACCGAGCAGACGACAGTGATACCAGCCAAGCCACCCAGGCTACCCTACGCTAACCCACGGCTAAAGTCGAATGGCCTACTGGAATACAGCTACCGTTGCTGTATGTCATAGTTGACCCGTTCTGAATTCGGGTCGAACTGGAGGGGCAAGGCCAATGGGCCGATCTTCTGTTCCACTTCTGCTTGGGCTGCACGAATCCGTTCACCCATATCCTCGCCTCTGCCTTCGGGGTAAAGACCCAGTTCAAACTGCTCGGCCAGCCACAGCGCCGCTTCTAAGCGCAAGGTCGTCTGTTGTTCGGGGCTGGCTTGTTTGGCCGCTAACTCGGTAAATAAGGCGTCTAGAGCAGTGGTATTGCTGTTCAACTCACGCCGCATGCCCTCAAGATCGATCTCCCACTCGTTGACCAGTGGCAACCCATAGCCGCGCAACGCAACGCGCAGCCGTGTTGTCAACCAATCGCGCTGGGCCAGCAGAATCCCGAAACGATCCTCGATGGGCGTTGCGCTGTTTAGTCCCTGCTGCACATAGGCAAAGCGAGCCCGATCTTCGTTGAGCAGAGCCACATGGAGCGCCTCGCGTTCAGGGTCAACATCCCGCCCAGCGGTGATCGCATAACGATCGGCCAAGGCTTTGGCGGCTTGTTGGCTTGCCGCAAGGGCCGAAGTAACAGGTTCGGTGAAGGTAACAGTGTGCGCAAAGGTGAACAGCGTTGGTGTGATCACGATGCCAGTAGGCGACAGATAAGGATTTGCCGCAAAATCATCGACTTGGAGTTTCAGCGTTCTGCTTTCCGTATTTTCTGGCAGAGTGGCAAAAATCGGCTGCAAGTTGCTGAATAGTTGACTCCGCTGTGCGGGCAACCAGCCTGGAGTTTGCGCCGTGATACGAACGACCTGTTGAATAGTAAAGAGTGCCAGTGTATCGTAGCCATTGTCGTGGTAGGTTTTGGCACATTCCGTGAGCAGTTGTGCCCGTTCCAGCGGCGACAAGCGTGGATCAAGCAAAGCAATACGCTGTGCCATCTCGACCGACCGCGCAGCGCGTGCCGTATCTGCCTGTTGTGATTGACGTTGTGCAAGCTGCAACCAGAGCGCCGATGTGGCGATTGGCTGGTTGGGTGTATCAAACAGCAACAAGGCATAGGCGGTTGCCAGTTGATTTGCCTGCGCCGCCTGGCGCGCTAAACCCTCCAATGGATCACCGGCAAGATGACGAGTGGCTAAGTGGGGAACAATCTGATCCACTTGTAACGTCTGTTCTGGTGTAGATGTGAGGCTCAGGGCTGGCTGCCGGTCCATCGTCCACAGCAAATAGAGCGCACCAAGCCCAAGTGCGAGAAAAAGTCCAAAGCCAAGTAGGACAATAAATTCAAACCAACGCCACGGACGACGGCGGCGTCGTTGTAAAACCAATTCATTACGCATTTTTTTAGTATACCCCGTACACCCTGAATTGCGAGTTTCGGTTGAGAGCGAAGAAAATGTTTAGTAACCACAGTAAGGCAAATTTATTTCTTAAGCTTGCTTTTGTAAGACGAAATTTCTGACTAATTTGGCGCTTAATCGTTGTATTTAATATAAATCGTATGAATCAAGTCTGAAAATAGTAGGGCAGAGTTTAAATCATTACACAATAAGGTTTTGTCGTCGATTTTCTCTATGTTATGATAATTTGTTAAATAGATAGGTAGGTCTCGCAGCCTAAATTCTGAATGAAAAGTTTGATGAACCTTTTATATAGAATAAATCGGTGAATAGAAACGGGGAGCGTTCATTCACTCACCTTCTACTTGCTTATTTTGTTGTGTCTATAATTGTCTAGAGTCTCAAACCTTCGTAACCCGGTCCTAGTCGAGCTAGACAGGATCAGTTCTTTCAAGTGCCAAAACGAGATTGGCACACAAATAGATTCTCTGTAAGATAGAATAGCGTATTTACACAATAGCAGATTGAATTCCTCCATTGTGTAAATCATGATCTACCGAGATAAATTTATAAGGAGTCGGTTTTCAATATGCAAGGCACCCGTTCTGACAGACGCCTCGACAATCGGTTCGAAAATAGACGTCTTGATAGTGGCCTCGAAAGTCGACGAAACGTGAATCGACGCGTCGAAAGTAGACAAATTCAGAGGCGCTCGTCGAACTACAACGGATTGACACGTATTGTTGAAGGCCCCGCAGCATGGATTTTCACTTTTGTGATCATTCCATTGCTCATCATCACCGTGGCGCTTCTTCCTCCCTTCAATGCACTACAACAGCTCGATTTCCTGAACTATACTCGTATCTCCGCCTCAGGTGGCTCCCTCAAGGATCCGGATGGCACAGTGGTTAGCTTCCCCTCCGACGGGGTGGATAGCGCTTTCTTCGCCAACTTGAAGAGCACACCGATGCTCGATTTCCAGGCTAGCCAGCAGGGCAGCGAGCTTTATGATGCTGCCAAGAACATGCCGGTCACCATTCTGCCGCGCAGCCCGATCTACAAGCTGCGCACGCGGGGAACCTCACCGTCGCAGGTCAATTTGCGCATTCCTATCCCGAATGATAGCAAGCCCTATACGACCTTGAGTCTTTACAATTGGGACGGCTCAAGTTGGAACTACCTGCCCAGCGAGGTGTTGGACTCAGAGGATGTGATTGAAGCAGATCTGACCGAAGTTCCCTCCAACTTTATGGTAGTGCAGACTACGTCGGCGGTTCCGGCTGCCACAGTCGATATCGGCACCAGCCCGCAAGCACCTGCCAATGCCGTGGCTACTTACGAAGCCAAAGCAGGTTTGGCGTTGCGCGGCGATGGAGCGCTTGAAGGGGTTGCGCCGACCAATGATGGTGGCAAAACCTTACCTGTCATTCGCAATTGGCAGGGCAGTTCATTACAACCTGAATCAGTTCGTACCGATCTGCTCTATAACATGTTGAGCGACCCCGGTATGATGGACAACCAGGTGACCGCCGTGCGCGAAACCGTGGTTCAAAATGGCTATCCAGGCGTGATCATTGACTATCGTGGAGTAGACCCACAACCAACTGTCATCGCCGATTATGTCCACCTGATCCGGCGCATTGCGCAAGAATTGCATGCCAACGGTAAAACGATTGCCGTGCGGGTCGACACTCCCAACCCCATTGCCGAGGATCGTTGGGATACAGGCGGCTACGATTGGCGCAACATCGGTAAAGATGTTGATACTGTCGTCATTCCTGCACCTGTGGATCCACGAGCCTATCAACCCGGCGGCGAGATGGAAGCCATGCTGCAATGGGCCGTGAGCCAGATCGACCGCAGCAAGATCCAGATTGAGTTTAGCGGCCAGTCGATCGAACGGAGCGGCGTCTATCTACTGCCCAAAGGCTACAAAGAGGCATTGCAACCGCTGGTGCAAAAGGTCAAGTTGGAAACCGTGGATAATCAAGCCACCGTTTCGCTTGACAACCCCACGCTCATGAATAATGTGACCTGGGATCCCACCATTGGTGCTTATTCTTACAAGTATATTGACGCCCAAGGGTTGGAACGCACGGTTTATATTGAGAATGAAGGTAGCTTCAAACATAAGCTATCGGTCATCCAGAATTTCAACGTGCGTAACGTCAACTTGCAGGTTCCTGCTAACGGCGATATCGATCCCAACTTGTGGAACGTTGTTCTGCAATTCCAAGAGGGAGTCAAACTTCAAGCAGAACAGACACCGATCAACCTGGCCTTTGTTGTCTATGGTCCTGATGGTAAGCCGATGGGGCAGACCACGACGACCATGGACAACCCAAAGGCGGTCATCAATATGCCAGCCGGTGGTGATGTCAAGATTGAAGCTCAGCTATCCGATGCCAAAGGCAACCTGATCACCAAGTCGCTCTCTTCAGCCCTAAAGGCGGTTCAAGCTGTTGCCGCCAAGGTCGCGGCTCCTGCTGACACATCTACGGCAGCTGCGCCAGCCGCTCCTTCCCAAACCGCAACAGTTGACAAGCCACGACTTGTTGGCACCAATATCGTCAATGTGCGTGAAGGGCCAGGGACAATTTACAACACGTTGGGACAAATTCAACCGGGTGGCAGCTTTGAGATCATCGGCAAGAACCAGGCAGGAGATTGGTGGCAAATTGCCCTGCCGAATGGCAACAGTGGCTGGGTGATCGGCCAGTTGGTCAATACCTTGGGTGATGTCTCGGGCGTTCAGCTTGCTCAGAACATTCCAGAGGCACCACAGCAGATCGCTGCTGCTGCGGCTCCTGCCAATACAGGCGGCGGAGAAGTCAAACCAGAGGCTCCGGCGCCACAAGCTGCTGCTGCGGCGCCGCCTGTTGTCAGTGCTCCTGCTCCGGCTGGTGGTATTCCCTTTGGCTACGGTATCCAGGCCCACATGATCGACACCAGCGATGGCATGATTTCACAGGTGATGGGCTCGGCCAAGGGGTTGGGCTTTGGCTGGGTGAAGTCGCAGATCGAATGGAAGCGTTTTGAGGACAGCGCAGGCGCTCCTGACTTTGGCCCGATGGACCCAATTATCAATGCAGCCAATGCACAAGGACTCAATGTCTTCTTTAGTGTGGTAGGTGCACCTGCCTGGGCCCGTGAATCTGGCTTTGATGGAAACGTGGGTGGACCACCTGCCGATCCCAATACCTATGCCAGCTTTGTCGGTAAATTGGCTGGTAAATATTGTGGCTCATCGCTCAAAGCGATCGAAGTTTGGAACGAAGAAAATCTGCACTATGAATGGGGTAATCGACCGTTGAACCCGGGAGATTATGTGCGTTTACTCGCAGCAGCCTATGCTTCAATCAAGGCTGCCTGCCCCTCGATGTACGTCGTCAGCGGTGCCCTCACCCCGGCAGGCAATAATGGCAGCCTGGCCGTCGACGATTTCACCTATCTGGAAGGGATGTTCCAGGCTGGTGCAGCCAACTATATGGACTCTGTCGGTGCCCATCCCAGTGGCTATAATGTACCGCCGTGGGCAACCTGGGACACCGCCTGTGCCGAAATTCAAAAATCAGGCAATAGCTTTAACGGCGCCTGTGATTCTCCCCATCATTCCTGGTCGTACCGTAGCACGATGGAAGGCTACCGGGCGATTGCTGTGAAATATGGAGCCGCCGACAAGACTATCGTCGCTTCTGAGTTTGGTTGGGCAGCGGGTGGAGCGTTCAATCCGAACTACGCTTACGCCAATGATAATGACTTTGACGAACAAGCAACTTGGACCGTTGAAGCCTACAAGATGGCCAAGGCTTGGGGCTGGGCCGGACCTATGATCTTGTGGAATCTGAATTTCCGTGTCGTCGCAGATGGTACAGAAAAGGCGCAATGGGGTATCGTCAAAAACGATTGGACGCCACTGCCTGCCTTTAGCGCACTGGCTTCGATGCCCAAGTAGTTTAGGGTTTATGCATCTTTCGCTTCAAGTTCATCGAACCCGCAGCGGGGCGCGCTTGATTCGATGAGATGCATTTCCTGTCGTCATTAACGCTGAAAGGTATAATAAATCTCGTAAATTGTAATAATGTACCCAATAGGTCACGCTCAGGCGTGGCCTATATTTTTGCTAGCGCCCAAAAGCAAAGTAAAATTGCCGTATATTCCCAGCGACTTACGAAAATCGAAGATTATTGTGTAGAGTTTTCTTTATTGAGCATTTCTGGAGCCAAAACGTGAGAAAATCTTATCTTTTTCGCCCTCAATCGATTCAATTGCAGAGAATTCATTCCGCTTCACTCATCATGGCTTTGCTTCTGTTGATGCTGCTGCCGACAACTGCTTTTGCTCAGCAACAAACCGGTACAGTCAACGCGGGGGTTGTCCTCAACGTACGCAGCGGGCCAGGCACCGGCAATGGCGTCATTGCCAAATTGAACGGCGGCGCTACGGTGACGATCCTGGAAAGTGATGCCAGTGGCGCATGGTATCATGTTACCAGCAGTGCATTTAGCGGGGATGGGTGGGTTTCTGCCGCCTATATCTCAGGTGGTAGTGGCGCACCCGCGGCGGTTCCTGCTGCTGCCCAAAGCGCTAGCACTGATGGTTCTACTGTCACTGTGCGTTCTGGACGTATCAATGTGCGCAGCGGCCCGGGAACCAACAACGGTGTTGTTACGGGAGCCTCAGCTGGCACGGTACTCACCGTCAAAGGCAAAAACGATGCAGGAGATTGGTTGCAGGTCTCCTTGTCTGGGGGTACTGAAGGATGGGTCTTGGCTAGCCTGACCAGTGCTGGAGGAACAGCAAGTGCAGCCCCAGTGGCAAGTGCATCTGCCCCGCCCCCCAGTGCACCTCGCCCTGCGGGTGGTGGCAGCTTTATGCTCGGCATTCAGGCCAATATGTGGCAAGGGGACAAGGAAGGCTCTGCCAATGCCATTCAGGATATCGGCTTCAGCTTGACCAAACAGCAGATTCGCTGGGAATTTGCCGAGTCTGAACGGGGTGCCATTCAGTGGCAAGAGATGGACGGCATCATCAACGTGATGAGCAGCCGTGGCATCAATGTGCTCTTTAGTGTCGTTACCTCCCCAACCTGGGCCCGCCCCAATAAGGGTGGTACCGGTGGCCCGCCGGAAGATTTTAACCTCTATGCTAACTTTGTCGGCCAAATCGCCAGTCGCTACTGTGGCCGACTTTTGGCGATTGAAGTCTGGAATGAGCAAAATCTGCAACGCGAATGGGAAGGCTTTCCACTCGACCCTGCTTCGTACATGGATTTGCTGCGACGTGCCTACGCTAGCATCAAAGCTGCCTGCCCCTCCATGTTGGTGATCAGCGGTGCGACAACGCCAGCCGGTGATACCGACGTGGCCCGCGATGACATCGGCTATTTGCGTGGCATGTATCAGAATGGATTGGCCAACTATAGTGATGGCGTGGGAATTCACCCCAGTGGTTTTGCCAATCCACCCGAAGTAACTTTCAACGATTGGACTGCGGGTCGTTATGATGCCCCTTCGCATGTCAATCACCGCAGCTTCTACTTCCGCAGCACACTGGAAGAGTCACGGGCTGTGATGGTGCAGTTTGGTGACACCAATAAGCGACTGTGGGCCACGGAGTTTGGTTGGGCCTCTAGTCAATCACCCTATCCGGGCTACGAATATGCGGCGCGCGTCAGCGAAGCCCAACAGGCTGAATACACAGTCAATGCCTTCCGCATGATGGCCAACAGCGGCTATGTGGGCGGTGCGATTTTGTGGAATCTCAACTATGGCTTTGGTGAGATGTCACAATGGCAAGTGATGGGACGGCAAGCCTATGGGCGGTTGAAGGAACTAACGGGCCGTTGATAGCGTCTCAGGTAGGCGTTATCTGAAATAGCGAGCGGCGAGTTACAGGCTAGGCTATCTGCCACCCGCTACTCGTCACTCGCATTTGCATTATTTTAGTGCTGTAGGCATATTGCCTGTTTATGGAGTCTGAATGAAGCGTTCTCTTTTACGTCTTTGTCTGTTGCTGGTTGTACTCTTTGTGTTGGCTGCCTGTGGCAGTGATCCCGAGCCTACGCCGACCCCAACAAAAACACCTGAAGGATCGGGTGAACCCTCTGTCGTGGTGGCAACGGATACACCCGCGGCTCAAACAAACAACGGGGGTAGTCAGCCCCAGCCAGCAGATACCCCTGTACCAACACCTGCACCCGTAACCGAAGAAAAAACTGAAGCGACCGTGAACGCCGATGGTGGCTTGAATCTGCGCAGCGATCCCAGTGCCACAGGTACGATCGTTCGTATTGCCAATAAAGGTGAAACCTTTACCGTGGTCTCCAAGTCGCCCGATGGACAATGGGTTCAAGTTGCTCAAAACGGACAAACGGTGGGCTGGCTCGCTGCGGAATTTGTCGATCTCAAGACAGTGCAGGCAACAGCTCAAAACCCTTCTTCCGATACGACACAAGCAACACCAACCACCGCTCCCAATTCGAGCGCACCAGGACCGGCAGTTTCGATGCGCAGTCCGGAATTTGGGGCACAAGCTTTTCTTTGGTGGAAACCAGAACTGGCGAGCCATGACCTTGATATGATGCACAAGGCCAATTTTGATTGGGTCAAACAAACCTTTGCCTGGGAGACTATCGAAGGGGCTGGTTCTGGCCAATATGACTGGACCATCGCTGACCGGGTGGTAAAGGACGTAAGCGATCATGGGTTGAAGCTACTGGCCCGTTTAAGCATCGATCCCAAGCTAACAACCTTCTGGGCTGGTGCGCCTCCAGGCAATGCCGATGCTTTTGCTTCCTTTGCCAGCGCAGTGGCCGCCAGATATAACTGTTCGCAACCGACTCGCTGCATCCAAGCCTTCCAAATTTGGAATGAACCCAATCTCGCCCGCGAGTGGGGAGGCAAACGACCCAATCCAGCAGAATACGTCGCCTTTTTGGGTAAAGCCTATCAAGCCATCAAAGCCGCCAATCCGAATGCAATTGTGATCAGCGCAGGAATGGCGCCGACAGGCAGCAATGACAACAATGCCATGCCGGATGATGTATTCTATGAAGAGATGTACAAGGCAATGGGTAGCAGTAACGGCTATTTTGACATGCTGGGCGTACATGGTGCAGGGTTTGCCGCTCCACCCGAACTCGACCCGGCTGAAGCCGCCGCCAATAAGCCGAAATATGGTGGCTATCGCTTCTTCTCCTTCCGCCATGTCGAAGATATTCGTGCCATCATGGAACGTTATGGTGACAGTAACAAGAAGATTGTACTGTTGGAGTTTGGCTGGACCTTTGATTCAGTCAATCCCGATTACAAATGGCACGGTGCCGACGCTGGGATCACGGATAAGGTGCAGGGAGATTACCTAAAACGAGCGTACCAGTATGCTGCCCAACATTGGCCGTGGGTTGGTTTGATGAGTCTGTTGACCATGCCGAATGCCGATTGGTTAGCCGATGGTGATCCGAAGAATGAGGAGCAATATTGGTGGGCGATTATGGAGCCAGCGGACACCGTTCAAACCTTGTTCCGGCCAGCCTACATTGATCTCTGTATCTATTTCAACAGTGTCAAAGGTCAAAGCTGTGAATTTGACCCGAACAAATAGCAGTAGGGCAGTGAGACAGTAGACAGTGAGCCAGTTGACTTATCACTGTTTTACTGTCTCACTGCTGTACTCACTCAGTATGTATCACTGGTCATACTGATAAAGGTCTGGATCACTTCTTCGCCAAAGGCCGATAACATCTCGACCCAGTCGACCTTTTGACTAGAACTTGGTGGGGCGCTGACGGATGCCTGGCGAAAGCGCGTGATTTCCTGTTGCATGAGCGTCAAGGTAAGAATGGCTCCCGCCAACATAGCAAAGATCATGATCAATAGCGTAGTGCGAAGTCGAATGCGGTTTTTGCGCGCTGCGTACATAAAAATGTTTGAAAAAGAATCGTCTGAATGGTAACGAATGGATTCTGATTTGCCTAGATTTAGGGATATGATATACTTATTATCCTGTCGAATCAAATTCAGGGGCAATTAGCTCAGTTGGTTAGAGCGCACGGTTCACATCCGTGAGGTCACTGGTTCAAGTCCAGTATTGCCCACCAAAACGAGCGTAGCGAGATCCGCTACGCTCGTTTTTTGTCTAGATTTGGAAAAACAGAAGCGCCCAATCTGTAGAATTGGGCGCTTCTGCTATTGCCGATCTGAGGTCTTTCAGCAAGTGGTTAACCTCGACGGCCGAGGCTGGGAATAAACCTTGCCTCACATGAATCCGTCAATGATGACTAGATCCAATTGACTGATTGGGTCAACATGGCTCTTCTCCCTGTACATTGAGTGCGTGTCTGCGTGTTAGTCATCAACCTGTGGTTGTTGATGTGCTTTAAGTATAAGCTTGTTTACGAAAGGCGACAATAGGCGAATGTCGTATCTTTTATCAAATAATAGTTAATTCACAGTTGTTTGTTTGAATTTTGGTTCATATAGTGCGATGAAGAGGTAATGAACATGAATTGGTTTGGAAAGTAACCGCTATGTTGCCAATCGGGCTGTAATTGTTAAGCTGTCTACTTACGGTATTGTCTTGCCTGATTAGTCATTCTATCGAGAAGTCAGCCTGGTAGAGCGCCGATCAGCGAAAAATGCATGCTGTGATGGATCGTCGCGAACGTGATTGTGATTTTTAGAAACTTCATCTCTCTGTTATACTTCTTCTGCTGGTATACCATTTCCCAAAACGTTAGTTACAACCCTATACTTTGTTCTCTATTTTATCCGTACGGCGAATGGGTAAGAAGGTATTGGTGAGGCAGGACTTATATTGATGCTCTGTATGGTTAACCGCTTGGTTAGTTTTACATTTGGAGCCGCTTATCTCCCTTGTTCTGCAATCCCACCTTATGCCAAAGTGAGCCAATTCGGCGTATGATTGAGTGCTTTCACAAGGAGGCGAAGGGTATGAAGAAGTTGAATGGCATTTTGAGTTGTCTGACCATTCTAGCACTGTTGCTGGCTGCCTGTGCAGGCGGACAACCTGCTGCACCTGCGGCTCAAGAAACGGCTACGCCGGCCGCTGCGCAAGCAGCCCAACCTGCGGCTGCGGCAGGGGGAGGACCTACGTCCGAGGTTCCCCGTAACCGCACGGTCATTGTTGCCCAGAAGGGCAGCTATGGTCCTGGTGAAATGTGGAGCCCCTATGCCATAGGTGGTACTTGGCAGGCTGGCATCCAATTCTTCCATGAGCCGTTGGTCTATGCTGATATGCTGGATGGTCATTCCTATCCTTGGTTAGCAGAAAGCTGGGAATATAATGCTGATGCAACAGAGCTGACCTACAAACTTCGTTCGGGGGTCACTTGGAGCGATGGCGAACGCTTTACCGCCAACGATGTGGCTTATACGATGAACACATTGCGTGATCTAGGAGACAAGGTACAAACTGGTGGTATCTACAAGACCTTTGTGAAGGAAGCCGTTGTCGTAGATGACTCAACAGTCAAAA
The DNA here is from genome assembly GCA_046328715.1 of Caldilineaceae bacterium. Lineage (GTDB taxonomy): Bacteria > Chloroflexota > Anaerolineae > Caldilineales > Caldilineaceae > JAXLWB01. Next base: position 264,493 of record JAXLWB010000008.1, on the reverse strand, counting down.
TTATCTTCAACTTTCCTGCGCCCCGTTTTCATGATGAAGTGGTTGTCGCTAAGGGTGACACTGCTACCATGATCGTTCCTGAACATATTTGGAAAGATAAGGACTGGACCGAGTTCACTGATTACAATGAAGGCAAAGGCCCCGTGACCACCAGCCCTTGGCGCTTGGCCTTCTCGGATGACACCCGCCGTGTGATTGACCGTGTGAAGACCTGCGATGAGTGGTGGGCCTGCAAGAGTGGCTTCCATGATTTGCCCAAGGTCGAGCGCTACACGCAGATTATCATTGCAGATGATCAAGCACAGGGTACCGCCATGATCCGCAATGAGATCGACGAAACCCACGATCTGCGCGTGGATGTGATCGAGCAAATCCTCAAGGAAAACCCCGATACAACCACCTGGACCGGGCGGGATGGCGTCTATGGGATGGTCTCTTGGTGGCCCACTGCCTTGCACCTGAATAACAAAGACAAACACTTGGGCAAAGCCGAAGTACGTTGGGCGATCAATCGTTATCTTGACCGCGAAAAGTTGGTCGAATTTGCCTACAACGGCAAAGGTCAAATTTCGAACTGGCCCTTCCCGCCCTTCAAAGGACTGCAAGCCAACATTGACAATCTCAAGGATCTGGAAGCCAAGTACGAACCGGGCAAGTATGATCCGGCGGATGCCGACGCTCGCTTGACGGCGGCTGGCTACACCAAGGATAGTGAAGGTTTCTGGGCCGATTCCACTGGCGACCGTATCAAGTGCAACATCACCAGCTTCTCGTTGTGGACAGACCTTGGCCCCGTGTTGGCCGAAACGCTGAAGCAGCACGGCATCGAATCCAGCTACAATGAACCGACTGATGCCTACGGTGCCATGTCTGGCGGCAACTATGAATGTGGTCTTTTCGGCCACAACGGCGCACAATCAGGCACGATCTACCGCACCCTGAATATTTACACGACGGGCAACCCAGAAAATCTTTTCCAATATTCCAATCCTGACTTCGATGCCATCGTCAAACAATTGGGCAATGCCTCAGAGCAGAGCAAGGTGCTCGAACTGGAGCATCAGGCTATGGAAATCTGGCTCAAGGATCTGCCCGACATTCAGTTGGTTCAGTTCTTCAATCGTCCTGGCATCAACCAACACTATTGGAAGAATTGGCCCACAGTTGCCACCGATCCCTACATGAATGGCATTCACCCACACACCGGATTTGCCTACACCCTGTTGAACCTGGAACCAACCGACGCACCGTGAGTTTGTTTGACCGGGTGACAAGGTGACAAGGTGACAAGGGGTATCAAAATTTCACCTTGTCACCCGGTCACCTTGTCATTTTTCATCATATGACTCTCGAATATATCATCAAACGAGTTGCCCAATTTTTCCTCATTGCCTTCCTGGCGGCGACCATCAACTTTTTCTTTCCGCGCCTCACTGGACAGGATCCGATCCAGCAAAAACTGGCCCAACTTCAGATGCAGGGCGGAGGAAGCGGCGGCGAAAGTATGAAAGGGTTGATCGATACCTACAACCGCAAGTTCGGTCTGGACAAGCCACTCTGGCAGCAGTACCTGACCTACCTTGGCGATATGGCACGCCTCGATCTCGGCCAGTCGATCGCAAACTATCCGACGACAGTATTGTCGCTGCTTTGGCATGCACTGCCCTGGACGGTTGGGCTGTTGGGAACGGCGACCTTGCTCAGCTTTCTGCTGGGAAGTTTGGTGGGAGCGGCGATGGCGTGGGGCAAGGCACCTTCCTTTTTGCGTTCGATCTTTCCTGTCTTCTTCACCTTTTCCGCGGTTCCACCCTATTTGATGGGCATCATTCTGCTCTATATTCTGGCGTTTCGGCTCAGTTGGTTGCCACTCTTTGGCGGCTACGGCGCAGAGCGTATCCCAGAGTTGAGCTTCAGCTTTATCCGCAATATTCTCTATCATTCGATCCTGCCCTCGCTGGCGATTGTGATCGCGCAAATTGGTGGCTGGGCGATGGGCATGCGCTCGATGATGGTGACGACGCAGGGCGAAGATTACATGCTGCAAGCGGAAGCCAAGGGGCTTAAAAGCCAGCGAATCTTTTTTCGTTATGCTATCCGCAATGCCATCCTGCCCCAGGTAACAGCCCTGGCCCTCTCGCTGGGCACGATTATTTCCGGTGCAATTGTGGTCGAAGTCGTCTTTTCCTATCCAGGCGTTGGCACCGTGTTGGCCAATGCGATTCGCGGCTTTGACTGGTTTGTGATCCAGGGGATCGTCTTTATGGTCATTATCACTGTCGCCTTCACCATGTTGATCATTGACCTGGTCTATCCGCTGCTTGATCCGCGCATCAATTACAGGAGAGAATAAGGTGACCCATTCAAGCGCGGCGATGACGACACAGCCCGAGCCCAAATCTGCCAACCGAGTTCGCCCCATTCTCAGTTACTTACGACGTAACCCTTCGCTGATCGCAGGCGTTGCCCTGCTGCTGCTGATTGTTGTGTTCGTCGTGATTGGCTCGATTAAAACCGACCCCAAAGATGCCCAACCGCTTTCCTACAAACCCAGCCAATCGCCTTCTGCCGAACATTGGCTGGGAACGGATCGCTTGGGCAAGGACATTCTTGCTGTGATGACCGAGGGTACGCCCAAAACCATCCGCATCGGCCTGATTGCTGGCACGATTGGCGTGGTGATTGGCACCTTGCTCGCCTTTTTTAGCGGCTACTATGGTGGCTGGTTTGATACCTTTACCCGTTCCCTGGTGGACATTTTGCGCACGGTGCCGCCGCTGGTGGTGCTGATTGTGATTGCTATCTCGATTCAGGAGAAGATGAGCATAGAACAGATGGCGTTGACGGTGTCGGCGCTGGCTTGGCTGGACCCAACACGTATCCTCCGTTCGCAGGTGCTGGTGATCAAGCGCCAGACCTACGTCGAGTTGGCACGCTTTACAGGGATGAGTGGCCCAGAGATCATCTTCAAGGAGATGATGCCGAACCTGATGCCCTACATCGTCTCCACCTTTGTGTTGGCTGTCTCTTCGGCTGTTTTTGCCTCGCTCGGCCTCGAAGCCTTAGGGTTGGGTCCCTTTGAATCGAACACCTTAGGCATTACCATCTATTGGAACATCTGGTACGGCTCGCTGCTCAATGGCTGGTGGTGGTGGTGGGCGCCGCCGATCATCATCATTGTGCTGCTCTTTGTCGGCCTCTTCCTCGTCTCGCGTGGTCTGGATGAGTGGGCGAATCCGCGCCTAAGAAGGGGGATGTGATGGCAGCATCCAATCTGCAATCCACACCAGGCTCGCCTGCTCCCGTGCTCGAAGTCCGTGATCTGCACATTCACTACGAGACCGACAACGGCGCCGTTAAAGCGGTCAGCGGCGTCAACCTTACCCTCTACAAGGGTGAGCGTCTGGCCCTGGTCGGTGAATCAGGCTGCGGCAAAACGACCTTGGCGCTGGCGATCATGCGCCTGACCAAGAAGCCTGCTCGCGTCGTCGGCGGAGAGATCCTGCTCAATGGCCGCGATCTGCTCAAACTGAACGATGAGGAGATGCGCATGGTGCGTATGAAGGAGATCGCACTGGTGACGCAGGCGGCGATGAATGCCCTCAATCCGGTGATGCGCATCGAAGACCAGATCATCGACGGGCTGGAAGATCACGACATCAAGTTGAGTAAGATCGAAGCGCGTGAACGGGTCCATTCGCTGCTGGAGCATGTTGGCCTTAAGCCGGCGGTGGCGCGCATGTACCCGCACGAACTGAGCGGTGGTATGAAGCAGCGCGTGGCCATGGCAACTGCCACTGCGCTCAAACCCAAGCTGATCATTGCCGACGAACCGACCAGTGCACTCGACGTGGTCGTACAGCGGCAGGTGATGACGACACTCGGGCGACTGCAAAAGGAGACCGGAGCCTCGGTAATCCTAGTCGGCCATGATATGGGCTTAATTGCCCAATTTGCCGACCGGGTGGGCGTGATGTATGCGGGGAAACTGGTGGATCTGGCACCGATCAAGCAGATGGTCGAGAATCCACTCCACCCCTATTCCAAACTGCTGCTGGAAAGCGTGCCAGGGCTGAGCGAAAAACGTGAGAAGTTGATTGGTATTCCGGGCATGCCACCACGCCTGATCAATCTCCCGTCTGGCTGCCTCTTTCAGCCACGTTGTCCATTCGCCATGCCACACTGTAGAACCACTGCACCCAAACTTGAGCCGCCCGCAAATACGCAAGGTGAGCTTGGTCGGACGGTAGCTTGTCATCTTTATGCGGAGAACAGAGATTAGAATGACGGCGATTCTGGAAGTACGCAATGTGACCAAGGTCTTTGGGGGCGGTGCCTTCAGCAAACAGCAGACCGTGGCATTGGATGATGTCACCTTCTCGATTCCTGCGGAAACACCCACGATGACCGCTGTGGCTGGCGAGAGTGGCAGTGGCAAGACCACCTTATCCCGTTTACTGCTGGGAGTCACAACTCCGAGTGTCGGGCAAGTTCTCTACCAGGGCAATGACCTCACCAAACTAACTTCTCAGCAACATCGGGAGTTTTTGCGCGACGTCCAGCCGATCTACCAGGATCCCTTTGGCGTCTACAACCCCTTTTACAAGGCCGATCACCTGTTGTTCGAGGCGGTCAAAAAGTTCAATCTGGCCGGCTCCAAGGACGAAGGTCGCCGTTTGGTCGCAGAAGCGTTGCAAACGGTCGGTCTGCGTCCCGAGGATATCTTGGGTCGCTTCCCGCATGAGTTGAGCGGTGGTCAACGTCAGCGTGTAATGATCGCCCGTGCCCTCGTGCTCAAGCCGCGTGTCATCCTGGCTGACGAGCCGGTGTCGATGGTTGATGCTTCGTTACGTGCTACCATTCTAGAAAGTTTGCGTACGCTCAACCGTGATCGAGGGATCTCGATTCTCTACGTGACCCACGACCTAACCACTGCCTTCCAGATCTGTGAAAATATCATCGTCATGTATCGAGGCACGGTCGTGGAGGCTGGCTCGGTTGACCACGTGATCCGTGAGCCAAAACATCCCTACACCCAACTGCTGGTAGAGTCCATTCCGCAGATGCGTGCCGTCCGTAATTGGGAACAGGAAGAAGAGTCTGGCACGCTGCGTACTGTGGATGACTCACGCCATTCGACTGGTTGCAAGTTTGCCGATCGCTGTCCGCTGGTGATGGAAAAGTGCTGGAGCCAAAAGCCGCCACTCTACCGGGTCGATCAGCAACGCGCTGCACGTTGTTTCCTTTACCAAGATAAGCCCACACAGGATAACCCCGATGTCGCCGAGACCTTTGCATTGAGTGCCTCAGCGAAATAGTAGAGTAGTAAAAGCGCACAACACGAACTACTTGGAAACTGGATTTTCCGAGAGTAGAGAGAGCTGTCATTCTGAGCGGCAGTTTGCGAAGAATCCTGCGTTGTCAACCCAAGATTCTTCGGCGAAAAGCAGCCTCAGAATGACAAATATCATAATCAATTCATATTGTACTGACTCAGTTCAACTACTGGTGTAACGCTGCCAAGCTTCCTCTATCCGCTCCGATTCTGTGCGTCCACAAAAGACAAAGAGCCCATAACGAAAAAGGATGCTTTCCCCTTGTTGTAATTGCCAGCTTCCGCTGCTCGAAGGTGAAGGGCCAATCCCTAATTGATTGTCAACCCGCCAAACCGTTGGGTGGTGCTGGTTGGTTGGATGGTCAAGCATCGCAACGCCAGCCCATTCTTCGCTACGGTCGATCAGCGGCATACTGACTGCAACCCAGCGCGCACGTTGCTGCTCGGCTGCACCGTTGACCTGTCCTTCGCTGTTGATTGCCTCTCCACCCACACTTGGACGAAAGGGCATACGTAAAAAGAGACCACCATAGTCGTAACGGCCAAAGGTAAGATGCGTCTGCGCCCGCAATTCCAGATCGAGTTGGAGCAGATAGCAGTCATCCTTATCCTGGAAGCTCCAACGCTGCTGTTCGATCAGCAAGGTCGTGCTATTGGGGGCCCGTAGCTCTGTTTCAACGCTCCAATGAACTTGGTCGCCGGTGATGTTTGGCGGCAACAGTGGACGTGGGTGAAATGTCCCGTCGTTGGCCGAGCCACGTAGCCCCTCGGTCCAGAAGCCAAACCCGTTGACATCATTGTAGCCTATGTACAACCCATGTTGCCACGGATGATGCGGCGGCACATCTTCGGTCAGCACGCCTTGCTCATCCGGTGCCAGTAAGGGGTGGATGTAGGGACGTTGGGTGGGGGCTGCTCGTTGCACCAACAAGGGTGAACGACCAACACTACGGGCAAGGCTGAGTTGATGTTCGTGATGAGTGATCGCTACCACGACATCCCTTCCCCGCGCACCAACTTAGCTCGACTTTCATAACGCCCCGGCCATTCGACTGGCAGATCGCCACTTTCCACCATCAACTTGAGCGGGTTGACGCGCGTCTTCAGTGGCAGATGGATACGTTGTCGCTTGCGTGCCGACTCGAAGAGCGCCATCATCACTTCCTGCACGGCGCGTGCTCGTTCGGCGCTGCTGATCGCCTGATCCGTTTTCCCTTCTACCCAGTCAATTGCCTCCTGGCATTGGTGACTCCAACAGTCGTACCAGGGGGCGTCTACCGTTTCCCAGCCGTTGCTATCGGGATTGAGATAACGCACCGTGCCGATCTCGTAGTTGTAGCGGGCGGAGGGAATCTCTGGCATGTACATCGGCGCATCGGAGGGAATCATCTCGTCGGGATGGTGGGTGGTATCGAACTCCATGATGCCGTCCGTGCCAATTACACGACAGCCCTGGCCCAATCCGCGCACCAGGTTGCCCTGGATCAAGATCGTAGCTCCGTTGTCACACTGCGCCAGACCCAGACATGCCTCTTCGGCGGGCAGCCCACGCTCGACTAGGTCGGTGGTGCGCTCGACGGCACCCATCACCCACTGCACGTTCGGCTCGTCCATCAAAAAGAGCGCCAACCGGATGTTGTGTGAGTTGGTGTTGAGCAGGTTGCCGCCGTCATCCAACTGTATCTGCGTTACCTTGCCGATGGCCCCTTGGCGGATCAACTCGCGTGCCTTCATCCAAGCAGCATGGTGCGGACGTTGATAGGCGATGATCAGCTTGACGTTGTTGCGGGCGCAGGCGGTCAACATCTCGTCCGCTTCGCCCAGACTCACCGCCATTGGCTTCTGGCAGATGATCGCCTTCGGTCTGCGTGCTGCGGCAGCGATCACCATCTCGGCGTGTTGCTGATGCCAGGAGCAGACATCGACAAAGTCGGGGCGCTCCTTGTCGAGCATTTCACGGTAGTCGGCATAGCGATGCTCTTGACCCACTTTGAAAAAGTCGCCAAACTCGCGGCGGGCGTCTGGGTTCGTATCGGCGATGGCCGCAATCTCAGTCGGTTGACCTGCGACGCCAAGCCAGCCACGGGCATGGACACGAGCAATGACGCCACAGGCGATGATGGCAGTTCGATATTTAGACATGAAATCCCCCTAATCTGGATAAGCCAGATCACAAGGACCACGAAATACACAAAATACACGAAAAGTCTCTGATATTTTCTTTCGTGCTTTTCGTCTATTTCGTGGTCAAGATTGTGCTTTCTGTTCGAAGATTTAACGGTTTAGCTCTTCAATAACCCTCTACGGTATCGATCACGTTGTTGAGCGGTTCGCTGCGACGATAGCGTCCTAGATTATCAAGAAAAATCTGCGTAATGCGGTCGGCATTGTGGGGGCTGCTGCCGCTCGTGTGTTGGCACAAAATTACATTGTCCATCGACCACAGCGGCGAATCAGCAGGCAATGGCTCTGGATCGGTGACATCGAGCCCTGCGCCAGCAATCCATCCCTGCTGCAATGCCTGAAGCAAGGCATTCGGCTCAATCGAGGCCCCACGACCTACATTATAAATATAGGCACTGGCTTTCATGTGACGCAATTCCTGTTCCCCCACGATGGCGGTAGTCGCTCTCGTCAACGGTAAACAGAGCGCCACATGGTCAGCCTGGTGTAACGCCTCCAGCAGTTGCTCGTTTGTATAAAGTGCGTCAATGCCGGGAAAATGTGTGGAAGTTCGGCGCACGCCAATCACGCGCATTCCGAGCAATTGAGCCTTTTGCACCAAGGTCCCACCGATGTCACCCAAGCCGATCACACAGAGCGATTGCCCGGCCAGTTCAAACTTCTCGCTGATCGCCTGCTTTGCCACAGATCGGTGTTCACCTTGTGCCCGGATCAGCAGTGGCAAACGGTTGGCAAAGGCAAACATCATTGCCAAGATTTGCTCGGCGATGGGTGTGCCATGCGCGCCGCGCGCATTGGTCAATGTGACTGGGTAGTTGTGAATTCCCGCTGCCAAGAGATGGTTGATGCCTGCTGTGCCGGCTTGAATCCAACGTAACTGTTTGGCAATGGCCAGAATGCCAGGTGGAAAACGTTTGCTAAAGATGATCTCGGCTTCCGCTGCATGGTTGAGGAAACTTTCCGCATCAAGACAATAGCGGAAGTCGAGATCAGGGTACGCCTGCCTCAAACGCGCCAGATTTGCCTCCCCAATCTCTTCTCCAATCAAGACGACCGGACGGTCCATAATAGCCTTTCAATGGACGAATTACTACACAGAGGGCACAGAGAAGGCATAGCCTGCGCAGCGCACCACAGAGAAAAAATCTCAATGTCTCTCTGTTCTCTGTGAAATCCTCTGCGCTCTCTGTGTAATGCTGTTATAACTGGCTCAAAAAGCTAAAAATATCATCCGCATTGTTCGGCAAGTTTTCGTGGCCAAAGTCAGGATAGAGGATCAAGGATTTCTCACTCTTGATTTTGTTGTAGGTCGCAAACTGAGTGGAGGGGGGACAGACTGTGTCCATAAAGCCGACGGTCATCAGCACATTGGCCTGGATGCGCGGGGCGAGATGTTGGATGTCGATATAGCCCAGCTTGGTGAAGATCTCGTTTTCGCGCTTGTGGTGTGGGTCAAACCAGCGGAAGAATTCGCGCAACTCGGCATAGGCATCCTTGGCCTGGTCAATTTCCCAGGTGCGTTGGTAGTCGCTGAGGAAGGGGAAGACCGGCGCAGCGAGACGAATGCGTGGTTCGAGCGAAATGCAGGCAAGCGTCAACCCACCACCCTGGCTACCACCTGTCGCACCGACCCGATCTGGATCGACGTGGGGCATATCCATCACGATGCGTGCCATCTGCGCTGTATCGAGGTAGACCGAGCGGAAGTAAAGCTTTTCCGGCGCATCATCCAGACCACGCACAATATGACCTCGCAAGGTCATGCCGCGATAGCTTCCGTTATCTTCCGAGAGTCCACTCTGTCCACGACAATCGAGTGCCGCCACCGTATAACCCTGTGCCACATAACCCAACTTGGAAGTCCAATCGCCCGAACTGCCCGAATAGCCGTGAAACATCAGGATGGCTGGGTTGCGTCCCTTGGGATTTTTGGGCTGCAACAATTTGGCATGAACCCGTGCACCGCCGACACCGGTAAAGTACATGTGAAAACAGTCGGCAAAGCTGGTTTTGAAGTCAGCCGGAACCAACTCCACCCTGGAATCAAGTGACCGCATCTCTGCCAAAGATCGATCCCAATACTCATCAAAATCATGCGGACGAGGATTGGTGCCCTGGTAGCTTTGCAACTTCTCATAGGGCATGTCAAATAAAAGCGGCATTGCATTTCTCCTTTTCTGTAAACATCGATTGTTGATTGTGGATCCAGTTTAGAGTGTTTGGCGGGGGCGATACTGCAAGGCTTCGGCGAGATGTGCCATTTGAATTTGCGGCTCGTTGGCCAGGTCGGCGATTGTACGTGCCAGTTTAAGTACTCGGTGATAGGCGCGTGCACTGAGATTCATCTGCTGGGTGGCGGCGCGCATCAGGTTGCGACCGGCGTCATCCAAGGTACAAAATTGCTGCACTTCGGCGGGTCCCATATCGCCGTTGACCAACACAGTCGGCTTACCGAGGTTCGCAAAGCGTGCAACCTGGATGGCCCGCGCCTGCTCGACCCGTTGGCGAATCGTCTTGGAAGATTCGCCCTGGTCCATTCCTGATAATTTCTGAAAAGGCACCCGCTGTACTTCGAGATGAATATCAATCCGGTCCATGAGCGGTCCGCTGATGCGCTTCTGATAGCGCTGCACCATCGCCATGGAGCAGGTACATTGTTGACGATCATCGCCGAAATAGCCACAGGGGCAGGGATTAAGTGCCGCAATCAGCACAAAGCTGGCAGGAAATGTCAATGAACCGCTGGCCCGCGAGATCGTAACAATACGATCCTCCAGCGGCTGACGAAGTGTCTCAAGGCTCCTTGCATCAAATTCAGGCAATTCATCGAGAAAAAGTATCCCACGATGAGCTAATGAAATCTCCCCAGGTCGGGGCCAACGTCCGCCACCGACAAGTCCAGCATGACTGATGGTGTGATGCGGCGCCCGAAAGGGACGGGTACGCACCAGCGGCTGGTGGTCGGGCAGGGCGTCGGCGACTGAATAAATTCTGGTAATGTCGAGTGCTTCTCCCAATGTCAGGCGAGGGAGGATCGATGGCAGCGCACGAGCGAGTAGCGTCTTTCCTGCACCGGGTGGCCCCTTCATAACCGTATTGTGGCTTCCCGCACAGGCGATCTCTAACGCTCGTTTGATCGTCTCTTGCCCTTTTATATCCGAAAAATCCACAGGAAAGAGAGGATCACTGCTTTCATCAAAGCGCAGGCTAGCCTCATAGCGCGTCAGGGGTTTGGCTCCGGAAAGATGTTGAATCAAAGCTGCCAGGTTTTGTACCGGGTAGACCTCCAATCCTTCGACCAATGCAGCCTCGGGGGCATCGGCGGCTGAAACAAAGAGCCGTTTGTAGCCACGCTGACGGGCCATGTTGGCCATCGGTAGCACGCCGTTGACATGGCTGACGCTCCCATCTAGGCTCAACTCGCCGAGTAGGAGCGCATCTTCTACTGTTTCCGGGGCTTGACGGGTCGCAATCAAAATGCCGACGGCAATCGGCAGATCGTAGGCCGAGCCTTCTTTGTGCAGATCGGCTGGTGCCAGGTTGACGGTTAGGCGGTGTTGCGGGAAAAAGAAGCCACTATTGGAGATAGCTGCACGGACACGTTCGCTACTTTCACGAACGGCAGCATCTGGCAAACCGACGAGAGTTACTTTTTCCAGGCCACTGGCAATATCGACTTCGACTGTAATGGGTTCTGCATCTAGCCCAACGACCGCACAGCTCTGCACTTTAGCAAGCATCGGGGGTAACCTCCAAATCCACACAAGAGCAATCGGCGAAACAGAGTCACGCTGAAGCGCATTTTTATTCTTTGCGGATGCTACTAGCAAACCAGCTCTAAGATGCGTTGTTCCTGGAATACGGAAGGTAGCCGGGAAACGTTGTTCTCTTTTGGCCTGACGCTCAGTTGAAACTTTGTGAAATGTAGAAGCAAACTATACCACTTTGATGGCTGGCTTCAAAGAATAAGTTTTCAGTAAGCAAGAATTCACAAAAACTGTATTATCTTTGTGTTGTAAGGAGCGATAATCATGTAGAGACAAATGGAAACAAGGTAACAAAGATTACCAAGATCAGCATTCTTGTCAGCATGTTGCAAGCATTGGGCGATTAACATAACTGAAAAGCCAGTATAGAATAATAGCGATATTAACTAGTTTGCAATATTAATATTTTTCGTAATATTTCAAGCTACAAGCCAGAAAGATGAATTTTTAACTGCCCAACTACAGATCGGCTAGTTAACAAACTCAATTCGATGGCAAACCATACAGACATTTTCATAAAATCTAGCGTTAACAATCAACTGATCTAACCCAAACTGCATTGCAATAGTTTAGAACAAATAGGCTGCGCCAACTTTATCAGCTAGCAGCCGTGACATAGGCGTCACAGAACAGGTGGCTTCGATTTGTTCGAGGGCCATCCGTTTCTGCATTAGCTGCATTCATAGGTGCAATCCGCCTGTGATGGCGAAGCTTTTGTGTTTTTAACTAGGACGCTCTACCAGAGACTATACCAAGGAGCTCGTTTCTTAGGAAACAATCGTTATGGACTTAAAAACATATCTGGCTATCTTGAACCGACATCGTATTGTGATTATTGGCACACTGCTCTTCGCTGTCATTGCCGCAGTTGGAGGAACGTTTCTACTCACTCCAAAATATGATGCATCTGCAACGCTACGCTTTGCTACTGCCATCAGTGGCTCAACCGACTGGGTTCAATATAACATTGATTACACCGATCGTTTGATGAACACCTATAGCCAATTGGCGAGTGGCGGAAATGTACGCGCTGAGTTGATGAAAGAGTTTCAGCTAAGTGAAGCGCCGCAAATCAATGTCAAAATCCTGGCCAATTCTGAATTGATGCAAACCGGTGTGACCCATCCAAATCCTGAATTGGCCGCTCAAATGGCCAATCGTCTTGCCCAGTTCCTGATCGAAGAAGGGGCTAAGGTAACCGATAGCAATCGCCAACGCGCCCAGGAACTGTTGCAACAGCAGATCACTCAGGCCGAAGAGGATATCCGCCAAACTCAGGCAGAGTTGGATGCAGTGATTGGGGATGATGCCAAGTCGATTGAGCGTCGTAATACATTGTCGCGAACGATTGGCGCGCAGAAATCTCAGTTGGATCAGATTCGTAAAGAATTTGACAATGCTCAGTTGCAAGAGCGCCTGCAATCCACCACGATTTCCGTAGTTGATCCGGCGGTAGTCCCCACGAAGCCTTCCTCGCCTAGTCTGTTGCTCAATTTGGCGCTTGGCATCTTTGCTGGTTTGGTCGGTGGTTTGGGAACTGCATTTCTGCTTCACAACTTCGACACAAAAGTTCGCTCTGCGGATCAACTTCAGGGAATGAGCAACTTGCCTGTTCTCGGTGAAATTCCTGAGTCCAAAGGAAGCACTTCCAGCCAAAATGGGGATCGCGAGGTCGATCCGGTGGGCTATGATGCCTTTCGCCGCTTGGGCATCAGCTTGATTGCGCGTGCCAATAAACAAGGTTTTTCAAGCTTTTTGGTGACCAGCACGCAAAGCCAAGAAGGCCGCTCGACGATTGTAGCCAATCTCGCCTGGTCCTTTGCTGAGTCAGGACGTGAGGTAATCGTCGTGGACTGCGATTTTCAGTCGCCCATGATGCACGTTCTGTTCGGCCTGCAAAACCATATTGGCCTGAGCAACATTTTGCATGAACAGGAATGGCTCTACAAACAACGCCTGCAAGGGCCGAAAGCGACACCCTATGTCAACGGCTTCAGCGCACCCAATGGTATGTCTAATGGCATTGCGTTGGCAAACGGGCTGGGAATTCCTTCCGGTGTGGCGACCGCCAAGGTTGCCGATGCTGAGTATGCGAGCAGCACGGTCCTCAACCCGAACAATGGCTCTTACGCCAGCGAAGCACCCGACATGGCGACCATGCTGCACAAGTCGTTGGAGATGTCGCTTACCAATAGCCTGCAACGTACGATGATCCCTGGTGTCCAAGTTCTTACCACTGGACCCTTGACCCTAAATAACCCCGTACAACTATTAAGTTCACTCCGACTGAAGAATTTGTTTGAAGAATTGCAACACCGCTGCGATGTTGTCCTGGTTGATGCACCTGCCTATGCTTCTGCGGCCTATACCTCTACCCTTGCCTCTGTGGCCGATGCGGTTGTTTTTGTAGTGGGCTATGGACAAGTGAAGCAAGAAGTAGTTAAGGAAAGTATCAACAATATTCGCACGGTAAATCCTCAGGTAATCGGCCTGGTTGCGAACCGAGCACGGCTCCAAAAATAAACTAAACAGATTCCCTTTATAGCCATTCTGTGCAATGCGGTTGCATAATTTTTGGAATATTTTTTATAAAAAACATTAATTTGTGATAGTAAACTGCTCTTTCTAGGAGGAAAAAATGCAATCCACTACAACCTATCACCACAGCTCTTTGCAGTGGATCGATGCCCCAAAGAGGATTATCGCTAAAACAAATTCGAGTGCCTTCCACCAGACGTGCATTCGTGCGCTTGATTTGACAGTAACCATCTTGGGTCTGTTGGTCTTATGGCCACTCTTTCCTGTGCTGGCACTGCTGATCAAGCTTGATAGTCCGGGCCCGGTATTTTTTGTCCAAGAGCGAGTAGGCTCTCGTTTGCGCATTGAGAATGGACGCCCTGTTTGGGAGATCCAAAACTTCAAAATGTACAAGTTCCGTTCGATGCGCAATAAGGCTGACCAAACACTACACCAGGAACATATCAAAGCGTTTGCCCGTGGTGAATTGTCAACCAACGGCAAAGATGCAAACCCCTTCAAGTTGGCCAACGACCCACGCATTACCAAAGTTGGGGCCATTTTGCGCAAAACCAGCTTGGATGAGTTGCCCCAATTGATCAATGTCTTGAAAGGCGAAATGAGCCTAGTCGGTCCACGCCCTGTACCAGCCTATGAAGTGGCTGAGTATCAGGAACATCACTTTGAGCGGCTCGCCGCCCGCCCGGGATTGACTGGCTTGTGGCAATTGAATGGCCGCAGCCGTGTCAGCTTCGAAGAGATGATCCAAATGGATATTGATTACGTGCGAAAGCAATCAGTTTGGCAATATCTGCGCATTCTGATCCTCACCATCCCCTCGGTGCTCTTAGGATCGGGTGCTCAATAAATTATTCGGGTAGTGATTTTGGACACAGAGTTCATAAGAGAACCCACAGAGAGCACTGAGAAAGAAAAAATTCTCCTGTGTGCTCTGCGCTCTCTTTGGCTCCTCCGTGTCCTCTGTGTAGTGCCTGAATCATTACCGTGTCGGAATTATTTGTTCAATGATCGTGATGGGAAAAGTCAATGATAAACCAAGGTGCAAAAAGTAGTTCAGACAAAATCGGTGTCGCAGTGGTTGGTTGTGGTTATTGGGGAATCAACTATCTGCGTGTCTTTAACGAATTAGCCAATTCAGAAGTTGTGGCGATCTGCGACCAACGCAAAGAACGCCTGAAGGAGATCGGCAGTCGCTATCCTGGCGCTGTCTTGGCTACCGATCTGGAGGAGGCTCTGCAAATTCCTGGCGTCGATGCGTTGGTAGTTTGTACTGGTGCTACAACTCACTTTGATGTGACAAAAGCGGCATTGGTTGCAGGCAAACATGTACTCGTCGAAAAGCCGATGGCAACTACCGTCGAAGATTGCCAGGATCTAGTTGCTATCTCAGAGATGTACAACCGGACCTTGATGGTCGGTCACACCTTCCTCTATAACTCGGGCATTCGCAAGGTGAAGGAAAATCTGCGCCGTGCAGATATGGGGCAGATTTACTATCTTTACTCCTGCCGCACCAACTTAGGGCCAATTCGCCACGATGTGAATGCACTGTGGGACTTGGCACCGCACGATATCTCCATCTTCAACTATCTGCTCGATCGCTCTCCGCAATGGGTCAGCGCGGTGGGGGCGAAGGTCTTGCAGAGCGACAATCAGGACGTGGGCTTTGTCTCGATGGGCTACGGCGACAATGTGATCGGCAACATCCATGTCAGTTGGGCCGACCCGAACAAAGTTCGCCAACTGGTGGTCGTAGGAAGCAACAAGCGCATTGTTTTTGATGATCTCAACGCTTTGGAGCGGGTCAAGATCTTCGAAAAAGGGGTCGTTCGCCGCCCACCGGAAGCCAGCACCTTTGGCGAGCATCAATTTATGATGCGCGATGGCGACATTTACAGCCCGCAGATCGAGGTCAACGAACCGCTCAAAACGCAATGTATGCACTTCTTGGATTGCCTTGCCACAGGCAATCGCCCACTGACCGATGGTTGGGCGGGCATGGAAGTGGTGAAAGTGCTGAGCGCCATTGACCAATCGATTGCTCTAAACGGTGCGCCTGTCACAATCGCAACAACCAATAAAACAGAAGCAAACCTCTCTTTTGCCCAGCAAAGTGCCTCTCTTGTGAGCAACGGCAAAAGTTATTTGAAAGGATAGAAACACTTTATGCAGAACATACAACACAGCAACGGTCACGCTACAAACGGTCATCAAAACGGAAATCATCACAATGGAAATCACCAGAATGGTCACAGCAGCAGTGGCTTGAGCGTGCCCTTTGTGGATTTAGCCGCACAATACGCCTCCTTGCAACCGGATGTCGATCTGGCAATGCAGCGAGTCCTGAGCAAGACTGATTTTATCCTGGGACAGGATGTCGACCGCTTTGAAGAAGAATTCGCTGCCTACTGCGAAACAAGCTATGCGATTGGGATCGATTCGGGCACTTCAGCCCTAGAAATGGTGTTGAAGGCCTATGACATCGGACCCGGCGACGAGGTGATTACGGTGGCGAACACCTTTATGGCTACCGTCCTCTCGATCTCGTATGTCGGTGCTACACCCGTCCTAGTTGATATCGATCCGATGACCTACCAGATCGATCCTGAGCAGGTGTTGAATGCCATCACGCCACGCACCAAGGCGATCATGCCGGTACATCTTTACGGTCACCCAGTAGATATGGACCCGATTCTGAGCATGGCCGAGCGCTACGGTTTGATCGTGATCGAGGATGCCTCACAGGCACACGGTGCACGCTACAAAGGCAAGCGCGCTGGTTCGTTGGGCCATGCGGCAGTCTTCAGTTTCTACCCAGCCAAAAATTTAGGTGCCTATGGCGATGGTGGCGCGGTGGTGACAAGTGACGCCCAAGTCAATGCCAAGTTACGTATGTTGCGTAATTACGGTCAGCGCGAGAAATATCACCACCTGATGAAGGGCTACAATCGCCGATTGGATACGTTGCAAGCCGCCGTATTGCGTGTCAAACTTCCTCGTTTGGATGGCTGGAACGAAGCGCGACGTCAGCACGCCAAACGTTACACTTCGCTGCTTGCAGACTTGGATGGATTGGTGACTCCTCCTTACCAGGCACCCTATGCCGAACCGGTTTATCACATTTATCTGATCCGGGTCAAGGAGCGTGCCCAACTGCAAACCTTACTCAATAGCAAGAAGATCAGCACAGGCATTCACTATCCGGTTCCGATCCACCTCCAACCTGCCTATCAGGACCTGGGCTACAAGAAGGGTGATTTCCCGATCACCGAGCGCTACGCCAGCGAAATTCTCTCGCTGCCCATGTATGCCGAACTGCCCAACGAGTCGATCGACTATGTTGCAGATGCCATTCATGAATTTGCTGCCCAGAGTGAGGTTCATCGCGAGGCGGTAGCAGCTTAAAGACAGTGAGTCAGTAGGTCAGTAGGTCAGTAAGACAGTAAGACAGTGAATTAGTCCACTGTCTTACTGACCCACTGTCTTACTGACCCACTGTCCTAATGTTCCACTAGCATGTCAGTTATTCACAGCGGAGAATCGATTTGTTATTGCAGCAAAGCAGTGTCGCACAGACGAGAAAACCTTGGTTGATGGTGCCGCAGCCGAAAGGCCGGCGTTTGCCGCGCTTTTCGATGGAGTGGCTGAAATGGTTACTGAGCCTGGTGCTGGGGCTGGGCTTAGGGGTGGTGGTGGCCGGGGCATCGACGATGTCTACCGAGCGGATGGTCATGGTCGTTATCGTCATGCTCGCACCGTTCATGCTGCTGATTGCAGGTGGCATTCGTCGTCCGCTTCTAGCCATCGCCATGATCGAGACGGCCCTTGACATTACCTGGTATGTCAATTTTCAACAACCGGACAAGGGCCAGATCTCGGGCTATACCGTTTCCTTGACGACGATGGCGCTATGCGGGCTGTATGCACTGTGGTTGGCTGAACTGCTGGCTAGGCGCGCTGAGTTGCCCAAGGGGCTCCTGCGAATTGCTTTGCCCTTTATTTGTTATGTGCTATTGGCATCGGTCACGGCCTTGTGGGCACCTTCGGTCAAGTTCGCAACCTTTGAGATATACCAGATCAGCCATGCACTTCTGCTCTTTATCTACCTAGCTGCCAACATCCGCACGCGTGAGGATGTTTATTTTGTCATCGCCATGTTGGGGCTCGGGATCGTGATCCAGAGCTTTGGCCAGTTCTATGTTTTTACGACAGGTAAAAATATCAACATTGGCCAATTAACGACTGGAGCAGCCAACACCTATGTCAAGGAATTTCAACAGCGCCCGGGTGGCTTTATCGGATCACCGATCGATGCCGCCGGGCTGTATGAACTCTACATCCCTGCGCTGCTGGCGTTTCTGTTGGTGAAGACAAACAAGTTTTATCCCTGGGTGGTTTTCGGCTGTCTAGGTATGGGAATGCTTGGCCTGGCACTGGCTCAATCGCGCATGGGCTGGATGGTCATTTTGTTATCGTGTGCCATCGTCTGTTTCTTTGCCTGGCGGCGTGGCTCCTTGCCTATGTGGATTCCAATCGTAGCTGCAATGGGGGCCGTCGTGTTCTTGTTTGCTTTCAAGGATGTTCTGTTGGGTCGTTTTACACAAGATGATAATGGCTCGGCACATTCACGTGTGGTGATGACCCAACTCGGCTTGCAAGTATTGCATGACCATCCGATCTTTGGGATTGGCATCAATAATTTTGCGGCGGTGGTCAAAGATTACCTCACGCCGGAATTCGGTCAGGAATGGTTCTATGCCATTCATGATAAATACTTGCTGCTCTGGGTCGAAGTGGGTTTGCCTGGGCTATTAGCCTTTGTTTGGTTTCTGCTGACCACACTCTACCGCAGTTGGCAAGTCTGGCAACGGCGTGACCCGCAGTTGGCAATGTTAGGATTGGCCCTCGGTGCCGGCATATTCGGACAGATGCTGCACATGTTTGTCGATGTCTTTCACAGCAAACCCCAAGTGCAAGCGCTTTGGATCGCCTGCGGGTTGATCGCTGCGATCTATCACAATATGAACACGAACCCCCCTGAGGCAGCGTTGGTGGAAGAAACAACCCCACCCTAACCCTCCCCAAACAAGGGAGGGGACTGTCACGGAGCGGATTTTGTTTGGTGGACAAAAGAGAAAATACAATCCGTCCCTTCACTGTCCCCTCCCTTCGGGTGCACTTTGGGCGGGCAGGGTTAGGGTGGGGTTGTATTTAGATTCTTCGAGCAAGGAGAGAAATTTAGCATCGTTATGAATAATGCGGCAAGACTTTCAAAAAACATGGGCGTCCTCTTTTTCGGCAGGGCGTTTGACATGGTGATTTCCTTTGCTTTTGTCGTCTACATTGCTCGCTATTTGGGCGTAGAGGGCTTTGGTAAATATGCATTGGCGCAGCGCTACTTCGAACTATTCATGAGTCTGGCCGCAACCAGCCTTGCAACCTATATTACCCGTGAGATCGCCAAGGAACGAGAGCATCTGCATCAATATCTGAATGCTGCCTTGCTCATGGTGATCGGGCTCACCGTGGTGGCTGATCTGATCCTGATCAGTTTGGGCTGGGTCTTTGGCTATGCAGTCGATACCCGGCTGGCCATCAACCTGGTGGCGATTGCGCTCTTTCCAGCCACGATTGGGGCCATCATCGAAGCGGTTTTCATTGCTCACGAGAAGGCTGAATATGTGAGCTATGGTTTGGTCGGTGAAGGGATCTTCAACAATGGGTTGGGGTTACTGGCCTTGCTGATGGGCTATGGATTGACCGGGTTGTTTGTGGTTTTGATCACGACGCGCTTGTTGTTGTTGCTCTTCTACCTCTACTGGATGCCCCGCAAGATCGGCAAATTTGCCTGGCAACTCGATTGGCAGGTGGTAAAGCGCGTCTTCCGTGAGTGGCGGGTCTTTGCGCTGGAAAATTGGATTTCGACCATCTACGGTGGCCTGGATGTGATTGCGCTCTCCAGTTTTCAGGGTGAGTTTGCGGTCGGCATCTATGTAGCAGCACAAAAGCTGCTGCGCTTGGGCACGATCATTGCGGCCAGCTATACCACAGCTATGTTCCCCTATATGTCACGGCTCTTTACCCAGTCACGCGATGTCTTTAAACAGTTTAGTGAGAGCTCGCTCAAGTACATGTTGGCCTTCATTCTGCCATTGGCCATTACGATTGCGGTACTTGCTGATAAGATCATCCTGCTGCTCTACACTGATAAGTATGCAGGTTCGATCCCGGTGCTACGTGTGCTTTCGGGGCTGCTCATGCTCGAGTTTTTCAATCTCTTCTTGAGCCATGTCCTCTTTGCCAAGGGCGAACAGCGCAAATCACTCTATGTAGCCGTGATTCGCATCGCCACCTTTGGACTGCTCAGCCTCATCCTTATTCCGCGTTGGGCGGAGATTGGGGTGGCTTGGACCTTGCTGCTGACCTCGATGGTGGCCTTTGTCTTCTATTTCACCTTTATGTTGCAAGGTGAGAAGATGGGCCAGGTGCTCATGAAATTTCTCCCTACCCTACCGGCGGCTGTTGTTCTGGTCATCTTTTTCTTCCTCTTGAAAGATATCCAACTCATCCCGCTCGTCGTAGCAGGTGGCGTTGTTTACGTGGTCTTTCTTTTTGTCTTCCGTGTGGTGTCAACGAATGACCTACGCATGCTGCGCAGCCTTTCTGGTGGAACCCCACCCTAACCCTCCCCTAGTAGGAGGAGGGAACAATCACGGAAAGGGTAATGTAGATTCCGATTGTTCACCATACCTCATTAATACCTTCATAGTCCCCTCCCTTAACAGGAGAGCGTTAGGGCGGGGTAGTAGGAATTTGATGGCAATATGTAAGTTTCAATAAGTAGATTAACGTGTAAAGTACAACTTGCAACCTGTTGTCTTCACACCGAGCAAGAGGCCTACCCAACGGTAACAATTGAATGGTAGGTGGCCAATCGTGGATAGCGAGTTACTCATAATTCGCAATTTACAAAACAGAAGGACAGACATGAGTGAAGTAAAACATCGAGCATCGACCAATCGAGTACCAAAAATCGCATTGATTGGGTGTGGTGCAATTGCCGAAATCTATCACTTACCAGCACTGGCCAAAAACCCAGACGTATTACAAAACGTGGTCTTGGTCGATACCAGTGAGACACGGTTGAACGAGCTGGGTCGCAAATTTGGGGTGCAGCATAAAGTACAAGATTATCACACCATTCTCAACGAAGTCGATGGTGCCATCCTGGCAGTGCCGCATCATCTCCATCATCGTATGACGATGGAATTCTTGACAGAAGGCGTTCCAGTGCTCTGCGAAAAACCGCTGGCCGAATTGCCGAGCGAGGCACGGGAAATGGTTGCACTTTCTAAGAAAAAGGGCATCCCTCTGGCTGCCAATCACACCCGTCGGCTTTTCCCAGCTAATATCCAGTTGAAGGAAATTCTAGATCGCAAAGTCCTCGGCAAGTTGAAGTCGATTCGCTACGTTGATGGAAACCCTTTCACCTGGCCTTCGGCTTCGGGTTTTTACTTTAAAAAGGCCTCACCAACTGGCGTGCTACTGGATCGCGGCGTGCATAGTATCGACCTGATCTGTTGGTGGCTCAATGCAAAGCCGACGCTCATCTCTTCGGAGAACGATTCGTTCGGTGGTTTTGAAGGTGCCTCGCTGGTCAAAATGCGCCAGGATACCTGTGACATTGAAATCAAACTTAGCTGGCTGACACGACTGCGCAACACCTATACCATCGTCGGTGAACTGGGCCAGATCGAGGGTGGCATTGAAGAGTGGGACGCCGTCACCATTCAATATCACAACGGCAAAAGCTCAAAGATGAACTTCCCCACGCCCGAGCGCGATTACAAGGATTTCGGCGGACGAATGATCGCCAACTTTATCGATGTGATCCAGAAGGGTGCCAGACCCTTGGTTCCGGCAGAAGAGGTACTGCCTTCGATTGAATTGATTGACGAATGCTACAAAACAGTCAAGCGTTTTGACATGCCCTGGCTGACACCATCGGAGTTTCAATATGCAAGCTAAACAAAAGATCCTTGTCACCGGAACCTCGGGTTTTGTCGGTGGACGTATTGTTGAGTTGCTGCACTTGACCCAATTTGGCGATGTCCGTGCCGGGGTACGCACCTGGTCGAGTGCTGCGCGCATCGTACGCTTCCCAGTGGAAGTGGTACTTTGCGACATTATGCAACCAGAAAGTGTCGCCGCTGCCATGCAAGGTGTCAATGCTGTCATTCACTGCGCCTACTCCGACAATCGCAACGTCATTGTCGATGGCACGCGCAACATGCTGGAGGCGGCGCTGGCCCAGGGTGTAGAACGTTTTGTCTTTATCAGCACCGCCGAAGTCTACGGCAGTCAGGCCCAGGGCGAGATCGATGAGCGTTCGCCCTATGTCTATACCGGTAGCGAATATGCCGACTCGAAGATCGACGCCGAAAAGCTCTGCTTTGAATACATTGCTAAGGGGCTACCAGTCACGATCTTGCGTCCATCGATTATTTACGGACCATTTAGCAAGACCTGGATCGTAAGAACGGCCCAGCGCCTCCAATCGGGTAATTGGGGGGTCTTTGACAAATATGGCAACGGCGTCTGCAACCTGATCTACGTGGACGATCTGGTCCGGGCGATCTTCCAGGCGCTGAGCAACCCCAAAGCTGTAGGCGAAGCCTTCAACATTGCAGGCCCAGACCGCCTGACCTGGAATCAATTCTTTGAGCGTTTTAATGACGCTTTGGGTTTCCCTGCCCTACAAAAGATCAGCTCTGGTCAATCGAACATAAAATCGGCCTTGCGTGACCGCGTGAGTGGTTTCACCGGCTTCTTTACGGATCGCTACCGCGACCAGTTAATGGACATCTACCTACATAATAAATTCTTGGGTGGCTTGATGCGACGCCTCAAATCGTCACTCCACTCGACGCCGAGCGCCAGCGAACTGCAAAATCTCTTTAGCCGAGATGCGTATTATGCAGGCACCAAAGCCAGAGATGTTCTGGGCTTTCGTCCGCAGTTTGATGTGGAGCGAGGCCTGCGGCTCTCGGTGCTTTGGCTAGAACATGATGGCTTTCTCGATCAGCCGACAGCAAAGGTGGTTCGCAACACAAATGGTGCGCAAACACAAAGTAGCAAAGCCACGGTCGAGCAGGCTCAATCCGTCCCATCTATGTAAGGTACAGAGATGAAAATTGCCTTTATCTCGTTTGATTTCGGGGAATATAGCGTCCGCCATGCCAGTGCGTTGGCAGAGAAGGCGGTGGTCGCGCTCTTTGCTCCGGAACCATTGGTCACACCTTATCTGGATCAGCTAAGCCCGACGGTGCAGCTTTACCTGCATCGCAAACCCCGTCTGCGCCATTTGCACAAGCAGATCGTGAACATGCTCAATCTGGTGCGCCAGGTGAAAGCCTTTGACCCGGATGTGATCCATTTTCAGCATGGTCAGCCCTGGTTCAATCTGGCACTGCCATTGCTACGTCGCTATCCTCTGGTGGTGACTGTCCACGATCCACAGCCACATGCCGGTGACCAAGAGTCACGTACCATGCCAGCCTGGTTGATGCACTTCGGCTATCGGCAAGCGGATCAACTGATTGTCCATGCCCGGCAGGTGAAGGAGATCGTAGTCAATCAACTTGGCTTTGCCGATGCTCGGGTGCATGTCGTGCCCCATATTGCCCTGGGGGATGACAGTGCTTGCCCTGAAGTGAAGGAAGAGCCCAACACGTTGCTCTTCTTCGGGCGGATCTGGGCTTACAAAGGGCTGGATTATCTGATTCGTGCCGAGCCGTTGATCTCGGCGCAGATTCCTGAACTCAAAATCGTGATCGCCGGGACAGGCGAGGAGATGGAACGCTATCACAAACTGATGGTGCATCCAGAGCGGTTTGAAGTGCACAACGAGTACATTCCCGATAGCGCGATCCCTCACTACTTTCGCCAGTCCTCGATTGTGGTGCTGCCCTATGTCGAAGCGACGCAAAGTGGCGTAATTCCGTTGGCCTATACCTTTGCTCGCCCGGTAGTTGCCACCAATGTCGGCGGCTTGCCCGAGCTGGTGGAAGAAGGGGTGACTGGGTTGCTGGTTCCACCACGGGATGAGAAGGCGTTGGCGCAAGCCATTCTGCGCCTGTTGCAGGATCGGCCGCTGCGCACTGCGATGGGCACGAATGGTAAACAGAAATTGGATAACGAATGTTCGCCCAAGGCAATCGCCCGCAAAACACTGTTGGTTTATCAACAAGCCATCGGCACGTTTCATGAAGCAGGCAGCAAGTTGCAGGTTGCAAGTTCAGATTGACACTTTGCCACTTGCCCCCTTTTCGAGAGGACTTTTATGAGAATCGGCGTCATTGCCACATTAAAAACCGGGGTAGAACGCTTTGTTCATCGTGAACTTCAGTTCTTTGCTTCCAAAGGAATGGAGATCAGCCTCTACCCAACCAAATACGCCAAAGGCTTGTATAGCCCCGACCCCGATTGGCGAGTCTATCGCTGGAATTTGATCAAGGTACTGTTGCTACAGCCTTATTTTATGGTGCAACAGCCGCTGCGCTATTTGCAGTTGCTGATCGAAGCGCTGCGTTTCCGAGTCGTGCCGGATCTCTTCCTTGCTTGGTTCTTTGCCAGCAACATG
This sequence comes from Caldilineaceae bacterium, assembly GCA_046328715.1. GTDB lineage: Bacteria > Chloroflexota > Anaerolineae > Caldilineales > Caldilineaceae > JAXLWB01. The sequence continues at coordinate 240,030 of JAXLWB010000008.1, read as the reverse complement.
AACGATGTCGATGTGATCTATTCGACCTTCGGGGATCACAAACTTTTTGTGGGCTACTTTTGCAAGTTGATTCTGAACAAGCCGCTCACTGTGACCTTTCATGCCCATGAACTGTACATGAATCCAAACGAGAAGTTGCTGGTACGAGCATTGGCCATCTGTGATCAAATCGTGGCAGTAACCGAGTACAACCGGGATTACCTTCACAAAACGTTTGGCATTGACCCCAAACGGATCGACGTAGTGCGCTTAAGTGTCGATCTTGAAGAATACAAACCGCAAGAAAAGTTTGTCATTCTGATCTGCGCCTTCTTTAACGAACGCAAGGGTCATGATGTCCTGTTCAAAGCAGTGAAGCAGCTAAATCGTAAAGATATCGAAGTGTGGGTGGTCGGCGGTGCAGGCAGTGAAGCACCTGTGATCGATGTCGCGGGATTGGCCAAAGAAATCGGCATCGAAGATCAAGTGGTGATGTTTGGCAAGGTCGGCGGCAAACCACTCTCTGCCCTCTTTCACGCCTGTGATGTCTTCTGTTTGCCTAGCCGCATTGATAGCCGTGGCCTGCGTGAAGGCTTTCCGACGGTCATCATCGAGGCGATGGCGATGGGTAAACCGGTCATCAGCACGCGCCATGTCGAAATTCCACGCATTCTGCCGGAACTGCTGGCTGATGAAAATGACGTTGATGGCCTTGCCCAAGCGATTGAACAAGCCTATCTGTCACCAGAGTTGCGCAAGCACCTGGGTGAGCAGAACCGACGCATCGCAGAAGCTGTCTTTTCCAATGCCAATGCAGTGCGTAAGGCCTCTCTCATGAGCGGGCTTGCCCTAAAAACAATGCCAACCAGTGCGGCTGGTCGAGAAGAAGCGGTAGCAAATGCATAGAACCCCCTCCCTAGCCCTCCCTTACCAGGGGAGGGCTAGGGAGGGGTAGTAAACGTCGAGGAGAGCAAGATGAAGAGCGGTAACGGTTATCGTATTTTGAAGTTAATCGAAAATAATCCTTTTCCGCCTGACCCGCGTATTCGGCAACAGGTGCGGGCGCTGGTCGGGGCTGGTTACGAAGTGACAGTCATCTGCCCCAAGGGCAAAAAACAGGGTGGCTATGAAGTGGTCGATGGGGCGCGCGTCTATCGTTACCCAACTCCGGCGCAGGGAGATGGTCTGCTGGGATATCTGTGGGAATATGGCTACTCGCTTGTTGCCGCCTTTTTGGTATCGCTGCTGGTATTTTTCCGCCATGGTTTTGATGTAATTCATACGCATAACCCGCCGGATGTACCAGTGCTGATCGCTGCCTTTTATAAGCTATTTGGCAAGCGCTTCGTCTATGACCATCATGACCTAGCACCGGAGATGTACTATGCACGCTTCAGTGGTCAGGGTAACCCGATGGTCTACAAGGCGCTGCTGCTCTTCGAGAAGCTCTCTTGTAAATTGGCCGATCATATTATTGCTACCAACTACTCTTACAAGACGTTAGAAGTTGAACGGCATGGTGTGGCACCAGAGCGGATCACGATTGCACGCAATGGTCCCGAGTTGGATCGTCTGCGCCCGGTGGAACCTGATCCAGAGTTGCGCAAGAAGGCCGAGAATATCATCTGCTTCCTGGGCGAAATGGGCGTGCACGATGGTGTCGATTACCTGTTGCGGGCCTTGAACCATCTGCGCACTACACTCAAGCGCGAGGATTTCTACTGTGTGATCATGGGGCGTGGTGATGCAGTCGAAAAGCTGAAACAGTTGTGCAGCACACTCAAGTTAGATGACCATGTTTGGTTTACAGGCTTTGTCACCGACGAGGAATTGCTGCGCTACGCCTCGACCTCCGACATCTGTGTCGACCCCGATCCATCAAACTCGTTCAATGATCGCTGCTCGATGACTAAAATGTCAGAATATATGGCCTTTGCTAAACCGATTGTGGCTTTCGATCTGCCCGAACATCGGGTGACGGCACAACAGGCAGCGCTCTATGCCGTTGCTAATGATGAACTAGATTTCGCTCGCAAATTAGAGCAGTTGATGGACAACCCTGAACTGCGCCAGAGCATGGGCAAATTAGGGCGAGAGCGGGTCGAGACAGTGCTGTCCTGGGCCCATCAATCCAAATTCCTGATTCATGCCTATGAGCAGTTGTTTGAGGAACGAGGACATGGATTTGCGCAAACCGGTGGGGTGAAACACTAAGTGGAAGGATAGCATGAAAATTTCAATTTTTGGTCTTGGTTATGTGGGTTGCGTCTCTGCTGCTTGTTTAGCACAAGATGGACATCAAGTCGTAGGGGTTGATGTCAGCAATTATAAAGTGGATCTATTAAGCCGTGGCAAATCACCGATCGTAGAACGTGGCCTGGATGAAATTATCGCACAACAGGTGTCAGGTGGTGGCCTGCGTGCGACCCAAGATGGGCAAATGGCCGTGTTGGAAAGTGACATCAGCCTAATCTGTGTCGGAACACCCAGCGCTGGCAATGGCTCGCTCAATACAACCTTTGTCGAAAAGGTATGCAGCGAAATCGGTGAGGTTTTGGCTGAAAAGAATTCATACCACCTGGTGGTGATTCGTTCAACCGTGTTGCCAACCACCGTACAGAAGAAATTGATTCCAATTTTGGAAGCAAGTTCAGGCCGCCGTGCTGGGGAAGACTTTGGCGTCTGTATGAACCCTGAGTTTCTGCGTGAAGGCAGTGCGGTTCAGGATTATTACCGTCCCAGCTATATCGTGATCGGTTCGCTCGACAAACGCAGCGCTGAAATGATGGAAAAGGTCTATGTCGCCGTTGAGGCACCTGTTATTCACACGACGATCCAAACGGCTGAAATGGTCAAATATGCCAGCAATGCCTTCCATGCAGTCAAGATCGCTTTTGCCAACGAGATCGGTAATCTGAGCAAGACCTTTGGCGTCGATGGCCGCGAGGTGATGAACATTTTGGTTCAGGATCGCCAACTCAACATTTCGCCAACCTATCTGCGTCCTGGTTTCGCCTTTGGTGGTTCCTGCTTGCCCAAGGATCTGCGGGCCATTCTCTATGCCGCCAAGGAAAAGGATATGGACTTGCCGATGTTAGATGCCACGCTGGAGAGCAACGAAAAGCAAATTCGTCGTGGCGTGGAATTGGTCGAGAAGACTGGCTGTCAAAAGGTTGGCATCCTGGGCTTAAGTTTTAAGTCTGGCACCGACGACGTGCGAGAAAGCCCGGTCGTACCCCTGGTCGAAACCTTGATCGGCAAGGGCTATGAGGTGCGCATTTACGACGATATTATCAAACCCGAAATGCTGCATGGGGCGAACAAGGCCTTTTTTGACCGCCGTCTCTCTCATATTGCCGCCATTATTTGCCCTTCCATCGAAGAGGTAATGGAAGACTCTGAGGTATTAGTGGTTACCAATGGTAGCCCTACCTTTCAAGATGCACCCCACAAGTTGCTTCCCCACCAGACCTTGATCGATCTCGCGGGAGTCATCAAAAAGAACGGAGCATTGCGAGGAAAATATGAAGGTATCTGCTGGTAATCGTATTTTGATGTTGTTGGAAAATAACCCCTATCCGCGTGATGCACGCGTGCGCCAGGAAGCTAAAGCACTGGTTAGCGCAGGCTACGAAGTAACAGTGATCTGTCCCAAGGGCAAAGGTCAAGGCTGGCACGAAACCGTCGATCATGTTCGTGTCTATCGTTACCCGATGCCAGCACAAGGGGATGGACTATTAGGTTATTTGTGGGAATATGGGTATTCGCTGCTTGCTGCGCTGTGCCTGTCTTTATACGTCTATGTTTGTCATGGATTTGATGTGATCCATGCCCACAACCCGCCCGACCTGATGGTCTTGGTTGCTCTGCTTTACAAACCGTTGGGCAAAAAGTTTGTCTTTGACCACCATGATCTTGCACCAGAGATGTACTTTGCGCGTTTTGGTGGCCAGGGCAATCCCATGGTCTACCGCATGTTGGTCGCCTTTGAGAAGTTATCTTGCAAGGTGGCGGATCATTTGATCGCCACTAATAACTCCTACAAGGCGATGCAAATGCAACGCAGCGGTATTCCCGAGAAGCGCATCACTGTGGTGCGCAATGGCCCGGACCTCAACCGACTGCGCGTGGTTGCGCCGAATGCTGAATTGCAGCAGAAAGCCCCCAACATTATCGGCTATGTTGGTGAAATGGGCGTGCATGATGGGATTGATTACTTTCTGCGTGCCTGTCACCACCTGGTTAACACGCTGGGTCGCAAGGACTTCTACTGCGTGATTATTGGTACTGGCGATGCCTGGGAGATGCTCAAACAGACTGCGGTTGATCTCAAACTTGAGGAGTATGTCTGGTTCCCAGGACGCATCTCTGATGCAGACCTCTTGAGCTATCTTTCGACCGCCCAGATCTGTGTCGATCCCGACCCGTCGAATCCTTTTAATGATCGCTGCTCGATGATCAAGATGTCGGAGTATATGGCGCTGGGCAAACCGATCGTGGCCTTCGATCTGCCAGAACATCGAGTCACTGCCCAGGAAGCGGCGCTCTACGCCAAAGCCAATGACGAACTCGACTTTGCCCGTCAGTTAGCCATCTTGATGGATGACCCACAGCGGCGACAACTCATGGGTAAGCTTGGCCGTGAGCGTGTGGAATCGGTCCTGGCCTGGTCGCATCAATCCAAAGGGCTGATCAAGCTGTACGATCAACTCCTTGCTGTTCGTAAACCACAAAAATCGATGGAACAGCCTCGGGAGATCAACCTGTAAAAAGGTCATACCTGTTTCAGCTAGCTGGTGACTGTCACTTGCCAAACGATTGTGATCTGTTTGTTTATCGTGGCGAGTGACAGGCGCCTATATGGTACACAAATTCCTATGTCCAACGCAGCAACAATCAACACTATCGAAGTGGGGCAAATCGCACAACTCAATCAGAATGACATTGATTACTTCTTTGAACGCGGCATCGTCGAAAACCCACGCTTCTGGAGTCGGTTTGGTGGAAGACCGGATTTCACAAACAAGGTAGTCGGCGATGTGGGCTGTGGACATGGCAGTTTGTGTGTGGACATTGCCTTAGCCGGAGCCAAGAAGGTCATCGGCTTTGATTTGGATCTAGAACGGATTGCTTGTGCCCGCCAGATTACCAAGGCCTATTATCCACAACTGAGCCAAAGCTTAGAATTCCGGCTGCAAGATGTGGCAGAGGCTAGTGAACAGGATTTCGACACCTTTGTTTCAAAAGATACCTTTGAACATCTCATCGAGTTGCCAAAGGTGCTAGAGGCGATGCGAAACCGGCTTAAGCCAGGCGGCACGATCTATATTGGTTTTGGTCCACTCTGGAATAGCCCCTATGGTGACCATCGGCGAACCAGAATCGGGCTGCCCTGGGGACATGTTCTGTTTAACGAAGATTTCCTGATTAAACATGTGAATCGCTTGGGTGGCTATTGTAATCAGCAGGTGAATTCGATTCATGATTTGGGGCTGAATAAGTTTGCACTGGCCGATTATCGCAGGATTTTTACAGAATCTGGCCTGAAGATTGTATTTTTTCAAATCAACCATAGTACTCGACCTATCTCACGTCTCTTCTCATCGCTGCGCAGATTGCCCTATCTAGAAGAGTACTTTTCGCATAACATCTATTGCATTTTGCAGAAGGTTTGAACTCATCCTTCTTTATTTTGTGTAACTCCAAAACGAAGAGCGGCTTTATGACGACATTGACAGTGGTATTGATTAGCAAAAACCAAGCCTGGAACATCGCCCGTTTGATTGAATCTGTCTTGCGCGAGACAGCTCCTTATCCCGGCTGTGAGATTATCTTGGTTGACTCAGCCTCTACCGATAAAACCGTAGAAATCGCCAGTAAATACCCCATTCGTATTTTGCGCCTACATGCAAATCAACGGCTGAACCCTTCGGCTGGGCGCTACATGGGCTACAAAAACACAACAGGCGAATTGGCCCTGTTTATTGATGGCGATAACGAACTGTACCCGGGCTGGTTGGCAAAGGCCATGAAGATCTTTGCAGACAATCCAGACTTGGCTGGTTTGGCTGGCCCAAGAGTGCCTTTACTGAAATCGGCAACCGAAGCCGACAAACCGCCTCTGGTTGACCCCAACTTAAACGAAACGGTGAAGTCGCTTTATGCCGATGGCACAGCCATGTTCCGCCGTGTTGCGCTGGAAAAGGCTGGGCAGTTCAATCCCTTCATCTACTCGGATGAGGAGCCGGAACTCTGTATTCGTCTGCGCCACGCTGGCTACCGAATGCTGCACACCAAATATCCAATCGCCTACGACTACACCGATCCAGCCGAAGAGATTGCAACCAGAATCGCCCGCTGGCGCAGAAATCTTTACCTGGGTTTTGGCCAAAACATTCGCAACTTCCTAGGCAAAGAGACCTTTTGGACCTACTGTCGCGAACGAGGCATGGGGCTCTTTCCTTTGTTGCTTCTCGTGCTGGGGATTACCTCGCTCTTGACGATGGTCTTCACGGGCAACAAGAGCTTGTTTGCAATCTGGCTGCTTTCTGTGGCTGGCATCGTTTTAGCCTATGTCGTGAAGGATCGCAGCGTCTACCGTGCATCGGTTAGCATTCTCGAACGGTTGTTGATCATGGATGGCACCATCAAAGGGTTCATGATTAAGCCGCAGGATCCCAGTAGCTATCCTGGCTTGCATGATGTGGTGAAGTAGGAGGTGCGCTGCTATTTGGCGACGTGCGCATGGTCTTATTTTCTTACCGGAAGTTACCGATCCTATTTCTGGTCTTTCTGGCACTGATTGTCAATCAAGAAAAAGATCGAACTCGCAATAGCGCGTTGGATCATCCGAGGCTCTTCTTCGTGCAGAGCGACATCATGTCATTGACGGCCAAAGCCAATTCCAGCCATGCCGAGATTTGGGCACCGATCCTTGCGTATGCGCACAAGATGGTGGGGACGCTGCCGCCCGAAAAAGCACCTTGGGATGGAAGTGAGGATGAGTATCGCAACTTCGGCAATCGTATCATTCCACTGGCTTTTGCCTGTGCGATCAGCCAGGAAGTTGACCTTTGCGATCTGGCCAAGCAGCATCTGTTGCGCTATGCAGCGTGGGAGCAATGGGGTGAAGCGAACGAACGTAACCTAGGGCTAGCCCATATGATCTTGGGCAACGCACTGGCCTATGATTGGTTGCACAATCGGCTCAACGCTTCTGAGCAGAGCAAGGTGCGCCAAGCGCTTGGCAAGTGGAATCAAACGCTCTACGAGGCAAGTCATGCCGAAAGTAACAACCCCGCCTGGGGCAACTGGTGGCGCAACTCTTACATGGAAAATTATCACTGGATCTGTAACAGCGCCCTTGGCTTGGCTGGCTTAGCATTGATCAATGAAGACCCTCGTGCCGATCTATGGGTCGATCAGGCGGTGGCGCAGATCGGACGAGTGAAATTTCTGCTGGACGGCATCGGTGATGGTAGTTGGCACGAAGGCATCAATTACCAGAGTTACGAACTCACTGTCCTCTTGCCGTTCTTGGTAAACCTGGAACGGCTTCGTGACCAAAACCTTTTCCCCGACAGCTACTTGCGTAACTATGTATTGTGGCGTGTTTACAATCTGCTGCCCGGTCAATACGATCCGGCGTTGGCCTCGGGCGATTTTGAGCGCAATTGGGGAAATGGCTACGAGTCACAAAACATCCTTCGTCTGATCGCTGGGCGCTATCAGGATGGTTTGGCGGAATGGACAGCACAGCAGTTGATCAGCCGCAATGCTCGGGTGTCCGGCGAGTGGCAGACACCCTGGTATGTCTTTGAGTTTCTCTATTACAACCCAACGGTTGCGCCGAACCCACCCGACTCGTTGCCTGGCTCGCATCTGTTTAGCGATCAGGAATCACTGATCTGGCGCACGGGATGGGATCGGGATGCGCTGGTCTTTGGCTTCAAGTCAGGTGTCTATGGAGGGCGCTTTGCTTTCAACAGTTTTGTTGAGCGGCGTTTCCCCTGGGATGCCTCCTGTGAGAAAACTGGCTGCCAACTCAACATTGACCACGATCATCTCGATTCTAATAGCTTTTACCTGTACCAAGGTGGCTACTGGCTGGCACCCGAATCGATCGGCGTGGGCAAACGGGCAAGCTCCTATCACAACACGCTGCTGATCGATGGGCAAGGACAATATGGGCCTGCGTCGTCCGCACTCTATGACCATCCAGCCCAATTTGCGGGAAGCGATGCGCATTTGGAGATCTCCTCCTCGGTACCGGATTTTGATTATCTGATGGCCAATGGTACGGGGCGTTATCAAAATGTAGCTGGGTTGAAGCAGGCGAGGCGTCATGTGCTCTTTGTTCGCCCTAGCTATCTGGTCATGTTGGACAATCTTGAGGCAGATGCGCCCCATCGTTACGAGTGGGTGAGCCATTTCGGTGCTGATGTCAGTTTGGAAGGCTCTTGGGTACGGGGCGGCGGCGGAGACGACAAATTGCTCGGCGTGGCTGTGGTGGCTCCGCAGCAGTTTACAACTACGCTTGGTAATGATGGCCAGTCTTTTGTTCGCATTGCTCCGTTAATAGATTCGAGTCAGCAGCGACTCGTTCACCTACTCTATCCGACCGATACGGAGCATTGGAGCACAAAGCCAACCGTACAACTGCTCGATAATCGCCCGAATTGGAGTGCGATGCATGTAGTGATGCAAGATGGCAGTGGACGTAACGACGAAATTGTCTTTAACAATGGAGCCAACAGCGGCTCTGGGATCGGATTTAACGGCAACCTAGCTGTAATCAGCAAGAACGGTGAACAGATTGCCAAACTTTATATGGTTGAAGGGGACTGGCTGGCGGATCAAGAGGGAAAGCGCACGCTGATTCGGCGCGTCCATGCCGGTCAATCGCTTGAAGCAACCTACAAGGGTGAGGATCTTTACTTGTATGGTTCAGTCGGCGGCTCGCTTGAGATCTTTGCGCCAGATGCGCAGCGCGTCAAATTTAACGGAAAATCTCAGAGCTTTAGGCGACAAGGGGACTATCTCCAGGTCAGTTTAAATTAAGCTTTGAACGAGAAAAAGAAGGCAAAATGAACGATAACAATGCTCCTTTTATTCACCCGGCAAGTATGGTCGATAGCAACCAAATCGGCGCGGGTACCCGCATTTGGGCCTTTACCCATGTCTTGAAAAATGTGACCATCGGTGCCAACTGCAATATTGGCGAACAATGTTTTATTGAATCGGGAGCAACCATTGGCAACAACGTCACACTCAAAAATGGCAACATGGTTTGGGAAGGTGTGACGCTGGAAGATGGGACCTTTGTTGGCCCTGCTGTTGTTTTTACCAACGATCTGTATCCCCGTTCCCCTCGTTTGCCCCAGGTTCGGCAACGATATAGCAGCCATGAGTGGCTGGTGCCGACTACGGTCAAACATGGCGCATCGATTGGCGCTGGTGCAATCATCATTGCTGGAACAACCATTGGCGAGTTCGCCATGGTAGGTGCTGGCGCAGTGGTCACCAAGAATGTACCTTCGTATGCGTTGGTGTTGGGCAACCCAGCGCGCATTCGGGGTTGGGTTTGCCAATGCGGTCAACCCTTGCATTTTGAGGCGGACCATGCCACCTGCCAAAGTTGTGGATTGAGTTTTAGTAAGAAGGGCGATGTTGTTACGCAGATCTAAACCACAGAGTGGATGTTTGAGATCTTCTACGAGCGATTTGGAGAAGGGGGAAATTTCTATGTTTCAATTACGAAGACTTCGGTTTATGCTTTTTTTGTCAGCTGTCTTGCTGCTAGGCCCCTCTTTTCTACTGGCGGGCTCCCAATTGGCATTAGCACAAACAAATCCGATTGCGCAGGAAAATCTGAATCCTGGCACAAGCAACTGGCGTATCGACTATAACATTGGCACCATTGCCGACGATGCCAACAATCAGATCAAAGGCTACGCTTCGGCCACCAGCGTCAATCATGGTTCAACGATCAATCTCTATGTCACGGTAAACCCAGCACAGAGCTATACGATTGACGTTTATCGTATGGGCTGGTACGGCGGTGCTGGGGGGCGATTGATGCAAAGTATCCCGGTCCCGAATGGTACTACCCAACCTGCCTGCCCGATTGATGCTACCACTGGCATGGTCGAGTGCAACTGGTCGGTTAGTCGTACCCTAGCAGTCCCTGCCAACTGGACTACTGGTATCTATCTGGCCAAACTGACCAATGCGCAAGGCTATCAAAGCTATATTGTCTTTACCGTGCGCGATGATAGCCGAGTGGCTGATTTTATCTATCAGCAGCCAGTCAACACCTATCAAGCCTATAACAATTACCCCAATAACGGCACAGGCAAAAGCCTCTACGACTTTAACAGTTCATCGACGCTTACAGCCTATGGAACCCAGCGCGCAGTCAAAGTTTCCTTCAATCGCCCCTATGGCGGGGCAGGCGGCCCTGATGGCGGTGGTCAATTTGCCAATGATGACTATTGGGAGCGCTACTTTATCAGTTGGGCCGAGCGCATGGGCTATGACATCTCTTACACTACTGATGTCGATACCCACGCAAATGGTGCGCGCTTGTTGAGCTTCAAAGGTTATCTATCGGTTGGTCATAATGAATATTGGTCAAAGGAGATGTTCGACGCCGTAGAAGCTGCACGCAACGGCGGCGTAAACCTCGCCTTCTTCGGAGCCAATACCATTTACTGGAAGGTTCGCTATGAGCCGTCAAGCGCCAATGTGCCCAATCGGGTGCTTGTAACTTTCAAATCACAAGCGCTCGATCCAGTTACGGATCCTGCGCTGAAGACCGATCTCTGGCGCAACTTGGGACGAGCTGAACAACAATTGGTAGGTATTCAATACACGATCGATGGTGACTTCTACGGCACCCAAAATTATATTATCAAGAACAGCAACCATTGGGTGTGGGCCAACACAGGCTTCACGGACGGAAGCGTGGTTCCTGGCTTGCTTGGTTACGAGGTCGATCGTCTCTATACGCAGTATCCGACGCCAGTCGGTCAAGGCTATACCACCCTGGCCGAATCCCCCTATGTCGCAACTACGAGCACTCCTCCGATCAATGAAATTAGCCAAAGTTCGATCTACCAAGCCAATAGCGGTGCTTGGGTCTTTGCTGCTGGTACGATGTCGTGGGCTTGGGGCTTGGATCGCTCTGGTTATGTAAGTACGGGGATTCAACAGGCCACGCAAAACCTTCTGGGTCGCTTCTTGCAAGGGAATGCAACGCCGACGAACACACCATTGTCGCCCACAGCGACACCGACCAATACGCCAATTCCAACGGCTACCTTTACGTACACGCCGAGCCCAACTGACACCCCCGTCTCCACCGCCACATCGACCAACACGGCTGTTCCAACTGCCACGTTTACCGACACGCCCGTTCCAACAGCGACGTCAACCAATACACCAATCCCAGCAACAGGAACGCCAACCAATACATCGGTTCCGCCGACGGCAACGTCAACCAACACGGCAGTGCCACCCACAGCTACGGCAACGGCGACACGAACGAATACCCCGCTCCCCCCCACCGCTACCTCTACGGCAACACGCACAAACACACCAATTCCGCCAACTGCCACCGCGACGGCCACACCAACGACTTCTACCGTTATTGATACGAGTAAGACCTACAAGATTGTCTCACGCAGTAGCGGCAAGTTGCTGAGCGCCAATCCGAGCATGACAGCCGCTAATGGTCAAAAGATCATTCAATACAGCGATGTTGGGGCCACCTACGAACAATGGAGCTTTGTGTCGGCTGGCAATGGCTACTATTATGTTGTGTCGAAGCAGACAGGGCGAGTGCTCGATATCAATGGTGCCTCACTGACAAACGGCGAGCAGTTGCAACTTTGGCAGCTCAATAATGGCACAAATCAGCAATGGCGTATCGTGAATGCCAACACTGCTGGCTATGTCAACTTTATTGTGCGCCATAGCAATCTCTACATGGATGTGAGCGGCAGCGGAACGACCGATTATACCTCTGTAATTCAATGGCCAGGAACTGGCAATGCCAATCAGCAATGGCAACTTGTAGTGGTCGCTGCAACGCCCACACCGACAGCGACCCCCACTCCATTGACCGGTACTGTTGACACACGAATTCTGCAAGGCAGCGATGACTCAGAAGAATCAAAGACGAGTGGCTCCATCAATATTAACAGCTCGGACATCGAGATGGGCTATGATCTGGGCTTGACCAATACCTACCAATGGTGTGGATTGCGCTTCCAGAATATCACAGTGCCGCGTGGGGCAACCATTACAAATGCCTATATCGAATTTACTACTGCCTCTACGAACTTGTTGGGCCTTGGTAGTTTGGCAATCCGTGGACAGGCTAGCGATAACCCGGCAACCTTTACAACTGCACGTAGTGATATCTCGTCACGTACTCGTACAACTTCTGTGGTCAACTGGAGTAATGTGCCAAGCTGGCTCATCAATGGTGCAAAAAACTCGACGCCAAGTCTCAAGACAGTCGTCCAGGAACTTGTGAATCGAGCGGGCTGGAATAGTGGGAACAGTATGGCGTTCATCATTGATGGTACAGGCTACCATTCTGCCTATTCTTATGAAAACCGCCCAACTTCTGCTGCACGCCTGGTGATTCAATGGAGTTTGGCACGTTCGGCAATGCCCGACATGCCAAGTGACAACACAGACGCTCCGACCCCAGAAGTTTCGACGAAGGCATTGTTGTTGGAATACAACAGCGTGGCTCCGGGCAGCATGGTTCGGGTGTCGGGTCAGCACTTTGCAGCCAATAGTGAAGTGACGTTGCAGCTCGGCGGTGAAGCGCTTACCACCCTGCAAACAGAGAGCGATGGCAGCTTCCTCTATCAGCTCTCAACTGCGGAGCGAGGTGAAGGAAGCTTCACATTGTCGGTGGCTGGGCAACCGGAGGTCATCGCCACACTGCAAGTGACAGGAGGTGCCCCGCTTTATCTGCCCGAGCAGGGAGAATATGCAAACGACCAGGACGTTGGCAATCAGCGAGTCTATCTGCCACTGATCTCGGCTAGTAACAACTAGCACGAACCGGTAGTGATATTTGTTGTGGAATAGCAGGAGGCAAGATACAGGCTGCAATTATAATTTGCAACCTGTATCTTGCCTCCTGTATACTTTTGTCATCAAAGTGAACTCTGCCTCTACCACTTTCCGTGCCGGGTAATGCCAGCCCTGCACCAACTTCACATTCGTGAATCATTCCTGTCAGCGAGGAATCAACATTCACGCGCTTGGGTTAGGAATTGTTGATACCTAATTCTTAGCTACCCACGTCCCAGTTTTTTACACTTGAGAATATAATTTTTTGTCACGTACCAAGGAGATCTATGTCAACCTTTTCAGCCGTCGATGCCTACCTGCGTGGCTATGTAGAAAAAGGGCAGATTCCTGGCCTTTCTGTTGCCGTTGTGCGGGAGGGCGCTCTTGTCTTCAGTGCAGGTTATGGCGTGCAAGATCTACAAACGCAAAGGCCAGCAACAGCTCAAACGCTCTTTCATATTGCCTCGGTTGCCAAGACAATGACCAGCACGGCGATCATGCAACTGAAGGAGACAGGCAAAGTTGAACTCGATGACCCGATCGTCAAACATCTGCCCTACTTCAAGGTGGATAGCCCACGCTCCGATCAGATCACCATTCGTCAATGCCTTTGTCATATCAGTGGCATCGGCCATCCCAACGACTATGGTTGGGACAAGCCAGAATTCGATGATGGCTCACTCGAACGCCATGTGCGCGGATTGGCAACACACCAATTGTTGGATCTGGCACCAAATACGATCAGCTACAGCGATATCGCCTACAACGTACTCGGCGACTTGATTGCCAAAGTGTCGGGTATGAGCTACGAGGCCTATATGAAGCGTCATCTCTTCGACCCGTTGGGAATGACCACAACGACCCTGATGGCTCCGCGTGCCGAACATCCTGAATTGGTGGCAATTGGCTATCAAGAAGCTGTGGAAAATGCAACACCGCGTACCATTGTTCAGTCATACTATCCCTACAACCGGATGCATGTACCTTGTGGCTGTATCGCCAGCAGTGCGGAAGAGATGGCGCGCTGGATGTTGGTGAGTCTCAACCAGGGCGAACTGGATGGTGTACGGATTTTGCAACCCAAAAGTTACGAAGTGATGTGGCAGATACAGTTTATCAACAGTGATCCTAAAGCCACGCAAGATCCGGCATTAGGTTGGTGGCGCAGTCGGCGCTATGCGGAACGGGTAATGCAACACGACGGCGGCGATGACGGTTTTCTGAGCAACCTGCGCATCTGGACAGAGAGCAACATCGGCGTTGTCATTCTTTGTAACAGTTACTGGTGCGACCCCTGGAATGCGACGATGGCTGTATACGAGTTGTTAGCGTGAATCAATCCCAACGTTCCATCGTACGTGTAGCAATGATATCTGCGCCTGTCCCCAGGATGTTGGCTACAATGACGTCTCCCAAATGAATGGGCGCGTCAACCTGGGTTGTACTGAGGGCTTGACAGATGGATGCGACACGAGCCTTAGTCACCGGCTTGTTGCTTTTCACTGGCAGCCGAGGCCACAGCGTATGTTGTACAGCAACTGTGGTTGTCACTGTGCGTCGTGGATCGACATGCTCCTGGGCAGCGTACTCCCTGCCCCGCTTGCACGAAAAGCCACGGATCTCGACGATATGACCTGGTTGATCTTCGTCCACCTCCAGCCTGCACCCCAAGGGGCAACCAATACAGAGGTAATGGATGGTAGAGAAGGTGGGTAGAGTTGGCATAGGGATTAAGACGTGAAACGTGATGCGTGAAAAGTGAATGTTGATTCGTCTTGAAATACGTTGACAGCAAATTCACGTTTCACGGCTCACGTTTCACGAGTCACGTTTCACAACATCAACTTTTAACGCATCTTCATGAAAGTTTTCCAGAAACTTGGGCCGCAACTTGAGATTGACCATCTCAGCAGGAAAGACATAACGCAGTTTTTTCTCATAGACAAAGCGCCCGTCCGTCGTGCTCAGTTGAATGCTACAGCTCTCCAGCGGCTTGTGCACTCGTAAATAGACGGTATGTTCGCGGTCAGTGGAAAGGGTGTGCGGCACACAATAGGCAACATTTTCTGCTGGGATCAGACGTACATTATCGCTAGGTAAGCGTTGACCCGTGACCAAGCGACCTGCGTTCTCGCCCGCCAAGGTCGCCTCCGCACTGACAAAATCGACCAAATCATGGATATGCACCACATTTCCACAGGCAAAGATGCCGTCACGCGATGTCTCCATCGTGCTGTTGACCACGGGGCCACTGGTGACTGGATCCAGACGCAGGTTTATCTGCCGGGAAAGTTCGTTTTCTGGAATCAAGCCAATCGAGACTAGCAGCGTATCGCAGGCGACATCCCAAGCTCGGTCTAGGAGCGGCTGTAGCTTCTCATCGACCGGGGCGACGGTGATTTTCTCCACCCGCTCTTGCCCATGAATTTGCACTACGGTGGTGGAAAGGTGCAGTGGAATGTTGAAATCATGCAGGCACTGGACGATGTTGCGGTTGAGACCATTGGCGTGTTGCATCAACTCAAAGATGCCGACCACTTCGACTCCCTCCAGCGTCAGACGACGCGCCATGATCAACCCAATATCGCCCGAGCCAAGGATCGCCACCCGTCGTCCTGGCAGATAGCCATGAAGGTTGACCAAACGTTGCGCCAATCCGGCAGTCAATACGCCTGCTGGGCGAGTGCCAGGAATGCGGATGGCGGCACGAGTTCGCTCTCGGGCACCCATTGCTAGCACGGCAGCCTTGGTATCCAGCAGCGTGACCCCATGCTCCACCGACATCAGCTTGACCTGTTTGGCTGGACTGATATCGAGTACATAGGCATCGGTTACGAGATCAACCTCGTGCTCAAGTGCCTGTTCGAGTACGCGCTGGGCATATTCGGGTCCTGTCAACTCTTCGCCAAAGTGATGCAGTCCGAAGCCAGAATGGATACATTGCAGCAGGATACCGCCCGCTTCTTTTTCGCGGTCGACAACCAGTACTCGTTCTGCACCCGCTTCCTTGGCTGCCAGCGCCGCACCCAACCCGCCCGGCCCGCCACCGACCACGATGACATCGTAATTTTTATGAAGATGAACCGGTTTCTGTACGATCATCGCGCATCCCTGCCTAACAAATTCAGTAGGACAGTAAGACAGTGAGACAGTAAAAACCATTCCACTGTCTTACTGTCTTACTCCCTTTCTCGCACCAGCCAGGAATTGCCTCCCCGTTTGGTGATGGCCGACATTGGGACGTGCCGTTGCTGGGCGAGCAATTCCATACAGCGTGCCGTGCAGAAGCCACCTTGACAACGTCCCATTCCTGCCCGTGTGCGAAACTTGATGCCATCGAGCGTCGTTGCGCCACGTCCAATTGCATCCAGCACCTCGCCCTCGGTGATAAACTCGCAGCGACAGACCATGCGCCGATAGCGTGGATCGTTCATTGTCAGCGCGATCTGTTGATCAGTAGGTAGCGTGGCAAAGTGGACTATTTTTGGCAAGCTAGCAACAAATTGATCGTTCACTTCCAAGCGTAAGCCCTCGTCTCGCAGAATTTCCACCACCATCTTGGCTATGGCTGGTGCTGCAGTCAATCCAGGCGATTGAATGCCCGCCACATTGATAAAGCCACGCTTTGCGGTTGGACCGATGATGAAATCATCGCCATCGGCGGCTGCGCGCAGACCAGCAAACTGAGCGATCACATCTCGTTCGCTAAGCCCAGGCACGATGCGTTTGATCGAGGCGAAGACTTCCGCCGCCCCAGCAAACGAGGTCGTCAGTTCGCTGCGCTCCGCTGTGTCGTGGGCAGTGGGACCGACCATGATCGTGCCATCGTAGGTCGGGATGACGAGGATGCCTTTCGAGACCGATGTCGGACATGGAAAAATGACATGGCGTACCAGTCCAGCGACCCGTTTGTCGAGCAGGTATTCTTCGCCCTTGCGTGGATGGATCGAAAAAGTACGTACGCCGGCCATCTCGGCAATCTGATCGGCAAACAATCCGGCGGCATTGAGGACAAAGCGCGCCTGGAACTCACCCTGACTTGTTGTGATTGTCCAATGCTCGCCATCGGTAAAAAGGTGCTGCACAGCATAATCGGTGCGCAAATCTAATCCATTGCGTACAGCACTCTCAGCTAGGCCAAAAGCGGCTTCGTAGGGGTTGATGACCCCAGTGGTCGGGGCATAAATGGCCGCAAGCACGGCGGGCGAAAGGTTTGGCTCCTCTTGGCGGATGCGCGGCTGCTCCCACCGTTCCAATCCGGGGATGCCTTGTGTCGCAGCGTTATTCAACAGCTTGTTGAGGACGGGTAACTCTTCTTCAGAAAAGGCAATCGTTAATTCGCCGCTACGCTTGAAGCCGAAGCCCAATTCGGCACAGAACTGATCCCAAAGCTGGTTGCCAGCCCACTCCAATCGACCTTTGAGTGTCTTAGGAGAGGCGTGATGGCCGCCGTGGATAATGCCGCTGTTGGCTTTGGTCGTGCCAAATCCGACTTCGCACTCCTTTTCTAACAGCAACACTGCCAGTCGATAGCGCGTTAACTCACGTGCAATCGCACAGCCTACCACTCCCCCGCCGATGATAGCGACGTCGTAACATGGTTCGGACATAGTGAGTAGTGATGCGTGAAACGTGATACGTGAATTACAGATGCTCTCTAATCTTCAATCGATAAGTGTCGAACCGATATAATCGCTTTGTCAGAGTACCGACTCACGCATCACATTTCACGTTTCACTTAAAATTCTACGTCTTCGGAAGCGACCCTTGTATCCTCCACCTGACCAGTGAGGAGCACCTCCAGAAGAGCAGTTGTGAGGTGTTTGGTCTCTAGTTGGGCCAGTGGATGATCGACGACAGGTCCGATACAGGCAGGACAGCCATTGTGACAGGGGCAGTGGGTGATCAATTCGTGGGCAGCACGCAGCATATCTTCATGCATTTCATACAGGCGCAGCGCAAAACCGAGTCCAGCGGGGATGCGTTCATAGATGTAAATGGTGGGGAGAGTCGATTGCGGATTGCGGATTGCGGAAGTCGGAATTGAATTTTCGTCCGTGGAAGCTTGCAGATTCCGCATTCCGACTTCCGCATTTCGCATTTCGGCGCGCTCGACATACACCCCAATATCTCCCGGATCGCACATGAGGTAGATGGGAGCGATATTGTTGATGGCGTAGCCGAGCCCGTCAAGGGCACCGCGTGTGCGTACGCCCGATTCGATGCGACGGTGGCAGTTGCGGCAAACGAGTAGGAGATTGTTCAGGACGTTGGCTTGCAGATAGAAGTCGTTGACGCCACGCACGTAGCCAAAGGTGCGAAAGGGGCGGACGTGATGAACATCATGTTCACGTTCGGGCGGCTCTTTCGCACCGCATTGGGTACAGCGAAAGCCGTCGCGTTTGCGCGCCTTTTGCCGTTGCTCCTGCCAGTTGGGGCCATAGTCGTTGATAGAATCAAACCAGGCTCCCTGTTCTGCCAGGATGCGTTGTGTCTCTTCACTGATGGAGAACCAATAGCCAGCAGTCTCCAAAGTCGAAGGCGGGTAATCCAACGGAAAGGTATCGATCACCTCGTGCGTCTGCCGACGAATGCGACGGTAACCAGTGATCTGCGAGATGACACGCAAGTCGCCGTGGGAGATGGAATTGCGGATTGCGGATTGGGGATTGGGGATTGCTAGCTCACGATCCACTGACTTACTGATCCACTGCCCTACTGTCTCACTGTGGCGTTCAGCGTGAACTTGCAGCACCTCCACCTCCAACTCGCCATCAGTGGCTGTGTAGAAATCGACGTTGACGGGTGTCACGCTGGCAATGCGCTGCTCCAAATCGAGCTGATCAACCCGATAGGTTTCGCCCTCGTGCATGTAGATCGCACCATCATGCACCTCAAACGGCGCACTTTCGACACTAATCTCGCCAATGATACGAGCCTGTGGTTGCTCACCTTGCTTCTCCTCATCTCCCCATCTCCCCATCTCCCCACTTCTTCGACCCATTTGGATCACCACCTGCTCGCTGCCAGCACTACGCAAGCTGATCTGGCGCGAGGGATAGCCCGCACCGCTCCACATCAAGCGCGTGCCAAAGCGTTTGATATCGCCTTGTTCGAGCAGCAGATCGAAGACGTCGCTGCTAAACTGAGAGTGGCCAAAGCCATCGCTGGTGCTGAACGGCAGTTCAAAGGCGGCACAGCGCATCTGGTCCACCAGCAACATCAGGTTGTCTGGGTTAATTAGCGCTTGTTCGGGCGAGCGCTCAAAGAGAAACTCGGGGTGGCGGGCGAGATATTGGTCAATTGGCAACCCGCTGGTGACGAGGATAGCCAGCGCCCCTTCTTGGGTCCGCCCGGCGCGCCCCATCTGCTGCCAAATCGAGGCGATGCTGCCCGGATAACCGCAAAGAACAGCCGCTTGCAACTGACCAATGTCGATGCCCAGTTCGAGCGCATTGGTCGCTACCACACCGCGCACCTCTCCGCTGCGCAATCCAGCTTCAATCGCACGGCGCTCCTCCGGCAGGTAGCCGCCTCGGTAACCTCGGATTAGAGATTGCGGATTTGTGTTAGAATTAGAATCCGTAATTGTCATTTGTTCCCGCAAATAGGTAAGCAACAACTCCACCGTACGCCTCGACCGGCCAAAGACGATCGTCTGTACCTCGTTGCGGATGGTGCGAGCGGCGAGAGCATCGGTCTCTAGCAGCACACTGCGGCGGGCACCGGTCTCGGCATCGAGCAGGGGTGGGTTGTAGACGATGATCTGCTTTTCGCCGCGTGGTGCGCCATTTTGGTCAACCAGCGTGACCGGCTGTTCGATCAGCCGTTCGGCCAATTGCGCAGGGTTGGCAATGGTGGCGCTGGTGAAGATAAAATGAGGCTGGCTGCCGTAAAAATTGCAGATTCGTTGCAGGCGGCGCAGAACATTGGCGACATGGCTGCCAAAGACGCCACGATAGGTGTGCATCTCGTCGATCACAATGATGCGCAGCCCGCTAAAGAACTCCCGCCACTGGGTGTGATAGGGCAAAATGCCAGTGTGCAGCATATCGGGGTTGGTCAGTACAATGCGGGCATTTTTGCGAATCTGTGGACGGTCAGAGGAGGGGGTGTCGCCGTCGTAGGCAGAGACGAAAAGATTGGAGATTAGGAATTTCCAATCTCTAATCTCATCTAGCTGGTCGTGGGCGAGCGCCTTGGTGGGGAAGAGATAGAGCGCGCGTGCCTTTGTGTCACGCAGCAAGGTGTCAAGCACAGGCAGGTTATAGCAGAGTGTTTTGCCGCTGGCGGTGGGTGTGGTGACGACGACATTTTGACCGTTTAGCGCCGCGTCAATGGCCTGGGCTTGGTGACTGTAAAGCTGTTCGATACCGCGCTGACGCAGCGCAGCTACCAATCCTGGATGAAGTTGCCCTGGAATCGGTGTCCAGTTGGCAGGCTGCGCAGGCAAGGTTTGCCAACGCATGACGTTGGCCATAAATTCAGGATCGCGACGGAGGGAAGTCAGGAGAGCAATGAGCGACAAAGTTCTTTCCCTTTAAGGAGACAAACGTTCAATCTTCCACTCACTGTCATCTTCTCTTGTATAGCGCAACCGATCATGTAACCGATGCGGTCCACCTTGCCAGAATTCGATCAGCGAGGGGCGGAGTAGATACCCGCCCCAGTGCGCAGGCCGCTGCGGCGGATTCTCTTCCGAGTAGTGCGCCATTAGTTCGAAGTAGCGAGCTTCTAACACATCACGGTTGGCGATGACTTGACTTTGTGTCGAGGCATGGGCACCCACACGCGCCCCGAACGGTCGTGATTGATAGTAGGCATCTGACTCTTCCGCTGGCAACTTTTCGATCTTGCCCTCGATACGGATCTGGCGTTCTAACACGCCCCACCAAAAGCAGAGTGCCACCCAAGGATTGGCCGCCAGTTCTTCTCCTTTGCGGCTGGCATAGTTAGTGAAGAAGGAAAAACCGCGTGCATCGACCCCTTTTAACAAGATGACCCGGGCCGAAGGGCGACCGTCGGGTGTCGCCGTGGCCACGGTCATGGCATTCGGTTCACGGATGTTGGCAGCCACCGCCTCGGCCATCCATTCGTTAAACATGACTAGCGGGTCAGTAGGTGCGTTGACCTCTAACAGACGTCCTCGTTCGTACTCTTTGCGTACCGCAGTAAATTCGTTTGTCACAAGCATTTACCTCACATCAATGTTGCAAGTTGCAGGTTGCAAGGGATCAAGCGTCACCTGCAACTTGCAACTTGATTTACCAATGGCTAGGTGCCTTTTTCCCCACCAGGTTCTCTAACTTTTCGGCGGCAATTTCTGCTTCTTCGCTTTCGTCCCACTCGTTACGATAGGGAGCGACTTTGCCGTTGATCGGCAATCCACGCCCATCGACAAAGCCACGTTTGCGTAGCTCGTACCGTCGCTTGGAGAAGATCGCATCTTCGCGACGAATGGTGACGGCTCCTTTTTTCATAAAGTAACGCATAATCGACCAGCCATAACGGGGAATGATGGCGTCGGGGACGTGGTAGATTTCGTGAATCAGAGTGCGATTGGCGGCGAGTGGGGTGAGATGGCTCTCAATCACCATTCCAACCCCTAATCCTTCATAGACTTCGTTGCGTACTTGGTAAGGTGTTGGGCCCCAAACCCTGGTGCGGGTAATCAGCGATTTGCCCAAGGGCAACTTATAGCCTAACTCAACCAAGTTCACTTCCTGTTCTCGCCCTAGGTGTGCGCAATGGTTGAAGATGGTAGTGTGATACTCGGCTGGATGGAGAAAATCCAGATAATTCTCCTGAACGTGGTAAACGTCACTTTCAATTAGGATGTCAAAGCCAAAGGAACGTGTTGCTGGCGGGCGACTTTGTAGCGGTGGCTCGTTGATTTCATCCACATCCCACGGTAGGCGGACCCAAAGCAGCAGGCCGTCATCATAGGCCAGATAGCGAGGCAACTTGAGTCGAGGGCGATCCAAGCAACTGCCGTGGAGAAATTGCCAGCCATGCCAGGGACAGGTCAATTTCCCAATTTCTCCAACTTTTCCCTCGCCAAGTGGCCCGCCCCAGTGTGGGCAAACCGCAGAAGCCGCCTGCACCACTGTGGGTTGTTCTTGGTCTGCTTCCGCCTTTGCCAGTGAGCGCCAAAAGACAATTTCCTGATCAGCAATCGTCTTGACCAGTGTTTGACCTGGCTTCAATGCTTTGCTAAAGGCGGCTACATACCATTGACCAGCGTAATTTGAATGAGAAAAATCCTGTGAGTTCATCGACAACGCGTTCCAATGAGCATTAATCGTTCATCGCCGCGCCGTGTGAAAAAGAGGACGGCGCGGCGTCCACCGGGAGTTAAAGTTAAGCGCGGGCGTAAACGTTCAGGTTCTTCGGGAAAACCCCGTTTTTTCAATTCAACTTGGCCCACGCCCAGAGCGCGCAGGCGTTGATTGAGTAGTTTCAGACTGAAAGGATGAATTTCTTCGATCTCGAAGTAAGTATAAAACGGATTCGTGCTTTCGGCTGCATGATCGCTCACCAAGTAAGCAATCTGCGAGTCAAAAAGATGAGCGTTCAGTTGTTCGCACAGCTCAAAAAGCGCACCCGAACGAATGACCGCAGGGTCTGGCTCGTAGAGAAATTGACCCGAGTGGAGATTCCCTACGGGCGCAGCTCTGTTGCTGCTCGTAATAGACCACCACCGATCTTGATCGTAGACAGTAGCCCAGCGACTTGGCAACGTTTTGGACGTATTATCTGGCGCTCGCCAGTGCCCCAACCACAGCACAGCTTCTTTGCAAACTCCCTCATGGCTGACAAATTGTACAGCACTTTGATCTGGCAGTTCTTCATCTTGTACGCCTGGCATCACTTTGGCTGCGAGCAGAGGGATCTGTTGTTGTAATGCCAGCAATGTGGGCAGCGGCGGCTCGATTTCATACAGGCTAAAGATTCGTTTGCCGTCAGCACGCCGTGCAGGATCGACAAAGACGGCGGCAGAATGGGGTAGCTCTTGCCTTTCCATGACAGCCTGCCAATCGGCGCAACGAAACTCGATTTTGTCGGCAACTTGGTAGACCTGAGCATTGGCTGCCGCAAAGCCTATACGTACCGGATCACGCTCGTAGGCGATCACTTGTCGAAATTGTGCTAATGCCAGTGTGTCACCGCCGATGCCACAACCTAGATCGAGAATTGGTCCGGGCGGGGCGGATCGATGAATGGTTTGGGCTCGCTGCAGAGCAACTTGCCAGGCAGTCGCTTGCTCCAGTGCCTCGCCAACAAAAAACATCTCGCTCGCATGAGGAAATTTATCAGCCGCTTTTATCCGCAATTGTGCCAAGCGTAACAGAGCGGCCGCCTCAGTCGAGGTAAACTCTTTTCGCAACTCAGTCAGAATTTGTAGGGTGTAGGCTGGCGCTACGTTTTCACCCTGTAGTTTTGTCAGCGCCTTTTTCGCAGGCGCAGAAAAAAGAAAGTCGACTGAGTCGAGCGTAAGCGGATCGCCTGTTGAATTTGCAGTAGATGTTGTGCTGGATGATCTTGCCATGATGTTGATATAATCGATCATTTGACGTAGATTTGAAAATCGTAGAGCAATCGGTGTTGACGGATCGCCGTTGCTGGAGTACACTCTGTCAACGTCGATTGTGGATTTTCGCACAAATGAAAATGCAAGCGAAAAAAGTATATTCAAGCAACTTTGATTGATTCCACTCATCATCATTGGCTTGAAAATTGCTCATCTTCGCCTAATTTTCAATGACATTTTGCAAGTTATGATAGTCGAGTTTTCAAGAAAGTTAGGTTCTCAAGTGATTGCTGGTGCTGTAGCTGTCATGCCTGGTAAGGAATCATTGTTTTGCCTAATCCCAGTTGGCATGAAAGCCTACTCAAATGGCGATCGTTTGAATGGTAAGTATCAATTATTTGTTGAAAGAGAGGGAGCCAATGAGTGTACATAACGAAGCCTTGGAAATGAAAAATAAGCCCTTAGAAAAGGATGCCCCCGAACTTGAGTATCAGGCCATTACACAAGACAGCTTATCGATGTTCTTGGCTGCGATTGGCGGAGCGATTCTGGGGATGCTGTTGACGCTGCTTGTTTTAGCCATCATTAATGGTGGCACGCTCAGTTTCAGCGGCGGTGAACGCTTGACTACCTTTGAGGCAAAATTACAACGTGTAGATGCAAACGTTGACACAGTGAGCAAGAATTTGGATGTGGTTGCCACTCAATCACAGAATATTGCTACACAGTTGTCAACTGTCGAAGGCAATCTGCGCAACGAACTAAGCAAGCAAGATGGCGATATCTCGAATTTGAGCGCCTCCATTGCAACACTGGAAACGACCCGACAGCAATTTGATGCCTTTACTAAGGCCTTGTCTGAAGCGCTGGCTGGGATGCAGTCAAAGTAGTCGTGCAGCAAAACTAAATAAAAAACAACGGCGACGAATCACTTCGTCGCCGTTGTTTTTTTATACCGTTCGTCTATCAATCGTTCGCTAATAACCGTAACACTTCAGCTTAATTCAACATGACCGGCACTTTCACGGTTCAAAGTTGTTGTAAGAGAACGTGAAGGCTCGCCTACCACGAAAAGTGCCGGTCATAGTATCAATGCCCGATTAGGCACCGATAACCTGCCTATTGAAAGTCTGCACCGCTCACGGTGAGGGTGAAGGTAGCCGGAACGTTCGAGCGATTCATCACCATCACGACGTAGGTCTGCTTGCCTACAGCACGGAAGGTAGCAGTGCGAGCTGTTCCATCGGACTTGACAAGCCCACCAGCACCCAAGTTGGCAAACTCTGGACGTGCTCCTGCACGCAGCTGATCTAATCCGTTGGTATCAAAGATGTAGAAGTTGATCTGGCTGTTCAGATCGCCAATGTCCTTGGGATCGTAGTCGAAGTTAACGGTGACATCTTCATCATTGTCGACTGGAACAATTGTGTAATAAAGCTGTTCGCCGTTCCCATTGCTTGTGCCTTGCACGCGCTTGGTATCCTTCACAGTTGTAGTTGGCAACGAAGCTGTGACTGTAGGAGTCGCACTTGTGGGCGCTGCTGACATCATCGTTTCAGTGGGAGTTGCAGTGGCTTGTTCAGCGACTGGAGCCGCAGCGGTCGCCATAGCAGCAGTTTGAGTTTGGCCCGACATATCAACCAACATGGCGTTTTGAGCGGTTAAGGTATAGTCTACTGCTACAGGCGCTTTGCTGTAGACAATCACCACATAGGGCTGTTTGCCAGTGACTTTGAAATTCGCCTGAACTTTGTAATCATCACTCTTGCCGCTGATTGGGCTGCCAGCCGCTAAGGCTACTTGATAGTAAGGCACAGATGCATCTACGGTCTGTTGCAGTGCGGTTTCGCTTAGTACCCAAAAATTCGCTTTGCTAGCAACACGTCCGTCACTTTGCGGGCCAAAGGTGAGCGTCAACACGACCTCACCATCACGTTCACTTGGCTCTAGGGTTAAATAGTGGCGAGTATTTGAACTATTAAGCGTACCACTTAACTCGGCAGCGCGTACTGTGTCGGTCTGTGTCATTCCTGCCGCGAAGGCACTCAACGGTGCAAGCAAGAGTGCGACTAGCAGGAAGGCCGTTGTGAATGGTTTCCAATAGGTTGGAACAATCTTAGTATTCATTATCTCTTATCCTTTCGTTACTTCATTGTTACAACTGCGTTCTCCTCATGATCAAAACGTAGCATCTAATCAGTTGTAACATACGTCCGAGGTCCATTTCCCAAGTTATGCAGCAAAACAAACTCGCCAATCCATAAAATGTTCCCTGCAAAAAGGTTGGCCTGGGGCCTCAAACTCCTCGACAATGTGGCTTGTGAATCAATGATTTCAAATTTATGATTCACAGCCCCAACTAGATTACATCGGCTTACTCGCTAGAAGTGAGTGAAGCCAGTGATCAGTACGTATGAAGTGGCGAAAGAGTTTCAAATAAATCTCATAGCATTTATGTGAGTGTACAATAGAAACATGTGAGTGTAGACAATATCGCAGTAACCTATATTTGTTCGTGCAGAAAAGGTGCATTTTGCGTTAAAATAGGAAAAATAGGTTGGACGCAAAACTAGCGGTAAAACGAATCGCAGGGTACCAAGGCAGGTTGCATGTCTAGGAAACTCATTGCCTACCCCTGCTTTTTTAGATATCTTTTATGCCTACCAAAAGAAGTAAAGCGACTTGGCTCGCTGCACCTTTTTGGAATCGCCAGGAGAGGCGCATACGTGCTTGTTGGAGAGTTGCGATCCAGCTTGCCTGCTATTTGATTGCTCAACTTTCGCCGACCTATCTCATCGGCGATCGCCATGATAGCAATTCGCTGATTTGGGTCGGCCCCGTGCCCTTTACGCACCAGTCGGTCTTTATTTTTCTCGGCATGCTGGCTATCCTGATTACAACCTGGATCATTGGCGTATTGATTGATCGGCGGCCCTTTTCCCAGTTTGGTTTTCAAATGGGGCGACAGTGGTGGCTGGACTTGTTGGCCGGTTTGCTTTTGGGTTCGCTCTTGATGACCTTGATCTTCCTGGTGGAATGGTCGTTGGGCTGGGTGGAAGTTACAGGTGTTTTTCAGGTACATCGTATTGGAATTCCATTTGCTGCGGCCTTGCTGAGCCCGTTGTTGCTTTTTACCGCCGTAGCCATCCAAGAAGAGTTGCTGGCACGTGGCTACCAGATTCGCAACCTTGCCGAAGGGCTGCATTTTGCTCCCATCAATGAACGGGTGGCCATCTTGTTCGGCAGTCTGTTGTCGTCGGGGCTGTTTAGCTGGCTACATCTGAATAACCCAAACGTTAGTTGGACCAGTACGTTCACGATTGGTTTGGCAGGCTTCTTTTTAAGTGTGGGTTACATTTTAAGTGGACGATTAGGGGTATCGATTGGGCTACACTTTACCTGGAACTTGTTTCAGGGCACAGTCTTCAGTTTCCCGGTGAGTGGCAACAAGTTTGATCAAGTTTCGGTTATTGCGATCAAACAAGGCGGGCCTACTCTCTGGACGGGTGGGGCCTTTGGACCGGAGGCTGGGCTTCTAGGCGTAATTGCTATGATCCTAGGGTCATTGCTGATTGTCTGGTGGATCTATCAACAGGAGTATCATGTAGCGCTCTACCGTCCACTGGCCAACTACGATAGTCATCGTTCCATCGTCGAACAAAAACTGCGGCAGCACGCATAAAATCAAAAGGCGCTGAGTGAACTCAGCGCCTTTTGACCTGACTAAAATGTATTCGAGAATAAAGGCAAAAGCTATTTTAGTCAGAGCTACATAGAATTGGTGGACGAGGTTCAGTGTCGGCAACAGTGTCTGGTCAATTGCACATTCTAAACTTTAATTGCTATAAGAACAGAGTTTGATTGTTTTTGTAAAATCCGTCCTTTATTCAAAGTTCAGTAGTCATCAAGGAATGGAAAGACTATCTAGATCGCCGTGCGAACACACGGCGACCTGTGCAATTGACATTACGTCCAATTGACGGAGCAGCGTTGCATAAGTCCTCACAATACTATACTGTACACGCTGGTAGACCTACTCCTTTTTTATCATAAGGGCCAAGGTTGTGGGCAGTATACAAACCATACCTATGAAATTGCGGAAACTTGTTTATTCTCGCCTACAATCAGTAGAACTTGCATCTTTCTCTATTTATCAAGCCTGAGCTTGCCTGATAAATAGAGAAAGATGCCTAGTAGTCCACCTACTTAATTTTTAGAAATAGATTGCGACTATTCTCGAAGAAGCAGGCTGATTCTATTTCTAAAAATTAATCGGACATTCCACTAGGTTCTAATTTGATCGGCTGCGGTTGTAAATTATAGTGTCCAGTAATCCATATCTAGATATTAGTTTGGATCGACATCGTTGTCAATCGCATTCATCCAATTTTCACTTACAGTTTGATGATACTTATCGAAAGGTAGAAAGAATGGCACAGAAAATGTGGGGCGGCCGTTTTACGGGGAAAACCGACCCGTTGATGGAAGAGTTTAATGCTTCGATTGGTTTTGACAAACGGCTTTGGAAAGCAGATATTCAGGGCAGCCAAGCCTATGCGCGAGCGCTTGCACGGGCGGGTATTATCAACGAAGCGGAAGCTAAGCAGATTATTGATGGGCTTGATGCCGTTGCGGCGGAATGGGCCAGTGGCAATTTCGTGATCCAACCAGGCGACGAAGACATCCACACCGCCAATGAACGCCGTCTCTCGGAACTGATCGGAGCGACGGGCGGCAAGTTACACACCGGGCGCAGTCGCAACGACCAGATCGCCACCGATATTCGGCTTTGGCTGCGTGAAGAAATTGACATTTTGCAAACGCACCTGCGCCAACTGATTGCCGTGACCGCAGATCGTGCCGCCGAAGAGATCGATTTCCTGATGCCTGGTTACACTCACATGCAACTGGGACAGCCGATTCGCTGGAGTCACTGGCTGCTCAGCCATGCCTGGGCCTGGCGGCGGGATGCCGAACGACTGGCGCAGATTGCCCAACGGGTCAATGTGATGCCTCTGGGAAGCGGCGGTCTGGCTGGAAATCCCTTTGCGATTGATCGGCAGCAATTGGCGGCGGATCTGGGCTTTGCCGGCATCACTCACAACAGTTTGGATGGGGTCGCTGACCGCGACTTTATTGCCGAGTTTCTCTTCTGGGCGACGATGATGATGCTTCATCTCAGCCGTTTGGCCGAGGATCTGATCATCTACAGCAGTCGCGAATTTAGTTTTGTCACGCTTGCCGATGCGTACAGCACAGGCAGCAGCATAATGCCTCAAAAGAAAAATCCCGACGCCTTGGAGCTGCTGCGCGGCAAATCGGGACGATTGTTAGGCAATATGACTGGGCTAATGGCGACCCTCAAGGCGTTGCCTACTTCCTACAACAAGGATTTGCAGGAAGATAAAGAGCCCCTCTTCGATAGCATCAATAACGTCAGCGGCTCCTTGCAGATTGCAACAGGTGTGATTTCCACCCTGACCGTCCATTCTCACGCGCTGCACGCTGCGCTTTCACCAGAGATGTTGTCTACAGATCTGGCTGAGTATCTGGTACGCAAGGGCGTTCCCTTCCGAGAAACGCATCATATTGCTGGGGCGGCAGTGCGCATGGCCGAGAACCAGGCCATTCCCCTCTCTGAACTGACGTTGGAGGATCTGCGCACGTTGCACGAAGCTTTTGATGAGGATGCCTGCGATGTGTGGGATTTTGAAACCAGCGTTGAACGCCGTGATGTCGATGGTGGCACGAGCCGTCGCGCCGTGCTCGCCCAAGTTAATCAATTACGCAGTTGGCTGGCGTAAAAGTGGGAAGATGAGGAGGTGAGGGGATGGGGAGATGTCACTGCTTTTCCCTATCCCCTTACATCCCCATCTCCTTATTCCCTATACTTTTCGATGCACCCGTCCTCCCACGCGCAACCATGCCACTTGCCCCTCCGAGTTGCGCACCACCTCGACATGTCCGCCTTTCTGCGGGCCATCGGTGATCAGCAAATTATCATCCCCAACAAAGTAGAAACTCATCGGCGGCGGTGCGGGTGCAGGTGGTGAGTCCTTGTAGGGAAATCCGCCTTGGGGCGTAACAACGACCCGCAGATGATCGACCTCGCTGCTGACTTCTAGATGGGTCATATGTGCGAGATAGCGACCATTGTATGGTTGAAGTTCCTCAGAAGTACGAGATTGCAAGGTTGGCTCCGGGTCGGCGAGCCCGAGAAAATGGTTAAGTGCCCAGGGTACCAACCGACTGTGCAGTTCACGCCCGCGGTTGGCATTAGTCAGCACGGTAATAGCAAAATTTCGTTCGGGCACCATCAAAAAGGCCGACATCTGTCCGTTGGTCGCCCCACCATGCGCTACGGTGCGCACACCGCCCGCCCTGCTCAATAACCAACTGACGCCCACATCCTCGGCCATGCTGCCTGCCTTGGCCAGCGGCGTCTGCATCAACTTCATAGTAGCCTCGCTGAGCAGACGATTTCCATCCGCACTCTGCCCATCGCCCATGTGGAAGCGCGCATAGCGAAGCTGGTCACGTGCTGACGAAGTGACGCCACCTGCAGGATGCGCACTGCGCGCCAACGGCCATGGCTCGGCGATAGTCGTCTTCTTTTCCGGGTCGGTCGGGTTGAGCGTGTGGCCCGCAGCAAAACGTTTGGTCATGACGTCGCGTGCAAAATAGTAAGAGTGATCCATGCCAATCGGGGTCAACACAGTTTCTTGAACGACCTGCTCAAATGGTTTGCCAGCAACTGCTTCGATCACAAGCCCGGCTAGGCTAAAGCCAGCATTGTTGTAGGACCACAGCGCACCCAACGGGGCCTGTTGCGGCAGATCGGCCATACGCTCCACATAGCGAGCGAGCGCATCATCGCCATCGCCAGTGTCATCAAAATAGTCGCCCAGCCAACCGCCTGTGTGCGTGAAACAGTGGCGTAGAGTCGCCTGCTCTGCTGCCTGGCGATCTTGCATGCGAAAGTTGGGCAGATAGTGGCGAATGGGTTTATCCAGATCCAGTTTGCCCGCTTCAACCAGGCGCATAGCGGCGGTGGCTGTCACGGTTTTGCTGGTCGAACCGATCTGAAAAAGGGTGTCCCCATCGACCGGCAGCGGATTATGAATGTGCGTAACCCCAAAGCCAGCGAGATGTTCTTCGCCATTGTGGAGAATACCGACTGCGACACCGGGCGTGCCGGTCTCGTGCATGAGTTCTTCGATTTTGGTGTGGAATGATTGGAGAGCTTGTGGATCCATAGTGGTTGGGAATTGCGAATTGCAGGTTGCAAGTTGCGGATGGTTACCCTGCAATTTGCAACCTGCCACTTTATAACTGCATGTTCATATAAAGCTCGCCTCGGGTGAAGCCGCGGCTTGCATAATATTCTTCGGTGCCGGTGGCGGCAATCACGCTGATGGCCGTGAAGCCGGCAGCGCGGCTGATCGCTTTGGCCTTTTCCATGAGCTGTGTGCCGAGGCCGACATGTTGGGCCTGACCTGTGCTTTCATGGCCAATCGAAAGGGCGGGTCCATAAACATGCACTTCGCGGATCATGGCGCTGTTGGCAATTTCAGGGAGAAAGGCGCGGCTGCCCACGCCTGGTTGTAGCGGCAAACTCAGGCGCAAAAAGCCAGCAGTCAGCCCCGGTTGTTCGCTTTGTGGAGCGGTAACGAATTCCAGGAAGTGCTCTTGGGTCAGGTCTGTTGTATAACTGGTGACTTCTAATTGCAACTCGTCAGCTGCGACCGTGCGCCGTTTGATCTCGCGACAGCGGATGCAGCCGCACATCTGCCCGCGCCGTGCCAATTCTTCATGAACCAGTTGGCGCAGATTGCTAGCCGTGACCCCTGCCTGGATGTGATGCGCTGGAATGTCACGGAAGAGTCGATTGACCCGAGTGTAGCGGGGGATGGTTGGTTTGACATCGGCCAAGAGATCAATCATTTCGTCGAGTGAGTAGGGCTGATACGATCCCTCTTGCCAGAGTCGATACAACTCGGTGTCACCGATCAAGGAACAGGGGTAGATCTTCAATTCATCCGGACAGATGGCTGGATCGTCAAAGAAGCGTGCAAAATCTTCCCGATCTTTCTGCGGCGTGGCACCGTAGAGGTTGGGCATCCAATGCAAGTGCAACTTGAAGCCAGCGGTACGCAGCAGCCCGAGAGCCTTGCGCACGCTCTCTACATCATGTCCACGTTGATTGAGCGTCAGAATCTCGTCATCCAGACTCTGCACGCCGATCTGCACTTTGGTCACACCCAACTGGCGCAGGTGGATGATCTCTTCGGGCGTTATCCAGTCGGGGCGAGTCTCGATCACCAAGCCCACGTTGCGATGGCTGGCGTTGACGTTGAGGCGGCGAGCTTCTTCGAGTGTCGTGGATGGCACAAAATTGGGGTTGCCCGCTGCATTCATTGCATCGTAACAGCGCTGAACAAACCATTCGCGGTAGGCCTTACCATAGGCGCTCCAGGTGCCACCAAGAATGAGCAACTCGACCTTGCTGGCATCGTGACCAATGTTTTCGAATGCTTCAATGCGTCCTGCTGTCTGGCGGAAAGGGTCGAAACCATCGCGTTCAGCACGTTGACAGCCTGGCTCGTCGTAGATGTAACTCTTAGGCATGCGATAATCGTCTGGGCAAAAGATACACTTGCCTGGACAGCCCGCAGGTGCCGTGAGCACGGTCACAGGCGCAACGCCACTTTGTGTGCGCATCGGCTTCATGCGGATGCGCTTCATCAAGAGCGGGTCATGCTCCAAATCGCCTTCGGCCACCAGATAACGATAGCCCGCAATCAAGTTGGCTTTAGAATAGTAACCTTTGCCGTGCTTGGGAAAGCGGGTTAGAATGCGTTGCAGACCGTTGTGTTCATCCCAGTCGGCTTCGGGCACATGTTGCAAGCTCTGAAAGATCGCCAACAAGGTGGCGCTGTGCTCGGCGGGCTGATAATCTTTGCGTTTTTCCTGCCATTCTCGATTTTTTTCCAGCACATCGGCTGGAATCTCTTCGAGTGGGATAATCCGTTTCATGGAACCTATGATAGGGCAAAGCTGGCTACAAATCAAGCAGAGCAATGATGTAACTGGGAATTGTGAAATTGGTAATTACCAGTTAGCAGAGAGCCGATCAGGAACCAATGCCATTCTGCAGAGGGCACAATGAATAAAGTTACTCAGCAATGCCTGCTTGACCTCAATCGTCAATTTTACGCCACGGTGGCGGATGACTTTGACAGTACACGTCTCAACCTCCCGATGGGCATGATACGGGCGCTCAACTATGTGCGGCCACTCTTGGTCGAGGGCGAGAATCTATCCGTACTAGATGCAGGTTGCGGCAACGGACGTTTCTGTTGGGCGCTGGAAAAATTGGAAGCACCAATCGACTACCTCGGCATCGACAATGATCAACGTTTACTCGATCTAGCCCAAACCCACAGCAGCCAATTACACTTTGTAGACGCACAATTCCGGCAACTTGATCTTGTCACTCTGTCACATCCGAACCAAGGTCGGCTTCACCTTATCACCTTGGCACTCTGTCATCTCATAACCTGCTTCGCCGTCCTCCACCACATTCCCAGCTTCAATCTTCGCCTTCAACTGGTGCGCTGGCTGGCATCCCAACTCAAGCCAGGGGGCAGATTGTTAATTTCGACCTGGCAATTTCTCAACAGTCCACGCCTGGTTGCCAAACAGATCGATTGGTCGGTGGTAGGGATTGAGCCCGAGGAGACAGAGCCGGGCGATGCACTCTTGCCTTGGAATCAAGGTGTCTATGCAATCCGTTACGCCCACCAGATCGATGAGGATGAAATGCGGGAGTTGGCGCAAGAGGCAGGGTTGCTGCTTCAAGAGATCTATTATGCTGACGGCAAAGAGGGAAATTTGAATTTATATGCTGTACTGGAGATTGGGAAATCGGCCTCGGATGCAGGATAATAATTGATATCTGACGTGAAGAGTGACCCGTGATGCGTGAATGAGTCATGCATTTACTTGTCTATCATCTCCCCCGTAAGGAGACCCTATTGTGAGCAATTCGGGAAACCGTAACGCCGAGTTGGCGGCGGCGTTTCAACAACATTTTGGCATCGATCCAATTCAAGTCGCAGTGGGTCCGGGCCGCGTCAATTTGATCGGTGAGCATACCGATTACAACGATGGATTTGTTTTACCGGTGGCCATCAAGCGCGATGTGCGCGTTGCCTTTCGTCCACGCAGCGATCGGCAAGTTCGTCTCTTGTCCGTTGAGTATGGCGAAACCTACGAGTTTAATCTCGACGAGTTTTCCCATAACGAAGAGAAGCTATGGACAAATTATGTTATGGGCGTCGCCTGGTCGTTGGCCGAGCGTGGACTTCACTTGACGGGCATGGATGCTGCCTTGAGTGGCAATGTGCCGCGTGGCAGCGGTCTGAGCAGTTCTGCCGCAATCGAGATCGCCACGGCATTGGCCTTTATGCAGGCATCAGGAGAGATGGATGTACTTTCGGGTACGCAGATTGCCAAGGCAGCGCAGCGGGCCGAGAACGCCTTTGTCGGTGTGAACTGTGGCATTATGGATCAGTTTATCAGCATGTTGGGCGCCGAAAACCACGCATTGTTGATCGACTGTCGTTCACTCGACTATAAACTTGTACCCTTTCCCTCTGACGGTGCGTTGGTGATTGGTAACACTCGTGCCAGTCGCTCTTTGGCCAGTAGCGCTTATAATGAACGGCGTGCCCAATGTGAAGAGGGAGTCGCCAAGCTACAGCCCGTTCTGCCCAACATCCAGGCACTGCGTGATGTGAGCAGCGAGCAACTGGAAGAGCACAAATCGTTGCTTTCTGAGATCGTCTATCGCCGCTGCAAACATGTCATCAGCGAAAACGAACGGGTGATGCAGACTGTAGCTGCCTTGCAGGAAGGCAATCTACATCAGGTCGGACAACTGATGGATGCCAGCCATGCCAGTTTGCAGAGTGACTATGAAGTGAGCAGTGCAGCACTCGACGTCATGGTCGAGGCGATGCGTTCTGTGCCGGGGTGCTATGGCGCACGCCTTACCGGTGCTGGCTTTGGCGGTTGTGCAATTGCTTTGGTCGAACCAGGGCGTGAACAGGTCGTAGCCGATGTGATCTTTGAACGTTATCCAAAGGCAACCAACATCTGGCCTGAAGTTTACACCTCGCCTGCCAGTGCGGGTGCAAGAATTGAGAACATCGAGTAAGCCTTTTATTTCTGGAAGCTTACTGAAACTGTAAATTAGTCCTCACCTGTGGATAACTTTGGGGATTATTTTATTCCAAAAGCGCTTTCTGCTCGGTTTTAGGGGATAATTGCATAAACTAGACAAGAAAACAGTAAGCTTTTCTGGTGGATTTCAGCCCTGTTTGACAAATATTGCACAAGTGCAGATGGCAAGTTGATCAATAGATGGACTTGGTCAAAACTGAAACCTTGTCACCAAAGCTGCGAAAGCCAAAGGCATGGTAAAGCGCCTGTGAACGAATGTTACTGATTTGTGTATTTAAGGCAAGCTGTTGATATCCAAATTCACGACAGGCAAGGATGGAATCCGTTAACAGTTGACGGCCCACTCCTTGCCCTTGACTGCTAACGGCGACACCTAAGCGAGCGAGTTGTGCTTCACGTTTTGAATTGCTAAGCAACGCCGAGTAGCCGACAATCTGATCCTGCTGAAGGGCAAGTTGCACCCGACCACGCCACAGCAGTTCGAGCAAATTACGTTCGCTAAAGTGCCACAGGGGCTCAAAGATAGTTGCATCCATCTGGGCAACCACAGGCAGATCATCATGCGTGGCGGGGCGCAGTTGGGCAGGTGGCGGATCCACAGACGAAATTGGGCGTTGCTGAATCTTGTCGAGTACCAGGCTGACAATTTGTTCTTCAATTTCAAAGCCAGCACTGATAAGCCCGCGTTCCATCCAGGTTGCGGGGCCATAAGATGAAACGTGTAGCGGTCGCACCTGGAGTGGAATGATCTGTTCAGCTTCTTGCTGCAGGATGGGAATCCAATCGCCTGGCCAGTAGCCGGGCATAAAGGCCATCACGTTGATCCCGGCCCGGTTGAGTGCGTTGGTGGGTAAGGTTACAGGTCGCTCTTCGAGCGAAATACCCAAGGCACCCCACAGGGCTGGGCCATCATAGGCCAAGATCACGACACCATGTTGGATCAGGGATCGCAGATCTTCGTCGCCGATATTCTTATAGGAGTAACGTGCAGTTGAGAGCAGATGCTGTAATGCTGGTTGCTGCTCAGGCCTTGCACGAACATAGACGCTCATCGTTCACCATTATATACGGATGTTCCGAAGTCAGTAACTCTTTTTAACTGCAAAAAGTGTTACTGATTTGCGATCACAAGTATAGATTGTTCCGTTCGACAGGCACAATCAGAGATGAAAAAAATTGCAGGATGCAAGATGTGAGTTGCAAGGGGCAAAGGTAGAGATTGTTTTCAACTTGCATTTTGCACCCTGCACCTCGCTCCTTGTTACTTTCAGGAGTTTATTCATGGCGCAATCGCAGCGTCAAGTCGCAGAGCCACGAAGCTCGTCGCACATCGGCAGATATCTTATAGTTGCTTTACTCTTGCTGCTCTTTCTAGCGCGCAATTATTATTTGCCTTCCCAGACAACGACATCACCTGCCACACCTATTCCTACAAAGCTAGCTTTGCCTACTGTGGATGCGCAACCACAAGCCGAACAGGTGAGTCAGGGCAATGAGAATCAAAAGGGCGGACTCACACCGTTATCCTCGGCTGGCAACAATCAGGAAAAGAAGGCGACCCGAACTCCTACTCCCAAGTCGCGTGCCACTCCATCACCCACTGCTCGCAGCCGAGCAACAGCCACACCAACTCAGAAAGCGGCCAAACCGACGCCGACAGCCACGCGCAAAGTGATTCGTTCGCAAAGTGGCCTGCCCATTATCTACTATGCAGATCTGCCAAGGGAAGCCCAAAATACGATTAAGTTGATCGACCAGGGCGGTCCATTCCCTTATTCTCGCGATGGCGTTGAGTTTCAAAATCGGGAACGACTGCTCCCGCGCAAAAACCGAGGCTACTACCATGAATACACCGTCATCACCCCCGGTTCAGATGATCGGGGCGCGCGCCGGATCATTGCTGGCGAAAATGGGGAGCTATACTATACCGACGATCACTATGACAGCTTCAAAGAGGTTGTAAGATAAGCCATGAATGAGCTTGAATCGCTGTTTACAGGAAAGGTGCCGCCCGCCATCTACCGCCTGAAGTCCAGGGCTACCAAGGAATCATTGGCACGACAGATTGAAGCGCATGGTTGGCGCTGTTTTGTACTCGATGGCGACAAGATTGCAGACAAACCTTCCTTTCTGAAGGCTTGTGCCGAGAGCATGCACTTCCCTGATTACTTCGGCAAAAACTGGGATGCATTTGAAGAGTGCTTGAATGACCTTGCCTGGCTGCCTGCGCCTGGCTACATGTTGCTGTACGACAATGTGGAGAATTTTGCCCGTCATGCACCGAACGACTGGAGCGTAGCTCACGACATTTTGACTGAGGCCGTGAAGCGTTGGCAGAACGAGCAAATTCCCTTCGTGGTCTTGCTGCGGAAAACTGGCCAAACGGTGCGCAGTGTACCTCATCTACCCAAATAATACCAGAATAATCATGCCAGAGAACTCAACCGTTTCTGAAACACCAATTGCCAATGCCTATTGGGTACTACCGCAACAGCTTCTCGCTGGCGAATATCCTGCCTTTGTCGGAGACGACCAAGCTCCTAACCGTCTGCGTGCCTTTCTTGAGGCAGGAGTGACCTTCTTTTTGGACCTAACAGTCGAGGATGAATATAGTGTGCCAGCTTATGGATCGCTGTTGAAGGAGTTGGCCACCGAAGCAGGAAAGTCTGTCCAGCATGTGCGTATGCCGATTCTTGACATGAGTGCGCCCAAGGCTGATCTCATGGATGAAATTCAGCATACACTCCAGGTTGCACTTGAGCGGGGTGAAACTATCTATGTCCATTGTTTTGGTGGCATTGGGCGCACGGGTACGGTCATTGGTTGCTATCTGGTTGACAACGGGCGTACCGGCGAAGATGCCCTCGCCGAGATCGCAGAACTCCGCCAAGGAATTCCTTCTGCCGCCCGCCAATCGCCTGAAACTCGTGCACAACGAGCGCTCGTCCTGAAGTGGAATAAAGTGAAACGTGATGCGTGAATTGCAAAGTATGTCTATTCTTCTCTTGTCTCAATTGGAATAGAGACAATCTACAATTCACGCATCACGCTTCACGCATCAGCTTCCACCCTTCTTCCTTAATCATTAACCATTGACCATTCACCATTACCGAGGTTTCTATGTCACCTTCACCAAAAATTTGTGTTGTCGGTAGTTCCAATATCGATCTGATTTCCAAGGTGCCACGTTTGCCCAAATTGGGGGAAACCATGATGGGCCACGCCTTTCACATGGGCTATGGCGGCAAGGGAGCCAATCAGGCGGTGATGGCAGCCAAGCTGGGCGCACAAGTTGCCATGGTGACGAAGCTGGGGAACGACGTCTTTGGCGCAGATACGCTCAAGAACTACCAGTCGCAAGGAATTGATACGACTTGGGTCTTCTTTGATGAAAAGGCGGCCTCCGGAGTAGCACCGATCTTCGTCGATGACAATGCCCAGAATTTCATTGTCATCATCCCTGGAGCCAACATGGCGCTTTCGCCCGCCGATGTGCAAAAGGCGAGCAGTGCCATCACCCATGCCGCTTTGTTGATCTGCCAATTGGAAGTGCCAGTGGAAAGTACTCTCGAAGCCTTTCGCATTGCCAAAGCCGCAGGCGTACCCACGATTCTCAATCCAGCCCCCGCCGCACCTTTACCCGATGAACTGCTGCAACTGAGTGACATCATTGCACCGAATGAAACTGAAACCGAACAACTGACCGGTCTTTCCGTAACTACAATCGAGGATGCTGAAAAAGCTGCCCGTGCCTTGTTGAAACGTGGTCCACGCACGGTGATTCTAACTCTAGGCGAGCGCGGAGCTCTCCTTGTCGATGCAACATCGGTCGAGCACATTCCACCGATCAATGTCAAGGCAGTTGATCCCACGGGGGCGGGAGATTCCTTTATTGGCAGCCTGGCCGTCTTCCTGGGTGAAGGATTGGATCTAGGCAGCGCCATCCGCCGTGCCAATGCTGTTGCCGCACTCTCCGTCACCAAGATCGGCACGCAAACATCCTTCCCCAACCGGGGCGAGGCGGATCAATTCTGGGAAAAGTTAGGAGAGTAGAGATGCAGGACACAGAGTACACAAGAGGAGGCCCAGAGGGCACAGAGAAGATTGAGAAAATTCTCTGATATACTCCGTGACCGCCGTGCCTCCTCCGTGCGCTCTGTGTCCCGCATTACTCACGCATGCGACTCGCGCTTGACCTCGGAGCCAGAGCTGCCGACGAGGAAGTCGAAGTCTGCGCCACGATTGGCTTGTTGCACATGTTGAACAAAAAGATTGACATAGCCACGCTCTACAGGCGGCTGTGCAGGTTTCCAGTTGGCACGTCGCCGCGCCAATTCCTCATCCGTGATATCTAACTGGAGTCGCCGCCCTGGCACATCCAGCTCGATCCAGTCGCCATTTTGCACCAGCGCCAAGGGACCACCTACGGCTGATTCTGGGGCGACATGCAGCACGACCGTGCCAAAGGCAGTGCCACTCATGCGGGCGTCGGAAATGCGCACCACGTCACGCACACCCTGTTCGAGCAATTTCTTGGGTAGCCCCATGTTGCCCACCTCAGGCATGCCTGGGTAGCCTACAGGACCTACCATCTTCATCACCATCACCGAATTCTCATCGATCTGCAAGTCGGGGTCGTCGATGCGGGCGTGATAATCGTCGATGTCCTCAAAGACCACCGCCTGGCCGCGATGTTTGAGGAGATGAGGCGAAGCCGCCGACGGCTTGATTACTGCACCATCGGGGCAGAGGTTGCCATGGAGCACGGCACTGCCTGCTTCGGCCTGGAAGGGCTGCTCGAAGGTGGCGATTACCTTACGATCGTAACAGGGGGCGACCGCGTTGTTTTCGCCTTGTGACTTGCCCGTCACGGTGATCGCATCCAAATGGAGATGAGCCTTTAGCTCTTGGATGACTACGGGCAGACCACCGGCATAATAAAAGTCTTCCATCAGAAATTCGCCTGAAGGCATCAAGTTAACAAGCAAGGGCAAATGGCTGCCCAAGCGGTCAAAGTCGCTCAAGGCGAGTTCGACTCCCACGCGCCCAGCAATCGCCAGCAGGTGAATGATAAAGTTGGTCGAACCGCCCACAGCCGCATTGACCATGATCGCATTTTCAAAAGCCTGGCGTGTCAACACCTTCGAAATGCGCAGATCTTCCTTGACCATGTCGACAATGCGCATCCCTGCCAGATAAGAGAGGCGTTTGCGTCGCGCATCCGGTGCTGGAATCGCCGCACCACCCGGCAAGGTCAAGCCGAGTGCTTCGACCATACAGGCCATCGTGGAGGCAGTGCCCATTGTCATACAGTTGCCGTCCGAGCGCGACATGCAAGCTTCGGCTTCGCTATACTCAACTGGGCTCATCAACCCAGCGCGCAGATCATCTTGAAAGCGCCAAACATCGGTACCGGAGCCGATATCGCGGCCACGGAACTTGCCATTGAGCATCGCTCCGCCCGAAACGACGATGGTCGGCAGATCGACGCTACAGGCACCCATGATTGTCGAAGGTGTCGTCTTGTCGCAGCCGGTCAGGAGCACCACGCCATCCAGCGGATTGGCGCGAATGGTCTCTTCTACATCCATGGCTGCGAGATTACGGAAAAGCATTGTCGTCGGGCGCATCAGTGCTTCGCCCAGCGACATCACAGGAAACTCAAGAGGAAATCCGCCTGCCTCGTAGACCCCCCGTTTGACCATTTCAGCTAGAATACGGAAGTGTCCGTTGCAAGGAGTCAATTCCGACCAGGTGTTACAGATACCGATCACAGGTCGGCCATCGTACATGTGATGCGGTGTGCCCTGGTTTTTTGTCCAACTGCGGGCAACAAAGCCGCTTGGGCTGGTGCTGGTGAACCAGTTTTGGCTGCGTAGGTTGGTTGGTTGCGGATCATGCGTAGAATCAGACATAGGATCAATTCTCCTTGTTTGGTGATTACCATTTGTGTATGTTTAGGCGGTATACCATATTATACGTTGCACTCTTCCAACTTTGCCACTTTGCAATCACTTCTCCACTCGCAGCCACTATCATTTAGAACCCCGCACGTTAGTAAGGGGCCACGCCTTCCCTTACTAACGTGCGGGGTTCTGGAATTTTGCTACTTTGTAAGCACTTCTTTACTTGCAGCCAATTACCCTAAAAACACAATTGACGCACTGCGCCATACTGTGATACGATCCTGTTAACGTTCCCAGAAGATATCGAGAACTTACGCCAATCTATGTAGAATGTCGGTAGAGGGCCAGATATGTATCAATAGGCGTAAGTTTATGATAAAGTAGACAACGTCTAATTCCATGCCTCAGATCAAACGCTATCCGAACCGCAAGTTGTATGATACCGAAGCCAAACGCTATGTTACGCTCGATGAACTGGCGACGATGATTCGCGAGGGTGCCGAGGTACAAGTGGTTGATCATGAAAGCAACGAAGACCTGACCAACATCACGCTCACCCAAATCGTGCTTGAGCAGCAGAAGAAATCTTCCAGCTTTCTCTCACGTTCGTTGCTCACTAATTTGATCCGTAGCGGTGGTGATACGTTGGAACACCTGCGCAAAAGTGTACAGAGTAGCGTAACTGGATTAACGAATTTACCCGCGAGTGGGGCACAAGAAATTGAAGAGCAGCTCGACAAACTAGTAGAACAGGGCAAACAAGCGGTCGAACAAGCCCAGGAGGCGTTGCAGATCGACAGTCGGATGGCCGATCTCTTGCACATGCTCAATGTGCCGTCACGTCAGGAAGTACAGACCTTGCAAAAACAGCTTGACGAACTGAACGATAAGTTAGCTCGTCTTGTTGAGCAGCGCACACAAGAATCACAACATCAAGACAAACCTACTTCTGGAACCTGATTCGCAACGGTTGCTGTGGCTGTGAACGCACAATCTATGACCTATCATCTTGCTCAACTCAATATTGCTCGAATGTTGGCTCCAATCGATGATCCGCTTCTGGCTGAGTTTGTGGCCAATCTAGATCGAATTAACGCCCTGGCCGACCATGCACCTGGTTTTGTCTGGCGTCTACAAAACGAAAGCGGCAATGCCACCGAGCTACGTCCATTCGAGGATGATTTGATGATTGTGAACATGTCGGTTTGGGAATCGCTTGCTTCGCTCAAAGAGTACGTTTACAAAAGCGCCCATGCTGAGATCATGCGCAAACGCCGCCAGTGGTTCGAGAAAATGGATGAGACATTTACCGTTCTATGGTGGGTTCCTGCGGGTACCATTCCGACGATTGAGGAAGCCAAAGAACGCTTGCAACACCTGCGCCATCATGGGGAAACCGCCTATGCCTTTAGCTTTCGGCGCAACTTTGATAGTCAACTCCTTTGACGCAAGATAAATGATGCGAAGGGAGCGCAAAGGAAAACAACGATGGATGGCCAAACTCACAAAGATGTGAAGCGTCACAATAGAGTTTTTAGAGATCCAAAGAGCAAAAAGACAAAGACTGCGCTTGTATTGGCGGGTGGTGGACTCACGGGCTGTATGTATGAAGTGGGGGCACTTTGCGCCATTGACGAGATGCTGGTGGGTCACAACGTACTTGACTTTGACATTTATGTAGGCACCAGTGCTGGTTCGCTCGTCGCTGCGATGATTGCAAATGGCTTTTCTGCTCAGGAAGCGATGGAGATCATTCAGGATCGCCATCCGGATATCGACAGCTTTGGTGTCGGCGACATTTTTTATGCTAACTACGATGGGCTCCTCCGCCGCATGGCTAAAATTCCTATGGTGCTTTTCAACATTGGCCGC
The DNA here is from genome assembly GCA_046328715.1 of Caldilineaceae bacterium. Lineage (GTDB taxonomy): Bacteria > Chloroflexota > Anaerolineae > Caldilineales > Caldilineaceae > JAXLWB01. The sequence goes on along the minus strand of JAXLWB010000008.1, from coordinate 197,400 downwards.
GAACTGCTGTATCTGCGCGAAGCTGCCGTCTCCGACATTATTTGGGAATTGGGACAACTCTTACCTACAGGACTTTATAACGGGCTCTCGGTTGAGCGCTTTTTGCAGCGGGTTTTGTTGGAAAATGGCTATACCAATCAATTTGACCGTTTGCAGAAAGAGTTATACATCGTTGCCACTGAGCTGGATAGTGGCAATCGTGCTGTGTTTGGTCCCAATCATACGATGGGTGTGCCAATCAGTCAGGCGGTGGCGGCAAGTAGTGCCGTTCCTCTGCTCTTCCGCCCCTTTCAGATCGGCAATAAGGACTATGTTGATGGCAGCCTGCACGGCGCGGCCAGCCTCGACTTGGCGATTGAAGCTGGCGCTGAGTTGATAGTTTGTATCAATCCTTTGGTACCACTGGATGCGGAACGTACCCATCCGGGTGAACGCTATGTGCGTACCCATGGGCTGCATACGGTTGCGAATCAGACACTGCGCACACTGATGCACTCGACACTTCGTTACCACATCAAAAATTTACGTGCCAAATATCCGCAGGTGGATATCATTTTGATCCAGCCGCAATGGGACGATCAGCGCATGTTTGCCTACAACCCAATGCACTATCGCAGCCGCCATCAAGTGGCCGAACATGGCTTTGCGAGCGTGATCTCAGGCTTTATTCACAATATCGATTACTTCCGAACCATTCTGGCACGCCATGATATTCAGATTACCAAGACCCGCACCGTGCGCCAAATGACGCTCAGCGAGTATGAGAGTGAACATCAAGCGATTGCGGCACTGCCAATTTTGCCAGAGCCAATTGCAACGCCAGTTGCAGACCTGCGCACAACCCTGGACAAATTAGAGCAGACCTTGCAAAAAGTAGATGAGCTCTGCCTACAAGCATCCCTGTAAAATATTTCCGCATCGTCTATGAGTAGAGTGCCAGCATGAAATCCTCCCTCACCGGCCGCCAACGTTTGCTTGTGCGGGGAATCGTTGTTGCATGTCTTTCCTTAGCCGTCTTCTGGTACGCACAAAATCGAGTGTCTGTACGACGCCCGGTGCCCCGCTTTTCTGCGCCAGAAGCGCTTGTGCCCACGCCACAACCCGGCCTTGATCCCGTAGAAAACATCGAACAGCGGCCACCCTTTTCGATCCCAGCCGTTCCTATGGCAGAGGTTGACACCCTACGTTGGCGTGTCGGCGTCGGTGTGACCGATCCCAACCCGCTACGCTTTAACTGGGGGGCAGTGCGTCCTGGCTGGTATCTTAACTGGAGCACGAATCTTGAATATGAAGTGCGTTTTGCGGGGTTATGGACCAGCGTTTGGATGCGTGAGGACGACCCAAGATTGGGCATGCAGTTTGTCCCGATGGTGCGTGTCATCAACGGTCAGAACTGGCCAGAGGCCCGAGTGCTGGCCAAATTGGCAGGCACCAATCCGGGGTTGACTTGGCTGATTGGCAATGAGCCAGATGTAAAATGGCAAGACGATTGCACGCCTGAGGAGTATGTTCCTGCCTATTATGAAGCATACCATGCCATCAAGCGGGCCGACCCTACAGCTCAAATTGCCATTGGTGGGCTAAGCCAGATCACCCCGCTACGGCTGCGCTACCTCGATGCGATTTGGCAGCGTTATGAGCAGAGCTATGGCGAGACAATGCCGGTGGACGTTTGGAACATGCATGCCTTTGTCCTGCGCGAAGAGGCGAACAACTGGGGTGTCGAGATTCCGCCTGGCTTTCCTGATGTACAGCAAGGTGAACTCTGGGAAGTGACCGACCACAACAACCTTCCCCTAATTGAAGGCGAAGTGCGTCGGATGCGGCAGTGGATGGCCGATCACGGGCAACGTGAGAAGCCGCTCTGGATTACAGAGTATGGCATCCTGATGCCTTCGAGCCTGGGCTTTCCACCTTCAGTTGTAAATCAATTTATTGAGGATAGTTTTAACCTTTTCAACACGCTCAGTGATCCCAACCTTGGATATTCAGAGGATGGGCAACGATTGGTACAGCGCTGGACCTGGTTCAGCACCAACGACCGTCTCTATCCTACCCCAAATCTCTTCAATGGTCGCGGCCGCGCCAACCCGGCGCTGCGAACGTTGATGCGCTATTTGGAGGAGAATTCAGAGTAACAAAGTTGTTATAATGGAGCATCAAACAAAGCCTGATTTGTATCGAGCACTCATTTGGCTGATTGTGGCTGTGACGATAAGTTAGAGCTCGTGGGTCCTTCTCATGCTATGGCGTCCTGAACTTTTCGGCCAATCGATGATTCGCGCTTTGGACTAATTATTCTGCAAGGATAGCTTTGTAGTATTTCTCCTGCTGTTGACGTGCTACTACGTGAAGTTGATGTCGCTCGGCATTGGGCAAATAGGTCTTACCAGTTTCGATTTCTAATTTTCGCTCCGCCAATCCCAGTGTCTCTAGTGCCAACACCGCCACACCACGCGCTGTAATTTCCTTCTCTAACAGTGCAGTCACGGGCCGACCCAGCACATCTGCCATGATCTGCATCCAGGCTGGTGAACTAAGCAAAGCACCGCCACTGGCAATGATCTGGTGATCCGTAGGGAGGCTGGGGAGCAACCGTTCATGGATGATCGCCAGCCGGTAGGCGATCCCTTCCACCGCTGCTTGCATGATGTCAATTGGCTTTGTATGCTGTGTGAAGTTGATCAAACTGGCACGCGCATCAGCACGCCAGCCTGGAGCGCGTTCGCCAGCGATAAATGGAAGCAGGGTCAATCCGTGGGCAGCAGGTTGTGCCTTTGCTAATTCAACCTCAAGTTCGTCAGCAGGTGGCAGTTTCAACGTATCCATCAGCCAACCATAGAGATTGCCACCCTCACTCGTTGCTCCACCCAATAGTCCACGGTTACGGTCTACTCGATAAAGCCAGAGTCCATCGGGGACGGATTGCGGATTGGTTGACTTGTCGGTTTTACTCGCCATTTCCTCATTCCTTACAACACGCATGGCTCCCGTTGTGCCAATCGTTAGTGCTACGTGTGAGGAATCGACACATCCGCTGCCTAAGTTGGCTGCTGCCCCATCACCAATTGCCGGTAGCCAGGGAATCGTCGCCAGTTGCGGCCAGCGAGAAGCCCATTCGGGACGCAAGTTGATATAAGTCTGATCGACATCAACCAGCGGGGAGAAGAGATTGCTGATTATATTGGCGTTAGAATCACCATTCTGCAATCCGCGCCCAGAGTGGACACCCGCCGCAATCCGCAATCCGAACGGTTCATCCCAGACCAACTTCCGCCGATCCAACATCCCTTCCCACGAGGCAACGCTGTAACTACAGCCCCAACGTCCAAAGAGCTTGAAGTAAATCCAGTCGCCCAGGGTGACCCAATGATGAACCTTTTGCATCCACTCGGGATGTGTGCGGGTGATCCAGCGGAAGCGAGCAGGCCAGTAGGCGGCGTGGATCAGCGTGCCGGTGCGATCGTGGGCAATCCGGCAGCCCTCTTCCCCGAACTCGTTGCGCAGTGAATTGGCATCTTGCGCATTGCGGGTGTCAGCATAGGTAATCACAGGCGTGATCGGAGTTCCATCCTCAGCCACACCGAGCAGATTGCCAACAAAGGTATCCATCGCCACTGCAGCGATAGGAAGATTCGGAACGGTCTTCAGCGCCTGATCCACGCTCTCCACAAAGGTCGCAAAGAGCGGATCGGCTGCAAACTCAGCACCGCCGTCCCCCGTCGTTTGAATCTCAGTGCGAACTTGCGCCAGCGCACCAGGAATTGGGTGTGCATTGGAATCAAAAAGCATGGCCCGCACAGAAGATGTGCCGATGTCGATGGTGAGGATGTTAGATGGGATTTTGTTCATGGGTTGCGTCTTGGCTGATTCTATGAAACTCCGAGGACTCAATCTTACACCGGAAAGCGAAGATTTGCACTATATCGGGTATCAGAGCCGTTAGCGTTAGCGCACGGCATGGCCCGTGCGCTAACGCTAACGGCTCTGAAGCACCACATATGCTGGCCCAAGATAGCAAAATCGCCTGAACATTGGTAAAATGAATGTATTCACCCGCTTTCCCAGCAAATAACAAACTGTAGCACAAGCATACATTCTTGTGCTACTTGTCGAAGGAGACTTCCTATGTCAACCCATCATGTTGCATATCAAATCTTGGCCGAGAGCTTAGTTGCACAAGGTCTGGATGTTGAGGCAATCAAGGCTGCGCTGAAGCGCCAGCATATTGAGACACCCAGTTGGGGCTATGCCAACAGCGGTACACGTTTCAAGGCCTTTGCTTGGCCAGGCGCTGCCACCACCACCCAACAAAAACTCGATGACGCCGCCATGGTTCACAAAATGACCGGTATCGCCCCCACCGTTGCTGTTCACATTCCCTGGGACAAACCAGCTGATAATGACTATAAAGCGATGGGCGATTACGCCAAGGAGCGTGGAATTGCCATTGGCGCCGTCAATCCCAACGTCTTCCAGGATGATGAGTACAAGCTCGGCTCACTTGGCAACCCCGACGGAGGTATTCGTGAGCGAGCGGTCGATCACATCCTCGAATGCTGCGAAATCATGAAGAAGACAGGTAGCAACGATCTTAGCCTGTGGTTTGCCGACGGCACCAACTATGCGGGACAGGACAGTCTGCGTGCTCGCAAAGCCCGTTTTGAAGATGGTTTGCGCACTGTCTATGCCAACTTGCCCAAGGGCAGCCGCATGTTGATCGAATACAAGTTCTTCGAACCCACCTTCTACAGCACCGACATCCCCGATTGGGGCACGGCGCTGGTGATGGCGTTGAAGCTGGGCGAGCAAGCACAGGTGTTGGTCGATCTGGGCCATCATGCGCAGGGTGTCAATATTGAACAGATCGTCGGATCGCTCCTGGCCGATGGTCGATTGGGTGGCTTCCACTTCAACAATCGCAAATATGCCGATGACGATCTGATCGTGGGCAGCACCAATCCCTACGAGTTGTTCCTGATTTTCAACGAACTGGTTGATGCGGAACAGAGCAACGACCCGGTTGCAAGCAGCACTGCCAAGAAAGTCGCCTACATGATCGATCAGTGCCACAACATCGAAGGCAAGATGGCACCGATGATCCAATCGGTGCTCAACTGCCAAGAAGCGTATGCCAAGTCGCTGCTGGTCAATCGCAAAGCATTGGTGGAATTGCAGCAGGCGGGTGAGGTGTTGGCCGCCCATAATCTGATCAACGATGCCTATCGCACCGATGTGCGACCGTTGTTGATGCAAGTCCGCGAAGAGTTGAATACACCGATCAATCCGATTGACGCCTATCGCAAATCGGGCTATGAGGAGAAAATTCGCAAAGAGCGTGGCACAGCCAATGCCAGTGGTGGGTTCCAGTAAAAATAAAACCCACCTTGAACAAGGTGGGTGCCTAGATACGTGCCCGCCCTGTGAGTCGGGAAGGACGACTTGGGGCGGGCAAGAGGCTGAAATAGATCCGGAGTTGAGTAGATCTGGAGCAGCCACTTGGCTGATGACGAAATCTTAGCACCGTCGAAATAGATTGTCAAGCGACATAAATTGTAACCTCCAACCCGGTCGAATGACGTATCAAACATAAACCATACAGAAAGTCTACCCTTTGAAAAGTGAATTTACCGCTCAGCTCGACTGGATTCCCAATCAACGGAGCCCCCTTCGCTGGATTCTGTTTCACCTGCTTCGTAGTAAATGGATCATTGTTCTTGCTCTCTCAGCCGCCATTGGCAATGCCCTATTGGCGATCTTTGTCCCGCGCTATACGGGGCAGGCCTTTAATGCTGTTGTCAATCAACGTGATGCACTGAATGTCCTCTTCTGGGCAACTCTTTGGATTGGGATCACGCAGACAGTGCGCGGTGCCATCCAGTTTCTGCGCAACTTTGGTCACGAACTATTGGGCCAACGGCTGGAACGCGATGGTAGGCGTGAACTCTATGCTATGTTACTGAGCAAAAGCATGGGTTTTCATGATCTTCACCCAACAGGCGAGATCATGGCGCGCGCCACTAATGATGTGCGTGAACTGGCACTAATGATCATGCCCGGTGTCAACCTGGTCTTTGGATCAGGAAACTTCTTGATCATGCCTGTTTTGTTGGCCCCGACGATTCATCCCGCCTTGATTTGGACACCTCTGCTCTTTGCTAGCTCCTACTTCCTCTCGATGTGGCACTATTTGGGACGGTTGCAGCCAGCAACGACTGCGGTGCGGGAAAGTTTTGGCCGCATGAATGCAAGCCTGACCGCCGCCATCGAAGGCATCGAAACAGTAAAGGCGGCTGCCCAGGAGAATGCCGAAGTTGAACGTTTTGTGCTGAACGCTAGCAACCTGCGCAACGCTGCGGTGCGGTTGGGACGGATTGAAGCACAGTTTTTGCCGCTGCTGCTTTTTGGCGTGGCTGAAGCTGGCGGATTGTGGCACGCCATCTGGCTTTACCAACAGGGTTCGCTCAACCTAGGGCAGGTTGTGGAATATGTTGGCCTGCTTCAACTCTTCGGCTTCCCAGTTTATACGTCGTTGTATGCTTATTCACAACTCTCATCGGGCGTTGCCAGTGCCCGACGCATTTTGGAACTGACCAAAGCTCAAACTGCACTCGACCAAAACGAAGCGGGCTACCAAGGCGATATGAAGGGCGATCTCTGTTTTGTCGATGTCGATTTTGGCTACAAGAACGGCGGCGAACAAGCAAGTACCCCTAGCGAGAGCGGCGTACTGGACCGACCCTCAATTCATCAAGTGAGTTTTTGTATCGAGGCTGGCAAAACATTGGCCCTGGTCGGGCAGACCGGCTCGGGGAAAAGCACGCTGGTCAAGCTGATCAATCGCATCTATGATGTGGAGCGCGGCCAGGTCATGGTTGATGGTCGAGATGTGCGTCAGTGGAATCTGGCAGCCCTTCGGCGTCAGATCTCAATTATCGAACAAGATATCTTTCTCTTCAGTCGCACGATTGCCGAGAATATTGCCTTTGGCAAGCCGGATGCCACTCAGTCGGAAATCGAGGATGCGGCACGCTCTGCACAGGCCCACGATTTTATCAGCAGTTTCCCGCAAGGCTATCAAACCGTGATCGGTGAGCGTGGCGTGATGTTGTCGGGCGGACAACGGCAACGGATTGCACTGGCGCGCGCTTTTCTGACTAACCCAGCCATTCTGATCCTAGATGATTCCACCAGTGCTATCGATAGCGCCACCGAAGATCAAATTCAGCGTGCCATCGAAGCCGCCAGCCGTGGGCGGACCACCATTCTGATTACGCATCGTCTCTCCCAGATTCGCTGGGCGGATAAAATCGTGGTTTTGCGCAAGGGACAGGTCGCTGCGCAAGGCAGCCACGAAGAATTACTCGAACAGTCTCAAGCCTACCGCGATATTTTTGCCAGGATTTGAAGCAAGGTGGAAGAGTCTAAAAGTTGAAAAGTTGAAGAGTGATCAGTTATCTTTCTACTTTTCAACTCTTCCACTTTTCCACTTTGCTACTTTTCTTCTTGATTATTACAGATTGTTGACAATTCATTTGCCTCCCGCCTATAATGCAGTGGCTTATGCAACGGTTTGCAGTAATTGTTGCGACTGCAAACAACCTTCCAACGAAGAATCCAAGCGCAAACCATATTTATTCCTAAAAAATCAGGAGAAACGATATGAAGCGAATTACCTTATTGCTTAGCGTGTTGATGGTGCTTGCCATGATGCTGACAGCTTGTCCAGCAGCTGCGCCAGCGCCGGCCGCCCCTGCCGCAAGCGGTGGCGATAACTCAGCCGCCGCTCCGGCTGCTGCTGCTGGTTGTACCGATTCAATCGGCTGTGTCGAGATTGCCGCCGATGCGCCAATCCACATTGCCTATATGCTTGTGACCACAGGTGCAAATGGCGCATTGGGCACGGACGCTATGCGCGGTGCTGAAATTGCCATCAAGGAAAAGGGTGAATTGTTAGGCCATAAGCTGGAATTCACAGGTGAAGATTCTGGCTGTAATGCAGAAGGCGGTCAAGCCGCTGCGCAAAAATTGGCAGCAGACAAGACCATCGTGGCTGTCATCGGCACCTCCTGCTCCAGCGAAGCTCGTGCAGGAGCTCCGATCTTGTCTGATGCTGGCTTCGTGATGGTTTCCCCATCCGCCACCGCCCCCGACCTGACTGATGCGGCCAAGCATGTTGCAGGTTTCCTGCGCACTGCCCACAACGACAAAGTCCAGGGTGCAGTCGCTGCCCAGTTCGTGTCCGAAGAATTGAAGCTGACAAGCGTGGCCACGATTCACGATGGCAGCCCCTATGCGCAAGGTTTGGTTGGTGCATTTACTGAGAATTTTGAAAAGGCAGGTGGCAAGGTCGTGGCTGCCGAGGCAATTCAACCTGGCGATACAGACATGCGCCCCGTGTTGACCAAGATTGCTACCACAAAGCCAGAAATGCTCTACTATCCAATCTTCGTCGCCGAAGGTGGCTTGATCACCAAGCAGTCCAAGGATATCGAGGGACTTGGCCCAACAGTCAAGGATATGGGTGCCGATGGTCTCTTTGCTCCTGACTTCCTGAAGGCCGCTGGCGATGCTGCAGAAGGCATGTACCTCTCTAGCCCAGACTTCTCTGCCTTTGGTCCCGATTATGCAGAAAAATTCGTACCGGCCTACGAATCCGCTTATGGTCAAAAGCCAACCAGCGCCTTCCATGCCCATGCCTATGATGCAGCAAACATGATCATGACCGCCGTTGAGAAAGTGGCTGTCAAAAATGCGGATGGCAGCTTGAGCATTGGTCGCCAGGCTCTGCGCGATGCATTGTATGCTACCAAGGACTTCAAGGGTTTGACTGGCAATATCACTTGTAACGAGACGGGCGACTGCGCCGATCCACACATTGCAGTCTACCAAATCACCAAGGAAAATATCGAGAAGGGTGAAAATCCGACCGTCGGTATCTATCCCAAGAAGTAAACTTTAAGATTTGCATGAAAGCAGGGGCGACTGAGTCGCCCCTGCTTTGTACAGGATGGAAATGAAATGCGTGCGAGGAAGACGGTCAATCGGTCATTTTTGCAGCCAATGTCACTTCTCTACCTTTACGTCGTTCCACTTGAGCATTGCACCCATCTAGTTTCCCAGTAAGTTGTTGAAGTTTGATCAGTTCCAAGGTTACTTGTTGCCTTAGCCGCTCCCATTTGGCTGAGGTAAGTGAAAATCCTCTGTTTAGGCGATTTCAAAATAAAAATGATTCTGATGAAATCGCTTGAGCCATCGCAAAAAGCGAGTGATTGGATCATTTTTTGCAATGGCCTTAGAGATACACAATCTGAGAAATCATATGCGCAGACGGTTTGATGTCACTACGCTAATCATGTGGATTATTGGCGCACTAATTGTGTTGGTTGTTGTATGGGGATCCATTAGTACCCTGCAAGCAGGTACCTATTCCAAAGAGAACTGGATCGATTTTGTGATCTTTGGAGTTGCCCAAGGCTGTCTGTATGCGCTGATTGCGCTGGGATATACATTGGTTTACGGTATTTTGCGCATGATTAACTTTGCCCATGGTGAAGTCTTTATGGCTGGGGCGTTCACGGGCTATTATGTGGCAAAACCGCTATTTGACAGTGGATTTTTGGTCAATTATCCCTTGCTCGGTCTCATTGTTGTGGCCGCTGTTGCGATGGGAACTTCAATCCTCGTCGCCTTTTTGCTGGAACGGATCTGCTATCGCCCCTTGCGCAATGCACCGCGCCTGGTTCCGTTGATTACAGCGATTGGTGCATCGCTCTTTTTGCAATATACCTTCTCCGGGTTGTACGGCAACAACATCCAAACCTATCCCGACATACCGAGTCTGGAAGGTAAGATGCAGATCTTTGGCATTGGCATTTTGAAGGCCCAGGCTGTTGTGATTGTTGCCGCTACATTGCTGATGATTGCCTTGTATCTCTTTGTACAGTATACCAAGGCTGGCAAAGCAATGCGTGCTGTTTCGGAAGATAAACAGACTGCTGCGCTGATGGGAATTGATGTCGATGCCACGATTGTGCGCACCTTTGTGATTGGTGCGGCCCTAGCCGGCGCTGCTGGTCTGCTTTATGCCTTGCTCAATAAGCAGGTCTCTTTTTACATGGGATTTCAGCCCGGTCTTAAGGCCTTCACTTCAGCCGTGTTGGGCGGAATCGGGAATATTCCTGGGGCTATGCTAGGTGGGATCGTCTTAGGGTTGATTGAGTCATTAGGGCCAAGTCTCTTTTTGGAAGGCTGGAAGATCCCTGCTCCCTACCAATTGAAAGATGCGATCGCTTTTACCATGCTTGTTTTGATTCTTATTTTCCGACCAACCGGTATCTTGGGCGAGCGCCTGTCGAAGACGAAAGCATAATTATGAAACAATCCAACTGGCTTATTGATTCCATCCAATATGGTTTGATTGGCGGCGCAGTGGTCATCTTGGTTTCACTGGTCGGCATGGTGATGCGCTTTAGCACACGTCCCATTATTCAAGATGTAACTGATCTCGGACATGTACTGTTATTTGTGCTCTTTTTTGTCATGGCTTACCAAGCTGCCAAGACGGAATATTCAGTTGTCCAACGTTTTCTCGCCGGTGCGATTTCGGGTGCAGTGACAGCTTCCATGCTCGCTTTGTTGGTATTGTTTGGGGGCGCCGTCAACATTCGCACGATGTTTATTAATGCCTCACCAGAGTTGTATCAATTCTTGAGCTTTGGCAATTTGGCCCTTGTTCCTATTATCGGTGCTGTAGTCGGTATTGTGGCAGCGCTGTTTCGCCTTTTGTCGCCGCGCATTCGCAGTGCCTTGATTTTAGGCATCTCAATCATGGTAATCGTGGGTGTTCTCGGCGAACAGTTGATGACGATCTTTATCAACAACGGTTTGGCACCCTATGTGCAAGGCTGGCTATTAGCGCCCAAAGGTGTTACGATTAGTGGGGCAATCATTATTACCGTACTCACCGCCGCAATTACCTACTGGCGTGGATTGCGTAAAGAAGCCGCAGCCTCTGCCTCTTCAAGACAACAGACCACTCCCTGGCTGCGCTATACAGGATGGGTGTTGTTGTTGGCTGTCTTCATTTATCTGCCCCAATTTCTTGGCGCTTACCACAGTGAAGTGTTGAATCAGGTTGGGCTTTTCATCTTGTTGGGGCTTGGGCTGAATATTGTGGTGGGTTTTGCAGGCATGTTGGATGCCGGTTACGTGGCCTTTTTTGCCTTAGGCGCTTACGTGATCGGCATCATGACCTCGCCAGAAGGCTTCGTCGCCCAGAAAACTGGTGCTTGGACCTTTTGGGAAGCGCTACCAGTCGCTTTTATCGTCGCAATTATTGCAGGTGTCCTTCTTGGCATTCCGGTGTTGCGTATTCGTGGCGACTACCTGACAATTATCACCTTAGGCTTTGGTGAAATTATCCGTATTCTGGCTGGTTCCAACTGGCTAACTCCCTACACGGGCGGCGCACAAGGTATTGCGGCCATTCCCGCTATTGAGATTCCCGGTCTGTTTAGTATCAGTGGACCGGATAAACCGCAGAAACTATTTTACCTGATTTTATTCTGTTGCATCGTAGCTGGCTTTGTTGCCACACGGCTCAAACATTCGCGGTTGGGTCGGGCGTGGATGGCAGTACGTGAAGACGAAGACGTTGCCGAGGCGATGGGTATCAATTTGGTGCAGACCAAGCTGTTGGCCTTTGCGGCTGGTGCGGCATTCTCTGGCATTAGCGGAGCGATCTTTGCCTCTAAAATTGGTTCGATCTACCCGCACAGTTTTCAGTTACTGATTTCGTTCAATATTCTGGCGTTGATCATCATCGGTGGCATGGGCAATATTTGGGGCGTCATGTTGGGCGCTTTAGTGCTAGTTGGGTTGCCAGAGCTGTTGCGAGAATTTTCCGAATTCCGCCTAATGGTCTATGGTGTTGTGTTGATCTTTATGATGTTACAGCGTCCAGAAGGATTGTTACCCGATCAGCCGCAGAAATTAGTGCATGAAGAGGCTTAAACTCAGTGGACAGTAGGTCAGTAAGACAGTAAGTCAGTGGAACAGTCGAACACTGACCCACTGTCTACTGACCCACTGTTTCACTGCCCAACTGACTTACTGAAAAACTATGGGCATTCTAACCGCAACCAAAGTTACCAAACGTTTTGGTGGTCTTGTCGCAGTCGATTCCGTTGATATCGATATTCCAGAACGTTCAATTTATAGCATCATCGGGCCAAACGGTGCAGGAAAGACAACCTTTTTTAACTGCATCACCGGGTTCTATACTCCCGAAGAAGGCGATATTCGTTTTAAAAACGATTCAATCGCTGGCCTTTCGCCCGATCAGATCGCACGTATGGGTATCTCGCGCACCTACCAGAACATTCGCCTCTTCAGCACACTGACCGCAGCCGAAAATGTCATGATCGGCGGACATTCTCATCTCAAGTCGGGGTTGCTGGGTGCCATTCTACGGACGGCCCAAGTACGCAAAGAAGAAGGCGAGATGCTGAATAAGGCCGTCGAACTTCTTGACTTTGTTGGCCTCAGGGGCAAAGGGAACTGGGTTGCCAGGAATCTTGCCTACGGCGATCAGCGCCGCCTTGAAATCGCTCGTGCCTTGGCTAACAATCCGAGCATCCTCTTCCTGGATGAACCGACGGCAGGCATGAATCCAAGAGAAACCGCTGAGTTGACAGTCTTTATCCGCCGCCTGCGCGATCAACTTGGTATCACGATCGTTTTGATCGAACATGACATGCGCGTCGTGATGGGCATCTCTGAGCAGATTGCGGTGCTCGATCATGGCAGCAAGATCGCCGAAGGGCCGCCAGCAGAAATTCAGAAGAACAAGCAGGTGATCGAAGCCTACCTCGGGCGTGAAGGTGTCGAAGCGGCTGAAGCAGGTAGCCGCCATCGGGAAGCAAAGGCAGCGTAAAATTGAGGTAAGGGGATAAGGAGATGGGGAGTTTGTGCCCCCACCTCCCTATCTCCCTACCTCCCCATCTCCAATTTAACTCTTATGGCTCTACTTGAAGTTAACGACATTCACAGTTATTACGGCAATATCCATGCGCTCAAAGGCATTTCGTTGACCGTGAATCAGGGCGAAATTGTCACGCTGATTGGTGCCAATGGTGCTGGCAAAAGCAGCACGCTCAAGACCATTAGCGGATTGTTGCGCCCCCGCCAAGGTTCAATTCAATTTCAAGGCAAAAATATTGCTGGGACCCCACCGCATCGGGTTTCCAGCTTTGGCTTGATTCAGGTTCCGGAAGGTCGGCGTGTCTTTTCGCAAATGTCAGTGCATGAGAACTTAGAGATGGGTGCCTATCTACGCAATGATGTTGCGGAGATCAAGGCAGATATCGAAAAGGTGTTTGACCTTTTCCCACGCCTGCGCGAACGACGTCGCCAAGTTGCCGGTACACTTTCCGGTGGCGAGCAACAGATGTTGGCGATGGGTCGGGCGATGATGGCACGCCCCCAACTGCTCCTGATGGACGAACCTTCGATGGGGCTAGCCCCTTTGCTGGTCGATACCATCTTTGAAACGATTGAACGCTTGAACCAATCGGGCACGACTATTCTTGTGGTCGAGCAAAATGCGCGCAAAGCGCTTCAGGTGGCGCACCGTGGCTATGTGTTACAGACCGGTAGCATCACGATTAGCGGATCGGCCAAAGATCTGCTGGCAGATCCGCGAGTGATTGAAGCGTATCTGGGATTGTAAATTCATTTGCTCCCAGATTGGTTGATCTCAACCAACGTCTTGATGGCCACCACCACGATATCAGGCCGTTGACGCGGAATATCATGGCCACTGTTGGGAACATCTACTTTGATGCTATTGGTAGACAAGTGAACAAACTGCTGGGGTAAATCCTGTTGCAGCAGTTTCACCAATGCAAGCTGAAGTTGCTCCGGTAGATTGGGTGGTAGCACATCGGGAATGCCAGCTACCAGCACTACCAATGGTTTGTCGCCAAATCTGCCACCTTTTCGAACTTGTTCCGCTGTAGCAGCAATGTCGATCCCCTCACTGTTTTCGTTGGGCGAGCCACCATCACTTGTAAAATAACGGCGCAATTCGGCTATAGCTGGATCCTCATTGGCTGTTGCCGCTGGTAATAATGCTGCGCCCTTTCGCCACCAATCCTCATGAACCGCATCCACCAAGATCATGCCGATCACCTCATCGGGATAGGTGGCTGCGAAAAGGCGCGTGTGCAAGCCGCCAAACGAGTGCCCAACTAACAGATAGGGCCTCTTTTCTCCTGCAACCTCTAACAAACGATGCAAATCGTTCACCACATCGGCGCTGGTCCTTGGCGTCGAAGCCGGATCGCTTTCGCCCATCCCTGCTCGATCATAGCTACAGGTTCGGCTCAATTTGGCCGCCTGTGGCTGTACCAGTTCCCAAGTGGTGTGATCGCCCGCCAGCCCAGCTTCCAGAATTACCGTAGGGCTGCCTGCGCCTTCACAGAAGAGGGCAAGGTTGCGCCCGCCGATATTGAAGAGATTGGGAGATCGGGAATTGGGTAATTGTGTAATTTTGCTTGGACGCTGAATTGGTTGGCAGGCGGCGACTAGGAAAAGCAGAGAACAACCGATGCAGAGTAGGCCCCAATGCGTGCTACATTGAATTTGTTTTGTTTCTGTGGCGCTGCTTGTGTGTTTGGCTAGCATAATAATCCATTTTCTGAATCTACCGACAGTGCGATCATACAAAAAACAACAGCCCCGTCACAATTAACATTGTATAAATAATCCGGTTGAAGAGTCGCTTTGGAATCATCAGGTTGATCTTCTCGCCGAAGTAGAGCCCAGCCAGTAAGGCGGGTAAAGTGTAGAGAAAGAGCTGCCAAACTTGCCAGGTCCATAACCCTGCAAGCCAGTGTCCGGTCATGGCCAGGATGCTGGTAAAGAGGAAATAGATCTGCAACGTGGCACGAAAGCTCTTGGGATCCCATCGGCGCAGGGTCCCATAGATCACGATGGGAGGGCCACCTGTATTCAACGCCCCAGTTAGCAGCCCGCTGATCGAGCCAAAGAGCCAGGTTGCCCAACCTTCACCCACGGTTGGCAGTTCGGGCATGATAAACGAGTAGATACAAAAGATGATTAGAAGTGCACCCAAGCCACGCTTTACCCACTCATCGGGCAGCCGCCCAACGAGCAGCACACCGATTGGGATGCCAATCACTGACGCTAACAGCAAACTTGTCAATGCGCGTCGGTCGGCATCACGCCAACTGGGGGCAAAGGCGAGCAGCCCAATCACGACGGCTGTCAGCGCCACCAAGGGCGTCGCTACACGGATTCCAGCAATAAAGGTAATCAGCGGCATCGAAAGCAGGGCAAAACCAAACCCACTAATTTGACGAATTACCGACGAGAGCAACAAGGCAAGTGCAACCGGCAAGATTAGGTATGGTAGGGACATGGATCAGTAATCAAAGAAAATGGGTGGGTGGATAGAATGTGAGATGCGTGAATTTCGGATTTTGTCTGTTCTTCTCTTGACTCTAGCAGAATAGAGAGGACATACAATTCAGGCGTCACGTTTCACGAATCAGTTTCAGCTTCCGTCCAGTATAGACGAGAAGTGTTATACTATAAACAATTATGGATATCTTGCGTGGGGTTGTGGAACGGATTACCTTTCATAACGAAGAGAATGGCTACACCGTTGCCAAACTGATGCCCGAAAAAGCGCCGAGCTATATGACTGGCTACGACCGTGAGATTGCCATTGTCGGCAACATGCCTGGCATCAATGTGGGTGAAAGCCTGGAGTTGCACGGCAAATGGACAATCCACGGCGACTACGGCAAACAGTTTGTAGTGGAACGAATGCGTGCCGTCTTGCCCGCTACGATTGCTGGCATGGAGAAGTATCTGGGCAGCGGCCTGATCAAGGGCATCGGTCCTGTCATGGCCAAACGGATTGTCAATACCTTTGGTGCAAGCACGCTCGACGTGATCGAACAGAGCCCGGATCGACTGCTTGAAACGCCCGGCATCGGACGCAAACGTGTACAGATGATCATCGCCGCCTGGGCTGAACAGCGAGCAATCAAAGAAGTGATGATCTTTTTACAAAGCAATGGTGTCAGTACCAGCCTCGCCACCAAAATTTACAAAAACTACGGTGACCAATCGATTGCCATTGTCAAGGACGATCCCTATCGACTGGCACGCGATATCTACGGCATCGGTTTTCTCACCGCCGACAAGATTGCTCAATCGCTCGGTCTGCCGCCGGACGCTCCACAACGGATTGCAGCTGGCGTCGCCTACACCCTCAGCCAAGCCAGCGATGAAGGACATGTTTATCTTCCTATGTGGGAGCTGATTAAACAAACCGGCGAACTGATCAGCGTTCCTCCCACGCAGATTGGTTCAGCCATTATTACTTTACAGACGACGGAGCAGGTAAAGATAGACAAGGAGACAGGAAGACAAGAAGAGGGGGAGAATGTCCAATCTCCAATCTCCAATCTCCAATCTCCAGTTCCTCAACTCGTCGCCGAATCTGGCCAACTCTACTCCGCAGCGACAGTGGCCGAGGTCGATGCACTGCTCAAGGAAGACCCTCCAATCTATCTGACGCCGCTCTTTTACAGCGAGCAAGGTGTTGCCAATCGTTTGCGCCGATTGGTGATGCAGGGCGAAGAGCGTTTCGAACTTTTCACCCAATACAACTTTGAGTGGGAAAGCACGCTGGCGCAATTGGAACAGGCTGTGGGTATCCAACTGGCAACGCAACAACGCCAGGCCATTCAGGCGGCCATGACCAACCGCCTGACCGTGCTGACAGGTGGTCCTGGGACAGGCAAAACTACCTGTGTCCGTTCAATCTTGCAACTTTGCGAACGCGTCAATCGACGTGCTGTGCTGGCAGCACCAACCGGGCGCGCTGCCAAACGTCTCGCCGAAACCACAGGTCGTGAGGCGAAGACCATTCATCGCCTGCTCGAATTTAAACCCGCCGAGGGGATGCAGTTCCAGCGCAATGAAGAAAATCCACTCGAAGGCGATCTGCTCATCGTCGATGAAGCTTCCATGCTTGACCTTGTCCTCACCAACCATCTGCTCAAAGCCGTTCCGCCCGGTATGCACTTGCTCCTTGTCGGTGATGTCGATCAGCTACCCAGCGTCGGGGCCGGAAATGTGTTAAAGGACGTAATTAACGCCATTGAGGATACAGGGCAAAGTGACAAGGCAATCCGCAATCCGCAATCCGCAATTCGCAATTCTTCCGTAGTTCGTCTGCAAACCATCTTCCGTCAAGATGCCGGCTCCTATATCATCACCAATGCCCATCGCATCAACCAGGGGCAGATGCCAGTGATCGACAACGATCATGCGACCGACTTTTTTCTCTTCAAAACGGAAGAGCCGGAGCGGGCAGCGCAGCTCTGTGTGGAACTGGTGCAGACGCGCATCCCGCGTCGTTTTGCCATCCCAACAGGTGACATTCAGGTGCTTTGTCCGATGCATCGCGGTGTCGTTGGGGTCGGCGCGCTGAATGAAGCAATCCAGGCTGCACTCAACCCCTTCAGCGAAAACAAGCCCGAAAAACGCATCGGCAGCCGCGCCTATCGCGTCGGCGACCGGGTGATGCAGATCCGTAACAATTACGATAAAGAGGTTTACAACGGCGACATTGGTATCATTACGCAGGTGGATGTGGAGTTGCAGAAAGTAAAGGTCAATCTGGACGGGCGAGCCATCGAATATGACTTTCTAGAACTGGATGAACTCACCCATGCCTTTGCTATGAGCATCCATAAAGCGCAAGGCTCGGAATATCCTGCCGTCGTCATTCCTGTTCTCACCACCCACTACATGATGCTACAACGCAATTTGTTGTATACTGCGGTAACGCGTGCCAAACGGCTCGTAGTACTGGTTGGCCAACCCAAGGCGATCTCGATGGCCGTGCGCAACGATAAAGTGGCAGAGCGATTTAGTGGGTTGCAGGAGAGAATCGTTGGCTTATAGATAATAAATTTTGAAATGGATGGTTGCGCAGGAAAATGAGTAAACTTCCTTCTTCACAAGAGATGACTGAGCTTTCTCAAATGGTCGGCAGGTTGTTGCAACAGTCATCACAGATGCTCGCCACCGCTGAATCCTGCACGGGTGGCCTGATCGGCCACCTCGTCACCGAGATTGCAGGCAGTTCTGCCTACTTTGCGGGCGGGGCAATTGTCTACAGCTACGAGGCCAAGGAACGGGTGCTGGGTGTAAAGCACGAAACGTTGATGAGCGTGGGTGCAGTGAGTTCCGAAGTGGCCCTGCAGATGGCGCAAGGCGCACTGCAACTCTACAATGCCGACGTAGCCGTCTCTGTGACCGGCGTTGCTGGGCCAGGCGGCGGTTCGCCTGACAAACCTGTGGGTACTGTCTACATTCACCTCTCCGCCAAAGATGGCTTTGAGCGCGGCGAACGTTTTGTCTGGCAGAGCGACCGCAGTGGTAACAAACTTCTCAGCGCCCAGGCAGCGTTGGAGATGGTGAAGGAATATTTGGAACAAAAGTAATCTCTTAGTGTCCCATCTCCTAAGCTCGTTGAACATTTGAGATGGGGAGATGGGGAGATTGGGAGATTGGGAGATTATGTATGAATCGAGAAGTACTTGTAAACGAACCCGTTAATATGTTGGTGCGGCTGATGTCGAGTGGCGAAATCCGCCCAACCTCATTTTTGTGGCGTGATAAGACACGCTATGTTAGTGAACTTGGCCGGCAGTGGGAAGAGCGCATCAGCGGCAAGAATATGCGCTGTTATCTGATCCGTTCCGTGGATGACAATACCTTTGAACTCCATCTCGATCCAACTACCAATGGCTGGACCTTACACCGTGCCTGGCTGAGAGATTTGGTTGCGTAGAAGTGAGGAAGAAGAATGGTTAACAGTTGCCTACCAACCATTAACCATTCCCTGGCGTCCCTACCAGGACTCGAACCTGGGCTTGCGGTTTAGGAAACCGCTGCTCTTTCCTCCTGAGCTATAGGGACATGGATTAAAAACATAGCACAAGCCCGAAAAAAGGTCAAAGCATGTAACTCTTCGGGAGATTCATGCTCATTGTGCAATTACCGAGCCCCTTCGCAAACATCTTCCGGGAAGGATATGTCGCCAGACCTTCTTTTAGGTAAGAGCCTTCCCGGAAGAAAACAACCGTTACGGTAGTGCAAACTCTCCCAACTTAAGTACATCCTGTTGATTGACCTTGACCCAATCCCAGTTGCCCAAACGATGCATTCCGAGCAAAAGTTGGTAGTTACCGGGTGGCAAGTCGGCAGGCAATTGTAACTTGTGGGTTGAGCTATAGATCTCACCTTTGCGCCACCAATCGGTTGTGCGCTTCCCCGCTGAAGGAAGGCTATCTCGGCTGGCCACAGTCGTACCCTGCTGATCCACCTTCAACAATATCCAGTAATCTTCATTGAGATCATCCAAGGCTTGCCATCGAATGGTAATAGCAAGGGTCGCACCAGCCGACGGCTGTGCGGGTTCATAATGAACCTCAAGAACCCGAATCTGCTGGTCAAAATCGGCTGCTGGCGGAGCGATGATCGGAGCAACTTCGGCAGTCGTAACTGTGGGTTGATAAAGCGTCACTGCAAAATAAAGTACGCCCGCACTGATCAACGCCATTGCCACAGCAAAAAGCCAATCCAAGCCTGGTCGTTTCAACCAGGGTGCCAAGCCTGCACTGATCAATGCCGCTACTACCGGCAACGCCGAAAAGACTTGACGCGCCTGATCTGCACCCAGCAGCACCGTGTAGAGGCGCAGATGTGAAGCCAGTAACAAAATCACGAACGCCAGCGCAATCACCAAGGCCGAGAGGTTAGGAAGGTCCTTTGACTGCCAGCTTCGTCGTGTAAGCCTCAGCAGCCAACCGATCAGCCCGCCCACAGCCAGCAGCGAAAGCAACCAATAGAGAATACGTGGAATCTCGATATGCCCCGCCCCACCCAACTTGCCCCAGAGCGACTCAAACATATGCTCGCCGTAGACTTGCCAATCCTGCCAGGTGGTCGGCTCGATCCGTGGTGTGGAATTCATCAGCCGCGCCCAGCCAAGCGGATCCTGATAGACCATGGTGTTATAGAGTAGCCAAGGTGAATAGACCAGCGAAGCAACGACGTAGACGACAATCAAACTTGTGAGACGCTGCCCAAAGCTTTTGGTTTGCGGGGCGAAGAGGATGGCGCATGCGATGGTGACCCATAAGGCCCAGGCGGAGAATTTTGCAAGTAGAGTTAAGCCCAGCAATAGGCCGAGGATTAGATCGTGGGTCGTGAACCAGGGACCCCACCCTAGCCCTCCCCTGCTAGGGGAGGGGACAGTCGCAGCACGTGCGCCAGACGCTGTACTTCCCGTGATAATTCCCTCTCTTCGCAGGGGAGGGCTAGGGTGGGGTCCGTATTTCCGTAGAAAGAACCATAATGTGACAACGCTTAACAGGATAACCAGGTTGTCATTGTTGACAGTACTAGTGAGAAAGTCAAAGGAAGGCAGAAACGCCATCAGTGCGACCGTTATCCTGGCGGCTGTTTGGTTGTCAGGAAAGAGCATACGTGCCAACCCATAGCTGAAAACGAGTGTGACCGTTCCTAGAAAGACAGAGAAGAGTCGCACTGCGTGCCAGGCGAGTGTCGCATTCTGATAAGGAAAGCTCTCAGCGCGTGTGTGTAGCAAAAGATTGGGTGTGGCAGGATTGTCTAATTCCCAATCGGGATTGGCAATATAGGTGAACTCTTGTTGTGGAACCCAACTTGTGAGCAGGGCACTCACCACATAGTAGAGAGGGGCCTGATGTGCTTGCCCTGATGCCGCTCCTTCCTGGCCAGGAAATTGGTGATGGAGAATCAAGGTCTGCACATACGCAAAATGCGAAACTTCATCGGGCGCTTCACCCAAGGGAATGACAAAACTGTATGCTGAGGCTAAGACAAAGTAGCCAACCAGGACGCAAAGCAGAAAACGATCTTTTAGCATAAGAAGCAAGTATACCTCAACGACCGTAAAAATTCTCGATTCGACCATTTGCGCAGAGTCGCGATGTAGTTCATCACCACGAGCATGAGCAAATGACCGTCATTCGCTCATGCTCGTGGTGATGATCTTAATTCGCAATTCACAATCCACAATCCGCAATCCCAGCACAAACTATGGTACAATCTCCCGTATGCAACCCATCCAATCTTTTGCCACTTCTTTAATTGACAATGTTGAAAAGGTAATCGTCGGCAAGCGCGAGATGATCGAACATCTGGTGGTTGCACTGCTCTGCGAAGGTCATGTTCTGCTCGAAGATGTCCCCGGCGTGGGAAAAACTATGTTGGCGCGGGCGTTGGCGATCAGCCTGGGCGGTGAATTCCGCCGTGTTCAATGTACCCCTGACCTGCTGCCCAGCGACATTACTGGCGTCAATATTTTCAACCAGGAAACCCACCAATTTCAGTTCGTTCCGGGACCTGCCTTCACGCAGATTCTGCTGGCCGATGAGATCAATCGTGCCACGCCGCGTGCCCAATCGGCCCTGCTCGAATGTATGAGCGAGCGCCAGGTGACGATTGATGGCGTCACACGCACGCTACCTCGTCCCTTTTTGGTGCTGGCCACGCAGAACCCGATCGAATACGAAGGCACCTTCCCTTTGCCCGAGGCGCAGTTGGATCGCTTTCTCTTCAAGCTGAGCTTGGGTTACCTGAGCAGCGCCGAAGAGATGCACATGCTGGCGAACTTAGGTGGTCGCCATCCGATTGAAACACTCACCCCTGTGAGCGATGTGAACGTCGTGCCGCAACTGGCCGAGGCGATTTGGCAGGTGCGGGTGGATGAAAGTATACGACGCTACATCGTGGCCCTGGTCGAAGCTACTCGTCGTCACGGCGATTTGGCGCTGGGCGCAAGTCCGCGTGGTTCGCTGGCGCTCTTTCGTGCCGCCCAAGCCCGAGCTGCCATCCAGGGGCGTGACTACGTCCTGCCCGACGATATCCAAGGGCTGGCCCTGCTCACCTTGCCTCATCGCTGCATTGTCCGCCCAGAAAGCGCACTACGTGGCCGTACCACCCGCAGCATTATTTCCGAAATCATCGAGGCCACTCCTCTCGATCTCGGCGGAATTAAGAATTGACCAGGTGACAAGATGACAGGATGACCTGATTGGTATGTCATCCTGTTATCTTGCCATCCTGTCATTTTGTCAGGAACCCATGCACCACATCTTTTGGTCTCTCATCATTCTTTTCCTTTTTGCGGTCTTGATGCAGGTCGAATGGGCTTACTACTTGGTCTATGTAGTAGGAGGAATTTGGCTGCTCAGCCATTGGAGTGTGAGGCGCAGCGCGGATAAGTTGCAAATTACCCGTACCGTTCCCGAACGAGCCTTTGCGGGTCAGCGTGTCGAAGCCAAGGTCGCCATCGCCAATCAGAGTTGGCTGCCTATCGCCTGGTTGTTGCTTCAGGAACGGGTACCGGTCGAACTGCGCGATGAGGCGGATTATCAGATCGTGCTGAGTGTTGGCAGTCACAGTCAGGTGGAGCATTCCTACAGCTTTAATTGCCGTCAACGTGGATACTTCCCGATAGGTCCTTTGAGCGTCAACAGCGGCGATCTCTTTGGCTTTGCTCAGAGCGATTGGCGGGAGAATGAGAAAAAGTATCTCCTCGTCTATCCGCAGATTGTGTCACTGAGCCAACTCGGGCTGCCCAGCCGGACACCCTTTGGTCAACTGGCTGCCCCCAATCGAATGTATGAAGACCCAGCACGACTGAACGGTGTGCGTCTCTACGCCAGCGGCGACTCGTTGCGCCGAGTGCATTGGAAGGCAACGGCGCACACCAATACTCTGTTGGTGAAAAAGTTCCAACCTGCCATTGCGCTAAGTGTGGTGATCGTCCTGGAGATGAATCGCAACCACTACCCAATTCGGGAAGTGGTCAGCGGCAGTGAGTGGGGGATCATTGTGACTGCGTCGATTGCCAATGCGGTCTGTGAACAGCGCCAACCTGTTGGCCTAATTAGCAATGGTATCGACGTCATAAGTAAGTCAACGCTTACCCCGCTGCAACCCCGCAATGGGCAGGAACAGTTGGTCTCGATTCTCACCCGTCTGGCGCGCGTGCAACTGAGCAACAATGAAGGCAATCCTAGTCACTGGTTGGCACATCCTTTAGGAGAATTGGGATGGGGCACCACTCTGGTCGTGGTGACGCCGCAACTCGATGAAGATACGTTGTGGCTACTTCATCAGACCTATCGCCGTGGGGCTGAAATTTTGGTGCTGGTCTGTGCGCAACAGACCGACTTTATTTTGATGCAAGCGCGAGCACGCCAATTGGGCATCGAAGCCAAGCTGACAGTTTGGGAACGGGATCTAAAAGAGCTATGAGTGCCAATCCAAGCTTTAAAGAAACGGCTCCGTCTACCAGTGAGATCACGCCTGACAATGCAGCATCGCGTCCTCGTTTGTTGGAAAGCGATGGGCAGACACCGCAGATACTTTACGATCAACCCTGGCTCACCTCCTTTGTGCGCCCTTTGTTGATCATTACTTTGGTTAGTTGTTGTGCCTTTGTCTTTGTTACGCTAGTGCGGCGCGTTGTGCCTTCGATCCCGGCAACGACTGGGTTGGCCTTGCTGGGCCTAGCGATCTTGTCAGCCACGGTTGCGACGATCTCTGGTACCATCCTGGCCCAGCCTGAACAGCGGCTGCAACGTACAGTAGGCTATCGGCTAGCAGAGCTGGGCATCTTGCTAGCGATCACCCGTCTGGTTCTGTGGCTGGTGTACAGCGGTTTTCCCACCTTTGGCGAAATCATGACTGTGCCGTTAACGACGATCTTCGACGGCATCTTTTGGGCGGCACTCTTTATCATTATTATCTCTTGGAGCGTGGCCGGGGAGGTCACTGCCGAGTTGCAACAACTAGCGCTGCAAGCGGATGAACTCTTTGTCGCCCAGCACCACTATGATCGATTGGGCGATATCGCACGTACCTCCTCGGTGGATCGGCGGGCGGTGCTCAATGGCTTTGTTTGGCGCTGGGTCACCGTGGGATTGCTTGTGCTTTTCCTCACTGCCTTGGTCCGCCCCGATTTGCCGCAACAGACTTCCTTTACAGGCGTCGTCGGCATCCTGCGCGGTCAGGTCGAATCGGGCGTGGCAATCGCCGTGATT
Organism: Caldilineaceae bacterium; assembly: GCA_046328715.1. Lineage (GTDB taxonomy): Bacteria > Chloroflexota > Anaerolineae > Caldilineales > Caldilineaceae > JAXLWB01. The sequence goes on along the minus strand of JAXLWB010000008.1, from coordinate 173,191 downwards.
CTCTACTTCATTTGTGGGCTGATTTTGATCGGTTTAAGCCAACTGGCGCTGTTGCGCTCACGTTGGCTGTTGGAAAAGACCCCTATGCGCAGCTCGATCCTGAGCAATTGGCCCTGGTATGTCGCCCTGGTGGTGGGAGGGGTAGCCATACTGGCGACGCTTTTGCCATTAGGCGATACCTTTTTGTTGGCCAAGATCCTCAACACGATCATTTCTGCCATCTTCTGGGTTGGCTGGTCAATTATGCAGTTGATCATGGCCCTGCTTGCGATCCTGTTCGGCTCTCTGGGTGGCAACCCAGCACCTACTGCCAACAACCCTGCGCCGCCCGTTGTTTTGCCAACGCCTACCCCGCTTCCACCAAGCCAACCCACTTTGCCAGAATGGACCGGCGGATTGATCTTCTGGATTTTGATGGCCTTTCTGCTTGGCAATGCTGCGCTGATCTATTTTGGGGGCAAACATTTACGATTAGGATGGTTACGTTGGCTTTGGGCTGGGCTTCGTTTGCGTTGGCTGCATTTTCTGGTTAACTTTCGAAGTTGGCGGCAGACAGTCTTGCAACAAGTGGGGGTAACCTCCCAGCCACAGCGCAACGAACAGGATCTTGACTTGGCCATCCTAACCGATCGCTCACTTTCCCCGGATACGCTTTCCCCTGCAGAACAGGTGCGCTATTTTTATCTGTCGTTGCTCCACCGGGCCAAAGAGGCTGGGTTTCCTCGCCAGCACTCCGAAACGCCCTTCCGTTATGCTCCCCGTCTTCATCAAGCAATTGACTCGGACACCACACAACCAGAATCAGTGAATGAAAAAATTGATGAAATTGAACTGCTGACCAAGAATTTTGTCGAGCTGCGTTATGGGGGGAAAGAGGCAAGCGCGCAAACGCTTTCTCAACTCCACCAGGTTTGGGAAAAGCTGTGCAAACGTTTGAAAGATGTTTGACCTTACGGGGTTTCCTAAAAAATTGCTTGACGTAGCGAAATCTCCCTGATATAATCTAGAATAATTGTAATAAAATCTAAGTAAATCCAGTTGGAGCGACACAGAAGATGTCTGAATCGGTGGAAAAACACATTGAAACCCAGAATTCATCCGATCTTGAGCTGTTTCAGTCATATCTGGATGACGGCATTGGACTTGATCTGGATATGCCTAGCCGAGGCGATCTACGAGAGGGGTCAATTGTCGAGATTCGAGCGAATGAATTGCTAGTCAATATTGGCAGCAAGCGCGATGGAGTTGTGCCCCAATCCGATCTCTCACGGCTTGATCCTGAGTTCGTAAAAAACTTACACGAAGGTCAAAAAGTGTATGTTGTCATTGCCAAGGATGTAGTGGATGATGGTATTTTTGTCCTTAGCATTGCCGATGCCCAACAGCAGCGAGACTGGATTGTAGCCCAAGAAATGATGGAAAGTGGCGAGGTAAGCGAACACCGCGTGTTAGGACACAATAAGGGTGGCCTAACCGTAGAGTTTGGACATCTACGCGGCTTTGTTCCTTCATCGCACCTGATCGATATGCCACGCAATATCAGCGACGAGCATCGCCAAGCTGAATTTGACCGCCGTGTGGGCCAGAAGATCAAGACCAAGGTAATTGAAGTAGACCCAAAGCGACGCCGTTTGGTGATGTCGCAAATGTTGGCCGAACGTGAAGTGCGCTCCAAGCAACGCGAAAAGTTGATGGATCGGCTGGTGGTTGGCGCTGTGGTCCAGGGTGTAGTGCGTAGTTTGCGTCCCTTTGGTGCATTTGTGGATCTCGGCGGTATTGATGGTCTCTTGCATGTCAGCGAGATCGGTTGGTCGCAAGTGGCTCACCCTAAAGATGAACTCACTGTAGGCCAGAAAATTGATGTACAGATTATCCGTATCGACGACAATCAACGCATTGCTTTGAGCCGTAAACGTGTTCTGCCCAATCCGTGGGACAACATAGAGTCTCGTTATACGGTAGGGTCCATTGTCCCCGCAACGATTACTCGTGTTGTTGATTTTGGTGCCTTTGCTCAGTTAGAGCCTGGGGTGGAAGGGCTTATCCACCTGAGCGAGATTGCTGATATCACCGTAGCGGAACCTCTCAAAACCATTCGGGTGGGTGACCATGTGATGGCTAAGGTGTTGCGTGTGGATAACAAGCGCCAACGAATCGGGCTCAGCATTCGCCAGGTCTCATCACCCGGTGTTAGTAGCGACGACGAGGTGGAAGACGCTGGGTAATTGAATATTGTGTTGCTCCGAAACCATTGGAGCAAGCTTGCCAATTTGGGTTGGTTGGGACAGCCTGTCCTGGTATCGGCCAAGCTGAATTACAGACCTTTTATTTTGGTCAATTGGCAAGGGTCACGATATACTAAACAAACCTGTCAGAGCATATCATAATGTTCTGGCAGGTTTGATTGTGTTTAGGGATGGTCGAGTTCTAATAAAGGCCATTCGTTGGTTTGAAATCATTCTAAATCAAAAAGGAGGTGAATCATCATGAGCGTAGAGTTACGTCCGGGAGAATCTCAAGATAGTTTGCTCAAACGTTTCCGCAAGGCGGTTGCAGAAGCTCGAATCCTGCCCATCGTCCGTCAGAAGCGTTGGTTCACTCCAAAAAGCGAAGTAAAGCGGATCAAGCGCCAGAAGTCGCAACGCAAGACCACGCGACCTGTGCGTTATACGAATCCCTAAGAATATAGGAGCGTTTGCACTTTGGGAATTTTCCCAAAGTGCAGAGCATCAGGTTAGCGAACGAAAAGTTTGGGAGTATGGCAGAAGAGACAATTACTCTAGATGGTAAAATAGTCGACACGTTACCTAACGCAATGTTTCGTGTGGAACTGGAAAATGGTCACACTGTGCTGGCCTATCTTTCCGGGAAAATGCGCAAGTACTACATCCGCGTGTTGTTGGGTGACAAGGTAAAGGTAGAGATGAGTCCGTATGATCTGACCAAGGGACGAATCACCTACCGTCACCGCAATTAGGGATAATTGTGGGTTCTCTGCTTGGCTAAAGCAAGAGTCTTGCAATTTTTCTGGTTGTAGCTTTTGCTTTGTCTAAAGGCGGCATGGTTGTACATGCTAAAGCGTTTTTGATTGAATGGAACAGGGAAATAAGAAGAGCGAGAGTCAATTGCGACTCTCGCTCTTTTCTATTTCAGCCCTTCTGATACTGTTGGATAGCGAACTGGGCAACCCTACGTTCTGCCTCAAAGGTCAACACTTGTGGTGCTTCCGTCAGTGGTGACCAGATCGGTCGAAACTGCGCTTCGTCGGTTTTGTCACGTTTGCGCTGTTTTTTGCTGAGCAAACGCATCAAGAAGTAATGCTCAGTTCTCACATAGTGGTCGTCATTGTGGTCGAATTCAACAATGCTCTCCCCCAAGTCTGCCACAATCTCTAAGTCGGTGTACCCTGTCTCTTCGACCGTTTCACGTACGGCAGTAACATCAGGCGTTTCACCTGTTTCGATATGCCCCTTGGGTAGACGAATCTCCTTGCGTTTTGGCCGATCCAACAAGAGCATCTTGCCTTCGTCGATGACAATACCACCGCCAGTTGAATATTTTACCAGTGCCATCTTTGCTTCATTTTCCTTCGTAGGGAACAACAAAAAGTTGTTCGGCAAGCTCAAAGCCGATCACCTGCTTTTCTTGACCTTTGGCTGGCTCTGTTTCGTTACAAGCAACCGTTACTGGACCCCGAAAAGGAGCCAGATCGACCAACTGTATAATTTTTCCTGGGGTCAGGTCCAGGCGAGTCAGGTAGCGTAGCACGCGCGAATCATTCATCCCAATCCGTTTTAGCCTGCCCTTTTGCCCAGTTTTGAGGTTGGTAACCGCAACCATCACCTCTTCATTTGGCAATGTGCCATCTTTGCGTGGGATTGGGTCGCCATGCGGACAGTGCGTCGGATAATTACAGAGCTGATCCATACGATCTTCAAAGGCAGCGCTGATCGCATACTCTAAACGGTGTGCCTCTGCGTCGACCTGATCCCAAGTATACCCCATGACATCGATCAAGAATACTTCCAAGAGTCGGTGACGTCGGATCATTTGCAGCGCGGCCAGACGTCCCTGTTCCGTCAGCACAATCCCTTCGCTACTAGAGCGTATAATAAAGTCCGACTCATCCAAACGCTTGAGCATACTGCTGACTGCAGCCGCAGAGACGTTCATCCGCTCGGACAAGGCAGAGGTGGTTACCCGATCTCCCTTACTTCCTAGTTTATAGATGGCTGCTAGGTACTCCAGCATACCATCGGTTGTGATTCCACAAAAAGTTTGCATCAGTTTCGTTACGGTAGCGTGGAGAGAGCCACACGGTTTAGATAATTATTATCAACAATGTTATAAATATTTCGTTTCGATTATACCCGTCACTGATTTTTCTGTCAATCGAGTTATCGAGAGGGGCAGCATTGCTCGCCTATGTTACAATCATTCTATGCAAGCTGAAACGATCACCTCACCCATGCCTTTGTTGCAGAGCGGTTGCAAACAACTAGGTTTGTCCTTGTCGCCCGCACAAATTGAACAATTCCAGCGCTACTACCAGTTGCTTGTTGAATGGAACGAGAAGTTCAATCTTACGTCGATCACAAGCTACGAGGAGGTGCAAACCAAGCACTTTCTCGACTCTCTTTCTGGCTGGAGTGTTCTGGTGGAGGAATTGCGCCTTGTGGCGGGTAAGCCATTGCAACTTGCGGATGTGGGTACTGGCGCGGGCTTTCCAGGTGTACCGTTAAAAATTCTGAACCCGGCGCTCAAACTGACATTAGTGGATGGCACTGGTAAGAAGATCGAATTTCTGCGCCATGTAGCACAGACGCTTGGGCTGAACGACGTGACCTTTGTGCAAGGTCGTGCAGAGGAACTTGGACGCGAAGCAAGCCACCGTGCCCATTATGATGTGGTAACGGCTCGCGCTGTGGCACCGCTCAATACCTTAGTAGAGTACCTTTTACCGTGGGTGAACATGCAAGGGTTTGCCTTGATCTACAAAGGCGCAAGCGCGGCAGAAGAGTTCATTGCTGCGCGGAAGGCGATTGAACTCTTGGGTGGCGAGACAGTGCGGTTTGCTCCAGTTCAAGTGCCACATCTTGAAGAAAAACGTTTCGTGTTACTGATTAAAAAGGTGCGCGCAACCCCCAGCCTTTACCCACGGGGCCAAGGACTTGCTCGTAAAAAGCCTTTGTGAGGTGATTGGAAGCGATATCTGGTCAGAAGTGTCTGCGGAGTACGATGGCCCAAGGAGAGAAACGGTGTAAGCGCTTCCAGTTAAAGCGGCGTTGCTGCTACTCCACGCAATGTTTTTCCAGATAAAAGGTCATATGCTGAAAGTGAATAATCGGGTCGATATATTCAACACGAATCCCTTCAGGTATGTTTAACGTGATCGGAGCATAACAGAGAATGCTCTTGATCCCTGCGCTTATCAGTAGATCGGCAACTTCTTGGGCAGAGTGGGCAGGTACCGCAATGACCGCAATCTGGCAACGAAATTCCTGGACTCGCTGCGAAATGGCCGACATCGGTTCAACCGTTACATTGCCAACTTTTTCCCCAACTTTTTCTTTATCACTGTCAAAGACAGTGACAATTTTAAAGCCTCGATTTTCAAAGCCATTGTAGCTAGCGAGCGCGTGGCCCAAGTAGCCTGCACCCACCAACGCAACCGGCCAAACACAATCTACTTTGAGAATTCTCTCTAGCTCTTGACAGAGAAAGGGCATGTTATACCCCGTTCCCTGCTTGCCGAATTCACCAAAATGGCTCAGGTCTTTGCGAATTTGGGCTGAACTGATGCCGAGTAATTCTCCAAGCTCCTGGCTCGAAGTAACCGTTTTGCCGCGATTGAGCAGAAGCTTCAGTGTGCGCAAATATACGGGTAGGCGACCAATGACAATATCAGGTATTTCTTCGACGCCATTCTCTGTAGAATGCAATTCTAAGGAGGATGGAGACTCCAATGGTACGATTGATTCTTCCATAAGAACGTTTATTTACTCAACCACAAGCGTACGATACACTACAGATGTTCTAATCTTAGCACAATGTCAAGTGAGTCGTCAATCAGAATTGTAAAAAAAGTCACAATCAAAAGTGCCAAGATCAAAATTGCCTGGGAATTTATACCCAGGCAACGTTGAAAACCAGCTCTTAAGTTAATGCTCTAAACTGAGCAAGACAGCATTGACTACTGATAGGTGCCAATCTGATTGCGCTGTGGCAAGCAGTAACCCTGGCTGCGCACCGTGATCACATACTTGGGATTGTCCGGGTCGGCCTCGATTTTGCTGCGTAGGCGGCGGATGTGTACCCACAACGACTCGACTGTGCCTTTGCGCAGCGGGTCCCACGCCTTGGCCAAAAGGAATCCAGGTGACAGCACACGCCCTCGATTGTTGTATAACACATGGAGAAGGCGATTCTCTGTTGGCGTCAACGTGATCTGCTGATTGTTCACTACAGCGTATTGCTGTGCAAAGTTGATGCGCAGCCCTTCGTCGATCACCAATTCGGGATCTACAGCACGTTCGGTGGAGGTACGTACTAAAACGCGACGCACGCGGGCTAAAAGCTCAGTGAATGCAAATGGCTTTGTGATATAATCTTCGGCATAGCGGGTCAGACCTTCGACTTTGGTCTCGGTGTCCGACAATGCCGACAGGAAAATAATCGAGACGTCCCCGATCTTGCGCAATTCGTTGGCTACAGCGAAGCCATCCATACCCGGCATCATGATGTCGAGAATCACAAGATGGGGTAAACCCTCTTGTTTGACGATTTCCAATGCCTCTGGACCACTGCCAGCGGCATATACAATGTAACCTTCACGCTGAAGCCGCAGATTAAGCATTAAGCGAGTATCGGCGGCATCGTCAACAACCAAAATGCGCTTAGGTTCTGTCGAAGAAAAGTCATTGCTTCCTGAAATGTTTGATGTTGCATCCATAGTATTTACCTTATCGAACTTTTAGTGTTGTCCCATACTTAGTTAATCAATTTGTTGTACGCTTTATCGAGTATAACTCGTAATCTCGTCGAATAGATTGCGAACAACTTACAAATGCTTGTTTTTTATTGTAGATAGGAAAGATTACAAACTACATTAAGAAAACCTGTGAATTTAAAAATGGTAGGGAAATCGTATGCTTTCAAGGAGTACTTACGTCAGTTACACAAACACATTAGGCCAATATTATGCAAAAACGGGAAAGTAGTATCAAAAAAGTGCGCAGTTTGCTGATGGTTTCAGCAATTGTGCTGGCTTTTGTCGTGGGAAATATTACGGGCTTTCAGGTTCGGACCGCCTATGCTGAAGATCAACCTACCCAATTTGGAGTTTTCTGGGAAGCCTGGGACCTTGTCGTCGAGTATTTCGTAGATCGCGACAAAGTTGATTATACCGCAATGACCTATGGGGCCATTCGTGGCATGTTAGAAGCGCTTGGCGACAAAAATCATACTGTGTTTTTCTCGCCAGAAGAAGCCAAACAACAAGCTGAATCCCTGGAAGGTGAATTTGAGGGAATCGGAGCCTACGTTGCCAATCAGGATGGGAAGTTTACAATTACGCAACCTATGCATGGGTCGCCTGCCGAGAAGGCAGGGTTGGTGCCAGGTGATGTAGTGATTGCTGTCAACGGGGAATCAATCGAAGGTCTGGAAGAGTCCAGCGTCATTGCCAAGATTCGTGGACCAGCTGGCAGCGAAGTGAAATTGACTATTTTGCATCCAGATAGTTCCAAACCGGTCGAGATTGCCGTAAAGCGTGAGCGTATTCTTATCGATAGCGTGCTCTGGCATCGAATTCCTAATTCAGAACTGGCCTACGTGCAAATTACCCAGTTTGCTGACGATACTGCGGATGAGTTGGACAAGGCATTACAGACCATCCAAGATGAAAGCGGCTCCGGCACGCCGATTCGCGGCATCATGCTAGACTTGCGCAACAATCCGGGTGGCTATCTTAACAGCGCCTTGCAGGTAGGGAGCCAATTCCTCGAATCGGGTAAGATCATCTTGCATCAGCGCGATGCAAAGGGCACGACTACCTCGATGAAAGCATTTGGTGATGGTAAGGCGCGTGACATTCCCGTGATCGTCCTGGTTAACAAATCTTCGGCTAGTGCGGCCGAGATTGTGGCTGGGGCCTTGCAGGAGAATGGTCGCGCTAAGCTTGTCGGCGAGACCACGGCCGGAACAGGCACGATTCTGAATTCCTTTACACTCAGCGATGGCTCGATGGTGCGCATCGGCGTAACAAACTGGTTAACCCCCAAGCTGAAGTTGCTCAAGGATCAAGGTGTTACACCGGATGTCGTCATCACTCAGGAGACTTCAGTCCGTCTGGTGGATGCATATGCGCTGGAGGAGGATACCCCACAGGAGCTAAAGCAATCGCAGGATCGGCAGTTTAACTCGGCGCTGACCTTGCTTAAGTTGCAGGTGTTGAATTCTGGCATCGGTAAGGCGACCAAGTAACTCTTATTAGGCAAAGAGGCATAGCCGCGAAGACTTAGTTTGATACACTGTCATGAATTTCGGCCAATACAACCGAAACTCATGACATCTATAATAACAAGTGCTATCAGCAATAGAGATTGCTTCTTTCCTTCTTTGACTTTTGCACGGCTCTTTTTTATACTGCAACCATTCTATGCCGTATATGTGTACCCAGGATTTGTTCGCAGAAGTGGGATGACTCTCTGGGTCCATGCGGAATATAAACTCTCTGCTCAACTGGCGATCTGTACATTTGTGGAAGAAACCACGAGGGAGAGCAGGGGTGAATTGCTGACAGTCGTACGCCTGGGCTGAGCAGCCGGACTTCGGTTCGGCTGCTTTTTTATTTTCAAGCGTTGCCTGGATGTTAAGCTGTAGCTATCATGAAGCACAAGGGTTTCCCAGCGGATCTTTACGCTGAAATCACTGTTTCCAGGCAGAGTTACCTGTGGAGGAGCGAATCTATGTCTACCTTTCGTGCATTACTTTCTGTCTCAGACAAGAGTGGGTTGATTGACTTTGCGCGTCGTTTGCGTCAGGCTGGCGGACAGTTGATTGCCAGTGGCGGCACTGCGCGTGCGATTGCCGATGCTGGGATTCCTGTCATGGCGGTAGAAGATGTAACCGGCTTCCCTGAAATCCTCGGTGGCCGTGTCAAAACGTTGCACCCTGCCATTCACGGTGGTATTTTGGCACGCCGAGTGGAACATCATCTTGAGGAACTCAAGGCCCATAAGATTGCACCGATCGACTTGGTGGTCGTCAACCTCTACCCCTTTCAAAAAACAGTTGCTCAACCCAATGTGACGATGGCGACTGCAATCGAAGAGATCGACATCGGTGGCGTAGCGTTGCTGCGGGCAGCGGCCAAAAATCATGAATCAGTCACCGTGGTCTGTGATCCGCAGGATTACGAGCAGGTCGCAGCTTTCTTTGAAACGGGCGGCGCCACGATCGATCAGCGACGGCAACTTGCGCTCAAGGCTTTCCGCCACACCGCTGAATACGACAGCGCTATCTCAGCCTATCTGGGATCGCAGCTTGGCGAGGCGGCGACCTTGCCAGTAAACAATCAGCAGTCGCCAATCGCCACGCTTCAGTCTCTCACTTTTCCCATTGCCCAACTGCCCGATCGCCTTCAAGCTGACCTGGTTCTGGTTCAGCGCAACCGCTACGGCGAAAATCCTCATCAGCAGGGCGGACTGTATGGCTACCTGGGCCAACCGCCCGCCTTTGAGGTGTTGCACGGCAAAGAGATGAGTTATAACAACTGGCTGGATCTGGATGGTGCTTGGGGCGCAGCGCAGGACTTTCCCAATCCGACGGTTGCCATTATCAAACATGGCAATCCCTGTGGACTGGCGAGCGCTGATGATCTGACCGCGGCCTACGATAAAGCCTTCGCCTGCGATCCCGTCAGCGCCTTTGGTGGGATTATTGCGGTTAACCGCACCTTTGATCTCGCAATGGCACGCAAACTGGGCGATCTCTTTGTCGAAGTGGTGGTTGCCCCTGAATTTGACGAGGATGCCTTGAAGCAACTCTTTGCCAAGAAGAACCTGCGCGTGCTACGGGCCACGGGAGTCGCTGGTCTACGTCCACTAACCCTGCGCACCATCGTAGGCGGTGTTTTGGTCCAAGAGATCGACAACAGCCAAGAAGACATGGACCCGACGACCTGGAAGGTGGTCAGCCAGCGCCAACCGAGCAGCGAACAACTCGCCGATCTCGCCTTCGCCTGGCGTACCGCGCGCCACGTCAAGAGCAATGCCATTGTCTATGTCAAGGATCAGGCAACGGTGGGCGTGGGTGCTGGTCAGATGAGCCGTGTCGATTCAGTGATGATGGCTGGCCACAAAGCCGGTGATCGTGCCAAAGGAGCGGTGATGGCTTCGGACGCCTTCTTCCCCTTTGCCGATGGCATTGAAGCTGCCGCACAGCATGGCATCGTAGCGGTAGCACAACCCGGCGGCAGCGTCCGTGACGCCGACGTGATTGAGGCAGTAGATCGGCTGGGGTTGGTGATGGTCTTTACTGGGGCGCGACATTTCAAACATTAATGGATAGCAGATTTCAGAGCCGTTAGCGTCAGCGTACGGATAGCTTCGTACGCTGACGCTAACGGCTCTGAAGTTGTCACCTTGTCACCTTGTCACTCTGTCCGCCACTCCGCTTGCCGAGCAGCGAAAACTTCCCCAGCGAATTATACTGCGATCCCCCCGGCTGGAGACTGCTTTCAATAAAGCTGATTTCCTGGGCTTGGAAGCTGGCCGACCACTCATTGACTGCTTTGGAGCCTAGCATCTGGTCGAGCCACGAACCGAGGCGACGAACTTCGGCAGAGGATGCACTGCGTTCCACGCGTGCTACTGTGATATGGGGCTTGAAGGCTTTGGTTTCAGCCGCAAAACCAGCGGCGCGAGCGATGGCTTCAATCGGTTGTTGCAGGCGGTTTAACTGATTCGAAGGACATTGCACATCCGTCCACAGCAAGTTTGGCTGATGTTTGCTGGGAAAACAACCCAAGCCACGCAAGGTGAGCTCAAAGACAGGTTGCGCTGAGGTAAGTTTGGTCAATTCCGCAGTGATGGCATCAACCTGCTCGGGTGTGGTGTCACCAAGAAAGCGCAAGGTAAGATGGATGTTGCGTGGGCTAACAAAACGCAACACGCGATCGAGTTGCTGACGCTCTAGATCGGTGCGCAGGGTTTGACAATATCGCTGCAATGAGCGAATGACTTCATTGGGAAATTCGATTGCAATAAAGGTGCGCTTAGTAGTCATAGCGACTGCGTCGTCGTGAACGAGAGCGTAAATAAAGGACACCAGAAAGCATTCCCAAAACGCCAATCCCGGATGCGCCAATAAAGACGACGGCGAGCATGCCAATCATGATGTTTTGTGGGCTTGCTACGAGAACGTCATTTACCTGTGCCGCAACGGTAGGAACGCTCGTGGGCAAAGGTGTCAGGGTAGCTGGAACTGTTGGGGGAATTGGTGTTGGGGCCGCAGTGACCACCTCATATGGATAGGTTGGCGCTCCTGCATTTGCGCCACCATCCTGGACAGGGGGTGTGGGTAAGGGAGACTCAGTCTGTTGTGCAGGTGTGGCCAACATCGCCATCATGGTCTGCGTTGCTTGTGCAGCGAGAATTTGTTCGGCTTGTGCCGTCTGTTGAGCAGCCAATTCTGGCGAGAGATTGGTATTGTCAACTGGTTGCTGGGAGGCGGATGCAGCATTGATATCGGTGCCGTTGGGAAGCATCGCCTGCGGCGTACCATTCTCGGCTCCCGACTGAACCACAGTCGGTGTAGGCGCATTGGGATCCAGTGTGGGGGCGTTGGGATCAAAGGTCGGTGTCAGTGCAATGGCGGTCTGGGTAGCGGGAATGCCCAAGGCGCTTGCCGTTGCTGTGCCATCGATGGACTGTTGTTGAACGGTGGCGGTGGCCTCGAAGATCTGCTGCTGAACGGTGGCAACTGCAATTGCCTGAAGTGTCTGTTGGGCGAAAATTGCTTGTTGGGTAGCTACATATACAGGTGTCCCCAACAGGCTGATCGGTGGCTGGGGTGTCAACGTTAAAATCAAAGGGTCAATCGTCGGTTGCACTAGTGCCGCTGCTGCCTCGGTCGCTCGGGCGAAAACGTCGGCAGTCGCTGTTTCTGCCAGGAAGCGGCCCTCTAGGGTAGGCGTTGGGGTAATGCTGAGGCCGTAGCCGCAGCGATCAAAAATTTGGCCAGGTTCGCCATTTTTGGTGATCTCACGCAGGCGGAAACAGTAGGGAACCCCTGGTGTTAACCCACTTGTCACCAAATGGTCGTAGCTCATGCCCTCGGTGGGGCTGCCTTTAGCACTTTTGGTGACAATCGGATGATAGGCGGTGTCCAATTCGCTGGCCTTCTTGCATAATACCTGAAAGGCAATCAAATTGTATTCCTTGGCTGTGTTCCACTCAATCAGCACGGCACTCGACGATGGGACGACGCTGAAGTAATTCAATTCGACTGCGGCTGAGACAGGCCAAACCGAAAGGATCGTGACGGTCAACGCCACCAAGACAAGCACGGATCTCAAAAGCTGCGGAACCGATATCGGTTGAGTAATTGATAGGAGAGTAAGAAAAGCTCCTCTGAGCCGGAGACCCAGTGAATGCAAAGATCGCTTTTGAGAAGCAGTCGAAAATGGCAACTTTGACACGGAAAACCCTTATTAAATCGTACACAAGCGTGTGGTTACAAACTTAACATTTACATTACAAACAGCACGCAAAACATTGTATCATGAGCAGGTCGATATCAGTATACGCTTTTTGCCGTATTTACCATCTACTCAGCCAAAAGCGCTTGCAGATCCTCCTTAATCTGAGGCGGCTGTAACTGCATGGAAAAGAGCAAACGAAGATTTCCCTCTTTGTCAATCGCATAGATCCAATCCGAATGCGTGACAGTATATTGATCGGGTGCCTTACCTTTGGCCAGCGGATCCTTTTCGGCGAGGCCTCCATAGGCTTTCATCGTCGCCGCCAAGTCCGATAAGGGAATCTGTACGCCCCAAAAGCTGGTATCAAATCGGCTCAAATAATCAGTCAATTGGGCTGGCGTATCTCGTTCGGGGTCGGTTGAAACAAAGATGACACGCATGTTCTGCGCATCATCACCCATGTCGCGATAGATGGAAGCGATCTGCGCCATCGTCAAAGGGCAGACATCCGGACACTGCGTATAGCCAAAGTAGAGTAGGGTGAGTTTCCCTTGGGCATCCTCGATATGAAAGGTGCTGCCATTTTCGCGAATGCCATTCAATGCTGGAGCAGCAATAGGCGGATTGTAAGCAATGCCGTAAAATTCATGTTCTTTGCGACAGGCAGCTATCGTCAGGATCAGAAGCAAGGCCAAGCCAATTTGGACTGCTCTACGCCCTATCGTACCTATGGTAACAAATCGGAAAAATTTCACTCGTCGCCTTCCTCCTCCCCCTCGTCCAGGTCGTCGACGACGGGGAGATCGGCTTCGAGAGGCTCCTGGATCAATCCAGCAAGCAGTGTACGAATTTCGGCGGCGCATTCTTGGTTGAGCGCATCGTTATACCACATGCGCATTTCGCCCGTTAGTTGCTCAGCCAAGACGGTATAATTGGCAACATCCACTGGATCGTCGCTTTCTGTCAGTCGTTCGTATTCAGGATAGTCGGCCAACCAAGCATCCAGGAACGAATCAAAACTTTGAGGATGAGGCCCCCATTGCCCTTGTAGGGTCCATTCTTCATCGAAAATGAAGAGTTGGGGCAGTTCGATCTCGTTGAGGAAGGTATCCAGATCGCTTTCTTCCAACAATGTTGCCAAGAGGGTGAGATTGTCCTCTTCACTCAGCACACGGATGACAATGCGCGGTGAGGATTGGCTAATGCGAGCCCAGATAGGCGGAACAATCCAAGAGTCGGGGGTCTCTTCGCTCACCAAAGCGACAAAGTGAATAAAATCTGGATAGGTCGAAAAGAAGCTTTGCGCCTCGGCACTTAAGCGCACCTCATTCGAACGTTGCCGTAACCGATTGGCGAAGGGCGAGAGCTGATGCAAATACTCCTGATAGGTTGGAATGGCGGTATAGGCCAAAGATTTATTTAGCGCAAGGCCAGGGATCTGGCTAAGTTCCATAAAAATTCCTACATTGTGCACAGCGGCAGTCAGATGCAAATGTGTTCTAAACAACGCAATTTATGCCTGTGTGCGGTATCAAACGAAACATCGGCGAGCGGCAGATGATATATAGGTAGTAGTATAGCATAAGCCAGCTTGATAACCGTTTTTTCTCTACACTTTCAGAAAAAATGTGAGTCACCTAAATTGACGCTGCTCAAAATACCATGATATGGTTGTAAGTAACTTTTATCAATTCATGTTACACACTTGTCGGTACAATGAAGGGCGTCTTTACAGGATATGTTGACCAAATTTTTTTGGTGACATACATGACATAGCCCTGTGTAACATGAACTTATACCAATTGCGGTTGCAAAAGCCATGAATTTTCCCTGTAAATTTGGCTGAAATTCATGGCTTTTCAGAGAACAAATGGTATTATTACGAAGGAGAATAATATGGAATTAACAACTCTCGAATCCTCGGATGAGTTACGCATAGAGGATCTGCTCCCTGCTTGGACCGATGCACCCGATCCGCGGGCACAACTCGCAGCCAGCGATCCAGAAGTGTACGAAGCCATCGAACTGGAGCGCCGCCGTCAATTTGCCGGAATCGAATTGATTGCCAGCGAAAACTATGTTTCGGGTGCTGTATTGGCTGCCATGGGCAGTGTGCTGAACAACAAGTATGCCGAAGGTTATCCTGGCAAACGCTATTACGGGGGCTGCGAATTTGTCGATATTGCCGAGCGCATTGCCATTGAACGAGCTAAAAAACTCTTTGGGGCCGAACATGCCAATGTCCAGTCTCATTCGGGCGCACAAGCCAATGCCGCGGTCTATCTAGCCTTGCTGAAGCCTGGCGATCCGGTCCTAGCGCTCAAGTTGGATCATGGGGGTCATCTAACGCACGGCTTTAACCTAAATAGTTCGGGCAAATTCTACGATTTTCACCATTACGGCGTCAATCGCGAGACCGAAATGCTCGACTACGAAGAGATCTACGCAATGGCCGATGAGCAAAAGCCCAAGATTTTGTTGGCGGGTGCCAGCGCTTATCCGCGCTTTTGGGACTTTGCCAAACTGCGCAAAATTGCCGATGAAGTTGGCTCCCTGCTGATGATGGACATGGCCCACATCGCAGGCTTGGTTGCTGCTGGCCTCCATCCCGATCCGGTTCCCTACTGCGACA
The DNA here is from genome assembly GCA_046328715.1 of Caldilineaceae bacterium. GTDB lineage: Bacteria > Chloroflexota > Anaerolineae > Caldilineales > Caldilineaceae > JAXLWB01. Next base: position 157,853 of record JAXLWB010000008.1, on the reverse strand, counting down.
TCGTGACCACTACCACTCATAAGACTTTGCGTGCTGCACGTGGTGGCATGATCCTCTGCAAGGAAAAATATGCCGCCGCCATCGACAAGGCTGTCTTCCCTGGTCAACAAGGTGGCCCGCTGATGCACATGATTGCTGGCAAAGCGGTTGGTTTGGGCGAAGCGCTTAAACCCGAGTTCAGGGTCTATCAACAACGGGTACTCGACAATGCCCAAACGCTCTGCAAGACACTCCAATCTGAAGGATTACGCATCGTCAGCAATGGCACCGACAACCACCTCATGCTGGTCGATATGGGTGCCTTGGGCAAGGACCCGAGCGGTGCTGAGATTACGGGTAAAGTGGTTGAGAAGGCATTGGACAAAGCCGGACTTCACTGCAACAAAAACATGATTCCATTTGACCCCAAGCCAGCCCTGGTGACCAGCGGAATCCGACTGGGAACCCCGGCAGCCACCACGCGCGGATTGGGCAAACGAGAATTTGAGCAAGTTGGCCATTGGATTGCAGCCATTGCCCGCGAGCCCAACAACGGCGAATTGCAAGTACAGACCCAACACAATGTACTCGACATGGTGCGCCACTTCCCCGTACCCGCTTGAGAATGATAAGATGACAGGATGAAGGGAAGACAGGATGACAACAGGTAGGGTTCATCTTGTCTTCTGTCTTCCTATCTTTCTTTTTGTAGTCTGCCAAACTCCCTTCCGCAGGTTGTTAACACCTCGCTGAACGATTTTGTACAACGTTTGACTGAATTTTTTGCGCGCCCCTTGACAGCGACCAATCCTCGCCGATAATATTTTATTTACCGGATAATATTCATTTTAAATTTCCACCCAATAAATGTCTTTAACTGATAGGGAGGACATGTGATTGCTCATACCCGTCTGTCTACGCTGCGCTTGCTCTTCCCTTGGGGTTTTTCAATCCTGGTGGCGGCGCTGTTCGTTGCGTTGCACCCTGCTACTGCGTGGGCTCTCGATACCTGTTATGCCGTTGGCGACCAAGGGGATCGCTTTGTTTCGCTTAACAAAATAAGTGGTAATACAGCGGATATTGGGCCAACCGGGGTGGAGGACATTGAGGCGATTGCCTTTGAAGCAAACTCGGCTACGCTCTACGCCGCCAATGCCGCCGAACTGGGCACCATCAACCTCCTCACCGGCAAATTTACCGCACTCAACCGCATCGGCACCATCCATGCTGGCAGCGTGGAGGTAGAGATCAACGACTTGGATGGACTTTCCTGGGACCCCCTCACCAATGTACTTTACGCCGTCCAACGTCAGATCCCACCGCCAGGCACCGGCCTACCGGACGAACTTTTTCCCGACTTGCTCATTCAGATCGATCTAACCACGGGCCGACTAAAACCCGGCGTATTCAAGGGCGCGGATTACGTAGAAATCGGTGTCACCAGCAAACTGGAGGCCGATGTCGATGATATTGCCTTCAATCCCTTTACTGGTGCCCTCTATGGAATCGAAAATGATGGTGGGAAAAATGGCACCTTGATCGTCATCAACAAGCAGACGGGAGCCATCAGCGAAGTGGGGCAACTGGTCTACCAGGATCATCCTACGGAGGCGGTCGATGACATGGAGGGGCTCTCATTCTTTAATGATGGTCAACTTTATGGCAGCACCGGTGATCGCGGGCCGGATCTCAAAGATCAAAACAGGCTCTTTACCGTTGACCCAGCCACCGGCCAATCTACACTCGTGGCTCCATTCCCCAACGCCTACAAGGACTATGAGGCGCTCGCCTGCCTAACTGCGACCATCGCCGACGATGACCAGGACAGCATTGTCAACTTTGGTGAAGATGTCAATGAAGATGGTAACCTCGCCGATGATGACAGTGATGGCGATTCGATTCCGAATTATCTTGATCCGGATGATGACAATGATGGTGTTTCGACATTATTAGAAGACCCAAACGGTAACGGCAATGTGTTAGACGACGATACCGACCGCGACAACATTCCCAACTACCTGGACATCGACGACGATGGGGATGGCATACTCACCAAAGATGAAGACAGTAACGGTGACGGCAATGTATTCAACGATGACGATGATGCCGACACAGTTCCCAACTTCTTAGAGGGCGGGGACAGTGACTCAGATGGCATTGCCGATCAAAATGATCCGGACGATGATAACGATACAATCTTGACCAAAGATGAAAACGTCGATGGCCGAGGTACACCTACCACCGATGACACTGATGCGGATCGAACCCCTAACTACCTGGATGCCGACGACGACAATGATTCGATCCTCACCAAAACCGAGCGGACAGGGCCACAACCCGGCGATGTCGACAATGACACATTACCTAACTACCTGGATACCGACTCGGATGCCGATAGTTTGCCCGATGGTGCGGAATGGAGTACTGGTTCAGCTGATCGCCTGCGCAATTGTACAGCTCAGGCTTCGATCTGCTTCGACAATGACGCAGACAAAGACGGCCTCTCAAATTATGTAGACGTCGACAGCGACGGCGACAGCATACTCGACAAAGACGAATTGACCGATGTCGACCTCGACGGTATTCCCGATTGGTTAGACAAAGAGGTCACAATCCCTAGCAATCGCATCTTTATGCCAATCGTACACCGCTAAAGCTTTTGACCAAGCAAAGGCTGAGGCTGCTTATAGAGATGACACTTAAACACTGCACAATCTCCAAGATATAAGTTCTGAGGCAGATTATGCAATGTTTAAATAGCGTGTCTATTAGCTCATCAGCTTCATTGAATCATTGCTTCTAGATCCTCTCTCCTAGACGGGGCAAGGATGAACGCAAATCACGTTCATCCTTGCCCCGTACTGTTTAACCTTCGTTTATCTTCACCCCTACAAATAAACTGCGTGAAACGTTGAGCCGCTCGTTCCTGCAAAAGTGCAATTAAACTAAAATACCTTTAATCATAATAAGTCACTAGTATGGAATTTTGTTCGAAAATAAAGGAATTTGTCAGTTGATTGGCGAGAAATGAGTAATAAAGTAAGGAAAATATGATTGCACAACTACATCGCACCCAAAGCGGACCGGAGAATAAAGCAAGTTTTATCGCACATTCAGTGTTGAGGGAGCTTTTAGATGTTTCGGATGAATCGCAGTGTATATCGTCAGTATACAAAATCACTGCAATGGACACTCTATCTTTTTGTAGTTACTAACTTGTTGATAACGCTGGTTGCCAACCCACAACCCGCCTTTGCCACCCCATTGCCCCTAGCCCCAGCGGTGACCACGACCCCAGTCGAACGAGCTTTTCAAGTACCTATTGCTGCGCCGCTCGCACTCGCCTACACCTACAGTAATAGCACGAGCGGCACACTAGCCGTACAAACGAGTTGTTCCACACAGCTAACCCGCACCATCTCGATTCCTGATAGTTTTATCATTGTTGATTTAAACGTAGGGCTCAATGTTGGTCATAACAATCGAGGTGACCTACGCATCTCACTGACTTCACCATCCGGTACATCGGTGGACCTGGCAAATCAGCGCAGTGATAGCTTCAATAATTATGACCTTCTACTCGATGATGCATCGTCTAATCCCCTTGATGATGGCAGCAATGATGATACAGCAGCACCCAACTATGGGGCGGATCGAATCGCTCAACCCTATCAGTCGCTGAGTGCCTTCAACGCTCAAAACGCGCAGGGAACTTGGACGCTCACCTTCTGTAATACAAATTTCGGCGGCACTGGTGGACGCACCTTAACCTTCAACAGTGCCCAACTCTATTTTGATGGTGCAGCAGCCAATCAAATCAGCGGTGCTGTCTTTCAAGATTTCAACTCAAATGGTTTGCAGGATACGACAGGAACCTCACCTTCATTTGCAATCGACTGGGGCATTGGCAGCACCAAAGTGCAAGCCTATTGTGTCACAAGCCGCGGCACGGACGGCCTGTTGGGCACAGCCGATGATCTCATGGCCGCTTCAAGCGCAGTCACTACAACTGCTTCAAACTATATCAGCACCACGCAACCTAGCCTGGGTGGCCAATTTACCATCACAGTACCCTCGGGCACGATTACAACCACGACGACTGAAAGAAATTCCGGGCAACGTGCCTGCCGCCTGGAATTGACGAATATCCCCGCTGGCTATTATCCGTCTTCCTTTAGTAGCAGCACCAGCACGAGCGTTGTAGTCAATCGTACGACCGTCCAATTCGTTGATCCAGGTACCGCGCAAATTGGCTTTGGCCTCAACCAACCCTGTGACTATTGTGAAGACAATCCGCGCTATGTAACTTCAGTATTTGCCAATGGCAACCCAACTGTCGGCAGCAGCGCAGGAAGCCGATTTGCAATTGTGGGTGCTTCCTACAATTACCAGGATGTCTGGACCACCACAACTGATGCCAACGCTCCGCTGACGGTATCGCTCAGTTCGCAGGTCGGTTCGGTTTGGGGAATGGCCTGGCAACAAACGAGCAAACAACTTTTTGCCGCAGCGTTTACCAAACGTCATGCTGGCTTCGGTCCATTAGGTCCGGGTGGCCTCTATAAAATCGATCTGACCAACCCGCTCTCGCCTGTGGTCAGTTCCTGGCTCAACCTAGCATCGATTGGTGTCAATGTAAGTACCGTGACCCGCACCGGTGGCATTACCTACACCTTGCCTGTGACTGCATCGAGCCCCAATTACGACGCCGCGGCCTTCGATCAGGTCGGCAAAAGTTCGCTCGGTGGGATCGATCTCTCTGCCGATGGAACAAAGCTGTGGGTGATGAGTCTGGCTGATGATACGCTCAACGAAATCGCCATTGGCAATCCACCGATCACTCCTACCGCTGCCAGCTTGACCAAACATGCCATCTCCAACAGCGTTGTCGGCTGTCAAAATGCAAACGACCTGCAACCCTTTGCCGTCAAGGAACATGATGGGCTGGTCTATGCGGGCGTGGTTTGTAGCGCAGAAACCAACCAGGTTACTAGCAACCTCAAGGCCGTTGTCCTAAGTCACGATCCGGCAGGAGCAGTTGGCAACTTTACCAAAGTCTTTGAATTTGCGCTCAACTATCCACGAGGTCTGGTCAGTACTGATCAATCCATCCCTGCCGAGTGGCGACCGTGGATCAATGAGTGGAATGACATGAACAACCCAACCCCTGGGTCGGCATTGATGCCCTGGGGCAAGCAGGTGATTCATCCGCAGCCAATCCTGAGCGACATTGAGTTCGATGTCAGTGGTGCCTTGATTCTGGATGTCATGGACCGATTTGGGCATCAATCAGGCAATGCCAATTATAGCACCAATCCACCCGACACCTTTGCCTACGAAGGGGCATCCGCTGGCGATCTCTTGCGCGCCTGTCCTGATGGCAGCGGCGGCTGGACACTAGAGAGTAATGCATCCTGTGGTGGCGTAACAACCGCAGGCCAGGGCCAAAACCCCGGACAAGGACCTGGTGGCACGCAGACCAACTCCGGTGAATATTATTGGCAGGATATGTATGGGCTCTCCACGGATATGAACGCTGGAACCCATCACGAAACCACCGTGGGTGGACTTAGTTATCTGCCCGGCGCACGTGAGGTTGGAACATCCATGTTTGACCCAGTCAGCGATGTGCGTGCCGGGGGTGTCGGTTGGTTCAACAATAGCACTGGTACCCGAGATCGCAGCTACCAAGTCTTTGCCAGCGATGCCGGTGGTGGATCTGCCACCTTTGGCAAGGCCGCTGGTATCGGCGATATAGAATTACTCTGTTCGCCTGCACCGCTCGAAATTGGCAACCGCATCTGGTTAGATGCAAATGGTAATGGCTTGCAAGATCCGGGCGAATTGCCATTTGCCAACGTGACGGTTACGCTGACCAATGGTTCAGCCGTCAGCACAACCGTGACAAACGCCAATGGCGAATATTACTTTAAAAATGTTGGTGGGAAGGCGATCCAGCCCAATACCCAATACACCCTCAGCGTTGCCACGAGCATCATCAGTGGAACCAATCGGCTGATATTGACTCAACAAAATATCACCAGCAACAGCAGCAACAGCTTGTTGACCGATACGCTCGACAGTGACGTCAATCCTACAACGGGGCAACTCACCTTTGTCACTGGCGATGCTGGATTAAACAATCATAGCCTTGATATTGGTTTTGTGACTCCGGTTTCGGTTGGCAATGTGGTCTGGTTTGACACAAATAACAACGGACTGTTCGATAGTGGCGAACAGCCAATTGATGGCGTCGCAGTTCAACTCTATCAAGACACCAACAGTAATGGCTCCTTTGATGCTGGTACGGATTCGCTTCTCCGAAGCACAACGACAAACAGCAGCGGCTATTATAGTTTCACCAATCTTGCGCCTACCACCAACCTTGTCACTGCCTATCTGGTCGTAATTCCGAATAGCAATTTTGGCTCTGTTCTCGCTGGCTATCGAAATTCAAACGGCAATGGCAGCAGTGCGCCCGATGTTGATAATCTGGCACTGGACCAAGATGATAACGGCGACGAAATCGGTACGTATGGTAGTGCTAGCTTCTTGGTCGCCAGCAAGGCCCTTAGCCTCACCGTAGGTGCTGAACCCGTCAGCGAAGCAGGCGCCAATGGCGGTAACGATCCAACTCCGGATGCCAACAGCAACTTGACGGTTGACTTTGGCTTTTATAAATTAAGTGTCGGCAACCTGGTTTGGGAGGATTACAACAACGATGGCCAAAAGGGTAATAATGAACCGGGTATTGCGTCTGTTACAGTCGCCTTGCTCGATGTGAGCAACAATGTCATCAGTACAACTGTGACGAATGCCTCCGGTCAATATACCTTCACTGGCGTCGTCAGTGGCACCTATTCGATTCGTGTGACGCCACCATCGGCTGCCTACCTAAGCAGTTCTAGCACGATCACGGGCGATGGTAGTGACAACCAAGATCATGGCTCACCCAGCGGAATTTACATCGTCAGTTCGCAATTTGCACTGACGCCGGGGGGTGGCACAGGGAGCAACGAAACTGCCACGCAAGCAACGGGAACCACAACGAATACTAACCTTGACTTTGGTCTTTGGCGCCCTGCCAGCCTCGGTGATTATGTCTGGGAAGATCGTAACATCAACGGAATTCAGGATGTTGGCGAGTCGCCAGTTGCTAATATCACCGTCACTCTGGGATCATCCGTTGGTGTATTCACTACCACCACTGACTCATTGGGTCACTATACCTTCACGAATTTGATCAGTGGCACCTATTATCTGACTTTTACATTGCCGAATGGCTATAGTTTTACTCCAATCTACAGCACAGCAACTGGCATTGCTAGTGCTAATAATGACAGTAACGCCAATCCTGTAACGGGCGCAACGGGTGCAATTACACTATCGGTGGGTCAAAATAACCTGACACTGGACGCCGGCGTAGTGCCGCCAGCCGATCTGCAAGTCGTCAAGGATGTGCTGCCGACGAGTTATGTGATCGGCAATGTGACCAGCGTAACCTATGTCTTCACCGTGACAAATTTTGGACCGGGGGACGTTGTCAGCGCGATTGTCACCGACAATGTACCAGCCAATGTCGCATTCAATAGTTGGAACTGTGCCATCGGTAGCGCAGGAAGCGGGTTGGTCACGAATGGTTGCGCAAACTCCTCAGGCAGTGGTAACATCAGCACGACAGTAACATTGCGCAGCAATGCCACTGCAATCTTTACAGTCAATGCTACCATTAGTAGCAGCACTAGTGGTCAAATCCTCAACACGGCCTTTGTGAAATTGCCTGCCTCGGTTCGCCAAGATCCATCCATCGATCGACCCAATCAGGATGACGCAATCGTCACCTCACAAACACCAACGCCGACACCGACTAACACTTCAACCAACACACCGACAAGCACGGCTACCGAGACGCCAACCAACACGCCAACGAGTACCGCCACAAATACGCCGACCAACACGGCTACAAATACACCGACGAATACCCCAGTCCCGCCGACATCAACACCAACCAATACTCCGACCAGCACAGCTACTGATACACCAACATCGACCCCGACTCATACGCCGACCAACACGGCTACAAATACGCCGATCCCGCCGACGGCAACGCCAACATCAACCGATACACCAACGGCGACACTAACTGATACTCCAACAAACACACCGACGAACACACCTGTTCCGCCGACCGCAACGCCCACCCACACGGCAACGCCAACATCAACCGACACAGCTACAGATACGCCGATCCCGCCGACGGCAACGCCAACATCAACCGATACGCCAACGGCGACACTAACTGATACTCCAACAAACACACCTGTTCCGCCGACCGCAACGCCCACCCACACGGCAACGCCAACATCAACCGACACACCAACGTCGACACCAACCGCAACGTCTACTCACACTCCGACGGACACACCTGTTCCGCCGACTGAGACAGCCACAGCAACATCAACTGACACACCAACTGCAACGCCGACATCAACCGATACACCAACGTCGACACCAACCGCAACGTCTACTCACACTCCGACAGACACACCTGTTCCGCCGACTGCAACGCCGACTGAGACAGCCACGGTAACAGCTACCGACATACCAATTGATACACCGACTAACACACCGACAAACACAGCTACAGATACGCCGATCCCGCCGACTGCAACGTCTACTCACACACCGTCGGACACACCAACCTATACGTCGACTGTAATGCCAACGGACACTCCGACGAACACGGCTGCAGATACACCAACTGACACGCCAGTTCCGCCGACTGCGACATCGACTGAAACGCCAACGTCGACACCAACCGGCACCTCGACGAATACGGCTATAGACACGCCAATCCCCCCGACGTCGACATCGACCGACACTCCGACTAGCATACCGACAAATACATCGATTGACACGCCAGTTCCGCCGACTGCGACATCGACACTAACTGACACGCCAACCAACACGGCGACCAATACGTCCACTGATACACCGATCCCGCCGACCGCAACGCCGACAGATACGGCCACAGTGACATCTACTGACACACCAACATCAACACCAACCGACACTGCCACGGATACGCCGACGAATACAGCTACAGACACGCCAGTCTCGCCGACTGCGACGCCAACGGATACAGCAACTTCGGCACCAACCGACACACCAACTAGCACACCGACAAATACATCGACTGAGACGCCGGTTCCGCCGACCGCAACGCCGACTGACATGGCTACGGCGACGTCAACTGCAACGCCGACTAACACTCCAACAAACACAGTTACAGACACGCCGATCCCGCCGACTGCGACATCGACAGATACAGCTATACCAACATCGACACCAACCGACACTGCCACAGATACGCCGACGAATACAGCTACAGAAACGCTAGTCCCGCCGACTGTGACGCCAACGGACACAGCGACGTTGACGCCAACCGTAACGTCTACCGACACGGCTACAGACACGCCAGTTCCGCCGACTGCGACGTCTACTGACACGCCAACTTGGACGCCAACCGAGATTCCGACAAATACAGCTACAGACACGCCAGTTCCGCCAGCGTCGACGCCAACCAACACGGCTACAGATACGCCGACGTCGACCAACACGCCAACCAATACACCGACAAATGTACCGACGGCAACTGCAACTGTGACGAGCACACCTGTGCTACCAACTGCGATGCCGACAGATACGCCAACGGCGACGGCAATGAACACGTTCACACCGACAAATACGCCAATCCTGCCGACGGCCACATCGACCAATACATTGCTGCCTCCGATAGTTACGCCAACGAAGACATCGACTTCAACGGCGACCAGCACGTCTACTGCGACTCGGACAAATACACCGGTGCCACCATCGGCAACACCAACTAACACACCGCTGCCATCTACGGCAACGGTGACCAGCACGTCCACTGCGACTCGGACGAATACACCGGTGCCACCATCGGCAACACCGACCAACACGCCAATTCCGCCGACGGCGACGCCAACCAACACGCCAGCCTTGGTTAAGTTGGGGAACTTGGTCTGGCACGATGCCGATAACGACGGCCTCAAAGACGCCAGAGAGCAGGGTATCGATGGAGTTATGGTTCAGCTCTTTAAGGCTGGTCAGGATCCGGCAACGGCCCAACCGCTGATGAGCACGACAACTCATGATGACGGGTTTTATCAGTTCAACGGGTTAGTGCCCGGTGATTACTTTGTCTATATTCCTCACCCGCCTGTTCAGTACCCGGTAAGTAGTACGCCCTCGACGCTTACAGATAATGGGGTCGACAACGATGACAATGGCAGCCAAACAGCACTGGGAGCACCTGTCAGCAGCCCAGCTATTCGGTTAACGGCCAATGGTGAACCTTCTTTAGCCATTGATGGTGATGATAATAATGGTGATATGACCGTTGACTTTGGCTTCTATGCGCCAGTCACGGTGGGCTACCTGGTTTGGTACGATCATAATGATAATGGTCTCTACGATCCAGCCCTGGGTGAGAAGGGAGTCACGAGGGTACAAGTGCGGATCTTCCAGGCTGATGGTCAACCGGCGCGGGATGTCAACGGGGTTGAAGTGCCAGCGATTACGACAGATCAGAATGGCCACTATCTCTTCCAGAACCTGCCACCCGGAAGCTATTATGTCGAATTTGCTCTGACAAGCTTGCCTGAGTTCTTTGTGCCCACTTCACCGAATGTTGGCAGCGATGACACTTTGGATAGCGATGCCAGCCCAAGTACAGGCAGAACAGCGGAAACGCCATTCCTAAATAGCGGCACCGCTGATACGACACTCGATATGGGACTCTATCAACTTCAAGGGGTGCGAGTAGGAGATATTGTCTGGCTGGATGAAAACGGCAACGGGCTGCAAGATGCGGGCGAGCCAGGCGTGTCTGGTATTACAGTGGTGGTCTATGATGCAGTGACGCACCAGCCAGTGCTCGACAAGAATGGTCAACCGCGCACTGATGTGACCGACGATAGCGGTCTCTACCTCTTTGAACATCTGCCTCTTGGCAACTACTACGTTCAATTTGACTTGACGACCTTGCCAGAAGATTATGTGCTGACTAAGCAGAATAATGGCAACGATGCGCTGGACAGTGATGCCGATCCTGCCACGGGTGAAAGTGGTGTTACGGGCGATCTGAGCAGTGGGCAAGAAGATCTAACGCTCGATATGGGCATTTATCAACCTGCCAGCCTCGGTGGGGTCACCTGGGATGATGGTATTGAAGAGTTTGCAGATGGCGTCAAGGCACCCAATGAACCGGGCATCGCCGGCATTACGGTCATTCTGATCAATAGCAAGGGTGAAGAGGTTGGACGCACGCAGACCGATAGCGACGGAAAATTCAACTTCACCAATCTGCCGCCAGGAGATTACTGGTTGACCTTCGAAGCGCCATCCGGATTGCACTATACAGTTAAGGTCAACAGCAACAGCGAGACCAACAGTGATCCGGACCCGGCAACCGGCCGCACAGACAAGATCACGTTGAAGCCTGGAGCGAATGATCTATCTTTGGGCGCTGGCTTTATTGCGATTCCTACTGCGGACAATGGAGCGAATGAACCTGCCCTCATTCTGCGGCTCTATCTGCCAGTGGTCATGCGATAAGTGCGGAGGGTCAAAAGCAATTTAAGGAAAGAAGAGGGACAAGATGTCAAACGCAAATATACATCTTGTCCCTCTTCGTACTATTGTTGTTACCTAGCCTCACTCGCCTTATCAAGGATGTGTTCTAATTTGATGATTGGAATCGAACGGTGCATGTCTTGGAGCATTTCCATCCCTTAAATTGTCATCGAAATAGGAGCAGTTTGTCAGGTAATTCGTTCGCTGGTAGTGTATATTTAGAATAAGTTATCCAGCTAAATCCTGTTGTAATAGGACTTACGCTAAATGCCATTCGACGAGGGCGGTTTGAGGAGAAATATTTATTTTTCTGACTGCACGAGTCCTCGGTTTTATAAATAGAACTTCAAATGAATGATCATAATCAAGCATAGGCAAGCGTGAAAGGAGAAATCCATGTGGGTATCCTCGGGTGTGTTTTTAGGGTTTATTGCCTGGTTTGCTGTGCGTTACATCTTGACTAGCTTCTACACGGTAAATCAAAACGAGCGCGCAGTAAAGACTAGCTTTGGCAGAGCAGTTCGAGTTGGCAAAAGCAGTACGCTGGACTTGCCAATGGCAGAAGCGTTGCGGCCTGATGAACGGGAACGCTACGCCTGGCCTCAACTCAAAGTCATTCCTCCTGGCGGTCCCTATTTCAAATGGCCGTGGGAAAGAATTTACAAAGTGGCCGTTGCGACCGAAACAATTAATATGGCCAAGGATTTGGAAGACAAAACTGCCAATAATGGTGGCACCATTCTGGAGGCAGTCACCAAAGATCAACTCAATACGGGGCTCGAAGGGCAAATCCGCTATCGGGTCTCGGAGCAGAATCTCTACGCCTACCTCTTTGGTGTCAAAAACCCCATCGTTCATGTGATGGGCTACTTTGTCTCGATTGTGCGTGAACGAATTGCCAAGTTTGAGGCTCCTCAATCGAGTGCACCAAACGCTATCAATGAAGAAGAAGCCAACGTGATGGCAGGAATTTCGATCAACGATATTCGTAAAAACCTTAGCTTGCTCAATGATCACATGGAGACTGACTGCCGTTCCTCCGAGGCGCGCTACGGCGTCATTTTGGATGCATCGCTCATTACGGCAATCGACCCGCCTGCAGAAGTCGAATCGGCACTGGCTGCAATCAACACAGCACACAACCAGGTCTCTTCGGACATCAGTTTGGCGCAAGCATCCGCCGACCAAAAGATCGTTCAGTCGAGGCGGGCAGTTGAGATTGAGACGCTCAATGCTTATGCCGAAGTCGAGCCGCTCAATGCACTAGCAGCGCAGTTGAAAGAACTGAAGGCAAGTGGACCTGATGTCTTGCAGGCTTACTTGCGCAATGTGCGACTGAAACTCTATGCGCAAGCAGAGCAGGTCATTGTACAGGCCAAAAACTAGCGTGCAGCACATCAAATAGGAGAAACTCATGGGTGTTTCCGATTTCTTTTTGACAACCGTCATTACCTTTGTGGCCTTGATGATCGGTGAACCAGTTTTGAAGGGAATCTTACGTGCTCTTGGCTTTTACGCCATTGTCGAAGAAGGCACCTGTCATGTCTATGTGCTCTTTGGCCGGGTGATTGGCACGCTGAAAGAGCCAGGTTTCTATTTCTTGTGGCTCAAGTTGGGGCCAGCAGCGTTGATTGTCAATTGGCTGGGCAAACGCTATGTGCTAGACATGCGCCTTGACCAGCGCTATTTGCGCAGTCTGCCTGTAAATTCGGAAGAAGGGGCTCCGATGGGTATCGGTGTCTGGTACGAAATGTATATCAGCGACCCGGTTGCCTATCTCTTCAAAAATACCGATCCTCAAGGATCGCTGGCTGCCAATGTGAGTAACGCAACTGTACGTACGTTGAGCAACATGCCGCTGGCCGAGATGCTACAAACTCGCCATACTATGAGCCAAAATGTGCGTACCGAAGTCTCACCCAAGTCGACCGAATGGGGCTATCGACTTGGTTCGGTTTATATTCGCAAAGTCCACTTCCGCGACAACGTGATGATCAAACAGATCGAGGAAAAGGTAGTCAATCGTTTGCGCCAGGTAACCTCAGCGATCAAACAGGATGGCGCTAATCAGGTCAGCGTGATCACCAGCACAGCTGAACGTCAGGCAGCAATTGAGTTCGGCAAAGCCAACGCTATGCGCCCTAAGATCGTTGGCGACGCGTTGGGCAATATTGCCGCAGATAAAGAGGTGGCTAATGTGCTCTTTGAACTGCTTGAAGCGCAAAAGATCATTGATGGTAAAGGTAAAATCACGATGATCCCGTCAGGAAACGAATTGTTGACTCAGCTTGTCGCTGCTAAAACTGCGTAGAGTCGTCACACTTTCGGCACAGAGCCCCGCACGTTAGTGATGGATCGTTCTTCCCTTACTAACGTGCGGGGCTCTGTAGTTTCTCTGCATTTTGCATCCTGCGATTTTGCATAAGTGTGGTAAAATAAAGCTCTATGTCCACCGCACTCTATCGCAAGTGGCGAAGTCAAAATTTCGACGAGGTGATTGGTCAGGAGCACGTTACGCAGACGTTGCGTAATGCGCTGCGCGATAATCGTGTCGCTCATGCCTATCTGTTTTCCGGTCCCCGTGGAACTGGTAAGACGAGTACTGCCCGAATTCTTGCCAAGGCGCTCAATTGTACTGCGGCGGAGGCACAGCGTCCTTGTGGCAAATGTCCTACCTGCGTGGCGATCGCTGAAGGACGCATGCTCGACTTAATCGAAATCGACGCCGCGAGTAACAACAGCGTGGATGATGTGCGGGAGTTGCGCGACAAAGTAGGATTTCGTCCCAGTGAAGGCCGCTTCAAGATCTATATCATCGACGAAGTGCATATGTTGAGCACTGCCGCCTTCAATGCGCTTCTGAAAACGCTAGAAGAGCCGCCACCACACGCTCGCTTTATCCTGGCAACTACCGAACCCCATAAGATTCCAGCGACGATTCTGAGCCGTTGCCAACGCTTCGATTTTCGGCGCATTCCTGTCTCCGAAATTGCTGGACACCTGCGCCATATTGTCGAAGAAGAACACTTCCACGCCGAAGAGGAAGCCCTCACCGCCATTGCCCGCGCCGCCCAGGGCTGTATGCGCGATGCAGTAAGCCTGTTGGACCAGATGTTTAGCTACGGCCATGATACGGTGACCTTTGGTCAGGTACAGAGCGTTTTGGGTGCAGTCAGTGCCCAGGCCGTGGTGGAGTTTGTTTCGGCCTTGGCCCAACGGGATATGGCTCGCGGTCTGGTCTTGATCCAGCAGTTGATGACCCAAGGGGTGAGTTTGGTTGAGTTCAGCCAACAGGTCGTTGAACATCTGCGTGGGCTGATGCTTGTGCAGTTGACAGGCAACGCTGCTCTATTGTCGGATCTGCCGGGCGAAACGGTGCGTCAAATGCAGTTACAAGCCCAGCAGATGGCACAGCCAGTTACGATTTTTGCGATCAAACGCTTCAGCGAAGCTGCCAATGACTTGAAGGGAGGCTTTCAGCCGCAACTTCCTCTGGAGATGGCTTTGATTGAGGTAGTGCAAGGGCCAGCGGTCGCCATTGTCCAAAATGTCCAAGTGGTTACGCCGACGCAGGCTGTTTCCACTCCAACAATCACTGCTGGAGCGCAGGTCCCCGTTTCGCCACAAGAGAGTACGCCCAGTGCCCAGGGTGAAGGGGCAGAAGGTCAGTCCGCCAAGCCATCAACCGCTGCTGTATCGCAAACTTTGGATGCAAATGCAGTGCGCAAGTTGCAGGCAAGCTGGGGTGAAATTAAGAACACTGCCAAGGCGCAGTTGGGTTTGCAGGCCGTTGCCGCACTGAACAGTGTGCGCAATATGGCGATTGGTGAGCAAACCGTGGCTTTGGCTTTTGGCAATAATCAGTTTTCACACGATATCATTGCCAAGCCAGAAATGTTGGGTAAGGTGGCTGCGATTATTGCCAAGGTCGTTGGTCGTCCTGTGCAGCTTGAATGTCAGATGGGTGACAGCGCCAAATTGCCAAATATGATAAAGATCGAAAATGAAAGAAAACGAGATGGCGCAGACCCATTGCTTGAATATGCAGTTTCAACGCTTGGCGCTCAGGTGGTAGAAAAGGCGTAACGGCTCAGCTAAATACAACAAGGAATGTAGTCGTAAACGAACAACAAAAGGAGTGAAAAATTCTCATGTCAAAGAATAAAATGCCCCGCGGTGGTTTTGGTGGAGGTCGTGGGCTTGGCCTGCCAGGCGCTGGTGGTGGCGGCAATATGAACAACCTTCTTTCGCAGATGCAAAAATTGCAGAAAGAGATGGAAAAAACTCAAGCCGATTTGGCTACCCAAGAGATCAGTGCCAGCGCAGGCGGTGGTATGGTCTCAGTGGTGGTCACTGGCGATCAGCAGGTCAAATCGATCACAATCAAGCCGGAAGCTGTGAGCGCGGACGATGTTGAATTGCTGCAAGACATGGTGCTGGCGGCAGTCAATGAAGCATTGCAGAAAGCCAAGGACCTCGAACAGTCCAAACTTGGTGGCCTGACTGGCGGTTTAGGATTGCCTGGATTTTAAATTACGAATTACGAATTATGAATTACGAGTTACGAAGTAGATACAACTCGCAATTTGTAACTCGTAACTTGTAACTCGTAACTGATTATGCAACTACTTGCCGAGCCGGTTTCTAAACTGATCGATGCTTTTGGTGCGCTGCCTGGGATCGGTCCTAAAACAGCCAGCCGTCTGGCCTATTACCTGCTGCGCGCCGATGCTTCGGTTGCACTCAATCTTGCGACTGCGTTGCAAGACTTGAAGGCGAATACGCTCTTTTGTAGCGTTTGTTTCAACATTGCCGATCGCGATCCCTGCCCTGTCTGCTCCAATTCCCAGCGCGACCATTCCATCATCTGCGTCGTGGAAGAACCTCTGGATGTCCAGGCGATTGAGCGTACGGGCGAGTTTAAAGGCGTCTACCATGTGCTGCATGGGGCTATTTCGCCGGTGGAAGGCATCGGACCTGACGATCTCAAGATCGGCGAGTTGCTTCGGCGCATCCAAAAAGCAGATAGCCTGACCCCGGTCAAAGAGATTTTGATTGCCACCAATCCTAAGCTCGAAGGCGAGGCGACTGCCATGTATATCGCCCGTTTGATTAAACCGCTGAGCATTCGTGTGACTCGTATTGCACGTGGTCTACCTGTCGGCGGCGATCTCGAGTACGCTGATGAGGTAACACTAGGACGTGCCTTGGCTGGCCGAGCTGAAATGTGAGTACTGCTGGACGAAAGTACCGATCTCTCTTTCTTCGCTAGCCGTTTACGAATGGCTAAATAGATTCGAAGATAAACCTATCCTAGTGGCGGTTGCCAATGTCCGCAATTGCCCCCATACTCCTCTCTGAAATTCAAAACATTTCAGAAAACAGTTGGTATGACTATTGGCAAAACTTGGGCTATGAAAAGATTGGGCAGATATCTTCAAATGAAGCGCCGATTGAGTAGCCGCAAGTAAACCAAATTGTGGCTACAAACGCCATGAATTTTTCCAATGAATAGGGCGGAAATTCATGACGTTTCAGACCACAATTGGTATAAAATGAAACAGAGGCATTCATATGCTCGGTACATCTTCATCAGTTATTTCGGCGCGCTTGCAAGAGTGGCAGGACAAAA
This sequence comes from Caldilineaceae bacterium, assembly GCA_046328715.1. Lineage (GTDB taxonomy): Bacteria > Chloroflexota > Anaerolineae > Caldilineales > Caldilineaceae > JAXLWB01. Next base: position 140,581 of record JAXLWB010000008.1, on the reverse strand, counting down.
CGCTTACGCCGGTGATACGCCGTTTCCCCGAACGCCAACCCCATTTTACAACCAGCAGTGACAAAATTGAGGTCAATCCGCTTTACACACCAGAAGAGGATGCAAGCGGAAGCTATTTCGATCAACTTGGCTTTCCTGGCGAATATCCCTTCACTCGTGGAGTGCAGCCCAATATGTATCGTGGGCGCTTTTGGACCATGCGCCAATATGCAGGTTTCGGTTCGGCAGCGGAAAGTAATGCTCGCTATCACTATTTGATCCAGCGTGGTCAAACCGGTCTTTCAGTTGCATTCGACCTGCCGACGCAGATCGGCTACGACGCTGACCATGATTTTGCCGAGGGCGAAGTAGGCAAGGTCGGTGTTTCGATCAGCAGCCTACGCGATATGGAGACCTTGCTGGCTGGCATTCCCCTCGATAAAGTCAGCATCAGCATGACGATCAACGCCCCGGCGACGGTGCTGTTGGCAATGGTGATTGCGGTTGGTAAACAACAAGGCGTTTCCCCTGCACAGCTGCGCGGCACCGTACAAAATGATATTCTCAAAGAGTACATTGCGCGCGGCACCTACATCTATCCGCCACAAGCCTCGATGCGTTTGATTACCGATCTCTTCCGCTATTGTGCAACGGACGTGCCGAAGTGGAATACGATTTCGATCAGTGGTTATCACATGCGTGAAGCGGGTTCAACGGCGGTGCAGGAGGTGGCTTTTACCTTGGCGAATGGTCTGGAATACGTACAACAGGCAATTAAGGCAGGGCTGGACGTCGATGCCTTTGCTGGGCAGTTGAGCTTTTTCTTTAATGCCCACAATAATTTCCTGGAAGAGGTCGCCAAGTTCCGGGCTGCGCGGCGAATGTGGGCTAGGTTGATGCGGGATCGTTTTGGGGCAAAGCAGGCGGATAGCTGGAAGTTGCGTTTCCATACACAAACTGGTGGCAGCACACTAACGGCACAGCAGCCAGAAAACAACATTGTTCGTGTGACTGTGCAAGCTTTGGCTGCAGTTTTGGGCGGCACGCAGAGCCTTCACACCAATGGCATGGATGAAGCGTTGGCCTTGCCGACTGAACGAGCGGTTGAGATTGCACTACGTACCCAGCAGATCATTGCCTATGAAAGCGGGGTCGCCGATACGGTCGATCCTTTGGGCGGAGCCTATTATATCGAATCGCTCACCGACGAGATCGAACGACAAGCAATGGCCTACATTGCCAAGATTGACGAAATGGGTGGGGCTTTGGCTGCGGTGGAACAGGGCTACATTCAGCGCGAGATTGCCGAATCGTCCTATCGTGCCCAGCGCGCTATTGACAAAGGCGATCAAACGGTTGTGGGCGTGAACAAATTTCAGACGGATCGGGTTGTCAAACCGGAACTACTGCGTGTGGATGAAAGTGTACGGGTGGCTCAGATGGCTGCTTTGCAGAAGTTGCGCAGCGAACGCAACCAGTCACAGGTGGACGCTGCCTTACAACGGATTGACCAGGCTTCCCGCACGCCCGATGCCCCAATCATGCCACACTTGGTAGAAGCGGTCGAAGCCTACGCCACACTTGGCGAAATTTGTGATACAATGCGTAAAGTTTTCGGAGAATACACGCCAGAAAGTTGGGTGTAGAGGAGTTAGTGTGTTAAATCGTATTGACCATATTGGCATCGTCGTTCAAAATCTTGACGATGCTTTGCAAATCTATCGTACTCAGTTAGGCTTTCAACTGTTGCAACGTGTTACAGTTGCTGAACAAAAGGTCGAAGCTGCATTTCTCGATGCTGGCAATAGCACTATTGAACTGATTGCTCCTATTGATGCAGAGAGTGGCACGGCGAAATATTTGCAGAATCGAGGCGAGGGCATGCATCATGTCTGCTTTGAAGTCGAAGATATTGTCGCCGCCCTGGCCGAACTCAAGGCGCAGGGCGTGCGCTTGATCGACGAGACGCCGCGCAAAGGCGTTCATGGGTTGGTTGCCTTTGTCCACCCCAAGGCGGCGCATGGTGCAATGATTGAATTGTTGCAAAAAGGCGAACATTAAATCAATGACTGCTGACGAATACCGAGAAGCGCTGAAGGCTGTAATTGATCCTGAAATCTATCAGAATATTGTCGATTTAGGATTGGTGTACGATGTCACTGTTTCGCCCGACAATGCGGTACAGGTGACTATGACCTATACGACACCGATGTGCCCAATGGGGCCTCAGATCAAAGAAAATGTTGAAAAGGTGCTGATTGCTTCGGGAGCTAGTGCCGCCCATGTCCAGGTGGTCTTTCAACCGCAGTGGACGCCCTATCGGATGACGACAGAACTGCAACGGACCTTGGGGATTCTTCCTGAAGAAGAAGAGGAGGAGGAAGAGATACCACTGCCTCCTCCAGAACCACAAAAAAAAGGTTTACTCAGTAGAATTTTCGGATGGTAGCCTATTCTTTTCAATTGCGAACGTTTCCCTCCCAACCGCAACGGCAGGGAGTCAGCGATTCTTTTGTGCTGCGCGTGGCACTGCTGACCTTTGGCACATTTTGTTGGCTGAGCATTTACTTCTTGCTCACACAACGGTTGTGGCAAGGCGCCAGTCTGACTGAATCACTGACCCTCAGCATGATCTCAGTCATCATCCCTTTGGGTGTGATTTTGACCGTGGCGTGGTGGCAATTGCGGCGAGCGTGGCGTTTGGGCAATACCTTTCACGGCTGGCCAGCGCTCAACTTGGATGAGCTGTTACAGCTAACCCCTTCGCAGTTTGAAGAGTATGTAACCCAACGGATTTTTATTCGACGCGGCTTTCAAGCTGTCAATACGCCTGATGTGAAGGATGGCGGCATTGATATCTTACTGACGGATCGTTTCCATCAAAACGCTGTTGTGCAGTGTAAACGCTATCGTAATGTGGTTGGCGAAGAAACTGTACGCGATCTCTATGGCACTATGCTACATGGCAAGGCAGTTCATGCTTACTTGGTCACGACTGCGCGTATTAGCCAGCCCGCCCGCAATTGGGCTGCCGACAAGAATATCGAATTGATTGATGGGGAGCGACTGGTCGCTCTGGGCAAGTAACAAACAAAATATGTCAAACAAACCTCTAGTCTTTGCTCATCGTGGGGCAAAAGCGGTCGCACCAGAAAATACCTTGCCTGCCTTTGCCAAGGCACTGGAAATGGGTGTGGACGGCATCGAACTCGATGTTCACTCCAGCCGTGACGACCAACTGGCCGTCATCCACAACTTTTCGGTCAACAAGCTCACAAATCGTCGCGGGCTGGTTCGCCATTTTACAGCAGCACAACTGGCAGAGATGGACGCAGGTAGCCACCTTGGCCCACAGTTTGCCGGAACGGGTATCCCTACGCTGGATCAAGTTTTCGACCTGGTCGGGAATCGCTGTCTGGTCAATGTTGAAATCAAGAGCAATAGCCCCAGCGGTGGCGAAGAGACAAATCTGTTGGCGGCGATGATTGCGAAGCGTGGACTGTACGATCAGGTGATCGTCTCAAGTTTCAACGCTATCACGCTCATTCGCTTGCATGCCCTTGACCCTAAGGTGCAACTTGGCTTTCTCTACTATTTGCCAATGCCGACCTATGTGCTGGATGCCTGGTTTAGCTCCGTAATGCAGCCTCGGGCTCTTCATCCTTATCACAAGCTTGTGAATGCGGAACTCATGCGCTATGCTCAGAGCAAAGGCTGCGCGGTCAACACCTGGACAATTAATGATCTGGATGAAGCCAAACGGCTAGCCAGCCTCGGCGTCACCACGATCATGAGCGATGTGCCTGACCAGATGATGGCGGGTCTTCGATCAGATTTGTAATCTCTCAAAAACTCTCAACTCTAAACTTCAAAAGGTCAGGTAGCATTTGAAGACAGTGATTTGTTATTGTTCTTTCAAATGCATCTGACAACTTCTGAACCCAATCTTCTCAGTCTTGTGCCTACTATTAGCGAAGCGCCTACTGTTGCGACTGCTCCTGGCAAAATTATCCTTGTTGGCGAACATGCGGTTGTTTATGGCCGCCCGGCAATTGCTGCCCCTGTGTGGGGTGTAAAAGCGATTGCCACCCTTTGCAACCTCGCTCCAGGGAGTGGCTGTTTCCTTATCGCTTCGGATATCAATCTTCGATTGCGGCTCAAAGAGGCGAGTGATGATCAACCGTTAGCGTTGGTGACATGGTTGGCGCTGCGCCAGGTCGGGATCGAGCAGGAGCCGGACTGGCAGATCGAGTTGCGTAGTGAGTTGCCGATTGCTGGTGGCTTGGGCAGTGGTGCGGCCTTGAGCGCCGCGCTGGTACAAGCGATCTTTGCACACGTCCACCATCCAATCAACGCCGAAGAAGTCAGCAAGATTATCTATGAAAGCGAACGCTTTTACCACGGCACGCCGAGTGGTATTGATAATACGGTCATTGCCTATGGCGCGCCGCTTTGGTTTGTGAAAGGTGAGGCCCCGCAACTCTTCCATTCAACGCAAACGCTACATTTACTGATTGCTGATAGCGGAATTCCCAGCCCCACCAAAGAGACTGTTGGCGATGTACGATGTGCGTGGAACTTGGATCGACCACGCTATGAGGCTTGGTTTGACGAGATCGCCGAGATTACCCACGACGCCCGCCGTTGTATCGAAGCTGGGAGCGCAGTGGAGTTGGGGAAACTTTTTGCCCACAATCAGGCGCTGCTTCAGCAAATCGGTGTAAGTTCACCGATGCTGGATCGACTGATCGACGTAGCGCATCAAGCAGGTGCACTAGGGGCAAAACTCAGCGGAGGCGGGCGGGGTGGCAACGTAATTGCGTTGATTGAACCGAGTAAGCGAGACCTTATCTCCAGGGCCTTACTCGATGCAGGCGCTAAGCGTGTGTTGAATACAGTTATATGAGACGTATTGCAATAAGTAAAGCCGAGGAAATAAATTGCTCGATATTCTTTTCCGGCTTTACTGAAATTATCAGATGTTTGGTAATTTACGCAAACAGCATTCGTGGTTATAACTTTCTGTGTCCCTGATTTCCATGTTTAGAAAAAAGCTTTGTAAATACGGAAATCAGGGAACACAGAATTTTTGTTTATCGGTTATAGGCACTGGCCTGGAGATGAAGACCTGCCGCTGGACGTTGTGCCATAGCCGCTTCGGTCACCCAAACGGTAAAAGTGCTTCCCTTGCCCAGTTCGCTGCTGATCTCCAACTTGCCGCCATGCAACTGGGCAACGTGATGGACCAGGGTTAAGCTCAACCCTGCACCAGAGGTGGCACGCGAGGAATGGTCAGCCTGTTCAAAGGGCTTTGAGTATTGGGCGACCAGATCGGGTGGCATCCCCAACCCTTCATCTTGAATACGGAAGCCAACATAGACAGAAATTCTTTCCACAGAGAGCCAGATCTTCTTCGAACTGGGGCGGCGGTAACGAATGGCGTTGTCCACCAAGCGGCGCAGTGCTTCACGCAGTAAATCCGCATCTACCGTTACAATCGCATCCTTGTTCTTCTGATCCATCAATGGAGTCATCTCGGTGCTGGCAAGTTGCGGTGCAAATTGTTGCACCACATCACGCCAGATGTCGGTCGCACGCAGCGTATCGGTCTCCTCGGGCTGGATGGTCTTGTTTTGCAACTCGGCGAGCAGGAGGAAGGTTTCAATCAAGCGCTGAAGCCGCTTGCCGCCGTCTAGAATGGCGGTTACCGACACACGCAGTTCGTTGCTATTTACCAAGGTATTGGACTGCCGTGCGGTTGTATCGTTGAGTAGCTCTAGCAATAGTTCGGCATAGCCAAGTACGAAGGTTAGCGGTGTACGGAATTCATGCTGTAAAAGGGCCACAATACGGGCGCGTAACTCATCCGACTGGCGTCGCAATTCATCCTCCATAAAGTGGCTACGGCGGAGTGAATTGTTAATGGCCGCCAACAGATCGGCAGTCTCAGCAGGTTTGGTCAGATAATCGTCGATCCCAATCTCACGCGCCCGTCGCTGATCGGCGGTGGAGGTGAGCGCGGTTAAGAAGATGAAGGGAATCATGCGCAGCGATGGCTCGGAGCGCGCGTAACGAAGAAGATCGTAGCCATCCATTTCGGGCATCATGATGTCGCACAAAATCACGTCGGGGATCTGATCCTCCAGAACACGAATGGCTTGAATACCATTTTCTGCGGTAAGCACCTCGTAACCGCAGGATTCTAGTATTTCACGCATCGCCATATTTAGATCGATATTATCTTCAACCAGCAGAACAACGGTGCTGACAGCTTCTTCTTCAATCATTGCATCATTCCTTATCGTTTCTTATAAAAACTTACGCACCATCCGTACAACAATCCAAATAAGTTCTTCCAACTATATAAATGCTCTGTATGAGGTAGGCTTTTTACTGTCAAATGTCTACCTCGTACAACCGTCAGCATAAATTACCGCATCTTCACTCTTTCAATCGGTACACCGTTACTCGTTTTGACCTTCGCAATTGGTAAAATCACCTCAAAGAGACTCCCAGCATTTTCTTTACTTTGTACCAGCACTCGCCCATGGTGCAGATCGACAATCTCTTTGACAATACTGAGGCCAAGTCCGTAACCGGAATGGGTAAGGCCGCGTACCCGCTGCCCACGGTAGAATCGTTTCCAGATTCGCGGTTGTTCATGTTCAGGAATTCCGTAACCTGAATCGCTCACCCGAATGCGCACGACATCCTCTTCGGCACAAATTTCAATTGCAATGTAACCTTTGTCCGTATATTCAAGCGCATTATCCAAGAGGTTAGAAATTGCTTGCTCGATCTGCACCTGATTGCCGTTGATCAGCACAGTTTCATCGGGTGCATCCACTCGGAAATCCAATCCTTTGCTTTGAATACGCCCTGAATATTTATTGGCCATTACTGTGATAATGGCCCTTATATCAAAAATGGTGTGCTGTTGCGTTCCATTCACCCGTGCTTTTTCAAGTTGAGTGATATCAAACGAACTCTCCAATAGCCTAGTTAGATGGCTTGTCTCCCGATTTAGTACTTCCATGTACTTGGGGCGCCGCTCTTCTTTGCCTTCGGCAAGTAGACTTAAATACAGTTTAATATTAGTTAGCGGAGTACGCAATTCGTGATTAACGCTGGCGATAAACTCGTTCTTCAATTGGTCCAATTCTGACAACTGTTTGTTCGCATCAGCCAACTCGCGTGTGCGTTCTTCCACGCGCTGCTCTAAGGTTTCCAAGATTTGCGCTCGCCACATGGCATGGCCACCAATTTCAGCAAAGGCCGATAACATCTGTAGATCATCAGCTTGAAATGCATTGGTTTTTCCGCTGAGCAATAACATCACACCAATCACCTTTTCTTCAGCGCGTAAGGGCGCGTGAATGGCGGTAATGACTGGTGCATCGTCGAGAGCTTCTTGTAGAATTTGTTTGTTCGGAGGGTACGATAAGGGGTCACGCAGAATGTCTGGCGAGTAATAGCCCTGGCCCGATAGAAAAATGTGCCCCAACAGTGACTCGTGAATCGGTATAGGTAAAATTTCCGCTGGCTTTGACCCTCCACGGTAGTCGGTGGAAACCAAATACTGACCGTCTTCGCTTGGCAAGACGATATCTGCCGCTTCGGCACCAAAATATTGGATTGAATGGTTCAGCAGCGTTTCGACCACCTGGTTATGATTATGGACTTGGCGCAAGGCATTGGAAAGATGGGTTAACTCTTCGAAAAACTCGGAACGCTGTTGTGCCTCTTCAAAGCGCAAGGCGTTTTGAATCGCCATTGCGGTTGGAAGTGCAATTGTGGCAAAGAGTTGTCGATCGGATTCTCGGATACCCTCCTGATCGTCGCTCAATAAGGTCAAGACTCCCAGCAGACGTTCGCCCGATATGAGTGGAATGGCTGCACCGGAACGTACGCTGACATCGATGCCCACTGCTTCATACCATTTTTGGTCACGACCCAGTTGAGTCCAGATCGTGATGTTGCGTTCTGACGCAGCAGTTCCGGATAACCCACGCCCCACATGTAGTTTGAGCACCCGGTTGATCTCATCCACCTTGGCCTGTGACTGGTTAGAAACGGCAACCACGCGTAAACTCTCGCCATCTTTCCCCAAAATCGATAGCTCGCCCATGTACAACCGTAGCGCTGCCACTGTGATTTCCACCGCTTTGGTGGCGGCATCGTACAGGCTGAGCAAACCATAGAGTTCCTGGCTCAAGGTATAGAGTAGCTGTAAACGGTTCTTTTCGTCGGCAAGGATGCGGGTGTTGCGCTTTTGCTCTGTGATATCGGTAAGAACAATTGCCCACCCCGCGGCTTGATTGCGGTGGTTGACGATACGAGTCGATCGCGCTTCAAAGAAGCGCTGTTGCCAGCCACCCCAATATGCCACTTCGCTAACAATTTCCTCGCCAAGCAACTCTTGTAGCGGCTGATTGCCCACTTGGTCGTTTGGCAAGTTGAGGCAAAACTGGACTAACTGCGGCCAGTGATCGCGCAACTCGTACATGTTGCGGTCGCGAAGCTGATTGATTGGCCGTTTGATCAAGAGTTCTGCCATGCGATTTAGATCGGCAATGCGCAGCTTTTTGTCGAGCACTAGCACGGCCTGTGTCATGCTATCAAAGACCTGACTTTTCGCCATCGGTGTCACATCTCTCAGGGTTAAGATGATCCAGGTGATCACAAAGCAGGCGATCAGAAAGGCAGTAAGGATGGCTAGCGAAATGGGACGAATCGACGTTGCATTGCTCAGCGCGTAAAAGTAGGTAAAAAGCGGCGCAATGACGCCAAGCAGAATAGGCAGCGAGCGACGCAAACTGGATAGATACGGAATCCCCAAAAACTGCAAGAGCAATAACCCTTCGATGGCAATAACAACGAAGATGTAGACCAGGAAGCCCGAAAGCAAGGGACCGCGATCTGCCACCCACATACTCACGCCACCGTAGACCTGCCAGTCAAACTGCTTGATCATCAAGCGATGCTGCTCGTTGGTGATCATCAAACCAACTAAAACGACAAAAATCACCAACTGGAGCAGGTTGACCCAACGACGCAGCCGCGGCGGTTGGCGGGTATAGAGCAGGGTCGTATAGGCGGTGACAACCGGCATCAATAGACCTACGTAGAGCTGGAGCTTGAGAAAGAGTAGTTTGGATCGGGGATCAATCAGAAAGATAGAAAGTGCATGGCTGCCTGACCAGACAAAGATTGTCGCTGCCGTCAAAAGCAGCGAAGGCCCCTCGGGCGCGATAAATCGGCGCAGACTCCATACCAGCCACGTCAACGCTCCGACTGCAACTAATAGCGAAATTGCAGCCTCAATATTGCGAATTGCACCCAGATTGAAGGAATTCCAGGTTAAATCGAAAAACGTAATTTACTCTCCCAAGTTCACTACGAAACAATCTTGAACATGACGACGCCGAGCGGTGGCAGATGGATTGGAGCCGATTGTGGACAACTCTGCCAGGGTCGCGGCTCACTGGCTATATCTTGCGGATTGCTGACGCCGCTACCACCAAATTGAACCCAGTCCGAATTTAATATTTCTCGCCACAGCCCTGGGCTTGGCAAACCAATCCGATAGTGATTGCGCACAATGGGCGTGAAATTACAGACAACAACAATCTGATCGGCCGCCCCACTTCCCCTGCGTACAAAGGAAACAACTGATTGTTCTGCGTCGCTCAAATCAATCCAAGAAAAGCCTTCCCAACTGGTATCCACCTCATGAAGTGCTTTCTCACTCCGATAAAGCTGGTTCAACTGAGCAACGTACCCTTGCAACTGACGATGAAAATCAAATTGCAAGAGGTGCCAATCGAGGCTCTTGGCTTCATTCCATTCACTCCATTGGCCGAACTCGCTGCCCATAAAGAGCAGCTTCTTACCTGGGTGAGCCGACATGTAGCCGTATAGCGCCCGCAAATTAGCAAATTTCCGCCATAGATCACCTGGCATCTTGTCGAGCATTGACTTTTTGAGATGCACAACTTCATCATGGCTAAAGGGCAGGACGAAGTTTTCGCTAAAGGCATACATCAAGCTAAAGGTGATCTCATTCTGGTGAAAACGCCGGAAAACCGGGTCTTTTTCCATGTAGCTGAGCATGTCGTGCATCCAGCCCATGTTCCATTTCATATCAAAGCCAAGACCGCCCGTATAGGTGGGGCGCGAGACCATGGGCCAGGAAGTACTTTCTTCGGCAATGGTCAAGATCCCAGGACATTCGCTGTGCGTCACCTCGTTGAACTTGCGAAGAAAATCGATCGCCTCTAGATTTTCACGCCCACCATAACGATTGGGGAGCCAATCGCCAGATTTGCGGCTGTAATCGAGGTAGAGCATCGAGGCGACTGCATCGACTCGTAAGCCATCGATATGATACTTTTTCAGCCAGAAGAGTGCGCTGCTGAGCAGAAAGTTGCGCACCTCATTGCGCCCAAAGTTGAATATTTTGGTGCCCCAATCCTCATGTTCACCCTGGCGGGGATCGGAGTGCTCGTAGAGATGGGAACCGTCGAAAAAGCCTAAGCCATGAGCGTCTTTGGGAAAATGTGCCGGTACCCAGTCCAGAATGACACCGATCCCTTGTTGATGCGCATAATCGACAAAGTACATAAAGTCGTCCGGTGTGCCCATGCGGCTGGTCGGCGCAAAGTAACCGGTGACCTGATAGCCCCACGAGCCATCGAACGGGTGCTCAGTAATTGGTAATAACTCAACATGGGTATACCCCATTTCTTTGGCATAGGCTACCAATTGATGGGCTAAATCACGGTAGTTCAGAAAACCATTGTCTTCAGGTACACGTCGCCAGCTTTGCGCATGCACTTCGTAGATGTTGATCGGCTGGTTCAGTGCCTGATTCGTGCTGCGATTCTCCAACCAGCCCTGATCTTGCCACTCATATTTATCGATATTCCACACTCGGGAATCGGTGCTGGGACGCAGCTCTGCAAAGAATGCATAGGGATCAGATTTGTCCATCTGATAGTTTGAATAGCGCGATTTAACCGAATACTTATAATGCGTTCCCTCGACTAAATTCGGAATGAACAATTCCCAAATCCCAGAGGCACCGTGCATCGACATCGGGTGGGCACGATCATCCCAACCGTTAAAGGTGCCGATCACGCTGACGCGTACGGCATTGGGGGCCCACACTGCAAAATTTACACCCGTGACACCGTCCACCGTGCGGAAATGGGCACCAAATTTTTCGTAGCTCTGGAGAAAATTCCCTTCGCCATGCAGATAGTAGTCGATCTCGCCAAACGTAAATGGAAAACGATATGGGTCTTCCAATTCATATTCAGCGCCAGCTTGATCCACAACGAGCAGCCGGTATGGGAAAGGTGTTTCTTGCCCGCTAAAGAGCGCTTCAAAAAAGCCAGCCGGGTGAATCAACGTCATTTCACTGCGTGTGGCATCGCGCAAAACATAGACCTTGCTGTCGAGCGGTCGGAACACACGAATCGCCAACGCAGGTACGCCCTCCACGGTCACCGCATGAGGCCCCAGAATGTTGTGCGCTGCGCCATGATACCCTCCTATAATGGCCTCGACATCACTCGTATCCACTGTAGAGCGTAAGGACGTGGTAGATTCTTTGGTTGTTTCTGGAGTGGCCATAGCAGTTTGCTTCCGTGATTTTGTGGGTGGCATCTGTGCTTCCTTTTAAGTTGTCGCTCGTTGCATTCCGGGCAGTAAGTAATCTTGAACAACCACATCCCAACTCATTTTGTTGGCAATCTCACTGCCGCGGGCGAGGTAGGTTTCGAGCTGGGCCGTGGATCGTGGAAGTCGATCAAAGATCGTCTGGGCTGCATTGGCACTGTTGCTGCCTTCGATCCAGTCGCGCACCCCTTGGTCGATGCGTAGTGCATCATATGGACTCCCTAGCCAATAGCCCTGCGGCAAACTGACATAGTCGGCAACGACCATATTGGGCAGATTTTCCAGGCCATTGGCCGCTCTGTTAGCAAAGCCAACACAGCCACAGACATTGCTGACGCAACAGAGCGCCCCAAAGCCGAGCGGTTCCACCTGGGCAATGCCGAAGGGCTCGTAGATGCTCTGCCCAAACTCCAAATCGCTGCCACGGCGAATGTCAATAAAATCCATCTCAGCCGGCATGCGCTGACCACATCGTTCACGATTCCAACCAAATTGATTAACAAAGACAACCCGACTGTTGCTTGCCCTTGCATTGAATGGCTCGACATTATCGAAGAAGAAGGGTGTCTCTAGATCTAGCAGATCCCCGTTGTCACCCCGATGACCTACAGGCCAACCATATTGTCCTTCCCAGGCTTGCACCCATTCGGGACGGCGGCCTGCGGCATTGCTACTGCTCAACACGAAGAGCACCGCATTCTTGCCTTCCTGGCGCAGCAAGCGATCCAGATGATCCATCACCCGTAAATCGCGCCAGAGCGCTTTAGAAGTCACCAGGCGTGTCACATGGGTAAAGACAAAGTCGGGCACATAGCCTAATAAGTTCTCGCAATACTTCTGGAGCAGTCGCTTCGACTCTAACTTGGCCTGTAGCGTCACCGGTGTCGCTACAACGCCATTATAGACCAAATCAATGTTGGCGCTACGGAAATTGCCGCCAAGAAAACGTAATTCTTCAACTACCAGATCACCTACCGCAAAGATGTTGTCGCACCGCGTCGCCTGTTTTACGATCGGATGCTTAAAAAATTCATCTTGGTTCCCAAATATTGAATCGAGATCTAGCTGCCAATCCTTCGCTTTGAACAAAGTATTGTAGAAACGCGTGTCGTGGCCACCATCAAATTCAATCAAGGCTCGGGCAGTGACCGTCTCATGGGCGTAGAAGATCGTGCGCCATTGGCCAGGCTCGGTCATCTGTGCTGCAAACACGACAGGCATTCCCAGCCACTCATGGGCAATGATCAATTTCTCGTTTGGTGCTAAACCTGAATCAACTCCCAACGCCTTCATCGCCGCAAATAAGGGTTGGGCAATGGCAAAATAGAGATTGAACTCGGGATTCCAACTATAACGCTGGCACTCGATCCCATAATTTTGCCAAACATGAAACTTGAACGAATCTACCTGTTGTGGATTCGGATTGCTGACATCGACTAGTAAAATTTCGTGTAGGTAGCCGCCAAACTTACGTGTGCCATAGAGAATTGCCACTTGAAAAGTCTGCTCGACTCGTTGCAGTGCATCGCGCAACGTTTCGTCTACATTGGCAAAGATGCCATGCAGGCTGCTGTAGCGAATGGTCAACCCGCTGCGTGGACTATTGATGCGTTCCATCACAACTGGATCGTTGGCCATCATCGGCCCTACCAACAGGGTGCGTTCGACAGCTTCGTTGTAACTCTTCGCACCAAGCAAGCCATCCAACACGGCACCGATGCCACCTAACTTTACGCCAGCCTCATGGGTGGCGTGTACAACCAGAGGAAATTTGTTTGCCATATCTCCAAATCCAATCACTTTCCCATGTGGGAATTACGAAGCTACACCAACTTGACTGGCACTTCATGCTCAAAATGTGTCGGACATACAACTTTCCTACTCGCTTGTATGAGAAAGAGCCGGTCAAGTTTTAGCGTAGGGCATACGCATAACGTGTGAGTTTACTGTCTGCTGTTGCAATCCAAAGTGAACCGTAACCATCTACGGTGAGTGCTGTAACATTCGAGTCGGGTAAGTTCCCATTATCCACCAGACGGCTCCACTGACCGTCGCTGTAGTGATGCAAACCACCTCCTGCCGTGCCCACCCACACTTCCGCAAGCGGGGCGTTGACAATGCTGGTAATCCGGTTGTGGGGAACGTCGTCTACCGCTTCGGCGCGACTTCCGGTAAAGGTCATCAAACCTTGATCGCTGCCGATCAGCAAGGTTCCATCGGGCAGTTTGCCAAGCGCTGTAATAAAGTTGCTCTCCAAACCAATGTTATCACTGTTGAAAACTTGCAGTTGGTTGTTTTCAAAGCGGAAGACGCCCCCCCCGTTGGTGCCAATCCACATGCGCGGTCCATCGCTCAAAAGTGCAGTGATTTCATCATTCGGTAACCCAGTTTGGCGGCTGAGTGTAAAAAATGATGCCCCGTTCCAAATGCTCAATCCACTGCTAGCACCTAACCAGATGCGCCGCTGATTGTCCTCGGCGATCGCCTGTACAACACCCGAGGCTAGACCGTCACTGATGGTAAAGGTGCGCCAGACCAAGCCACTAAAATAGGCTGCGCCATTGCCGCCAACCCAAACTCCTCCATCCTTAGCGCCTAAAATGGAAGCGATGCCGCTATCGTCTAATCCCAGTTCATTTGCTGCGAAATTCCAGGCAATTTGTAGATCATTGGGACTCTGTTGCGTGATGCTATTTTTGGTACCAACCCAGACAAAGCCATTGGCATCGGCTCCGAGTGTAGTCACGCTTGCACCGATAGTTAGCGGTTCCCAGCCTGTTTGCACCTTGGTAACCTTTGGTGGCGTGGGCAGGGGCAATGAAAGCGGCGTTGGAGAGGGTGTCGGTGTAATCGTCGGTGTCTCCGTCGGCTGTGGTGTTTCGGTGTTGGTGGGTAGAGGAGGTTCCGTCGCCGTCGGTTCGGATAAAGGAGTGTCCGTTGCAAATACTGCCACCGCTTGCTGTTGGGGTGTTTCTCCTTGTGTTTGCGGCGACGCTGCGGTTACTGTTGGCGTTGGCAAGAGAGTCGGTTGTGCCGGTGAATTTGCTGTCAACGTGGTTGATTGTGAACTCAACGTTATCCAAATCAAACCAGTCAACAGTGCTAACAACAGTGTCAGCAACAAACCATACGTTACATTTGTTCCCGAAGATCTCACCCTTTCTACCCCTTCGTTCTGCGCAAAGACACCGATCTAAATGCCGTCATTCGCAGCAAAAGAATGTCTGCCTAAAATCATTTGGCGAGTGACAGTCACCAGTAGGCTTGAGTTGATTACTCGATAAAATCTGCCAGGTGTGCTTTCCGGACAGCTTCTAAATGACAACCATTCATGTAGGAGCCCAATTTGTGCATTTCATATCATACCACGATGACAGGATATCAGCGAGAATGACATAATCATATCGGTAAAATGGCTGAAATTGTGGAGCAAAGCTGTTCATTTTGTCATTTACAACCTGCAATTTACAAATTCTTTGCCAAATGCTATGCAGTTGATTATAATTGGTATAATTTGGTCTAGATTTCCACACGGCATTTAGTTGCATCCTGGGCTCCTTCAAGAAAGCTCAACTTGGTTCCGTGTGTGCCATACCAAGTAGTTCTATCAACCAAATTTCTCAAGACTCCCATTTCGGGAATAATAGAGGAGATGAATCATGCGAACTTCCAAGATTTCGCTAGGCTTTCTCAGCATTGTCGCGATCCTGGCGATGTTGATTGCAGCTTGTGTTGCCCCACAACCGGGCACAACCACCACACAAGCGCCTGCGGCTGCCGCTGACAACGGCACCTCCACCACTGCTCTCAAAATTGGTTTGGTGACCGATGTAGGTCGCGTCAATGATCGCAGCTTTAACCAGAGCGCTTGGGAAGGTGTCAAGCAGGCTGGTACGGCGATGGGTTTAACTGAAGGTGACGGTTTCAAATACATCGAGACCAAAGATCCCAAGGATTATGCAGATAACATTGCTCAGTTTGTGGACAACGACTTCCAGATCATTGTAACTGTCGGCTTTGCCCTAGGCGATGCGACCATTGCAGCCGCCAAAGCCAATCCGAAGATCACCTTTATCGGTGTCGATCAATTCCAAGGCGACACAATCCCTAATTTGATCGGCTTGGTCTTCCATGAAGATCAGTCGGGTTTCTTGGCTGGCGCTCTGGCCGCCCAATTGACCAAGACCGGCACGATTGGTGCAGTGTTAGGTACGGACAAGGTGCCTCCGGTTGTGGCCTTTAAAGAGGGCTATGAATTGGGTGCCAAATATATCAATCCCGATATCAAGTTCCTCTCCACCTACAATCCCAAGGACATTTCACAGGCTTTCAACGACCCGGAATGGGGTGCCACCACTGCCAAACAGGCGATGGATCAGGGCGCTGATGTGATCTTTGGCGCAGGCGGTAACACAGGCAATGGCGCGCTTCAGGAAGTTGCCACTGCTGCCAGTGGCGGTGCTACTGTTTGGTGCATCGGTGTGGATACCGACCAATGGGAGACGTTGGAAGCTGCTCATCCCTGCTTGGTTTCGAGTGCAATGAAACTAATCACCCCAGGTATTGTGGATATTGTCACTCAGATCAAAGAAGGCAAGGCCCAAGGTGGTAACTACTTCGGCGGTGCTGGCTTGGCTCCCTTCCATGACTTTGACAGCAAGATCGATCAGGCGATCAAGGACAAACTGGTCGAGATTGACAAGGGCTTGAAGGATGGTTCTTTGAAGACAGGCTACGGACAGTAATAATGGTTAACGGTTAACGGTCAATGGTTAATGGTGAATGCGAATTCCTCAAGAGCAGATATCATTAACCATTAATCGTTAACCATTCACCATTAACTATTTCTTCCTCTCTGCTTCTTCCCGCACATCTTTATGGCAAAACTCAGTCGTTCTCTTTTTATTCCTCTGCTGGCACTCTTAACTGCATTGATTGTTGGCGCAGTTATCATGTTGATCTTCGGTGATAATCCGTTCATTGCCTATCGCGGTATGTTTGTCGGGGCGTTTGGGAGTGTAAAGGCACTGGCAATTACCGTTCGCAAGATGACGCCGCTGATTTTGACAGGGCTTTCCGTCGCAGTAGCTTTTAAAGCCGGTCTTTTTAATATTGGCGCTTCGGGTCAATTCATTATTGGCACGGTTTGCTCGGTGGCGGTTGGCATTCATTTTGAAGGGCTTCCGGCTTTTATCCACATGCCGTTGGCCTTGCTGGCGGGAGTGGCTGGTGGAGTCCTCTGGGGAATGATTCCAGGCGTGCTCAAAGTTTATACTGGGGCGCACGAGGTCATTGTCACCATCATGTTGAATTATGTGGCTGGCCTTTTTGCTGAATGGACCGTTCTCGCACCCAGTACCCAAGGGCAACCTGCTGGCCCACTTTGGGATCCAACGGCTGGACCCATTTCCACCACGCCTGATATTTTTTCCAGCGCTGAAATTCCCTGGCTTTTCGATCCCTCCTACCGCGTCCATTGGGGCACGGTGATTGCGCTGGCGATGGCGTTGCTCGTCTTCTGGCTTCTCTACAAGACAACGATTGGTTTTGAGATTCGCACCGTAGGTCAAAATAGCAAGGCGGCTCGTTACGCTGGCATGCGCGTTAATTGGATCATCATTTTGACAATGATGATCGCAGGCGGTCTGGCTGGCTTATCGGGAACCGTGGAGACATTAGGGCTGAATCATAAGTTTGCGCCTGAGTTTAGTGGTGGGGCAGGATTTGATGGCATTACGGTAGCACTTCTCGGACAAACCCATCCTTTAGGCATCATTGCTGCGGCGCTCATGTTCGGTGGTTTGTCTGCTGGTGGTTCCAAGATGCAGTTTGATTCAGGAATTTCATCCGATATAATCCAAGTGATTCAAGGACTCGTACTCGCCTTTGTCGCTGCGCCACTGATCATTCGTACACTCTTCCGCATCCGTAAGTCCGAAGGAGAATCGGACACGGCGGTGCTTAGCAGCGGTTGGGGAGGGTGACGAATATGCAACGTTCAAAACTTTGGCAACATACAAACTGGCTCTCCATAGCAATTGTTGTGTTGCTTGTGATTATGGCAATCTTGGTCAATGCGACATCGCTGAATCGCTACACTGGCTTGCGTGTACTCTTTGGCGTCAGCGCACTCAATTTTACGTTGCGTGCAGCAGTTCCCTTAATCCTTGGTGCTTTAAGTGGGATTCTGTGTGAACGATCTGGTATCGTCAATATTGGGATCGAAGGCATGATGCTAGCGGGAGCCTTTGCCGCCTTTGTGGCAAAAGTGGCAACCAATGGTTGGCCACTTTTCGCAAGCTTGCTCTTTGGTCTGCTCATCTGCTTGTTGATTGGCGCACTGATGGGGCTGCTTCACGCCCTCTTGTCCATCCGCTTTAAGATGGATCAGATTATCTCCGGTACGGCGCTAATTATTCTTGCCACAGGTTTCACCAACTACCTCTTCAATCGTGATGCCGTGGCAGAAGGGAAGTTTGGCGCAATTCGCATCCCCTTGCTGGCCGACATCCCCGTGATTGGTAAAATTCTTTTTGAAAACCCACCTATTACCTACCTGACACTGATTTTGGTGGTTGTCGTTCACGTTGCGCTCTTTTACACGCGCTGGGGCTTACGTACTCGGGCCGTGGGTGAGCATCCACGGGCGGCAGATACGGTTGGCATCAACGTCAACCGGACGCGCTACATCAACACCATGCTTGGTGGAATGTTGGCTGGTCTAGCAGGTGGTTTCTTGGTATTGGAAGCGGTCGGTCAATTTCAGGAAGGGATGACCTCTGGACGTGGCTTTATTTCCCTGGCGGCGATGATCTTTGGCAACTGGAATCCCTTTGGCGCAATGGGCGCTGCGCTCATGTTTGGTTACACACAAGCCATTCAGAGCGAGCTGCAACTGATTGGTGTCACGGCTGTGCCCCGTGCCTTCGTGAGTATGATCCCCTATGTTGTAACGATCATCGTCGTCTCTGGCTTTGTGGGTCGGGTACGCCCGCCTGCGGCAGAGGGCAAGGTGTACGAGACTGAGGCAAAATGAATAACTCGACTCCAATCCTCGAAACCCACAATATTACTAAACGATTCCCCGGCGTGGTCGCCAACGAGAATGTCTCGCTCAAACTTTATCCGGGCGAGATTTTGGCCTTGCTAGGTGAAAACGGTGCCGGTAAATCGACCTTGATGAACATCATTTACGGACTTTACCAGCCGACCAGCGGCGAAATACTGGTCAAGGGCAAAGCGGTCGAGATGAAGACGCCTAAAGATGCAATTGCATTGGGCATTGGCATGGTGCATCAACATTTCCAACTTGTACCAGTGCTCACAGTTGCTGAAAATGTGATGCTAGGCAGCGAGACCGTAAAAAATGGCTTCCTTGATATGCAGACCGTTGCCAACCGTATTAGTGAGCTGTCGCATAAATATAACCTCGACGTCGATCCCTACGCCATCATCGAAGATTTGCCCGTCGGCATCCGTCAACGGGTTGAGATCGTCAAAACCCTCTATCGTAATGCCGATATTTTGATCTTGGATGAGCCAACCGCAGTCCTCACGCCGCAGGAGATCGAAGGTTTGTTCGAGGTGATGAATCTCTTACGCCAGCAAGGAAAATCGATCATCTTTATTACACACAAACTCAAGGAAGTGTTGCGTGTTGCCGACCGCATCATGGTGCTGCGTGGCGGCAAAGTGGCAGGCGAAGCTAATCCCAAAAGTGCAACCCAGGAAAGTCTGGCCGCCATGATGGTGGGTCGCGAAGTGATTTTGACGGTGGATAAACAGCCAGCCAAGCCTACTGAGTTGGTGTTACAGTTAGACAACGTCGTCGCCAAGGATGATCTGGGGCATGTCGCCTTGCGTGGGGTTTCATTTGATGTCCATGCCGGTGAGATCGTCGGCGTGGCAGGGGTACAGGGCAATGGACAGACCGAACTGGTTGAGGTGATCACTGGCCTGCGCCATGTGGATTCTGGACATGTTCATATCAACAATCTGGAGATGACCAACGCCAGCCCGCGCCGCATCACCGATGAGGGTATGAGCAGCCACGTGCCTGAAGATCGCCACACCTTTGGCATGGTCGGCCCTTACTCTGTGGCGCAAAATATGGTGCTCAACACCTATTATCACAAGCCCTTTGCAAATGGCATTACTGTAAACGAAACCGCAATCCGCGAAAATGCTGAAGCACTGATCGAGCAATTCGATGTGCGTACCCCCAGCCCGTTTACGCCGGGGCAGTCGCTGTCGGGCGGCAATCAGCAGAAAATGGTGGTCGCCAGGGAGTTCAACCGTCCGATCAAATTGCTGATTGCTGCGCAGCCAACCCGTGGTATCGATGTCGGCTCGATTGAATTTATCCACAATCAAATTGTGGCCAAGCGCGATGAAGGCGTAGCTGTGCTGGTAGTCAGCTCCGAACTCGATGAAATCATGGCACTCTCCGATCGGATTGTGGTGATGTACAAAGGCGAAGTCATCGACATCGTCCCGCGTGAAAAGGCCACCCGTGAAGGATTAGGCTTGTTAATGGCAGGCGTGAAGTAAACTGGGAATTACGAATCACGAATTACGAGTTACGAATTATCAGCTCACTTCACAATCCGTAATTCTTAACTCGTAATTCGTAGCTCGTAACTCACCATGCATCTTTACCTGGATTCTCCTCAAACCATCGATTGCGAAGCATTATTACCAGACACGCGTACCTTGCTTGCCAATGCCGAGTTGCGCTTTTACGCCGATAATGCCAGCGATCTCTACGATCTTACCTGGCCGTGGGCGGATGCAATCTACGCTGCCTCGATTCGACTGCGCGTCACATCGCTGATTGGCGATGAGTTGACGCCGATCAGCAATCGCTACTTTGCCAGCCACCAGGAAACAATTCTCGGCAACGAGTCGATCATCGTTAGCAAGCGACTGATGGCACCCTTCAAGAGCAGCGAGGACCGTAGTGTGATCTGGAACTTAGAATGCCAGGCCGAAGGCGATCATGTGTTGCGGCTGGAGGTGGAGATCGACTGGGGGGAACCGTTGACCCAACGGATCGTGGATGGTCTGTTAGTGGCACAACACAATCCACAAGCGCCGCGTGGCTTGTATGAACAAAGTAACGCCGAAAGTACCCGAGTTTTTGGCAATCCGCAAGCTCGCCCCGACCTTTATGAAATTGATGATCCGCAGCGCGCACGCTTGGTCTATCACGTACTGGTCAATGGCGAGGTACAAGTGCCGCTGTTGCTCACGCTCAGTGATGTGGGTGAACAGATGGCCTGGAGTACCTTCCTTGGGCTGCGCGAAAGCGATGAAACCTTTGATAAAAGTGTCCACAATTGGGAAGAAACATTGCGCGTTGGCAGGCTCTGGACGCCGGATGCCAGCTTGAATCAGGCGGTCCAACTCGGACGAATCCTGGCCCTGCACAATTTGCAACAATTTCGTAGCGGTTATGCTGCCTACGATCAGTCTGCAAGCAATACAGCACGTCTGATTGCGGCACTCGATACCTTCGAGCCGACACTTAGCCGTAACCTGCTGGCAACTTTCCGCCGTTTGGCCGAGCAAACTTCGGGAAGAATGCCGTTGACGTTTCCCAGTCACCCAAAGTCGCCACAATCGGACCCTGGGACGCTCTTTCTCCATGGCGTCTATACCTATTTTCAAAGCCTCGCAGGGCACCTCAGTCATCAATTTGATGCTGAACTGCTGACCCGCCATTTTGCTGCCATTCAACTTTGTAGTGAAGCGCTGATCCGTCACCGTTGGGAGCAGAATGGGACACTTCCGCTCGAAGAGTTGCAGACATGTGAAGCAGCATTGCGTCTTGCCCTTCGTTTTGCAACGATCCATCAAGACGAGGTCAGCATTGTTCGTTGGGAAGGCGAAGTCACAGAGTTTCAACGATTGATTGCTCAGGCTGGAGGAAAATCAAGCGCAGCACAGCGTCCGTCATCGATGCCGGTTGACTGGATCGGCTGGTCGACTCAGGTTGGCTGGACTGAATCGGCGGATCGTCCTTGGCGCTTTGCCGATTTCTGGCGCGGGATCGATCTCGCAGCCAAGGCCGTGTGGCAAGGCGTTGGCCTTGACCTGGGTGGGGCAAATTACACCGTACAACCAACCTTCCCTGAACAATGGTCTTGGTGGGCGCTCCTTGATCTGCCGACCAACGCAGGAAAACTCCGTGCCGTATGGGATGGAAACGTGCTACACAGTACGTTGCCCATCCAGTCTACCTATCCTGTGCAAGTGCACTCCCGCATCCGTGCGTTGGGCTTCGAGGAACTGAGCTGGGATCCCCGTTTTGAGTTTGTTGATGAAGCAGAAGCCATCACTCGCTTTTATCCAAAGTTTGACTTATGCTAAAATTTGACTCGATTCAACAGCTCACCCAATGGCTCAACCATCACGGCATTCCAACCAATACTTGGGGACAAGGCGACGCTAAGACCGTTGCCGATCTATGGCTGGAAGTGACGCACGGCGAAACAATATTGCAGCTTGTGTCCGCACAGGTGCCAGAGCCACTGACAGCTTCACCGGTACGCCTCGTTCAAGTGGTAGAGTTACTGATTCAACGCCAGGATCACACCTTGATCGAAGCCGGTCAGCTTCTTACCAACGGCACCGAAAGGCATCGCAATCACCTGCCTGCGGAAAAGATGAAAGGTGGCGAAACGCCTCTGGCGGCAGCTTGGCGCTGCTTACGAGAAGAATTGGCCGCCAGCGATGAGGTGCTGGCAGAGGTAGAGGTTGTCATAATAGAGGATTCACTCAAAAAGCGCTTCTCACCTTCCTATCCGGGATTGCAAAGCGAGTATCACTTATACCGCGCTCAAGTTACTGGTTTGCCCTTGCCAGCCGATGATTTTTCAACTGAAAATCGAGCTTACTGCGACGGCGATCCAGTAAAGATGCATCACTGGCATTGGAAAAAGTGGAGTGACCACTAACCTACGCCCACTTGACCGACACTTTCTCGTACCAGCCTGCAAGGTAAGTTGAATTTTTAACACGTTTTGACCGTAAAGTGTCGGTCAAGTTTCGTTACAAAGAGGAACAGTTGTCAGCATGAAACGCACCGCCTACGTATATGATCCATTTAATCTCAGACACACCCGTGAAGGTCACCCCGAAAATTTCCGACGTCTTGAAGGTACCTGGGAACTTTTGCAGTCTGACGGCATTTTACGCAAGTTGATCCAAGTTCCCTCAACTGAAGCACCCCGTCCAGTCCTACTCAGCGTGCACAGTGGGCAATATATCGAACTGCTCGAAGCGCTTAATCAGCGAGGTGGTGGGCGGATCGATGCCGATACCTACATGAACGCCGACAGCTATAAGGCGGCCTTGCTTGCGGCGGGTGGAGTGCTCAATCTTGTAGATACGGTGATGACAGGTAATGCTGACAACGGTTTTGCCTTGGTTCGTCCGCCCGGGCATCATGCGGTTGTCTTTCATGGGATGGGCTTCTGTTTGCTGGCAAACGTTTCATTGGCGGCACGCTGGGCGCAACATAAGCATGGTGCCCAACGCGTGCTGATTGTTGATTACGATGTACATCATGGCAACGGAACGCAGGATATTTTCTACAGTGATCCTTCGGTGCTTTTCTTCAGTACGCATCAGTTCCCTTACTATCCCGGCTCCGGCGCAGCCGATGAAATGGGTGATGAGTTTGGCTACGGGACAACGGTCAATGTGCCTTTTCCTCCTGGTGTCGGTGACCAGGGATATTTGCAGGCGTTTCGGCGTGTCCTGGCACCAGCAGCGCGCAACTTCAAACCAGACTTGATCCTGGTTTCGGCTGGTTATGATGCGCATTGGATGGATCCGCTGGCCGATGAGCGGCTGAGCATCACAGGCTATACCGCGCTCGTGCAGGAATTGCTTGGCCTGGCCGATGAATTATGTGGCGGTAAAATCGTCTTTGTCCTTGAAGGTGGCTACAACCTGGAAGTACTTCCTCATTGTGTCCTCAGCACGTTGCGTGCGCTCTATGGCGATCCACGTGGTGCCAGTGATCCCTTCGGTCAACCCAATACCAAAGAACGAGCTGTGGATAGTTTACTTGATCGGATTTGCAGTCTTCATCAATTGTCGTGACTTGGATAGCTTTAACCTAATTTTTTGTTGGGATAAAGCCGGCCCTTCTGCGAGAAAATACATAAAATGTAGATTGCATGTAAGCAAGCTATCTGGTATAATAGCTTACACATGAGTGATTTGTATTTAATATTCTAATAACAGTAAGTTTACCCCCGAACGAGTTCATAATTGAGTTGTGTACAGACCCGTTCGCCTGCGGCGAACGGGTCTGTTTTTTATAACTGTAAATCAAACTGATAGGAGCAATGTATGAGAAGTGATGTTCTTCCTCCACGGGCATTACAAACTCGCTGGTTGGTACAATGGATCGTAGTCGCTGTCCTCTTGTTGTCTAGCAGCGGTTTGGCTGTAGCCGCTCCTTTGTGGCAATCCGGCGCAACCGCCACTGTCGTAATTGCCTCACTCAATGTGCGTTCTGGCCCAGGCACGAGCTATGCTAAGGTGGGCAGCGCACAGAAGGGTGAAGTGTTGAACGTGGTTGGTCAAAGCGGGAATTGTGCCTGGTTGAAAATTGTTACCTCTAAAAAGTTAGAAGGTTGGGTCTCGGGTGCTGCCAAATATGTGACATTAAGCACCAAATGTAGCACCATTCCTGCGGCTACAGCGAACGCTACCGCTGCCCAGCCTACTCCTGTACCCGCTAGCAGTAGTAAAGCTGCACCGGCAGCAATCGCAACGACTGCGCCTGCTTCTGCCTCCGCCGCTTCTGCTGCTGCCACCGGTAACCTGAAAGGCTTGGGTGGGAAACTTCTCTATAGTGTTGCTAACATGGATGCCAAACGTTGGGAATTGTGGGAATTTAACTTTGCCAGCGGTTCCAGTTCAAAAATTGCCGATTGGCGGACTGAAATTGATATTAGCCCTGATGGCAAACAGATTGCCTACTTTGCCTGGCCAGGAGATGCTGGCGATAAAGCGGGTATCTGGATTATGGATGGAAATCTGAGCAACAACCGTCTGGTTGTGCCCGGTGGCGTTTATCCTGTATTTAGCCCTGGTGGAGATCGTCTGGCCGCCAATGGGGGTGAAGATATTTGGGTCTTTACAACTGATGCCAAGGACTTCCGCCCTCTGACACGCGGCGAGTATCCCGACTGGAGCCCTGTCAGTGATGAGATTGTGCATCGCGGCTGCCGTGGCGGCGATTGTGGGTTGTGGATCATCGATGCCAACAGTAAGGACCCCAATGCCAAACAGCGCCTGACCACCGGAGGCAGCGATGGCCAACCCGCCTGGAGTCCCGACGGCAAACGTATTGTCTACATCAGCAAGGAAGATGGCAACTTCGAAATTTACGTCATCAACAAGGATGGCTCAGGCAAACAACGCTTAACCACTGAACCCGCCAGCGATGGCCTACCCACCTGGAGCCCCGATGGCAAATGGATCGCCTTCCGCAGCGACCGTGGTGGCACCTGGGCCATCTACGCCATGCGCCCCGATGGCAGCGATCTGCGCAAGATCACCGATGCCAACGTGCTTGAGTATTGGTTCTTCGAGAAAATGGTGTGGAGGAATTGAAATAAAACAGTGTCAGTCGCTCAAAGAGTGACTGACACTGTTTCCTATGGTACCAATAGCACTTTGGCCACACTTCCCTCTCCATCCACCAATCGGTCAAACCAGTGACCACCCTCCGCAAGCGGGGCCTCAACAATCCACGGATCAAGGTGAATTTTGCCATCGGCGAGCAGTTGCAGCCCTTCATCAAAATCACGGTGCGAATAGGCAAAGCTGCCTTTAACGTTGATCTCGCGACGAATAATCTCTGCCGCGGGCATCTGTCCAACTTCCTCATGTAACCCACTGAGAATCATCGTTCCGTTTGAGCGTGTTGCAGATACACACTGTTGCCGTGTGGCAAAGACCCCTACGGCATCGACGGTGGCAACAGCACCACGACCATCGGTTGCCTGGCGGATCGTCTGTACCACATCCACCACTTTAGGATCGAGTACAATGCCACCGAGCTTTTCTGCCATCGCTCGCCGCTCAGGGCTGAGGTCGGTGATAAAGGTGTTCTGCGCACCACGTAGTTTGACCATTTGCAGCGTTAGCAAACCAATCGGTCCCGCCCCAGCGATCAAGACTGTTTGCCCTTGCATATCACCGATTAAATTTGCAATACGAACCGCCACACCGACTGGTTCAGTCAAAGCTGCACTGCGCAAATCGAGTGTGGAGGGGAGCACATGAACCAGGTTGGCTGGCACAGCGACATAGTCAGCATAGGCACCTGGGCGGTGTGCGCCGATTACGCCACGCTTCGGGCAGAGATGCTCCAGGTTGGAGTGGCAATATTCACATTCACCGCAGAAGACAATCGGGTTGACTGTCACTTCCTGGCCGGTTTGAAACTTCGGAAATTGTTGGGCTGCTGCACTGCCAATTTCAGCAATTGTGCCAGAGAATTCATGGCCCATCACCAACGGTGGCTTGCGCAAGGCGTTGTGTCCCAAATAGCCACTCAGTTCCGAACCACAAATCCCACCATAGCTCACCTTGACCAAGACCTCGTCCGGTTTGGTGGTTGGCTCAGGTTGTTGGCGCAAATTCATTACACGCGGGGCTTCCCATACAAGTGCGTTCATTGTTCTACTCCGTAAGTTTGACAAGATGAAGGGAGGAAGAGATGACAAGGTGACAAGGCGATAAGGCGAATTTTCTTGTCACCCGGTCAAGATAAGGGCCATTTCACTACTGACAGCCCCGTTTCTGATTCAATTTGTAACAGTCGATTGTACTTGGCCAGCCGCTCCGAATGGGTGATGGAGCCGACCTTGATCTGGTCGCCTGCCCAGCCGACGGCGAGATCAGCTAACCAGTCATCCTCGGTTTCGCCGCTGCGAGCGCTGATGGTCACCTTCCAGCCTGCGTTGCGGGCAAGCTGTAACGACTGCATTGCCTCGCTTAAGCTACCGATTTGGTTGACTTTGAGGAGCAGCGCATTGGCAGCGTTGGTCTCAATTGCGCGTCGGATTCGTTGTGGGTTAGTGCACAGAAAATCATCGCCCAGCACCAAGGCCCGCTGACCAAGCTGTTGACGCAACTGTGGCCAATCCGCCCAGGCATCCTCTGCCAACCCATCTTCCACACTCACAATTGGATAACGCTCAACCCAGGCAGCCAGTGTCTCGATCATCTGTTGTGTGGTGAGTGTTGTGTCAAGTTGATAGTGACCATCCACAAAGAAATGGCTCGAAGCCACGTCAACCGCCAGTGCCACCTGACTTCCTGGGGCAAAACCAGCCTCCTGAATCGCCTGCACCGCATCACCCAACATCGACTCGGCATCCACAAAGTCAGGGGCCAGCCCACCTTCATCAGCGGTGAGGGCACGAGCACCATACTTGCGTTTGATTAGCGCTGCCGCTGACTGATAAACCGCATAGGTGGTCGCCATTCCTTCGTCGATCGTCGTGGCAGCAGCAGGAACGATCAAAACATCCTGGATCGGCGCTTGTCCGCCTGCATGTTTGCCACCGCTGAACAGATTGATGGTGAGACGTGGTAGTGTACGCAACGGTTGGCCCAACAGATTGGCGAAGTGTTGATAGAGCGGAATGCCTTCTTCTACGGCACAAACGCGGGCAAAGGCCAATGAGACTGCCAACAATGCATTCGCACCCAAACGAGCCTTGTTGAGCGTGCCATCCAACGCAACCAGAATGCTGTCTAATTCTTGCTGACCTTCTATTGTACAGCCTGTCAGCGTGCGCTGGATCTCGCCCTCAATATGGGCGACGGCTTGGCGGCAGCCGAGTCCCCGATAGCGTTGAGGATCGCCATCGCGCAATTCCCATGCCTCGGCTGCTCCTGTAGAGGCTCCCGAAGGAACAGAAACTGCCGCCACTGCGCCGCTGCGCAATTCACAACGTGCCCAAACCGTCGGACGCCCGCGGCTGTCTAGAATTTCTCGTGCTTGCAGTCGTTTTATCTGGAACATAGTGGATGATTTGTGACTCGTGATTCGTGAAAGTAAGCGGGAAATTTCACGGACACGCATCACGGGTCACAAGGTAATAGGATGAATCAACCTGATACTGTTAATACCCAAAGCTCAATCGTTCGATCAGCTCCTTTGGAAGCCGAGCCTTACGCATCTGGCGTTGGGTCTCTTCGATACGATACTCCACCCGTTCAAATTGCCAGGTCATTGCATTGAGATCAAAGATGGCGAAGGCTGCCCGCGGATCTTCGTCGCGCGGCTGGCCCACACTGCCAGGGTTGAGCAGCAAGCGGAAGGTTGAGTCCGTTTCTAATTTGAGTACGGAGCCGATTTCAGGCGGAAGCAACAATTCGACCATCGCCTTGCGTTGTTTGTCCACGGCTACATAACGACGGTCGATCATTTGGTCTGTGAGGGGGCGCCAAAGTCCAAACATTTGGACATGCGAATGACCGAACAGACAGATTTCCTCATCAAAGACAAGAAAATTGGCGAGTGCAATCTCCGGTGAATCGATGTATTCCCAAACCGGCTTACGTGGGCTGGCATGGGTGACCAACACAGAGCGCTCTGCAACCGGGTGAAGCGGCATAGTAGGCAAGTGGAGCAGAAAGTCACGACTGGTCGCATTTAACTCTTCACGCGTCCAGAACATCGCCTGCCGGGCATACTCGTTGAACTGATCAAAGTCGACACCAGGCAGATCGACGGCCACCCAATCGTGGTTGCCCATGACGCAAAGCGACGCATACTGTTGAATCAACGCCACACATTCGTTGGGTCGAGGTCCGTAACCGACGACATCGCCTAAACACCAAATAGTATCGTAACGGCCTGCTGCGGCACTCAGTACACTTTCGAGTGCAACCAGATTGGCATGAATGTCAGAAATGACCAGTACACGCATGATTAATCAAGAGCTTCCAGAAAACTTCGCATTAATTCGATTACGGAATAGGGCGGGTGTTTGATCAGGTTGAGTGTGGCTCGCTGTTGGCGTTTTCGTTCCGCTTCGCTTAGGTATTCCAGCGGGGAGCGACCCGCCACACGCGCCAGTAAACAGCCAAGTGTATGACGAATGGCGCGGGCCTCTAAATCTGTGATCCATTCGGTATCACCCAACGCTGCGCAATAGCTGCGCCAAAATTGCAGCACAGCCTGACCAAAGGCTTGACGCTGTCTGGTCAGATGATGCGCCTTGCTAAACAAATGCGTCATGGCAAAGCCAAGATCAAAGGCCGGATCGCCCCAGTGAATTACTTCGTGGTCAAGTAGAATCAACCGATCCTGATAGACCAAGACGTTCTTGGGACTGTAATCCCCATGCACCAGACTTTGTCGTCGTTCTCGGGTCTCTTCAATCAATGCGAGTAGAAAGGATGACGCCTCGGAGACTTCCCACGCCGTATATGCATAGTATGGCTCCAATCGCAGCGATTCGAAAAAAACTCGATCGGCAAATAACGTTTCCAGTTGGGCGCGCTGCTGCCAGGCATTACGATGGACAGTTCCCAGCAATTCGGCAAACTGGATGATATGTGCCAGTTGCAGATCGCCGGCTAGCAACATCGACTTCCAGTTGGTATGTGGCATCAGCACAGCCTGCATGGCCAGGATGTGTTCGTCGAAATCTTCGAAGATCAGGGGAGTGATGGTGCCAGGCGGGGCCAATTGCAAAAGCCAGCGCATTCCCAACGCTTCGCGATGGATGCGTTCCGGGCTGCTGAACCAATCAACCTTGACGCGCAGCTTTTCCAGCGCCTGTTTCAAGACCCAGGTTTCTCCATTTGGCCGTTCGACCCAAACGGTACGATTCGAAACGCCGCCGGGTAAGACGCGAAAAAGCGGGCGTTCACCTGCTTCGATGCGCTTGGTAGCAGTCAAATATTCAAGGAGTTGGTCGGCTTGTTCAATATCGAGCATGGACAAAAGAGATTAGAGATTGGAGAGTCATAACTCATTATACCGAGAAGATTGCTAAGCTCCCAATCTCTACTCTCTATTCTCCAATCTCTATTCTACGGTGGGATAGACCATGGGGAAGGCTTCGCCTTTCATCTTTTCACCGTCGGCCACGGTGACGAACTCCTTCATGGGGTGGTTGCCGCTGGCCACATAGCGTGTATCTTGTGACATGTAGTGCAAGGCAATGGCACGTCGGGGTCGTCCGCTGACATTGGCACTCGATCCATGCCAGGTGAGTGCATGATGGAAGTGAACTTCGCCCTTCTTGACTGGGCAGACCGTGACCTTTACCTCGCGCCCTTCATAGCTGTTGGGCATGTCTTCGAAGTTCTTGAGAGTATGCAGGAAGTCAATTGTATTACCCCAAAGGTGTGTGCCGGGGACCATGCTCATACAACCATTTTCCAGATCAGCATCGTCCAGCGCTACCCAAGCGGTGACTTCGGTCATTGGGGCAATGATTGGCCAGTAGGGTGCATCCTGGTGCCACATGTTGACACCGCCGATAGCTGCCGGCTTGTATTGAATTTGATCATGCCAGATGCGCAGTTCTGTAGCATTGGTCAACTGCGCCATCATTTTGGTGATCTTGGGATGCGAGATCAGCTTGTGGAAGGGATCACTGGACATCCAAATATTGACGATCTGCCAGACGGGTGAACCCTGATCACGCGACAAATTGCGGCAGAGCACTGGCTGTTTGATATCCGTCCGTTCGCGCTCGTCGATGGTGCGCATCACCTCGTTGCGCAGCGCCTCTACTTCGTCGTCAGTCAATACCTGGCCGCCGTTGAGAAAGCCATTGGCATGGAATTGAGCAATTTGTGCCTCTGTTAGCATGAGTCTCTCCTTTTTACTCTCTGATTAAAGAAGGGACGACAAGAAGACGAAAAGACAAGATGAGATTGTATGTCTTGTCATCCTGTCATCCCTTCATCCTGTCATCTTGTCACCTTTTGGGGTTTTGTGTGCAGCATGATATATGATTTGTGCGGCTTTTGCAATGGATCAACGTACGTCAAACATGGACTAGAATAATATCGCATATGCAAGCAATTTTATGGGATTTTGACGGCACCATCGCCGACACAACGCAACAACATTATGAGTCGTGGCGCATCTGCTTTTTGGACTACGGCATCCAACACACCTTTGCGGATTTCATGCGCGGCTTCGGGCGCATCAATTCACAAATTATTCCGATGTTTCTGCCCAATCTGCCGAAAAACGAGATCGCAGCCTTTTCACGGCGCAAAGAAGCGCTGTTTCGCGAAATCCTGGCGCAGACACCCGATTTTAAGCCGCTGCCTGGTGTGTTGGAGTGGATGGTACATTTTCATGAAGCACACATCGCGCAGGTAATGGCCTCGTCGGGACCGATGGCAAATCTTGTGGCTGGAGTTCGAGCGTTACACTTGGAGGACTTTTTCCACGCTATCCTGAGTGGCTATTATCTGCCCGAGGGCAAGCCGCATCCTGCCATTTTTCTCAACGCCGCTGCTTCGTTGCAAATGAAACCAGAGCAGTGCCTAGTCATGGAAGATAGCCCAGCCGGAGTCGAGGCGGCCATGCGCGCTGGCATGGCTTGCGTAGTCGTCGGCGACCTGGCGCACGATGGCAGGCTAGACAGCGTCCTGGCCAAAGCCAAAGGTGGGCCTTGTCTACCCGTTGGCAATTTAGAAGAGTTAACCTGGGAGATGTTGAAAGTGTGTCAGTAGGACAGTGAATCAGTGGAACAGTAAGACAGTGCATAAGACCACTGATTCACTGTCTCACTGTCCTACTGTCCCACTGACTTCTAGATCAAGTAGCGGTACGCATATGTCCTGCGGTAGCCGTAATCGGTGCTAAAAGCCCCAAAGGCTTTCTGTCCCATCTTGGCCACGGGGTAGCGGCTGAGGGTATTAATGCCGCGGCGAGCAATCTGCATGGGGCTATAGACTTTGCGACAGAGCCAATCGTAGGCATCACGCAGCCCCTCGGCGGTAAAGTTCTTGGGCTGGAAGGTAACGTGGGCCGTATCGTAGTGACTCCAAGGCGAATCAAGCAGCCGCCCTTCGTCGAGCAGTTGTTGGCGGAAGGGCGTGCCAGGGTAGGGGGTCAGCACCGTTACGCTTGCACTGTCCAAATCGCTGTTGCGAATAAAATCCCAGGTCGCCTGGAAGGTGGCTGGCGTATCCTCGTCAAATCCGGTAACAAACAGACCAACCACACCGACCCCCAAGTTACGAATCGTTTTCACTGCTTCGTGAGCACTGGAGGCGACGCCTTTGGCCTTGCCTCCCAACGAACGCCGATTGTCGGGGTTAACGCTTTCAAAACCGATAAAATGTTTGTCGAGATGGGAGGCGACACTCATCTCTAATAACTCCGGAAACTTGGCAATGCTCATCTCGGATTGGCATGTCCAACCGTTGAGTTTGAGTTTGCTCAACGCCTCAAAAAGATTGGCGCAATAGTGCGGATCGATGCTGAAGTTGAGCCCGAAATTGTCGTCGGTCAGGAAGAAACGACTCAAGCGGCGGCGCTGAATTTCGTCAATCACCTCGTCGATCGGGCGTAGGCGCATCTTCTGCCCACTGACACGAATCGCCGTGCAGAAGGAACAATTGCGCGGACAGCCACGCGTGATCTCCAGATAGGGCGTCCAATAGTGATTGTGCTCGTCGACCATGCGGATGACTCGGTCGCTGATACAGGCAATCCCATCCAGATTGGCCCACTCCATATCCTCATAGCGCGGCTTCATGCCCTTGATACCTTCGGCGGCAAAATCCTGAATCAACTGCTGCCAGGTAAAGTAGCCCTCGCCGACAAAGACGCTGTGGGGAAAGGTCGTCGGGTGTTCGGGCATCAAGGTGGAGTGGACGCCGCCCATCACCACGCCAGCGCCTTGCTTCATGGCACGCCGCGCAATCTGCTCTGCCCGTTCGATGGTGACCGTCATCGCAGTTACACCGACCAGATCGCCTTCGCCTACGCTATCCAGATCCAAATCGCGCACATTTTCGTCCCAAATCTCCACTGGAATTTCATCAGGTACCAGCGAAGCCAAGCGCATCAAGGTGTAGGGAGATCCTGGCGCTTTCCCAAAAATTCGCCCATCTCGTTTAGGTTGAATCAAAACAACTCGTCGCACGGTTATCAATCCTCTTTGGCTTCTGAGCACTTCTTCTAAAGAACGGCGCTTGAGTTTGCTGATTATACAATGAATTTCTGATTTATAGAATCTCCGCAGCACTTCTTGACATTCTCTCGATATTTGCCCGCTATCCTGAGTCATGAAAACACGAATCAAATCATAGAAGTGAGGAGAAATATGAATACGAAAAAGCAATCACTCAGCAGCACACAGATGAACCTGATCGTCGATAGCATCATCTTCATCGCTTTTCTAACGGTTATGGCCCCGCATTTTACGGGAATGGCCATTCATGAATGGCTTGGCATCTCCTTTGGCGCAGCAATTATTACTCATCTTTTGTTGCACTGGAATTGGATTGTTACCACAACTCAGCGCATCTTTTCCCGACTGCCCAGCCAAACGCGCATTAATCACGCTCTCAACCTGGCGTTGTTCATCGACGTCACGTTGATCGTCTTCACGGGCTTGATGATCTCGAAGTCGGCGTTGCCGTTCCTGGGCATTCAGCTTGCACAATCCGGCATCTGGCATATGGTTCATACTACGACCGCCAATATCGCCTTAGGTTTGATCGGCTTGCATGTTGCGCTTCACTGGCAATGGGTTGTTAGCTCGTTCCAACATTATGTGATCATGCCACTTTTCGGCAAAGTTCGGGTCGCATCGCCTCTTCCAACTGTCAAGTCTGTTCAAAAAGGAATGTCATTATGAAAATCCTCATGCGTACCTCAATCATCCTTGCCGCAGCCCTGGTCGTCGTCGGCCTAACCTTCGGCATCTCAAAGACAAGCTACGTGCAAAACCTGTTCCCAACCACTAACTTTGAACGTCAACTACCGGTTTCAACAACGACAACCGTGGATTCAACACAAACGAGTGCTGGCACAACTACGGAAACAAGCGTAACGTCCGATACAGCCACTACGCAACCCCAGTTTGAACGGGATCACGAAGAGCCAAGCGGAATCTTTGGTCTGCTGCAAGTCGGTCAAAACTTCGGCATCATGAGTCTCATCGTTCTGCCCTTTGCGCTGTGGCCCTGGTTTGTGAATCGAAATAAGAAAGTCGCCATTGGGGGTCAGCACAGTGCAGGATGAGCGATCAAAACTCAACCGTTGAGGTCGATTGGCAACAACTTTGGTGACAATTGCGAGGAATCGTAATAAAGCTTATACTAGTCAAGACAAATTACAGCGATCATACTTGATACAATGACTTGATAGAGAACCCGGACTTTTCATAAAAGTCCGGGTTCTCATTGCTAAATCGTTCTGTTCAAGACGCATTCATCCACAACCATCCCAACAGCCGCCCCAGGCATAAAAGAAAGGCTCACAGCATGACAATACCAACTCTCCGTCTCAATGACGGTCACACAATTCCCCAAATCGGCCTGGGTACTGCTTCGCTCAATGACGAAGCCATCGCACCGATCATCGTCACTGCTATCGAAGCTGGTTACCGTCATATCGACACTGCCTTCCGCTATGGCAACCAGCGGGGTGTGGGCAAGGGTATTCGCGATAGCGGCATTGCGCGTGAAGATCTATTCGTCACCACCAAGTTGGACGGTGAGTTTCAGGGCAACGACCTTGCCCTTGCTGGTCTCGATGAGTGTCTGCGTCAGCTTGGGTTGGATTACGTGGATCTGCTCCTCATCCACTGGCCGCTGCCGCAGCGCAACGAATATATCTCCACCTGGAAGACCTTTGAGAAACTGGTGGCCACTGGCAAAGTGCGCTCCATCGGCGTTTCTAACTTCAAGCCGGCTCACTTAGAGCGGCTCTTTGCCGAAACCACCATTCGCTCAGTGGCCAACCAAATTCAGCTAAGCCCGCGCATCGCACGAACTGACCACGTAGACTATGATCGAGCGCATGACATCGTCACGGTTGCCTGGAGCCCATTAGGGCCGGGGTCAGACCTGTTGCAAGAGCCGCTGCTGGCGAAGATTGGTGCAAAGTATGGCAAGACTCCCGCCCAGATTATCCTGCGCTGGAATGTCGAACTCGGACTGGCCACCATCCCCCGCTCGTCGAACCCGGTACGCTTGGCCCAAAACCTCGACGTCTTTGACTTTGTGCTTACTGCTGAGGAGCTCGCATCTATCACAGCACTTGATACCGGTGCCGAGAAGCGAGTTGACTCGGATACGATGGGGCACTAAGCGCTCCATCTTTAGCGCGTTTCAATTAGGCATCGGCAAGCCATTAGCAAGGCCAAGCACCCCTTTTATTGCCCACTGCGGAACGTAACCATCTGCCAGCAGAGGCAGTAAACATGTTGCCTGGGCGTTGACATTGGCGCGCAATCAAACTGAAACTGCATTTTTGAGCGCAAGTGCCTACCTGGAATTACAATGCCTGATTTTCCATTTGTGGGTACTGCGCTGGGAAGAGCACAGGCAAGAGCATGGTGGCATCCCCACTCACTTCGAGCCGCGCCATTTCGACAACCTCATCTGGGGATTCACTCCCCAACACGAGCTGCGCTAGTGACTGAGCACCGCGAATCGTATGGGGTGTAACGCCTTTGGGCACCACCGTCACATTTCCGGCGTCAATTGCCAACAACACTTCATCGCTCGTACTGCCATCCTCAAGCGTAATCAGCAGGTTGCCTTGCCAGGTTGCATAGGGCGAGCACTGCAAACGCTGGGTGAGTTCGGGGACCAGCTTTTGGAAAAGCGACTGGAGGTTGATGATGCGCACTATGTAGGAGCGTGCTGCCCGACTGAAGGTGCCGGTATGGATGCGACATGAGAGTAGTTGACGCAACTGTTTGCCAACGCCGCTTTTGTAGTGGAGCCGGTCGAAGAAACATTGAGTGCATTGCCACTGCCGAGCCAATTGCGCCAACGCTTGTAAGCAAAGCGCTGGATCCCCAGCGACTTCATCTACCCAGAAGAGCGATCCGTCGAAGACAACCCCTTGCAACTCTTCGCCATCTTTGTAAATGTAACAGCGGCGTTCACCATCTGTAATCAACCATTGGCTACCCAGATGTTGCACCATGCATTCTACCGAGGCACCCAACGGTGGATTTTCCCAACGTGGTCCTTCCACAAAACGTTGGCGCAGCCGTTCGCTGACCAGACCCCGATCCAACTCGGCTTGAAACGAGGCATCCAACGTAAAGTAGCGGTCGGCGCCACCGCTGATATAGCCAGCGGGGTTGCCTTGTGCATCGTTCCAATACCAGCCCATAAACATATCAGGATGTTTGTTACGCAGATAGGTAGGTCGCTCGGCTGTGCCCGTTAACGTCGCATGAGTCTGGTTGTACAGTTGGGCCAGATCGGCCCGAGCATTGGGTTCAAACCGATGAAGCTGAAGTGCAACCGGCGCAATGGGCAGATCGGCAACATCGACATACCATTGTAGTGCCCGCCAGCCGGGCACAAACCCTTGCTTCAGCCAAAAGGGTTCATCATCAAACGAAACTGCCAGATCATACCCTTGCTCGCGTATGGCCGACAAGGATGATTTTACGGTGCTTTCGATTAGGGTTGCCCGTTGATCCGCATAGGCTGGGTGGGTGACTTCGCAGTTGAAACCAGCCGTTCGTATCCGAGCCCTGCCAATCCGCATGGCAATCGTATAAACGTGCATGGCTGCCACAATTTGTTCTTGTGCTTCGCCTGCGGATTGGTTACCCGCCCGCAGGCAACCAATCCGTGAGGCCTGCCAATCGACATGGCTGTAGGCCAGTCGTCCGGCGCGCCACTGAAAAGTGTCGGGACGCTCAGCCATTTCAAAGAGGGCATAGATCGCTTCACTATGTTTGGCGCGATCGGGAGCCACAAAATCTAAAACTTTTTCCTGGAAGCTCGCATCCTTTGACGGACGGTTGCCCTGCAAATATTCGTGTGCCATAAAGAGCATCTTCTCCTTTAAACGCTGCTTGGCGTCATGAAGGCGTTTTTTGACGGTTGTTTCAGGGACATTGAGAAAGGCGGCGATCTCTTTTTGCGAATAGTCGGCAATATAGTAAAGTGTCACCACTTGCCGTTGACCTTCAGGCAAGGTCAGGATGGCGGTACGAACCCTTTGTCGCAGCTCCGCAACCTCAACCAACTCGGCAAGTGGTAACTCAGGCGTTGCCACCCCTTCGGCTGCTTCCAACCCAACCTGCACTACCTGCTTGCGCCGTATGATCCGGTCGCAGTGCTTATAGAGTACCTTACGGAACCAACCCGGAAACGCTTGTGGTTGCTGGATTTGGGGGAGACTTTGATAGATTTGGATAAAGGCTTCCTGTGCCACATCCTCGGCTAACTGAAAATCGCCAAGCACTGCGAACGCATAGCCCACCGCCATGTCCTGAAAACGGTGGACAAGTATGGTAAAGGCGCTTGTGTTCCTGTGGATCGCCTGCTGAATGATTTCCTCTAGCTCCTGCATTTTTCACCAATTCACTCTTCACGATTTGTTGATCCTAGTCCACTGCTGAAGGCCCTTCTCTAATAAAGACCCGCTTTGCAAAAAATAGGATACAATGGGTTTGAACGAGTGAGCCCACCATGCAAAAGGCCGAGCGTCGTACTGAACGCTCGGCCTTTTGCATGCCTTGATTTTTGCTCTGTGTAGGGAGCTATTTCTCCCCTACATAACCTCATAATCCTCTGGTAATCGCACCAAACTATCCTCTCGCCCCTTGTAGCGCACCTTCACCCCGTACTCTTGTTCAGCGGCCTCTGCCGAAATGTAGCCATTGACGACATCCATCAACACCGCTTGCCGATCCCGCTTGGCCGGTTCGCCGTAACCGCCGCCACCAGGTGTGTTGAGTTGCACGTGCGAAGCCGGTGGGATCATGACCGTCGCCTTGGGCTGTGCGCCGGCTTTCCCGTCGAGCAGCAATTCACCCATCGCACCAGACTTGCCACCCTGCAAGCCATCAGCGGCAAAGTGCGTGCGGTCGATGTGCGGGATCACGCTCCAGGGTTGCTCGGTACGACAGCCAAACTCCGAGCGTTGGCCCAGACCACCACGGAATTCACCGGCACCGCCTGAATCTTGCCGTAGCTCCTTGCGCGTTTGCACCATGCCGGTCAACGTTTCCACCACTTCTACGGGGACACCAGCGACGCCGCTGGGGAAGCCGGTGGTGTTGAGACCATCTTTGCGGGCCCGCGCGCCGGTACCACCCAGTTGGAAGAAGCTAAACATAAAGGGCGATTGGTCGAGTCGTTGACCGCGCCAGACGCTCAGCCAGATCGGGTCGGCCCCGCCCGCCAGCAGCCGATCCGAGATGACGGGTGACAGCGCTCCGAAGATCAAACCGGGCAAGAAGTGACCAACCAGGTGACGTGAGGCCACAGCTGCCGGTTCGACACAGTTGAGGATCGAGCCGCGTGGCGCAGTCACATGCACGGGGCGAAAGGCACCTTCGTTGTGTGGCACTTCGGGGCAGATGGCGGCTTTAATGGCAAAGGAGGCATAGCCGTGGGTGTAGTTGAGCACCACATTAATGCCACGCTGACTCTGCGGCGACGAACCGGCGAAGTCGATATAGACCTCTTCATCCTCGACCGTGACTGCTACGTATAACCGGATCGGCTCCTCAAAGCCGTCGCTCCAGACTTCGTGTTCGTAGCGTCCATTGGGCAGTTGGCGAATGGCATTGCGCAAGGCTTGTTCAGAACGGGCGATAATCTGATCCGCCAGTGGGTCAATCGAATCGAGTTTGAACTCGTCCATCATGTGCAACAGACTGTTGGCGCCAACGGCATTACAGGCGGCTTGGGCATAGAGATCACCGATCGTCTCGTTGGGGAGGCGGTTGTTGGCGCGGATGATCTTGAGCAGTTCGTAGTTGGGTTCACCGCGGTCAAAGAGCTTCATGATCGGTACCCGAATCCCCTCTTCGTAGACCTCGTGCGCTTCGGCGGAGAGCACATGTCCGCCGACATCAGCAGCATGGCAACAGTTGCCAAAGTAGCCGACAATGGTCTCGCCCCGAAAGACCGGTGTAAAGACCGTAAAATCGTTAATCTGCCCAGCCGTCTGCCAGGGATCGTTGGTGATCAGCACATCGCCCGGTTTGAGCGTATGCGCCGGATATTCGGCCAGAAAGTGTTTGGCCCCCGTCGCCATTGGGTTGATGTGCCCAGGTGTGCCGGTGAGCGATTGGGCGATCATATAGCCGCGGCTGTCAAAGACCGCGCAGGCTAAATCCTGCGACTCGCGCACAATCGTACTAAAGGCGGTGCGCATCAGCGCGTTCTGTTGTTCATTGGCAACCGACAACAGTCGGTTCCAGAGGACTTCGAGAGTAATTGGATCAAGCATAGTGTGTTGAGTGAAATAGTAGGACAGTAGGACAGTGGGACAGTGCGTTAGTTTCACTGTCCCACTGTCCTACTGTCTCACTGACTTACTGATCTACTTCTACGACTAAATTTCGTTGTTCATCAATATGACAACTGCCACGGTCACCGACGATGACCGTCGATTCGCGTTCTTCGACAATCGCCGGACCGTGAAAGTGAGCGCCGACAGCCAAGCGGTAGCGATCATAGATCGGCGTATCGACATAGGCTTTGGCTTCGGGGAACCAGGCACTGCGGCTGCCTTTGCGGGCAAAATCGGCATCACCTGCGTTCAGATTCTCGGTCTGCAAGCGCAGATCAGGCGTGGGCCCACTGCTGATGACCCGCCAGTTGATCAGTTCCAGTGGCACGGGGGGACCAAAGCGTCCGTAGAGTTGGCGATAAGTCTGCTCAAATTCAGCTTGAATTGCCTCGCCATCTGTGGCGCTCAGTGAATGACCGGGCAAAGTGACGCGCACTTCATGGCCCTGCCCGACATAACGCATGTCGGCCTGGCGGCGGTGATGAATCTGTGAGCGATCCACGCCTGAGGCGATCAGGACCTCTTCGCCCTCAGCCTCCATTTCACTCAGCAGCGTGTTGGCTTTGCTCCAATCGAGCGTTGCCAGCTTGCTATGCCAAGAGCGGACAAAATCGAAGGCCAGCGGTGCGACCAGAAAGCCTACAGTACTCATCACCCCTGCACCAAAGGGGGCAATGAGTAAAGGCGATCCCAACGCCAGCGCTACCCGGTAAGCGTGAACTGGCCCTGCGCCGCCAAAGGCAAAGAGCGGGAAGCGATGGGGATCTTTGCCACGCTCTAGAGTGTGGACACGCGCGGCGTTGGCCATGTTCTCGTTGGCAACCTGGTGAATGCCCCAGGCTGCTTCTTCGACGGTCAAACCCAACGGGTTGGCAATCTGCGTTTGGATGGCACGACGTGCTGCCTCAACATCCAACTTCATCTTGCCACCTAAAAAGAAACTCGCATCCAGGTAGCCCAGCACCAGATCGGCGTCGGTGACAGTCGGTTGGGTTCCGCCGCGGCCATAACAAGCCGGGCCAGGATCAGCGCCGGACGAGTCCGGTCCGACCTTGAGCAGGCCCAATGAATCGATGCGCGCAATCGAGCCACCGCCGGTGCCGATCTCGATCATCTCGATCACTGGGATCTTTACGGGCAAGCCTGAGCCTTTTTTGAAACGATAGACGCGATCTACCTCGAAGTCATGGGCGATCAGTGGCTCACCCTTATCGATGACACAGAGTTTGGCCGTGGTACCGCCCATGTCAAAGGAGAGCAGATCGGGGCGACCGCAGCGCAGCCCGCTGTGCGCCGCCGCCAACGCTCCTGCCGCTGGCCCCGATTCGAGTAGGCGCACGGGGAATTTGATCGCAGTTTCGACCGTGGCAATGCCGCCGCTGGAGAGCATGAGGAAGAAATTGCCGAGGAAGCCCAGCCGTTGCAAGCGATCCTGCAACTCGCGCAGATAGCGTTCAACCCGGCCCTGCACATAGACGTTGGCAACGGTGGTCGAAGTCCGTTCAAACTCGCGGATCTCGGGAATCACCTCGGAGGAGAGCGAAACACGCAGCGTCGGTGCTACCCGTTGGATCGCCTGACGTGCTGCTTGTTCGTCGCTGGCATTGGTAAAGCTGTGCAAAAAGGAGATGGCTACGGCTTGAACCCCCTTTTGCTCTAGTTCGCTGGCCAGCCGTTCAATATACTCAAGATCCAGCGGGCGAGCCGGCGTGCCATCGGCGTAGGTGCGTTGTGGTACATCAAAGCGCAGATAGCGGGGGGCCAATGGTTTCGGATGTTCCAGCATCAGGTCGTAGAGCTCATAGCGTTGCTCACGCCCGATCTCAATCACATCGCGAAAGCCGGACGTCGTCAGCAGGGCCGTCACAGCGCCTTTGCGTTCGATCATGGCATTGGTTACCAAGGTGGTACCATGCACCAGGGTTTGCACCTGCGCAGCCTCTACATTG
The DNA here is from genome assembly GCA_046328715.1 of Caldilineaceae bacterium. Lineage (GTDB taxonomy): Bacteria > Chloroflexota > Anaerolineae > Caldilineales > Caldilineaceae > JAXLWB01. Next base: position 99,442 of record JAXLWB010000008.1, on the reverse strand, counting down.
GCCAGTTCCAGCGTTTCGCGCAAGCCTGTCTCCACCGCCAACGACGGATCTGCCGGTGTAGTCAGCGTCTTGCCAATCGTAAACGAGCCGGTGGCATCGTCAAAAATAATCAAATCAGTAAAGGTGCCGCCAATATCGACACCGACACGGTAAGGTTTGGTCATAGCGGTCTCTTGGTATCCTTCGCTCAAATCACGCTTAGGAACGACAATTAAATCGATCCACATGGTAGAGATTGGGAGATTAAGAGATTAGGAGATTACAAGCAGCAATCTCTTAATCTCCCAATCTCGCACGGGCAAGTTAGTTAAATTTCATTCCTTAAATCAGTCGTGCTGGATTCTCGTAGACCGGGCGATTGTCTAGAATACGCTGTGGCGAGAAGATCGAGAGATCCAAGGTGGGTGTTTGTCCAAGCATCAGTTCGGCCAGATAACGTCCCACCGCATGAGCTTGTTGAAAGCCATGTCCCGAAAAGCCGTTGGCACAATAGTAGCCCTGCAAGGTCGGCCATTCGCCTAGAATGGCGTTGCCATCCAGCGTATTGACATCATACAGCCCGCTCCAGCCATTGGTGAGCTTGAGCCGATCAAAGTCAGGCAGATACTCGACCAAGCCTTCCCAAAGCTTCTGTTTGAAGCGATCCCCACTCCAGCTAAAGTCGGTGTAGGTCACCGGATCTTCTGGCAAGGCTCCGCCAGTGACATGATTGTTGCCGCCTTCATGGAAAAGATACTGCCCGTTCGGCAACAGAAACATTGGCAGGATCTTATCGAAACTGCGCGGCACCATCACGCTGTACACTTCGCGCTTGATGGCTTTGATCGGCAGGTTGACACCGACTGTTTCGGCCAAAATCGGTGCCCATGCCCCGGTTACGTTGGCTACAATCGGCGCTTGATAGACTTCGCCCGATGTGAGCCGTAGACCCGACATTTGCTCACCATCTTTGAGCAACTCGGTAATTTCTGCTTCGATGATTGTTGCCCCCAACTCAATTGCCTTGCGCCGGTAGCCCAAAAGGACATCCCTCGGCGACATCGTCCCATCTTTGCGTCCAAAGGTGGCACCGACCACGTTGTCTGAGCCAGGATAGAGTGGATAGAGATCGCGAATCTGATGGGGTTCCAGCCACTCAATTTCACAGCCCAAGCTTTTTTGCATGGCGACGCCTTGTCGCGCAAACTCACGCCCGGCTTCGCTAACTAGGTATAAATTGCCTTGTTGCCTGAAGTTGATCACAGGAGTGTGATTCTTGGTGGCAAATTCTTCAGCAAAGGTGGCCAACACCTCCAAGCAATAGAGTGAAATTTGGATATTCTGCTTGAGGTTAAACTGAATGCGCGTGTTGCCATCGGACAAGGTGGTGGACGCCCGCGTGTAGGACGAATCACGCTCAACGATCAAAATGCGTAGGGTTGGATCGCGTTTGAGCAGATGATAGGCGATGGCACACCCCATGATGCCGCCGCCAGCAAGTAGTACGTCGTACGTGTTTTGGGTAGACATGGTAACTTTCTAAATGACTGGAAACTTTGACAACGGAAAAATATCCACCGTTGCTGAGCGCTGTTGCGACAACATGCCGCCATCGACAACCAAGCAGTGCCCTGTGATGTAGCTGGCATCGTCGCTGGCGAGGAAGACAGCCGGACCCGCCAACTCTTCGGCTTCGCCGACTCGTTGCATCGGGATGTTTTCACCGCGAGCTTGTTTGATCTGAGCCGCCAAATTGGTCGTGTCAATTGAGCCGGGAACGAGGGCGTTGACACGAACGCCATACGGAGCGAGATCGATCGCCATGGCGCGGGTAAGGGCTTCGATGCCACCTTTGCTGGCGTCGTAGGCGGAAAGGCCACGATGGGCACGGGTTGCACCACCGCTGGAAAAGTTGAGAATCACCCCGGATCGCTTGCGCGCCATGATTTGGGCGGCTGCTAGGCTACACAAGAAGGGACCGGTCAGATTGACATCAATCACTCGCCGCCACCAGGCTTCGTCGGCCTCCAAGAAGTGGCGGTCGCCATTCGTGATCATGGCGTTGTTGACCAACACATCGACGGTGCCAAAGCGGGCCAACGTTTGTTCAAAGAGCTGATCGACCTGCGTCTTATCGGAAACATCGGCGACCACACCAAAGGCTGTGCCGCCGGATTGGCTGATCTCTGCAACCACGGCATCCACGCCGGCTGCGTTGACATCATTCACGACGACCTGCGCCCCTTCTTCGGCATAGCGTTTGGCAATGGCTCGTCCAATCCCTTTCGCCGCGCCAGTGACGATGGCGACCTTGCCTTGCATTCGTTGCATGTTCATTCCTTTATCTTTAAAAATAGTAGGACAGTGCAAACTGACCACTGCCCACCGAAACTCATAACTTCCACTCCTCGCCGCTGGTCAACGCTGGACGGTCGAGTTTGAAACGTTGGATATTGTGTTCGGTCTTGCCATCAACTGCCAACTCGGCCAGGATTTTGCCGATGATGATGCCAAATTTAAAGCCGTGCCCCGAACAGGGTGAACCGATCACAATCTGCGAATAGCTGGGCAGGTAATCGATGATAAAGTCCTCGTCTGGCGTCATGGTGTAGCGACAGGTTGCCGTTTCGATCACATTGTCGCCCAAGTTGGGCAACACTTGCTTGGTATAGTCACGAATCCTGGCAAATTGCTCTTGACTGATCGAATCGTCCTGATCTGCCGGATCGATCACTTTGCCGATACGATCATAGATCATCTTGACGCCTTCGTGATTGATGAGCGGGAAAGCACAGCCGATCATCGTGGAGTTTGGGAAGCGTTGCAAGAAGAGCGGGAAACGTTCGGGCAAAAAGGGCGTTGGATCAGCTGGTTTGTAGTAGGCAATCGTCTCTTTGACCACGGTCAGCGGCAGATCGACGCCAAGCGGGCGCAACAACGGACGCATCCATGCCCCAGCGGTGATAATGACCCGTTCGGCATGATAGGTGGTGCGTTGGGTCTGTACTCGGACGCCTGTCCCTTCTGGCACGATCTGTTGTACCTGCTCGCTTTCGTAGATGGTTGCCCCGTATTGGCTCGCCAACCGTGACATCTCAGCCAGACAAGGATCAGCTAGCAAGACGCCATAATCATTTTGAAAGAGAGCGATCATCCCCTCAGGCACACGCATCTGAGGCGAACGGCGCATGATCTCAGCGCTGTCGATCATCTCAAAGGCCACGTTGGCGGCTTGAAGAGAGGATGCCATTCCTGCTAACGCTGCGGGTTCGCCGATGTCCATGCCGCCAGTGTAGAAGAGTAACTTTTTGCCGCAATCAGCTTCGAGCGCATGCCAGTGAGCATAGGCGGCACGCGCCAGTTCTACATAATCCACGCCTTCGTAGTTGAGGCGGATGACGCGCGACGGCCCATGTGAACTGCCATGAGTATGTCCAATCTGGAATTGTTCTAGCAGCGCGACGCGCTGACCACGCTTGGCCAGGTGATACGCTGCGGCACAGCCCATCACGCCACCGCCAATCACAAGAACGTCTGAGCTAGAGGAGTCTGAGTGTTGAAGATTCATAAACATGCTTTGGAGCTACAGTTCAGTAAAGATGTTGTCCCATGATTGTAGCCGTTTCTTTGTGAGGACGCCATAATTCCTTTTAGTAAATTTGTTGTCACTTTGGAGGAATTCCCCTACATGATAGAATGGTGTAGGATTTTCCCTATGGAACGCCCAGAAGCAGGAAATCGAGCAAGGGTTATGGAGCACAAAAAGAGCGAGTTTCAGAGATTGTTGCGACTCTATCGTAAGCGCAGTCTGAATGGTGAGGGCGCGTGTCGAGATTTTGATGCTTGAGCCAGATTCTCCGGCTGCAGAGTTGCGCAGCCGAACGATCTCTTCGGTGGAGGTGCTGGGGCGAAACTGTGTGCAAAAAGGGGTTGCCGACAATTTGGCGTTGTTAGCGGAAGTTGCGCTATCTCTGACAAACCCACAAAGGCAGCGGCTGCACGTCCATTTTTACCATTCGCTGCCTTCGGTTTTGCTCTATCAGGTCGATCAGTTCTGCCTGGCTGGCTTCTATTTGCATGGGCGGATGGCAAGTCATACACCACAACTACAAGTGAACACCCGCTCTTTGTTGGGCCAGGCATTACAAACTGAATTTGAAACGCTTTGGAAAAGTAGTCGCTGTATCGATCTTCAAGACATGAAGAGTTAGGACAGTAGGACAGTAAGTCAGTGGACAGTCTAGCTTGCAACTTGATTGACTGTCTTACCTATGCTGCGGTGTACTCGCATTCTTAGCTCACTGCGTTTGCTCGGTGGCAATAATCTCACGCACTTTGTTTTGGCATTCCTCGACGGCATTGCGCACGCTGCGAATGGTCTCTTGCCGACCTTGGGCAATGGCCGATTGCAGCCCACCCCACACTATGCGGTTCAAGTGTTCGAGTTCATCTTGTAAAAAGTTCACCTCGTGCTGATTCGGGGTTGCAGCGTCCTGGCCGCCAAAACGCTTCCAGAATGCGTTCACCTGTTCGGCCAACGTGTCAAGTTCTGCTTGCCCAGCCTCGGTGAGTTGGTAGATGCGTCGCTCCGCTTCTTGGCTGGAGCGCACGAGCCCTTGGTCTTCTAGATATTGCAGCGTCGGGTAGACAGTGCCTGGGCTGGGGACATAGCGACCCGCTGAGCGTTCTTCCAACGCTTTAATGATCTCGTAGCCATGTTTGGGACCGTCACGTAGCGCATCGAGTACGATGTAGCGTGCATCGCCACGGCGTATCCGGTCACGGCCACGACCATACTCCTGACGACCGTGGCTCTGACGATCCTGTCTACGCTCGCCTCGGTCGAATCCTCGTTGTTCTTCATGGTTGGCATGTTCGTCGCCAACCAGTTTGTATTCATTTGCGCCCTCTCGTTGATGCCAGCGATTGGGGGCATCTGCCGAACGCATTCTTCTGTTTCGCATAAAAACCTCACTTTATTGTGAATAGAATCTGACTGACTTCGTAATGGGCCCTGTTCGGGTATTCATTGCTTGTACAAGTCAGTGTTATTATGTTGTCACGATATATCGTTATGTCGCTAGCGATAGTGTACAACACAAAAAATTAAATGTCAATAGGCAATATCACGATATATCGATATTTGTTTGTTTTGGCGAGAAGTGAGGTCGATAAAGTTGCAAAAATTGTTTAAGGGGCAGGATCGATCAGTAGAAGAAGAATCAAGGTGTAAGCAATACCAACCAATGCGCCGACAATCACTTCAAATTGTGTGTGGCCGATCAATTCCTTCAACTGTTCTTCGCTAAGAGGCTTGCCGCTGAAGAGTTCGCGTACAATCTGGTTAATCACTTTGGCTTGTTTGCCCGCAGCCTGGCGCACGCCACTGGCATCGTACATCACTATGATAGCAAGAATAATCGAAACCGAGAATTCGCCACTGTTCAGGCCGAAGCGATGCCCCATTGCGGTGGATAGACTGGTGACCATCGCCGAATGGCTGCTCGGCATGCCGCCAGAGCGCGAAAGCGCGTTAAAATTCCACTGACCGTCGCGAATGGACTCGGAGATAAATTTATAAAGTTGGACCGCCACTGCGGCAGAGATGGGCAGCCAAAGTGTAAAATTCGACCAAAGCGGGTTCATTACTGTTCCTGCCACTGCTCAAAGGGTTTTGTCTCGCCATTCGCTTGCCACTGGCGCACGCGCAACTCGGCTTCTTCAAGTCGTTTGGAGCAGAGTGCCGCCAATGTTGCTCCCTGTTCGTATAAACTCAACGCTTCCTCTAGAGGAAGATCATCACGCTCAAGCCGACTGAGCAGTTGTTCGAGTTGACTGAAGGCAGCCTCGTAGGTGAGTTGATCGATTGACAGTTCCACGGGATGAGTCCTTTCCTACAAAACTGTAGTGTGAATTATGCTATTCTGAGATTACCCGAATATGCAAAATCATCTATACTGCGGTTGCAATGAGAAGCAGACTTTTGCTTCTCATCCTGAGCTCAGTTTAACGTGCAAATTATACCATGAACGACGGTAAACAGCCTGCCATTCTATGTCTTGAAGCTGATCTCTTTTTTTCCATGCGCTTGACGGATGTCATCCAGGCTCAGGGCGGTCACGCTTTGCTTGTGGAAACACCAGCGCAGTTCGTCAAGGCAGCCGAGGAATACTCGCCCGTCTTGGCCCTGGTGGATCTGGTGACGCCTGGAGATTGGGCAGGCGCAATCATGCAGTGCAAACAACAGCCCCGAGGACAGCTACTTCCGATCTATGCCTTTGGCAGCCATGTCGATGTAGAAACGTTACGTGCTGCGCGCAAGGCCGGTGCCGACCATGCCTGGGCACGCAGCAAGATGATGGAAGAATTGGTGGATCTTGTAGCACGTCACATCCGCGATTCGTCGAGCTACCCAGCGGGTTGGGATGAGTCTCTGCCTGAGTTAGCAAGAGTAGGGATCGAACAATTCAACCATGGCGAGTACTTTGAGCAACATGAATCGCTAGAAGCGGCCTGGCGAGCAGAGCCTAGAGCGATTCGTGAGTTGTATCAGGGTATTTTGCAAGTGGGTGTGGCATTTTTACAGATCGAACGTGGCAACTGGGCGGGGGCGGTCAAGATGTTCCGACGAGGTTTGCCACGGTTGGAACGCCTGCCGCCGGTCTGTCAAGGAGTACAGGTAACAGCGCTACTGCAAACTGCACAGGTCATTCAGCGCGAGATTGTTGCTCTTGGATCGGAACGTCTTGCAGAATTTGATCGGCAGAAGTTTCCCAAAATCCAACTGGAAGGAGAAGCCAATCCATGACGATGCCTTCACTGGCCCAAGCACAGGAGCTATTGGCCAAAGCTGAAGTGCTCAACCCTGGGCCATGGATCGCTCACTCGGTCAATGTAGCGCGTGCTGGACAGATTTTGGCTGCGCATCATCCCGCGCTTGACCCCGACCGAGCCTTTGTTCTTGGACTACTTCACGACATTGGGCGACGGGCAGGTCGAACGCAAATGCGTCATGTCGTCGATGGTTATCTTTATCTCAACCAACTTGGTTATGATGAGCCGGCACGGATTTGTCTTACCCATTCATTTCCCTACCAGAACCCGAGAGCAGTTTTCGGCCAGTGGGATTGCACTGAGCAAGAGTTGCAGATGATCAGCGATGTACTGATGGCTGTGCAATATGACGAGTACGATCTGCTCTTTCAGCTTTGTGACGCACTGGCCTTGCCCGAAGGCTTTTGCCTGATCGAAAAGCGGTTGATCGATGTCTTTCTGCGCTATGCACAAAATGGAACCGATGCTCTGGTTCACACGAAATGGCAGCAAGTCTTCAAAATTCAGCGCCATTTTGAAGCGATCTTCCACTGTTCAATCTACGACCTGCTGCCTGGCGTTGTTGAAACGACCTTTGGCAGAAAGATTTGAGATTGCGGAATGCGGAATGCGGATTTCGGATTGATTCACTTTGCCTCACACTAAACATGAGGTGTAGATGTGGTATCCTTCTCGAAATGGACGAATCCGCAATCTGCAATCCGAAATTAATCCATGAATCACTATCCAATCATACTCCACCACATTTTCATCTCCCCTGGGCATAACTACTTTGGGCGACCCAAAGATGGGGTTGGACCACATGCGACCCAGGATGTTGATACAGCGCAAGTAGTTGCAGGCAAGGGGCTGGTGGGTGACCGCTACTTTGGGGTGGCAGCCCACTTTAATGCACAGATTACTTTTATCTCGGCAGAAGTATTTGAAGCGCTGCAACTCCAATTAGGAATTGAAGGGATCTCACCAATCCTCACGCGACGCAACATTGTTATCAGCGGTGTGCCACTGAATCAATTGATCGGTCAGGAGTTTGAGATCGTGGCGCAGGGAGAAGGCGTGCGCTTCCGTGGCGCAAAACAATGCAGTCCCTGCGCCTGGATGGATGCAGCGATTGGGGCAGGGGCACAAAAGTTCCTGCGTGGCCGCGGCGGGCTGCGTGCGCAAGCGCTAAGCGATGGTCAACTTCGATGGGGTGCTGCAACCCTCCTCTGTGAGGCAACACTGGACCTGGCAGCTTTACTTGAACCAGTTGCGTTACCTCGTCTGCCATAATTTGAATGGTTCAGACCCCCTTCAAAAGCTCCAAGGCGGCGGTGTAGGGATCGCTTTGTTTTGTTCTCACCGTCTCGATCATGGTTTCGATGGCGTTAGGCGAGACGAGATTACGAATGCGTCGTTGCAGTTCGCTGCGGATGATGTTTTCGAGCGTATGGGCAATGCGCACTCGTTCACGCAGCAGCCGTTGGCCCGATGAATCCAACCAGGCAAAGTGGGCATCCACGCGTGCCAATAGATTCTCAATGCCTTCACCACTGGCTGCCACCGTTTTTAAGACTTCCACCCGCCATTGCTCGGCTTGCTGAGAGTTGACTGCGGGTTCTGGACGTTTGACGCCCATCAACTGACCATGATGGCGGATCGCCTGGCCGCTCTCCGCTTCGAGTTCGAGCATCATTTCCAGGGCACGCACGGTGTTATCGACGCCAGGACGATCGGCTTTATTGACCACGAGCAGATCGGCAATTTCCAGGATGCCAGCCTTGATTGCTTGAACTTCGTCACCCATCCCTGGCGCTTCTACGACCAAAGTCGTGTGTGCCATGCTAGCAATCTCCACCTCGGCCTGTCCCACGCCGACGGTTTCTACCAGGATACAATCAAAACCGGCTGCATCGAGTAGATGAACGACATCGTTGGTTGAGAGTGAGAGGCCGCCCAAACTGCCGCGGGTAGCCATACTGCGTACGAAGACGCCTGGATCTCCGCTGAGGGCACGCATGCGGACGCGGTCACCGAGTAAGGCGCCACCGGTGAAGGGACTGGTGGGGTCAATTGCAACAATAGCGACGGTCTTGCCTTGCAGCCGATAGCGTTGCGCCATCACAGTCACCAGGGTTGATTTGCCTGTCCCTGGCGCGCCGGTGACCCCGATGATTTGGGCATGGCCGGTATGAGGGAAGAGCAGACGTAACAGCGAAGCCGTCTGCTCCTGTTGATTTTCAACGTGCGTGATCGCCCTGGCCAAGGCAAGACGATTGCCTGCCAGTAGGTCGGCCACGAGCGTGTCGAGATTGAGTTTAGACATTAATTTAAGACGGTCGCATGGATGGAATCGACAATCTCCTGCATCGGTGTGCCGGGGCCGAATATGGCATGAACCCCAGCGGTCTTGAGGCGCGGGATATCCTCTTCGGGCACAATGCCACCAACCAGGACAAGGACATCCTCTTGACCCTGGGCACGCAACAGATCAACGACTTTGGGGCAGAGCGTCATATGTGCCCCACTCAAAATGCTAATGCCAACGACATCTACATCTTCCTGAAGCGCAGCCTCGGCGATCATCTGCGGTGTTTGGCGGATGCCGGTATAAATCACTTCAAAACCGGCATCGCGCAACGAGCGCGCTACCACTTTGGCCCCGCGGTCATGTCCATCCAGACCTACTTTGGCAACTAAGATACGAATTTTTCGATCACTCATTTTTTATTTCCATGGTTTAGGAGTTACGCCTGTGTATTGCAGGGTCTCTGCATATCATCGAGAAAGTTGGTCAAGTATCCTCTAGTAAGAGTTTACTGTTTTGAACCCACAAGCGCGTAACATGAGTTCTTTGTACACGAAGTGCTGACTCTATTCAATATCCAACTGGATAGTTATCTGCATTTGTGGATGACGAATTGAACATATCACACTTACAGATTCGATTCAAGAGTTGTGGGCCAGAAATGCGTGTAATCATTTCCATTAAACAAAACAGGAGACAAGCAGCGCTTATCTCCTGTTTGTAAGGGGTGCACAACCAAAAATTAACTTGAAGTTGCAAAGTGGAAGGTTGCCGTTTAACCCTGCAACTTTTCAACTATTGAGCTTTGTTTACTTCTTCCCATACTTTATCGTATAAAGCTTGTTTCTCACCGAGATCATCCAACCAGTGACCGCTCAACATTACCTGGGCAGGTACGTTGGTGATGGTCGAGTTGATATACTCGTTGTACAACTCAGGATGGTGGTCTCTCGCAAATTCGAGTGCAGCCTGGTTGGGGTTGGTGTAGGGGAAATCGCGTAGCATCATCCAAAAGAGATCGGCTTGCATTGTATAGTTGATCCAGGCGTAGACTGCGTCGCTGTGTTGTGCGTCATGCCAAATGGCGTAATTATCCTGCCAGAGGATAGCCCCTTCGCTTGGGTAAACGTAGTGGATGGCTGGATTTTTGCGCTGCGCCAATACTGCTTCTCCATTCCAGAAGAATCCGAGATCAATCTTGCCGTCCAGAATGTCGCTGCTTTGACTATCCGAGTTGTATACCTTAGTCGCATTGATCAAGGCACGTAACTTAGGCTTGATGGCCTCAAGTTCTTTTTCATCGGTTGAGTTGAACGAATAGCCATTTGCCAGCAATGTCATCGCAATCGTGTCACGTGGGTCTTCCATGATTAATAGGCGACTGGCATATTCAGGGTTCCAGAGATCTTTCCAAGAAGTCGGCTCGTTTGTAACATGCTCGCTGTTGACCGCTATGGCTAGGGTACCCGATTGATAAGGTAGCGTATAGTCGTTGCCTGGGTCATAGGGCAAATTAAGAAAGGCAGGATTGAAGTTGCTGATCACGGGCAAAAGACTCTTGTCCAACTTCATGAACTTCCCCTGACTAATCAACGTCGCTACACTTTGGTCGGTGGGTTGGACCAGGTCAAAATTGTGAGTGTCATCGGTTAGGAGGGCCAACATTTCCTCGTTGCTCGAGAATTCAGTGCGATTGACTTTGATCCCGTAGGTCGCTTCAAAACACTCAAACCAGTCGCTGGGTAGATATTCGGTCCAAACCAACATGTTAAGTTCTTTTGATGTTGTCTTGATCTCGTTCTTAGGAGGGGGGCAAACAAAGCCAGAAGAGGTGATAATTTCACCCGAAGCCGATACGGTCGCTTGACCAGGCTTGTTTTCTGCCATTGTGGTTGGAAGCTGAGTGGCTTGCGAGCGAGTCGAGAGCCAACGTCCACCAAAAAGGCCAGCGACAATGAGCAGTGTATAAAAGATCCACCATAATGGCTGTGAAAAGAAACCAGACCGTGTTGCTCCGTTATGATTTCCCTTGCGTTTGTCAAGCTCACTGGCTGCCGAGCGGGTCAGTGTCGTTTGTTCTTCGCCTTCTTGAAATTCAAACTTAATATCAGGTTTTTCTTTAAATTCCATTTTTTCTTTTGTTTTTTGCATTGCAGCAACTCCTCGAAATGATGCAGTATGCCTTGATACACTGCAAGCAGCTCCATTTAGGAAAAATCCAATCGCTCCTAATTAGGCCGAAAATTAGTATAGAACAAGTGGATTTAAGGAAAGTTTTCAGGTTGCTGATAATTTCGTAATTTTACTACAACAAAAAGAGGAGGCAGAAATTTTCTGCCTCCTCTTTTGCGAGCAAGAACTACCTATTGGGCTACTGCCCTTTTACCTCTGTCCAAATTCGATCATAGAGCGGTGCGGCGTCGCCAACATCTTCCAAGTAATAGGCCTTTTCCAAGACCTCCTTGGGTGTGTTGGTGATTGGCGAATTCATGTAGGCGTTGTAGATGTCGGGTTCGTGATCCTTGGCATAATCGAGCGCTGCCTGATTGGGGTTGCTATAGGGGAAATCTCGCAACATCAGATAGAAGAGATCGCCCTGCATGGTGTAATTCAGCCAAGCATAGACTGCATCCAGATGCGGCGCGTCTTTGACAACGGCGTAATTGTCCACCCATTCTACCGTTCCTTCTTCAGGATAGATATACTCGATCTTGGGGTTTTCACGTTGGGCAAGTACAGCCTCGCCGGTCCAGGTCATGCCTAAGTCTACGTCACCGGCAATCAATGCTGTTTTGGGGCTGTCGCTGTCAAAGAGTTTGATGCCTGGAACCAGTTCTGCTAATTTCGCTTTCGCCTCATCGAGTTGTTTTTGATCCTTAGTATTGATATCGTAGCCGAGGGTCATCAAGGTAATGGCAATGGTGGCACGCATATCATCCAGGAAGACCATGCGGCCAGCGTACTCTTTGTTCCACAGATCCGCCCACTTGGTCGGACGTGTTTGTACTTTTTCCGTATTAATTACAATGCCATAGGTACCAGACTCGAAGGGTAGCGTGTAATCATTGTTGGGATCGAACGGTTTGCCTAAGGCAGTGGAACTGAAGTTATTGAGAATCGTCAATTTGCTTTTGTCCAGCTTCTGGATGAGCCCTTGGCGCACCATCAATTGAACCATATAGTCGGTAGGCTGGGTAATATCATAGACGGCACCGCCTGCCGACAATTTGGCATACATCTCTTCATTGCTTGAATATTCATCCTTGTTGACGGTGATGCCGTATACCTTTTCAAAACATTCGAGCATCTCTTCGGGAAAGTATTCGGTCCAAACAAAGAGATTTAATTCTTTGGATGTTAACTCTACACGCGGGTTTGGCTCGGGACAGGTGAAGCCTGATTGGGCAACTTTTGCGTTGCTGTCGCCGGACGCTGTGGAATCTGTGCTGGGGGCTGAAGCGTTCGACTCGCTGCTACCACCGCAAGCTGCCAGTAGCAAACCTGCGATTAACAGTACGCTAAGCAAATAGCGTGAATGGAAAAAGGTTCGAGTCATCTTTCTGCTCCTATATTAATCGTTATACCAATAGTCCTCTGAAAAGCCATGAATTTCAGCCTTAGTTATGGGGAAAATTCAGGGCTTTTACAACCGCAATCGGTGTTACTCTCGGTTCTCCATCCATTGCGTCAGGAGTACCATCATAAATACGGTCAAGATCCAGACGGTGGATAGTGCATTGACTTCGGGGGTAATCGTACGGCGCAGTAATCCGTAGACATAGATTGGCAGTGTTGTTGTGCCTGGGCCATTCGTAAAGAAGCTAATTATAAAATCATCAAGCGACAATGTAAAGGCGAGCATAGCACCAGAGAGCACGCCGGGAGCGATCATTGGCAAGGTGATGCGCCGAAAGGTCGTCACTTCATTGGCCCCTAAATCCATGGCAGCTTCCTCAAGCGATTGGTCCAGACCTTGCAAACGTGCCCGCACCACCAATGCCACAAAGGGCACACTAAAGGCAACATGTGAAACGGTAACAGTTGTCAACCCTAAGGCAAGGCGGGACTCACCAGTCAGCCCCAAAAGCGAATTAAGCCAGGAAAAAATGGCACTGAAGAAGACAAGTATGCCAATGCCCATCACGATTTCAGGAATGACGATCGGAATGTAGAGCGCCGCTTCGGAGAAGATGCGCAGTCGGAAATGGTAGCGTTGCAGGGCAATCGCCGCCATCGTGCCAATAATCGACGAAATTAGCGTCGAAACCGAGGCTACGATCAAGGTGCTCTCTGCAGCATCAATTGCGTTACGATTGCCCGCCAATTGGCAAAACCAGTAGAAGGGACCACACGGGCCGCGGTTGACGATTCCTTCGAAGACGACATTCGTCTTCGAAGAATTGAACGAGTAGAGCATCAGCACCACAATTGGGGCGTAGAGGAAAAAGTAAACCAAGATGGCGGTGAGCGTAACCCAGGGAGATCGTTTATGAAGGTTCATGCTTTGGCGATCTCCTCTCCCAATCCAAAACGACGGGTGTAATAAAGCGTAATCAGCAAGGTCAGCAGCATCAGAAAGATCGAAAGTGCTGAACCGAAGGCCGGATCGCGTGCATCCAGGAACTGACGTTGAATCAGATTGCCGATCAAAACCGTCTGCCGTCCACCCAAAATGTCAGAGACAATAAACGTGCCCATGACCGGAATAAAGACCAGGATCACACCCGCTGTCATGCCAGGTAGGGAGAGCGGTAATGTCACTTTGAAGAAAGTCCTGAATGGGTTTGCGCCCAAGTCTGCTGCGGCCTCGTAAAGTGAATTGTCGATCTTCTCCAGCGAGGTGTAAATCGGCAAGATCATGAAGGGCAGGAACTCATAGACCATGCCAATTAGCACCGCCGTAAAGGAGGGGTAGAGATCAAAGGGGGTAAAGGGCAAATGAACCAGCCCTGCCAGCCAACCTACCACGCCATTCAGCACACCCTGTGAACGCAGGATCATGATCCAGGCATAGATGCGCAAAACGAAGTTGGTCCACAAGGGCACCAAAATCAAAAAAAGCAAGGTATTACGTCGCTTAACCGGCGAACGAGCTACATAATAGGCTAACGGGTAGGCGAGCAGAATCACCAAAATGGTCGAAATGAAGGAGAGTTGCAGTGATTCCCAAATCACACTGAGGTAAAAGGGATCAAATCCGTCGCCACTCACACCGAAGATGCGCAGGTAGTTGTTCAGCGAAAAACCATAAATGACGTTGCCATCAGCAGAGCGACCTCCGAAACTGGTGATGACCGTGAGTATCAAAGGCAAAATCAAGAGTAAGATCAGCCAAAGCAGCGTGGGCGAAACCAGCAACAGGCCTTGGAGCGATCGATTTTCACGTAGGGAGTTTAAAATGCGTTGCATGGCCATCACTCCGTTAAGACTCGTGCCGCATCGACCGAAAAGCCGATCTTTACCAGATCGCCTTCCACCGCCACGGGTTTGGAGCCTGGCAAATCGTTTTGCATGCGCACGCGCATCGACTGACCGCCAGCCAGTTGTACACCATATTGCGTGTCTGTACCGATATAGACCACGCTTGTCACTCGACCCTCAAAGAGGTTTGGATCGCTACCAATGCGGGAGGAATCAGTTGTGTAAAAATCGATCTTTTCCGGACGAATGGCGACGGTCACCTTTGCACCTTTGCTTACCGGATGCGCAATTTGCGAACGGACAGTGATGCCGCCTTCGAGCGCAACTTTAGCCTCATTGCCTTGTAGATCAAGTACTGTTCCATCCAAAAAGCAGCTTTCGCCGATAAAATCAGCCACAAACTTGCAGTTTGGACGTTCGTAGATCTCGGCGGAACTTGCACATTGCAGAACGACGCCATGCGACATCACGGCGATGCGGTCGCTCATGGTCAATGCTTCTTCCTGGTCGTGAGTGACAAAGATAAAGGTAATGCCGACCTCGCGTTGCAGCTTTTTTAGCTCGATCTGCATCTCCTTACGCAACTTTTGGTCGAGCGCACCTAGTGGTTCATCCAACAATAACACTTCAGGGCGGTTGACCAATGCTCTTGCCAGGGCCACACGCTGTTGTTGGCCGCCGGAAAGCTGGCGAGGGCGACGCTTGGCAAAGTTGGGCAGCCGCACCATCTCCAATGCCTCATGGACACGCCGCTCGATCTCTGGTTTGGCGATCCCCTTCATCTGTAGGCCAAAGGCGACATTTTCGCCAATCGTCATGTGCGGAAAGAGGGCGTAGCTTTGAAAGACGGTATTGACTGGACGTTGAAAGGGAGGGGTACGCCCCATAGGCTTGCCGTGAATGGTGACATCGCCTTCGGTCGGCAATTCAAAGCCTGCGATCATGCGCAGCGTCGTTGTCTTGCCACAGCCAGAAGGGCCGAGCATGGAGAAAAATTCGCCATCGCGAATTTCGATTGACACATTGTTAACGGCGGTTACTAGTTCTCCGGAAGGTCCTGGGAAACGTTTCGAAACATTATGTAACTCAACGGCGTTCTCTGCCACTAAGTTATCCTCCGTGACTAAAAAGGAAAGTGATTATCTGGGTAACTGTCGCCAACCTGGAAAGCAAAATACTTCCATTGTGTAGTACGTGGTTGCTTCCAGTGGTGGAATCGTTACAATGAAACTGTTTGTGAGCGGGTTGCTCTTGTTGCTGCCGTGGCTGAATTGCTGAGGATAGGCAGTTTATACTCCACACTGATGTGAAGATCAAGCTGAACACACGATTGTCTGGCGTATAGTAAGGAAAGTTTATCACGTTCACGGACAATGTCAAAACGATTACAGGAGTAGGTGTAGGTTCGTGCTCGGTTTTGTATGCTAGTTGTCAGCGTAAATTCAGATGTAGCCAGCCAAGTGTGGAATAATTCGAGAAAACATGCTGTGTCTGTTGTTGCCAAGCATCTGAATTACGATAATCACTTGATATGGAACGATTACAAACAATTCGCCGTTCATCTACGATAACTTCGAGCCGAAGTGGCCTTTTTTTGTTGTTCTCCATCCTGGCGTTGATGTGGCTGATTGAGATCGTAGATTGGCTGCTCTGGTCCATCGACCTTGACTGGTATGGCATTCATCCCCGCACCTGGATCGGCCTGCGCAATATCCTCTTCGCGCCTTTTCTCCATGTGGGCTTTACTCACTTGCTTTTAAACTCGGTGCCTTTTCTCTTTCTTGGCATTCTGGTACTTTTGCGCGGCCAGCGGGAATTTATCATTGTCAGTGTGGTCGCCGCTTTGGTCAGCGGGCTGGGAATCTGGCTCTTTGGTAGCACGCATTCGGTTCATCTGGGGATGAGTGGCGTGGTCTTTGGCTACTTGGGGTTCTTGTTGCTGCGTGGCTACTTCGCACGAAACCTAGTCTCAATCTTGATCGGTGGGCTGGCACTTTTCTTTTACGGTGGAATGTTGTGGGGCGTATTGCCAATTCAAGCTGGCGTCTCGTGGCAGGGACATCTCTTTGGTTTTCTCGGCGGCGGACTGGCGGCTTATTGGCTGGCGGAGACAAGATGAAGGGATGAAAGGACGACAAGATGACAGGGATCTCTTGTCGTCCTTTCATCCCTTCATCTTTTTGGTTTCCAGCACCATCTGTACAAAATAGCGATGCCAGCGCAGATCCTGGGTCAACTCCGGGTGAAAGGCGGTGGCGAGGAGCGGTCCTTGGCGCACGGCAATGTAGATGTGATCCCCTTGCTTGGTATCCATTTCGGCCAGGGACTGAACTTTACTACCGATCTCGGTGATCGCAGGCGCACGGATGAAAACAAGTGGCACCGGTGTATCGCCAGCAACGGGTTGCTTGAGGAGTGGTGGGCGCAGGGTCGTTTCAAAACTTTGCAATTGGCGACCAAAGTAGTTGCGGTTGACGGTTACGTCTAATCCGCCAATCAGTGTTTGCCCACCCTGCTTTTGGCCTGTTGCTCGGTCAGCAAGCATGATCATTCCGGCGCAAGTTCCCCAAGTTGGATGGCCTGTCTGCACCCATTGACAAAGCGGCTCCACCAAACCCCATCGTTCGGCGATCAATCCCATGCTGGTACTCTCGCCGCCAGGGATGATCAAACCATCTATTTCGGCCAACTGTTCGGCTTTGCGCACTTCAACCGCCTTGGCACCTAGCTTGCGCAGCATCACCAGATGCTCAAGAAACGCTCCTTGCAAGGCCAGCACGCCAATCGTGACTTCCGAGAATCCATCTACTGTCATAATTATTGCTTTCAAACAAGAGATTTGAGGTTAGAGATTAGAGATTTCGTAAAATTTCTGTACTTCTCAGGCATTTCACAACAACGAATGAAGAAATAAACGAAACATATCGTGCAACTCTTCGTTCCTTTCTAAATTCGTTGTTGTTTTTCGCAGGGCCGTATTTACAAATCTCCAATCTCTACTCTCTTACCAGCCGCGAACTGCCATCTTCTGCGTATCGGGAATTGTATCAATGTTGATGCCGACCATCGCCTCGCCCAGATCTTCGCTGATTTCGGCTAGAATCTTGGGGTCGTTGTAGTGGGTGACAGCCTGGACAATCGCCTTGGCACGGCGGGCGGGATTGCCGCTCTTGAAGATGCCCGAACCGACAAAGACACCATCCACACCGAGTTGCATCATGAGTGCCGCATCGGCAGGGGTTGCTACGCCACCGGCGGCAAAGTTGACCACCGGCAGGCGACCCAGGCGAGCTGTTTCCAGCACCAGATCATAGGGGGCCTGAATTTCTTTGGCATAGGTAAAGAGTTCATCTTCATCCATGTTTTGGATCTTGCGGATCTCACGGTGGACGGTGCGGGCATGGCGCACAGCTTCGACCACGTTGCCTGTACCAGCCTCACCCTTGGTGCGGATCATGGCGGCCCCTTCGGCCACACGGCGCAATGCTTCGCCCAAATTGCGGCAACCACAGACAAAGGGCACTTGGAACTTATGCTTGTTGATGTGATTCTCTTCATCGGCAGGGGTCAGCACTTCGCTCTCGTCGATGTAGTCAATCCCCAGCGCTTCCAAAATTTGCGCCTCGACAATGTGACCGATGCGCACCTTGGCCATCACTGGAATCGTCACTGCTTCCATGATGCTCTTGATCATCTTGGGGTCGCTCATACGGGCGACCCCGCCATCTTTGCGGATGTCGGCGGGCACGCGCTCCAGCGCCATCACCGAGCAAGCGCCTGCCTCTTCGGCAATGCGTGCCTGCTCGGGCGTCACCACATCCATGATCACGCCACCCTTGAGCATCTGCGCCAATCCTGCTTTGACCTTGAAGGTTCCGGTGCCTTCCTCATGTTTGCCATTGGTGCCATTGATCGGAATTGCATTGAGATTGTTCATTTTATCCTCGTTATTTCCACTCGACTCGACAGATCGCATCTTGCAACCTGCATCCTGCTTTTACACAATGGTATAACGTTAGCGCAGGAAATGGATGGCTACAAGAGCCATATTCTGTTATTTTGAGTGTACCAATTCGCGCAATGTTTGCCTCCCAAACGAAAATGTGAGAGCCACCAAGTATAAATTACTCGGTGGCTCTCACATATGTTTCAACTTGCCAATGATTATTTATCGAATCTCCGTCGATTGCTCCGCTAACATCAACCACTTCCCCTTGCGCTGAATATAGACTGACAGAAACCTGGCCTGATAATCAAACGGTTCACTGTTGTTGATACCCCGCGCCGTCCAACGGCCAATCACTGTTGCACAGTTGCCGTTGAGCAGAATCTCATGTTGGTCGCTCTGAGCCAACTCCCAATGGCGTGTCTCCAGTTGATAGGTTGCCAGCACTTCAGCCTTGTGGCTGACCGAGCCGTCGGGGTTGATGCGGGTATACTCCTCAGCCATCATCCCTTCGATGGCAGCGAAATCTCCGTCGAGATGGGCTTGGGTCCAGACTTGTTCGGTGGCGAGTACCTCTTGTTTCGGATCACGAGGTTCTAATCGCTTTGAAAACGAGTATTGCCGATACCCCGCAGGCCAATCCTCCTGAACACCCACCGTGGTATAGCCAAGTTTGGGGTAAAAGTCTGGTGCTTGAAAGCTATGGGTCCCGACAACGATCACGAGACAGCCGCGGCGGCAGGCCTCCTCTTCGGCTTGCTGCATCAACTGGGTGCCATAGCCTGCGTGTCGATACTTTTCATCGACCCACAGAAAGCCAATCATACAACCCTTGCCCCAAGTAAAACCGGTCAGCCCGGCGATGATCTGCTGCGTGTCGTCGCGCACGAAGATCGCAAGCGGCTGATAATCATCGTAGCCAGTCGTTCTAATGTTGAAGTTATTGATCTGATCCTCGATAAACTGGAGATCGTCTGGCGAGGGATTGGATTCAAGTGTAGGCTTAAACATGCAACTCCTGGATAAAGCGCTGCACGTGTTGGTTAAAGATAATTGGCTGTTCCATGTTGACCATGTGTGCTGCCTCTGCAATTTCGACGTATTGAGCGTTAGGAATGCGTGTCGCCGCCTCTTTTGCCAGCGCCACTTTCTCTTCCAGATCAAGCGCACCCGCAATCACCAGCGTTGGAACAGTCACCCTCTCCAGCCGCTCAATGGCTTGCGGATCAAGCTCGATTACCTCGACCTCCTCCACCTGTGGCAGCCGGAAGATTGCTTCTTGCATCGTACGCACTTGCTCGCGCACATCTGGATCGACCTGCTCCGGCGTGCGGTGCGGCCCATCGACCCACAGCCGCAGATTCAACTCGGTAGCACCAGCGATATCACCCGTTTCAAGCGCCGCCGCTTCGTCACGCCAAAACTGACGGATGCGTTCGGAAGGCGTTTCTCCATCAACGCTGGGCGAGGCGAGAATCAAGCCGGCGACCCGTTCCGGCGTATCCAACGCCACATTGAGCGCTACCAGACTGCCAAAGGAGCAGCCGATCAGGATGGCTTTGGTAATGCCGAGCGCATCCAGCACTCCCACTACATCACCGTGAAAGGAAAAGCTGCCTGGCTGCATCAAGGATTGACCAAAGCCACGCATATCGAAACGAATGGTTCGATATGCGTGGGCAAACCAAGCCACTTGTTCATCCCACATACGCAGATCGGCAACACCGGCATGAATGAAGAGCAACGGATTTCCGCTGCCGCGCTCTTCATAGTGAAGCGTTGTGTCGTTAATGGAAAGAAAGTTAGTGCTCATGCCCAGATTGTATTTTACCAGTCAGCAACACTGCCATCATTTTCATAGAACCACTCGCCACCTAATTCTTCGGTGATGGCACTCTCTTTGGCGGCTTCGTTTTCGTCAATCTCGAAGCCGAGGCCCGGCTCGGTGGGAAGTTCAATATGACCCTCCACGACCTGCCACTCCTGCTGCACAATGCCATTGAGCCAGTCGGGGCCGACGCTCTCTTGAATCAGGAAGTTGGGCACGGCGGCATCGACATGCATACAGGCACTGAGCGCTACGGGGCCAATCGCGCAGTGGGGCATGATATGAACGTAGTAAACCTCGGCCATGTTGGCGATCTTCTTCAATTCACTAATTCCGCCAGCGTGCGAGCCATCGGGCTGGATGTAGGCGGCGGCCTGTTTCTCAAAGACCTGGCGAAACTCCCAGCGACTGAGCAGTCGTTCCCCTGTGGCAATCGGGAAGGGGACATGGTCGGTCACCCACTTGAGCGCGTCGATATTTTCCTGCGGCACCGGCTCTTCGACAAACATCGGGCGCATACCCTTCATCTCGTGGCAGATCTCGACAGCCAGGGCTGGAGTCATCTTACCGTGGAAGTCGAAGGAGAGTTCCACTTCGGGGCCGACCCATTCACGCATTTTGTAGGCACAGGCGACAAAGGCATCGATGGTGGCAGGCGGTTCGTGGGCACGCCATTTACCCCCCGGACCAGATTTGAAGGCGGTGTAGCCCTTTTGGCGTAGAAAATCGAGGCGCTCCTTGGCTTTGCTCAGGCTTTCGTCGCTGAGGTCGCGGATGCCCCAATGGGCGTAGACACGTACCCGATCGCGCGTTGGGCCGCCCAGTAACTTGTAGACCGGCACGCCATAATGTTTGCCAGCAATGTCCCAGAGCGCCTGGTCGATGCCTGAAAGCGCTGACATTAGCACATTGCCGCCACGGAAAAAGGCGGAACGGTAGATGTGTTGCCAATGATGCTCAATACGTAGCGGGTCTTTGCCGATCAGATAGTCGGCCAGTTCCTCAACCGCCGCAATCGTGCTCTTTGGTTTGTTTTCCAGCGTGGTCTCGCCCCAGCCGACCAGTCCATTGTCGGTGCTGATTTTGACCAGCCGCATACGTGGGCGTGGGAAGAATTGTTGAATTTGGGTGATTTTCATGCTTAGCTCCTTTGATGACAAAAGGCTCAGACAACAAGATTAGTTCATCACAGTTGATAACATCACGGTGTAGCAGCCCGTATTGCCGATTCGAGATCGGTCCAGAGATCGTCGGCATCCTCGATCCCAACGCTGAGGCGCAGGAGTGAAGGAGGCAGGTGTCCTTGTCCTGGAATCGCTGCTCTTCGTTCCATGGTTGATTCCACAGCTCCGAGACTGGTGGCGTGGCGAATGAGTCTGACGTTTTGGCAAACGGCGTCAGCAAACTCGGCCCCTCCCCGCAGATCAAACGAAATGATGGTGCCGAAGCCTTTGAGCACCCGCTTGGCAATCGCATGGGTGGAATGGGACGGCAAGCCTGGATAGCGGACACGCGTGACCAACGGGTGGCGCTCAAGTCGCTCCGCAAGCAGCATGGCTGTTTGCTGCGCCCTCTGTAAACGAAGTGCGAGCGTACGTGCACCGCGAACGGCAAGAAAAGCTTCGAGTGTTCCTGGGGTGGCACCAGTCAACTCGCGCGACTTTTTGAGGGCGTGCCAGAGCGCATTATCTTTCGTTGTCGCGACCCCGGCTAACAAGTCGGAATGACCGCCGATGAACTTGGTGGCCGATTGCAGTGATACCGTAGCCCCAAAGGCAAGCGGCTGCTGATTGAACGGTGTGGCAAAGGTGTTGTCTACAGCGATGATCGCGCCAGGTTTGCGTGGTGCTGCACAGATCGCCTCTAGATCCGCCACGGTGAGCAATGGATTCGAGGGTGACTCAAGCCAAACTAGATCGGCGACGGCGCAGGCACCAATCCAGCCAGCGGTATCGTCTACTGCCACGCGCTGCACGGACCAGCGCCCTCTTTCCACCCCTGCTGCTGCTAAGCCTGCGACTCCTTGGTAACAATCATCAGGGAGTACCACAACTGCGCCAGCCATCATCTGATCAAACACGGCGGCAATGGCGGCCATACCGGAAGCGAACGCCACAGCCTTACCCGACTCAAGGCCGCCAACGACTTCTTCGAGTGCTTCCCAGGTCGGAGTACCATCATCGCGCGAATATTCACGTCCCCTGCCGATGATAAAATTCGATGCGGGGATCAGCGGCACATTCAGTGGCGCGCCAGGCTCGGAACTGCGGCCTGCCGAGACAAGCCACGATTCCGCTTTAATACCGGATGAGTGCTGCTCCATTTTGCTTGAATCCTTCCAGACAATAGGGTAGTAAGACAGTAGGAAAATCAGTGGGACAGTGGGACAGTGGGACAGTAGAAACACTGTCTTACTGATTTACTGTCTTACTGATACCGCAGTGTACTAGCTATTCAACCATGCCTCAACCATGCGCAATCCAACCGCACAATCGGATCGAGGATCGTATTCTTCGGGTTCGTGTTCTACGCTGATACCGCCCTCGTAGCCGATCTGCTGCAACGTTTGCAGACAACGTTCAATCGGCACCACACCCAGGCCAAAGCGGCAGGTTTGATGCGCACCGGCTGCCAGCACGTCTTTGAGATGAACATGGACAAGCGAGTCGGCTAACTCGCTCAATGCCTGGGCGGCATCGTAGCCTTGGGTGCCGAACCAGCCGGTATCGACACAGGCACCGAGCAAGCCGCGATGATTGTCACCGATATCGGAGAGTAATATTTGTGGAGTCTTTTGTGGATGGTTTTCGAGGCCGAGACGAAGTTTGTGTTCGGCCAAAATCGCAAGGACAGATGCACGATCGGTTGCCAGCAATGCTGCGCCGCCGCCAAGCACTGAAGTGGATAACTCGTTGGCGATCTGGCAACTTCTTGCGAATTCGACAGGGGTGCTGCCAAAGCCACCTGCCAAACTGGCAACTTGTAATTGGTGCTTGTTGAGGAGGTCCTTGGCAATGGCGACATGCTCGGCAGTCGCCCAGAGTGGGTTGAGGTGTCCTGTCCAGATGTCGATGGCGTGAAAGCCGAGTTCAACGACTTCGTTCAGGAGCAGATCAAAGCGCTCGGCAAAGGTGTCGAGCGGTCGGAAGTAGTCGTTGGTGGCGCGGTCACCCTGCATCCACCCTTCAGTCATGTGATAGTTGACTTGGCGCGCCACAAAGTTGGCGCTCATAAAGGAGATTGGCTTCATATTGCTCGCTTCTGGAAACGATGGGGTTGTTGATTTGTTTCGGTAGCGGCAATTATAGCATGAATGAAAAGAGATTGGAGATTGGAGATTGGGAGATTATGCTCTGTAAATCTCCCAATCTCCAATCTTCTACTTTCCTACTCTCAAACTTTTCCCGATCGCATTCAGCGCATCCAAATTTCCTGAGCCGCCAAGCGTCAGGTATTGGTCGCCGAGGGTGGTGAGTAGGAAGAAGCCATCTTCGTTGCCAGAGCGGATGATCAGACGCACGGCAGGATGATCGTTTCCTACGGTCCAGGCTTGTTCGTCGATGATCTGCATCCCAGAGGCATCCCAGGCTGTCTTGCGTGTGGCGACATAGGCATTCAAGTCGTTCTTGGGATCCCAGTCGAGAATGCTCACATCCAGCTTAGTGCCGTCGGGAGCGGTAAATTGAATGATATTGCCACGCACTCCTGCCTCACCGCCAGTGATGTTCCAATCCGAGGGATAGTTGAAGGCAAAGCCGCCGGCATCTTCATAGACAACGGAAGTGGTAACGGTCGGAACTGTCGTCGCTTGGATGGACGGGGCACCCTCAGTGGGCGCGGGTGCCGGTTGTACCAGTTGTGGATCGTTGACCACAAAGCAGTTGCCCTCGGAATCGTCGGGGCATATCACGCGCCACCAGCCATTGTCAGCGGTCACGCCAGTCACCTTGGCAGTTTGGCCTGCGACGATGTGACCGAGCCGCTCATAATTAGTCCCGGGACCGCTGCGGATGTTGACATTGACCAACGCCTGTATAAACGCCACATCGGTCGGACTGATTGGAATCGTGCTGGGCTCTGGGGTGGGCGTCGCAACTGTTTCGTCCAGGAAGTGCCAGGAGTTGAGCGTACTCTGATAGAACAATTCCAGGGCAGGACGCATGGCCGCCTCCTCTTGCAGCGGCGAGTAGGTGAGATCGTAGAACAGCCCATTGTGGACGAAGAGTACACGCCTGTTGATGTCCTGCCCAGGCATATTATCAAGCATCGCAGCATCGACGCCTGCGACGTTGACCGTGCCGCGCTGAATCTCGAAACCGGCGTTTTGGGCAACAACCTCATTTGCCACTTGTTCGGTACTGCGCCCTGCTGCATCAGTTACGACGATCGATAGGCGTGGATCGATTGTGTTTAGGAGTGTGTCCTTAGCAATCACCACCTCGTTCGGGTTGGGCTTGAAGAGTGTGTGGCTGGCTGGAATCAGCAAACAGAAGCGATGCGCTGTATCGATCACACGCTTATCGGTCGTGCTTTCCGCAGGACAGCGCCCTAGATCGGCTTGAGGGATTTCGCCACTGGGTACGCCTGCGATGCGGGCATAGAGATCCATCGCCCATAGCCCAGCATCGACCTGTTCCGCCTCGCTCATTTCTTGGCTACCTTGGCCAGCGATATAGTTTTGGTCCAGGTAGAGTGCCGTTCGCTGGTAGAGCCAAAGGTCGAGCTTCTGCAACTCTTCGGTAGTGAGCCAATCGCCCGTGGTTTCGATCAGATCGCCACCTTCGCACATGATCTTGTCGGCGTAGGCGTAGCCATAGTCTAGGACGGTGAGATGCCAGCAGACGTTCTTCTGGCTCATATCCTGTCCTAAGTACCAGCTTGCCGCTGTGCTGATGGTGGCACTTGTGCGACCCGATGCCAACTCCGCATGACGCGCACGCGCCCAAGCCAGAATCGCCCGCTGCCAAGCTTCACCCTCAATCAGCCCCATGCCCTCAAAGGTGAGTTTTTCGGTGGTGGTTTCGTAGACAAAGGGGGCAAAGCGGTCACGGATCTGCTCCCAGTCCAGGTAGGTCTTCTTGCCCATGTCCTTGTCGGTCATGCTCCCATCACAGGCACCCAGACCAGCTTCGATTGGTGTGCCCAGGCGAAAGACTGCACACTTCGCGGTGTCAGGGCTGCCCATTTCGGCAGGGCCACGATATTCCATGCCGGCCAGACTCTCGCCTGCCGCAGCTTCCATGGTCACCATCTTTGCCCAGCGGGTGAGCAAGGTTTGAACATCCAGGTTGGCAGCATCGCTGCCTGTGCCCTTAAAGCTGAGATGGCCGAATTCGTTGTCCGTATCAAACGAGGCATAACGCCCCGCCAGTTCGGTCAAGACAGCCAGACGTGCATCGGCGGCAAATTTGCCACCAATCTTGGCTGGTGCGCCACACAAGCCAAAGTCTACTCCCTCGGCACTGATGCTTGATTCTGTGCAGCTACCATTGTCCACGTTACCTGTCCAGGCCATGATCGGCTCACTAGTACCCGTTTCCGGCGCTTCAGCCAAACGAGCCTGATAACCACTTTGGTCGGTGTGGAACACATATTGGGCACCATCCACACGTAAAGTGATTTTGTGGCCAGGTGTAACCACTGCCGCACAGCTTTCGGTGAGCGTACCCAAGCCAAGGCAGGAATCGGACCATTCTACGGTCTCATCGCTGACCACTTCGATCGTTGTTGGATCGATGTGAAGCTGTTTTCCGAGCAGCGTGCGCACGTTGTCTACAGCATTTGAAGCGCTATTCGTATCCGCATCGGATGCAGTCGCGGGCGGAGTTGTTTCGGTTGGCTGTGCAGGGTGTATCACTTGACATCCCGTCAGCAGCAAAGCAAACAGCAAAGGGGCAATCAACTTGCTCAATTGGGATTTGCGTTGAATAAAAGTCATTACTTGGTCCTTTTGCGGGGAAATACTAGCCCCACCCTACCCCTCCCTTTGGGGGAGGGGACAGTGCAGGAACAGATTTAGTCATCTCTACTGTCCACCAAACATAAATCTTTCCCGTGACAATTCCCTCCCTTTTGGGGAGGGTTAGGGTGGGGCTGCTTGGTAGTTACCTAATCTTTGTAACCTACTTGATATCGACTTTCAGATTGAAATTAGCCACGCCGTTGATCGGATTGATCACTTGGATGATGTAATCGCCGGTGGTAGGCAACTTGCCACTCCAGTTGCGAACGGGGCCGTCGCTGGCAGCGAGATTGCCACCATTGGGTGCCATCACGGTGATGTAAGCGGAGCTGTTGTCTACGGTGAGTGTCACACTCATGGTCTGGCCAGCCTGGGAACGCAGGCTATAGCTGGGCGAGCCATTGTACAATGAAGTCCCATTGATAGTTGTGCCCGTGCTTCCAGATGGGAAGTTCACCACGACGGGTGCCAAGATCACGGGTGATCCCGTTCCTGGCTCCGTGGGATAGCCCAAACTCTGGGGAATGAGCAGGCGTTGACCCACGTAAATGGTATTGCCAGTCAACCCATTCGTCGCTCGGATCGCATCGATCGTGACATTGTAGCGGCGAGCGATTGAGAAAAGTGTCTCCCCACGCGCCACTACATGGGTAATCATCGGTGCCGAAGGATCGGTTGCCACGGAGATGGTGAGGCTTTGACCGACATAGATAGCGTCGGAGACCAGGTTGTTGACCTGTTTCAACGCCGCTACCGTCGTATCGTAGCGCCGGGCAATGCTGAAGAGCGTATCGCCCCGTTGCACGACATAGGTAATCGGGTAGATAGGACCCGGTGTCGGTGTCGTATTTCCCCCTGGGATCAGAATCCGTTGGCCGACATAGATCGTAGTTGACGTAAGCCCATTATAGGACATCAGCGCATTGACGGTTGTGTTGTAGCGACGGGCGATGGCGCTCAGCGTATCACCCGGTTGAACGACATAGACTGCTTCCCCATCGGCGACTTGGACGGCGGCTGCTTGGGCTGAAAGGGTAAAGGGTACAATTCCGCTGCTGCCGAATAATGTCAAGCTGGCAGCAACAATCATAAGTTTTCGAGTAAAGCGATACTTTTTCATAAGATTTTCCTTATCCAACAAGATTATTCTTGCTCTCCCCAAACAAGAATCTGTCTTGTTTTACAGTTTTGCCACATCTTTCTCCACCCAGTTAATCTACCATTCTGGCCGTGCGTCATAGTGGCGCTATCAAAAATTATTGGTTCTACGGCAATTTACTTACCATGATGCCAAAGCCTCATAGGATGCCACATTTACGACGGTAACTTCTTGATTTGTGTTCCATTTATTTTTTGAAACTTGAAAACTTGATCGGCGCTTTTCAGGCAATGGATGCAGATAAGATCTGTCCCCATCCCTGGACCGTGAAGTGCCGCTTAAGTTGCTGGGCAAAAGGTCAGAACGGCGCAGCAGGTAATCGCGTAACTGGGCACGACCCCGGCTCAAGCTCGACTTGACGGTGCCGAGCGGCCAGTTCATCATTTCGGCAATCTCTTCATAGCTGTAGCCTTCTACATCGGCCAATACGAGCACGGTGCGATACTCTTCGCGTAAGGCGCGCAATCCTTGGTTGATCGCATCGTTCAGTTCGCTGCGTTCGGCATAGGCCAGTGGCGTTTCGCCTTCATCGGTCAATTCACTGGCGCTTTCCTCACTCTGTTCAAAGGTATCTTCCCAACTCACCATCGTCCGGCGTTTGCGTGAACGGAGCAGGTCATAGGAGCGATTGACCACGATGCGCATCAGCCAACTTTTGAAGTTGTTCCCCTGAAGTTGCGCCAGCTTGTGAAAGGCAGTCAAAAAGCTCGCTTGCACAATATCGATTGCATCATCCTGATTTTGAACGATGCGAAAGGTGACACTATAGGCCATTGATTGGTAGTGCAGAACAAGTTGGTTAAAGGCATCTAGGTTGCCTTGTTGTGCGGCGTCTAGTAGTGCTCGTTCGTCAAACATAATGGATGCTCCCTTGAGCAATTGATTCCATGGTATAACCTTCGTTCTCGTCCTTCTGGCTACGATTCAATCACACTTCGGCGGCGATTGGGAGTCACAAAGTAATACAAAAAGTGCTACAAATGGCAAGACGCTACACAAACGCTTTTCAAACACCCTTTTTACTAAGCTACGACTAACCCCACCCTAACCCTCCCGTTCGGCTGAGACTTCGGCGAACTCAGTCGAGTCGCTCACGTCGAAGCCAAACGAAAGAGGGGACTGTGAAGGGACAAACTAATAGACAAAGCAGATAGACATTGCATGATCACAGTGTGTAGGGGCACACCCTTGCGGTTGCCCATTCGATGATGCAACAGGGCACCGGCAAGCGGATGCCCCTACAATGCTCCATCTTTGCTTTGCTTTGTCTATAAGTATTTTCTTCTGTTCACAAAACAGAATCTTCCCCGTGACAGTTCCCTCCCTTCGGGTGCCCTTTGGGCAGTGAGGGTTAGGGTGAGGTTGTTTTGTAGCTACAAATGAACAAGGAATGATCAGTTACTGGGCGAGACAGTGGACAGCCCAATGGACTATTCTCAAGTCAATGAAAACGTCAATGAAAACATTGAGATTGGAGACTAGAGATTGGAGATTGCGACAAGAACCTCCAATCTCCAATCTCTAATCTCCCAACCTTTAACATGGAGAAATTTAAAATGAACACGCAAACATCCAAATTCCCCCACGCAATCGTAATCGGCAGCAGCATGGCTGGCTTGATGACCGCACGAGTGCTGAGCGAGCATTTTGAACGGGTCACAATCCTCGAACGCGACAAAGTAAGTGACAAGCCTGAGGCACGCAAAGGACAACCCCACACGCGACACCTGCATGGGCTGCTTGCTAAAGGGCTCGACACCATGAGCCGCTATTTCCCTAATTTGACTGATGACTTGCTTGCCAACGGCGCTGAGATGGCAGATATGGGAGCCAGTATGCGTTGGTATGTCTGTGGCGGCTATCGCAAACAGTTCAAAAGCGGCATGATTGGGGCGCTGATGAGCCGGCCAATGTTGGAATGGACGATTCGCCGTCGAGTGGTGGCGCTGCCCAATGTGACCCTGTTGGACGAGTGTGATGTCGAAAGTCCGATTGCTAGTGAGGATCGTAAACAATTGACTGGAATTGAGATTTTGCATCGAGTCTCGGGTCAACGGGAACAGTTGCGGGCTGATCTGATCGTGGATGCCAGCGGACGTGGTTCAGCCGCCACCAAATGGTTGGCTCAACTCGGCTTTGAAAAACCGAGCGAGAGTTCTGTCAAGATCAATGTCGGTTACGCCACACGCATCTTTCGCCGCCAACCAGGCGATATGGACGGCGCACAATTGATCATGGTCGCCCCTGACGCTCCACAGGGCAAGCGGACTGGCTTGATCTTCCCGATTGAAGGCGATCGCTGGATTTGCTCCTTGGGTGGCTTTCATGGCGACCACGCACCACTGGACGAAGAGGGATTTATGGAGTTTGCTCGAAGCCTGCCCGCCCCGGATGTTTACGATACGTTGCGCAAACTGGAGCCGATCAGTGATATTTATCCCTATAAATACCCAGGCAGCTTGCGCCGTCACTACGAGATGATGAAACAATTCCCCGAAGGGTATCTCGTCTTAGGCGATGCCATTTGCAGCTTCAATCCGGTCTATGGGCAGGGCATGACCTCGGCAGCGATGCAGGCACAGGCGTTGGATACATTATTACAGCAACGACAGGAATTGAATGGATTGTGGCGCGACTTTTTCAAAGCGGCGGCCAAAGTGGTTGATATTCCCTGGCAACTGGCTGTGGGCGAAGATTTCCGCTACGCCGAAACCGAGGGAAAGAAACCGGCTGGCGTTGACTTGGTTAACCGCTATGTCAATCAGGTCCACCGTGCCAGCCATCATGATGAGGTTGTCTATACGGCTTTTCTTAAAGTGATGAATCTGATGGAAGCACCGACCAGCCTCTTCCATCCTAAAATTTTGTGGCGGGTAGTGCGGGGGGGTGGGCAACAACAAACTGCTCGGACCACGCCCACGATGCGGCCACAAACAGCGTTTGGGGATTGAGGAAATAGCGAGCGGCAGATTGTGACTACGGTAACCCACGGGCTACCCCCAGGGTGCAGCCCGTGGATTGTCGTGTACCGCCCCGATGGGGCTAAGGCAAATGACTAGAAGGATTGCATAGTTCTCATTGCGCTGTTTAGCTAATTGGGGTGTATATCAGATTAGGGGTAGGCATACCATTCAGAGACCCGCACGTTAGTAGGGCTAGTGACTCCCCTTACTAACGTGCGGGTCTCTGCAACTTCGCCCCCAACTTGATACACACCCAGCTAATTTTGATCGTTTGACAACCGTTAGATTGTCTGTTACGATTCTCAAAGGACTGTACTGCTCTTTTTTAGCCAAGATGTGATTGCTGTTATCTGGGTCATTGCGAAATAGATACAACTGTTCCAAAACCTTTTGCAGGAGCATAAGGATTGATCCAGCTTACCCGGCAGTTTGACATTGCTGTCAGGTTGTGATAAACCCTCCATAGCGGTTAATAACGATAGCCTACCTGGCAAAAAATCACACAGTTCCAGCTTCCAATCGTAAGTGAATATTGTACAGCATAAGCTACACTGCCCGAGGTGGACGGTGTACTTTTCGTATATGTAGGTGATTTCAAAGATAGATATTCCAGTGAAATTGCTTGGGCTATTGCAAAAAGATTTGGAACTAGAGAGTTTACTTTTTTGCAATGGCCGTGGTGAAACTCGGATATTGACCACAGTAGGATCAATTTGGTAACTTTTGACTCGTATTGGATGAACATCGACAGGAAAACCGCTTCGCAAATTCATTGTTCCCCTACCTGCCAATGGTTAAATCCTGAAAAACTAATGTGAGGAGCAGAAATTCATGGCGAAACTGCTGGAAGTGAAGAATTTAAAAACACAATTCTTCACACAAGATGGCGTAGTGCACGCCGTAAATGGTATCTCATATTCAGTGGGTGCTGGCGAAACCGTCGCCATCGTAGGAGAATCGGGCTCCGGCAAAAGCGTTGGTGTCATGTCCCTGATTCGCCTCATCCCACAGCCGCCTGGAAAGATCGTCGACGGCGAAGTCTGGTTTGATGGTCAGGACCTGCTGAAGCTTAGCGAGAGCGAGCTACGCAGTGTGCGTGGCAATCGTATCGCTATGATCTTTCAAGACCCAATGACTTCGCTGAACCCCGTACTCACGGTCGGGCGACAGATCACTGAGGCGCTTGAATTGCATATGAACATGAATCGCGAGCAAGCTCGGCAACGCGCCATTCAGTTGCTAGAGCTAGTCGGGATTCCTGGTGCTGCTGAACGTATTGACAACTATCCGCACCAATTTTCGGGCGGTATGCGGCAACGGGTGATGATCGCAATGGGGCTCAGTTGTAATCCGCAACTCCTGATTGCCGATGAACCCACGACTGCTTTGGATGTGACGATCCAGGCGCAGATCGTCGATCTGGTGGGCCGCCTCAAGGAAGAGTTAGGCATGGCCGTCATCTGGATCACGCACGATCTGGGTGTGGTCGCAGGTATGGCCGAACGAGTACTCGTCATGTACTCGGGCTTTATTGTCGAAGAAGGCCCGGTTAACGAGATTTACGCCCAGCCACGACATCCCTACACGTTGGGTCTCTTGCGCTCGATTCCACGTCTTGACTTAGGAAGGCAGAAGCGTCTGGTGCCAATTGATGGACTTCCACCTGATCTGCTCGAAGCCCCGAACCGCTGTCCCTTTGCCCCACGTTGTACCTTTGCCATCGAAAAATGTCTCCAAGAAAATCCAAAATTGGAACCAGTGAGCCCCAATCATAAGGCTGCCTGTTGGGTTGACATTTCAAATGTCAAGGTGATTGAGACAGTTACAAATGAAAACGACGGCAGCAGCAAGAAGGAGGCTGTGTCATGAGTGGTGCGACAAACGGCAACGGCAAGGAGTTGTTGAAAATCAGCGATCTAAAAATGCACTTCCCCATCATGCGCGGCATTGTCTTCCAACGCCAGGTGGGAGCGATCAAGGCGGTTGATGGCCTTGATTTCAGCATGGTCAAGGGCGAAACGTTGGGCTTGGTGGGTGAATCAGGTTGTGGTAAATCGACTACAGGCCGCGCCATTCTGCAACTCTACCGCCCGACCGATGGTCATGTGCTCTTTGAAGGACAAGACCTGACCCAAACCAAAGGCGAAGATCTGCGCAAGATGCGCCGTCGCATGCAGATGATCTTTCAAGACCCCTATGCATCGCTCAACCCACGTATGACCGTAGGTAGTATTATCAGCGAGCCGTTGGAAGTCCATGGCATTGGCTCTTCGCGTAAAGAACGTCAGGAGCGCGTGCAAGACTTGCTCAAGCGTGTGAATCTGAATCCTTACTTTGTCAATCGCTACCCGCATGAATTTTCGGGTGGTCAGCGCCAACGTATCGGCATCGCCCGTGCCTTGGCAGTCAACCCGGCGTTCATCGTCTGTGATGAGCCGATCTCGGCTTTGGACGTGTCGATTCAGGCCCAGATCATCAACTTGCTGGAAGACTTGCAGGAAGAGTTAGGGCTAACCTACCTCTTCATTGCCCATGATCTTTCTGTAGTGCGCCATATTTCAGATCGTATCGCCGTGATGTACTTGGGTAAGATTGTGGAACTGGCTGATCGTGATGCGTTGTATGCGAACCCGATGCATCCCTATACGCAGGCCTTGCTTTCAGCCGTGCCGATCCCCGACCCGGTGATCGAATCCAAGCGACAACGCATCATCCTCGAAGGCGATGTTCCCAGCCCCGCCAATCCGCCAAAGGGCTGCCGATTCAACACCCGCTGCCCTCGGGTAATGGATATCTGTCGCCAACAAGAGCCAGCCTTTAAGGATTACGGCGAAGGTCATTACACCGCCTGCTTCTTACATGAGAAGTAGTGAAGAGTTGAAAAGCGGAAGGGTTGAAAGGTTGGTTATTCCTTTTCAACTCTTCCACTATTACAAAAATTTAACAAAACCACAACAGTTCTGTTATAACTTTAATTGCCTAGTGTGATTTTTCCGGTTTGCCCCATAGAATAGCTTTCTTTGTAGAAATGTCGCCATGATTGTTTCTTAAAGAGGGCGAAAGCTCAGTGCCGGTTCAATCTATCGAATAATCAGTTTCAAAGGAGAAAGTTGAATATGAAAAGACTCCAATGGTTGCTTGCGATTTTTGTGATCGCATCCCTTGCCTTAAGTGCTTGTGTGGCGCCTGCTGGACAGGCACCCGCAGCATCGGCAGGCGAAGGTGGTGGCGAGCAGGCTGCTGCTGATGATCTTACCCGTCCTCATCCAGCCTTGAGCGATCCGCTTGTCCGCAAGGCAATTGCCCATTGTATTGATCGCGATGCGTTGATTGCTTCGGTTTATACCTTTGTCGAAGATAAGGCAGCACTGCGCATGGATTCCTTTGTGCCGAAGACACACTGGGCTTACAAGGGACCCTACACCGACTATGCCTATAGCCCGGAAAATGGTATGGCATTGTTGGAGCAAGCGGGCTGGGTAGATCCAGACGGCGATGGCATCCGCGAAAAGGATGGCAAGGCGCTACAATTGACTTTGACCACCACGAACGCTCAGTTTCGCCAAACATGGGCCGCTGTGGTTGAGAAGCAGCTCGCCGAATGTGGTATCGTGATCATTCGCCAGCACACACCAGCCTCTTGGTGGTTTGGTGATACGACAGGTCTTGCTCGCCGTGACTTTGAATTGGGTGCCTTTGCTTGGGTGGGTCAGGCTGATCCAGGTGGCCGCACGCTCTATGCTTGTGATCAAATCCCAACTCCCAAAAACAACTGGGAAGGCCAGAATGGCATGGGTTGGTGCAATGAAGCCGCCAGCAAGGCCATTGTCGCCGCCAACAACACCTTGGACCGCAACGAACGCATTAAGCAGTATGATATTGTCGAGAAGGCATTTGCCGAGGACATGGTCTCCTTGCCACTCTTCCAACGTGCTGAAGCCAATGCATGGAGCACCAATCTGGAAGGCATCAAGACCGATCCGACCGAATACATCACCGCTAATGCGAACGAGTGGAAGATGAAGGATGGCAAGGATACGGTTGTGCTTGGTTTTACTCAGGAACCAGCCTCAATGTTTAGTCTAGTTGAGAGTGCTGCCGTCCAGCGCCAGGCTGCTCAGTTGGGCATCGGCGTTGTGAATACACAATTCAACTATGACTATCAGACCGTATTGCAAGATGGCATGAGCACACTTGATTCAGGGCTGGCTAAGAATGAGACAGTCAAGGTCAAAGCGGGCGATACTGTCTATGATGTGAATGGCAAGCCTGTCGTACTCGAGAAGGGCACGAAAGTTCTGATCAGCGGTGAAGAAGTTGAGTATAGTGGCGATGGTGAACTGGAGATGCCTCAATTGACAGTCACCTTCAAATTTAAGCCATATACCTGGAGCGATGGTACCCCTGGCTCGATTGAAGACTTCAAACTTGGTTACAAGATCAACTGTGACCGCACTTCGGGTGCTACAGAATTCAATACTTGTGATGCATTTGGAACAGAAGAAGACACGTTGGGCAATATCACTTGGAGCGATTCCGATCTTTCCTACACAGTGAAGTATTGGCCCGGTGTCCAATCTCCCACCTACTTCTTGTCTGAATTCTCCATCACTGGTCAGCCGATCTATCCAAGCCATCAGATTCTCTCGGATGGGCGCGCTTTGAAAGATGTCCCGGCTGAGGAATGGTCCAAGTTACCGGAAATCGCCGAGAAGCCATTGAGCTTTGGTCCATTCATGATTACTGACTGGCAGAAGGGGCAAAGTATGACCTTGGAAGCCAATCCATATTATGCAGGTGGCACAGGCGTCAAGAAGGTTGTGATCGTCTTTATTCCAGACACACAACAGGCTGTGGCTCAATTATTGAGCGGCGATGTCGATCTGTTGGAGAAGTCAACCTTAGGTGCTGGTGCTGAAGTGCAAACTGTAGTGGATGCCGCTAAGGAAGGCAAGGTCAACGTTTCTGTCGAAGCGAGCCCAACCTGGGAACACATCGACATGAATATGTTCATCAAGGAAAAGTAAGAAAAGTGGCAGGCTGCAAGTTGCAAGGTTACCATGTAATACCTGCAACCTGCCCCTTTGCAACTTCTCCCAACTCAACAAGATTTCGACAGCCATAAATCTGTTTTCTGTCGCAGACTTACCTAAAACGAACCTGAATGTTTAATCAACAGCAAGGTTCGGAATCGAGACGGGCGGGGTGTTCGTCGCAGAGCACACCGTCCGTCTTTCGTAAGGAAAAGTAGATCAGTGGGACAATAAGACAGTAGAACAGTTAGGAGTTTACTGTCCTACTGTCTTATTGTCCCACTCTCTTACTCAGACCTGCCAGGAAAACAGGAGAAAAAGCTATGACAGGTTACCTGATTCGACGTCTGTTCCAGATGGTCATTACGCTGTTTTTTGTTTCGGTCGCCACCTATTATTTGTTTAGCATTGCCCCAGGCGGTCCCACAACCGGTTTACGCCAAAACCAACAGCGGCTTACTCCACAAGATCGTGCCCGCATTGAAGCAAAATACGAATTAGATCTCTACTTGCCAGTGCGTTTTTCGCGTTGGTTGATTGGCGTGCCGAATGGCCCCATCGTGATTGGCAACACAGAAATTCTTGCCAATGTGCCAATGGGCTGCTACTTGAAGACGGAGGGTGGCTGTGATATCTACGTTTATCCGAAAGATATTCCAAAGTATCACCCGGTAATCAAGAGTAGCAAGGGAATTCTGCGTGGCGATTTTGGCCTTTCTACGGTTGTACGCATTGGCCAGCCCGCGATCAACGAAATTGTCTCGCGCCTGCCCGCTACACTGGAATTGGGAATTTTATCACTGCTCTTTTCTCTATTGATCGGTATCCCAATTGGTATCTATAGCGCTGTTCGCCAATACTCACGCTTCGATTACTTTGCGACAACGCTTTCCTTTATCGGATCTGCCATGCCGACCTTTTTCTTCGGCTTGTTGATGATTCTGCTTTTTACCATCACACCGGTCTTTATGCAGGATACTCTCCCTTGGATTCCTCGCCTGCCGCCAGGACTACGCTCGGCAGTTCGCCCTTATGACATTGCCTCCTGGTGGACAAATATTCAACCCAACAGTCTTACCGATAAGGTTCTACACCTATTGATGCCACTGACTGTGTTGACCTTCTTTAATACAGCTCAGTGGAGTCGCTTTGTGCGTGCTTCGATGTTGGAAGTGCTGCGGCAAGATTACGTGCGTACTGCCCGTGCCAAAGGGTTGGTGGAGCGCATCGTGATCATGAAACATGCACTGCGCAATGCCTTGATTCCCTTTGTCACGATTGTTGTCTTGGCCTTGCCAGGTGTATTCAGTGGCGCAATCATTACGGAGACGATCTTTGCCTGGCCAGGAATGGGGCGACTTTATATTGACGCATTAGGACGCAGCGATTATCCTATTGCATTGGCGACTGTGTTTATCACAGGGGTGCTGACGGTGGTTGCGACGTTATTGGGCGACATTTTGTATACGGTTGTCGATCCACGGATTAAGTTTAGTTAGGGAGAACCTGCTATGGCCGTCTCTTCCAGTGCAGTGACTCCAATAAACACTGCTAACACAAAAAAGGCTGAAAGCCAGGCAATGGTCGTCTTGCGCCGGTTTCTGCGCCATCGCATGGCTGTTATTTCTGCCTTCATCATCATACTGATCTTGATTGCTTCAATTCTTGCGCCAGCCATTGCTCCCTTTGAGCGTGATGCGATCGATATTTCGTCGAATGTACGCCCTGCTCCACCTGGTGTTATGGATAGCGCTGGCAATACCCATTGGCTAGGGATCGATCATTTAGGTCGCGATCTTTTTACTCGTGTTCTATATGCGGGCCGGATCTCGCTAATTATCGCCATTTTTGTTACGTTCCTGTCTGAAACTATCGGTGTAATCATTGGTGCATTGGCAGGGTATTACGGGGGCTGGGTAGACCTGATAGTTTCGCGAATCATTGAATTTATGCTTTCATTGCCCCTGCTACCGATTTTGTTAATCTTTTCAGCAATTTTGTTAAGAGGAGGCAGCGAGATGGCTGTTCCCCCTTGGGCTGAATTGATCATTAGCAAAGTACTTGCTATCCCAGCGCGCGAATCGAAGCAGATCTTCTTTTTGATCTTCATTTTAGTGATTTTTGGCTGGTTGGGCTCGGCCCGTTTGATGCGTGGCATGGTGCTTTCCCTGCGCTCCCAGGACTTTGTAGAGTCTTTGCGGGCCTTGGGGGCGTCCGATCTGCGCATTATCTTTGGCCACCTGATCACCAATGGCCTTGCACCCATTCTGGTGAATGCCAGTCTAAACTTGGGCGGTGTTATTATCACCGAAGCGGCACTGAGCTTCTTGGGGTTGGGCATCCAAGATCCTACGCCTACGTGGG
This sequence comes from Caldilineaceae bacterium, assembly GCA_046328715.1. Classification (GTDB taxonomy): domain Bacteria; phylum Chloroflexota; class Anaerolineae; order Caldilineales; family Caldilineaceae; genus JAXLWB01. The sequence goes on along the minus strand of JAXLWB010000008.1, from coordinate 61,666 downwards.
GTAACATGCTGAGTCAGTCGCAAACCTACATGTTTGATAATCCCTGGATGCCGCTTGTCCCTGGTGTGCCCTTGGTGCTTGTCTCGCTCTGCATCAACTTTATCGGTGATGGGTTGCGGGACGCGCTCGATCCGAGATTAAAGCGATAGCTATGAGTTCAATCGCAACGTTGTCAAAACCGAATCATCTTGATCGACCTCAAGGCGTCAAACCTGGCAATGGTCATCAGGCTGGGCAAAGACCGCCTTACGTTGTCTGGCGTATGGGTGTTGAGCGTTATCATCAGATGATCGAGGCTGGCATCTTAACCAATGACGATCCAGTTGAATTGTTGGAAGGTTGGTTGATTCAAAAAATTCCCAAAGGCCCCCATCATACGAGTGCAATTTTTAGCCTACGCAAGACATTTGAAGCATTATTTACCGAAGAATGGTACATTGACTCTCAAGATGCTATCACACTGATAGAGAGCGAGCCAGAGCCAGATTTATACATTGCACGAGGTAATGCAAAACGATATCGAAATCGCCATCCCTATGCTGATGATTTGGTGCTGATTGTCGAAGTAGCTGAAGCAACACTGAGCCGGGATCGCAACCTAAAAAAACGCATCTATGCCCAAGCTGGCATTCCTACCTATTGGATCGTCAATTTGGTGGACAAGCAGATCGAAGTCTATAGCGAACCTACAACAAAGACGAAGAATCCGACTTACTCGCAAAGGCGAGATTACGGATTCACCCAAAAAGTACCATTGCTGATTGCAGGGGAAGTGATCGGCGAAATCTCGGTGGCGGATGTGATTGTAGTAGAGTAAATACTTTTGTTTTTAAATTTCAATTTTTAGTCGCAATGGCGCAAACAAATAACAGTAAACCACTACTTGAAGTCAAAAACTTAAAAACATACTTTTACACCGAAGATGGTATTGTCAAAGCAGTGAACGGTGTCGATTTTGCCATCAAGCCTGGGGAAGTGATGGGATTGGTGGGCGAATCAGGTTCGGGTAAAAGCGTGACTTCGCTGACCATCATGCGTTTGCTAACGACAAATGCCAAGATTGAAGCAGGGCAGATCCTCTTCGATGGTCAGGATTTGGCCGCATTGAGCGATGAACAGCTACTCAAACTGCGCGGCAACAAACTCTCCATGATCTTTCAGCAGCCGACAAGCTGTCTCAATCCCGTCTTCCGTATCGGTGATCAGATTGCGGAAACGATCATGGTGCATCAGAATGTGACCCAACAGCAAGCGCACGAAAAGGCACTGGAGATGATGCGTCTGGTCGGTATCTCTGACCCAGAGCGACGCAGTAAAGCCTTTCCGCACGAGATTTCCGGTGGACAAGCCCAACGTGTCATGATCGCAATGGCGCTTTCCTGCCGTCCTACGCTGCTGATTGCCGACGAGCCAACAACTGCACTCGACGTAACGATTCAGGCGCAAATTCTCGACCTGATGCGCGATCTGCGCGACAAAACGGGAAGCGCAATTTTGCTCATTACCCACGATATGGGTGTGATTGCCGAAATGTGCGACAGCGTAGCCGTGATGTATGCTGGCCAAATCGTGGAGTATACGGATGTCTATACACTCTTCGAGCGAAATCTGCATCCCTATGCCGAAGGCTTACTGGAAGCGATTCCGGTTTTGGGTGAAATCAAAAATCATCTGGCGGTGATTCCTGGCAGTGTGCCCAACTTGGTTGCGTTACCGCCTGGCTGCAAATTTGCCGCTCGTTGCCCATATGTCAAGGATGTCTGTGTCCATCGCGAGCCTGAGTTGTTGGAGGTCGAACCCAATCACAGAGTTCGTTGCTTTAAGTACGATCCGGAAACCAAAGCCCTGTGGGCTGGGGTTGGCAAAGCAACCTGGAACTTTGAAGGTGACGAAGTATTGATCAATCAAACTGCTGTGGCCGGAGCATAAGTGAAACAGTAGGACAGTGACACAATAAGATCGTAAATCAGTGAGGTGTTTACACTGTATTACTGTCCCATTGAATTACTAAATTTATTATTATTGCTATGACAATTCCTGTAAAGAGCGCTCAGAAAGAATTGCTGGTCGTCCAGAATCTAAAAACGTATTTCCCGATCCGAGCTGGTATTTTGCAGCGCGTGGTTGCCAATGTGAAGGCAGTGGATGATGTTAGTTTCACCATCCGTGAAGGGGAAACGTTTGGTCTGGTGGGTGAATCGGGCTGTGGCAAGACGACGGTTTCGCGCACAATCTTGCGCCTGCAACCTGCTACGAGCGGCTCAGTCTTTTTTGATGGCGAGGAACTCTTTGCCAAACGCGGCGCTGAACTCAAAAATATGCGGCGCAATATGCAGATTGTCTTTCAGGACCCCTATTCCTCGCTCGATCCTCGTGTGCCAGTCGGGGAAACGATTGCCGAAGGGTTGCTGATCCATGGTATGGGCGACCGCTCACAACGCACAAAAATCGTACAAGAGATGCTTGATAAGGTTGGATTGAACCCATATCATGCCTCTCGTTACCCCCATGAATTTTCGGGTGGACAACGACAACGGATTGGGATTGCTCGCGCACTGGCGCTGAATCCGCGCTTTATCATCTGTGATGAGCCGGTTTCGGCGTTGGATGTATCGATCCAATCCCAGATTCTCAATTTGCTTAAAGAGCTGCAACGAGAATATGGGCTTACCTACCTCTTTGTTGCGCACAATCTCAGCGTCGTCGAACATATCAGCGATCGCGTTGGGGTGATGTACTTAGGCAAGTTAGTTGAAGTTACGACGCGCGAAGAGTTGTACCGCAATCCACAACATCCCTATACACAAGCGCTTCTCTCCGCCATTCCTTTGCCCAATCCTCGCCTGCGCCGTCAACGAATTGTGCTCAAGGGCGATGTGCCCTCACCCGTAAATCCTCCTTCGGGCTGTCGTTTTCACCCACGCTGTCCCTTTGCCATGGAACGTTGCAAACACGAAGATCCGATCTTTGAAGAGAAGAGTGCCGAACATTGGGTCGCTTGCCATTTGGTGGATAAAGCGGGCAACAGCGCTTTGAAACAGTAGTTAGAGTTTGCTACTTGACATCTATGGTAAGATATATTTCACCCTAAGTTTGTTTGCCCCAAAGATACTGTCTGAAACGCCAGAGAACAGCGTGGACTTACTAGGTTGGCGAGATGAAAGCCACAACGGTCATAGATGGCAGGGTCGGTTGCTCGGCTAGGCCTGTCGAGTGTACTTTTCAGACAGCTTCTAAAACGTAAACTATGTAACTGTTCAAGTGACTGTCATTTGCTACAATAGCAAAATCCATTCACGTTTGTTGGACGAGTGATACTCACCCGTGTGAGCGAATTGTTGCAATTTTCCCTCAACTACGAAAGGTGCTTGCAAATGAAACGAACAACACTTCACGTAACTGTTCTGGTGGCAATGCTGGCGGTCATGCTTGCTGCCTGTGCCCAACCCCAGCCCATTGCGCCGACACAAGGCAGCAGTGCTGGCGACTCTAGTTCCCAGCCAGCCGCTGGCGGCAACGATGCAACAGGGGAAGCAAAGCCCGGCGGAATTTTCGTCGATGCAAATATCGCCGACGCCAAGATGCTGAACCCGATCCTTTCTTCGGAAACGGCAAGTCAGGCTGTAAATGCAATGCTTTTCCCCTCCTTGATTGGCGTTGATCCCGATACTGGCGCTGTGACGCCTGACGGTGCCTTGGCTGAAAGTTGGACGGTGTCGGATGACGGTCTGATCTGGACTTTCAAGTTGCGCGATGGCATCAAGTGGAGTGACGGCACTCCGGTAACCTCTGCCGATTTTAAATTTACCTATGATGCTGTCGCTAGCGACAAGGTTGAAACGCCGCGCAAAGCCAACTTGGATGGCATTAAGAGTATCGAAGCTCCTGATCCGCTCTCGGTTGTTGTCACCTATGACTCTGTCCGCTGCGATGCGATCCAAAACGTAGGTTTACAGTTGTTGCCCAGCCACCTCTATAAAACTGATTTCAGCGACATCATGACCAATACGCTCAACACCGAGCCAACAGTCAGTGCAGGCCCGTTGATCTTCAAGAGTTGGACGCGTGATGACAACATCACAATGGTGCGCAACGATGGCTATTGGGAAGGCAAACCCTATATGGATGGGCGCATCATTAAGATCGTTCCTGATACTGCCGCCCAGTTGACTCAGTTGGAAAACGGTGAGATCGATATCATGGGTCTTGAACCCGATCAATTGACAACTGCCAAAGGTTTTGACAATGTCAACATCTACAATTTCAAAGATGATGGTTATGACTTTGTTGGTCTCAACCTGGCTGATCCCAACGATCCAAAAGCGGGCCGCGATGAGAACGGCAAACTGATTGACCAGACGCCACACCCAATTTTGGGAGATAAGGCCGTGCGCCAGGCAATTGCTCATAGCTTAGACTATGCCACCATTATCGACAAGGTGTACTTGGGCCAGGGCTATCAACTGGCTGCTAACGTCCTGCCCGCCGTAGACTGGGCCTACGATGCCTCTTTGAAGCCCTATGACTATAACCTTGAAACAGCCAAGAAGCTGTTGGAAGATGGCGGTTGGGTGGACAGCGATGGCGATGGCGTACGCGAGAAAGATGGCAAGCCGCTCGAACTGAGCTTGATCACCAATGCCGGCAACAAAGTGCGCGAGGACTTGGGTGCCTTGGTGCAAGATCAACTGAAGCAGGTTGGCATCAAGGTCAACTTTGAGGCTATCGACTTCGGAGTTGTGGTAGACCGGCTGTTGGGCCAGAAATTCGACATGGTCATCATCGGTTGGACCGGCTTGGGCACGGATCCGAATGACGATGCCTTCTGGTCAACCCAATATGATACTCCGGGCAGCGGTTTCAACTTTGTCAGCTATCACAGTGATGAAATGGACAAGTTGTTAGAGCAAGGCAAATCGGTGGTGGGCTGCAAGCCTGAAGATCGCGCTCCGTTCTACAAGCAGATTCAGAAGCTCATCAATGATGACGTGCCTTACGTCTTCATCTCGGGTGGTGTCGGTAACACCGCCTATGCCAAGCGTTGGGCAAACCTCGATCCTAAGCCGTGGAGCACCTATTACAACATCCATCAATGGTATTTGAAGCAGTAGTTGAATGCGAGTAGCAGGTGGCGGGTAGCAAGTAACATTACCTACCACCTACTACTCGCCACTCGCCATCTTTATGATCCAATACCTCATCCGCCGCCTGTTGCAAGCCATTCCAACGTTATTGGGAATTAGTATCATCAGCTTTGTGCTAGCAAGTTTTGTTCCTGGCGGACCACTTGTTCAGTGTCGATTCAACCCGAAGAACCCCAAGGAAGTCTGCGATCTGCTCGAAAAACAGTTGGGACTAGACCAGCCGGTAGTTGCGCAATATCTGCGTTGGCTTACCGGCTATGGGGTGCGTATCGGCGACATGGCGCAAGCGTTGACCTTTGGCAATACAACGTGTACATACAACGCTTCGTTCAATCTCACCTTTTGTAATGACGGCGGTGGCGGTGTGCTTCGTGGGGATTTGGGTATCAGCTATGACACAAATGAGCCAGTGTGGGATCGCTTGGTTTCCAGAATGCCTGCAACGTTGGAATTAGGGATTACCAGCTTGCTCCTGAGTCTGGTGGTTGGTGTGCCACTAGGTATATTAAGTGCCGTCTACCGTGGCTCGATCTTTGATTACATCACTCGCGGCTTGACAGCGTTGGCTCAATCGGTGCCGATCTTTTGGATCTGTCTGTTGTTAATCCTGGTCTTCTCTGCCATGTTGGGCCTTTTGCCCTCCAGCGGACGCAGTTCACCATCGCTAGACAATTCAATCGACCTGGGGGACCGCATTCGCCATCTAATTCTGCCATCGCTTGCCCTGGCTTTTGGTGGGATGGCGGCCTTTGCTCGCTTAATGCGTACTGAGGCACTCGAAGTGATCGGGCAAGACTACGTGCGTACGGCCAAAGCCAAAGGTTTATCAAGTAATACTGTCTGGTTTCAACATGCCTTGCGCAATGCTCTGATTCCATTGATGACCGTATTGGGGCCGGCAATTGTCGGGGTACTCGCCGGTGCGGTTGTGACAGAGACCATCTTTGCTTGGCCGGGAATGGGACGGTTGACAGTCAATGCGGTTTTTCAAAAAGATTTCCCACTTGTGCTTGGTGCTGGAATGTTCTTTGCGCTGCTTACCATTGTCGGAAATCTGCTCTCGGATATCTTTTACGCTCTGGTCGACCCGCGGGTACGTCTTTCGTAATCAATTTCCTTGCTGAACCTTGACCGACATTTCCCAAACATCTGTATGAGAAAGTGCTGGTCAAGTTAGCAAGGCTTAGTAGTTCTATATTTTGATAAATCCAAGTGGCCATTCAGAATCCGACCTTTCCTGGTCAAGTGAAAGTGAACGAGGCGTTTATCGAACGCAAGCCAGAGTCCTATTGGCAGATGGCATTGCGTACATTACGTCGCGATCGTTTAACCATCGTTGCGCTCACCTTTGTACTAATTGTGAGCTTAATGGCAATATTTGCCGGTGTCATCAGTAGCGGGCTGGGAGTGGATCCCTATACAACGCAAGCCAGCAATGCCTATCAACAGCCTTATGTTCTGCCTTATATCGAATGGCGTCTGGGTATTGACCAAGAGACTGCACCGAAGATGCTGGGGATCTCGAATGGTCAAGTGCATTGGCTTGGCACCGATCAATTAGGGCGCGACCTTCTTTCGCGTCTGATCTATGCAGGACGGGTCAGTCTGCGCATTGCCTTGATCGCTGCCTTGATCTCACTCGTACTGGGTGTGGCTGCAGGGGCAGTGGCAGGTTACTTTGGTGGCATCGTCGATGATATGATCATGTGGGGCATCAACACCATTACAAGTATCCCCACGATCTATCTGCTAATCATCATCAACTCGATATTTACTCCAAGCACCTATACGTTGACCGTTTTTCTGGGTGTGTTTGGTTGGTTTGGTACGGCACGCTTTATGCGGGGCAGCGTCTTCCGAGTGCGCGAACTTGACTATGCCTTGGCCGCCCGTGCGATTGGTGCACGCAATTGGCGAATTATGCTCCAGCATATCATCCCTAATACCATTCCGCTGATCATTGTACTTACCTTTGCCGATATCGGCGGCTTGATGGTCTCGGAATCGATTCTGAGCTTTCTGGGCTTGGGGGTACAACCTCCTGATCCTAGTTGGGGCAACATGCTCAACCGCGCCAATAGCTTTATTTTTCAACGTGACGCAATTACGGGGCATTTGCAAGGTTTACATCTGTTGCTTGGTCCTGGTATTCTCACCACCTTAACTGTACTCTCTTTCACCCTCATCGGCGATGGTATGCGCGATGCTCTCGATCCCACGCTAAAGAACAAAGCCTAAATTTGACAAGAGGAAGGGATAACAGGATGAGAAGATTAATCATCTCTTCATTCTGTCATCCCCTCCTCTTGTCATCTTCTCGGAGTAAGTTCTTCCAATAATTGCCACTATTATTTTCCTGTCATATCGAACTTTTGCATCTTTTGCTTCGTTGTAGGACAATGCAGGTTAATGATTAAAGCAAGTAAGATGTAAGCTTGCTTTAATATATGCTTGTCATGAAATTTGAGGCGATTTTAGGCTCCTATTGGCGCAAAAGCTCCAGTTCACCATCGGAGCTTCACATACAATAACTGGCATAGCAATTATTCTAGTTTGCAATGTGACCGGCACTTTTCCGATACAGTTCGTTGTCTAGCAGAAAGTGCCGGTCACATCTCTGCAAAACTGAACAGCGACTATTTTTCTACATCACTGAGGATCCCTCTATGAGTGCAGTACGTTCTAAATTCGATTACTGGTGTGAAGGTGTTATCGAAGCAGGTTGGTTGGCAGCGCTGATTTTGGCGCCCATGTTTTTTAATGTATTCTCCAGCCGCGTCTTCGAACCAGACAAAGGCAGCCTGGTGCGCTCGATTGCCCTGGTTATGATTGCCGCTTGGTTGAGTAAGATCGCCAATGGTGGTCCGCTCTGGCTACCAGCCTTTCGTGAAAAGGAGAGTGAAGAAGAAGTGCAAGCCTCCTCGCTCTTGCAGCAAGGCAGAAGAATGCCCTTCTTTATCCCAGTGATCTTGTTGATCATAGCCTATTTAATCAGCACTGCCTTAAGCGTGGCACCTTTTGTAAGCTGGTTCGGTTCGTATCAACGCCTCCAAGGGACCTTCGGTTTTCTTTGTTATGTTTCGATTGCAGGCTTGACAGCAGCCCATCTGCGGCGACCCGAGCAACTGCGCCGCCTGCAACATGCAATCATTATTACCAGCTTCCCAGTTGCAATTTACGGCATTATCCAACACAATCAGATCGACCCGCTGCCCTGGGGCGGTGATGTGACGAGTCGTGTGGCAGGCAATGCAGGCAACGCAATCTTCCTGGCCGCCTATTTGATTATTCCTTTCTTCCTCACGCTGGAACGAATTTACAATAGTTTCGCCGCAATCATTAGCGCTGACTATCAGGAACTGAACCGGGATAGCGACTCTGCCAATGTCCTGGCTGGCAGCATCTATCTGGTCATCTTGGTAGTGCAAGCCTTGGCCATCTTCTGGACGCAGAGCCGTGGCCCATGGATTGGTATGTTTGTTGGCCTTTATCTCTTTATCCTCTTGCTCTTCAGCGCACGAAGACCGCGTGCTTACCGATTATTGACCGGCATTTGGGCTGCATTAGGTATTGCCGGCGCTGCATTGCTGGTTGCCTTAAATACGTTTCTCGCCTCTGGACCGATCTGTGCCAATCCCAATATCGCTCGCCTTTGCCAGATTCTCGACACCGATGGAACAGGGCTGGTCCGTATCTTGATTTGGACGGGCGATGCCAAAATGATGCAACCCCATGCTCCTTTGACCTACCCTGATGGCTCCAAGGATTCCATCAACTTCCTGCGCCAGATTGTAGGCTATGGCCCCGAAGCCATGTGGGTGGCCTACAACCCCTTTTATCCGCCCCCTCTGGCCAATATTGAAGCACGCAATGCCAGTCCGGATCGTTCGCACAATGAGACCTGGGATAGCCTGGTCATTACTGGGTTATTGGGCTTTGTGGCGTATATGTCACTCTTCTTGAGTGTATTCTATTGGGCGTTGCGTTGGTTGGGATTGATCGTCAAACGGCGCGATACGATCCTCTTTTTTGTGTTGCTAGGACTAGGTGCCATCATTTCCATTTCGCTGGCAGTCTATTTGGACGGTGGCCAGTTCCGCTTTTTTGGTGTTGCCCTCCCAACCGGCCTTCTGGCTGGGCTGGTGATCTACGCCACGATTGCCGCCTTCATGCACACGGATTTCCGTCCGCAGCGGGCTGATATTCCACGTGTACTGCTGATCATCGCCATTGTGAGTGCCATTATTGCTCACTTTGCCGAAATCCACTTTGGGATTGCGATTGTTGCCACGCGTATCCATTTCTGGGTGCTGACCGCAACGATGTTGGTGGTTGGGATGCGCTGGGCACAACCTGAAAATGCCACCATTGCGCAAGCGACAGAAGAAGAAACTGAAGAGGAAGCCAGCCAGGTTGTTGTACCTCAAACTCCGCCGCCTGCTGCCCCTTCGGCCCAAGGCAAAAATCGTAAAGATCGCACCCGTCCTGTGCCTGTACGAGCTGTGCCACCGCCCCCCCGTCGATCTGTCAACACTTTGCCGCTCTTTCCCTCGACCATGATGACTGACATCCTGGTCTTTCTGACGGCAGTTTTTATCTATACCACCAATCCCCAAGGCAAAACTGATGGCATCGAGGTCTTCTTGAATGCCTTCACCAAACTTGTGCGCGGTCAGGAGATCATTACCAGTCGTGCTTTGCTCTATAACCTGCTCTTTACCTGGTTTTTTGCGGCGGCACTCGGGTTGACTGCCGAGGTGCTGCGCCAAAAGCGTGCCCCCGATTGGTCCTGGTGGCTGCGCAGCTTTGCGTTACATGGGGTTGTGGTCTGGTTTAGCTGGCTTGTTTACGGCATCATTCAAGGTAGCCGCCTGACTCCCTTCCCGCCCACACAGACCGTAGAGCAGTTGAATAATGTGTTGAACTATGTGGCCAACCACTTTGCCGTCTTTACCACGATTGTGATTCTCTGGATGTTGGGAACTGCGGCTGTCTATGCTTGGCGTTGGCTGTCGGGTCGGATTGCCAATGCCGGGCGACCCGCCTTTGCCCTTGTGGCGGCACCGATCTTGGCCTTTGTTGCCTACTTCTTTATAAGTAGCATCAATGTAGACCTGGTGCGTGCCGACATCATTTACAAACAAGGACAGCAGTTCGACAACGCCGGCCAGTGGATCAACAGTATTGAACTCTATGGGCGAGCGCTGGCAGAACGTACGACCGAAGATCAATACATGCTCTTCCTGGGCCGTAGCTTGCTTGAACAGGCCAAGACGGTACAAACTGCCGAGGGTGCTGTCAAATTCTCCGAAGGTGGATCGCTGGCGCAAGTGCTGGCACTACGCCCGAATGATGTGGCCCAGATGGGGCGGCTAGATCTTTTGCGGGCTGCGGAAAGTGTTCTGCTGGAGGCACAGCGGGTGAATCCACTCAACACCGACCATACTGCCAACCTGGCGCGCCTTTACCGCACCTGGGCCGATCTGAGCACTGATAATCCACAGATGCGTCAGGAAATGCTCGACAAGAGCGTAGCCATGTATGAGACGGCGACAACGCTGAGCCCGAACGCTGCCCATCTCTGGAACGAAAAAGGCAATGCCTTCCAGGCACGCTCTGAAAATGACAAGGCCGAAGCTGCCTATGTCCACAGCCTGGAGATCGATCCGCTCTTCGACCAGACCTACCTGCTGCTCGCCGATTTTTACGAGCGCAACCAACTCTATGATAAGCTGATTCCAGTGATGAAGCAGGGTATTGCAACCTTTGACCAGGCGAATCGTTCGGCATCGACTGTGCAGTTGTGGAGCTATCTCGGTGTGGCCTACGCTCGTACCAATCAGATCACCGATTCGATCCAGGCCAACATCAAAGTGATTGAATTACAGCCGGGCAATGCGGCGGCACTGCGCAATCTTGTCTTGCTCTATCAACAGCAGGGCGACTTGGTGAATGCGGCCAGCAGTGTCGATCAGGCGATTGCCGCAGTAAGCCCAGCCAATGGACAGGTCTACACGGATATGATTGGCTTGGGCATTCAGATCTATCAGCAGATAGCAACGGCGCAACCGACCAACTATCTGCCCGTTTACAAGATGGCGACACTGCTACAAAGCGTGGGACAAATTGACCAAGCGCGCCAAATGGCTCAGCAGGCCCTACAGTTGGCACCGGCTAGTGACAAACCAGTGGTCGAGCAGTTGACAAAGGCGCTTGGGGGTTGATACAGGATGGGTGGCGAGTTACTGATCTCTAGGTCAGTTTGTCATATTTTGGAGGAAGTGTGAGGTGTGAAGTGATATCAACATTCGTGCATCATGCTTCACGGTTGACCACAAACTGTACAAACGGTCGATCTTGGCAATAGAGGTAGGGCTCGTTACTTGTCATCCGCCGATCTCGATACTTGATCAATTGTAAAAGTTGTGTTTTTATATATTTATTAAGTTTATGTTCATTTACCTGAATATATGAGGCACGATATGTCTACCTATATGTTAATGGGCGCCAGCGCACTTCTGCTTGCAGTCGGCGGCACCCCCCTGATGCGTCGTTTGGCACTCCAGTTGGGCGTAGTGGATAAGCCCAACTCGCGCAAGATTCACTCCAACCCAGTGCCTTTGCTGGGGGGGGCGGCGATCTACCTGGCGTTCATTCTTGCCCTGCTCTTTGCCAGTGAGCGCTTCTATGTAGGGGAGGTCGTGGGCATCTTTACGGGTGCCACGCTCATGAGTCTGATGGGCGTGATCGATGACCGTTGGGGTCTCGGTAGCTATATCAAACTTGCTGGACAATTTTTGGCAGCGGCGATTCTGGTCTATTCTGGCATACAAATTCGCATCTTTGGCAATGGGCTTGACATCGCCCTCACCATTGTTTGGGTGGTAGGCATTACCAATGCCATGAATTTGCTCGATAACATGGATGGTTTGTCTGGTGGCATTGCGATGATTGCTGCGACCTACTTCACGCTCTTGGCGGCTCTGAGCAATCAAGTTCTAGTGGGGATCTTAGCTGCAGCGTTGGCGGGAGCTTGTGCAGGATTTCTCTTTTACAACTGGAACCCGGCGCATATTTTTATGGGCGATACAGGCAGTCTGTTTCTTGGCTTTTTGCTTTCAGCCGTTGCCATTAAGCTCAGATTTCCAACCAATAGCGTTACAGTCACCTGGATGATTCCGATCTTGGTGTTACTTGTGCCGATCTTTGATTCTACCTTGGTGATTATCAGTCGTGGACGGCGTGGAAAAAATCCTCTAACTACCCCTGGAAAGGACCATATCAGTCATCGACTGGCGTTGCTTACGGGCAGCCGCCGCGAGGCTGTGCTCATCTGCTATCTGATCGCCGGTGCCGTGGGTTTAACTGCTGTCTACTTGACACGCGCCAACTTGTACGAAGCGATCATCATGGCTGTTGTCATGTTCTCCATTTTTGTGTATGGACTGTGGTGGCTTGAGTTTCGTAGGGGCGGCGTTCGTCAACCGGGAACTTAAGCCGTATGCGGCTCAATTAAGGTCATTGCAAGAGGAAATGCCACCCCACCTAACCCTCGCCGACTTCAGGGAAGGTTAGGTGGGGTTCGTAGTTACGTTTTTTTAACGCTTGCAACGGCCAACAACTCCATGCAAATTTCGCCACATCGTGTAAACTATGTGGCGATGCATTCTCTGAGGGCCTACGCATAGTACTAAATCAGGTCAATTCCGTCTGATCTGACCTTATAGTGCGTAGGTCCTCTTTTATTGACTATTTTCAGGAGAAACCGTGAATAAACAATTGCGTATTGGTTCCAAGATGAAAGTTTACCAGCGACATTGGCGAGGTTTGTTCTTTACACTGATGATTGCCTCGGCCATGTTTGTATTCGCCGCCTGCGGTGGAGGTGCGGATGCGACGCCAACTGTGGAGCCAACAACCGTAGCTGCAACCCCGACAGAAGCCGCTGCTGCTGCTGAAAGCACAGCGACACCAGAACCACAGCAACCTGCTGCGGCTGCACCGAGTGCTGACTCAAAGATTCCCGCCGAAGTGGCTGCACGTGCCAACAAGTATACATCGCTCCCTCCCAACGTTTTGGTCGCTGGCAAGTATTACTATGCTAATTTCAAGACAGCCAAAGGTAACATCAAAGTTCAGCTTTATGCGGACCGCACACCGATGACCGTCAATAACTTTGTCTTCTTAGCCCGGGAAGGTTACTACGATAATACCACCTTCCATCGTGTGCTAGATGGCTTTATGGCGCAAGGTGGCGATCCAACAGGCACGGGTGCTGGTGGGCCAGGCTATCAATTTGAAGATGAGATCAAAGAGGGCATTGTATTTGATCGCCCTGGTCTTTTGGCCATGGCAAATGCGGGTCCTGGCACAAACGGTAGCCAATTTTTCCTCACCTTTGGGCCGGCTGAATGGTTGAATGGACATCATACCATCTTTGGTGAAGTGATTGAAGGGATGGATGTACTGAATCAATTGACACGCCGCGATCCAGAGCAAAATCCTGATTTTCTGGGTGACACCATTGAGAGTGTGACAATTGAGGAAGCGGATACAAGTACATTACCTACACCGCTGCCGCCGACAGCCACACCGACACCATTTGCACCCAATTCGCTGGATGCGGCCAATCGACCCTTGGCTTCTGTGCCGCCTGAAGAAAAGTCCAACTATTTTAACACAGCCCCAGAACAGGTAATTGAGAAGAAGGTCTATACCGCCACTGTGCTCACTAGCCAAGGTGTGATGACCCTTGAACTGCGTGGCGACATTGCGCCGATTGCGGTCAACAATTTTGTCTTGCTCGCTGACCTCGGTTTCTATGACAATACCCCAGTCAATCTGGTGCAACCAGGTCAATATATGATCCTAGGCGCACCGGCCAATCGGCCCGACAGTGATGCGGGATATGAGTTTGCACCCGAAACCAATCTCGATGTGAAGCCTGATGTGGGATATTGGGCCTTTGTGCCACGACGTCAGGGTGTAGATTTTATCCTGGCCAGTAGCAGCCAACTGATTGTCACACTGGCTCCGCCACCTGAATCATGGAACTTGCAGTATGGTTTCTTTGGACACATTACAGGTGGTAACGAGGTGTTGACATCCCTCACCGTTAGTGACACAATTCAGTCAGTGACAGTGGCAAAGTAGAATTGCACCAGACCATCGCCGTCATACAAGAATAGTGGCTTAGTATAAGGAGATGGGGAGATAGGGTGATAAGGAGACAGTTAATACCTTATCTCCCCACCCCCTCACCTCCCCATGTGTCTATCTTCTTACTCGCCTTCTCTGCGCGTTCTCGTTTGAGACAAGCAAACTGATAATGTCAACAGATGGAGCTCGATCAAAACTTCAATCACCTCGTAATATCTTGGCGCTAGGTCTTGCAGTGTTGCTGGCTGTTGGCGTTACTGTCGTCAGCGTTTGGTTGCTGTTTCATCCACACTGGCTCAGGCGTTTTCAGGCATGGGGCTACTTGGGAGCCTTTGCGATCAATGCCTTGGCTAGTGCAACTATTGTCGTCCCTGTCCCTGGTGCGGCCTTGGTGGTTGCCATGGGGACGCAGTTGAATCCTTGGTGGCTGAGTATTATTTCTGGCTTGGGAAGTGCATTGGGCGAACTGACCGGCTACTTTGCTGGTGCCACCGGTCAGACCTTAATTCCTGAATCGCAGCGCCCGTTGATGGACAAAATCCATGCCCGCACCGAAAAATATGGTGCGCTGTTGCTAATCGCACTGGCCGCCTACCCCTTTCCACTCTTTGACTTGGCAGGGATTGCGGCGGGTGCCTCGAAGATGAAGATTTGGAAGTTTTTTGTCGCTACCGCCATTGGCAAGTCGATCAAATATGGGTTTCTGATTGTTCTCGGCGCGGCTCCCCTCGAAGTGATCCTCAAGTGGCTCACGCATCGGTGATCATCTCAAGCATGGATGATGCGCTTCATCCGTGTCGCTTCTCGCTCCATTTCCGCCTGGACAAATTTCAGCAACATCTGCGCTTTGACGGATGCGTAGCTGGGATCGTCCCAACGATTGTGTAGCTCCTGCGGGTCTTCCTCTAAATCGAACAATTCCCCATAGTCGGCGTTGCGGTAGACCGTAATCTTATAGCGCTCGGTAATCAGCGTGCGTAGATGAACGCTGGTTGGGTTGTGCCGATTCTCGACCAAGGCATGATCACGCGCCTGCTCGCGCTCGTCTTGCCAAACGGTGAGTTGATTTACCCCTTGCATGGCACCAGGTGCTTTGATATCAGCCGCCGCCAGAAAGGTTTGCGGATAATCGACCAAACTTTGGATCGAGTCACTCACTGCCCCAGCAGCCACCTTGCCGGGGTAGCGTACCAGCATCGGCACGCGCAGGACATCCTCGTAGTGAAAGGCACCCTTGGCAAGCAAGCCATGCTGACCGATAAAGTGACCATGATCGGTGGTATAGACGACCAACGTATTCTCTGCCAACCCCAGCCGATCCAGCGCCTCCAGGATTTTTCCTACCTCGAAGTCGATCAGGCTGGTCATGCCGTAGTAGCTGGCAATGCTGCGCCGCAATTCTGCTTCGCTGTGTAGATGCGAGTGGAAACCATGCAATTCGCTGCCGCCTGGCTCCTTGTACATCGAAAAGTCGGGCATTGCTTCCCGGGTCTTGGCAAAGTGAGGTGGCATGCGGTCGAATTCACCCTCGACGAAGCGCGAAATCGGCACCTTCGCTGGGTCGTACATGCTGGCCCATGGCTCAGGAACCACATAGGGCGGATGCGGATCGAAGAAGCTCGACCAGAGAAAGAAGGGATGATCGGCCTTGACACAACGCTCCATGTTGGTGATTGTCCGCTCGCCGACCCAATGGGTGTGATGAAACTCCTCAGGTAGATCCCAGGTCAGTGCATCACGTGTGTACCAGGGACCAGCATATTTGTCATCGGCGCGATGGGGGAACTGGACAAAATACTCTTGCCAATTCTTCAGCCCTTTCTCTTCCATCCACAAGGCATAATGTTGCCCGGCGTGGGATTCGTTGGCGTGCATGCGCGCCGTCTCGACATGGTTGAAGCCGTACCAGGGACCGTGGAAGTTGCGCCAATAGTCCAGATCCTTGAACAGCGGCTGCCGCTCAATCGACTCACAGCCCGGCTCAGACTTGAGCGGTTGAAAGTGGGCCTTGCCGACCAAGATCGACTCGTAGCCATGTTCCTGGAAGAGAGCTCCTACCGTCGGCACGTCCTCAGGCAGTTTCACCCCAATCGCCCAACAACCATGACTCGACGGATACAGCCCCGTGATCAACGACGCTCGTGTCGGCGAACAGGTCGGGTTGGGACAGTAGGCACGCGTAAAGCGCGTGCCCTCGGCTGCCAGCCGGTCAAGGGCTGGGGTGCGTATGCTTGGATTGGTGACGCCGAGCGTGTCGTAGTGTTGCTGATCGGAGGTGATCAGAAGAATGTTGGGACGCTTCATCGCTTAAATAATTCTCAACACAGGATCCGGTTCCATCTGTATTAGGCTGATGCGGGCAGCGACTTTGCGGGCGAGCACACGTAGTTGCTCCGCCGCTTTGCTTTGTGGCGCAGCCACCACAATCGGGATGCCACTGTCGCCCCCTTTGCGTACATTGGGATCCAGTTCGACAGTCCCCAGGTACTCAGCACCAATCATGGTGGCACATGCCTCCCCACCGCCGGAGCCAAAGATCTCGCCGCTCATGTTCTCCACCACACCGAGGATCGGCACTTCGAGCTTTTTGAAGGCCGCTGCGCCGCGTCTTGCATCGCTGACTGCCACCGCCTGCGGGCCGGTAACGATGATCGCACCCGTCATCGGCACACTTTGCGCCATGCTGAGTTGTGCATCACCAGTACCTGGGGGCAGATCGACGATCAGATAGTCAAGCTCTTGCCAGGCAACATCCATAAAGAGTTGCTGAATCGCCTTGTGCAACATCGGCCCACGCCAAACCACTGCTTCGCCTTCGGGCATCAAGAAGCCCATGCTGATCACCTGCACATCGAAGGCTTCGAGCGGCTGCATTTTGTTGTTGACGACCTTGGGCATGCCTTGCAAGCCAAACATGATCGGAATGTTCGGTCCGTAGATGTCAGCGTCGAGGACGCCGACCTTGGCTCCTTC
Source organism: Caldilineaceae bacterium (assembly GCA_046328715.1). Classification (GTDB taxonomy): domain Bacteria; phylum Chloroflexota; class Anaerolineae; order Caldilineales; family Caldilineaceae; genus JAXLWB01. The sequence goes on along the minus strand of JAXLWB010000008.1, from coordinate 44,390 downwards.
CAATGCCAGGCTGACCGCCAGGTTGGTGCTGATTGTAGTTTTGCCCACGCCGCCCTTGCCACTGGCCACAGCGATGATGTTCTTGACCGGAATGTTGAGTTTGCCCGCAATCCGGCTATCGCCACGCACCTGGGCGTCAAAGCGCACGTTGACTCGATTGACCCCCGGAATGGCGCTGACGGCCTTGACCGAGTCGTTCTCCATCTGGCTGCGCAGCGGGCAGGCAGGCGTGGTGAGCATGATCGTAAAACTGACATCGCCGCCGTTGATCGTGAGGTCACGAATCATGTTGAGCGTGATCAGGTCTTTGTGGAGTTCTGGCTCCTGTACGGTACTCAGCGCCGCACGTACCGTTTCTTCGTTGAGTCCGTTATTTTTTCGTCCGAACATAGTTTCTCTTTTCAAAAATACTGAGGGGTGAGGGGTGAGGGGTGAGGTTGGAACTTCTTACCTCACCCCTCACCCCTCCAACCTCTAATTACAGACAATCCCTTTTCCGTTCATTGTAGCCGATGATCGACCAAGCTGAGAACTTTTGATCGATCCTATAGGGTTGTCTAGGTTACAAATGTGGTAGAATTGGCTTTATCTCCATTCTCAACTTTTCAAGGACTCATCTATGCCGTCCTATATCTTTGCCAGTGACAAGGAAAACTCGGCGCAATCCGCCTCAACCGTTTCGGGCAACAAGCCGGAACGGGTCGAGTGGTTTCGTGATTTGGCGCTCGGCATGTTTATTCACTGGAGCGTCGATTCACAACTTGGCTCGGTGATCAGCCATTCGATGGTCGGTGCCTCCCAAGACTATCTCGACCGCTATATTGCCGAATTGCCCACCACCTTTCTGCCCACCCGCTTTGACCCCGATGAATGGGCGCGCCAGGCCAAGGTGGCGGGCATGAAGTACGTGGTCTTTACCACCAAACACCACAATGGTTTCTGCATGTTCGAGACACAGACCACGCCCTTCAACATCATGAACACTCCCTATGGCCGCGATATCACCCGCCAGATTGTCGAGGCCTTTCGCAAATGGGGCATCGCCATCGGCTTCTACTTCTCGCCCGACGACTTCTGGATTCTCCACCAACAGGGCCGCGAGATCAGCCGCAGCAGCCACGAATGCAACCCGCTCAATAATCCCCAGTTGATGGCGCACAACCTGGCCCAACTGCGCGAATTGCTGACCCATTATGGCCCGATTGATATTCTCTTCTTCGATGGCGTGGCTGACGGGCTGAAGCAGTTGGCCTGGGAACTCCAGCCGGATGTGGTGGTGACACGTGGGGACATGGCCACCCCAGAGCAGGAACTGCCCGACCGGCCCCTGTCCGGCCCCTGGGAAGCCTGTTTTACCTTGGGGACGCAATGGGCCTACAAGCCGACCAACGAAGAGTACAAGTCTGGCACGCAGTTGATCAACATGCTGATCGAGACGCGTGCCAAGGGTGGCAATCTGCTGCTCAACGTCGGTCCCAAGCCGAATGGCGAGATCCCAGCCGAGCAGAGCGACCGTATCATGGAGTTGGCGCTCTGGCTCTTTGTCAACCGGGAAGCCATCTATCAAATCAAGCCATGCCCAATCATCCGAGAGCGGCTGACGCTTGACCATGAAGTTTGGTACACGCGCAGCAAGGATGAGAAGACTGTCTACGCCATCGTCATGGGTACGCCCTGGCCCAAAGGCGAACGCAAAGTGATCACGTTGCACCAGGTTAAAGCGACGGCACAAACTGAAGTCGAAATCCTGGGACAGTCGGGCCATGTACTCGAATACCGCCCTGACGTTAATCCCAAAGGCAGTTGGCAACAGGATGGGCATGGTCTGCATCTCTCCGTCGTGCACGCCCAACGGCTCTACAACAACAACCGCTGGCCGAACGCCATTGTCATTCGTATCACGAATACTGATTAACTAAACGTGGAGCACTTATGAAAATCACCAAAGTTACAACCCTCCTTCTCTCCCGTATGCACGAGCGCCATGAGCAGTGGATCACGGCCCACCTGCGCATTGTCAAGGCTGATTGTCCAGTGGTTGTGATTCAGACCGACGACGGCTTCACCGGCATCGGCGAGGCGTGTGCCTATGGCGTACCGGGGTTAATTCAAGAATGGGTGGAGTGGTACGGCCAGACCCTCGTCGGCAAAGATCCACGCGATCTGGCAGTGACGCCACATCCAGACGGGCGCACCTGGGCGCATGATTGTGCCGTGGCAGGCATCGACTGCGCGCTGTGGGATTTGCGCGGGCAGATTGCTGGCAAACCAGTCAGCCAGTTACTCTCTACCAATTCGCTGGCCAAGGTTCGACTCTATGCTTCAAGCGGTTGCCGTTACGATTGGCGGGTGCGTCCCGAACAATTGATCGACGAAGCTGTCAGCTATATCGAGCAGGGCTACACGGCGATGAAGTTTCGCATCGGCACCCAATGGTCGTGGGATGGCGTGACTGTGGATCGCTTTCTGGGGCTAGTGCGTGAATTGACCCAGACCGTCAATGGGCGCATGGAACTGATGCTCGACGGCAACCAACGCTTGACAGAAGAGCAGGCATTGACCATCGCCAAGGAACTCAACCGCCTCGGCTTCACCTGGTTCGAGGAGCCAATTCCCCAGACAGATGTCGATGGCTACGCCCGTCTCAACGCCGCCGTGGAGATGCCGATCACTGGTGGGGAGCAGTACACCACGTTGGAGCAGTTCCGCCCCTATCTGCAAAAGCGCGCCTACGGCATCGTCCAGCCCGACGCCGGCATCTGTGGCATCACTGAACTGATGAAGATCGCCGAAGTGGCGCACCAATACGGCGTCGATACCTGCCCGCACAGTTGGCACAACGGCCTGATGTGTCTGGCCAACGCCCACGCCGTCGCCGCCCTGCCCAATCCTCGCGTGCTGGAACTGTGCATGATCCAAGGGCCGCTGCAATGGGGCGTGCTGAAACAAAAGCCGCAGATCGAGGGTGGGTGGCTGACCCTGCCAGAACGAAACGGTTTGGGTGTGGAGCTGGCGGAAGACGTGGAAGAGAAGTTTCCGTATGTGGAGGGGAATTATTTTATTGAGGTAGTACGTTAACCTCCTCTAATCATCCCCGCCACCTTATGCCCCATCTCCACCGCATAGTTCGTCCCTCGATCATACGGATATACCTGGCTCATCGAGGCAAAGTATAACCCTGGCAGCGGCGTGCGGATGTCGGGGATCAGCTCCAGGTAGCCGACGGGCGGGATCGGTTGGGCGTATTTGGCGCGGTGAACCCAGGCACCGGTGACCCAGTTGGGACGGAATTCGGGATTGAACTTGCTGAGATGGGGCGTGAATTCGGCTAACAACTGGTCTACGCTCATCTCAAAGTAGGGGTGATCGGGCTCAAGGTAGTTGCCGAGGTAGAGCAGATGGTCACCAGCGTAGTGGCGCGGGTCGATCATGTTGGTATGTTCGACCATGGCCAGCAGCGGGATACCTTCACGTTTGGGTAGGCTGATCCAATACATGTCGTCGGTCAGTTTCTGTTTGATCGCTACCGTGAGCACGACCGCTCCCATGCTTTTCAGCTTGTGCAGTTGTGAAAGGTAGGAGGTGGGCAGGTCGGGGGTGAGCTTCTGCATCAAGTTGGGGCTGACGGTACTCAAGACGAGGTCGAAATTTCGTATTTCGTATTTCGTATTTCGTACTCCAAGTTCATAGCCACCTTCGGCGTTTGGTTTGATCGATTCGACGGGGGTGTTGAGGTGGATTTGCACGCCTTGTTGGCGCAGATAGCTGCCGAAGTGATCGGCGAAGGCTTGGAAACCACCATCAAAGTAGGCGAGTTGGGGAGTGCGGGTAAAGACGCGCGCCCACATCCAGGCCATGTTGATCTCTTTGTAATGCTCGCCAAACTTGCCTTCCAGTTGGAACTCCCAGGCGGCTTCGTAGGCGGTGCTGCCCATCCACTGCCGTAGCCAACGGTCGGCGGTCATCTTATCATATTGCTGCCAGGAGGGAGTAGGGCTATAGCGTAGCCAGGCAATTGCCATGCCCATGCGCAGACGGTCGATGAACGGGATCAACGGGAAGCGCAAAATGCGGGTGACACTGTCGAGCGGATAGTTGACCCCTTGCGAGTGGATGGCAGTGTTAGGGCGGTAGATCTTGAGTGAGTCACCAAAGCCAATCTCTTTCACCAATTGGAACATCGCCTTGTCCGAGGTAAAGAGATGGTGATAGTAATATTCCAGCGCCCATTCCCACTCTTTGCGCCCCTTAAAGCCCGCCGCCAAACCGCCCAACTGCGGGGCCGCCTCGAAGATCGTCACCTCGTACTGCCCCGGCGATTGACGCATCAAATCATAAGCAACTGTCAACCCCGTGATACCGCCGCCCAGAATGGCGACTTTTTTTGCGCTTCCGTTTGTAGCCATAATTTGAAAAGTACCCTTAAAAGGAGATTGAGAGATTAGGAGATTGGAAGATTGACGACTTGCCCCAATCTTCTAACCTCCTAATCTCTCAATCTCGAAAGAATCAACTCTCTTCCGGGAAGGGATTATTTTACAAGTTTCACTTGCGCAAGAGCCTTCCCGGAAGCATTATACGTCGAATTTACGCCGCCAACTTCAACTCCCCTGGCTTGATGCCCTGTTGCAGGTGGATGTTGAGGTCATGTTTGGCCTTGTTGTACATCTCCAACAGATCGCCATCGTTGCCCTTGAAGGATTGTACCGTCTGCGTGGCACAGAGAAAACAGCCGCGCAGGAACTTGAAGTTGTTGCTGTTGCAGCGCAAGCAGCCATCCAACTCGATCATCATCAAGATGAAGGCCAGACAATCGGGGTGCGTTTCGGGGAGCGTCGAAACTCGATCGACCAATTGTCGCCATTCTTCACCGCGCAGGTCACGCAAGCTGGGAATCAAGTGGGCCGGAAAGAGCAGTTCGGCTTTGGTATGAGGGATGTGATCATTTAAATCGGTCATAAGTTAACGGGTGGCGAGTGGCGGGTGGCGGGTGGCGAATAATTCCGCAATCCGCAATCCGCATTTTCAAGTCAGAATTCGAGTTGAACATTCGGCGCTTTGGGTAAATCCTGTAGGCTGAGCGCTTCGTTGTCAGCCAAGTGGTTTAGATGGGTCAAGAGCAGATTTAGATCTACGCCATGATCGTGTGATGCCTTGGCCAGGCTGTCTTCGGCACAGGTGATACAACCGCCCAAATGTAAACTGGCCATCACTCGCTGCGCATTCGGATGCACCATTTGCGCTTCTTTGACGCTCATGTCGGGTGTAAAGAGCGCTTGCCCATTCTGCTTCTTGATCTCGATGCGTAGCTGCGTAGCCGTGGCGTCGAGTTGCTCGCGTAGGGTGCGAATCTCATCTCCGGCATCGAAGAGCGCCTTGTTGTAGCGATCCAAACGGCGATTGATCGTATCAATGGTGCGACTCTGCAACCAGGCATAGCCGAGCGCACCCAGAGCCACCAACAGCGCAAGCCAGACAAGAATCGAACTCATCAAAACTCCTTGGTCTCTCCGGGGGCCATTACCGAACAATCAATTTCGGCCTCGCGCGCTAAGCGTTTGGCAAACGCCTGTGCATCGATTGCAATCACAGGCCAGGTGTTGTAATGCACCGGGATCACATGTTTGGCCTTGACAAATTGTGCTGCCATCACTGCATCGTCGGGACCCATCGTAAAGTTGTCACCGACGCAGAGAATCGCCAAATCCACGCCGCCCTGCTCGCCGATCAGTTTCATATCGTAGGTGAGGGCGGTGTCACCGGAAATATAGAGGTCGTGGCCTTCGTTGAAATTGATCAGAAAGCCGGCTGGGTTGCCGCCGTAGGAGCCATCGGGCAAGCCTGAGCCGTGGTGGGCGATGGTCATTTTTACCTTGCCGAATGGGAAAGTGAAGGCACCGCCCAAGTGCATGGGATGGATGTTGCTCACACCTAAATTTTGCAGCCAGTTGGCAATCTCAAAGTTGCAGATCACCTGGGCATTGGTGCGTTTGGCAATCCCCACCGTGTCAGCAATGTGGTCGCCGTGGCCGTGGGTTTGTAGGATGTAATCGACTTGGATTTCATCCGGCCCAACCGGTGATAGCGGATTATTGGGTGCTAAAAAGGGATCGACGATGAGTCGTGTTCCATCTACTTCAAGCACAAGCGTTGAATGACCATAGTAGGTAATACTGAAAGACATACCGCCTCCAAGATCAAAAACAATTTCAATCGATGTAAAATCGTAGCCTACCACATTCTCCAGCGAGTGATCAAAAGAAAGTAGGAGAGGGTTACAGGCGTGGATGTGGATTACCCATTACAAGTTGTGGCAGCACTTCCCCTGCCTTGCCTTGTAAGAAAATGTCCGCCATCTCGGAGATCGGCGTGGCTTCGGGGTTGACATCGATCACCTTTGCGCCAGCACGTCTGGCGATCCAAGGCAGTTCTGCCACGGGGTAGACTAAAGCACTGGTGCCAACCACCAGCATCAAGTCGCACCTACGGACCGCTTGCCATGCCTGTTGCACCTCGGCTTGCGGCAACATTTCGCCAAACCAGACCACACTGGGACGAACATAGCCCTTACAACTGCGGCAACGGGGTGGTTGATCGGCCTTCATTTCTTGTGGTTGCAGTGAGTGTGGCAATCCACATTGGTTGCAATGGAAACGAGCAATATTGCCATGCAGATGCAGCACAGTGGTACTGCCCGCCCGCTCATGCAGATCGTCCACGTTTTGGGTGATCAACGTTGTCTGTGTCTTCTGCTGTTGCAGCCGAGCCAGCGCATGATGACCAGGATTCGGCTGCACATCGCCAAGTTGCATGAAACGTACCATATACCAGCGCCAAACTAATCCTGGGTCGGCGGCAAAACCCTCCTGCGAAGCCAATTTCATCGGGTCAAAATCGGCCCACAGCCCACTCTGCGCATCACGAAAGGTGCGAATCCCTGACTCCGCGCTCACTCCTGCACCAGTGAGAATCATAATACGCTCGGATTGCTGGAGCAGGTGGATGGCTTGTTGCATGGTGGTTGACATAGGAATTTGAAGGGAAGACAGGAAGACAGGAAGACAAGATGAATATACAGACGATTACCCCTTTATCCTGTCATCTTGTCATCCCTTCATCTTGTCATCGTTTCACTCGATCGCTTTTGCAAAATCAACTAAACTCTTCCCCGTCATCTGCTCCGGTTGGGGCAGGCCGAGGAGATGGAGAATGGTCGGTGAGACATCAGCCAGAATACCACGTGGGCGCATCGGCATGTAGGAATCACAGAGCACAAAGAGTGAGACCGGATTGGTGGTGTGATAGGTGTGCGGTGTGCCGGTCAACTCGTCGATCATGCGTTCGGCGTTGCCGTGGTCGGCGGTCACAATCGCTGCACCACCTTTTTGCAGAATGGCCTCGACTAATTTGTTGGCACATTCGTCTACGGTTTCTACCGCCTTGATCGCTGCACTCAGCACGCCGGTATGGCCGACCATGTCGGGATTGGCGTAGTTGACAATCAGGAAGTTGTCGTCGTGTTCGGCCAGACGCTTGAGTACAATCTCGGTCAATTCGTAGGCACTCATCTCGGGCTTGAGGTCGTAGGTTGCCACCTTGGGCGAAGCTGCCATCTGACGTTCTTCACCTGGGAAAGGCTCTTCCCGTCCGCCGTTGAAGAAATAGGTGACATGTGGATATTTCTCTGTCTCGGCGGCATGAAACTGTTTCATCCCATGTTCGCTGATGATGCGGGCAACAGGATGGGTGACCAAATGCGGCGGGAAAAGAACCTGCACAGGCAACTCGGCGTCGTATTGGGTCATGGTGATGACATTCAAATCTTTCAGCGGCGTGCCACGATCAAAACCGGAAAAACCGGGCGTGACCAGTGCAGTCACAATCTGGCGCATGCGGTCGGCCCGGAAGTTGAAGCAGATGACACAGTCGCCATCCTGGATGCGCAAGGAGGCATCGTTTTTGTCGCCAACCAGGGCTGGCACGATAAATTCGTCGGTCACATTCTGCTGATAGGAATGTTCAACGACAGCAACGGCGGAGGCAAAGGATTCACCGCTGCGTTGGATAATGGCATCGTAGGCCTTCTTGGTGCGTTCCCAGCGTTTGTCACGATCCATCGCATAATAGCGCCCACTGACTGTGGCAATCCGTCCTAACTTTTTCTGCTGGATTTGGGCTTCCAGATCTGCCACGAATTCTCGTCCACTGTTGGGAGGCGTATCGCGCCCATCAGTGATGACATGGACGACCGGAGAAATGCCTTGTTGCTGAGCAATATTGAGCAGCGCTAGTAGATGGCGTGTGTGGCTATGCACACCGCCCGGGCCGACCAAGCCAATCAAATGGACCGTATGACCGGCTGTTTGCGTTTTGTGCATGGCATCGAGCAACATTGGATTGTGGGCCAGCGAGCCATCTTCAATTGACTTATCGATACGGGTGATATTTTGATAGACAATGAAGCCTGCTCCTAGATTGAGATGGCCGACCTCAGAGTTGCCCATCTGGCCTGGTACCAGACCAACTGCTTCGCCTGAAGCATCGACAATCGAGCGTTCTTTCTCGCGCAACCAGCGATTAAAATTGGGCGTGTTGGCCAGTTTAATGCCATTGCCATGCTCCATTTCACGAATACCCCAGCCATCCAAAATCAGAAGTGCAACCGGTGAATAAGATTTCATTTTCAATTTCTCCCATCATCATTCCAAAACGATGATGTAATCGCTACATAGACTGGAAAGCAACCGATAACGAATTACTCATTTTACTCGATTCATTCGAAATCTGTTGTTGTCTTTACTTCAAAGCAAAAAAAATAGGGGTGCGATTCGTCGCACCCCTGTATTGTACTAGAAAGTCGAGTAGATTAACCAGCCAGCGAGACTTCGGTCTTGGGATCGAAGATGTGGGCATTGGCCATATCGACTGCCAATTCCACTTCCTGGCCCATCGTGGCGCGGTAGCGTGGATCGACACGGGCCACGAACTGCTTGTTGTCCTTCGTGGCGAGGTAGAGGAAGATTTCGTTACCCATCAACTCGACCACTTCGATCTTGGCCTTCATATCCGCTTCCATGATGCCAGGCGGCACAAATTGTTTGGCATGGATATTTTCTGGGCGAATACCAAAGATCACTTCTTTACCCTTGTGAGCGCGCCATTCGCTGGCCTTTTCAGGAGGCACTTGCAGGCGGAAGCCGCTGGCATTGACCTCTAACTTGCCATCGCTTTCCACGAGGGTTGCATCGAAGAAGTTCATGCTCGGGCTGCCGATGAAGCCGGCCACGAAGACGTTGCGTGGATGATCGTAGAGATTCTGTGGTGAATCGATCTGCTGCAAAATGCCGTCTTTCATGACCGCAATGCGGGAAGCCATCGTCATGGCCTCGACCTGGTCGTGCGTGACGTAAATGAAGGTGGTGCCCAGACGTTGGTGCAAGCGGGTAATCTGTGCACGAGTCTGTACACGCAATTTGGCATCCAGGTTGGAGAGCGGTTCGTCAAAAAGGAAGACTTTGGGTTCGCGCACGATGGCACGACCTACAGCTACACGTTGGCGCTGGCCACCGGAGAGCTGCTTGGGCTTGCGATCCAGCAGATGGCCAATGTCGAGAATGTCGGCTGCTTCTTTTACACGGCGGTCGATTTCACTCTTGGGAGTCTTGCGCAACTTCAAACCGAAGGCCATGTTGTCATAGACACTCATATGTGGATAGAGTGCGTAGCTCTGGAAAACCATGGCGATGTCACGATCCTTAGGTGGCACATCGTTGACGATGCGGTCGCCGATCTTGATGTTGCCATCGGAGATCTCTTCCAGGCCGGCTAACAACCGTAAGCTGGTTGTCTTGCCACAACCGGACGGGCCGACGAAGACGAGGAATTCCTTATCTTCGACATGGATGTTCAGGTCATTGACTGCCGTTACATCGCCCCACCGTTTGTAGACATGTTCAAAGGTAACACTTGCCATATTTTATTTTTCTCCTTATGCTGGAACAGAAAACCAGAAGTTTAAAGAGCAGAATCACTATCGTGATCTACCGCTTAAACAGTATACCATAGCTTGTAAAATGGCACAACTTGCAAAAAAATGGCGAATGGATGCTGGAGTGTGCTATAGTAACTGTCTATGAAAAGCTGACAGGATGAAGGGCTGACAAGATGAAGTAGTAACTCACCTTTCACCTTGTCATGTCCGACCGAAGGTCGGCGTCATCCCTTCATCTTATCATAATAACCCTTACTACCCAGAGAATCCTTATGCAGGCGATAGTACGCAAAATGCGGCGCGACGATGTAGATGGCATGGTGGCAGTTTTCAACCAGGTTGCCTCTGCGCATCAGGGCTATATTTCTTACAGCGAGCTACAAGAAGGGGTGGCGTATGACAGCCAAACCCTCAGCCCAGACCGATTTGCGATCTGGCGCAAAGAATTCACCCGAGAATTTGAAGAGTATCCAGAAGGACAGCTAGTCGCCGTGGATGTGGAAAGCGGCAAAGTGGTTGGCTTCCAAGTCGTTGATAAGGTCGAAGGCAAGTATACACGCTATGGCATCTTGCAGGATTTCTGCGTGCTGCCCGAATATCGCGGTGGTGGCATCGGTCGCCAACTTTTCGAGGGAGCCATCAATCAACTGCGTGCGGATGGTATCCAGCGCATCTTTTACGAGTCTGGCTATGAAAATCACAGCTTCCACGAATGGTCCGCCAAGTGGGGCTTTAAGCCGATTTCGATTGTATTTATGTCTGACCGTGAGTAGGGAAGTGGTAATTAGGTAATTACTCAATTACCACTTCCTTGTTCTACCTGGAGTACTCCATGTCCAACATCTACAGCCATATTCGCGGCTGGGGTTTTTATGTGCCAGAGCGTGTTGTCACCAACCACGATCTTTCCTTACGGTTGGATACAAGTGACGAATGGATTGTGCAGCGCAGTGGCATTCGTGAGCGTCACTTGGCTGGACCCGATGAATCAACCTCGACCTTGTGCGTCAACGCCGCACGCCGTGCCCTTGCGCGTGCCAACCTCGACGCCCAGGAACTTGACTTGATCATTGTGGCCACTTCGACGCCCGACCAGTTTGCGCCGCCCGTCTCCAGCCTGGTACAGCACGAACTGGGAGCGTTCGATACACCTGCATTTGTGCTGCTCAACGGTTGTAGCGGTTTCGTCTATGCGCTGACGACTGCACATCAATTTATCGCGACAGGAGCGTATCGCAACATCCTCGTCATCGGAGCTGAACTGCTCAGTCGTTTCGTCGATTGGAACGACCGCTCGACCTGTGTGCTCTTTGGGGATGCGGCGGGAGCATTGGTGCTTTCTGCCAGTGATCAACCGGGCGGTGTACGTGGCTTTTCGCTCGGTTCGGATGGCAGCCAGGCCAAGCAGATCATCATGCCCGCAGGTGGTTCAGCCTTGCCTGCCAGCGCAGAGACAATTGCCGATGGTAGCCACTATATCAAGATGAATGGCCGCGAGGTCTTTAAGTTTGCCACCCGTGTGGTCGGGCGCTCCTGTTACAAAGCGCTGGATAAAGCGGGGATGACACTCGACCAGGTTGATTGGATCATTCCCCATCAAGCCAATCTCCGCATCATCGAAGCTGCCGCCAAGGATATGCGAGTGCCAATGGAACGCTTTATCGTCAACATTGACCGCTACGCCAATACCTCAGCAGCCTCGATTCCAATGGCGCTGGCCGAACAGATGGAGAGTGGCCGCATTCAACGCGGTGATCGTCTGCTGCTGGTGGCCTTTGGGGCAGGGTTGACTTGGGGCGCGGCTGTGGTGGAGGTGTGAGAAATGCAAGAAGACGAGAAGACAGGATGATCTGCATACTCATTCCTTCTTCTTGTCTTCCTGTCTTCTTGTCTGTCTCAAAAAAGGAAGGAGCCTATGAGCACAGATGCCTATATCTTCGATGCAATCCGCACGCCGCGCGGTAAGGGGCGCAAGAATGGAGCGCTGGCCGGAGTGCCACCGATCCAACTTTTGACAATCTTGTTAAAAGAGCTTCAGCAACGTCATGCACTCGATACCAGTCAAGTAGACGATATCGTGCTTGGCTGTGTGACGCCAGTCGGTGAACAAGGGGCAAACATTGCCCGTAGCACAGCCTTGATGGCAGGTTGGTCCACCGACGTGCCTGGGATGCAACTCAATCGCTTCTGTGCCTCGGGGTTGGAAGCGGTGAATGTGGCGGCGATGAAGGTGCGTTCTGGTTGGGAAGAGCTGATTGCGGCAGGTGGCGTCGAATCGATGTCGCGTGTCGCCATGGGTTCGGATGGTGGTGCGCTGATGGATGATCCGGTGGTGGCTGAGCAGATTGGCTTTGTGCCGCAAGGGATCGGCGCTGATCTCATTGCCACACTCGAAGGCTTCAGTCGAGAGCAGTTGGATGCGTACGCTCTAAATTCCCAAAACCGTGCCGCAGTAGCGCAACAAGAGGGACGCTTTAAGTCGCTGGTGCCAATTTACGATGAACGTGAAAATCTCATCCTGGCGCGTGACGAACATCCGCGTGCAGACAGTTCGTTGGCCGGCTTGGCCCAATTACAGCCAGTCTTTGCTGACATGGGACGAACCCGTTTTGATGCAGTTGCGCTGAAAAAGTATCCGCAAGTCGCCCAGATCGACCATCAACATACGGCTGGCAACTCGTCGGGCATTGTTGATGGTGCGGCCCTGGTGTTGATCGGCAGCAAAGCCAAGGGTGAGGCGCTCGGTCTGCGTCCTCGTGCCCGCATTGTTGCCTCGGCACTCGTCGGTAGCGAACCAACTATCATGCTCACGGGTCCAGCCCCCGCCACGCGCAAGGCTTTGGCTAAGGCCAGGATGCAACTCAGCGACATCGACTTGATTGAATGTAACGAAGCCTTTGCCGCCGTAGTGCTCAAGTTTATGCGTGATCTGGGGATTGATTCCAACGAACGCATCAATGTCAACGGCGGGGCAATTGCACTCGGTCATCCCTTGGGTGCCACCGGAGCCATCTTGCTCGGTACTGCACTCGACGAACTGGAACGCAGCGACCGCACGACCGCACTCATCACCCTCTGCGCGGGTGGCGGCATGGGGATTGCAACGATCATTGAGCGGATTTAGGATCTTCGTATGTCTACACCTTCCACCGTCTTTGATAGCGGAATCGCCCAATGGCGCAAAGAACAAAGCTACCCTTGGTTCAAACTCAAGTATAAACTTTGCCATGCCAACTTGGTCAAACATTTGCCGATTGATCGCCCGCTGCGTATCCTTGACGTGGGTGGCGGTAATGGCGTCGAATCACTCCCCTTTGCCGAAGCGGGCTATCAAGTCGATCTGGTCGATTACTCGCAGGAGATGTTGGGTGATGCACAAGAGCAGATCACAGCGAAGGGACTGCAAGAACAGGTGCAACTCCATCACGCTGACTTGCTTCAATTACCTACCCTTTTTGCTCCCGCCAGCTTTGATCTGCTGCTCTGTCACAACGTGCTCTCCTACGTTGATGATGTGCCAACCCGGCTGGGCGAGATGGCTGCACTGTTGAAACCGGGCGGCATTGCCTCGTTTGTGAATGTCAATCGCTACTCCCGAACCTACTCCACCGCCTTCCTGCGCAATGACCTGGAAGGTGCCCTTACCGAAATCGGCCAGCGCACCTTTAACACGATCGTCTTCAAATCAACCATGACCCTCTACAGTGCCGAAGAGTTTTGCGAGATGCTGGCGGCTCACGGGCTACACATTAAGCAGGACTATGGCATTCTCTGTATGTATGTCTACTGGGGCGACAACGAGCGCAAGTACGATCCAACTATTCACGGGCAACTGGAAAAGTTGGAATTTGAACTGACAGACAAGTACCCTTATAAACTGTTGGCAAGTTATTATCAGATAATTGCAGGTAAATTCTAAAGAGATTGGAGATTGACATATCTAATCTCCAATCTCCATACTTCTCGAGGCTTCTATGCATATCACTAATGTCAAATGTATTCTCACTGCGCCGGCCAACATCGGCTTAGGAGTGGTCAAGATCGAGACATCCGAACCGGGACTCTACGGAGTTGGCTGTGCGACCTTTACGCAGCGGATTCTGGCCGTGCGTTCGGCGGTCGAAGATTATCTAAAACCCCTGCTGATCGGTCGTGACCCAGCACGCATCGAAGAGATCTGGCAACTCTGCTATCAGAACTCCTACTGGCGCAACAGTCCGGTGCTCAACAACGCCATCTCCGGCGTCGATCAGGCACTGTGGGACATCAAGGGCAAGGTGGCCAAGATGCCCGTCTATGACCTCCTCGGCGGCAAGGTGCGTGAGGCAGCGGCGGTCTATCGCCATGCCGATGGGCGCGAGCCGCAGGAGGTGCTCGACAATGTGTTGCGCCTCAAAGAGCAGGGTTATCAACACATCCGCTGCCAGATTGGCGGTTACGGCGGCATCGGCAAACAGGCGGCGCTCGGTTCGTACAACAATGTCTCGGTCTATGGCGGCATTGGCCGCGCCAAGTATGGTCCCGAAGGGGCGCAACCGGGCGACTATTATGACCCTGACATTTACTGCCTGAGCGTGCCCAAAATGTTCGACTATGTGCGCAGCAAGATTGGCTTTGATACTCACCTGCTCCACGATGTGCATGAGCGACTGGTTCCGGTTGAAGCGGTGCGTCTGGCCAAGGCACTCGAACCCTATCGACTCTTCTTCCTCGAAGACCCGCTGGCCCCAGAGGATCAAGAGTGGTTCAGGGTGATCCGCCAACATGCGGCGGTGCCAATAGCGATGGGCGAACTCTTCACCCATCCGCTCGAATGGAAGCCGCTGATCGTCAACCAGCTGATCGACTTTATCCGTGTCCACATCAGTGACATCGGTGGCATCACACCAGCGCGCAAGCTGGCTAGCCTGTGTGAAGCCTACGGCGTACGTACCGCCTTCCACGGCCCTGGTGATGTTTCACCGATCGGCCACGCCGCCAATGTCCAACTGGACGTCGCCGTACAGAACTTCGGCATTCAGGAGTTCTCCGGCTTTAACGACGTGCTCGAAGATGTCTTCCCCGGTTGCCCACAGATCAAAGGCGGCTACCTCTACCCGAACGACAAGCCTGGCCTGGGCATTGACATTGACGAAGAAAAAGCGGCCAAGTACCCGCTGCACTCCAACATGTCGCAATACAACAACGGCGTGATCGACTGGACCCAGTCACGCTTGCCGGATGGGACGTTGAATCGGCCATAGAAATGGAAATTAGAGATCAGAGATTGGAGATTGGTAATCACGTCAATCTCCAATCTCTGATCTCTAATCTCGTTTGCCTGAAATCAGGAACTGACCATGTCACTTACTGTCCTCGTCACCGACATCGGCTGGCCCAATACGACGATTGAAGAAGCGATACTGGCACCGTTGGGGGCAAGGGTACTGCTGGCCAAGCGTGGCGACGAAGCCGAACTATTGGCGCTTGCCCCTGAAGCCGATGCGATTTTGACCTGTTGGAAGCAGATTGCACCTGCGGTGTTGGATGCTGCACCGCGCTGTCGCATCGTCAGCCGTTACGGGGTTGGGCTCGACAACATTCCGGTTGTGCACGCCACGGCGCTGGGCATGGTGGTGACCAATGTGCCTGACTTCTGCCACGAAGAGGTTTCCGACCATGCCTTGGCGTTGATCCTGGCCTGTGCCCGCCAAATTGTCACCTTTGCTCGACGGACACAGCGTGGAGAATGGAATCGCCAGACGACTGTTCCACTGCCACGCCTGCGTGGGCAGACCTTGGGCATCGTCGGCTATGGCAACATTGCCCGCACATTGATTCCAAAGGCCCAAGGATTGGGTTTGCGTATCTTGGTCTATCGTCGTTCTAAGACGATGGAGGACGCGCTGCCGGGCGTAACCTTTGTGGCCGACCTAGCTGCCTTACTCCAGGCATCTGACTATGTGTCGATTCATGTGCCGTTGACCGAGGAGACGCACGGACTGCTCAATGCCGATACGTTGCGCCAGATGAAGCCAAGCGCCTTTTTGGTCAACACGTCACGCGGGGCAGTGGTCAATGAAAGCGATCTTGAAGCTGCGTTACGCCATGGTTGGATCGCGGGTGCAGCGCTGGATGTATTGAGCCAGGAACCGCCGCCGCCTGACCATCCTCTTTTGCAGTTTGAGAATGTGATTATCACGCCTCATGCTGCTTTTTACTCGGATGCGGCGATTGCCGAGTTGCAGCAGAAGGCAGCATTGCACGTTGCTCAGATGTTGCGTGGCGAAACGCCGACCAATATCGTGAATCCGCAGGTGCTGTCACAGGCTAACTATCGAGGCAAATAAAGACTCGGCTGCAACACAACAACGAATGAAGAAATAAACGAACGTACCCGACAACGATTTTGCTCCTTTCTCTATTCGTTGTTGTTTGCAAAATTCGGGATGGTTACGAGGAAAGCAACCAAGGAGAAAAACAATGCGAGTTGTCATTATCGGCGGGCGGGGGCATGTAGGAACCTATCTTGTACCACGCCTGGTGGAAGCGGGACACGAGGTGATCAATGTCTCGCGTGGGCAGATGCAGCCCTATCAGCCACACGCCGCATGGAACAAAGTGCAGAATGTCTCAATCGACCGCGCTGCTGCCGAGCAGACTGGCACTTTTGGCGCACAAATTGCTGAACTGAACGCCGACGTGGTGATCGACATGATCTGTTTTACGCTGGAGAGTGCGCAACACTTAGCTGAGGCACTGCGTGGCAAAGTGCAACACTTTCTGCATTGCGGCACCATCTGGACTCACGGTCATAGCCTGCAAGTGCCAACCACCGAAGATGCGCCCAAACAGCCCTTTGGTGAGTACGGCATTCAAAAAGCCAAGATCGAGGCATACCTGCTCAACGAGGCACGGCGCGGCAACCTGCCAGCGACCTGTCTTCATCCGGGACACATTGTCGGGCCGGGCTGGAATCCACTCAACCCGGCGGGCCATTTCAATCCTGTTGTCTTCAGCACACTGGCGCGTGGAGAAGAATTGACACTGCCCAACTTTGGCATGGAGACTGTTCATCACGTCCACGCCGATGATGTCGCTCAGTCGTTTATGCAGGCAATGATACACTGGAGCAGTTCAGTCGGTGAGAGCTTCCACGTGGTTTCGCCCCAAGCCATCACGCTGCGCGGTTATGCCGAAGCAATGGCCGCTTGGTTCGGTCAACCAGCAAAGTTGACCTTCCTGCCCTTTGATGAATGGCGCAAAACAGTGACTCCGCAAGAAGCCCAGGCAACCTGGGATCACATTGCCCATAGCCCCAATTGCAGCATCGCCAAGGGCCAGCGGCTGATCAACTACCAGCCAAGATATTCGTCGTACCAGGCGGTGGTGGAGGCAGTGGAGTGGTTAATCGCAGCGGGGCGGGTCGCAATCTCTTAATCTCCCAATCTCAACAGAGATTAGAGATTGGGAGATTAAGAGATTACATACTCTATTCGAAGATCCACTCATCCGTGGCGCGCTTCCAGTTGATCAGATCCTCGCCGAACCAGAGTCCGATCTCGAAGGTGGCATTGTCGGGGCTGTCGCTGGCATGAACTAGGTTACGACCAATCTCGATGCCGAAGTCGGCGCGGATGGTACC
This sequence comes from Caldilineaceae bacterium, assembly GCA_046328715.1. GTDB lineage: Bacteria > Chloroflexota > Anaerolineae > Caldilineales > Caldilineaceae > JAXLWB01. The sequence goes on along the minus strand of JAXLWB010000008.1, from coordinate 26,775 downwards.
AGGGGCGGCGGTAGATGGTTTGGTCGCACCGTTGGTGTTACGCACGATTTCGATGGCGTTGGTCCCTTCCACCACCATTGCCACCACCGGCGCACTGGCGATATATTTGACTAAACCGGCAAAGAAGGGGCGCTCGGAGTGGACGGCATAGTGCTTGCGCGCCAATTCATCACTCACCTGCATAAACTTCATCGCCACAATCTTCAGCCCGCGACGTTCGTAGCGAGCAATAATTTCGCCGATCAAGCCACGTTGCACGGCATCGGGCTTGACAATAATAAAAGTTCGTTCCATTTTGATAGACTCCAAATTTTGAATGAAATTGTTTTGTATTTTTGAGGTTAGGAGATTGATTGTTTGTAAATCGCTTATATGTATTCAGGCATTGCACAACAACGAATGAAGAAAGGAACGAATGGCTAACTGGGCACTTTTGTTTCTTTCTTCATTCGTTGTTGTTTTCCAAAGGCCAAACAACTACAATCTTTTCATCTCCCAATCTCTATTTTAACAACTGAGCTTCTTCCTCACTCACCCTCAACTCCACCGGCTGTAAATCAATCGGTAAACCCCACCAGTGACGTTGATAGTCACAGTCGGGGTCCATACTTTGCAGCGGTTGATGCGCCAGTGCCCGATCATCTTCATCGCCCAGATCGTTGATCACACTCCACGCCAGCAGTAGGTGCGGATGGGATTGACGTAACTCCTGTGCCAGTTGATAACTTTCACGCTCCGCTCCCCCTTGCCACAAGGCCAACAGCAGACCGCTTTGAAAATCGACCCGACGGATATCAAATTGGAGCAACGACCGATAGGTATCAGCGGCCTGTTGCCAACGCTGTCCACGCAAATAGAGCATTGCCAAACATGCTTGATCCAACTCTAACGATTTCTCACCGATCAAACTGGTGCGGCGCAAACAGCCCCGAATCTCTGGCTCGTACGGATCGCACTCAAAGGCACGATGAAAGATCGAATTTGCTTCTTGACGGTTGCCACTCTGCTCGGCTGCACGTCCCAACGCTCTCCAGGCCAGCGCATTGGTTGGATCAGCTTGCAACAACCTACGCCCCCACTCGGCACCTTCGCCCCACCGACCGAGCGACCACAACGCTCGTAACAAGCGCTGATAGGTGGCCAGATGGCGTGGTAATACTCGCAAAACAATCTCTGCCAGAGGCAACGCACGCTGTGCATCTTCATTCTGGATGGCGTCTTCCAGGGCACGGTTCCATTCTGCCAAAGACGTTGTAATGCGCGGTGTCGTGCCCATCGGCGAAGTATTCCGAATCTTGGTCAAATTGTCAAAGCAAAGAAGGAATGGTTAACGGTTAATGGCGAGTGGCAGGCACAAGGTCAGAACCCTGCGCGTCAGCAAGGGGAGCGGGTTTCGCCATTTCCAACAAGTTAACGATATTCTTAGCTTGCCACATTGCATAATTTTAGGTAAAGTCATAATAACGTGAATTCCCAATCTCTATTGACGAAAGTAGGTGCGAAATGGCAATGACGCATCGCAACTCGAAATCAATCTCCAAACAGAGTAAAGAAAAGAAAGAGCGCAAGACAATCAGCAAAACCGATCAACGAGACTCCTCTGATACATCATCTGCCAAAAGGCCGCGCATCAGAGTGCGTATTTGGCGACGGGAAGATATCTCAGCCGTAATCCGCTGCCACCGTGCCGCCTATCCCGAATATCCCGAAGACGCATTCTATGATGAACGCTTCTACGAGATGCAATATGAAGCCTTTCCCGAAGGGCAAATTTTGGCCGAAGCCGATGGCAAGGTGGTGGGTTATGCAACATCATTGATTGTGCAACTCGATGACGATAATCGCCCCTATGCCTATGAAGAGATCACTGGAGGCGGTACCTTTGCTACCCACGATCCCAGCGGTGATACCCTTTACGGTGCGGACATCGGAGTGGATGAAGCCTATCGTGGCTTGGGCATTTCCAAATTACTCTACGAGCAACGGCAAAAGTTGATGCGCCGTTATAACCTGCGGCGTATGGTGGCCTATGGTCGTCTACCAGGCTATAACGCCTATGCCGGTAAGATGACCGCCGACGAATATGTGCAAAAGGTGACCAAAGGCGAACTCAGCGATCCCTCGTTGCGCGCCCATTTGCGCGCTGGTTATACAGTCAAGCGGGTGCTCCTTGACTTTTTGTGGGACAACTCCAGCCTTAACTATTCGACCTTCCTGGAGATGGCCAACCCGCTCTATCAACCCGCTAAACGCAAGATTGCGGCTGCGCCGATTCAACGTGTGGTGCGCAAGATCCGAGTTTGTGCTGCGCAATATTTCATGCGCCCTGTCTCCTCGTGGAAGGAATTCCAACAAACGGTGGAGTTTTTTGTCGATACAGCCAATACCTATCATTCACACTTTTTGCTGCTACCCGAACTCTTTACCGCACAGCTCTTCACACTGATGCCCGCCGACCTCGAACCGAAAGAAGCCATTCGTCGCCTGGCCGAGCGTACCGAAGATTATATCGAGTTGCTTTCTCGCCTTTCACAGGAGCACAGCCTCTATATCATCGGCGGTTCGCAGCCGGTCTTTCGGGAGGGCGATCTCTACAATGTCGCCCATCTTTTCACCCCGACAGGCGATGTCTATACCCAAGATGCGCTGCATATTCCGCCTATCGAACGCAACGAGTTTGATCTGGAACCAGGTGAGGATATCAAGGTCTTTGACACACCACTCGCCCGTATCGCCATTCAAGTGGGCTATGACATCGAATTCCCCGAACTTGCTCGCCTGCAAACCCTGGCTGGTGCCGAGTTGATCTTCGTCCCTTACAGCACCGATGAGCGCATGGCCTACGACCGAATGCAATATTCGGCGCGCGCCCGTGCGGTCGAGAACTTTGTCTATGTGGTCGTGGCAGGTAATGTGGGCAATCTACCGACGGCCAAGAATTATCTGATCAATTACGGGCGTGCCTCCGCCTTCACTCCTAGCGACTTTGCCTTTCCACCCAACGCTCTGGCCGGGGAAACCGATCCCAACGTCGAGACCGTGCTGATCACCGATCTCGACCTCACCAACCTCGTCCAACAGCGCGATGTCGCCACCGTGCGTCACCTCTTCGACCGTCGCTCCGACCTCTACGAAGTGCGGGCCAAGCGCCAGGTCAAGGTAGTTCGAGTCGATTGAATTAGTGAGTCAGTAGGACAGTAGGACAGTAAGTCGGTGATCACTGTCCCACTGATTCACTCTACCCAATTCAACGTCCTCTCCACTGCCTTCTTCCAGCCAGCGTAGCCCGCACTCCGTTCTTCTTCTCCAATCTTGGCTTGCCAGCGGCGATCGACTTGCCAGTTGGCTCGCAGATCGTCCAGGCTTTGCCAACAGCCGACGGCCAAACCGGCAGCATAAGCGGCACCCAAACTGGTTGTCTCCGCCACTTTCGGGCGGACGACTTCCACACCCAAAATATCCGATTGAAGTTGCATGAGGAAATTGTTGGCAGTGGCACCGCCATCAACCTTGAGCGCTGCCAGTGGCACACCCGAATCGGCGTTCATGGCTTCGAGCACTTCGCGTGTCTGATAGCAGATCGCTTCCAGCGCGGCACGAGCCAAATGGGCCTTATTGACGTAACGGGTCAAGCCGACGATGACACCGCGTGCATCGCTGCGCCAATGGGGGGCAAAGAGACCACTAAAGGCCGGCACCAGATAACAACCACCGCTATCCTTGACGCTGTTGGCGAGTGCTTCGGTTTCGCTGGCATGTTGGATCAGTTGCAGGTTGTCGCGCAGCCATTGTACAGTTGCCCCGGCCATTGCAATCGAGCCTTCCAGAGCGTAGACAGTGGGGCGATTGGCAAATTGGTAACAGACCGTGGTCAGCAAGCCATTTTTGCTGCGCACAATTTCTTCACCGGTATTCAGAATCATAAAGCAACCCGTGCCATAGGTATTCTTGGCTTCGCCCACTGCAAAGCAAGTTTGGCCCACCGTCGCCGCCTGCTGATCGCCCAAATCGCCACAAATCGGGACTTCGCCCTGAAAGGGACCACTCACAACTGTCTTTCCGTAGAATGCAGGATCGCTACTTGGACGAATCTGTGGTAACATAGAGCGCGGTATACCAAGAATCCCTAACAACTCATCGTCCCAGTTGAGCGTTTCCAGGCTCATCAGCATGGTGCGACTGGCATTGGTTGGATCGGTCACATGAACGCCGCCGTTGACCCCTCCGGTCAAGTTCCAGATGACCCAGGTGTCAATGTTGCCAAAGAGCAGTTCGCCCGCTTCGGCTTGTTGGCGTGTACCCGGCACATTGTCCAGAATCCAGCGCACTTTGGGGCCAGAAAAGTAGGTGGCAATCGGCAACCCGGTCTTGTGATAAAGCGTGGCTGCATGACCGGCGTCACTGAGTTGTTTGCAAATTTTGTCGGTGCGGGTATCTTGCCAGACAATAGCGTTATAAACTGGTTGGCCGGTGTGACGATTCCAAACAACCGCAGTCTCGCGTTGATTGGTTACGCCGATCGCCGCAATCTGGCTGGCGTTGATCTCGGCTTTGGCCAGGGTGGCTCCGATCACCGCCCGGACCCGCTCCCAAATTTCCAGTGGATCATGTTCTACCCAGCCACTTTGGGGAAAAATCTGCGAATGTTCCCGTTGATCGTAGGAAACTACATTGCCAGTGTGGTCGAAGAGCATAAAGCGACTACTGGTGGTGCCTTGATCGATGGCACCGACATAGGTGGACATGATTTCGCTCCTGAGTTTTTGAAGAGATTGGAGACTAGAGATTGGAGATTGGAGATTTAGAGATTGTCTGCGCATAGACTTAATCTCTAATCTCCAATCTCCAATCTCTTCAATAAGTAGTCAAATTATACCATAGTCAAACAGGACAGCCCCTTGATCGATACGACCATCTGTCTTCCCATGCTGGGCAAGCCGCCCAATCAAGTGTTACTGGCGTTGAAGAAACGCGGCTTTGGCATGGGTAAGATTACGGGCGTGGGCGGCAAGATCGAAGCGGGAGAAACGGCTGCACATTCTGCCATACGAGAATTGGTGGAAGAGATCGGCATTACAGTCGCCCTTGCCGACCTCCAGGAGCGGGGCGTGATCGATTTCCTCTTCCCCTTCAAACCATCCTGGAATATGCGCAGCTATCTCTTTGTGGTGGAAGCGTGGCAAGGCTCCCCAAGCGAAAGCGATGAAGTTGCCCCGCACTTCTACCCATTCGACCAGATCCCCTTTGAGCGTATGTGGGCCGATGCTCGCCATTGGCTGCCACCGCTCTTGCAGAACCAGTCCATCCGCGCCCGTTTTGTCTTTGGCGAGGATAATGAAACGATTACAGGGTGGAATGTAGAATAAGAAAGATTCTTGTTTTACAGATTCAGCACAAAAGGAGCAAGCATGTTAACCAAGCAGCAGGTCGATTTTTACAACGAGTGTGGCTATATCGGCGTGGAAGGCGTGTTGAGCAAGGAAGAAGTAGCCGAGTTGCGGCGTGTGACCGACGAATTTGTCGACAAGTCACGCAGTGTGACGCAAAATGATGCGATTTTTGATCTAGAGCCGGGCCATAACGCAGAGCACCCGCGGCTGCGCCGGCTAAAAGACCCGTTTAAGCATCACCCGGTCTACAATGACACATTACATCACCCCAAGATACTCGAGATCGTGAGCCAGTTGATCGGTTACGGTCTGCGCTGCAATGGCAACAAGCTCAACCTCAAATATTCCGAGTTTGGCAGCCCGGTTGAATGGCATCAGGATTGGGCTTTTTACCCCCACACCAACGACGACCTGCTCGCAGTCGGCGTCTGCATTGACCCGATGACCGAGGAGAATGGCGCACTGCTCGTCATCCCAGGCTCGCACAAGGGACCGATCCTCGATCACCATTCCAAAAGCCGTGGCATCTTTGTCGGCGCCGTGACTGACGAGGATTTTACAACAGAGGGCGCAGTGCCGATCTTGCTGGAAGCAGGTGCCATTTCGATCCACCATGTGCGCACGTTGCACGGCTCAAGACCAAATACCTCGCCCAATCCCCGTCGCCTCTTGCTCTATCAATATTGCGCCATCGACGCCTGGCCCATCGCTGGCTTTGGCAGTTGGGATGCCTTCAACGCCACCATTGTGCGCGGCGAACCGAGTCCGGTAGCGCGCGTCACCGACGTTCCGGTGCGTATGCCCGTGCCCACTGGCGAACGGGGTGGCTCGCTCTACGAAACGCAGATGATGATGGACAAGCGCATGTACAAGGTGCCGGGGTTGGAGGGGAGATAGTTGAGATTAAAATGACAAGATGACGCCGACCACAGGTCGGCGTCATCTTGTCAAAATTTAAGCATTTACATTAAAACTCCGGAGAACTCATGACAAATTCACCGATTGCCCCCAACCGAACCAAACAAGCCTTGCGCGAGGGCAAGGCTGTGCTCGGCACAATGGTTGCCGAAATCCGCCAGCCTGCTGTGATGCAACTGCTGGTCAACGGCGGCTTTGACTTTGTAATCATCGACAACGAACATGGCCCTTTCAACATCGAGACCATCGCCGACCTCAGCCGCACGGCGGTCTACCTGGGCTTGACGCCGATTGTGCGCGTGCCCGACATCGCCTACCCCTACATCGCCCAATCGCTGGATGGCGGCGCGCAAGGCATCATGGCCCCACGCATCTACACCCCAGAGCAAACGCACCAGGTGGTACAGACAGTCAAATATCCGCCGGTTGGCCAGCGTGGCTCTGCCCTCAGCCGCGGCCATACTGCCTTTCGTGGCGGCAACGTCTCCGAGATCATGGCGCAGGCCAATCAGGAATCTCTCGTCGTGATCCAGATCGAAACCGTCTCCGCACTGGAGGCGATTGATGAGATCGTCGCCGTGCCAGGGGTGGATGTCGCCTTTATCGGCCCCAACGACCTCTCGATTGCCCTCGGTGTCGCCGGACAGACCACGTCACCCACCCTGGTCGGTGCCATCGAAAAGGTGATGGACGCCTGCGCCCGCCACAACGTGACCACGGCGATCCAGATGAACGACATGAAACTGGCTCTGCACTGGGCCGGTCGTGGCATCAAGATGATGAGCTACAGCGCCGAAGCCGGACTATTGACCAGCGCCGCCGCGAGTGCGACGAATGCGTTGCGTGAGGTGTATCAAGGAAAGTAAAAAATAGTGGCAAAGTAGCAAAGCGGCAGAGTATTCAGATACAAGAATTACTCTGCAACTCTGCCACTTTGCCGCTTTGTAACTCTATTGGAGACCTTCCATGAGCGAACAAAATCAAAACCCACTCAGCAATTGGGGCCGTTGGGGCTCTGCGGATCAGTTGGGCTGTTTTAACTTGCTGACCCCTGAGCGCATCCAACAGGCAGCACGTCTAGTCAAAACTGGCAAAACCTACAGCCTGGCCATGCGTCTAGCGGCTGATGGTCCGCAATGGCCTACCCGTCACAAAACTTGGCGTGTCACTACCTTTCACCACCAGACGGAAGGCGTAGGTAGCGCCGATGATGTCGTCACTATGCATTCGCACTCGGGCACCCACATGGACGCACTCTGCCATGTCTGGTACGACGGTCAGTTCTACAATGGCTTCAGCGCCCAAGAGCACATGGGCAGCACGGGTGCCACTCGCAATTCGATTGACAACTTGCCTTGGATTGTGGGGCGTGGCGTGCTGCTGGACATTGCCCGCTGGAAAGGGGTTGACCATCTGCGCCACGACGAAGCGATCAGCGCCGCTGACCTCGATGCCTGCGCCCAAGCCCAGGGTGTACACTTCGAAGCGGGCGACATCCTACTCCTGCGCACCGGCTGGATGAGCCTCTTTGACAGCAACCGCCAGGAGTTTGAGCGCGGCGAACCCGGTCTGGACAACTCCACCTTGCCCTGGCTGAAGCAACACGACATCGTCGCCATCTGCGCCGACAACCAGGCCATCGAGGTCATTCCGCAACTGCCACCCCCCAGCGGCCTGCCCTTCCACCCAATTGCCATCCGTGACCTTGGCCTCTACCTGGTCGAAAACCTCAACCTCGAAGCCCTCGCCGCCGACCGGGTGAATGAGTGTTTGATCGTCATCGCCCCTCTGCCGCTGACGGGTGGGATTGGTTGTCCGGTTAACCCGATTGCGATTACGTGATTGGAGTTCTGCGGCGATTCTTTTATAATCAGGATTTACGCAGGATGTCATTTCGATGAGGACGGTTTCGAGGAGAAATCTTGTATTTTCTTCGTCTTGCGTAAGTCCTATATGTAATATTCATCTCCTATCAGAAATAGGATAGGAAAAAGTAAGGGTTGAAAAGTAGGAAGAGTCGCGCCAAAATAAGATAGACGGATTGGAAAAGAAGTCTATCGAATGAGGAGCGACTCATGAACAGCGTACATTTACATCAGAAAATAGTCAAGCAACTGCAGAGGATGGGCATGGGCATCCGAGCGAGTAGCGTGACAAACTTGGCCTTGCTCAGCCAGTCTTTGCGGTTAGTCCGAATTGCCATTTGTCCGAGCTAGCCGTCCATCTACCATTGACGAACGACCTGGAAGAGCTGATCCAACGGTTGAGTCGCAGTTTGGACAATGCGGAGTTAACCTGGCATCGCAGCTATGGGCAGGTTGTGCGCCACCTGTTTACCCACTGGCAAGGGGAAGAAGTGGCCTTGGTGATGGATCGCACCGATTTGGGGCAGGAGCAGAGCATTTTAACGGTGGGAGCCGCCTATCACAAAGCTTGCTGCCCTCGCCTGGCGCATTTTGCCCTTTGGCGGTACCGGTGCCCAGGTACAACTCAGTTTGCTCCGGCAAGTGCAACCTTATCTACCGCCGCCTGCCCGCATGCGTATTCATTACTATGGTGATTGCGAATTCCGCGCCACCTCCGTCCAGAATTTCTGTTGTCAGCAACACTGGCATTGGCAAGTTGGCATCAAAAGCGATACCTATGTGCAACTGACCGATGGTCACTGGCGGCAACTCAGTGCGTTGGGCGTATGTAAAGGACAGCGGCGCTACTGGCAGCAGGTCAGCTTGACCAAGGATGAGCCATTTGGTCCCGTCGACCTCATCGCCGATTGGTCACCCAATCAGCCGTTCCCCCGCTTTTGGGCGACTGACCTGACTGCCGATGCGCAAGCTCAAGCGGCGCGGTCGCAAACGTTTTTGGATCGAACCCACTTTTCGCGACTGGAAGAGTTACGGCTTCGATTTGGAACGCACACAGATTAGCGATCCCGCACGCTTGCACCTCCTCATTCTGGGCATGGCACTCGCTACACTCTGGCTGATCCGCTATCGGGATTGGCTCACCCAGCATGGTCACGACCATTGCCTGCAACGGCCCCAGGCGATAGATTACAGTTACTTTCGCCTGGGGCGAGATTATCTGCAGCGTGCACTGACGCTCAACTGGTCGGTGCCGATTGGTTTCACGGTCTCGCACCACGCCTGACCGTCACACGCTGCTCTGGCTTTCGCTGCCCTGCCGTTACACGTCCGGCTGTTCCCGGCTCCTGCACCTGCATAACGTGCAGCTTCGCCTGCTCGCTCGCTCGTCTCTCGGCTCCTAGCAGAATTGACCCAAACCCTGGCCTGCTGGGGCCCTACGCAGCTCCGACGACGTGACGAGAGCGTTGCGCCAGTGTCGCATCTGCATAAGCTGCTTCTTTCCCTGGGGGCTGGTGCCTACGTTGGCCTTGAACCTACCGCTCGCTCTGCCTAGCTACCTTTGCCTTTGCCCGGCTTGGCTTTTGTTCACGAAAGTTCTCTCAAACTTTCTTCACTATCCTGTTGTCTTTTTTCTATGACCGTAGTTGAAATATGTAATATCTAAACGATTTGAATTCAATCGATTTTCCAAAGGAGATACAAATGGATCCCGTCACTTTAGCATTTGTTACGGCTACCGCTGCAGGTGTCGCCGAAAAAATTTCTTCAACGCTGACTGGTGCAGCAATCCCTGCTGCGGTTGGCGCATATCAGGCTCTCAAAAAGTTAATTACCAATCGTTTTGGTAGTACAAGCAAATTAAGCAAAGCCATTGATGACTTGGAGAGCGAACCTGAATCAGAAGGTCAGAAGTTGGTTTTACAGGAGAAAGTGAAGCAGGCAAAGGCGGATGAAGATACCGAGATTCTGGCTGCGGCAAAGGAATTACTCGCTCAGTTGGAAAATGTAAAACACGATGACAAGTCAGTTACACAGATTATACGCGGAGATAAAAATGCCGTGGTAGCACACGGTGGCACGGCTAGCGTAACGATACATAGCCCTGGCAATCAACAGTGAGGTTATGCAATGCAGCAAGATGTCAAGGGTAGATACAATGCAGTGGCAAATAACGGAACTGCAACTGTAACTGTAACTCAAAATATACATAACCACTCCAACTTTCATGCCCGTAGAAGCTACGACATTGAGCACCTTCTAAGCTACTACGGGCAATTCTTTAGTGGGCGGCAAACAGAACTTCAAAGGCTGACCAGTTTTATGCGGCAACAGCAACCAGGCTATTTGCTAATTGAGGCAGACCCGGGTTATGGAAAGTCAGCATTGCTAGCGGCTTTCATTCAGCAACAACGAAAGTAAAATCAAGCCTCACCCCCAAATCTCCTCTATTATTTTATTCGTCAAAATGCAAAAGAAAACACAGCCCAAGATTTTTTCCAGGTGATTAACTCTCAACTTTTAGATTCGTTGAATGAGCCAGGCGGAGTTCCGTCTGCACTAATTGAGTTAACCACACAATTCACCGACCTGTGGAAAAAAGCGAATGACCGGGCAGATCAAACGACCCCTTTATTGCTATTAATCGACGGACTTGATGAAATAGCCGACGAGGAAATTACGATTGTGGATCGACTTCCTACAGTCTTGAACGATTATGTACATCTAGTAATCACTTCACGTCCAAACCCGAAGCCTCAACAACACATTCCGGCGGAGCATCCATTTAGTCGACCAAAGGTTGTCCCGTTAGAACCATTTGATGACGATGATATCAAGAAGACATTGTCGAATCGCTCTTTCTCTCAACCAATTACACCTGACCTGATCCAGAGAATCCGCAAAGTAACCGAGGGGGTACCGATTTACGTTCATTTCATTTGTGAGGATATTGCAGCAAATGGTATTTCTGCTCTACAAGAATTGGAAAAGAAGCTGCCAGACAACATAGATGGCTATTTTCAAACACAATTACAAAAGCTTTATGAAACGACCGCCAAGGAGACAACAACATGGCAGATCCTCGGCCTGCTCTCGGCAGCGATTGGGGGAATGACCCATGAAGAACTGAGTGATATTTTGAAGGTATTCCCAAGTGATATACGAAAGGCATGTAAGCCAATTGCCCGTTTTCTAAAAGGTGAAAAGCGTTACGAACTCATGCATGGGTTGTTTCGCCGTGCGCTCGAGAAAGAGCTACCACACCGAGTGTCGCCCTACGAGCAACAATTACTGAACTGGTGTAAATCCTATCAAGCCCAACAATGGCCCGCTACAACACCGGATTATGTGCTAGAGCATTTTGTACAACATTTGGAGGATGATCCAGATCACGAATCGCTTTATAAGCTGGTCGATAGACGTTGGATGGAACTAAAATACGAACGCACGGGAGCGCATGAATCCTTTGCCCGCGATATGGAGCACGTGAGCTTCTGTGCTGCCAACGCGAACCCGCCGGATTGGGAGCCATTGGTGGGCAGCGTTCTCGCTTCTTCGACGATTATTTCGTCATCGCGCGTTCTAGATGGTTGGTCATTGTTACGTGCACTCATTTTTGCGGGTGAAAGCAAAAAAGCTTGTCTATATGCTGATCTCGTTCAATCTGATGAAAACAGGTTATCAAAGTATACTGAGATTGCAATAGAATGTATAAAGATCGGCGAGTTCAACGTAGCGGTAGCCAAATTGAAACAGGCGGCACATATAGCTCGGCAATCTGTTAAGGAGCTACAAAAGAAGGCTGCCTGGATTGATGATAGTATTAAGGATTTGGATGTCGCACAAATGGCAATCAAGTTGGCTGAAGTGAGCGACTTTCAAGCGTCTATACTGCATCTAAAAAACTTACGCTCTATACCCATCCTGGCTTGGACGAAATTGCGAATTGCACAGCAGATGTATCGAGCAGGTGAAAAAGAGTTGGCACTCGCGCAAGCAAACGAGGCATTGAATAAGGCTGTTGGTAGTTATGACAATATAATCGTTTATAATCGTATCTGGCCAGAAGCAAAATCGTTAGGCGTCAAAGAAAAACAAAATGTAACTTATACCTTGGGCGAAATCAGAATTCCTTCTGTCAGTAAGCCCGATATCACCGAAAAGTTGCAGGATATTGAATAGGCTCAACGGGAATTCAGGGGGTAGCAGTTGAGCGCAAAATAGTGTAGAGTAGGATGCCAAAAAATCGGAGGGAGAAATGGCATCCGAACTAAAAATTCCAATCGATTTACCCGATGTCGATGTGCTGAGCAGCGAACTGACGAGCGATGGCAAGGTGCTCATCCGAGTTGAAAGCCAACTGGAGAGCACAACATGCGGTCTGTGCGGTAGCGTCATTCGCTGCAACGAGGGACATGGCCAAGAAGTAAAGCTCCGTCACTTGCCTGTGCTCGGACGGGAAACCTATATTGTGTACCGCCCGAAACGCGGCAAGTGCAAGCAGTGTTGGACAGAACCGAAAACGACTCAGGTAGTGACGTGGCACGAAGCCCGCAGTCCGCACACCAAAGCCTATGATGAGTACCTGCTGAAACAGTTAGTCAATAGCACCATCGAAGATGTCAGTTTGAAAGAGCAGGTTGGCTACGATGCGATTCTCGGTGCCTTGAACCGGCGACTGGATGTGAGCATCAACTGGGACGAAATCGACAATTTGCATACCATCGGGATTGACGAAATTGCCCTCAAGAAAGGTCACAAAGAGTTCGCCGCCATTATCACAGTCAAACAAGCGAATGGCCAGATTCGCTTGCTGGCGGTCTTGCCAGATCGAAAAAAAAGACAATAAGTGCCTTTCTCGACCAGATCCCGCTACGCTTGCGCAGTACGATTCGCTACTTCACCACCGATATGTGGGAAGGCTATGTCAGCGCAGTGGAAGCCTTCATCGCCGCTCACGCCGAGGTCACCGCTTGTCTCGTGATTGATCGCTTTCACGTCGCCCAGCAATGTCGCAACGATTTTGATGACTTACGCAAACAGGAGTTCAAACGCATGAAACAGACACTCCCCAAAGAAACCTACGATGCCGATTGCAAAGGCACGCTCTGGCTCTTACGCAAGAATCATGACGACTTGGATGCCCAGGAACGCATGCGTTTACGCCGCCTCTTCTCGCATGCCCCTTCTCTTCATCTCGCTTATACCTTGCGTGAAGAGTTGACTGCTCTTTTCAACACCCTCCCTTCCGTTCCAGTTGCTGAACAACGCTTACTTGCCTGGATCGCCAAGGTGCAACAATCGTCCCTTACCTGTTTCACCGATTTTATCAACACTCTCTCTACCCATTGGCGACCCATTCTCAATTACTTTCATGAACATATCACCAGTGGTTTCGTCGAAGGTCTCAATAACAAAATCAAAGTCATCAAACGCCGTTGCTATGGTATTCGCAAAGTCTCTACTCTCTTTCAACGTATTTGGCTCGATTTGGAAGGTATTGCTCGTTTGCGCTTGTCAACCCCCTGAATTCCCATTGAGCCATTGAATATTTGAAGAGTCGAGTGGATGAAGCAAGTAACTCAAATAAAGATTCTAGTACACATATTTTTCAGCAGTTAGCTATGGATCTAGTTGCAGCAGACAGGCACAACGCAATTTTGTCATTGTTTGAAATTGCCAAGAGTATCCAATCAAGAGATGGAGTTTGGGATTATAGAGACTGTGAGAAAGTAAGAATCCGAGCCTATCGCGGTATGGCACGAGGTTTTGCATGCAAATTCAAGACTGATTTGGCATTAATGGCAACGAATCTGATACCTTCAGATAACTATGAGCGGGTTGAAATATACGGTGAGTTAGTTGAGTCTGCTATTTGTTCCGATCAAATGCACTACCTTCAACCAATCGTGGAGAGTGCTTGGTCACTATCTGGACTTAGCCACAGAACCGAGGCGTTTTCAAATATTGCCATTGTGCTTGCAACGCATCTCCATCTGGATAAAGCGCGCGAAATCACAAAAATCGCATTGGAATTACTTGAGCTATACTTTGGCTTAGGTGATAAGGATGCACTACGAAATTTTCGTGACCATTTTTTGACGGTTTTACAAACACAACAGAAACCTGCTCAAATGCTTGAAGTATTGAAGGGACCTTGGAATATAGCATGGGACCCAGACAAGTCGCTGCAGAAGTTTTATTGGCTAGAAACAACCGCAGAGCTTGCCGCAAAAATAGGAAACTTTTCACTATTATCTTCAATTCAGGAACTGCTTGAGAAAGAAAAGCGTGTCTTGGACACTATCGATATAGGTAAATTTCGTAGGAGTGACAAGAGTAGCGCAGAAGAAGAGGCTACTAAAGCACTTACTGTTTTGACTGCACTCATGCAACAACATGGTGATACCCATGAGGAGGGCAGGACAAAACAATCTGTCAGAAAAGATGGCGGAACAAAACAGTGGAAAGGAGTTAGCTAAAGGCGAGATGACAGCAGAAGTAAGAAGTAGGCTCGTACTGACGAATCGCTGAAGTGGAGTATGTGGCAGAGGTGGCGAGGCGTGAAGGGCTAGTGAAGTGAAGCGACTGATAAGGTTTCGTGCATGGCTTGACCGAAAAAAGGCGCAGGCTGACGCAACCAGTCGGGATGGCACCGGTTGGTAAGGTATATATAATAGTCAAGGTTTCTGCGCCTCAGTCACTGCCAGTTGCGCCGTTCCGGTAAGAACCCACACCTGTTGTTCAAAGTAACTTCCGGCCGTGAGAGGCAAGGCAAGGAACTATTCTTTCAGTTGTGCCAACGCCGCCTTGCGTTCCTGCACCCGCTGCACGCCACGAAGGTTAATCAGCACGTAGATGAGCGTGTTTTGGTTAGCGATAGAGCGCTGGTTGCGCAGCTTGGGTCGCTCGATACCGAGTTCAAGCGCTTGGGCATTGATGCGTTCGACGGCTGTGCGTTGTTTGTAAAGCTGCTTGTACTCTGCACTATCGCGATCCAGTTCATGACGCATCCGGTTGCCGATGCTGGTGGGGAGGGTGGTGATGCAGCCTCCCTGCTCCCAGTTTTTATGAGCGATGGGACAGGCTTCGCCAGTGGATGTTGGGAAAAGCAGCGGACAAACAAAACGACCGACTTCGTGCGGCACGAGCGTGTGGGTTTTCTTCTGCACTCGCGCTTTGAGCGGCATCGAGAGTTTTGCCGCACAGAGCGGTAAGCCCGCAGCATCGAAGCTTTTCTTGTGGTCGGCACGGTCGGCCCAGGGCACAGCGGCGAAGCGATCTGGTTCCTGCGCTGTCGGTGCGAAGTACTGGTGGACAACGAACCAATCGAAAGCTGCATCCAACGCACCACGCTTCGGCTGCTTACCCAGGTTGACTTCGGTTTGTGCCATCAGCGGCAGGAAGTAGTTCTGGTCCGCTTTGTCGAAGGTCTCTGTCATTTCTGCCAGCACGAATTCGCCCCAGTTCTCAATTTTGTTGGCGACCACACCCGAGGCATAGCCCCAGTAGTAGTCACCGTCGGCATGACGAGCTGAATCGATGGTGAGTTGACTGGCTGGGATGCCTTCGCAGGTCGGTGTACTTGGCGCTGAGAGCACAGGCGTGGGCGGCTCGGCGGGTGCAGCTTTCCTGAGCTGATTGTCGTTGGCTTTGAAGCCGACTTTGCAATCGGGATCGCCTTTGGGTTGCTGCGCTTTGTGAAAACGTCCGCCTTTGACGTAGGCTTTGGGGTTGTTCTCCCGCACCCAGGCAATGATGTGTTTGGTGTCCAGGCTGATTTCATCGCCAAAGCCCAAGTACGCAGGGATTTCACGTTGAAGCAGTTGCACCGAACTGCGCAAGAGGAATTCGGCTTGACAGTGAGGCATTTCGCGCAATAGGCGGTTCCAGTGACGATGGGTCGGCAAACTGGCATCCACATCAAAGCCCCAGGAATAAGCGCTGGACGCTTTGAGTGGAAAACCGAGCAGCCAGGTGAGGGCAGGTTGTTGCACCAGTTCTTCACGCAACTTGGCCATCGACTTGATGCCTTTGTCCAGTTTGACCAGTAGCGCTGCTACCAAGGGGGCATGAGGGGCTGGCGTGGAACCCGGCCAGGCTCGCTCACTCCCTCGTTCGGGAAAGTGTTGCCAATCGAGCCTGCCCAGCAACTCCAGATACTTCATCGCTGCGGCTGATTCTCTCACCATCAGCGGCACTTCGCTTTGGGGCAGTTGGGCCACTTCCCAGAGTTTGGCACGCTCACTACCCAAGGGCAGTTGGGCTGGCTTGACTCGTTTGTTGTCTCTTACACCTGGCCAACATCGTAGACGATTGAGGATCTGTGGTAACATTGTCTCGTCTCTTTTTTGGTTGGTGTGTGTTCTTACCGGAACTTTGCAACCAAGGAAGAGACTTTTTTCTATCATCGTTTCCGCCAACTGCGAAATCGGGCAAACTCTAAAAAACGGTGCGCATTCTTTATTCTGTTCCGTTTCTCGCTCCACATTCTCTCGCCATTATGTTCCTGATCCACTTAATGGATCCTATCTTATGTTAAGTCCTGTCCTCCCATGAGAAATCTAGAAAAACCGCACGTCATCACAGTACATCCACGAATCGCAAGACGAGACAAATACAGATTGAAAACTTGAAAAAAGAACACGCGGACACCGTTAAGTATATTCATGAGTCTCGTGATCATAATCACAATAAACTGATTCGAGACTTGTTTGACCAACACTTAGATTTTATTGATGAAGAGAGTAGAGTCTATTATGTTCAAAAAGCAGAACAGATGCTATTTGAAGTGAAGGGCTTTCAGGGTCTAAAGGAACGTATCCAACAGCGTAGTAACCTGGATAGCGAGGAACAAACCAGGGAAATAAGACGAGATATCAGGTTAATTGCGCAATGGGTGGCTGATAAAGAAGATTTTATATGGGTTAAAAATGCTTTTGATCTTTCAGAAGATTTGAGCCATCGATTCATCATTTTAGGCGCTACAGCAGTTCGATTGGTTCAAACCCGCAATATCATTGGCTTGAGACAACTGGCTGATTTTGTGCATGAAGTAAACTGGAGACACTGGTTAGGCGAGGCCATCGGAATCGTTGGATGGGCGATGATTTCTATCAGTGACAATAACGACCTTTTGCAAACATTATCGAAGCTAAAAGAGATAGATAATAGCCGTGAACTCAGCTATGTGATGTATATCGTTATTCCGACTTTAGCAGGGAAGGGTCATTTTGATGAGGCTGTTACGTTAGCAACGCAATACTCATCCAATATGAATGGTGCTTTCGATGGCATCATCTACCACCTTAGTTTGGCTAAGTCTATCGACGAAGTTCTTCCAAAGATTGTCCACGCGCTAAAAATTGCGGGTCGTTTTCACAAAGAGTATGTCTTTAATATCCTCAGCAATGTTCGTTATTGGTTTACTGTAATCGACGAAGGCAAAACCATATGGCAAGTCTACAAAGCTGTGGAAGAAGTTGAAAACTGGTGGGCGTTTGAACCCTCATTGGAGAGATTGTATGAGCGGCTCGTGAAGGTTGGCCAACCAGAGTTTTCTAAATGAAAAGGTACACCGAAGTGAAACGTCCTGAAACTCGATTCATCCACTCGTTTAATACGGTCATTAAAACGGCTTAGCGCTAATCATCAAATTCAAATCAGGGCCATTTAGCTGAAGGTAGAAGTAATTCAGTACATCACGTCCAAGCAATGCATGAGGTTCGGAAATGGCAATGATCTCCTGGATCTTGAAGCGGATTTGTTCAACGACGAGAATAACCCCATAGGTTGTAATGGCTGTAGGAACGCCATCATATCCAGCCACCATTAATTTGCTCGTAACAGGTAATCCTAACTGGGCGATGGTAGCAGCCGGAAGCGCCGATATGTCTGCGCCAGTATCGATCTTGGCAGAAAGTCGAGCGACTCGTGTTGGCTCTTCTGGATGACGAAGTTGAATTTCTATAAAGGGTGCAGGTGGTTGTTCGTCCTGATTATATGCCCACATCATGCACTACCTTTCGCCCGGTCACTTTATAGACTTTAGAAGGCGCTTCAACCGTCTGTACATAAACTGGCTCACCACCTACCTGTTGACGAGCACGCTGCCAAACTTCCATCCGATCATTGCCCACTGCAATCACTTTACCATTTTGGATCGCTACGACACGACCTGGGTATTGTTGGAGCAATTGGGGCAAGAGTTGCTGAAATGCACGATGCTCGCGGGCAATGGCTGCTTCTTCCAGTTGCTGATTACGTTTCCGTTGTTCGATTGCACGCCACGATTGAAACTCAAGATACTCAGTCATAGGAACGACAGCGGCGACCGGCTGCCCATTTTTCTCTAAAACCACTACATCGCCAGGGGCAGGCGGCTCTTCTAGCATAATTTGATAGGGTGCTTGCGATTCCTTCAAAATAAGCGTTTGCATTTTTGCCCCAATTGTTTCAAAGTTATAGTCAACCAACCTTAGCCAATCACAGTCAAGGTCTAAAACAAATCATTCCCGAATTGAATTATAACCAATCACTCAAAATTAATGCAATCTACCTGCATACTCTTACTCTGCGCTTGTGAGCAGATATATGGAATTTCCTAAACCACAAAGGATCTCACCATGAAAGTTGTTGACGCAGTCGCTCACATCCTCAAAGCCGAGGGGGGTGAGTACCTTTTTGCCTATCCGGTCAACCTGTCGTTGGCAGTGGTGTCATCTCTTCACTCTTCCATGCCACCACCTTCCGCTGCTTACTCTCAAAGTTTGCGCCTACCAGCGTAATTGTTTTGCCTTTCAGCGCATACTTTTGATAATACTCATTTCCCTTGATCTGTTGTAGCGCATCCTCGGCACTGCCGTCTAGTTTGAATTCAAACAGAAAGATGTGGTCTGTCAATTCAATCACAACATCAATTCGTCCCTGATTAGTCTTTACTTCGGCTGTGACCCGCACACCAAGCAGAAGGAAAATGAGATAAAAGATAGTCTGATAATACTTTTCGTGATCGACCTGTAGATCGTAGTCAATGTTGGCGAAGAAAACATCCAACACGTTAAAAAACGTGACGAGATCGCGCTTGCCTAATGCATCCAAGAGGCGGCGTAATAGGCTTTCACTCAGCGCCAGTTCAGTCTGGTTGTAGTCGCTCAGCAAGTGACTCAGAAATGCACTTTTGACTTCATAATTCGGGTAAGAAAGCGTATAAAGCTCGCCAAACTCATCTCGTCGATAGCCCTTGATCGTCAAGTATCCGGTCTGAAAGAGAAGTGGAATCAGCTCTAAGCGCTCAATTTCATAGGTGCTGAAACTCAATTCAGGCACTTCCAGCGCTTCGAGAGGTTGGACGTCGTATTGGCGCTCTTTGATCAGCTTAATCAAAAAAGTAGGTGTGCCACTTTCAAACCAGAAATTGGCCAGCCGGCGATGATGAAAGGAATGGAGCAGCGAATAGGGGTTGTAGACGTTTTCTTCTTCGGCAGTAAAGCGAAAGCCATCATACCAGTAGCGCATTTGCGTCAAGAGATCCTTTGGTTCAAAGGCTTCGTTTTGGGCAAAGTCTGTTAGATAATCGGCAAAGTTGCTACGCAATTCATCTTCTGTAATTCCCAACAAGGTAGCAAAGCGAGGATGGAGTGTCAGATCGAGCAGATTGTTCATGCCAGAAAAGATGCCGACCCGACTAAATTTGCTAATTCCAGTGATCAAAACAAAACGGATATAGCGATCCATCGATTTGATAATCGTATAGAAATTTTTCAGGATATCGCGAATACGTTGCGCTTCGCTAATCCGCTCAACATTGTCCAGAATCGGTTTGTCATACTCGTCAATCAGGATCACCACTTTGGACTTTTTGCCAAGCTGACTAATCAGATTGCGAAAACGACTTTGATAGTCAAAACCATTAACTTGCACTCCGTGGGCTTCAGCCAATTCGGCGATGTATGAATCAATGACCAGTTGCAGTGAATCCGCATTGGTAACGTTGTGCCAGCTAAAATCAATGCGCAGCACAGGATAGGGTTGCCAGGCGTAATCGCTTGTATAAAGCCACAGCCCATGAAATAGCTCTTTTTCGCCCTTAAAGATCTCTTCTAAGGTGGAAATCAACAAACTTTTGCCAAAGCGACGGGGACGTGAGAGAAAATAGACTCCATTGGGATGCCGAATCAACTCGTAAATCTGCGCGGTCTTATCCACATAGAGCAGCCCATCTTCTACGATAGTGCGAAAAGTTTGGGTTGCAAAGGGTAATGGCTTCAGCATAAAATTCACTTAACATCCCGTTTTTCAGGAGAACAGTAGAACAGTGAGACAGTGAAGCAGTGAGACAGTAGGACAGTTTGGACTGACTTACTGTTCCACTGTCCTACTGTCCCACTTTGACCCGTCCTGATTATATGCCCACATGATGCACAACCTTTCGCCCGGTCACTTTATAGACTTTAGGATGGGCTTCAACCGTCTGCACATCGACAGGTGCATTACCCATCTGTTGACGAGCACGCTGCCAGACTTCCATGCGATCATCACCCACCGCAATCACCTTGCCATCGTGAATCGCAACGACACGACCTGGGTATTGTTGGAGCAATTGGGGCAAGAGTTGTTGAAATGCACGGTGCTCGCGGGCAATGGCTGCTTCTTCCAGTTGCTGATTACGTTTCCGTTGTTCGATTGCACGCCAAGACTGAAATTCGAGATACTCAGTCATAGGAACGACAGCGGCGACCGGCTGTCCATTTTTCTCTAAAACCACCACATCGCCGGGGGCAGGCGGCTCCTCTAGTATGACTTGATACGGTGCTTGCGATTCCTTCAAAATAAGCGTTTGCATTTTTGCCCCGTTTGTTCCAAACTTATAGAACCCTTAGCCAACCCACAGCCAAGGCGTAATCCAAAAATTCCCGAACTGAATTATAACCAATTACACCCTGTTGTCGCAATCTCCCAGCACAGGCTCACGCTGCAGGTATCTAGCAGCATGTAAGAACGATAGAACAGCGAGACTGTGAGGCAGGCGACAGTAGGGTAGTTGATGGTACTGGCTCACTGTCCTACTGTCCCACTGTCCCACTGTCTTACTTAAAAAGCAAAGGAGCTCACCATGAAAGTCGTAGACGCAGTCGCTCACATCCTCAAAGCCGAGGGGGTGGAGTACCTTTTTGCCTATCCGGTCAACCCGATCATCGAATCGGCGGCCAAGCTGGATATCCGCACGGTGATTGTGCGCCAGGAGCGGATTGGCTTGCACATGGCCGATGCGCTGGCCAGGCTCTCGTCGGGCAAGCAGATTGGGGTCTTTTGTATGCAGTCGGGACCGGGGGCAGAGAATGCCTTTGGCGGCGTGGCGCAGGCTTATGGTGAATCGGCCCCGATTGTGGTGTTGCCGATGGGCTATGCCCGCAATCTGGCCCAGGTGCAGCCCAACTTCAACTCGGCGCTCAACTTTCGCCATGTCACCAAGCTGAGTGAACAAGTGGTGACGCCGCAGGGGATTGTCGATTCGCTGCGCCGCGCCTTTACCGCCGTGCGCAACGGTCGTCCGCGTCCCGCTCTGGTCGAAATTCCCGGCGATTTGATGACCGAAGAGTTACCCGAGGAGATCAACTATCGCCCAGTGCCAGCGGTGCGTTACGGCCCGGATGCCGAAAGCGTAAAAGCAGTGGCCGATGCGCTGGTAGCCGCCGAACATCCTGTGATCTATGCCGGTCAGGGTGTCCATTATGCCCAGGCGTGGAGTGCGCTCAAGGAACTGGCCGAACTGCTCGAAGCGCCGGTCACAACCTCGCTAGGTGGCAAAAGCTCCTTCCCAGAGAATCATCCGCTGTCGCTGGGTTCGGGCGGAAGGGCGGTGCCCAAGACAGTCCACACCTTCTTGCAGAATGCCGACGTGATCTTTGGCATCGGCTGTAGCTTTAGCATCACCAGCTTTGGCATCAAATTCCCCAAGGGCAAAAAGCTGATCCAGGCCACGCTCGACCCGGCGGACATCAACAAGGATCTGCCAGTGGATCTGGCCCTGGTCGGTGACGCCAAGTTGACGCTGGAAGCACTGATCGCCGAAATCCGTACTCAATTAGGCGGCAAGTCACGCGGACGTGCCAAGGCTGTAGCCGAGGAGATCGCCTCGATCAAACAGGGCTGGCTGAATGAGTGGATGCCCAAACTCACCCTCAACGAAGCGCCGATCTCGCCCTACCGGGTGGTCTGGGATCTGCTGCATATGGTTGATGTCGCCAATACTATAATCACCCACGACGCTGGCAGCCCGCGCGACCAGCTTTCGCCCTTCTGGGAAGCTACCACGCCGCTCTCCTACATCGGCTGGGGCAAGACGACGCAGCTTGGCTACGGTCTCGGTCTGGCGATGGGGGCCAAGTTGGCACAGCCCGACAAACTCTGTATCAACGTCTGGGGCGATGCGGCGATTGGCTTCACTGGTATGGACTTTGAGACCGCCGTGCGCGAACGTATCCCAATTCTCTCCATCCTCTTTAACAACTTCTCGATGGCGATTGAAATTCCGATCATGCCGGTCTCGCAAGCCAAGTATGGTGCCACCAACATCTCCGGCAACTACGCTATGATGGCCCAAGCCTTTGGCGGCTACGGCGAACGAGTCACCGATCCCAACGAGATCATCCCCGCTATCCGCCGTGGCATCCAGAAAACGCAAGAAGGCACCCCCGTGCTGTTGGAATTTATCACCGCCAAAGAGACCAAGATCTCGTCGTTCTAAAATTAGTAGGACAGTAGGACAGTGGGTCAGTAAGACAGTAAATCGAACTGACTCACTGTCCTGCTGTTTTACTGTCTTACTGTCCTACTGATCAACCCAAAAAAGGAGTCGAACTCAATGAAACTACTCGTTACCACCAACTACATGAATTTGCAGGCGCAGGAGCTAGCCAAGGAGTTTCCCCAGGTCCAATTTGTGATGGCGACCACGCCCGAAGCACTGTTGCAGGAAATTGTCGATGCCGATGCTGCTGTTGGTTATGTCGGTCAGGAAGCCTTTCTGGCCGCCCAAAAGTTGCGCTGGATCCAATCGGCCAGTGCGGGCGTCGAGTGGATGCGCAACGCCCCGGCGCTGATCGAGAGCGATGTGACGGTGACCAATATGAAAGGTGCCCACGCTTCGACGATTGCCGAGCACGCTTTTGGCATGTTGGTCTTTCTTGCCCGCAAATTTGCCTTGCTTTACGAAAAACAAAAAGCACATGAGTGGGTGCCCTTTGGCCAGGGCATTGAATATTTCGGCTTGGCAGGGCTGACGATGGGCGTGGTCGGTCTAGGGCAGATTGGGCGAGCGATTGCCAAACGGGCCTATGCCTTCGACATGGAGGTGCTAGCCGTCGATCTGCATCCGGTGGAAAAGCCAGACTATGTCGCCGAACTCGGCTTGCTGGATAAGCTGCCCGATCTGATGCGCCGTGCCGACGTGGTGGCGATTGCCACACCGATCACGCCCGAGACCCGCGGCATGATCACGCCTGAACTCCTGCGCTCGATGAAGTCCAGCGCTTACCTGCTCGTCATGTCGCGCGGTGGCATCGTCGATGAGCCAACGCTGGTGCAGATGTTGCAAGAAGGCAAATTGGCCGGTGCCGGCCTGGATGTGACCGCAGTCGAGCCGCTGCCCCAGGACAATCCGCTCTGGGATGCGCCGAATGTGATTATCACGCCGCACTGCTCGCCCACCTCCTCACAGACGGCTGGCAACACCAAGGCCATTCTGCGCGAGAATCTCAAACGCTTCCTGGCCGGCGAGTCGTTGCTGAATGTGGTAGATAAAAAGTTGGGGTATTAAATGGTTAATGGTGAACGGTTAATGGGTAAGTGTTAATGAAGGGTTGCTGCAAGAAATCAACTATTGTGTCTATCTCTGAAAGAAGCGCTTGTCATTATTCCGTGTTCCCTGACTTCCGTGTTTACAAAGCCTTTTTCGTAAACACGGTAGTCAGGGAACACGGAGACTTTATTTATCAAGCTTCGATGTGAGCCTCAGCCGAACGTTTGAGGCACCACTTCGGTAGATAGTTGCAGTTCTGCTACTGTTTCAAATTGCATTGTCGCCAGGTACCCCTCCAAATCCTGCTTCGCCCGCTCCGCATAGGCGGCGTAGCGGTTGGGTTTGCCCTTGATCCATTCGGGAAATTCAGGGAGTAAGCCCATATTGGCCTTCATCGGTTGGAAGTTGGCGGGGTCGGCGTGGGTGATGTAGTAGAGCAGCGCGCCGATCATTGAGGTACGCGGCAGTTCGAGCAGTGGCTCGCCGTTGAGCATGCGCACCAGGTTAATGCCTGCGATCATGCCGCCCATGCTGCTGCCGACGTAACCTTCGGTGCCGGTGATTTGGCCAGCAAAAAAGAGATTCGGTCGTGTGCGGAATTGTAACGTCGGATGGAGCTGCGTCGGGCTATTGATAAAGGTGTTGCGATGCATCTGCCCTAGCCGTACAAACTCGGCATCCTTCAACCCGGGGATCATACGCATCACTTCTTCCTGGGCACCCCAGCGGATGTTGGTCTGAAAGCCGACCATGTTGTAGAGCGTACCGGCCACGTTGTCCTGGCGCAGTTGCACATTGGCCCACGGGCGGTGTCCGGTACGTGGATCGCGCAAGCCGACTGGACGCATTGGTCCAAAGGACAAGGCTTGAACACCCCGTACCGCCAGCGCCTCGATTGGCATACAGCCCTCAAAGTAGCGCTCCAACTCCTTGTCGGCCCCTTTAATCTCGATCTTGGGCGCAGTGAGCACTGCCTGCACAAAAGCCTCGTACTCCTCCCTGTTGAAGGGACAGTTGATGTAATCGCCCTCCTCGTTGTCGGAGTTGCGGTCGTAGCGCGATTGGCGGAAAGCAATCGAGAGGTCGATGCTCTCCAGCGTCACAATCGGAGCCATTGCATCGTAGAAGTAGAGATGCTTCTGTCCAGTCAACGCCTGGATCTGCGCCGTCAAGGCCGAACTGGTGAGTGGCCCTGTGGCGATGATCGTCGGCCCCGCAGGAATTTCACTCGCCTCCTGGCGGCGCACTTCGATGTTGGGATGGCTGGAGATGATCTGCGTGATCTCGTCGGCAAAGTCCTCACGGCTGACAGCCAAAGCTGCACCCGCTGGCACCGCATGTTTGAAGGCAGTGCGGATGATCAAACTGCCCATGCGCAGCATCTCATTTTTGAGAATGCCCAGTGCCCGATCGGGCAAGGTGCTGCCCATCGAATTGCTACAGACCAACTCCGCCAGCCGATCCGTAATGTGTGCCTCGGTGCCGCGCTCCGGGCGCATCTCGTAGAGCACCACTTGATGTCCACGGCTTGCGATCTGCCAGGCGGCTTCGCAACCTGCCAGGCCGCCACCGATGATGGTGATAGGTTCAGTGATCTCGTTCATATCTGTAACCATTGTAGCACATCCGGCTGCGTAGATGTGTTATACTCAGGTCGAAAGCAAAGTACGAATTAGGACTTACGCAAGACGCTGTAGCACAAGATACCTTCTTGTGCGAAATGTAATCAAAAAAGAACAAGAAACTATCTTGTTCTACAATGCACGCTTGTCTTACGCAAGTCCTGCGAGTGAACAAAAGCGAGAAGGAGCAGCCCATGAATCCAGTTGACATCATCATCAAAAAGCGCGATGGCGGCGAATTGAGCCAGGAAGAGATTAAGTTCTTTATTGAGGGTTTTGTGGCTGGCACGATTGCCGATTATCAGGTGGCGGCGTGGGCGATGGCGGTCTACTTTCGGGGCATGACTGACGCCGAAACCACCGATTTGACCTTGGCGATGGCTGCCAGTGGTTCGCAGTTCGACCTGCACGATGCGGTTGCGCCTGGCACGTTGATTGTCGACAAACATTCCAGTGGCGGCGTGGGCGACAAAACGTCGCTGGTCGTGGGGCCAATTGTGGCGGCCTGTGGCTTGCCTGTGGGCAAAATGAGTGGCCGTGGATTAAGCTTCACCGGTGGCACGATTGATAAACTGGAGAGCATTCCTGGTTGGAGCCCCGACTTGAGCGAAAAGCAATTCCGCAAACAACTGCGCGAGGTCGGCTTGGTGATCGCCGGGCAGACTGTGGATCTCGCTCCTGCCGACAAGACCCTTTACGCCTTGCGTGATGTGACTGGCACGGTCAATAGCCTGCCGCTGATTGCCAGCAGTATCATGAGTAAGAAGTTGGCCGCCGGTGCCGATGCGATTGTGCTCGATGTCAAATGTGGTCGTGGGGCCTTCATGGAAACGCTCGACGATGCCCGCAGACTCTCCAAGCTGATGGTTGCCATCGGTCAACGCGCCGGGCGCAAAGTGACCGCACTGATCACCCAAATGGATCAACCGCTTGGCAAGGCCATCGGCCATACACTGGAAGTACAGGAAGCCATCGCCACCCTTAACAACAACGGCCCGGAAGATTTCCAGGAACTGGTCGAGACTGTGGCGGCGGAGATGCTGGTGTTGGGAAGTGGAGGAGACAAGAAGACAGGAAGACAGGAAGAAGGGGAGACAATCTCCCAATCTCCAATCTCCAATCTCCAATCTCATACTTCTGCCCGCGAAAAAGTCCAATCCGTCATCCGTTCGGGCGCG
>JAXLWB010000079.1:0-20531 GCA_046328715.1 Caldilineaceae bacterium | reverse complement strand
GCACCGGGGATTAACCCTAGCCGCTGGAACATATAACCCGGTGACTGAGCCTGTCGAAGTCACCGGGTCATGCCCAAACGGTGTCACTATGTCAAAGGAAATCACATGCACCGCACGATCCATAACCCGCTCACCCTGAATGCCGACCGTTCGATCCGAGCGGGTAGCTTCGAGGCACTGAACGCTGCCATTCGGCGCGGTGCCGATCTGCGCATTGGCACCGAATTCCGCCACAACGAGCATATTGACACTGCCTCAGCCAGCACGGAATTGGTGCGTGAGGTTGCCGAGTTTCGCGAGACCTACCTGATCGAGGATCGTTGGTCGGCGGCTTTTATGACCCTGCGCATGCCAGTGGAACTCCCGGTGGGCTTTGGTCCGCGGCCCTCTATGTCTTTCTTTCTGTACAACCAGGATGGTCAACAGGCGATCGCCCGACCCTATCTGGATGGCTCCCCTGTCCTGGGTGAACCTGGCCCGGCAGCTCTTGACGACCATAGCGCTATGCCGCGCTATCATCAGCACGACGGTTGGGATGCCGCCACCAATGCGCCCAGCAGCAACTTCGTCTATGATTTTGACAGTTACCACTTTTTGGTCAATGAGTGCTGGCAAGAGGTGCTGGCCCATGCTGCCGATGGTAGTCTGTTATCCGGCTCTGTAACCGATCTGGCCGACGCCTTTGGCCAGGGCATGCCGGTCAAAGTGGGGATCCGCGGGCTGTGCGCCGACTTGATTCCCGCCGGGCAAGATGTGCTTGACCATGAGGTCTTTATCCATGCTGGGTCGTGTTACTACTACACGGAGCAGAAGCTCTTTATGACTGGCACCCATCCGCTGGTGCGGGTGCGTCCAGCCATTCCCCTGCACTATGCCAGCCGCAACTGGGACTTTGGCTGGCTGATGGCACGGACAGATGGACACGTGGCGCGCTGGCTTTGCGATCCCTACACACTCACCTTTCAACGTAGCCAGGCCCGCTATGCCCTGCGCTGGTTTGTGGCGGGAAGTTGACGGCACTGGCGAAGTGTTCGTTTTGCGTAGGGCCAATCACCTGGTGCGGTTTTGGAGCATGTTTTCTCGGATCGGTTTCTTGCGCTCAATGCCATTAAGTTAAGCATTTGGGGTTATCGTAGGTGCGGTTACAAAAAGGTACGTTCTCGGTATGACCCGCCTCGTGCGGCTAAAAGCACGCACCTACGATAACTCTTAACGTAATAGCAGTGTTTCTTGCGTAGGGGTCTTTTTAACGTCTATACTGGCATTGAACACATTCAAACTCATCTGTAACGTTTATGATTTCGGATTCCGATGCCCCAACTCAATTACAACGACCCAAGAACCGATCACGCACGCTGCTGATCGTGATTGTGCTCGGAATTGGCGTAATAGCGATTCGTTGGGTCCTGGGTTATCCATTGATCTCGTTGTCGAGTTTTAATGGACGACTTGTAGAGCCACCTGTAACGGGTGTGGATTTTGCATTGACAGCGACTACAGGCAAACCCATGGCATTGCATGAATTTCGCAATCGGGTCACGCTGATCTACTTTGGTTATACCTTTTGCCCCGATGTTTGCCCTACCACGTTGGCTAAACTAGCAGGTGTACTCCGTCAATTGACACCGGATGAGCGGGACTCCATTCAAGTGCTCATGGTGACAGTTGATCCGCAGCGCGATACTCAGGAAAAGTTAAAAGAGTACCTCGCTCATTTTGATCCATCCTTTATCGGTTTCACTGGCTCAGACGATCAGATTGCTAAAGCCGCCGCCGCATTCAATATTACCTACACAAAACATGCAGGTAGCGTAGAATCTGGCTATCTTGTCGATCATACCGCTTCTGTGGCTGTAGTCGACCAAGAGGGAACTTGGCGGCTAATTTTCCCCTATGAGCTAGGCCGTGACCTCATCCTTGCCGATCTGACCCACCTCTTGCGCAAATAGCCTGATTTCTAAAATGTCGGCCCATTCGCTTTGATCTGCGCTCCACGATACCCAGGTGTGTCTACCCACTGAATGTGCCCTCCTGCTCTGTTCTGTCTTGTTAGTAGATTGCGTGGAGAATCGTTTGATTGTGGAACAGTAAATCCGTACAAACTGTGGTACTGATCTACTGCCTTTACTATCTGGCTGTTTTCCTGGCCAGTAGGCTAGCTAATTACTGGCCTACTGGCCAGCTGGTTTACTAACCTACGGTCTATCTGTTTTGCTGCGTATCCGTTTTACTGTCTATCTGTTTTACTACCCACTTATTTTGCCCAAAAGTAATAAGGATGATGCATGTGCTTGATCGCCATGTTGCCAAGGCCTTTTATAAGCCTGGAAATCAAGAAACAGAGAGATAAGCTGGGTACTAAGAAGGTGGCCTGTTTTTTGGTAACCGCATTATAACATTCAATTTACTGTTATCCAGATTCCTAATTAATCTTTTTCTCATCAATTTATTATATTTCTCTAATGACATTGTGAAATTTTTGACAATGATCTGCAAAAAGTATATGATGCTTATCCATTAACAAACAGCCCACGCTTTTAATAAGTTAATAAACCCAAAGCTTAATCGACATCGCAGGCAGTAGTATCCTACAAGGTATCTTTTTGTTGAAAACTTCGTTTGATCTCACCTCCTGCCTTTGATATTAAGCAAAACAAATTCATAAGAGGAAGAAATGAAACGTTTTACATTCATACTGGCAACCATTTTGGTGCTTGCCTTGTTTCTTGCTGCCTGCGGAGGGAGTGACGAAGAGCCAACTGCTACACCTGTTCCAGCAACAGCAACCCCAAAGCCTGTAGGTGATGCCATACATGGTGAACAACTCTACAAACAGCCAACTCTTGGCAGTGCAAATGCTCCTAGTTGTTCTACCTGTCACTCGTTGGAACCTGGCGTAAAGATCGTTGGACCCTCACATGCGACCATTGGTAAAGAAGCTGCAACACGTGTACCAGGAATGTCCGCTGAAGAGTATTTGCGCCAATCGATTAAGGAACCAAATGCGAATGTTTCAGAAGGCTATGTCGCAGGGGTGATGTACCAAAACTATGCCAAAGACCTCAGCGAACAAGACATTAACGATCTTGTTGCATTTTTGTTGACTCGCCAATAAGCACATCACTCGATCCACCACGAAACCAACATTTCCTGTGTGAATATATATGTATTGCGCAGGTCAATGTTTGGCAATATCAAAACGGTAACTATCCAGCCGATCGCCTCTTTGGGAAAGGGGCCGTCCAAAGGCGAATGTTGATGCACCTAGCCTTTCCAGAGGACGACGATTGTGTGTCTGGGTAGTTGCTAAAAGTAGCACAAGGAGGTTGTATGGTCTCAAGGATATTTACTTGGGGAGCAGGCTTCCTGATCGTCGCAGTATTCTCAATCGCCACATTTTTGCCCGATGTTTTGCGCGGATACATTGACGTTTCCGTCGCACAAGCCTCGGTCAGCAGCGGACAGCGTGTCTACAACGTGTACTGTGTTGGCTGTCACGGTGTCAATGGCGATGGCAATGGTACGGCTGCAGAGATGCTGGTGATCAAGCCTCGCAATTTCGTCAATGGGAACTTCAAGTTTTTCCACAATGGTGAACCAGGACCTTTACCGACGGATGCCAGCCTAACGACGACCATCCGCAATGGTTTGCCTGGCTCGGCCATGCCAGCGTTCCCACTACTCTCAGAGCAGGAAGTCGCTGATGTGCGCTCGTACATCAAGAGTTTCCGGGAGGGCGGTTGGACGGAAACCGCAGCCACGGGAGTAGGTGAAGTCGCTAGCGCACCACCGATTGATGGCACAACTGGAGAAGAGCTTTTTGTCAACTCTGGCTGCAATGCCTGTCATCAACTCGATGCGCTGAAATCGATTGGCGGTGTCGGCCCGAACCTGACCCAAGTGGGCGGTCGTCGTACTGTGGATGAAATCAAACAGTCGATTATGGAACCGAATGCCGTGATCGCCGAGAACTGTCCCGCTGGCCCTTGTCCATCGAATGTGATGCCGCAGAATTTTAGCCAGCGTCTAAAAGCAGAGCAAATCGACGCGTTAGCACAATTCTTGTCTCAACAGAAATAATTAGAGGAGTAAACCATGACAGCAAGTGCTATACCGGCTGTGCCCCGGAAAGTAGTGTCGTCAGAAGGGCTTATCAACATTGGCTTGGTCAGAGCGCACATCACAGTAGGTTTTGTGTTCGCCCTGGTTGGCATGTTGATGGGCGTATTCTATTCGTTGCAATTGACGAATATGTATCCATTTCCTGGCATTGAGTTTCTTTCTCCAGGGCGCGTGCGTTTGGTGCACACCAGCGGCGTGGCTTATGGCTTCCTACTCAATGTCTTTTTGGGCGCACTGTATTGGGCTGTTCCACGGCTCACCATGCGCAAAGTGTTGAGTGACCTCTTGGGTTGGCTGATCTTTTGGGTCTACCTCTTTATTGTGCTGTGGGCCGTGGTAGGGTTGCTCGCTGGACATGCCCAAGCTGTGGAATGGGGTGAAACGCCGAGCATGTTTGCTGCCAACGGCACCTGGCTCTTCCCAATTGATGAATTGGTCATGGTCGGGCTGATCCTGATCGCAATTCAATTCCTCGTGCCGATCTTTCAGTATGGCAGCAAGAATCCCATGTATGTCAGCCTGTGGTACTTCACGGTTGCCTTCATTTGGGTGATTTTTGTCTATGCCATGGGCAACTATCTGCCCGAGTTTATTCCTGGTGCTGGTGGCGCTACCTTTGTTGGCCTCTACATTCACGATCTGGTCGGCTTGTTGATCACCCCATGGGGCTGGGGACTGATGTACTTCTTCGTCCCATCGTTGCTGAAACGACCGATTTGGAGCCATGCGGTTTCGTTGCTTGGCTTCTGGGGATTGGCCTTCTTCTATCCGCTGCAAGGTGTCCATCACTTTATCTACAGCACGATTCCCATGTTTGCTCAATATGGCGCTGTCGTTTCGACCGTGGCAATTGAGATCATGGTCGTTACGGTTTTCATCAACTTCTTTATGACCTTGCGCGGGCGCGAGACTGCACCGGTCAAGAACATGCCCATTCGCTGGTTCTACACAGGCATGGTCTTCTATGTTATTACATGCATCCAATGCTCGATGCATGTGCAACTGTGGGCGCAAGAGTTCGTTCACTTCACCGACTGGGTTGTGGGCCATGCGCACCTGATCATGCTCGGCACCTTTGGCTTCTGGATGACCGGCATCACCGTTGATCTCTGGCCGCGTGTCTGTGGCAAGTCGAGATGGTGGTCACCCACGCTGCATGAGGCAAGCTTCTGGATGTCTACGATTGGCCTGGCCTCTATGTTTGTCGCTTTGACAGCCGCTGGCTTGGTTGAAGGCTTCCTGTGGCGCGGTTTGGCCCCTTGGGAAGTTTCTTTGCAATCCGTGCGTTTGATGTGGACGTTCCGCACTGCCACTGGCATTTTGATTCTGTTGGGCTATGTGCTCTTTGTCTACAACATGTACATGACTGCCCGTACACCGGAATCTGAATTTGTTCAGGAACTGCGCGGACCGCTTCCGGTGGCTGCGTCATAAGCGAAATGTTGTGCACTTTGCAGTCAAACCAATCTTGTGTTTCGAAATACTTGATTGCAAACCAAGCACAACGAATGAGGAGAATAACCAAATGGGACGAACCATTGAGAAATTCCATTTTATCTTCTTGGTTGCAGGAATTGGCTTCTTTGTCTTCGCCTTTTTTGTCTCAGGCGTGGTGACCGTCAATGCAATAAGCGATCTGCCCTACACCAGCATTGACGAGATCGCCAAAGATGTCAGTCCCTATTTCACCGCTCTGGCGACTCAATACCCAGAGCAGTTTGAAAAATACTATCCCGGTGGTCCAACATCGGAAAATTACAAAGAAGCACTGTTGTTGGCGCGCAACACTTACATTGGCGAAGCCTGTTGGCATTGCCATTCCCAGCAAGTTCGACCTGTGTCGAATGAAGATGTGCGCTTTGGTCCAGTTTCGACTGCCGCCGAACAGCAGAATGAGCTGATGAAACCCCAGTTGATGGGTACCCGTCGTGTCGGCCCCGATCTGGCTCGTGAAGGATCGGGCTACCGCTCGAACGATTGGCACGCAGCTCACTTCTACAATCCGCGCTCTGTGTCACCGACTTCGGTCATGCCTGGCTACACATGGTTCTTTGATGAGGGCAAACTGCCCAACAAGCGAGGATTGGCCATGATCGCCTATATGCAATGGTTGGGAAGTAATGTGGGCCAGAAGTAATACCACTTGCGGTTGCAACGCCAGGAAGCTTCCTCGTCAACCGGGCCAGAATTCGTGGCGTTGCAGAGCACAATGGGTATAACGGAGAGAAACCGCAATGAAACGTAAAACGTTGAGTGACAATCGTAGCCTATCGGTGTTGGTGGTAGGAATTGCTGTGGCAGCCGCAGGCCTGACCTTCATGTACAAGCTCTATGAATTCATCGCCGCTGCTGCTGCTGGTTTTATGCCGGGTGTCCTTACAGCTTCTGTGATGCCCTATTTCTTCATCAGTGCCGGTTTTCTCTTTCTGGCGGCCTGGGCCTGGG
This sequence comes from Caldilineaceae bacterium, assembly GCA_046328715.1. Lineage (GTDB taxonomy): Bacteria > Chloroflexota > Anaerolineae > Caldilineales > Caldilineaceae > JAXLWB01. The sequence continues at coordinate 13,964 of JAXLWB010000079.1, read as the reverse complement.
TTGGTGGACACTACAAGAATGTCGAAGGTCCAAAACAGGACATGTTGCGCAAGGAAGAAGAATACGAAAAACTGGAAAGAGCGCACAAGCTCTTTTATTAAGGCGATTTCAAAATAAAAGCGATTCCAATGAAATTGCTTGAGCCATTGCAAAAAGCCTTAAAAATGGTTTTTTGAAATGGCCTAAAAGGGAGAAACTGTTATGACGCAACCTTCTGAACCCCAGGCACAAGCAGATGCCCAGTATGGGGAAGAATTGAAGGGAACTATCTTCCCTTATGTGGATAATGCGCGCCATTGGGATATTGACTTCAATGACACTTCGCAGTCATACGAAGGGTCGGCGTTGCCCCCGTGGATTTTGGGTGGTTTTGCCATCTTTGTATTGTGGTCGATTGTCTACATGGTGATTGCTCTCTCCGCCTAGCTATGTCTACCTGCAACAACAGGGGTGGTACGTGGCGCGGCCTGTCCCGACGAGCCTTCTGGGTCGGGACAGGTCTCGCCTTACCAATGCTGACCGCGTGTAGCAGCAGCCAACTGCCCACTACCAACGAACTCTCAACCCTCTTCGGACATGGCGATATCTGTGGCCTGCCGTCAGTGACTACGACGAGCAACTTTCTGTTGCTGCTGGTAGCAGGTCTGTTTGCAGGGTTTAGCCACTGTATCGGCATGTGTGGACCGTTGGTGACGACCTTTATTGTGCGCCGACAAGCCACGAATTGTAGTGCAAATCGTGACAGGTTGACGCCGCTGGTCACCTATCAAGTTGGGCGCCTGACCACCTATGTCGCAATCGGCGTGATGATGGGCATGATCGGCTCTTTGGTGCGGGTGAACGTGATCGGCAGTGGTTGGCAAGGCAATCTTTCGATCGGGATTGGTGGGTTGATGCTGTTGACCGGACTGAGTTTGTGGGGTGTTTTCCCTTGGCTGCGCTGGCTGGAATCGGCAGAGTTCGCTCGCCAGATCAGCCAGTCGATGCGCCGCTGGTTTCAATCGAACCACCCTGCTGCACCGTTGGCGTTAGGCCTGACCAACGGCTTGTTGCCCTGCGGTGCCGTTTACGCCATGGCTCTGGTGGCTGCTACGTCCGGTAACCCAATTCAGGGTGCGATGATCATGTTCGCCTTTGGACTGGGCACCTTGCCTGCTATGTTGGGCGTCAGTTTTTTGGCGCTGCGCCTCAGTTTTGAGCTGCGCAGCAATCTGTATCGCTTTGCTGCATTGTTGGTCATGGTTGTGGGTGTACAACTTACCCTGCGCGGTTTGGCAGTGACAGGGCTCGTTCCGCATCTCCACCTGAGCGGTGTAGCATTATGGTAATTCATGTCAGCCGAATTTTTTCCGTCCCATAGCGTTGGGGCAACGATTCCCGAAGAGAATATACAGAGCGCACAGCATGTCAAAGTTCAGTGTGCGCTCTGCGAGTTGCCAACCAACCACCCGATCACGGCGATCATCGACAACCAAGAGCAGCACTTTTGTTGCTATGGCTGTCGCCATATCTATGAACTGATTGCGCCCGACCTGGCACAAGGACTCTCACCCGCAGCCGCAATGGGGCGTGCTGGTCTCGACCTGAGCGCCCCCTGTTGTCGTGGCGTCATCCACGGCGACCCTGCTGAAGAGGCACGCAATACCCTTTCCCGATTGATGCTCAACGCCTTCCTCGGCATGGCCGTCATGGGAGCCAGCCTGACGCTCTACTCCGAGTTGTTTTATACCTGGGGTGAAAGTGGTGCTGGCGTTCGATCCCTGCTCCAACTGATCGCCATGCTCTTTGCAACACCTGCTGTGTTGTTGCTCGCCTTGCCCATTCTCGAAGATGCAATTTTGACCTGGAATGTCTATCGACGGCTGACCATGAACGCATTAGTTGCCATTGGCAGCTTGAGTGCGTATGGTATCTCGGTCTATGCCACCTTCACTGGACGAGGCAACATCTACTATGAGACCACAGTGATGATTCTCTTGTTAGTCACCGTCGGTCGCTGGCTGGATGCCAAGACGCAGGTCGAAGGCAATAAAGCGATTGAGGAACTGTTGGCCGCCTCGCCCACCGAAGCCAGCCTGATTGGCAAAGATGGAGTAGAGCAGCGGGTGTCAGTGGAACGGCTCATCGTTGGTGACACCATTCGCGTCCGTCCGGGCGAGAGTTTTGCTGTGGATGGACAAATTCTGGCTGGCGAAGGAAGCGTCAACGAGGCGAGTATCACGGGTGAAGCAACGCCGGCCTACAAAGGGCTCGGGAGCTTGGTCTACGCTGGCACGCTCAATGTCGATGGCAGCTTCGCCGTCGAGGTGACGCAGGTCGGCGAGGATCGTGTGATGGGCAAATTGGTGCGACTGCTCGACGAAGCTCGCTTGCACCGCTCGCCAATCGAGCAGTTGGCTGACCGAGTTTCGGCCTATTTTGTGCCAGTAGTCATGGGGGTAGCGTTGCTGACCTTCACCTATTGGACCTGGCAGGTGGGCTGGGAGCGGGCCATGTTTAATACCCTGTCCGTGGTGCTGATCGCTTGTCCCTGCGCCTTGGGCGTCGCTACACCGCTCGCGATTTGGACGGGATTAGCGCGCGCTGCCAAACAAGGCATTCTGATCCGTGACAGTCGCTCGCTGGAAAAATTGTCGCACATCCGCCAGGTCTTCTTTGATAAGACAGGAACCCTGACCACTGGGCAAGTGACCCTGGCTGAAACGGTGTTGGCCGCTGATCTTACCCTCACGGCCGATGAACTGCTGCAACTGGCGGCCTCGCTTGAGCATTACTCCGAGCATCCACTGGCACGTTCGATTGAAGCCGCCGCCACGGAGCGCTCCTTGCCGTTGCTGCCCGCCACTGATTTTCAGGCCCGAGCGGGGGTTGGTATTGTTGGACGGGTGGCAGAGCGTCCTCTCTTTGTCGGCAGTTGGCGCTTGGTGGCCCAAGTGGGGACGCAATTGTCGCCAGAATTGGTTGCGGCCCGTTCACGACTAGAGTCAGCAGGGTTAAGCGTTGTCCATATCGGTTGGGAGGGCAAGGTCCAGGGACTCTTTGGCTTGCGCGAGGTGATTCGCCCTGCCGCTGTGCCAGCCTTGAATGCCATGCGGCAACGTGGCCTGAAGGTGGAAGTATTGACAGGGGATAGCGCCTCGGTCGGCAATGCACTGGGCCAACAACTCGGTGTTCCGGTCCACAGTGAACTGCTCCCCGCCGACAAGCTGGCCCACATTACACAGTTGGAATCAACCACGCCAGTCGCAATGGTGGGTGATGGATTGAACGATGCTCCGGCGCTGGCCCGTGCGACTGTGGGCATTGCCCTTGGCTGCGGAGCAGACGTCACGCGTGAATCCGCCGATGTCAGCCTGATTGGTAATGATCTGGCGCAGATCAGTTGGATCTTTGCCCTGGCGCGTCGGGTCTATCGCACGATCGCCTGGAATTTGGCCTGGGCCTTTGTCTATAATTTGCTGGGCGTTGGATTGGCAATGGCGGGTTTGTTGCATCCGATCTGGGCGGCATTGGCAATGGTACTAAGCAGCGCCCTGGTGGTAGGAAATTCATTACGAATACGTAACTTCTCAAATTAGGCGAGCATAAAAGTAGTTCACAATGAGGGATGAAAATGCGAGTTGCGTGTGGCGCGTGCTGTATACCTTAACCATTAACCGTTAACCATTTTCAAGTCAGCTATCTATGACTGCCAGCCACCACGGCCCCTTACTGACGTGCGGGGTTCTGATATCTCAAGTCAGGATTACTGGCCTGCTGGCTAATTGACAACCTGTCCTACTGTGCCGGTAGCCCTTGTTTTACTCCGTTTACCCTAGGGTGCGGATTCGATGAAAGTGAGGCATTTGATATGGAAAATTTCACAAATTATGTAAAGCGTAACTGGTGGCCGATCTCAGCCATTCTCTTTTGCCCGTGTCACCTACCGTTGAGCATTGGCGGATTGATGGCATTGACCGCAGGCACAAGTTTTGGCACCTATCTGACCGCTCACTACGCTTCGATTGAGTCATCGCTGGCGGTGCTCTTTTCATTCTACTTTGTCATTGCCTTCATGATTTGGGCCGTGCGTGGACCAAAGGCTGAGGAAGCGGCTGCTTGTGCAGTGAACTCCCGGAGCAAGCCGAGCCAGGCAGGCTTTTCCACCAAACAGATCATTTCATGGGGGCTGGGCAGTGCGTTGATCATGCCCACGCTGGTTTTGGCTGGTGTGATCATTCGCGATGATCTGCCGAGAAAGATCATGGAGGGCGCGCGTGATTTCGACATGGCGAACTCTGGCTTCATCTGGCTCATCAGCATTTCCACTGTGGTGATGATTCCTGTGATGGTGGTCTGGATTGCCTGGATGTGGGTGATGTGGACACGCAGCGATGCCTCAGATGAGCCAGAAAAGTGGGAATATGAATATGAATAAAAAAGACAATACGCCAGTCGATCCAAGCAAACCACGTAAACATTGGCCTTTTAAAACCGTTTTGGAGGTCTTTCCGATCTTTATGGCGTTGTCGGCCATGCTCACCTTTGGGACCACCAGAAAGGTGAGCGATGTTGAGCTGTTGACCCCATTAAGCCGTGTGGTCTCGGCGTTACCCTGGTGGGCAACCTTGCTGATGGGTGGAACGATGCTGGTGGGGATCGTCGGTATTGTTTGGGTTACCTTTATTTTTAGTCGCGCTCCCGTTGCTCCCGATGGCAGTGACGAAGAGTAGAAGGACGCTGCGGTGAAAAACCTAGTTCGTAGATTTGGCTGGCTGACCAGCACATTGATCTTCTCCATGCCCATTTTTCTCGTCATGTTTCTGGGGGCGATAATGGCGCGTGGTCAAGTCAAGGGTGAATTTGATCGTTACCAGGCGATTCAGGAGTACACAAGTCTAGCCTCATTAGCCTCAGTTGCAGATGATGAGGTAGTGATGGTACACGGGCGGATTGTTGAAGGCCCATCGCCGGAATGGGCCGATGGCTTGGTTGTTTTTCAAGAGCGCCCTTTGGAAAACCGCGAGACGCGCTTTCAGGAGCAATTCCCACTTGTCTTTCCCGACCTGAGCTTGGAATTGAGCGACGGCACAATTCTCGTGCAGCCAGCCGAGGAGCGGGTCATTGCACATGAACTTCATCGTGTAGCGGACGAAGGGCAAGATCGTGAATATACCGGTTTTCGCCTCGGCGATACAGTGAACGTTCAGGGAAAATGGCAGAAGTCAGCTTCGGGCAATAAAGCGGTATTGTCAGCCGTCACAGGTATCTCTAGCCTAAACCGAGCCGCCATTATCGCTGAAGGAGAATGGGCCTTTCGGAGGCTCGATACCATCTGCCTGGTCCTGGGTGGATTGACAGTGATTTCTATTGTCCTGCTCATTATCCAATTTTTGCGGGGCCGAGCAGAGGAAAGAATCGCCGCGCCAGTAAGTGTATAAGTCAACCTCACCCTAGCCCTCCCCAACTTTGGGGAGGGAACTGTGCAGGGAAAGATTGTGTTTGTTCTGCTGTTCACCAAACTATATCCATCCCGTGACAGTTCCCTCCCCGAAAGGGAGGGTTAGGGTGGGGCTCTGCATTGATTGAATTATGGCTAAACCGACCTTTTTTACACATCCGACCTTCCGTGAAGTTAAGATTCCCCCCATTCGTTTGGCCCATGTAAGCCCAGTCACCCTCTACACCCGCTATCGCTGGATTTCTCAATTCTTCTTTCTGCTGGCACTCATTCTGGTGCCCACGTTTCATGGCTTGAAATTGGATTTCACCAGTGATCGCTACTGGTTGTTGGGCTATGAAGTTTCACAGCGAATTGCCTTGCAGGTCGTCGTTGTGCTCTGGCTGGGGATCTTTTTTGTCAACTTCCTCGAGAATTACCTGATCGGGCGCTTGCTGTGTGGCTGGATCTGTTCGTGGGGCATGTTTAATCGTTTTGGACAGATCCTCAATCATCGTCTGCGCCGGCATCCCTATCGCACCCAAATTTTCTTGGGGTTGAACATTCTGTTGTCCATCGGCGCTACGATCATCCTCCTCAACTTTGTGATCGATCTGCGTAGGCTGGCACAACCGACGCATCCCTACTTTCTCTATGTCTGGTTAGGCTTTGGCGGACTGTTTCTGATCGGTTTCGTGATTCTACAGCGCATGGGTTTCAGATTTTGTGAAACCATCTGCCCCTTTGGTATGTATCTCTCGGTTGTCACACAAGAGAATTCACTGCGCATTACCTTCGATGCAAGCCGCGCCTGTGTGGAATGTGGCTGGTGCAATCAATATTGCCCGATGGATCTCTCGCCGCGTGAAATGGATTTCAAAGATTCCATGAATGGCGGCTTTGGTCAATGCATTCTCTGTGGTGACTGTATTGATGTCTGTACAACGCGCATGGCGCAAGAAGCATTGCCACCCCCCTTGCGTTGGAATACAGACAAAGATATTATTCCCCTCCTGCCGGTGACAAATGACAATCGCAAACGCTGATAAGCCTCTGCAAGTTGACCGCCCGACTGCGTCGCGCCCCCTCGCCCAGTTGATCATCGGCGGTGTCGTGATTCCGCTGCTTGTCTTGCTGGGCCTGGGCTTCTTGGTCTTTCGCATTTTGTGGAGTGCCTCGGCTGATCTGACTGTGCCCAAGAAAGATCTACTGCTGGTACGCACTGCTCCCGATGTGAATGCACCACTGCTCGCCCGCTTTGGCGCAGGACATCCGTTTCGTGTTACAGGGCGTAGCGAGGATTGGCGTTGGCTTGAGGTGGAAACCTGGGATGGCGAACGCGGCTGGGCCTTGCGTCCGCTCGATATCCTGGTTTGGCAAATCGTTGCAAAGGCGACCACACCTACGTCTGGCGTTGAGCCAGAACAAGTCTCTGACGTGCCAGAAGAGATGGTCTCCATTCCTGGAGGTGCCTTTACGATGGGCAGCCCACCCGGTATGGGCGACAATGACGAAACACCTGTGCGCACCGTTACACTTTCACCCTACCAGATCGACCGCACCGAAGTCACTGTTGGTCACTATTGGCAATGTGTGGCGGCCGGCGTCTGTAGCGCACCACTCTCGGATGCCAGTTCGACCGAGGCGCATTACATCAATGATCCAGCGTTTGACAACTACCCAGTGATCAATGTGACCTGGGAGCAAGCCGGAACGTACTGCCGCTGGCGTGGTAAACAATTGCCGACCGAGGCGCAATGGGAAATGGCGGCAGGTTGGGATGCAAAGACCAATGCCAAATCACTCTGGCCGTGGAGCAACGATCCTACCGCTGTGCAAGCCAATATCGGCACGAACGCCGCCAAAGGACCACTGCCAGTCGGCTCCAATCTCGCCGATCGCTCGGCGAATGGTGTCCTAGATATGGGCGGCAATGTGCGCGAATGGGTTTTTGACTGGTATAAGGTAAACTACTACACTTCAGCAGAAAATACGAACCCACGCGGACCCACCTATCGGCGCGGGGAAGGTGCTGGGTGGGTAGTGCGTGGCGGCTCCTATGCAGACGTGATTGAGTCGGCCCGTTCTGCCAATCGGGGTAACAGTGACTCAGTCTACGGCGAGGCCATGCTTGGTTTTCGCTGCGCAAAGGAGCAATAGAAAATGGGGGTATGGAGTTTGTGGGGAGGGCCTGTCATCTGGCATCAGTATATCGCCCTCGGTGCAAGATGGTTTATGCTTGTCATGGCACTGTGGGCGTTCCTTGTTTCCATGCAACGCAGGCCGTTAGGTTTGACCTTTTTAGGCATTATTGCTGCCAGTGAAGTTGTGATTGTGGTGCAAGCTTTGATTGGTGCTTACTTCTTCCTGGGCATCGGCATGCGTCCTCCTGCCTGGATCAAACATCTCCTCTATGGTGGGTTGACCGTTTTTACCCTGCCAGTTATCTACTTTTACACACGCAAAGAGAAAGACTATCGTCGCAAGGCACGCATTTGGGCGCTGGCCTGTTTATTTATGTTTGGCCTGACATTCCGCACAGCCAGTACCGGCGTGATGGGCTAGACGCATCGACATTAATGTGAAGGATGAAAGTGATCGGTAGGCGGATAAAAAATCCGTCATGATCCGTGTCATCCGCCTACCGATCCTCTGCTACTAAAAAATTAGAAAGAACACACTATGCAACGAGACAGACTGCTGATCACTTTACTTCTCACGATTGCCATGCTTTCAGCGTGCAATTCGGCAGACCATTCGATGGAATCGGCTCCGACTGAGAAGGGCATGATCGTGACCAATGTTCGTGCCAATATGACCTTGCCGACTGATACTGGCTCGTTTTGGTTGAATATCACCAACAACACCGATGCGGAGGACTCCCTGATTGGGGCCAAAGCAGACGGTTGTGGCACAGTCGAACTGCACGAGATGAGTATGGAGAATGGTGTGATGTCAATGAGCGCTGTAGAAGGCGGCAAAATGGCGATTCCGGTCGGCGAAACCCTCAAATTGGAGCCAGCTGGCCTACACCTAATGTGTATCAATAAAGCTGCACCCCTAGCGGTTGATACGACAGTCACGCTCACGCTGCAATTTGCCAAAGCGGGAGAGATCCAAGCTGCGGCAAAGGTGGTTGAGCCAGGTGAGATGGATATGGATCACTAATACTTCACGGCACAGTGTTGAGCGACTGCTTCAACATTTCTTTGACCACAAACAATACTGTGAATGAGGTGGTTAACAAGATTATCGACAGCGTCAAAGCCACATTCAATTCTAGTTCAAATCCAATATAGATCGCCAGCGGCATGGTTTGTGTGCGGCCAGGGAAGTTACCAGCAAAGATAATCGTTGCTCCAAATTCGCCGAGGGCACGCGCCCAGGTCATCACCGCTCCCCCGAAGAGCACGGGCCAGGCCAACGGTACGGTGATCGAACGAAAGATCCGCCAACTGTTGGCGCCATCGATGGCAGCGGCTTGTTCCAGATCGCGATCTACCCCCGCAAAACCGGCAATCGAGGCCTTTACATAGAAGGGTGCGGCCACAAACACTTGCGCTAACACCACCGCTGCTTGTGTGAAGGCAAGACTGACTCCCCAATCGGCCAGGAGCGTACCGAATAACCCACGCCGACCAAAGGCGAGCAGCAGCGCAATGCCCGCTACGGAGGGCGGCAATACCATTGGCAGGTCAATCAACGTATCCACCAGCGCTTGCCCACGAAAGTTGCGACGTGCAAGCAGATAAGCCAGCGGTGTACCAAAAAGTAGTGCTAGTAAGGTGCTCAGCGCCGTCGTAGTCAGGCTAAGCGTGATTGCTTGTGTCACCTCGTTGTTGATCAGGTTGTGGAGAATCGTGATGGGGCGAATGCGGATGATCAACGCTAGGAGGGGTAGAACGAGGAAGAGCAGCATCGGCAACGCCAGGAGGAGAAGCCAGAGTGAATTTCGGCTCCCACCTCGCCGACGTGCCGGGAGCGCTGCCAATTTTTGAGGCAGCGTCAAACGCATCGGTTACTTCACCTCAATTTTGACCAAACCCTTGACCCAGAATTTGGGCTTGGTGCTGGGCAGAATGTTACGAATTCCTCCACCCTCATCCACAACTAACACAGCATTGGCATCGGCGCTGATCTCTGCCAGGGTCAGCTCCTGAGCGTAGCCATCCCCACCGGTAAAGACTGCACTTTTCGCTTCGGCCTTGAGACCCGCCTGAGCCAAAACTGCATTGAGCGAGACGCCTGTGTAGCTCTGCTCCTTGCCGTCACGGTCGGTGGCCTTGATTTCGATCTGCTCCATCGCCTTGAGATCGTCGCCGCTGAGTGTCAAGGGCTTGTCGACCAAGCCGCTGATCTCAACCGGTACTGCTGCAGGTGCTGCGCCGCTAGCGGAACCTGTGGTGGAAATAAAGCCATACTTGACGAGCACCGTTTGTCCATCGGGCGAAAAGACATAATCGACAAATTTCTGTGCTTCATCTGGGTGGGCGCTGTTGCTTACCACGGCAATCGGATAGGAGGCGAGCGTGTTAAGTGCATCGGGAATGTCAATGCGGGTGACCTTCTCGCTCGCATCCACGGTCACATCGGAGCTGTAGACAATCCCAGCATCCGCCTCACCCAATACCACTTTGGTCAGAACGGCTTTGACATTTTCTTCGTACGACACCGTGTTGGCGATTACAGCATCCTTATAGCCAGCACCCAAACTACCATCCTTTTCCGCCTTATCCAGAAAATCCAAGGCATATTGACCCACTGGCACTTCCTTGGCCGCCAACACCAGCTTGACGCCTGGTTTGGCCAGGTCTTGCAAGGCTGCAATCTGGGCTGGGTTGTCCTTGGGTACAATAGCGACCAGGCGGTTGCGGGTGAAGGTATGTTGCGTGCCACTGACGATGCGTCCCGCGTCAATCGCCACCTGCATCTGTTTGCCATTGGCCGAGGCAAAGACGTCAGCATCCGCTCCCTGACTCAATTGCTGGGCCAATTGCTGTGAACCAGCGTAGTTGAAGGTAAATTCAATCCCGGGATTGGCAGCGCTGAAGTTGTTGCCGATCTCGGTAAAAGCATCGGTCAAGGATGCGGCGGCAAAGACAGTCAACGTGGTCGAGGATGCAGCCGGTGCACTTGCACTTGGCGCAGGAGCAATCGGTGCACAGCCCATGACAACCAAACTGAGCGCAAGCAGGAACCATAGATTACGTAGTTTTCGGACCATAGAACCCCTTTTCTTCGGTAACGATACAGATTTGAAGTGTTTGTAGAACAAGATAGTTTCTTGTTCGCTTTTCTGGTTACACGACACACAAGAAACTATCTGGTGTTACAGTTAGCTACAGCGTCTTGCGTAAGTCCTGATTTACTCACTTTCAACCGCCGTCAATAATGCCTGACGACAGGTTGTGAGCCAGGCGACAAAGGACTCAATCTGGCTGAGGCGAAATTGATCTACGGCAAAACCGAAATAGCCTTCGCGGGACGAATCTTGTTGGACACGTCGATGTTCACGCATGCTCGCCAACCAGGAGTGGCAGGTATCCAACTGGCGCTCAAGCAGGTTGAAGGCCACTTCGGGCGATTGGCGATGGGCAAAATAGAGTTTGGCCAGGAACTCCAGCCGCATCTGTCGTCCATGAGCCACCGGGCTATTGAGCCAATAGAGAAACGCCGCCCGTCCACTTTCACTGAGCGAATAAATCTTGCGGGGCGGACGGGTATCCTGCGGCTGGAGTGTGGTGCTGAGATAGCCTTCATCCTCAAGTTTGGTCAGCAAGGCATAGAGCAAGCTCTGTTTCATGCGCCATACCTGCCACAGCCCCGACGGCGTTGATAGTTGTTGATAGAGTTCATAGCCATGCATCGGGCGTTCATAGATGAAACCGAGCAAGGCATGTTCAATTGTGAGAGAAGAAGTAGTTGTGGTTCTCAAGGTTTAATTACTCAAAATTTGAATATATAAGACGTAAGTAGGCGAGAATTTTACTCACCTACCTGCAGCTTGTCAAATTGTGTTGGAAATGGATCGTGGCACCTATGTTGTAACCGCCAAGGAGATTTTCTGCCAACTACCACGGCACTTGCAACCCTAACTCCTGTGCCATTTCTTCCAGCCGCTTTTGGTGTTGTGGACCAACTGGAATTCCCTCTTCGCGGTAAAGTCGAGTGCGCATGGCTTCCACGCCGCCAGGTAAGAAACTTTCGTCAAAGCCTGGCAAAGGTTGCAGCTTTTTGACAGCGCGCACATATTCATCCATTTCCTGTTTGAACTGTTGCGGCTCCATAAAGAGATCAATGCGGAAGGCCATCACCAGGGAGCCTTGATTGGCACCCGACCAGGTGCGTTTGGCACGTGCCGGGTCAAGTGGCACACCGGCCAGAAAGCCACCCCACGATTGGCAGATCGCACCCATGCCCAATGAACGGAAGACTGTGCCGGGAGCCAAACGAATAATCTCGTCACGATGGGGCGAACTGGCATAGAGATCATGAATCGCGCCAAAATCTAAGAGCAGTGACTCCTCTTCGCCCGCTGGCGAGCTAAAGGACATCGGCGAGCCGCCAGCTGCGCTCAATAAATGCCCTCCCGGCTGGAGATCAAGCTGATGGCCAGAGGTGACAAAGCAGAGTAGGTCGTGGGGTAGGGTCATGCGTGAGTAGAGGCCGGCGGCACCAAAGTGGCCATGATTGCGCGTCAGCGCTACAGCCATGCCTTGATTTTTGGCCTTTTCAATCAAAATCTGCGTGGCTTGGTAGGAAGGAAAATAGCCCAAGCCACCATCGCCATCCACCAAAACGCTGACTGGCGTCTCTTTGACTACATGCACGTCTGGCTGGTGATTGAGGATGCCATCGCGCAACAGGCGCGCGTAGGTCGCCATTTGTGTTGTGCCGTGGCTGAAGACACCGCGTAGATCGTTAGCAGTCAACATTTCGGCCAGCAATCCAGCTTTATCGGCAGGCAATCCTACACTCTGCCCGATCTGAGCAATAAAGTTTTGCAGGACAAGGTGGGGAACACGGATATAACTCGCTGGTGGCAAATTCATGGCTCGCCTTTCCTTTTCATTTAGCCATTCCCTGACTGGACAGTTATAATCATATTCAATGATTGAGTAGTTGGAAAATAATTAACCATAACCCACAATGGTTGTATAGTACGGCTTCAGTGTGAGGCCAACTGTAATCAAGTCGTACTCATTCTAAAAGGAAAAAGTCAACAATGAAAATCAGCGCACGCAATCAATTGGCCGGAGTTGTGAAGAGTGTCAAAGAGGGTATCGTCACTGCTGAGGTCGTGATTCGCTTGAGTAGTGGTGAGGAAGTGGTTTCTGTGATTACAGTGGATTCGGTACACAACTTGGATCTAAAACCGGGAAAAGCAGTAAAGGCGATTATCAAGTCAACTGAGATTCTGGTGGCGACCGATGATTAGCCCGCTAGACCCAATCCAATACACGCCCATTGGCATTGTCCATTCACCCTTTCAAGAAGAGGAAGGGATGCCGATCCAATCGATTGTGGCTGAGGATGTTGTCGGCTCGGTCGAGGTCGACCCAGCGTATGCTGAGGGTCTGCAGGACATCGCAGGCTTTTCACATCTCTTTTTGTTGTGCCATCTGCATCGGGCCAGCCGTCGTGCCCTGGTCGTGACGCCATGCTTGGATGAACAACCGCACGGCGTTTTTGCGACCCGTTCGCCCAAACGACCCAACCCGATTGGTTTATCCATTGTGCAGCTATTGCGGGTGGAGGGCTGCTTACTGCATGTCGCCGGCTTGGATCTACTCGACGGCACGCCGGTGTTGGACATCAAGCCCTACATTCCGCGCTTTGATAGTCGTGAAACTGAGCAGATCGGTTGGTTTGCAACTCGGCTCCACCATTTACACAAAGTACGCGCCGATGGACGCTTCCGCTGATGGAAAAAACTGACCAGCACTGCTCCTGGCTTGAATCATGACGACACTAACTGAATTTCTTAAGACCTCTTCGGCACTCCATCGCCATCTCTGTCCTCGTCAGGTGTTGGGTGCGCGGATGGGGATGCTGGCCGGCCAACTTTTGAGCCTGGATCTACCCCAGCCAAATAAGCGCTTGCTCACCCTCGTGGAAACCGATGGCTGTTTTGCCGATGGGGTCTCGGTCGCCACTAATTGTTGGGTAGGACGGCGCACTCTACGAGTTAACGACTACGGCAAGATCGCCGCGACCTTTGTCGACACTCAAACTGAACAGGCGATTCGGATTGCGCCAGGCCCAAACATTCGTACCTTAGCAGCCCAATTCGCCGCGCAAGCTCGCAATCGTTGGGAAACGCAACTGTTTGGCTATCAGGCAATGCCGGATGAATTGCTCTTTCAGGTGCAAACGGTGACCTTGCTGGAGTCGGCCAAAAAGCTGATCAGTAAGCCAGGTCAGCGGGTCAACTGTGTGCAATGTGGGGAAGAGATTATCAATGAGCGTTGGGTCACACAGGAGCAGAAAATTTACTGCAAAGCCTGTGCCGGACAAAGCTACTATCAAGTTGCCGCAGAGGTAA
>JAXLWB010000078.1:0-23139 GCA_046328715.1 Caldilineaceae bacterium | reverse complement strand
ATTTTGATCATCCGCCTCCATCCAGATTGCATATTGGCCGCTGGGCAACTGGCTGACGTCAATGCTTTGCGTTTGTTGAGTGCCATCCAGTGCCGAAGTGATTCCTGTCGCTAAGGGTGTTCCGCTGAATCTTTGCACTACTTCGTTGTGTGGTGCCTCGGTTGGGCTGGTGATGACCAGGGTCTCGCTGGTTGCTCCCGGATTGGCGTAAACGCTGATGCGCGTAGTGGTCAATTCAGCCGACACCTTCCACTGTACCATCAATTGGTTTGCAGCACTGAGCGATGCGTCAACCACTTGGAGTTCCGGAGCGGGTACGTTGCCAAAGACCTGAAGCAGGAAGTTGTCATCAAGCAGGTCGCTGCCGACCTGAACCTTCCAGCTACCCGGCTCGATCTGGTCGATAATGTAGGTGACCTGCGCCGAGCGTTTGACAAAGAGGTCGGTGCTAGTGAAGACAACCTGCCCAACCTGCCCTGGCAACGGATCTTCAAAGAGGAAGATGGTAAAGGTTCGTCCTTCTTCCACTGGATCAAGACTCAGCGCATTGCCATCAACATCACGCACTTGTAGGCTGCTATCGTTGGCATTGACGAGCAGATAATTCGATGCCTGTCCCAGCCCAATGTCGCCAGTCAACTTTTGATCGGCACTCATCAAAGCCACCGCTGGCAGGTGCAAGCCGAGATTGACCAGTCGCACCCAGGCTTTACCCGCTGGCGCAATCGCATTGGTGTCGCTCAATAGGACGCCAGCCGGGCCAGCATTGCTATCAATCAGGACAAAGGTGTAATCGTTGCCGACGGGCAGGTTGATCACCTTTTCTAGAAGCACTGGCGAGGTAGTGCCGGTGGCGACGATTTGCAATCGACGCTCGCCTGCGCTAACCGCACCGTAGTTGCTGATCTGGTTCGGCGCATCGCTGACGTGGGAGGGGAGATTCTCGAAAGCCATGACACCATCAATCAGAATATCGACACCACTCAGCGTGGTCGAACCATTTACCACTCGGAACTGCACCGTTTCGCTGACTGTTGCAGGTGTCGCAATAGAGCGCACATTGATGCTGCGTAAGGCGGCTGCCTGAGCTTCGCCCAGCGTCTCTATCATCTCAGCATAGGGATCATTGGTTTCTACAGTCGAACTGCTGCGATGTGTTGTGAGTGAACTGAGCAATGAACTGTTAACCGCAACGCCAGGTGTAAAGGTAACCGTTTCATTGTAGGTGACGTTGGCGGGTAGGCTTCCTGGCCCAATCACGACACCACTGGGCGAGACCAAGGTATAGGTTGGCGGATTGCCTTCGATCGAGAAGGCGAAAATCACATCCCGTTGGCTCGGAATCGGAACGTCAATCACGGTTGCGTCGGGGAGAAATTCCACACTCTCATCGACTTCCACCGACATGTTACCCCGTTGCCGTTCGAGCCATGCCTTGCGGATGCGATTGAGCATGCCGGGCGTGAGTCGGCGATAATTGTTGATGCTGCTGCCAAACGACATGTTGCCCTTGGTGTCGATAAAGACGCCAGTACAATAGCCCGAGATGCAGGCTTGCCCCTTAAAGCCCCAACTGCCGTTAGTGAACTCGCCGACATCGACTGCAATATTGCCCAAAATCCAGTCCGACCAGGGAATGTCGATGCAGGTGGTGGTGGTCCAGCAGTAAGGGTAAGGGATACGGACACAGATGCCCCAGACGCATTTGCGCCAGTAGCGAGTTTCGCATTTGATAAAGGGGAAGCATTCCGAGAAGATCTTCCCCTTGGGAATGCCAATCTCGTAACGCCCTGTGCCACTAAAGTGGAAGCCGCGGTAGTCGCTCCAGGCATCGACGCTCACGCTGCCGCGCGCTACGATGATGTCCATCCACAAAGTTGCGCTAAACCTGCTCGATGTTAGAGTTGCTCTGGCTCCACCGACCTGGAAGATGAAAACTTTGACTGTTCCTTCCAATGCCATCGAGAAAGGCGTTGGTTGCAGGGTCAAGGTCGCATCTGCACTCAGTGCGGAGACGCCGCCAATCTGTCGCCCAGCACTGATGCCTGCGCTGACACGAATGACAGGCGTATCTCCCAAGGTCACACTGCCGCTGACCGAGGTGAGAAACATCCCGGTCGTACCAATAGGAATCTGGCAACTCAGTTGGAGTGAGGCCGAGCGCAACCCGAAGCTTTGGCTCTCATCTGGTAGTTGTGCGCCCCGAAAGGCCAATGGCAGCGAGGCAGTCTCTGGCTGTTGGAAGCGCACAAGCGCCTCGTTGTTGGCCGATGCATAGAGTTCTGCCGCAATGGCAATGCCTTTACAACCGCCCGAAGCGGAGAGCGCACTGGTGTTGAAGTAGCCATTTGCCGCAATGATGTAGGTGTTTCCCGTTTTGCGCAGTTCGCCACCCAACTCTAAGGTAACGCCACCCTGATTGATGGTGGGCAATTGGAATTTGCCGCCACCAATCGAAAGCCCGTTGGTGGGATGAATTACCACGTTGTAAACGGTAGCGCTGCCGTTGCCACCCGGCAATTGCAGCGTGGCTGACGCCATTTCCAACTGCGTCCCGCCTGTGACAGACTTGATCTGTACGTTTGATGCCCCCAAAGTCAACCCGGCTAGGGAAAGATTTAACCCTTCGAGCGAACCACCCACGTTGCCCAGGCTGTTCACGTAGATAACACCTGTCGCACTGCTACTGCTACCTGGAATTGAAACCGCTACTTTGCCTTCGAGGCTGAGTTTATAGGTCGCATTGCTAAACGTTGCCCCGCCTTCCATCTGGATCGTCGCTTGAGGTTTGCTGCCTGCAGTCTTGCCGCTAACCGCAAAGCCGCTGTTCCCACCAATTTTGAAGTCGGGTACCCCAAAGGTCACGCCGCCACCGGCGACGGTCAAGCCTTTGTCGTCGATGCGCACGCCGGTGACATTTCCCTTGGCACCACCCAAATTGGCAGGCAAGGTGACCTCGGCGCTGGCCGCGCTGGCACCGCTGTTGTCAAAGGTCAGGTTACTGAGCTTGAGGCTGGCCTGGGCAAGCGACAACATCAGTTCGCTCAACTGGGCGGAAAAGTCACCGTTTTCGTTGATGGTGGCATTGATGGCGATTTCGCTCTTGTTATTCTGCGGCAGTTTGATCGCCAACTTCCCTGCCAAACCGAAGGTGTATGCCTCGGGCTGCAATGGTACTTGCGGCGAGGCAGCCAACGCAAGCTTCGTGGTCGCTATTGTTGCCTGCAAGTTATAGAGGCGAATCTCGACACTGGCGGTTTGGGCAAGATAGAGATCGGGCAAGCCAATGGTGCCGCCGCCGATGGATAAGCCGCTGCTGGTGATGACGATGTTGTGAATGGTAGAGGGTTGTGCACCCCGCGCTAACTTTGCAGGTAGAGCAATGGTCGCACTCTGGGCGGTTAGTCCGCTATTGCTCAGTTGCAGATTGGCAATCGTCAACTTGCCTTGGGCAACCGTCAGAATGAGTTGCTGCAACTGCCCTTGTAGATTGCCATCCTTGTCCACGGCAAAGCTGAGTCCGACATCTTGCTGGTTGCTCGGTAGATTGATTTTGAGCGTCGCATTGGCGTTGAAGGCATATTCGCTGCCGCTGATAGTCAGGGCAGCGGTGATATTAGCAATATTGAGTTTGGAGCCATCGCCGACTTTGATGTTGGGTAAGGCAAACGATCCACCGCCGATCGACAAACCGGATCCTGTCACTTTCACATTGCTCAACGCACCAACGGCTGACCCAAGCGAATTAGGCAGACGGATCGAAGCCGAACCGGCGGTGAGTCCACCGTTGTCGATGGCAACACTTTGTAAGGTGAGGGTGGACTTGGCGGCGGTCAGCGCAACTTGATTGAGGGTGGCGCTGAAATCACCTTGGTTGTTGATCGTAAAGGTGATGGCAATGTCCTGGCTGTTGCTGGGAATACGTACCTGCAACGTCCCCGACCCGCCGAAAAGGTAGTGATTTTGGTCAACTTGCAGTGTGACCTTGGGTTGCACAACTTTCAACTTGGGTGTGCTATTGGGTGCAGGTTTGCCGCCCAGTACAAGGTCGGGCAGGCTGATCTGTGCACTGCCAAAGGCCAGACCGGAGCCGTTGATCGTAATATCGGCGATGGTTGTGCTGGTGCTGCCTAGTTTTTCGGGCAAGGTGAGTGTGGCACTGGCAACCCGCAACCCGCTGTTGCCGACAGTCAGCTTCTCCATTTTCAGGGTGGAGGAGACAACGTTGAGCGAGAGCGCAGCCAACTCGCCGCTGAGTTGCGAGGAGCCGTTGCTGAGCGCTAGCGTCACCGAGATTGGCACGTTTTGTGCATTGTCGGGCAGTGTGATAGCGAGTGTGGAGGCAATCTGTAGTTGATAACGGTTGTTGCTATTATCGACTATCAGTGCCGCTGAGTTCTGATAGAAGCGCAACTTGGAACCGCCTCCAATCAACAGACTAGGCAAATTGAAACGAGCGTTGCCATTGAGGCGAATGCCATCACTCCCAATGTGGAAGTTGTTGACGCTGGCTGTTGCACCGCCCAACGACTGGGGTGCAAGTACGTTGACCTGAGGTGCATCAATGCCAGTGTTGGACAGTATTGCACCCGAGGGTACTGTTACCGAGATACCAGCAAAGCTAATGGCAAATGGCTCCATCTCGCCTTGAAAGATCGGTCCCGGTAGGATGGCGAAGGACTTCATTTCGGCCACCACACTGGCATCCTTCGAGGTAAGACGCAAGGCTGCATCGCCTAGGGTTTTGCCAGTGAGGATCTCAAATTGGTTAAAGGCTGGCGGGTTGTTGAGCAGCAGTTTGGCCAACTCGGTCAACAAACTTTGTGAACCAGGCACCACGCGCATCAGACCACTGTCGGTTGTCACGGTAAAAATGCCGCTAGCCAAGGAGAGTGGTGTCGTCATGCTGCCACTGGCTTTAAGCGCCAACGTGCCGGTCACTGTCATCGAATCGGTGCCAAAGGTAGCACTGTCGTTGGGACCGAGCAGAACAAAATAGTCGCCTAGTACAAGGCTACCCGAAGCTTTGGTAAGACCTGCGGCCACACTTTGAAACTGGTCAGCGGTGATATTGACTGCGCCAATCGTTTCGGTATGGCGTCCTAAGGTCGCCGTTGCGCTAGGCGTGGCTGTCTTGGTCGGTGTGGCTGTCGGAGTTTGAGTGACGGTGTTGGTTGGGGTAGGCGTTGCCGTGTGCGTGGGCGTACGGGTCGCTGTAGCGGTAGGTGTATTGGAGGGTGTGTGAGTCGGGGTGTTTGTCGCAGTGTTGGTGGCTACTTCCGTTGGCGTATCAGTTGGTATGCCGGTTGGTGTTGCCGTTGGAGGTGTCGGCAGCGGGAAGTAGAAGTCGTAAAGGCTGCCTACCTCGATATCGCTCAGTAGACCATTGTAGATCTGTACTGCATCAATCTCCCCGTTGAGCCAATAGGCTTCGGCAGTGAGTGCGCCAAGGGTCGGGGCTCCCGACAGGTTGAAATCGGTAGTAATTGTGCTGTCGGTCAATACTTTGGTGGAATTGTAGAAAATCGAGACTGTACCTACACTATGATCGACCACGGCTACCACATGATTCCATTGGTTAGTTTCGAAAACATTGTCAGCGGTGGTGACTTCAACTCCCGATGAACCATTGCCAGCCTGGAAGGCGATGGCACGATTGCTTTCCGTAATATAAAGCTTAAAACCATCTGCTGAATTGCCTGGACCATTGGTCGCCAGGATCGGATGCCAGGTCGATCCCGTTCCATCGCTCCGCACCCACGCTGAAATGGTAAACTGAGCGGGAAAATCCATGCCTGGCGCAGAGGCCGAACCAAAAGCGCCTGCAAGTTCCAGCGAATGGGTGCCCTCCACGTATGCAAGATTGGTGAAGTCGGCGTTGAAATTGAGCGAAAGGGTATGTCCGTTGCCCGAATCGTCGTTCCCATTGTTATTCAATTTCCAGTCGGCAAGCAAGGTGGGGAACAAAAGAGCCGATCGTGGGGAAGCTGCTTGGGTTGAGGTCTTGGATGATAAAATGAGTGCTGAAAGAAGGAGTACTGCAAAGGAAAGCTGAAAAACTTGATACAACACCTGACTGTTCCGAGTCGTACGTTTCTGCGACTGCCTGGTGATTCTGCCATTCTCCGGATGCATAGGTTCCCCTTTGATCGAACAACAGGACAAACTCCACGATATCTCTACAAATCATTCCTACATCTGTCACAACTGTGAACAGCAGATAAATGTCTTGGCTGGCCTCCTCGGTGAATCGCTACCTTTTGCATACTAAACAAAAACTTAAAATATGGTTTTGAGATTTAACCATAAATTTTGAAATATGTAAATAAGCTTCTCTAATATTAATTTTAGATTCGACAAAGTGTTATGTGGGGCTGAAGAAGGAGAATTGTTGCCTATCACAAAACCGTGGAGAGCAGGAAGAGCCGAGCGGAAAGATCATTGCTAGCAATAGAAATGAAGCGCGATGGATCGAGTTAATGTCTCGATTCACCGCTCTGTAAGAGGCAGATTATAAACATGAAAAATGAGATCGGCATTGCATGGGGGCGAGAAGCACAGGGGTTTACCGCAAAAGCCAGTTAGGACGGCTCAACGCGCAGGGTGTCCAATACTTCATTGAGGCTGGGTGTCGTTGGCGCATCCTTGAACTCGGCCAAACGACGATAGAGTTCGGCGGCAGCCTGATGAAATCCCGGAGGCAACCCAGCTGCACCCAACGTAGCCGAGATCTCTTCCATCTCGCCTGCAAACCTCCAGGCCTTGGCCGTGACTTGTTGCACGCGCTTCTGCGTTTGGGCGGTGAAGTTGGGCGTGTCGTGATCCCACTGGCTGGCTAAAACATCACTTACCTGCCAATAGTCGGCTGCACCCAAAATAGCCGCAAGCAAGGCTGTGGTTCCCTTCGAATAGGCCGCGTAACACATCTTGAGCGCCGAGGCTGCTCCGATCGTTGGCCCAATCACTTTGGTTTCCAGCGGCCCTGCGGCAAAACAGGCGGCAACCTGCTCGGCTTGTGCACCAGAGAGATAGAGCCAGGTGCTGTTTGGCTTCCAAGCTGGCCCACCGATAATTCCGCCATCAACAAAAGTGATTCCCGCAGCCGCCATGCGTTCACCAATTTGAATGGCCCGCTGCGGCGAGATGGCATTTCCATCCAGATACAGCCCATGAAAGCCAGTTGCGATCACCGAGTCAGCCACCTCTTCGGCGGCATGAGGTGGACAGACGCTCAAAATCACTGAACATTCCTCGCACAGTTGATCCAGCGTTGCCAGCGGCTTGAGACCTTGTTGTCCCGCCCTGGCTGCCGTCGCTGGGCTTCGCCCTTCGCTTACCCAATAAAGTTGATGACCGCCATTGCGCGCAGAGACTGCCACGGAAATACCCATTTCACCGGGGTGTAGGATGCCAATCTGAAGTTTTTGCATGGTTGTTGTGAGATAAGGAGGAGAAAGGCTGGACAATATCGGTGCAGATAAAAAAATAACCTTTCCATTGCGTTCCCCCGAGGCGGCATAGCCGCACGCAATGAAAAGGTTATGCATGAGTATACCAGAGGTTTTTCAGCTTGTCAATAGGCAATTTCAACTAATTTCAAAACTGGATTTGCTCAAGTACTCATGGTTTGCGTTCGCCGGTAATCAGGCGGGCGGCTCGATTGCGAGTGAGGTAGCTCCAGCCCCATTGAAAAAGCACGAGGACTCGATTCTCAAATTCAATCAGATTGATCAGGTGGACAAAAAGCCAGGCCAGCCAGCCAATCAAGCCATCTAGATGTACGCTACCAAGTTCGGCGACA
This sequence comes from Caldilineaceae bacterium, assembly GCA_046328715.1. Taxonomy (GTDB): domain Bacteria; phylum Chloroflexota; class Anaerolineae; order Caldilineales; family Caldilineaceae; genus JAXLWB01. Next base: position 15,338 of record JAXLWB010000078.1, on the reverse strand, counting down.
GCGGCAGCACGTCCAACCGTTGCCATGTTGCCCAGATCTTTGTAGACAAACGGTGGCACGGGTTGTCCTGCTAACTTCGCTTCAATGACGTTGGCCACATATTTGCCTTGTTGAATGGCCACTTGTGCGACCCCTGGCAGCGGCTTGCCATCTTGATTGCTGAAATTTGCCAGATCGCCAATCACAAAGATGTTCGGGTGATCTTTAATGTTGCAGTTTGCATCAACCATAATGCGTCCAGCGCGATCTAGCGTGGCACCAGTCGCCGCAGCCAACTTCTTGGCGAGAGGCACGCCTTGCACGCCTGCCGCCCATAGTACGGTACAAGTGGGAATCGTTTCGACCTCATCGCCACACTTGATTTTGACCGAATCAGGTTGAATATCGGTGACCATACAATTGGTGCGCACTGTGACCCCAAGCCGCTGCAAGTCGACGCTTGCACGCTGTGACGATTTAGGGGTGTAGGGTGGTAGCACCCGATCTGAGCCCTCGATCAGGAGGATCTGTGCTGTGGCGGGGTCAATGTGGCGAAAGTTATTTCTGAGCGTATGATGCGCAATTTCGCCCAGGGCACCTGCCAATTCTACCCCTGTGGGACCGCCGCCGATGATCACGAATGTGAGGTAAGCTCGTATCTGATCCGGATCGGTGCTCTTTTCGGCTTGCTCAAAGGCCGTCAGCACCCGGCGTCGAATCTCGGTCGCATCCTCAATTGTCTTGAGCGAAGGGGCGAGTTCAGCCCACTTTTCATTGCCAAAGTAGTTATACCGTACACCGGCAGCAACAATGAGGGTGTCGTACTCGACTTGATTTCCCTCGGCTAGTTGAAGCGTTCGTTGTTTGGGGTCGATATCTACCACTTCGCCAAGCAGGGTTGTGACATTGCTTTGATGCTTCAAGATTGCGCGCAGTGGTGCCGCAATATTGGCTGGGGAAAGCGCACCAGTTGCCACCTGATAGAGCAACGGTTGAAAGAGATGGAAATTTCGTTTGTCGATCAACACAATCGAAACTGCTGCCTTGCGCAGCGACTGTGTTGCATAGAGCCCGCCAAAACCGCCACCTACGATTACGACTCGATGAAAGTTTGCCACAATCTGCTCTCCCTTTTGTTAGTTTGTCCCGCCCGTCTGTCCGCTTCTATGCCTCTGAAGTTCACGCTTACCCATTGTGGGCTGACAGTGCTCTCTACTTTGATAGTACGAAAGAAGAGGGCGGTTTGTTTGTGAATTTCATCACAATTTGATGAGAGATTTTTAATATTCAAGCATGCACTTGCGCCAAAATTCACGAATCAACCAGGGAAAATTACCAGAATTGGAGGTGACAAGGTACAATAGCAGCATTAGAAAGCATGACTTACGCATGTTACCTGGGAGTTTCAAACAGAGTAGTCGGGCAGGGTTGGCAGCGTGAGCCTAGAAATGAACTTGTCATTCTCTACGGTTTCCTTCATTCAAATCACTTTTTTGGAACGTAGAGAAGATTACCCTCAGGAGAGACGACATGGCCGAGAAGATCGGTATTTATTTTGGCAGCAGCACGGGTGCAACCGAACGCATTGCCAATATGCTCAAGAAAGATATTGAAGCCACCGGCGTCGCAACGTGTGATGTACAGGTGGTTTCCAGCGGCAATCTCAAAACAATGGAAAACTACAAGTATCTGTTGCTAGGTTGTCCAACCTGGAATATCGGCGAACTGCAAGACGATTGGGCAATCGTCTACCCGCTGATGGACACGGTCAACTGGAAGGGACGCAAGGTCGGCTTCTTTGGCTGTGGCGATCAATTTGGTTACTCAAACAGCTTCAACGACTCGATCGGTATCCTGTGCGAGAAGGTAGTCGCCTTGGGTGGCGAACCGGTCGGCTGGATCACGCCAGATGAGACCTATCAGTTTGAATTTTCACGCGGCGAGTTCGAAAAGGTGTTGATGGGTCTTTTTATCGATGAAGACAACCAGGCCCCGCTCAGCCCGCAGCGTGTGATTAACTGGACACATTGGGTGTTGGAAGATATGGGCTTGCTGAAGCCAGAAGTTGCAGCCGCTTAATAAGATTTGCATCGAAAGTTCCCGGAATCAGAAGATTCCGGGAACTTTGTCTCACTTGACTACTCTTATGACCAAATCCACCCCATCCTCTAGTCGTAGCTTTGGCCGGGTGTTGATGGGGCTCTACACCCTCTTTGCTGTCGCATCTGGTTTTCGCTCCGTCTATCAAATTATAACCAAATTTCAATTTGCTCCGCTGGCCTATTCGCTTTCAGCGCTTTCAGCCCTGGTCTATCTTGTGGCCGTTTTTGCCTTGCGCTATCGCTCGCCGCTGGCCTGGCGGGTGACACTGAGCGTTTGTATCTTCGAATTGCTTGGGGTACTGGTGGTTGGCGCAATGACCATGTTTGAACCTCAACTCTTTGCCGATGAGACCGTTTGGTCACTCTTTGGGCAAGGCTACGGTTACTTTCCTCTGCTACTACCGATTCTTGGCATCGGCTGGCTCTTGCGGCGCGATGTCCGGCAAGAATACGGTATCTAATGTTTAATCTTATCAATCAATAGATTGATCATAAAGAGTGATACGTGAATTGCCTTCGAAAATTCACGTATCACTCTTCACTCTTTACGCATGCGCTACCATCGTAGAAATCTTCAAACTATACCTCTATAAGTACTTCTTCCTACCCTTCACAGTTAATCTAAATTTCTAGGGCTTAAGCAATCGTGTTGAAGTTGTCAATCCTTTTTGTTATTGCTGCCGAAATAGCCCAGTAAAAGTGCGATAAATGGCGGTTGTCATTTTATCGTTACAGAATATTCTAGGTAAACGGTGCCAGCTCTCTGTGGACCGAAAATTACTGCGCGTACATAGAACCTTACAAAGTGTCATATCGCATCTAGAGATGGCATAAGCCCAGGAGTCGCCCTTCATGCTCATCAAGCGATCTTTTTATTTGCCTTTGCTTCTATGCCTGCTGTTTTTTCTTGTATTTGATTATACTTCGTTGCAGGCTGCTATACCGGCTGGTTTTGCCGATCAGTTGGTCGCCGACGTTCCCGGTCCGACCGCCCTGGCATTTACGCCAGATGGTCGTTTGCTTATCACACAGCAGACTGGACAACTACGAGTCTATCAGAATGGCACCTTGCTTGTTACCCCGGCGCTTGACCTTTCGGCGCTGATTTGCAGCAATGTTGAGCGTGGATTGTTGGGCGTGGCGGTTGACCCAAACTTCGCCAGCAACAACTATATCTATCTCTACTACACTTATGACGTCGTCGGTGATCATGCCTGTGTGCTCGCTGATCCTGGTCCCAGCAACCCTGTCAACCGGGTTTCGCGCTTTACTTTGGCTGCTAATAACATCATCAGTCCCGCCTCGGAGAAGGTAATTCTCAGCAACATTCAGAGCAACTGGGGCAATCACAATGCCGGTGACCTGAAATTTGGTAGTGATGGCTACCTATACATCAGTACCGGTGATGGTGGCCACGAAATGACCCAACCTCGCCAACTGATCAACTTGAATGGCAAGATCCTGCGTATTCAAGTTAATAGCAGCGGTGGCTATTTGGTTAGTGGCAATCCTTATGCTAACGCTGCTGGCGTGCGTAAATGTGGTGATCCAGCGGGCTTCCCCAGCGGCAGTGGTCCTTGTAGCGAGATCTTTGCCAGCGGACTACGCAACCCGTTCCGCATTGCCTTCAAGCCAGGAACGAGTGAGTTCTACATCAACGATGTTGGTCAGGGGGTCTGGGAAGAGGTAGACCAGGGCATTGCCGGTGCCGATTACGGTTGGAACGTCCGCGAAGGGACGTGCAGTTACCCTCCGTTTAGTTGTGGTAACACGCCCAGCGGGCTCACCGACCCGATCTATTCCTACAATCACAGTAGTGGGTGCGCTTCGATTACGGGGGGTGCCTTTATCCCGGCTGGCGTCTGGCCCAGCCCCTATAGCGGTTATCTCTTTAGCGATTACGTCTGTGGCAAGATCTTCACGATGACAACCACGCCGCCTTATTCGACGGCTGATTTTGTCACGGGGTTAGGGGTTAACAGTGCGGTAACCCTGGTCTTTGGCCCCTACAACGCCACCCAAGCTCTCTACTACACAAATTACAACAACGGCGGCCAGGTTCGCCGCATCTACTATGCCGGTGCCACCAACCTGCCACCCACTGCTCAAATCAGCGCCAATCCTGTGGCTGGTGCTGCGCCATTGACTGTGAACTTCAGCGGCGCAGGCAGCAGCGATCCAGAAGGCAGCGCGCTGACCTACAGTTGGACTTTCGGTGACGGACAGAGTTCGAATAACAACTCAGCAGCCATAATTCAGCATCTCTACAGCGCCAATGGAATCTACAGCGCTCAGCTTGTGGTGAAAGATACGGCAGGCAACAGCTCGCCTCCTGCTCCGGTGCGTATCGATGTCGGCAACACCGCTCCCGTCCCGGTCATCAATGCTCCACTAGATTCGGATCGCTTCTTCGTCGGCCAGCAAATCAGGTTGCAAGGCAGCGCTACCGACGCACAAGACGGGACACTACCCGCTTCCTCACTCACTTGGGAGGTGATTCAACATCATATTGACTCGCGTAATCCACAGAACAGCCACACGCATCCTTACATGCCGCCCAGCAATGGCAATAATCTGCTGCTGACCACGCCCGACATGGAGGATATGTACGCCTACGATAGCTACCTGGAAATCCGGCTGACTGCAACCGACGCGTTGGGGGACTCAACTACCATCACGCGTCAATTCTTGCCTAAAAAACTGATTGCAACCTTCACCACGCAGCCATCCGGGTTGGCTGTGACGGTCAATGGTGTTGGATCGTTGACGCCGCGTGGCTTCTATGTCTGGCAAGGCAGCGCACTGAATGTTACAACTACTAACCCGCAAACGCTCAACGGTGTGGATTATCAATTTTCCTCCTGGTCGGACGGCGGCGCTCAGTCGCACAAGATCACGATGGCGGCGAATGATACTACCTATAGCGCACTGTTCGTTGCTCCTGGCACGGTCACCCCTACACGTACCAACACCCCTGTGACAGCAACTGCGCTGCCAGCCACACCCACGCCGACATACACAAGCACGCCGAAGCCTGCCACGGCAACTCCAACAGCAGCGGCGACGCCTTCGAATGGCCGTGCCCTGATCCGAATCGTACAAAACAGTTCGCCGCAGAGTGCGCAGGATTTCCTCTTCTATAGCGCCTTTGGCGAATTTACATTGGACGACCCCACGCAAGATGACGGTGATGCCTTTGCTAAGACAGCAGAGTTTACGACTGCACCTGGGCTTTACAACTTCAGTGTCAGCACCAACGCCGACTGGCGTGTGGCGGATATTGTCTGCTCACCGGCGCAGGATGGCGTGCTCGACCTAGCGAACGCTTCCGTCGCTATCACAGGACGGGCAGGCGTGACGGTCACCTGTACCTTTTATGCCCAATCATTGCGCGCACCAACTGTGACTGCAACGCTGAAGCCGGCCACGGTCACTCCCGTACCGCCGACCTTCACTACAACAGCATCTGCAACGGCTACACCAAAACCACCAACGGCAACAGCCACATTGATACCTACTTTTACAGCAACGGTGACTCGACCGACTGCGACTGCGACGACAGTGGCCCTTCCTACGCCGACATCGACTGCAACTACAGATCAGTCCAGCATATGGATTCGCCTGGATGCTCAGCCCAACACCGCCCAGGACTTTACTTTCTATGGGCCAGTGGGTAGCTTTGTGCTCGATAATGCTGTCCCCGATGATGGCGACGGCTACAGTGATCGCTACCGAATTCCGATCTCACAGCAGGGACAATTCAACATAAGTCAGGTTGAACCGACTGGCTGGAATGTCCAATCGATTGACTGTTCCCCTGCGGGTGTGGCCGTGGTCGATGTGGCGAACTCTTCTGTGAGTATCAATGCGGCCCCTGGGAATTCAATTACCTGTGTTTTTGTCAATGTACCGCGTGCAGCGTCTACACCGTCAGCCACGGTGTCACCGGTTGCAACTCCCACAGCAACTGCAACTTCGACGCCTGTTGCTGCTGCCTGTACGCTCGTTGGTTCGACCACTGGCCTCGACATGCCGATCGGTGTCTCATCAGTTCGTTCTAGCTTGCTGGTGGGTAAGGCCCCGCAAATTGCCGATGTCAATGTGCAAATCCAACTAACGCATAGCTACGTTGGTGATTTGACTATTACGCTGGAGCAGCAGCCAAGTGGTCGCCGTGTCGTCTTGCTCGACCGGCCCGGTGTGCCAGCATCGAACTTCGGCTGCAAATACGACAACATTGCTGCCATCTTGAGTGACGAGGCGCTTTTGTCTGTGGAAGATCGCTGCGAAGCCGCCACACCTACGATTAATGGCTCCTTCCGGCCCAATCAACTCTTATCGACTTTTGACGGCATCTCGGGGAACGGAACCTGGTATTTGGACATCGTTGACAACGATCCCTTTGTCGATGCAGGTGCATTGGAGTCATGGAGTCTGCAACTCTGTAGCAATGCAGCCAATGTTGCCTCGATGGCTCTTCCAGACAATGTTGCGCAACTTGTCGAAGGTCGGTCGGTGGTGGAGCAAGAGGATAAGGAGAACACGCTGAGGAGCATCTTCCTGCCGTTGATCTCGGGTGGAGGAAGTGGACAGTAGGACAGTGGGTCAGTGAGTCAGTGAACAGTACATCACAGTTGACTTGCGGTCAAAAGTCAATGAATCCTAAAACTGCAAATCAAACTTTTCGGTGAAAGGTACATTGACTCACTGCTTCAATGCATTCTGTGCGGGTTGATATTCAGGGTTATAGGTTAGCGCCAATTGCCACTGTTTTCTAGCTGCGTTGGGATTGCCCAGGGCAGCTAGCGCATTCCCTTTCCAATAGTATAGCTCTTCAATCGACTTGACATTGCGCATTGTCGCATCTGTCAGGGCGATGATCTCCTCATAGCGCCCCGTAGCATAATAAGCCTCGAAGGGTTCGAACTGATACCACAACATACGCCAGGGCAAACCGATGGTACGTGCTCGGTCGAAAGCCGTTGCTGCCTCAATTGGATTGTTGAAGCTCATCTGCATACTGCCCAGATTAAACCAGGCATAGGGATCATTCGGATTGATGGCGATTTCGTTCTTTGCGCGTTCGAGTGCAGCCGCCTCTGATTTCACAGGATCCGATAAACTTTCGCCGAAGATACTGCGCACCAACTCTTCTTTCTCTGACGGGTAGACAAGCAGGTAGACTCGGTTGAAGACACGCCACAGCGCATCAGTTTCGCCATAGGGTAAGCGAATTCCTCGGTAGGGGCCCTCTGGGTTGATCAAGGTGCGCGTGATATAGGAGTCGTAGGCGATCCACGATTGCTCGGCGTCATTGTAGCCGGTTAACAGGCGATAGTGGCCCATACCATCGTTTGGTTCCTCTTCCAGCCAAGTCTCGATGATGACAGGAATGCCATTGCTCAAGAAGGTGCGTAACAGGTTGTTGTCACCGTTGACCCTCACCGTGGCAAGGTAACCTTGCTGACGCGCAAATTCGGCCAGCTCCTCGGGCAGAACGTTCTTGTCATCCGGGTGGTGGCGCAGTTGGGAACCTGTATCTGCTTGGGTAAGTCGGCTGCCGAAGTAGCTCAGGTAAAATGAGAGGGTGGCAGGACCGCAATTGTTCCAGGTTTGCCATTCGTGACGTAAGCCGGTTAGCTCAACCGCGGGGAGTGGGCTTTGATAGGTCGGTGTCGGCGACGGTAGGGCGGTGGCTGTCGCAACAGGTAGATTCTTGCTCTCGTTCGTTCGTGTCAACGGGACCGGGGTGATGGTTGGCAGCAGGATGACTTCGTCTGCGGAAGTTACTTGGGCAAGGGGTGTCTTTTTTTGGTGCGCAAAGGAGACATCTTGTAAGTTTCGAACGTTGACTCGGCGCGGCAGCGGGGTCGGCAGCATGTTTTCGTGAGGCGTCCAATGCTCCATCTCTACCTGCACCCGCCGCACCAAACCTTCGCTGTTACCATAGCGCCAAATGCCTGCTGTAACCAACAATCCACAAACGATTGCCAGGGTTAGCAACGCAAGCACAAAAGGTGTTTGTATCCATCGCATAGGAATAGAACGAAATCGTTAACGAGCTGGTTCCAGGAGCAAGATGCAGGCTAAATTTTTCAACCTGCATCTTGCTCCTGGCTTCCCTTGCCTATCCACTCACTAGCGGCAGATAGACATCATGCGTTTGGAAGGGAAGTACAGGCTGACATTCGGTCGGCAGCGAAGTTGGCAGTTGGTCAAAGGAGGCTTCGATCCAAGTTTTGGGCGAATTAAAGGTGCGATCCGTTGGCCATCCGTAGTCATCGGCATCATAGGTTACCCAGTGATGATAGTAGGCGAGCCCAAGCTTGCGCTGTTGGCAATTGACACCGATCAGATCGAGCTTGACTTTATATTCGGCCACTTCCATTGGTGACGGCGAAGTGACCTTGCCTGATTTTGCTTCCCAGTTGGCTAGTTTGACCGTCGTATTGCCGTCACAGCTCTCTGGAGGAGGCGTAATGTAGCAGGGAATGAGCGTGAACTTGTCGTTGCTGTTGCCCCAGGCGTTGTCTGCTTTGCCGCTGATCGGATTGGTGTAAAATGCCAGGTCAGTCCTTCCTGCAGCGATTTCCTTGCCATTGTCCGTGTCAAAGTAGAGCGCATAGAAACGGTTAGCGTAGTCGCTAATCACGTTTTCCGCACAGAAGTAGACAAATTCATCATCATGGGCAACGTAAACATGATTATAGGTAAGATTGACATCGACAAAGCGATAGCCATCATCTGGGTATTCCGTCGGTGAACAGACATTGTCCACAGTAACTGGCCCTACCGTCTTTTTGATCGAAATCGTGCTGGGTTGGGGGGTGTACTCCACTTCGATTACGGGGCTAGCTACGCCTTCGCGGCTGCTAAAAACGTAGTCGTAGGGGGAAGCTTCGGTGTTGCCGCGCAGGGTAATCCCATAGTTAAAATTATTGCCAGGATCGTTGAGCCAACCTGCGTAGAGTGCGGTAATGTCCATACTTAGGTGGTCACCTGGAGTAATGGAGGCAGAACCGGCAATGGTGTCGGTGAAGTTGGGTCGATTGTTGAAGGTAACGCTGCTTTCCCATAGGGCTTTGTCGGTAGTCCCTGCCCAATCTGTAATATTGGAGCGGGCTGAGATGGTTGTCGCCACCTGAGTTCCGCCTTGGAGTGAAAGCTTGAGTGTGGCCTTGTTGATAATCGCTTGGTAGGGAACCGTTCCCCCTTCCTCTGGGGCCACCGGAAAGTAGAGCAGAATATTACTGCGGCTTTGATTTTGACTATCAACTGCCAAGTGTAATTCAGGGGAAGTCCCAAAGTTCGTACTTGGGTCCGTTGACTTAACCGAAGCATCAATCGAAGGGGTGACCGTCTTGCTTTCGGTTAGCCGATCTATGTTCTGGGGCGATTGTTCTTGAGTGGTTGACTGTGTCGGTGATTTTGCTTGGCTCACAGTGGATTGGTGTAGGGCAAAAAACAGTGTTAGTAGCAGCACGAATGTGCTCAGTAGAGATAGTTTGGTCCTTGGCATCATTTGTTCTCACTTTCATAAATCGCATGGGCTAAGCTGTAACGGAAAGAACGGTGGTCTATCAGGCAGGCGGCTTTGATGCAACACCATTCCTCATTCTATACGGTGTGATGAGTAATCCGGTACTATTCTTGTATCAAGTTGAACACACTTAGGTTACAAGCATCATTACTCACAGCGCAAATGGTGATTATTGTGAAAATCGGCAGGTAGCAGGAGGTTAGCCGCAACGAGGTCAAGCGCTTTTTTGTTTGTGTGAGCGCAAATCGAAGCAAGATACAACGCGGGATACCGAAGAAATCGAGAAAGTTTGGTAAAATGTAAACCAATCGATTGAGACATCAACAGCACACAAACCAATCTACTCAGTCTAAGAACATCGAGACAATCATCGCCAATGTGATGAGATGAAATGTCTGATCAACGGCAATACGCACAAACGCAGCGTCGGTTTGTTTGAACCATTGTCCCCAACGAGCGGCGAGATTGGTGGCATCAATCAGCCAATGGGTGACGAAAACGCCTGCTGCAAAGAGAAAATAGGGTGGCGGGGTGGAATTGCGTATGGCGTAGATCCAAAGTGTACCCAATTGGGTAAGGCTATAAATGGTACAGTGGACGAGGCATTGATAAGAAAAGATGCCCAACCGTTTGCCACGAGCCATTTCATCATTTTGCAGAAGCCAGTCGCCGACAAAATGGCCGACCAATAACCAAGAAAATAGGTTCATAACGTTTTATTAGTGCAGGACTTAGGCGATTTCAAAATAAAAGCTATTCTAATGAAATCGCTTGAGCCATCGCAAAAACTTAGTGAATAGGAATATTTATTTTTGCAACGACTTTAGGCGTTGTTGGTTGATACATGAGTATGATAACTCTATAACTCATATGACGCACCGGTTGGTTCCATCAAGTAAAGTATAATCACATTTCTTGTTGAACGGTGCAAGTGAGAGTTACCAATGATTCATTTTACTCGTCATCTATACTGAAACTCGTCATGTACTGATTGCGTAAACCACGACCGATCTACTGCGTGACAGCCACTGACCACAATTGGAGTGCAGGGAAGTGTCTCAATTATCACGATTTCTGCTCCTCAATTCCGGGAAAAAGGTCGAATTAGTCGATAATCATACTCGAACCCGCTTGGTTTTTCTGTGACTTATGACACACCGCAGACGTATTTTATCGTACGCATCTGCTGTGAAAAGAACAACTGAGCGTCTGACGCACTCATGGAATAATTAGGTGGAGGAACAATCTGTGACTGACAAAACATCAGCCCGGCGACTTGCCCTATTACGCGAAATTGAACTCTTTGGGGATACCAAGGATTCTGATCTCTTGACAATGCTCGATGATTTTCGTCTGCGAGAGTTTAAGAAAGATGAACTTCTGTTTCACCAAGGGGATGAGTCACGTGAGCTTTATATTGTCCTAAAGGGAAAAATACGTGTCTTCAAAACCAGCCCTTCGGGTAATGAGACTTCCATTGCAATCTTCTCCAGCCACGATATCATCGGCGAACTGGCGGCGCTCGACAATTTGCCGCGCTCCGCGTCCGCCAAGGCGTTGGGCCCAGTTTCTTTGCTTTCCATGTCACAGGATCGTTTTCTCTATCATTTGCGCTCGATCCCAGGCTTTGCCTTTGGGCTGTGCAAGGTGCTTTCGGAAAAGCAACGCTGGACTGCGGCCTATGCTGAGTCGATTGCCCAGTTTGATGCGGCGGGTCGTCTGCTGCACATCATTTTGCTCAACAATGAACGCTACGGCACAACGCTTGAAGCGAATAAGCGCTTTGTCCTAGATATCGGACTCAATCAGACCGATTTGGCGTCGATGGTGGGAGCCCGCCGTGAATGGATCAACCGCATTCTCAGCGAATGGCGCAAACGTGGCTTGATTGAGATGGAAGGCAGCAAAATAACAATCCTCGATCTACCTCGGGTCATTGCCGAACGTGATAGCCGCCTGGAGACAGCATCTGGCGCAACAGACGTTTGGTAAGTTGGACATCTAGTAGGGACAGCGATCACGGATGAAACTCAGAGTCGCCTTTTCTCTGTGCCTCCCCAGTGATCTCTATGTAGTGCTTGAGCAGTTACGAGACGAGGTGATAGAGGAATCAGAAATCTGAGCATAACTGATCGTGCCTGACGCAAGTCATCAATAGCATTGAAAAAAGAAGTTGTGTTTATTGGATGACTTGTCGCTTGTCACTTCCCATAGCAAGGATACCATCACCTATGAAATTCCAAATGCAAGACGTACGAAGCACGATACAGACAAGCAGGAGCGCATTTCTTGCAGCTCGCCTCCTGCACTCTGCGTCGATTCCGCTTCACGTTGTCCTTGTCCTCACCATCTTATCTTCGTTACTCGCCGCTTTTCATCCTGTCGCCTACGCCGCCGCCGACCAGACACAAGCGAGCATTACCATTGACGCGGATGCTGACACTTTTGTCAATTCGCAACAGGCCAGCACCCCCTATGGTACTGATCGTTCCATCGTGGTCTCCGAAGTCAGTACGGTTCTAGCGGTTCAAGAACGCGGTCTCCTTCACTTTGATCTATCGAAGATCCCGACTGGCTCTATTATCAACAAAGCAGGAATACGTCTTTACCAAACCAGTGCGACGGGCGATTGGCTGCTCAACATTGACCGCATTATAGAATCCTGGGATGAACCCACTGTGACCTTTCGCACTGCCCCCAAGGTCGAAGTCTCACTTTCTAATCTTGATGCACCTGTGGTCACCAACCAATATGTGTCATGGGACATCACAAACCTGGTGCGCCAATGGATTTATCTGCCAGGAACCTACCCGAATTATGGACTACAGTTACGGGGTAACGGCGTTGTAGGTTCTGCGTTGGCGCGTGTTTTCGAGAGCCGAGAAGCCACCAACGTCCCGCAACTTGTGATCGATTACACGCCGCCGCCCACCTCCTTGACCATTCCCTTTGATGCCGCCGCCGTCAAGTTGGATGCCCAATGTTCCGAAAGTGAATATAGCAACGCCTACAACGCCCAGTACTTAGATATCGGAGGCTACGTTGGCACACTCTATTTGAAACAGGACAATGACTTTGTCTATGCCTGTATCATGGGTGCCCGTGGTAGTTTCTCCTTACGTTCCTTTGGCCTCTATCTAGACCGTGATTTTGGCCAGGAGAAGTATGCCGAAGCCGAGGATTACTGGTTACAGGCTTTTGTCGCCCTCGGACAGAGCACCAGCCACATCGGCACTGGCGACTCAGCCAATCCATACACATCGGCAATCATTGAGGATTGGAGTGCTGTTGCTGTGCCTGGTGTTGTGTTGGGCAACACTACCACACCCGATGTTGCCGAGTTCCAACTGCCACTGTCGATGGTCAGTACCACCTGTGGTAACCCGTTTGGATTGGCGCTCTACCACCAGGATATCACGGATAATGGTGTCAACTTTGGTTTTCCGACAAGAGTTGGTCCGCCATTCCCAGACACATGGGTCAGGGCAATTCTGGAACGACCGAACTGCCCCATCCGCGTCTGTCAACAGACACTAAATGCCTGCGCTCCTGCCAGCAACGCCAAGGTGTACGATGCTGCCAGCGACACCTCCTATAGTGTCGATGCCCAGGGGTATGTCCAGAATCGATCTCAGATTGCCGATGGTACCCCATTGTGGGCTGTGTTACCTGTCGAGCAGACAACCGATTACACCCGTTATGATACGAGTGGTGATCCTCAATTTGTCGGCGCTTCGGCCTTGAACGCTGGTGAAATGGTACTTGTCGTGACACCGCAGCGACCACTCCAGGTGCAGAACCTACGCCTTTCCACCGAATGGTACGTAGAAGGGGATAGCACCAAGCGCGACTGGTTGGCCGAGCAGTTGAAGCGTGCCTCAGACTACCTCTATAAATTCACGGATCGCCAATTTGCCCTTGGTACGATTACTGTGGAGCAAAGTTTAGATGGCTGGAACGATACGCAAATCCGGGTGCATAGCAACAATGTCTTCCAGCCCCGTGCTGTGATCGGCGGCATTGTCCCGACCACGACCATCGACCCATCGCCCGTCGTAACAGTCACCTACAGCCCGGGCCAGATCAACATCGGCTCCTACTGGAACCGGTATGGCAAACCACCTGGCCAGCCGATCCTGGTCAACAATGTCGAAGTCAATCCGGCCACCTTACAGGACGATTGGTCGCTTGCAATGGCGCACGAGTTGGGTCACTATCTCTTCTTCCTCTTTGATAGCTATCTCACAGTAGATGGAAAACAGACCGATAGTTGTATCGGCAGCGCGATGGGCGACACCTATAACCCGCTCAACCACGGCTACATCTTTAGCCCCGATCTCTGGCAAACCAATTGCAAACAGACGATCGCCTACGATCTGCTCCATGGCCGTGATGAATGGGATACGATCCAGGCATGGTACAACTGGATCCAGCCGCCGAGCGCTGTCCTCAGTGGCACCATTCGCCCGCCAGTGAACTTGACCACGGTTACCTTTATTCCGCCCAGTAACTCGCCCGGTGCACCGGCTAGCGGCAACATCTTCCAACTTGGTTATCAAGGTGGTGAAACTGCTTCGGGAGAGGCGCGTGCCTTCATCTATCGCGACGGTCGCCTGCTTGAACAGGGTAAGCCTGCCAAGGGTTCCACTCAACTCGAACTGCTTGGCCCAGAGGTAACCGACCGCCTCTGTGTTTACGACATCAACGATCATTCGGAAGGTAGCGAGACACCCCGTCACCAGTTCGGTTGCGAACAGATCGTACCCAACGATACGACACTGACCATGACCCGGAACAACGGCTGGAGTCCACTGGTTTCCTTGACGCAGAGCGGTAGTAACGTCCTGCAAATGGTTGTGGCGCAGACTGTTGTTGGCGATGCGCCTGTCCGAGCCATCCTCTACCCAGAGTATGAGCAAGCCATCTCTAGCATCACCCTCACGCCGGTGAATGGCCAGTTGCAAGGTAGTTTCGTTCTCACGCAACCAGTGCCTCCTGCCTATGTCCAGTTGTTCGTAGACGAAGCCACCAGCGGCGATCAATCGCAGCGAGAAGTGGTGTTTGATCGAGGGACGGGAGGAGGAGGAGCGTTTGGGCCGGCGAGATTCTCTGGCGGTGTCTCGATTGTTGCTTCGGATGGTAACGCCAGCTATGAGCCAGATCACGACATCGAACTCAAAGATGGCGAGTCCATTAGTTGGCAAAGCATGCCTGGTACACCGCCATTACCCTTTGGCGATGAGATCTTAGGCCAATCTTATCGGCTCGATGCCTTTCCAGCGAATTTAGTTGAGGATGGAACTGTAAAGATTCAATTTGAGCAATCAAGCGCTAGTACGCCTTCTGGAGAAGTTGCAATTTACTTCTGGGATGGTCAAGGCTGGCAGAAATTGCCGACAGTGATAACTGTGCCTGTGGCAGGTTTTCATTCTGATGGAATTGGTGGAGCCGACACCGAAGCGCAGGATGACCAAAAGTTGGCAAGCACACCCAGCCAAGGCGTTGGCGTCTATGCTGTACTGATGGATAACCAACAGCGTCTCTATCTGCCACTACTTTCTAGATAACAGAAAAATCTGTCTTTGCTGCCTGAAGGATTTCTCGGTGGTATGGGACGTTCTCGATAAATGAGCGTCTCATATCACTGTTGGAAATTTTGAGTGCCTGCTCTTGCAAAAGGCGAACCGCAAAGTTCAACGCTTGGATCGCTTGTTCAG
>JAXLWB010000077.1:0-23727 GCA_046328715.1 Caldilineaceae bacterium | reverse complement strand
AGCCACACCATATAGTCCCGCCTCGATGGTCCCGTCAGCGCGAAAACCTAGCCAGAGCGCCAGCAGCGTTGCAATGGCGACAATCAAGACCGGTGCCATTGTGCTATGCATACCCACTGCTAGCCCTTGGATAATCACGGTCGCTGCGCCGGTTTCTGCGGCTTGGGCAATGCCCTGGGTCGGCTTTTCGGTGTAGGAGGTGTAATACTCGGTAAAATAGGCGATTCCATTACCCGCAATCAAGCCGACCAAGATGACCCACCAGTAGGTAAAGCTCGCACCTGAAAGCAGAATTCCAATCAGACTCAATACCAATACCAGCCCTGAGGAGGCCCACACTGCCCTGCGCAGCGTCGCTAACAGTTGCTCCTGCGTGGCATTCTCTTCGGTTTTGACTAGGCGATTGCTAATCAATGCCGAAATCACACCCACCGCTGCCACCATAAAGGGCAGACCGACAAAGGCCATCGGATCAGTGTCAGTTGACTTCACCACCAAGCCCAGCGACGCGGCTGCAATAATTGAGCCAGCGTAACTTTCGAAAAGGTCAGCACCCATGCCTGCCACATCGCCGACGTTGTCACCCACGTTGTCGGCGATCACGGCCGGGTTGCGCGGATCATCTTCGGGGATGCCTGCTTCAACTTTGCCTACCAAATCGGCGCCGACGTCCGCTGCCTTCGTGTAGATGCCGCCGCCGACACGGGCGAAGAGTGCAATGCTTGAAGCCCCAAAGCCAAAGCCGGTGACATAGTTGATCACATTTGGATCATTGTTAAAGATCAAGTAGAGAACCGTCATGCCGACCAGGGCGAAGCTCACCACCGCCATGCCCATGATTGAGCCACTGCTAAAGGCCACACGTAGACCATCGTTCAGGCTTTTGGCTGCCGCAGCGGTGGTGCGCACATTGGCACGTACGGCAGTGTACATCCCCAAGTAGCCTGCGGCAGCCGAGGCAAAGGCGCCTGTAACAAAGCAGAGCGCCGTTTGCCAAGTCAAAAATGCGGCAATCACCAACGCCACGACGACAACAAATCCACTAAGAATCCGATATTCTCGGTTTAGAAAGGCGGAGGCACCTTCCTGAATGGCAGCGGCAATCTCGCGCATGGTGGCATTGCCGCTGTCAAAGGCAAGCACCTGTTGTAACTGCCAAACGACAAATCCAATTCCCACTAATCCCAATAAGAGGGCGAATACAACCGAAGGAGTTCCAGCTAACACTATCTTTCTCCTTTGAAATAGAACAATTTTCTTTGATGGTGAACTTACACATGCGAAGAAATGAGGCAATCCTGTCTGCAACCTTTGCAGACGCTGGACTTTGGCCCCGTGTGAATTCTAATGCGATAAAACTCGCTCAGAATGAGAACTGTCGTCTAGTGTAGACGATTTGGAAAAAGTTAGAAAGATTTACAAACGGTAACTTCTGCGATTATGACACAGAATGTGGACAAGATTCAAATTTCCAGTAAAAATAGAAGACATGATGACCTATCTTGATCATGCAGCGACCACACCCATGCTGCCCGAAGTATTAACTGCCATGCAGCCTTACTTCCTTGAACATTTTGGCAATGCCTCCAGCGTTCATGGCGCAGGACGACGCGCCCATGTCGCCTTGACGCAAGCGCGGCGTACGCTGGCGACCCTGATCGGGGCCAAGCCGAACGAGATCATCTTCACCAGTGGCGGCACAGAGGGTGCAAACACAGCCCTACGAGGTATCGCCCTGGCGCGCCGTGCTGCTACGGGTGCCAACCGGATCATCGTCAGCGCCATCGAACATCATGCCGTCTTGCACACAGCAGAGGATTTGCGCGATCACTATGGATTTGAACTTATGGTGCTGCCAGTGAATTTTACAGGGAGATTGGAGATTGGAGATTGGAGATTGGGAGATTGGGAGATTGACAAGGTTGCCCTGGTTAGTGTGATGATGGCGAACAATGAGATTGGGGTGATTGAGCCGGTGCGCGAGATCGGTTCATGGTGTCGAGCGCGCAGCATACCGTTTCACACGGATGCAGTGCAGGCGGCGGGAAAGTTGCCATTGAAGGTTGATGAATTGCAAGTGGATGCACTGTCGGTCAGCGCCCACAAATTTTACGGCCCCAAGGGCATCGGCTTTCTCTATCTGCGCAATGGCACACCCTTCCAGCCTATTCTCACCGGTGGCAGCCATGAAAACAGTCGCCGTGCTGGTACTGAAAATGTTCCTGCCATTGTCGGCATGGCCAAAGCTTTCGAAATCGCCGAGCGAGATCGAGAAGTGGAATGCACCCGTTTGCAACAACTGCGCGACCACCTGATCGGCGACATCCTCGAAGCCATTGACGGTGCGATGCTGACCGGCGCGCAGGAACAGCGTGTTTGCAATATTGCTAGCTTTGTCATTCCCGGCGTAGAAGCGGAAGCAATGCTGATCGCACTCGACCTGGCCGGTATCGCCGCCAGCAGTGGCAGCGCTTGTACCAGCGCCTCGCAAAAGCCCAGCCATGTGCTGGAAGCGATTGGCGTGGCTAAGGAAAACCTAGCTGGCGCGTTACGTTTCAGTTTGGGCAGAAGTACAACCACAGCGGACATCGAGCGAGTGATTGAGGTGTTACCGCGGATTGTGACCCACTTGCGCAGTGCGTGAATCTACGCTGGTTTACTTGAGCAAATGCAATTTTTGCCGTTGCTCTTGGCGCGATACTGAGCCTGGTCTGCGAGCTTGAGCAACTTGTCTAGCGAGTGTTTGCCGTTTACGGAGGTAGTGATGCCGATACTCAGGGTTGCTTTCAAAACCTGCTGATCGCGCACCACAGAACGCTGCTCGACCTGGCTGCGAATGGACTCGGCAAGCGCACAGGCAGTCTCTTGAGTGGTATTGGGCAGTAAAATGATAAATTCTTCGCCCCCATAGCGTGCGAAAATATCTCCATCGCGCAAAATTTCTTTGATCGTATTGCATATTTCCTGAAGCAACAGATCGCCATATTGATGACCATAGGTGTCGTTGACCTGTTTAAAATCGTCAACGTCAAACAGTATAATCGAGAGATCGCTTGCATCGTTTGTGCTGGGAGAGGTGGCCCTCGCTGCCAACTCCATAAAATGCCGGCGATTGAAGACTCCGGTCAAACCATCCGTGATCGCTAAGGTTTGAATCTCGTTGCGTGATCGCTCCAGATCGTCAATCGTCACCAGTAGATCTTGCGTGCGCTTGCGGACTGTATCTTCGAGTGTGTCTCGCGCCTGTTCCAACTCCGCATTTTTCACTTTCAACTCGACGATCATGCGCGTCATGTACGTATGGTAGCGCATCAACATTCCAAACGCGGCAATCACCCCAATCGCAACGCTGCCCACAAAAAACCAAACATTGTCAGGCATGCCAGGTGGTATCACAAAGTGACTGCGCGCCCCCCAATAAATTGCAATCAGCATAGTTGTGCCTGCGAGTCCGATTAGCCAGCGCAATTGGGTACGATTAAAACTGGCCAGGGACCCTACAACAAGACTGATCGGTGCGAGCATCATGGGGATACTTGCGCTTGGAATGGCGTACGAGGTCGTTATGGTGAGCAGGAGAATACTAAAGACACTGACAAAGATATTGTATTTGGGATAAATGCGGCGCTGAAGAATATGGGTGGATGACATTGCCAGCACGGGTAGCAACGCGCAGAGCGTCATCACCATATCCTCAAGATTATCGATCGGCCAAATGATATATAGAAGCAGCCCAGAGGTCAAGGATAGGGTCAAAATACCAATTTTCAGAATGTCAGGCAAAAAATCCTTGCGATCCAGGCTACGTAAATGCAAAAGGGGTGAGACTGTTGAAGATTCCATAGATCTATCTTGCAAAAAAAAGATCGTCACTTGCTACACTGGCGGTTTTCACTGAGTACCACTTTTATACTGCAAAAAATGGTACTCAGTGCAGCGCATGAGTATACATGCGCGATACATTTACTAGATGATTAGAAATTCGTGCAAACAGAGCAAACTTGCTGAAGGATGGATCGTACGAGACTTGCCATCATCCACAATTCTTCAAGCTTCGACATGAGCCTCAGCCATGCACGAAATGATCACCATGCGCCAACGTTTGAGGCATAGCTTCACTAGACGAATAGACAAATAAAGAAACATTGCACGGTCAACAGGCGTAGGGCCACCCCCTTGCAGTTGCCGATCGTTGCTGCAAGCGGGGCATCGGCGAGCGCATGTCCCCACGTTTGTGCAACTTTTACTGGCCTCGTCTATAAGTTTAAGTAAAATCTTAAATTTATAGGTAACGGTTTACTTACATTTAAGTCCATACCGAGCAACTTCTCTGCTCTTCGTTTTCGCAAAGGATTTTCGCTACGGGATACCAATTCTCCTCTGAAAAGCTATGGACTTCAACCAAGTCTATGGGAAAATTCATGGCTTTTGCACCCGCAATGGGTATGTTTGTCGGGCTAGTCAATCATGCATATAATGGGATCATCAAGCTTGTCTGTAAGATGAACCTACACCCGAGGAATCCTTCATGAGCCACACTTATCCTGAGATCACGGCTGAACATGCCGCTTTTTACGCGCAAAACGGCTATTTGATTGTTGAAAATGCCTTGAGCCCCGCCGAACTAGCTGAGTTACGCTCCGAAACCACCCTGATTTGCCGCGGCGAGCGGGGAATTGATATCAAGAACTATGAGCCACCACCTGCCGATGCAACGGAAGATGAGGCGTTGCGCAACTATCTCTGCATTCATTTCCCCCACAAAATCTCGCCGATCATGGAAAAGCACCTGGCCCATCCAACCATCGTCAATGTTCTAACCAAGGTCATCGGCCCGAACGTGAAGTGTATGCAGTCGATGCTCTTTATCAAATCGTCGGGCAAGCCGGGGCAGGCCTGGCACCAGGATGAATGGGCCATCCCCACGCGTGACCGCAGTTTGACCGGTGGCTGGATCGCCTTCGACGATGCGACGGTGGAAAATGGCTGTCTGTGGGTCATCCCTGGCTCGCACAAGCCGGGTGTCATCTGGCCCTTTGCCCAACAAAATGATCCACGCTTTGACTGCGGTACCGAAAGCTATGGCTTTCCCTATCAGGATGAGGATGCCATCCCAGTGGAAGTGAAGGCAGGGGCGATTGTCTTCTTCAATGGCTACCTGCTCCATCGCTCATTGCCCAACTACGCCAAAAGCGGCTACCGCCGGGTGTTGGTCAACCACTACATGAGCGCCGAATCGTTGCTGCCCTGGCGCAAGCCCAAAGAAGGCGAGCATATGGCCGTGACCGACTACCGCGACATCGTGATGATCGCTGGCAAGGATCCCTATGCCTGGAAAGGGCTAGAAGATCTAGCCAAACCCTACCTTCGCCCTAGCGGCGAGGGCGGCTGCGACAACGGAACGCGACCTAAAGACGAACAGCCACGCAGCACGGTGGTTGGCGGTATTCGATAATTCCACTTTCACAAGAAAGGACTCCAAAAATGGCACGCATCAACAAATGTATCGAACTGCTGGAACAAGGACAGCCGATCTATGCAACTCATCCCCACAGTCTGACCTATGAAGCGGGTCTGGAGGATGCCAAGACCTGGGCGGATATGTTGCTGCTCGATTTTGAGCACCACCCATTCGACACGGTCGGATTGACGAACTACATGCGTGGTCTGCGCGATGGCGGTCCGACAGCCAGCGGTCACTTGACGCCAACCGTCGTCTGCACCTTACCCTCGAATGCCATGACACCGGAGGAAGTGCGCTACAACGCCTGGCAGGCGCGCCATGTCTTGACCGCCGGTGTGCATGGCATTCTCCACACCCACACGCGCACGGCAGAATCCGTGAAGGCATTCGTGCAGATTACGCGCTATCCCTTTCAAACGTTGGGGCGAGAGATCATTGGTGAAGGGCTGCGTGGGGCAGGTGGTCAAGTTCCGGCGAACGAAATTTGGGGGCTATCGACCGCTGAGTACGCCAGATTGGCCGATCCATGGCCGCTGAATCCGAAGGGCGAACTATTGCTGGGTCTCAAAATCGAGGATCGTCATTGTCTACCCAACGTCGATGCGATTGCCGCCGTTCCTGGTATTGGCTTTGCAGAATGGGGACCCGGCGACATGGGCATGTCCTTTGGCCACGACGACGCCCACGATCCGCCCTATCCGCAGGAGATGAACGACGCCCGCGACAAAATCAAAGCCGCCCTCGCTCGCCAGGGCATCGCCTTCTATTCGAGCTGGGCCGACCCCAATATGACAATGGAGCAGCGCATCGACTTTTCGCTCGATGTGCTCGGCGTGAGGATGATGGGTGCGCCGAACAAGGAATGGGCGGATTATGGAAGGTGGAGGACGGGAAGGACGATGGCGGTGTAAGTGTCGATCAGCTTCGGTGTCGCAGCTAAAGCTCAACTGTGAGCCACAGAAACGGTTGAGTGACGTCCGTTCATGGCATGTACGATACTGCCTTGCGCAATGCTGCAATACCGTCCCGTCGCACCTCTTCCTCGGGAAACGCATGATATCCTGCACCCGGTAACGGGTCACCGGGTGCTACGTCGTCGCAGCAGCGAGGTGCCAGCATCCAATGCAAATGTGCGATCCGATTTCCAAGAAGTTGATAGTTCATCTTGAGCGGACGGTACACTTCCTGCATCGCCCGACTGACCCGCATCATATCGAGCCAGCAGTAGCCGTCTTCGGCATCCGATAAATCGGTTGGGTCCACGGCATGTCTTCCGCGCCAGATAACAACAACGTACCTGCGTTGCACACCGCGGAGGTGTAGATAGCCATCTGCTGTGGGACTAGAGAAACGAATGCGTGCTCCGCTTTCCTCTGGCCTCCCCTTCCGCACATAAGATGCAGTTAGTGCCAGAAAGTTGCGCCTGATAATCAACGGGCCATGTACTCAAGAAGGATCCTTCTCGGT
Organism: Caldilineaceae bacterium; assembly: GCA_046328715.1. Classification (GTDB taxonomy): domain Bacteria; phylum Chloroflexota; class Anaerolineae; order Caldilineales; family Caldilineaceae; genus JAXLWB01. Next base: position 16,796 of record JAXLWB010000077.1, on the reverse strand, counting down.
TTGTAAGAACTGATTTACACCGCTATTCTGCGTGCGGCTTTGTTCTGCCATGCGTCCTCTTCTACTAGTACCGCCGTTGTTTGCTGCTGCCTATAACGTTAATTGCTATCCCCTGTAACCGTTTTTTCCTCACGGCGCAGTAGAAAATCACATCTGAGCGAAGAGAGTATGCGTGGTCTTTTTGGGAAAAAGTGTCCAGCATTGGGGGTGATCGCAAACTCGGCGTTGGGGATGAGCCGATACATGTAGAGCGCTTCCTCCACTGGAATAAAACCACTGCGATCAGTTCGACGGCAATCAGGGTGGGAGCCGTCATTAATCGTTATCTTGCTTCGACATAGCCGAGCGGGGCATACCACATCTCGGAAATCTGATCGAGCAGAGTTCGCCAGAGCCGGGTCCTTGCCCCCGTGTGTTCTGCCCGCCAAAAATTGGACGAGCCCTGGCAGATCGCGCTCCATCCGTTCGTAGTTCACCTTGTTCGGTCCCTCAACACCAAATGTAAACATACTGCGCATGGCACTTTCCGTCAGTCGGCTGTAGACACCGCAGAGAACCAGCGCATGCGCCACTTGGGGATAACGGATGCCAATCTCAAGCGCAATTTGTGCGCCGTCGCTAAAGCCAACCAGCAGCGGCTGTTCAAGCTGAAGCTCCTGGATAAAGGCGGCTACGTCATCGCCCATTGCACGATAACTCAACCTACCCGTTGGATTATCGGTCTTGCCATGACCACGGCTATCGAGCGTAAAGACCTGAAAATGCTCGGCCAGCACCGCAACCTGCCCATCAAACCAGCGGCACGTGCCGGTTCCGCCGTGCAACAATAGCAATGGCGTACCGCTTCCACGCTGTTCGTAGTAGATATTGATGCCATTGGCACGAACGTAAGAGCCTAGAACGGCTACAGAGTTTGGGGTTTCGTCGGTCATATATTCTCCTGATGTTGCAGTTTGATGTTAGACACGGTGCAAAAAGTCGCGCACAACCTGGCAATAGTGTTCCGGTTCCTCTAAGAGATGCATATGGCTACCCTGCTCAAACACTACCATCTCGGCTCCCGGTATAAGATTCTGATACCATGCTGTGGTTTCTGGGGTGGAGTCATCATACCGACCGCATGTCAGCAGTGTTGGAATGGTGATCTCATGGAGGCGAACTGAGGCGTCGTAGTCGCCCAGTTCGCCCCCCAGTGAAAAGCCGCTATTTCCGCCGCGCATGGTTTGCAATACTTGCTGGCCGATACCAGCGATTGCCCGTAGTAAAGCCTCAGGCACTGGATCCAACCGACATCCGTGGCGCCGATTATATTCCTGCTCCACTTCAGCCAGCAAAGGTGCATCCGTTTCCATACCATTTCCTGTAAGCTGATTTTTGATAACCGACTGAACTTCCTTTGGGAACTCTGCACATAAGCGCATCACATCTTGCACGATACGCGCATGACTCATAGACGGGCTGGCGAGAACACGGGAGACGAGGCCGACCGGCTTCGTGAGTGCAAACTCGGTTGCCAGTATCGTTCCCCAGGAATGCCCCAATAGATGTACTTGCTTTAACTGAAGCGCTTGCTGGAGCTGACGAAGCTCCTCTACAAAGCGTGGAATGCGCCAGAGCGAACTGTCGTCGGGTCGGTCGGATTTGCCGCAGCCCAACTGGTCGTAGAAGATGATGGGGCGTTCGTCGACCAGCGCCTCAAGCGGTTCGAGGTAGTCATGCGGTACACCGGGGCCACCGTGAAGTGTGAGGAGCGGGATCGCTGATCCAGAACCAACAATGCGATACCATACTCGACCACCAGTGACGGGAAGATAGCCTTCTTGCACATTAGGTGTGTTCATATTTGCTCATTTGAGTTACATCTTCTGAATGAAGTGAATGGGCCATGAATCTACCTCAAGAATTGATTTTTACTCGCTGCCCTGTTCGATGAGATTCTAGCGCAGCGTCAAGCACCTGCTGTACTTTGAATCCTCATAGTTGGTAAACACCTGGGCGCTCGGATACTTACTCGCCAATTCCTCTGCTCGCGAACGAGTTCGACCACAGACCGCGGCAACTTCTGCGTCGTCATAACCGTCGAGCGTGGAGAGCAAGTCCTGTGCATACCCACTTGTTCCGATGATCCCGATGCGAATTCGTTCTGACATATTACACGTGCTCCTTGTTGGACTGCTGGCTTTCCGATGGATCTTGCCATAAGCTTACGCTTATCTCGCTGCAACATAAGCAGATGAACAACATTTCTACACAAGTCTGCAAAAAATGTGCTGATGGATGAAGTTTTACAGATTTCCATCCGAAACCAATGCGTAACGGTACGACTGTTAAATTTTGTTCTTTGCTATGAGATACAGAGTAGACGTTTTCTTCAAGTTGAGGCGCTTCGTGTTGTGCAAGTATAACGAGCTTCAGTTGCCTTGTCAATGGTGATTTTCGAGTGTCGAGGTGGGCTACATTCCTATCCTCAATCCACACGCCCCAAATTCCTCCTTGCAACCTTTGGGGCGGCCTAGCGTAAAGTTACTATGTGGCCATGCAGAACATAACTCATTGAAATTGATCTCCATCGTCTTAAAACATTCGGTTAATTCTGCGAAAATGCTGTGCTATATTTTGCCATTTTCAAGCGCAAGCGTTTTTGCAAAATTTATGAATCGGACAACGAATCGCAAAGGAACTTCTATGTTGTATTGCTGTAAACCCGTATGTAGGCTCTATTATTGCGTCGGCTTATTGCTGATTTTGTTCACGCTTTTCCCTGCTGCTCCGCTTTTGGCTGCGCCGCCGACGCAGGCCAAGTTGCCGCTGCAAGCCGCCGAAGTGGAGGCGTTTTGGGATGGGTTGCTGGCAGCCCAAATGGACGCCTTCCACTTGCCCGGTGCAACCGTGGCTGTGGTACAGGATGGCAAACTGCTCTTTGCCAAGGGCTATGGCTATGCCGATATTGCGACGCACAAGCCGGTGGTGGCAGACGAGAGCGTCTTTCGCCCCGGGTCGATTTCCAAGCTCTTTATTTGGACTGCTGTGATGCAACTGGTGGAGCAGGGAAAGTTGGATCTCGATGCCGATGTCAATCGCTACCTGAAAACTTTTCAGATCCCGAACACATTGCAACTGCCGTCGGGGAGTGTACCTGCCGCACCGATCACGCTGGCGCACTTGCTAACCCACACACCCGGCTTCGAAGAACGCGGCGATGGCTTGTTCCGCCGTTCGGTAGAGGATCTGCTGCCGCTGGAAGAGTATTTAAGCCAGTACATGCCCGCCCGGGTACGACCACCGGGCAGCCTGACCGCCTATTCCAATTACGGAACGGCGTTGGCTGGCTACATCATCTCCCAAGTCAGCGGGATGCCCTATGAGCAGTATATCGAAGAGCGGATTTTCCAGCCGTTGCAAATGCAGCACAGTAGCTTTCGTCAGCCCCTGCCAGATGCCTTGATGGGCAACCTGGCGACTGGCTACGTCTATAGCGGCGGTCAACAGGAAGCGCGCCCCTTCGAACTTGTGCAAGCCTCGCCCGCTGGTGCGCTGAGTACTACTGCTACCGACATCGCCAATTTTATGATCGCCCATCTGCAAAATGGGCGTTTCGGCGACACGAGCATTCTGTCCGAAGCAACGGCGCAACTGATGCATGAACAAAGCTTCACCAATGATCCGCGCGTCAATGGTTTTGCCCACGGTTTTATCGAAGCGACCTTTAACGGTCAACAGTTGATTTGGCATGCCGGCGACACCCTCTATTTTCATAGCATATTGATGTTGTTGCCCGTCCACAATATCGGCTTCTTTGTCTCGTACAATGGCGTCAATGGTGCCTCAGCCTATTTGAACACCGTCCGTGCCCTTTTCGATCACTATTTTCCCGCTGCGGTCACAGCGTTGCCTACGCCTGCCGCTGATGCCGCGACCCATGCTCAGCAGGTAGCGGGCAGCTATCTCGCTGCGCGCAGCAACCAAACTAGCCCCGAAAAGATAGCCAATCTCTTTCAGTTAATGACTGTGCAACCGACCGCCAACGGTGAACTGATCGTGTCGGTGGGCACGCCAGCCCAAGAGTCGGGGCGCTATGTTGAGGTTGCGCCATGGATCTACGCTTCGGTCGATACGCCACCTTCGGTGTTTGGTAACTTGGTCTTCCGCGCCGACGAAGAGGGGCAGATCACCCAACTCTTCCAGTCGAACAATCCCACCACTGCTTACCTGCGCGTGCCGTGGTATGCCGCCAGTGGCTTTGGCTTGTCGCTGGTCTCGCTTTGTTTTGTGCTCTTTTTGATCACGATCATCGGCGGGCTGGTGGCGCTGTGGATCCGCTGGCGCTATCACGAGCAACGAACGTGGCTGGCGCAAGTTGCCGCCTGGAGTGCAGGGCTGTTGAGTCTGATCAGCGTAATTTTTGTGGTGGGCTTTGCAGGGGCGGTGAGCAACCTCGAAGCGATCATGTTTGGCATCCCCGGCTGGCTGAAAGCGCTGATGGCGGCACCCTGGTTGGTGGCGCTCTTGACCGTAGTGATGTTGGTGCTGACGCCGATAGTCTGGCGACAGCGTTTCTGGAGCCTACCCCGCCGCCTGCACTATACGGTGTTGCTGCTGGCGGGCGGGGCGTTTGTCTGGTGGTTGTATTTCTGGAATCTGTTGATTCTGCCCGTTTGATCTGGGTGTGGTGAGCGAAGACTGGCGCTTGTTATTCATGCCCACGCTCCATCCTATCGCTTGGCAATGAATGAGGTGCGTGACCGTACCCAGGCCGCCCTCGTTCGCCGGGGCAGTGATTTCTATTCGAGTGGGACGACCCAGTATCTGGCAATGGGTCACCGAGCGCTAATGTGTCGAAGAAGCAAGTCACCAGATCCACGACAAATATGCTATAATTTGTAGTGGAAGCGGCTGACCTATGCTTGGGAATAAACTCTAACTATCATAACAGTAAAGACAATTACGATAATTGCTCCAAAAATCCAGATGCTTTTTTGAGAAAATTTAGCATAATCTGCTAATAGCTCTTCTGCCACTATATCATCCAAAGGTAAGTGGTTTTTCGCATAATTAATACTCGTCCTGTAAGCTCCCCTCGCATAGAATGGCCCGAAAACAGGCTTTATTCTAATTTGCTCATAAATCTCTGGATGATGCTGCCGAAGATAAGCCATCAACTTGTTGTACTTTCTTCGAAACACCTCATTATAAATAGTCACTCCAACAATAATAAGACTAAAGATAATCGTCGAAAAGCTTGCCACTAGAAATCCCTTGTGAGCGCCTAACACCATACTTTGTAGTTGACGAAGGCGCGGCGAGAAAATGCTAATAATACAACCCCAAACATCCGGTTAGGTCGTGTTGAACTCATCCCTAAACGGCGTGTAATTATCAGGACCATACCCCGCATTGAAAATGGCAAACGCCACCACATCCAAATCGATGCTATATCTCGATAATTCTTCCCGATAGATCCTAGCGACGGCTGCTGCTGGATTTCGAAACGCACCGCAGCCGAAGGCACCAAGTACCACGTGCCGGACATTGGCCCGTTTTAGGGTTTCTAACTGCGCTCGGATTTGCCGGCGGGCCTTTTCGGCGTCAAAAGCGCTGCCTTTGCGTAGGTCTTGGGCGGCTGCCTTTAGCTCGAAGAAGGGAAAGATCTCGTCGTCGTCCAGCCAGGGGTAGCCGAGGTCTGCTGCATCCCGATCCTCCGCACCACGAAGGCAGACGCGAGGATGCTCGGTGTCGAGATAGACGACACCATCTTCAGCCGAGAGCAGGCGCGTGGCGGCGGGAAAATAGCGGTCGTGGGCGGCGTCGTAGTGGGGTGGCGCAATGTGGAAATGACAGTCGCTGCGCCTGTACATGTTCTCTTCTTGGGCGATTGCGCCTTCCACGTATGCCCCGCCAGGGACATAGGCGTTAGCCATATTGAGAACGGCGAAGCATGTCCCGACCTGTTTGGTGAGCTGTTGGGTCACTACGCCCCAGTCGCCGGGGAGAACGAGAACCGAATCGGCTTTGGCGGGTGTGGAGCGCTCGTTTTTCCAGCGGGCGAGGTTGGCAAGCGCCTGGCTTTGATAGCGGTCGCCAGCGGGACAGTCAGCAAGGTGATCAATCGTTTCGCGGAGGACACGCCGTCGCACAGCACATTCGGGGCGAGTGTAGCGTTCAGGAATCGAGGAATCCTCTGACAGTAAAGGGCGACCGGCCATTCAAGTGCTCCTTATGTGAATTAACATCTCAGGTTCAACGGAAATCGGAGGGGTGTCAGCTAGATCCGATTTCCGGGAGGTGGCGCAATGAAATGCAGGAGTTGTGCAACACTGGTTTACTTTGCCTCATGACGGCGGCAGCTCGCTGGCTTGCTCGTGCAGCCAGCGGACGCTATCGCCGATTAGCGGCGCAGGGAAAAGGTAATAAAAGTCCATATGGCCGGAGCTATAGCAGGCTTCGACCCATTCTGTGCCACAGGTGCGGCAGCGGTAAAGCCGCATCCACTTCGTGTCGGAATGGGCGAGCAGCTCGGCGTTGGCGAGGATTACGTCCATATCCTGCGCACCATACACAGCCTCGCGCACGCTCGCGAAGGAGTGTTGAAGCGCAGCCTGACAGACACAACTTTCCATGTCCACTTGCTCCAGTATAGCGCCATACGTTCAAGCAAGGCTAGATGGCTATTGGTTGACAGGCTGATAGATCAACGCTAAGGTTCCAGACTTTAGCGTCTTGCTTTCGACCAGGCGCAATTTGCTCATGGCTGTCCCTTCGGCAAAGAACCGTCTGCCTTTGCCCATGATGAATGGTTCGACCAGGAAGCGATACTCGTCAATCAGCCCCGTACCTTGCAGCGATTGGACCAGGGTCGCACTGCCATCGATAATAATGTCTTTGCCCGGCTGCGCTTTCAGTTTGGCAATTTCTGCCACCACATTTTCGCGGATGATGGTCGACTCTTTCCAGGGAGCTTCGGTGAGGGTGGTAGAGATGACATATTTATGCATGCGGTTGAGAATCGGCCCAGGACCATCGCCAGTCGTCTGTGTCGACCAGCCCGGCCAGAGCATTTCATAGGTAACCCGTCCCAGCATATAAATATCGCCCTGGGAGTATTGCTCCATGATGTACTCCATTCTTTCTGGGCTATTCGTATTTTGCCACCAATGATCCATCGTACCCGCATCAAAAACCCCATCAAAGGTGATCCATGCCTTGACCCAAAGTTTTCGCATATGAATTATCCTTTTCGCACTCTCCGAGAACTTAAATACAACCGAGAAAGATAGCCAGACCCTTCCCGGAAGGGTCTGGCTACGAAGAAAGTTGATCGGTAGAGCCTTCCCGGAAGTCGTTCGTTCAATTTGTCTTTCTCTACTTATTTTCTTGGTTGTACTTAGAGTTCCAAGTCGACAAAAAACGCTTTGGCAGCAGCCAGATTGCTCACGTTGATACACACGTAATCGATTCTGTGAATCTTCATATTTCATCTTTCTTTCAGAATATGAAACTGCATCCACAAAAACACACTTATGGGCGATCTTCTACGAATTTTACATTATAACCAACTTGCAATTTCAAGATTGTTACATTTGGTACTTTTGGGGCGATATGGAGGCGGATGGTATTGAGAGGAGGTCTAGGGGTTGGTATAACCCGCTCGGTACGGAGATCGTCTCAAGATGGGTTGGAGAACGACACATTGCTTCTACCAGTTTCGCTTATGCAAACGCCTTCCCAGACGAGGATCGCCTGAATAGATACGAGTAATTTTCCCAGATTATAAATCACAATTCTCAACTTGACAGCATTGCTAGAAGATGGAGAGTATGCTATAGTTTCTTAATAATCAACCAGGTTTACTAATTCTCAGCTAAACTAAGCGCTGAATGAAAAGCGGAGTTTCGCTTATCGAAAAGATCCTTGATCGTTCACTTTTCATTGCAACCGCAGTTTACTTATGAAAATTCATCACTCGCCGTTTCTGCAGATGTTCTATTCTATCAAGAACATGAAACTCTCCAGCCTCTTTTCGGAGGATATCTCATTCCCGGAATATGTCATGCTGGAATTGATTACGGAGATGGCGAATGAAGCAGAGAGTGCGGATGTATGGGTGGCAGATGTCGTCAAACGTGTTGAAGTAACGCCGCAGGCAGTTTCAAAATTTATCAATCTTGCCGTCGATAAAGGCTATCTCGAACGTTTTGAAAACGAGAGCGACCGCCGCAGCATCGGCGTGCGCATGACCGATCCCGGAATGGCTGTACTCAGTAAAGCGGGGGATGAACTGAGCGCTTTTTACAAAGGGGTTTTGGAAGAGTTCTCCGAAGAAGAATTGGCGACGATGAATGGCTTGATGCACAAACTTCAAGCCGCTGCGCAGCTAAATTACGCGAAGTATAAGAAGAAGTGACTAAAAGGGCGAATCGCAAATGGTTCTAGTCTTTGAATACATGACGGAATATTCTGGCATGTTGGTGGCCGCCCTGGCGCTTTTGGTGGTTCAGGCAATCTGCGACCTTGCGCTGCCAGATTATATGGCGGACATTGTGAACACAGGCGTGCTCAATGGCAACGCCAATTTTATCGTACAAGTCGGCATCAAGATGGTGCTGATCACCTTGCTGGGTGCCGTGAGTTCGATCGTTGTCGGCTACTTTGCCTCTCGGATTGCGGCCTTTACGGCGCGCGATATGCGAGCGGATGTCTTCAAGCGGGTGCAGACCTTTTCGAACCCTGAACTCGACAAATTTTCGCCTGCCTCTCTGATCACCCGAACCACCAACGATATCACACAGATCCAGTTGCTGATTATCTTGCTGGTGCGCATCCTCTTTTACGCCATCATCATGGGCACCGGCGGTATTTTCAAGGCGGTTGCCGAAAGCCCCACTTTATCCTGGATCATCGTCGGCGCAGTGTTGGCGCTGGTGTCGGTCATCGTCTTCCTCTTGGTGATGGTGATGCCGAAGATGCGCAAAATGCAAACACTTGTGGACAGATTGAACCTTATCAGCCGTGAAAATTTGGAGGGTCTGCTCGTAATCCGCGCCTTTAATTCCCAGAAGTTTGAAGAGGCTAGGTTCGACGAGGCAAACCGCTCGCTGACGGAAAACAATCTTTATATCAATCGGGCGATGACGATCATGATGCCGACCATGATGTTTATCATGAACGTCACGACGGTACTGATCGTCTGGATCGGGGCAAGGCAAATTGCGGACATGCAGATCGATATCGGCAAGATGATGGCCTTTATGCAGTATGCCATGCAGATCATCATGGCATTTCTGATGCTTTCCATGATGTTTATCATGATTCCACGTGCGGCAGTCAGCGCCAACCGGGTCAAAGAGGTGATTGAAACTGATACGATCATTAAAGACAAGAAACATGCGCTTCTGCCAAGAGCAGATTTTGTACCAGAGATTGAGTACGAAAATGTAACCTTCTGCTATCCCGAAAGCGACCAGCCAGTGTTGAAAAATATCAGCTTTACAGCGAAACACGGGCAAACGACCGCCTTTATCGGTGTGACGGGCAGCGGTAAATCGACCTTGATCAACCTGCTGCTGCGCTTTTACGATGTAACTGAGGGGCGCATCCTGCTGGATGGTGTCGATATCCGCGAGATGAAACGCAGCGATCTGCGCGATAAGATCGGCTATGTTCCGCAAAAGATCATGCTCTTCTCGGGAACGGTCAAAAGCAACCTGCGCTATGCCGATGGCGACGCCACTCTCGACCAACTAAAACGGGCGGCCTGTGTTGCCCAGGCAGATGAATTCATTTCAACGATGAGCGATGGCTACAACGCACGCGTTGCCCAGGGCGGATCAAATTTATCGGGTGGACAGAAGCAGCGCCTCTCGATTGCGCGGGCGTTGGTGAAAAACGCCCCCATCTACATCTTCGACGACAGCTTCTCGGCTCTTGACATGAAAACCGACGCCGTCCTACGTGAGGCTCTGCACCAGGCGGCGCGCGGGAGCACCTTGTTGATTGTAGCGCAGCGTGTAGGCACCATCCTTTCGGCAGACCAGATCATCGTGCTCGAAAATGGCGAAATTGTCGGTCGAGGAACGCACCGCGAACTTCTGCATTGTTGTGAAGTCTACCGCGAAATTGCTCAGTCGCAACTTTCGGAGGAAGAACTTGTTCAGGCCTAATACGTTTTCTGCGCAAGACTCCAAAGCAAGGGATTCACGAAAAACGCTGAATGCCCTCATGCTCTATCTGACGCCCTATCGAGCGAAGATCATCGTTGTGATGATCTTCGCCGCTTTGTCGTCCATTTTCTCGATTGTCGGCCCCAAGGTGTTGGGCAATGTGACCACCAAACTGGCCGAAGGGCTGATCGGCTTCTATTTGCGAACAGGGCTGATGATGGACCTGGCCTATATCGGCAGAATGATTGTGCTGCTGCTGATCCTGTATGCTATCTCTATGGCCTTTTCTTATGCGCAGAGCTTCATTATGTCCAGCGTGTCGATGGAGGTCACCTACGATCTGCGCAAGGAAATTGATCAGAAATTGAGCCATCTGCCGCTAAAATATTACGACTCTACTACCCACGGTGAAATCCTTTCCAGAATCACCAATGATGTTGACACGATTAGCCAGACGCTGAACCAGAGCCTTTCCCAGCTTATCACCTCCGTCGCCACCGTTGTCGGTGTTCTTTTGATGATGCTGAGCATTAGTACACTCATGACCGTGACCGCATTTCTGTCGGTGGCGATGTCATTTGGCCTGGTCGGCGGCGTCCTCAAGACCTCGCAGAAATTCTTCAGGGCACAGCAGGAATTGCTCGGCAAGATGAACGGCCATGTCGAAGAGATGTATGGTGGACATACCATTGTCCAAGCCTTCAACCAGCAAGATGATTCGATTGAACACTTTGATGAGATCAACGAAGCGCTCAGCGACAGCGCCTGGAAATCGCAATTTTTCACAAGCATCATGCAGCCGATGATGCAGTTTGTCGGCAACATTGGCTACGTCATCGTTTGCATTTTGGGTGGCTACCTGGCGGTGAAAAAGACGATTGAAATCGGCGATATTCAATCGTTCATCCAATATATGCGAAATTTCACGCAACCGATCACGCAGCTTGCATCGATCTCTAACACGCTACAGCAGACCATTGCCGCTGCGGAGCGTGTGTTTGAATTTCTCGATGAAGCAGAAGAGAGTCCCGACCCTGGTCTTGCCTCCGCCAGCCGGGTGAGGGGCAGTGTCGCTTTTGAACATATCGCCTTCGGCTATGATCCGAATAAGCTGATTATCCATGACTTTTCTGCCTGTATCCGTCCGGGAGAAAAGGCGGCCATTGTCGGCCCAACCGGTGCAGGCAAATCGACGATTGTCAAGCTTTTAATGCGTTTTTATGACATCAATCGCGGCGATATCAAGATCGATGGCCACAGTATCCACGACTATTCAAGAAACGAGTTGCGCTCGATGTTCGGCATGGTCTTGCAGGATACCTGGCTGTATAACGCTTCCATTCTTGAAAACATCCGCTACGGGACCTTTGATGCAACGCGCGAGCAGGTGATTGCCGCAGCCAAGGCTGCCCATTGTGATGAATTCATCCGCACGCTGCCCCACGGCTACGATACGGTCATGAACGAAGAGTCGGACAATATTTCGCAGGGGCAAAAGCAATTATTGACCATTGCACGCGTCATTCTGGCCGATCCGAAAATCTTGATTCTCGACGAGGCGACCAGTTCCATCGACACCCGTACGGAAATATTGATTCAGAAAGCAATGGATGCGCTGATGAAGGGCAGGACAAGTTTTATCATTGCCCACCGGCTTTCGACGATCAAAAATGCTGATCTCATTCTGGTAATGAGTGGAGGCGACATTATCGAACAAGGAAATCACGAGAGGCTGCTGGCGGCGGGTGGCGTTTACGCCGGAATGTACAACAGCCAATTTGAACGAAAGGTGGTGCCACATGGCATCTAACATGGCAACCAAAAAAGAAGCAGTCGAATACGAAAAGGATTTCACGCCCAAAACGGCAAAGCGCAAGATCAGTAGACCGCTGGTGATTGGGGTTGCACTGCTGATCGTGCTGGCCGGCTTAGGGTATGCAGGCTATTATGTCTACCAAGGCTCTTTCTACTATCAGACGGATAATGCCAAGGTGGACACGGTGATTCACCAGCTTACTGCCAATGCCAGTGGCCAACTGATCAGAATGCACGTCGCCCCAGGCGATGCGGTAAGCGCAGGAGAGGTGCTGGCCCAGGTGGAAAAAGGCCCCTACATCCGTTCGCCCATCGACGGCACCGTGACCGACGTCAAAATGCAAAAAGGCGACTATGTCACTGCACAGGATGTCATCCTGGTTGTTGCCCGGACGTCGGATATGTATATCACGGCCAATGTGGAAGAAACGAATATTCTCAAAATCCAAAAAGGGCAGAGTGTATCCGTCTCATTGGATGCCTACGGCAGGAGTTTTGATGGCTATGTCGAGGATGTCAATACCGTCACCTCAACTAAACTTAGTGGTGGCGTCTCCAGCTTTACCACCTCTGGTACCTATACCAAGGTAACCCAGTTGATCCCGGTCAAGATCAAGCTGGTCGATCACGTGGATCTGGCAGATATCATTGGCACAAACGCAACTGTGAAAATTAGGATCAGGTAACGGCGAAACGAGTCGAGTCTGTCAACCCAGTCCAACAGCTCACAGCGAAACCTCTTAAGCTACTGTAAAAAGCTTTTGGAATGGGATCATTTTTTGGCAATGGCTTAAGCAGGAACGGCGGGCAGAGATGGTTCTTTTAAGGGAGCCTTTGAGCGTTTGCCGTATGCTGGGGAATATTCACGAATCTTGGCAATTGCTTCAGGAGGAAATACCCGTTCGTCACAAACAGGACACTCGTAAAATTCCAGTTTTGGCACAATATACACTTTGCCTCGGTATTTCCCTTGCCAGTCACAACAGACTTTAGCAATCTGATCACTGCCGCAATTGGGGCAAATTTTGATATTCAATTGCTTGTTCATAGGGCTTTTTTGGATGAAATCAAAAAATTGTTGTGCGCGTTCGACATTAGAAATAAGCGGCGGCAAATTAGCGTTGACATCTTCTCAACGCTGACACACCGTCTGGAAGATATTACCCTCGGGATCCTCATACCACGCCACTCGCAAGCGCAAATACTCGTTCACGTCAAAGTTGTGTGGCGGATTGATGCAATACACGTTCTTCGCCATGAGCATAGCGTGCGCCTGGTCAACGTCGTTCGTCCAGAGCACGATCTCACCGCGTGGCTTGCCAGGGTCGATTGGCAAGTGATGGATCCGACGTGCCGCTTCGACCGACGATAGCCCAATCAGATAGTCGCCCAAACGGATCTCAACATGCTCCGGCGCTCCCTCTTTCGGCGTGCGATAGGTCTCTTTGAACCCAAAGTTCTCACGATAAAAGGCCGCCAGCTTCTCGACATCCTGTACATAATAGTTGCTCTGCCCACCCTCAAAGGCGAGGGTTTTGGATTCTGTTGTCATGTCAATTCTCCCTGTCTGTGATCAGAGTAAGCTAGATCGGTACGCGGATTACACGGAAATGGCCAGGATGAATACGGATTAAAAACCGATCAAAAGATCCGTGCTATCTGCGTCATCCGTGTACCGATCCCTTTTTCATTCTGTTAGTGTCGCAGCGCATTGCGTATTGTGTAACGTTATGTCGCCGATCGCTCCATCCACACCCGCAACTCTGGCTCGTGCTCTTCATGAAAGTGGCTGAAGAGTTCAGCAGCATTGAAGGGATACCCGTTCATCCAGGGCAACAGATGGACTGTTTCGAGGACTTCTTCTGGTAGGCTCTCGATCACAGCAAGAAGCGCTTGAAAGACCTGATCGGATTCGGCCAAAACCTCGCTTACCGATAGATCCTTGTGCGTCTGGTAGATCCAATCGTTGATCTCGTCCACGGTTGTCAGGTGGGCGGGCCAAGTGGCTTCTACGTTGCTTTGACCAAGCTGCAAACTCCGCAAACGGGCAACCGTTCTGCGCCGCCAGCCAGTCAGGTGAGCAACCACGTCCTTGACCGACCAATTGCCCGCTACGTCTGGCTCATCCATACGTGTTGGATCGATCTGCGCCAGCAGTGCTTGCCAGTTTCGATACTCTTCTTGCAGTTCACGGATCAATTCTGCTTTCATTCTTTTTCTCTCCTGAAGGCGGACAGCGCGTGGACATCATGCACTGGTTATTCCTTGATGTAATGACAAATATGATAGCACAAATGTTCGGGTGCGTCCAAAGAAATTGCTGGCCATTTTCCGCCGCTGCGGTCTAGCGTCACAGAAGAGCTCTTTTCGGCAGCTAAAGGGTATAATAACTTCTTATAAAACAACCAACACCAAACCATAAGGAAAATCCTATGAGCGAGTTTATGTCATACGATCCGTGGCGCAAGGTCACGACACGCAATGGAATTGCAGGCGATCTGGTCATTTCGGCGCTGCAGAAGTCGATCCGCCGTGGGCTGACCGAAGAAGCCGTGACCTTTGCCTACGAGATGTACATCACCAGCGAGCAGTTTGAGGAGAAGTTGTGGCGCAGGCTGCAAGCCATCTCAGTGGAAGACGTCGGCTTTGGCGATCTGAGTGCGCCGGTGCTGATCAATGCCCTCAACCAAATGCGTCAGAACTTTCCCTATACCGATGGCGACCGTCCGATCTTCTTTGTGCATGCCATTCGTTATCTGGCCGCAGCCAAAAAAGACCGCACCAGCGACAATCTCAAGAACATCGTCATCAACGAGTTCGCCTATGGCCGGGTTCCGGCCATCCCCGACTTTGCACTCGACATGCACACGGAAAAAGGGCGCAGCATGGGGCGCGACGTCAGACACTTTCTGACCGAAGCCAGCCGCGTGGAAAATGAACTGCCCGTCGAGGAGAACTACAAGGCACGCTTACTGGCGCTGCTGGATAAGATCGAACAGGAAGAGTTCGTCATGGTCGAAACCGCCTTCACCTACAATGCCTGGCAAGCGTAGGACAGTGAGACAGTTCAAACTGTCCCACTGTTTTACTGTCCTACTGTCTCACTGATGTTCCCGGTCCATCGGGAACATCGGACGCCGGATGCGTTGGTAGGGCAGGTGCTCGATATCCTGGTTGACGGCACCAGGGCTGAGTGCGAGCAGGGCGCGGCGGGCCAGCGCATCGACTTCGGGCACCAGATAGCCCATCTTGACCACCACGATCTGGTATTGCGTCGGGTCGAGATCAAGTTGCGTAAAGTCGCTCATGTGGTGGAAGGGCGTGCGCCGCTCGGTGAGGATAACGTGAACACCTTGCACATCGACCACGGCGATGCGATTGGGTAGCACTGTTGCACCCGCTCTGGCCTTGGCCGGCCACTGTACCGTGTGTAGTGAAACGACTGTGCCGTTGACGTTGAGCGGCTGGGCATGGATCGGATCGAGCTTGCCGCCCACTGACAAGACAACCTTGGCTCCGACTCCAGCTTCTTCGCAGGCGATTACGGCTGCGGCGTCGGCGACGCCTGAAATCAGTGCGGATTTGGCCCCCGCTGCTAGCAAACGCTCCAACACATAAGGTGTGTCACCTGCCCCGCCCGCAGTCGGATTATCTCCGGAATCGCTGATGACGATCGGTTTCTTACTTTCTTGCAGCGCCAGTTGAATACACTCATCCACCGTGCCGGAGGTGACGCCGAAACGAAATTCTTCGCGCACGTCCCAGAATTTCTGCGCCAGGTCATCAGCGGCGGCTTGGGCGCGTGTTGCGTCCAGGCCAATCGCCACTACCGAGCCGGTTGCCCGTGGTTCGTCGGCCCAGACATAGCCGATCAGGATCGAGGCATCCATCAACTCGTAAGCACTGATCACCTGCGGAATGGTGGCGTAGAGGCTGGCGGCTGGCTCAAACTCGGTGCTGCTCTGTTCGCCTGGGACAAGAATGGGCACGGTGCGAAAGGCCAGGCTGGGCGAAAGCCCTTCACGCAGGCTGCGCATTAGTAAGGCACAAGCTCGTTCCAGCGTTTCGTACCAGTCAAGGTGCGGGGCGGTACGATAGGCGGTCATCATGTTGATGCTGTCAACCACACGTTGCGAAACGTTGCCATGCAGGTCGTAGCTGGCCGAGATCAGGCAATCGGCGCCGACGACTTGGCGAATGGCCGAGAGCATGTCTCCCTCTACATCATCGCGGCCATAGACATTGGCGGCACCATGCATATCCAAAAAGATGCCATCCCACGGTCCCTGGGCGGCCAGCTCTTCCAGTAACTTCTGTTTGAAACCATCGTAAAAGCTCGGTTCAATCGATCCGCCGGGTAAGGCACGCGCTCGGCGCAACCCAGTAAACTCGACATCGGGATAGTCGGCAAAAAAGCCGTAATTTGACGCCAGTTCTGCGCCCATGCTAACAATAAAGTCACGTTCGCCGGAGAGGAGCGGGGAAAAGGTGCAGCACTCGCAGCTTAATCCGGCAACGCCGACTCGATACTTTTTCGTGGAAGATCCAGATACGTCTGCCGTCGCACTTTGTAGATTGTTAGGGTGATTCATCGTTTATTCTTTCTCATTTCCTACCATTGTTTCCAGATCAGCACGAGCATACGATTGACGATTGCGACCGTTGCCATGACCATGGCCAACGTCGTCTGGTTGGTGACCAAGAGCGCTGCTGCCGCCAAAAGAAACAGCCCCAGCGACCAAAGAGCACCAGGCACAAGCGACAACCGTTTGGTTGCCTTGGGCGCAAAAAGTAGGCTCCACAGCACAATCGCACCAAGTGGCA
>JAXLWB010000076.1:0-29949 GCA_046328715.1 Caldilineaceae bacterium | reverse complement strand
CACGTTTACTCAAACTCTTCCTCAAAATTACTCACAGATTGCGTTCCCAAAGCCAATACAACCAGGCGATCCAGGTGGCCCACCAGATTTTGCGCTTCGAGCCAGCCAACGAAGCTGCCCATCAGCATCTGATGTTTTGTTTTGTCGCCACGGGGGATCGAGCGGCAGCCTTGCGTCAATATGAACAGTGCGAACGGGCACTACTTGACGACCTCGATGTGCCGCCGCTGGCTGAAACCTCTGCACTCTACCACTGGATCAAACAGCAGGAGAGTCCTGGATCCTCGACAACAGCCAAAATCACCAACTTGCCTATTCCACTGACCAGCTTTGTCGGTCGCAGGGAGCCAATGAACGAAGTTAAACGCTTGCTCGACCCGCAAGGGAAGCGTAGCCGCCTGCTTACCTTGACCGGTGCCGGGGGCAGCGGCAAGACCAGATTGGCGATCCAGGTGGCAACCGATCTGCTCGACCGTTTTGCGCAGGGCGTTTGGTGGGTGGAATTGGCGGCATTGAGCGAAGGAGAACAAGTGGCCCGAGCGGTCGCCAAGACCTTCGGCGTGAGCGAAGTGGCGCAGGAGTCGTGCCTGCAAAGTGTGAGCAACTTTCTGGCTGACAAGACCTTACTGTTGCTGCTAGACAACTGTGAACATCTGGTTGAGTCGGCGGCTGACGTGGTAAATCATCTATTAAGTCGCTGTCCACATTTGCAGATTCTAGCCACCAGTCGCGAATCGCTTAATGTGGTGGGTGAGATCGTGTGGCAAGTGCCGACGCTGGCCTTGCCCGCAGCGGATGAGGCCCCTCTGTGCGAAGCGATCTTGCAACACGAAGGTCTGCAATTGTTCTACGAACGTGCCAGCGTCGTGCAGCCAGGCTTTCAGATCAACTCGGAAAATGCGGCTGCCGTAGTCGAAATTTGTACCCAATTGGATGGCATTCCGTTGGCAATTGAGTTGGCAGCCGCCCGGATAAAAGTACTCTCGGTCGAGCAAATTGCCAGTCGCATCCGCAGTACCCTCGGAGCGCGCTTCGATCTACTCAAACAGGGCAGCCGGTCAGGGCAAGCGCGCCAACAGACCCTACGCGCCACCCTCGACTGGAGCTACCAACTGCTCGATGAAGAAGAACGACGCCTCTTCCGCAGCGTAGCAGTCTTTCGCAACGGCTTCACCATGGAAGCATTGGAAGAGCTTGTGGATTCGTCGACGAATACAATTCTCTCACCTCTTGACTTGCTTTCACAGTTGGTCGACAAGTCCCTGGTGATGGTAGAGCCACTGGGCGGGCAGCATCGCTACCGTTTGTTGGAGACCTTGCGCGAGTATGCGTTGGAACAGTCCGCCAGTCTGAATGAGTTAACACAACTGCGCCAGTGTCATGCCGACTATTTCTTGCAATTGGCAGAAGAAGCACAGTCGGCGTTGAGTGGTGCACAACAGGGGATCTGGTTAAACATCCTAGAGCGTGAGCACGCCAATATACGAGTCGCCTTGGACTTTTTGATCGAGCGTAAAAATGGAGAAGCCGCTCTACGATTGGCCAGTGCCATGTACGAGTTTTGGGATATTCGCGGCTATGCAAGCGAAGGACGCCAATGGCTGTATAAGGCGCTGACTCTACAGAACACTGCAAGCAGGTTAACGGTGGGGTGGGCGCATCATGCGGCAGGCGTGCTGGCGCTAATCCAAGGTGAGTATGCAGAGGCAAACCAGGGTCTTCAATCCGGGTTAGAGATCTTCGAAGAGTGGGATCACCAACAAGGGATTGTAGCCTCCCTGCAAGATCTGGCCTGTGTCGATATGTTACAGGGAAATTACCACCTGTCTCAACAACGGCTGGGTCGCAGTTTAATCCTATGTCAAACATCAAACGATGCCAAGGGGCTTGCTTATACCTTCAATTTTCTAGGTAATCTGCACTGGGATTTGCAACAGTTGACCCGTGCGCGTGACTACTATCTAGAGAGCTTGCGCCTGCATCAACAGCTCGGCAACCAAGCGCGCATTGCTGCCATTCTCTTTAACCTTGGGGACACGGAGCTCTATCTAGGTGACTTGGCTGCGGCACGCCGCTACTTTGAAGAGTGTCTGAAACTCAGTCGTGCTTTGGGCAATAAACGCTGGATTGGGGTCGCTGTGGCCAGGGTGGGCAAGCTTGCTCTTAACACTAACGACTATGCGCAAGCCCAACGTTATGCCGAAGAGGCGCTTGCCCTCATGCATGAGATCGGTGCCCCGAATGGGGTGGGTATGGCACTGACGTTGGCCGGGGAAATCGCCCAGAAGTTGAGGGAGTTGCCCAAGGCGCTGGCTTATTTTTGCCGCTACTTGCAGACTATGTACAAGCTCGGCTACAAATGGTCAATCTTCGACGCACTGGAATCTCTGGCTCGCTTCTTAACCCAAGTGGGCCACGCTCCAGAGCAGGCCATCTATCTGCTGGGAGCTGCCGATCAGTTGCGCCAGGAACTGCATATTCCAGTCACGCCCAAAGAGCAAACCGATTACTATGCTGAGGTCCTAACTACCTTGTGTCAACAGGCGGGACAGACGTGCTTCGACCAGCTTTGGGAAAAAGGACATAGTGCGCCACTAGAGCAAGTAATCGAGGAAGCAATGGCGCTTTCGATTGGATAAGAAGTTTTTATGAAAACGGCAAAATGGGCGTTTCGCATTGCGGGCACGATTGGGCTTTTGCAGATCTTACCGCTTTATTTTTATGAAGCACAGATCGCAGCAACAATGCCGCCCGCCATCACCCATCCCGAATATTATTATGGCTTTATCGGTGTGACATTGGCGTGGCAGATCGCTTTTCTGTTCATCTCCACTGATCCGGTGCGCTATCGACCCTTGATGCTGGTTGCGATCTTGGAAAAAGTAACCTTTGTCGTCGCTGGCTGCTGGCTCTTCGCCCAGGGAAGATTGCCTAACCCAGTCCTCTTCTCTGCCCTGCTCGACTTTGCCTATGGCGTGAGCTTTGTCGTCGCCTATTTCACCACCCCACATCAGAACGCCACCCAACGGGTACCCGGTGAGTAAGGGCCGTATGCTTATGCTAACGGCTCAGAAGTGCGCGTTCAGAACCCCGCATGTCAGTAAGGGGCAACCAGATGCTCACGCTGACGGCACTGAAATTGCCTATTGACATACCTAGTAGTTCTACGTATAATATCCCTAGCAGCTCTATGTATAGTAAATCTGTCTCACTGTAACAATTGTGGAAACGGGATATGAATGTACCCAAAGATTTGGTAGCAGCAGCAGCCACACCGCTGATTCTTTCGATTCTCAGCCATGGCGATAGTTATGGCTACGAGATTATTCAGCGTGTCCATCTGTTGTCGGGTGGAGAAATGGAATGGTCCGACGGAATGCTTTATCCGATCCTGCATCGACTGGAAAAGCGTGGACTGATTGAGTCCTACTGGGGTGAGGCGGAGGAAACAGGGCGCAAACGCAAATATTATCGTCTCCATCAGGAAGGTGCCGAGGAACTGCGTCTTCAGCGCTCGCATTGGCAGAGTCTTCATGGCATGTTACAGCAGTTGGAAGGCGGGATGGCATGAACAAACCAGAGCAAGAGTTCCTATTACACAGCGCAGTTGATCGGTGGTGCCAGCAGATCGTTGACAAGAGCAGGACGGATCGAACAACCATTGACGAACTGCAGGACCATCTTTACTGCGAGATTGAGCGTCAACTTGCCAATGGGGTACCAATCAAAGAAGCATTTGCCTTGGCGACGCAACAATTGGGCGATCCAACTCTGCTCAACGCCGAGTTCGCAAAAAATCGTAGTTTACTCTCCAAACTAATCTGTGAAGGGGAGGAACATCAACTTGCAACGGAGAAAACCACTATGTCGAAGAAGAAACTACAACAGCTTACTATTGCCAACCTGATCCTTTTTGCAGTGATCATTGCCGCCACTGCCTGGATTCTGGATGGTACAGGAACGTTCACACAAATCTCGCTTTTGATGTACGCCCTATGGTTCAGTATGTACATGAGTTTCTACGCTGCCAATCGCCAATCGGACAAGTCGGAGTGGGCATGCCTGAAGCAAAAAGTGCTCAACCTCGCCCGACGGGGCTAAGCAAAGTGAGAGTAGGATGCAGGACGCAAGCCTTGCCGCCCGACAGCAATCAATCCCAGGATCGTTGGGTGCTGCCGTAATGTTCACCCAACAATCCAAGGAGCAGGCATGTCATTCCGCAGGAATCCTAGACTATCGGTCAACTGCGTACGCCATTCATAGCATGATAGAAGGGATCATCCGATGTGATCGAGCCACGCTGAACGGGTTGGCCGGTGATAGCCGACTTATAGAGGCTGGCGAGAAAGTCAATCGTGCCGCGCACATCGGGTCCGCTGACCGGAGGGCGCTCGCGCTTCTCGTAGCTGTGCAACATAGCCTGCAATTGAGCTGCATGGGATGATTGAATGTCTTCGGACATCTGCTGCCACGAGTCAACTTCGGCCTCCCAAGCTGAACCTTTGACCGCCGAAAAGCGCCAATGTGAATTGTTGTAGCTGTAGAGATGGGTCAGTTCGACTGTCGCCTTCTCGAAATCAAAACGCAGATAGGATTCCTCACGCGGCGAGAGCACACTGTTGGTGATGCTGGCCATCGCCCCATTGGCAAAGCGCACTATCGCCATTGAGACATCTTCCACTTCGATCTTGCGGTCGAGCGTGCCCATCATCGCACGAACCTCTTGCCATTCACCCAGTTGAAACAACATAAAATCCATCGAGTGGATGCCATGTCCCATCGTGACGCCGCCTAGCTCGGTGCTCCATTTACCACGCCAGGGTACGGCGTAATAGGCGTGGGTACGATACCAGGTGGTCAGGTTGACGCAGACCAAGGGTCGTCCCAAGGTGCCTTGGTCAATCAGCCGTTTGAGGTGTTGACCCGCCGAGCCGAAGCGCCATTGAAAGACGCTGCTGCAAAAGTTACCGGTACGCGCTTCGGCAGCTTCGATGCGATCCATCTCGGCCAGGGAGGCACAGAGTGGCTTTTCGCAGAGCACCCAGGCCCCTGCTTCCATTGCTGCGACGCATAGTTCGGCGTGAGTGCCAGGCGGCGTGGCAATGTGGACGAGTTGCGGCTGTTCGCAGCGTAAGATCTCGTCCAGGCTGGTGTAAGAACGAGGAATTTGGTTGGTTTCACAGAAGGCGCTGGCACGGTCAGCGTCGATATCCATGCCCGCAACCAGATCAACACGATCCGAAGCCTGGCGTAAGGCATTGACGTGCGAGGTTGCGATGCCGCCAGTGCCGATAATAATTGCACGAAGTTTTTCCATAAGTTGGTCCGTTTGTTAAGCGTTGAAAAGTGGCAGAGTGGAAAAGTAGAAGAGAAATAAACGACGCTACCATTTTGCCACTCCATGATCTTTCAACTCTTCAACTTTGCCACTTTTCTACTTTGGCTAAAGATATATCATATATTCTTACCTTTTTTCTAACTTGACACAAGTTCGATAGTTCGCTATTATCCGTACAAGTCTGTAATTCAATTGTAACTCCTAAGTAACTTTATCATTGATAGAGGACGCTCCCTTTTATCCTGCACGGTGCAACGGTTTTGCTTTTGGTCGCAGCAAGTGATTGGTTCAACGTGCAGAATAGAGTCAACATCACATGACAGACCAATCACCCAATGAGTCAAATCCTTACTGGTTTGTGGTCTTGCAGTATGTTGCTTGCTATATCTTCTGGTTTGTAATCAGTGGCTTAGGGCTTGGTATCGTCTTTCTACTTCGCCAGAATGTCGTAGAGGATCTCCTGTTTCTGCGCATCAATCCTTGGCAGTTGCAGGCAGTCGATCGCTTCTTTATCTACGGGATGGGTGCAATCTGGCTTACAGCGGTAATGTTTGGAGAAGGCTATTTGCGCTACAGTGTCGAAATTGGCAAACTTTGGCCTCGCATTTGGCGCATCTTATTGATCGAATCGGCAGTGATTGCGCTCTCACTTGCGCTCCACTATTTAACCTGATGCAACGTAACCAGCATGCCACAGTTCAAATGATGGACGACAGCGTTGATGCGGGTTTGTGGTCTGAAATGTGCCGATCAAATTTTCCATACCAGAATCATTACTCAATCACGGGTACAACTCTATAGGAAACGTCAGCAATGTCCCAAGCTCAGGCCACAGCCACCAACGGCAGCAAGACGAATGCGACCGAAAAGTCACCCTTGCTCGAAGTCGTCAATCTGCGTAAATGGTTTCCGATCAAACGGGGATTCTTTTCGCGCACAGTGGGACATGTCAAAGCTGTGGATGGGGTCAGCTTTTATGTCAAACATGGCGAGACGTTGGGCCTGGTAGGTGAAAGCGGCTGCGGCAAAACCACCACGGGGCGTGTCATTATGCGGGCCTATACGGCAACCGGTGGTGAAATCTGGTTTGATGATTCCAACACTGGGCGAATCAACGTGGCCACGCTCGAAGGAAATCAGCTCAAAGCGTTGCGACGTAATATGCAGATGGTCTTTCAGGATCCCTATGCCTCTTTGAATCCACGCATGAACCTTTTGCAGAATGTCGGTGAGCCACTTTTGGTCAATAATGTTGCGAAAGGCAAAGAGCTCGAGGAACGCGTGGCGGAGTTGTTGCGTGTGGTGGGGTTACGTCCTGAATACATGAATCGTTACCCGCACGCTTTTAGCGGTGGTCAACGACAACGTATCGGCATCGCCCGAGCGCTGGCCCTCAATCCGCAATTGATTGTGCTGGACGAACCGGTCTCAGCACTGGATGTCTCGGTGCAGGCGCAGATCTTGAATCTGCTCCAAGATTTGCAAGAAAAGTTTGGACTTACCTATCTCTTTGTTGCCCACGACTTGAGCGTCGTCGAGCATATCAGCGACCGTGTAGCGGTGATGTATGTCGGCCAGTTGGTCGAAAGCGCCGAGACAGAGCAACTCTTCACCAATCCCAAACATCCTTACACTGAAGCCTTGCTCTCCGCCGTGCCCAAGCCCGACCCACGCAATCCAGGCGAGCCGATTGTCTTGGAAGGTGATGTAGCTGATCCGGCCAATCCGCCGAGCGGCTGCTATTTTCATCCGCGTTGTCGCTACAACGACAAAAAGCGCTGCGTGAATGAGACACCTGAGTTACGTGTGATTGACGGAAGTCGCTTTGTACGCTGTCACTATGCCGAACAATTGACACTGAGGGGCGTTGTTGGTTAATTCAACCCCACCCTAACCCTCCCGTTCGGCTGAGCTCACGTCGAAGCCAAACAAGGGAGGGGACTGTGAAGGGACGGATTATAAATTCTCTTCTGTCCACGAAACAGGATGCTTCCCGTGACAGTTCCCTCCCTTACCAGGGGAGGGTTAGGGTGGGGTTCGACTTTATGAAGTTGCGCACTAATCACGTATGAAAGTCATGTTACTCTTTCCACCCAACTGGACCCCGACCATGCCGCATCTGGCGCTGCCCAGTTTGAGCGCCTATTTGCGTCAGCATAGGGTGGAAGTGATTCAACGCGATTTGAATGTCGAAGTCTTTGACCGCATTCTGACGCGCGAGTACATAAAACGGGCAGTGCAACAGGTACGTGAGGTCTATGGTATTGGGCAGCGCCCACGTTCTGCGCAGGCCATGCCACCGCGGGAACTGGTGCAGTGGGCTCTTGAGGCCGGTCCACGGCTAGCCAGCCAGGTCGAGCAAGCCAAGGCAGTGATGCGGAGTGAGCTTTTCTTTGATGGTCCAATTGGACTGCGTAATTTTCGCATCATCACAGAATGTTTGGAGCTTGCCTCGCTACCCTACTATCCGGCCAACCTCCATCTGCAAAGTTACGAAGCTGCTGGCCCAGTTGATAGTAGTCACTTCCTCTGGCAGGGGGTACGTGATGGACAACACAATCTCTTTATCAGTCTCTTCCGAGAATTGCTGATCCCGGACCTGCTGCGCGAGGCACCAGATGTGGTGGGTATTTCGATTCCTTCGATGCCGCAGATGTTGCCAGGCTTGACCGCTGCCTACATTATTAAGGAAGCTGGACTGCAGTGTCACGTCACTGTGGGTGGTCCACACATCACGATGTTGCGTGAGCAGTTGCCCAAGGCGACCAAACTCTTTCAATTGTTCGATAGTGCCGTAATCTTTGACGGTGAAGAGCCGCTATTGAAGCTGACCGAGGCAGTGGCAAGCGGCAGTGATCTGTCAGCCGTGCCAAACCTGATCTACCGCGTTCGGGATGAGATTCGAGTCAACCCACGCAAGGAACAAGAAAAAATCGGCAATCTGCCTTCGCCCGATTTTGATGGGCTGCCACTGGATCGTTACCTGGCACCTCGCCTGGCCCTGCCGCTTTTGACCGCACGTGGCTGCTACTTTGGCAAATGTGCCTTTTGCAACGTCGGCTACGGGGAACCGGAAGCCTTCAGCCAACTGCGGGCACAGCAGTTGGCCGAGCAGATGTTGGCATTGCATGAAAAGTATGGGGTCAAACATATCTTCTTTTCCGACGAAGCAGTAACGCCACGCAATTTACGCGAGCTATCCAAGATCCTTTCCGAGCAAGGAACTGAGTTAACTTGGGGTGGTTGCGCCCGCTTTGAAAAGGTGATTAGCAAGGATCTGCTGCAAGAGATGTACAACGCTGGCTGTCGCATGATCCTCTTTGGCTTGGAGAGCGCCTCCGAAGCGATCATGGATCATATGATCAAAGGCACCCAGTTGCCACACATGAGTCGCATACTGCGTGAGAGCGGCGAGGCGGGCATCTGGAATCACACCTTTTTCTTCTTCGGCTTTCCGGGGGAGACGCTGGAGAATGCACAGGAGACGGTTAACTTTCTCTATGCGCACAAACCTTACATCCATTCGGCGGCAATGGGCACCTTCTTGATGGAGCGTGATGCGCCAGCCCACCGCTTTCCACAAGCGTTTGGTGTGAAACGCATTATCGAAAAAGCGGAAAAAGATCTGGCGATCTATTTTGAGTATGAAGTGGAATCGGGCATGGACGAAGAGATGGCGAATCTGGTGCATGATCGTTTTCTGGAGTCGCTGCCCGAAAAGCCATATTCGCAATTTTATGTCAGTGATGTCTACCGATTTCTCTATGCCTGCTACCTGAGCGAAAAACAGCTTCCCAATCCACCTTGGTTGGTCAAGGCTACAGAAGAGCAGGTTCCAGCATAGGAACAAAACAAAACTTGGGCGGCGCTGATACAACGTATGCGCAGCGCCGGTTCAATGAGTGAGTTATTAACTCATGTTATGCACTTGTCAGTTTAAATAAGCCGAACTTTACCAAAACTATCGGTGACATGCGTAGCATGAATTATTAATATGTTGTCTAGGTTTGACTTTCAAGATTGTACTAAGGAGGTTACTTCATGAAACGACAAGTTTCGCGACGTGAATTTATGCACTTGTCGGCACTTGCCACGGCAGGCGTTGTGGTTGCAGCTTGTGCACCTGCGGGCGCACCTGCACCTGCGGCGCCCGCTGCCGAAGCGACGACAGCACCTGCTGCGGAAGCTCCTGCGGCTGCTGGGGCAGCGCCGTCAACCTACAGCGAAGCTCCCATGCTAGCTGATCTGGTTAAGGCAGGCAAGTTGCCACCAGTCGATGAGCGTCTGCCAGCCAAGCCACTGGTAATGCCAGTGGCCGAAAAGGTAGGCACCTATGGTGGTACCATTCGCCGTGGCTTTAAGGGCGTCTCGGATCGTTGGGGTCCAACCAAGCATGTCGATCGTTTGATCGCCTGGTTTGATCAAAACCTGGTGCAACAGGCACGCATGGTTGATTCGTGGGAACTAAGTGATGATGCCAAAGTCTGGACCTTCCACATGCGCGAGGGCATGAAATGGTCGGATGGCGAGCCGTTGACCTCGAAGGCAGTGGATTGGTGGTGGAAGAATTACATCAACAACAAGGATCTCTTCCCGGGCGGCCCAAGTGGCGCCTGGGTGAGCGGCAAAGACAAAACACCGCTGGAGCTAGAACTGGTTGATGACTACACCTTTAAGCTCAAGTTTGCCGATCCCAAACCGCTCTTGCTCCTAAGCTTGGGCCGTGGTTGGGATGCCATCTTCCTGCCTGGGCACTATCTGGCACAATTCCATGCTGAATTGACCGAAGATAAGGCCAAGCTGGAAGCCGACACCAAGGCCAAGGGCTTTAATGCCTGGAACGAGTACTTCAATGATCGCAACTATTGGTACATGAACCCCGAGCGCCCAGTCTTGGGTGGCTGGGTGGCCAAGAACCCGCTCTCAGAAGAACTGTTCACGATGGAGCGTAATCCCTACTTCTTTGCAGTGGATAGCTCCGGCCAGCAGTTGCCCTATGTGGACAGCATTACGCACCGCCTGTTTGAGACCAACGACGTCTTTGATCTGCGTATCATCAACGGCGAAGTCGACTTCCAGAGCCGCCATACCACCTTAGCCAGCTTCACCCTTTACAAGGAGAGCGAAGAAAAGGGTGGCTACAAGGTGCTCGTCGGCACCAGCGCAGGTCACCCAGCGATCCAGCTCAACATGACGACCAAGAACGAGAAGCTGCGTGAGTTCTTTAACAAGACCGATGTGCGCGTTGCACTCTCGCTCTCGATTGACCGCAACGCAATCAACGAGTTGGTCTTTGACGGGCTGATGACACCCCGCCAGTACAGCCCGATTTCTGTGTCACCGCAAGCCTACGACAAGCAGGCCAGTGCCTACATTGAGTATGATGTGGAGAAGGCCAACAAGCTGCTCGACGATGCGGGCTATAGCGAAAAGAACGCCGATGGCATCCGCCTCTTCCCCGGCACTACCGACCCGATCAGCTTCAGCATCGAAAGCATCGACCAGACTGGTACACAAACCGAAGACTGGGTCAACGAAGTGATCAAGTACTTCAAAGCCGTCGGTGTTAATGCTGCCTACAGCTATGTAGAGCGTTCGCTCTATGAACAGCACTACAATGCCAATGAGATCGAGGCTGCCTGTTGGGCCGGTGACCGCACCGTCGTACCCTTGGCCGCCCCCATCATCTGGACTGCCGAGAATGCGGATCGCCCGTGGTGTCCGGCTTGGGTTGCCTATCGTCTACGTGGAGATGCAGATCCCGTCAGCGAAGCGCCCCCCGAAGGCCACTGGATGTACACCATCTGGGAGTTGTGGGACAAGATTCAAGCTGAACCGAACGCCGATCAACAGACTGCGCTCTTCAAGCAGATCCTCGACATCTGGGCAGAACAACTGCCGATGATCGGTGTCTTAGGTGAAGGTCCAGCCTTGATCATCGTTAAGAATGGCGTACACAACTACATCGAAGGTATGCCAGTTGATGACCCAACCGGTGACGAGCATCTGCTCAACACCGAGACCTACTTCTTTGAGCAGGCGTAATTTCAGTAGGTCAGTGGGACAGTGAGTCAGTAGAACAGTGAATCAGTGTTGAGTAGACATTGTCCACTGTCCCACTGTCTACTGTCCCACTGATTCACTGATTCGGGAGTAAAATCTATGTTTGCCTATATTGTTCGTCGTGTGCTGTTGATGATTCCGATGCTCATTGCGATCTCGATCCTTTCCTTCGTCATCATTCAATTGCCGCCTGGAGATTTTCTTACTACCTATGTGGCGCAGTTGCGTCAACAAGGGGAAAATGTCGACCAGTCGGAATTGGATTCGCTGCGTGCACGCTATGGATTGGGGCAGCCGGTCTATGTACAATATGGCAAGTGGATGTGGGGAATCTTGTCACGCGGGGATTGGGGTCAATCCTTCGAATGGCAAAAACCGGTCAACGATCTGCTTTGGGAGCGCGTTTGGCTGACAGTTGCGATCTCCTTGCCTGCGCTCTTGCTTAGTTGGTTGATCGCCATACCGGTGGGGGTCTATTCTGCCACGCATCAATATACCTGGCTTGATTATGTGTTAACTTCCTTTAGTTTTATTGGCCTGGGGACACCAGGCTTCATGTTGGCACTCATTATTCTGTTTATCTTGCAATCACAATTTGGGCTGAATGTGGGCGGTCTCTTTTCTGAAAAGTATATGACCGCGCCCTGGAGCTGGGGCAAAGTGGTGGATATGCTTCAACATATTTGGGTACCAATGTTGATCGTGGCCGTCAATAGTACCGCTGGAAACATCCGTATCACGCGCGCCAATCTCCTCGATGAACTGAACAAGCCCTATGTCGAGACCGCACGTGCCAAGGGTCTGCCCGAACAAAAGTTAATTTGGAAATATCCGGTTCGGGTAGCGCTGAATCCCTTCTTTAGCACAGTAGGCTGGTCGTTGGCCAGCTTGGTTTCGGGTGTGACGTTGGTAGCAGTCGTACTCAGCTTGCAGACGACCGGGCCCATGCTACTGCGGGCGTTGACCTCTCAAGATATGTACCTGGCGGGCAGCATTCTCTTGGTCTTGAGTACGATGACCGTGATTGGCACCTTGCTATCGGACATTTTACTTGCCTTTGTTGACCCACGTATCCGATTGGATAGTTAAGAAAAGTTGCAGAGTTGAACAGTTGGAGAGTTACAAAGTTGAAAAGCCGCCAAATGATAGTCACTTTTCAACTCTTCCGCTCTTCCATGCATCCACCTTTTCGGAGAACCATTCATGCAGAATGTCGAGAAAGTTCAACAATCCTGGTTAGAACGATTTAAGGACGAAGCAGATACAGCGGAGGAAGTGGCCGACGATCTTCTTGTCGAAAAGGGCAATGAAAAGGCCTACGTCGCCTCGTATCTGCAATTGATGTGGTGGCGCTTTTTAAAGCACAAGTTGGCACTCATTAGCGCCGTCCTCATCTTCCTGCTTTACTTCGTGGCGGCCTTTTGCGAGTTTGTAGCCCCCTACATACCCGACGATTCCTTTATTCAGTACAAACTGGCACCACCCACCCGGCTTCATATCTTCGACAATGAATGGGGTTTACATCGGCCTTTTATCTATAAGGCCAAGCGTGAACGCGATCCAAAGACGTTGCGCAATATTTACAAAGAAGATACCACCACCATGTATCCCATCCGCTTCTTTGTCCGTGGGTCGGAATATGAGATGTGGGGGCTGTGGACCTCGAATCTTCATCTCTTTGGTATCGATGCACCCCGTGAGGAACAGGGCTTCTTTCTGATCGGTGCCGACCGACTCGGGCGCGATCTCTTTTCGCGGGTTGCCTATGGGGCGCGCATTTCGTTGACTGTGGGTCTGGTCAGCGTTGTTGTCAGTTTGGTAGTGGGTATTTTGCTGGGAGGAATCTCCGGCTTTTATGGTGGTGCCATCGACAATGCGATCCAACGGTTGATCGAATTCATCCGCTCAGTGCCCGAGATTCCTTTGATCATGGGTTTGGCCGCAGCCTTACCAGCCGACCTGCCGGTGGTACAGCTTTACTTCGGAGTTACCATCGTGCTAGCCTTTGTTGGTTGGACCGGGTTGGCGCGCGTGGTGCGCGGGCGCTTTCTCAGCCTACGCGAGGAAGATTTCGTCATGGCGGCCCGTCTCTCTGGCTCCAGTGAGATGCGCATCATTTTCCGCCACATGATGCCCTCGTTCCTCAGCCACATCATCGCATCGCTAACACTCTCGATTCCCGGCATCATCCTCTCCGAGACGGGCTTAAGCTTTATCGGATTAGGCTTACACGCACCGGCGATCAGTTGGGGTGTGCTGCTGCAAGAGGCACAAAATGTGCGCTCGGTTGCCTTGGCGCCCTGGGTATTGACCCCCGCCCTGGCCGTGATTATTACCGTACTGGCCTTCAACTTTTTAGGGGACGGCATCCGCGACGCCGCCGATCCGTATGCAAAGTGAAAGATGAGGGGTGAAGAGTGAGGGATGAGGTATAAATTTTCACCCTTCACCTCTCACCCCTCCCATAAGGAGTTTTTTTCATGGCGACAGCATCCGCACCAACCGCAAGCGATACCAAAAGCAAAAGCAACCAAGAAGCGCTTTTAGAGGTGCGCGGGCTAAAGACGGAATTCTTTCTTCAACAAGGAATCGTTCACGCCGTGCAGGGCGTCGATTTTACGATCAACCGCGGCCAGACGATTGGCGTCGTAGGCGAAAGTGGCTGCGGCAAGTCGGTGATGGCACGCTCGATCATGGCGATTGTGCCGCCGCCTGGACGCGTGGTCGAAGGGCAAGTACTCTTCCACAGCAGCGCCGGGCGCAAGGGCGGAGCTGGCGGTGAAGTGGTCAATATGGCTGCAATCGACCCGATGGGACAAAAGGCGCGCTCGATTCGCGGAGCCGAAATCTCGATGGTCTTCCAGGAGCCAATGACGTCGCTCAGCCCGGTGCATTCGATTGGCAACCAGATCATGGAAGCGATCTTATTGCACCAGGAGGTCTCCGAAGCGCAAGCACGCTCGATGGCGATTGAAATGCTGACCCGTGTCGGCATGCCGCATCCCGAACGTACGATCGACCGCTATCCCCACCAGTTAAGCGGTGGTATGCGCCAACGTGCGGTGATCGCTATGGCGCTCTCCTGTCGTCCTACTCTGCTGATCGCTGATGAGCCAACCACAGCACTCGATGTAACGACCCAGGCGCAGATCTTGACGCTGATGACGGAATTGCAACAGCAATTTGGCATGGCGATCATGTTTATTACCCACGATCTGGGTGTGATCGCGCAGATGGCAGATTATGTAATTGTGATGTATCTGGGGCAAGTGGTGGAGATGGCCGATGTGGACACGATCTTCTACAATCCCAAACATCCCTATACGCAATCGTTGCTCCGTTCGATTCCGCTGCTGGGGCGCAAGTCGGCACAGCATGCCACCAGCCGCCTAACCGCCATTAAGGGCACGATTCCCGATGCCTACAACATCCCCAAGGGCTGTCCCTTCCATCCACGCTGCCGCAAGGCCATTGCTGGCACCTGCAATCAAAAGGAGCCACCCTTTTTGGAGCTGGAAAATGGGCACAAGGTGCGCTGTGTGTTATATGAATAGCCAACCCCACCCTAACCCTGCCCGCTCAAAGGGCACCCGCAGGGAGGGAGTTGTCTACGGGAAGTCATGGTTTTGGGACAGGAGAAAAAACTTTGTTTTTGCCTTCACAGTTCCCTCCGACTACCTGAGGAGGGTTAAGGTGGGGTTCGATCTATGTCGATTGTAAGAGTCTCCGTGGTTCAGGATGCATCGGTTGCCTTTGATATTGATGCGACAGTACAAAAGGTCGTAGCACGCATTGCCGAGGCGGCAGATCAGCATTCGCAACTCGTTGTCTTTCCCGAAGCATTTATTGGCGGCTATCCCAAAGGAGCAGATTTCGGTGCACGGGTAGGGATGCGTTCCCCCGATGGGCGGCAGTGGTTTGCCCGCTACTGGCAAGGAGCCATCGACGTACCAGGACCCATCACCGAACGACTGGGGCAGGCAGCGGCGCAGCATAAGATCAATGTGGTCATCGGCGTGATCGAGCGGGATGGTGGCACGCTTTACTGCACAGTCCTCTATATCGGCAGTGATGGTCGTTTGCTTGGAAAACATCGCAAAACCATGCCGACTGCGATGGAGCGGCTGATCTGGGGCTTCGGCGATGGCTCCACGCTGGATGTTGTAGAAACCGAGATTGGTAAGGTCGGTGCGGCCATCTGCTGGGAGAATTACATGCCGCTATTGCGCACCAGCATGTACGCGCAGGGCGTTCAACTCTACTGTGCGCCCACCGTCGATGACCGCGATTCTTGGATTCCGACGATGCGCCACATTGCCTCCGAAGGTCGCTGCTTTCTCCTCTCCGCCTGTCAATTTGCGCGCCGTAGTGATTTCCCAGCAGACTATAACCCCATCCAGGGCAACGATCCGCAGACGGTGCTGATCCGTGGCGGCAGTTGCATCGTCAACCCCTTTGGTGAACTTCTGGCTGGGCCAATCTACAATGAAGCGACGCTGCTCACCGCTGATCTCGATCTGGACCTGATCCCACAAGGCAAATATGACCTTGACGTGGTCGGTCACTATGCGCGCCCCGATATATTTCAGTTGCAGGTCAATCGCGCTGTGCAGCGGGCAGTGAGAAGCACGGATTTATAGCTACACGGGTGCTCTGTGAAGTTACAAAATGAGTGAAACGAACGCTGAAAAGAACACAATGCAAGTCTCAACTTTAACCTACAAATTAACAGCCGGCTATATCCACAACTGGCTGGTTGCTGGTCCGTTTGCTACCCCTGTCGTCGATTTGGAACGCTTTAGCGGAGCAGATTTCAAGACGCAGATTGCCAAAGCTTATTACCCAGGCGATTCAGCAATGACGGATGCTCCTGCCGAGCGAAACACCTTGCAGGTCGGCAGCGGAGACAAGCAGGAGAGTTTTCCCTGGTTGGCTGTCCAATGCCTGGATGACCACTTTGTCGATCTCTCACGCTTTTATCACACCTGTCACCATTTGCAGAGTTGGGCCTACAGTGAAGTGGAGGCACCAGGTGAGCAGACCACAAACTTTGTGCTCACCACCAATGGTCCGGCAGATGTGTGGATCAATGGCGTTCATGTGCATCGCCAACTGCACTTTCATCATCAAATTCCGAAAAGCGTGCCCTTTACAGCCGCCTTGAAGGCAGGGAAAAATCAAATTCTGGTGCGCTTTGAAGGCGTCGCCGTACGCGAGTGTCCCTACGCCATGGCGCTGCAAATCCGTGAACCAGACATGGATGATACCTGGCAGGTAACTTTGCCAACGACCTTACGACTGCCTCGTCGTCAGCACCTAATGCAATGTTTTGAAGCAGCCTACCTGACCAAAGATGTCTATCATTTCGAGGATGACATCGTTCTTCATTGGCCAGCCGACTATCCCCATCGCCTGCAAATTACGGTACGTCTTCAGACACCGTCAGGGCGTATCTATGCCGAGGGTTCACCGACGGCAGAGGCTGGTAGCCAACTTAACCTGGGCAAAGCCTACATGCGCCCGGATGGAGAGTACGAGCTTTTGCTCATGCCTCTCCCCCAGGAATATTACGAGCAGGGGATGAAGATCTCGCATCATATTCCATTTACGATTGTCAACAGCAAGTTTGACGAGTTGGGCGAAGGAACCTATGAAGAGCGGCGTGAGCAAGCCTTAAAAGATGCGGCACGTCGCGAAGTCAACATCTACAGTGAGATTGCCAAGATCGAGCTTGGCTGGTGGGATCTTGTCAAAACGAAGCCCTTTGAGACGATCATCGCCAGCATCAACCAGCGCGCCGATTGTAGCGATTTCTACTTGGTCGGGCTACTGGGTCTTCTGCTCCGCTACGGCGACGATCCCAACTTCCCGCCGGAGCTGCGCGCCAAGATTGATGATTGTGCGCTCAATTTCAAATATTGGATGGACGAACCAGGTAACGATGCCATGTGTTTCTGGTCGGAAAATCACCAGATTCTCTTCCACGCCTGCGAAGTACTGGCGGGACAGTTGTATCCCGATGCCATTTTCAGCAATGTCAATCAAACCGGGGAATGGCATCGCCAAAAGGGTGAAGTGTGGGCGTTAGGCTGGATGAAAAAACGAGCGGCGGGAGGCTTCCGCGAGTGGGACTCCAACGTCTACTTTGAACACGATGTGCTAGCGTTGACTCATCTTGCCACTTTGGCGGCAAACGATGAAGTCGCCGAAATGGCTGCCATTATCCTCGACAAGCTCTTTTACACAATGGGACTGAACTCCTTTAAGGGAGTCTTTGGCTCCACACATGGCCGCAGCTACACCGAGTATCTTAAAGGAGGGCGGCAGGAGTTGACTTCGGGCATCTCCCGCCTGCTCTGGGGGCAAGGCTGTTTTAACGAGCACATTCTGGGCACCGTCAGCCTGGCATGTTCCAATTACGAACCTCCTGCTATCCTGCAACAGATTGGCGGCTCGCTCTACGAAGAAGTGTGGAGTCGCGAGCAACATGCCGGGGTGATGGAGCAACGTTGCGATCTGGCCGACGGTGAATGGTCGATCAACAAGGTCACCTACAAGACACCCGACTTTATGCTCTGCTCGGCCCAGGACTACAATCCGGGCAAGCCGGGCTATCAACAGCATATCTGGCAAGCGACGCTCGGCGCGGATGCCGTAGTCTTTACCTCGCATCCACCCTGTGTCAGCGAAGAGGGTTCGCATCGCCCCAACTTCTGGCATGGCAATGTGATCCTGCCCCGTGCTGCCCAGTGGAAGGATTTGCTGATCGTGGCCTATCAACTGCCCGAGGATGATTGGATGGGCTTTACCCACGCCTATTTCCCGCAGGCGGCGTTCGACGAGACGCGGATCAACGACGTCTGGGCTTTTGCACGCAAGGGTGAGGGCTACCTTGCGCTTACCGCCGCGCAGGGAATTCGCCAGATCAAACAGGGCAACAACGCCTATCGTGAACTGCGTTCTTATGGGTCGAACAACCTTTGGATCTGTCAGATGGGGCGGGCGGCGGGCGATGGTTCGTTCGAGGAGTTTCAGCGCAAAGTGACGGCCTTGCCGATCCGCTTTGTCGGTGCATCGGTGCAATTACAAAGCCTGCGCCAGCAAACAGTCGAGTTTGGTTGGACAGGCGATCTGCGGATTGACGGCCAAGTGCAGCCATTGAGCGGTTTTAAACACTACGAGAGCCCCTTCTCCACCTGCGAACTCAACGCCGAGGTGATGGAGATTCAGTTCTTCGATCAAGGGATGCGGTTGAATTTCCAAGCATGATAAAGAACCCCTCCCCAACCCTCCCTGCTATGGGGCGCTACAAATGGAAGGATGTGGAGGTCACAATTGACAAACCCCACCAAAGCCTTTCGTGATTTTGAGCAAGCTGGCTGGTTGCAACCAGATGTCTGCCAGACCTATCATGGATTTTTTGCAAACCTGACCACACAAAGCGTCGAAGGGCTACTCGACGTTGCCCAGGTGTCGAGCGGGTCTATTGTGCTGGATGTAGCCTGCGGAGCTGGCTATGTCGCTGGCACCGCTGCTGCCCGTGGGGCAAAGGTTACCGGGGTGGATTTTTCTCCAACCATGCTGAAATTAGCAAGACAGAGCTATCCAATGGTAAGATTTGAGGAAGGTGATGCTGAACGTTTGCCTTTTGCCGATGAAAGTTTTGATGCTGTAGTTAACAATTTCGGCAAGCCTCATTTTGCTGATCCAAAGACAGCGACCACTGAAGCCTTACGCATATTAAAATCTGGTGGCTACTACGCCTTCACCGTTTGGGCTGCACCACACAAGGCCATTGCCTTTGGTGCTGTTTATCAAGCCGTGGTGGCGTTTGGGACGCTACATGTTGGGTTGCCACCCCTTCCCAAATCTTTTGTGCTCAGTAAACCTGAACACTGCAAACGGTGTTTGATCCAAGCTGGTTTTGTGACACCTCATGTAGTGAATTTGCCTTGCGTGCTACGTGTATCGAGTCTAGATAGGGTGTTTGAAAGCATTGCCAGTGGCACAGTATGGCTCGCAGCACTCTTGAAAGCCCAGAGTCCCGTAGCATTGGCAAGGATAAAGCAGGCGGTTGTCGATAAAATCAGTACATTTGCGGTCGATGGTCACTATGAAATTCCTATGCCAGCCTTACTTGCCTATGGCATGAAGCCTTAAACGCAAGTATAGCACACCCAACCCGCATTTATACTGATACTCTCGCTATTATATTCAATCGTTTTGTGGGTCAAGTAGTAGTATGTATCATTTTTCGTATACCTATTGAATAGAAACCAGAGGAGATTTTGTATGGGAGTAACAGAGCGCGTGAAAGCTATCGTTGCCGAGCAGTTGGGAGTGGGTGAAGATGAAATGACATTGTATTCCAGCTTTACAGATGACTTGGGAGGGAATTCGCTTGATATGGTAGAACTCATTATGGCTTTTGAAGAAGAGTTTGGTATTGAGATTCCCGATGATGATGCGGAGAAGATCTCGAACATTCGTGAAGCAGTCGAGTATATTGAGCAAAACATTAGTAGCCAGAATTAACACTGGTGACGTCTCGTAAAGGCAGCCCTGACGCTTTCACTACCTTTACGAGACAGTGATAACTCCGTATTGTTGATCCATCAACTTCGTCCACGGCTGCTAATTTTGGGCACCCGATCTCCGTTTCCAAAGGAGATCGGGTGCTTTTCGTTCAAGCCATCGCGAAAGGCCCAGCCTCACATCACAATGATTCTCCAAAACGTCGAATTCGGCGGCAGGCTTCTTGTAGATTAGCATCCGTGGCGGTGAGGCTCAGCCGCAGGTATTCATTGAGTGAGCGGCTAAAGGCATCGCCGGGGAGCAGGGCTACCTTCGCCTGTTCCAGGAGGGTGTGGGCAAATTGATAGGCAGACATGCCTGTCTTGCGCACATCCACCATGATGTAAATTCCTCCTTCGGGTGCCAGGCAGCTTATTTTTCCCGCATCCACCAAGGCAGCATGCACCATCTGTCGGCGTGCCGCATACGATTGGCGCATCGCCTCCACTTCTTCCCATTCTTGGCTGAGCGCGGCAAACGCCGCATCCTGAATAAAAGGCGGTTGACCAAAGAGCATGGCAGCCAAGAGATCGCCAGCATGCTCGACCAGTTGCGTAGGTGCAATCATCCAGCCTAAACGCCAGCCCGTCATTGCGTGTGATTTCGAGAGGCTTGACAAGACGATGGTACGTTCTGCCAGCGCCGGGATCGTGCCGGGGTTGAGATGGGGTCGGGTGTGAGCAAAATGGCTGTAGACCTCGTCGTAGAGCAGCCAGAGATCGTGGCGCGTGCAGAGATCAGCGATGGTTTCCAATTCATCGGGGGAGAGCATCGCCCCAGTTGGATTGTGTGGGGTATTGACGATCAATGCCTTGGTGCGCGGGGTAATGGCGGCAGCCAGGTCGGCTGGATCAAAATGAAAGCCAAGTTCGGGGCGCAATTTGACCAACACCGGTTTGGCACCAGTCGCCCCGATCACCAATTCATAGGTGCTGTAGACCGGGTCGAAGACGATCACTTCGTCGCCTGCTTCAATCACACACATGGCCGCGGTGTAGAGGGCACACTGGGCACCAGCGACGACAGCAACATTTTGCGCTGTTACCGGTTGTCCGCTCTGTTTGGTGTGATATTGAGCCACAGCGGTACGCAATTTATGTTCGCCTTGCGAAGGGGTGTAATGGGTGCGTCCGCTGCGCAATGCCTGCACAGCGGCATCTACAATCGGTTTGGGGGTTTCAAAGTCCGGGTCGCCGATCGTGAGCATGAGCACATCATGCCCTTCGTTGATCATCTGACGTGCCTTCATATGGACATCCCAGGAGCGGTAGCCGGGACCGTCGAGTCGTTGAATAAGATTTGAATAGCGCATTTGGTAAGAATCGAGTTTGGAGATTGAAAGATTAGAGATTGAACGATTTACAATTTGTAGTATACTTGATACACTAAGCTTCCCGATAATAAGCCTCTTACAGAAGTCAATTGCATATCATCCATCTAGAAAGAAGAACCTCATGTCAACACCCATCAAACTCTCTGTCATTGGTGCAGGGAGCGCACAATTTTCACTGGGATTGGTGAAGGATATCTGCCTAACCCCAGGGCTGGCTGGCAGTTTGATCAGTTTTATGGACATTGATGCTGAGCGGCTCCGTAATATCCACAAACTCGGCGAGCGCTATGCGAATGAACTTGGCTCTGATCTGCGCTTTGAGAGCACGACCAGTCGCCAGGCCTCGTTACAAGATGCCGATTTTGTGATCAATACTGCCTCAGTCAGCAGCCACGCCCATCAACGGGCGCAGCGTGAGTTGACCGCCAAACATGGCTACTATTACGGCGGTGTCAACCTCGGCAACTATGGCAACCTGAAGCTCATGCTCGACGTCGCACGCGATATGGAGGCAATCTGTCCGGAGGCTTGGTTAATCCAATCGGGTAATCCAGTCTACGAAGGCTGCACCTTGATGACACGCGAGACCAGCATCAAAGTCTGCGGCCTCTGTCATGGACACTATGGCGTCTACACCATTGCCCGCGAACTGGGTCTGGATCTGACCCGTGAACGTGATCTCAACTGGCAAGCGCCGGGGCTGAATCACAACATCTGGCTCACCCACTTCTTTTATAAGGGCGAAAATATGTACCCCACCCTAGATCGCTGGATCAAGGAGAAAGGAGAGCACTATTGGACCACACACATTGCCCAAAGCACACACGACATCCAAATGTCACGCGGCACAATTCACCAATATAAGATGTTTGGTTTGATGCCAATCGGCGATACGCCGCGCCGTGTCGGCTGGTGGTATCATACCGATCTACCAACCAAGAAGCATTGGTTTGGCGAACCGTGGGGTGGCCCGGACACGGAATTGGCCCGTCCCTATTTTGTAGAAAATCTCGAAAAGCGCTTGGCCCAGGTAGCCCAGTTGGTGGCCGATCCCAAAGCCAGTGTGACTGCGGTCTTTGGTTCCGAACGCACACGTGAACAACAGGTGCCGATCATCGATGGCCTGGTCAACGACAACGAAGGCTACTTCCAGGTCAATGTGCCCAACAAGGGTGCCTTGGCCGGGGTTGGTGCTGACGTGGTCGTTGAAGTGCCGGCGATTGTCAACAAGAAGGGAATCCAGCCGATTCGGGTCGAGCCATTGCCCGCCAAGATATTGTATGAGCAGATCTTGCCCGAAGTGCTCGACATGGAACGGGAGTTGCTCGCCTTTAAGACGGGCGATTATTCGATGTTGCTCTGGAACACGTTGATGAGCCCACAGACACGCTCCTATGATCAGGCGCAAGCTGTTCTTGCCGATCTGCTGGAGATGGATGGCAATCAGGATTTGAAAGAACATTATGTAAAGCAAATGATTTGAGGTTGGAGGGGTGAGGGGTGAGGTTGTTCGACTTCACCCCTCACCTCTCCCATAAGGAGAGACAAGACATGCTAACGCAAGAACAGATCAACTTCTACAATGACGAAGGTTACCTGCATATTCCCAAAATTTACTCACCAACCGAACTTCAGGAACTTTCGGACGAAATGGATCGGCTGGTTGCCGATTGGGCATTCACCAGCCCAGGATGGAGCGGCCCCTGGCGGCAAGCCTATATGGACCCAGAAACCGAGAAAAAGTCTAAACTCACCGCCATGCATGACCTACACCTATACTCTTCGGCCTGGGCGCGTGCCGTGATCCATCCCAAGTTGGTGGCGGCACTGAGCGACTTACTCGGTCCCAATGTGGAACTACACCACACGACCATGCACATCAAGCCACCACAGAACGGGCACCCGTTCCCGATGCACCAGGACAATCCCTTCTATGGTCACCAGGATGGACGCTACGTTGATGTATTGGTCCATCTGGATGATACCTTCCACGAAAATGGCGAAATTCGCTTTTTGGCTGGTTCACACAAGTTGGGTCATCTAGAACACATCACCCAAACCGAAAAGGGTCCTTGCACGCCACACCTGCCCACCGATCAGTATAAGTTGGAGCAGACCGTCCCGGTGCCGGCCAAAGCGGGCGATGTCGTCGTCTTCTGTATCGACACGATTCACGGTTCCTACATCAACCAGACCAAAAAGCCACGACGCTTGGTGCGCATGGGCTACCGTGATCCCCAGAATCGTCAACTATATGGGCAAAGTTTTGGGCGCCCCGGGGTCATGGTCAGCGGCTATCGGGAACGGATCAACGGTGAAGCACCGTTTAGTACGGAAGCATAAATGGCGAACAGCAGCTTTTACATTGGCACTTACAGCGACGCCAACGCCCGAGAGGATGAGCGTTCACAGGGAATTTACCGGGCATCGCTCAATGTGAACAATGGAGCACTTGAGGATCTGCAACCAGCAGCTTGGGCAAGCAACGGCTGTTTCCTGGCGATTTCCGCTAATCGCCGCTTTCTTTATGCGATTGGCGACACCTTTGAGCCAGATGTTCAACTGAAAGGCGCAGTCGCTGCATTTGCCGTCGATGAGCAGAGCGGCAATCTGCACTTTCTCAACCAGCAGCCGACGCCGAATGGCATCTCCTGTCATGTCAATGTCGATGCCACCAATCGTTTGTTGGTCTCGGTGAGTTATCGGCGAGGAAGCTTTGCCTCTTATCTTCTAGCGCCGGATGGCACGATTGACCCGTTTCGAGAGCATGTGCAACATCATGGGCAAGGCACCAATCCAACCCGTCAAGAAGGACCGCATGCCCATCAGGCGATCTTTTCGCCCGACAATCGTTTTCTGCTGGTCAACGACTTGGGGATTGACAAGATTGGTTGTTACGCTATCGACCCAACCTTGGGTCAACTTGTGCCAGAGAGCGTACGCTGGACCAAAGTCCACGATGGTGCTGGTCCGCGGCATCTAGCGTTTCACCCTAATGGCCGCTATGTCTACCTAATCAACGAGTTGGACAGCACGATAACTGTCTTTGCCTACGGGACAGCAAGCGGATCACTACAGGAGCTTCAGGTTATCTCAACCCTGCCTGAAGGTTATACGGGTGAAAAGTGGTGCGCAGATATCCATGTCCATCCTTCCGGGCGTTTCCTGTACGGTTCAAATCGAGGGCATAACAGCATTGTCATCTACGCCATTGATGAGGCTAGTGGTAGGGTACGGACGCTTGGGTATCAAGCAAGCCTTGGCAAAACGCCACGCAATTTCGCCATCGATCCAACTGGAAAATTTCTGCTAGTGGCCAACCAAGATGGCAATTCGATTGTTTCCTTTGCTATCAACCCCGAACAAGGTCTGCTGTCGACTACCGGTCATTCGCTCACGCTGTCGAAGCCAGTTTGTATCAAGTTTTGAGGTCAAACGCATAAAAAAGCGCCATGCTTGTCCTAAGCATGGCGCTTTTTTATGCGTTAAAGAAGGACTACTTGGTCAAGTTAATAATCTGTTGAGCGAGCATATCTTTGTGGATCGGGC
Organism: Caldilineaceae bacterium; assembly: GCA_046328715.1. GTDB lineage: Bacteria > Chloroflexota > Anaerolineae > Caldilineales > Caldilineaceae > JAXLWB01. Next base: position 5,092 of record JAXLWB010000076.1, on the reverse strand, counting down.
CACTGTTTGACCAAAGCTTGTTGCCATTGCTATCAAGAATCAAATAACTTGGGATCTTGGTTAATGAGAATTGCTCCATCAATTTCTTACCTGCCTCACTCTTACCGTCCTGCTTTTCAACCACAAGTTTGTCCTTGTAAGTTTCGACAAAGCCATCAACAATTGGATCCATTTCTGCACATTGGTTGCCGCAATCATCAGAACGGAAGTAGACGAACTTAAGCGGACCGGAAGAGGATGAAGCAGCAGGGGCAGACGCGGGTTCAGCAGCACTCTCATCGTCGCCACCACACGCAGCCAGTAGCAGGCTAAGACAGAGTACACATAACAATAGCAGGTAACGCCCTTGAGCAGGCAATTTCATAGAGTGAGGTCTCCTTTGCAGGTTGAAATTGAAGTTGGACTATACCTGTGAATTTTAACATAGCAGGTCGTTATTGCCTATTGCACGCAAATGAGTCTACGCTGATTTGATCTCTATCAACCTTTCTACAAGACGGCTCGATTGTGGCATACTGAGAATGGTACGAATGACGAACTATTCTGTCGCCGTCCGTCGTTCACGCCCAAGTATCCATGAACATTGCCAACGCCTTTCTACCACAAGACCGGCTAGCGGCCTTCGCCAATAACCGTGAACTGCCGCAAGAGACCGTCGGCTCGGTCCTCTTTGCTGACATCTCAGGTTTTACTCCATTGGCCGACGCGCTGGCCAAATTGCACGGCTCACGACGTGGCGCCGATGAACTAACACGCCATCTCAACGAAGTCTATAATGCCTTGATCCATGAGGTTGAACGCTTCGGGGGCAGCGTCATCGGCTTTGCCGGCGATGCCATCACCTGTTGGTTTGGAGAAGCAGGCGATGCAAGCGATAATCCGCAATTACTTTCCGCCCAACGGGCTGTCGCAGCCGCCTTGGCCATGCAACAAGCTATACAACCCGTAGCGCGCGTACAAGTCAGCACAACGACATCCGTCCAGTTAGTCGTAAAGACAGCCGTCGCCAGTGGCAAGGTACATCGTTTTGTGGTGGGCGATCCGGCAATTCAGCGGATCGATGTGCTGGCTGGCGACACCTTGGATCGGATGGCTGCTGCTGAACATTTGGCGCGCACCGGTGAATTGTTGGTCGACCAGGCAACCGTTGCAGCCTTAGGTGCTCGTTTGTCGATTGCCGAACAGAGGCATGATGCGGAAGGTCGAGGCTGCTTTGCAGTCGTCGAGGCGCTGTTTGATTTGCCTATTGGAACGCAAGCATCTGCCACGTTGCCACAGCCACATGAGGAATTGGTTCGCTCCTGGGTGATTCCTACCCTCTTTGCTAGGTTGCAAGACCAAAGCAGCTTTCTGGCCGAGTTGCGGCCAGCTACCTCGCTCTTTCTACGCTTTAGTGGACTAGACTTCGAACAGGATCCTGAGGCGGGAAATAAGCTTGACCAGTTTATCTGTTATGTCCAGCAGGTTATCAGCCGCCACGAGGCGACACTGATTCAACTGACCACTGGCGACAAAGGCAGTTACCTTTACGCCGCCTTTGGCGCGCCGATCGCCCATGATGATGACAGCCGCCGCGCAGTGGTGGCTGCGTTGGATCTGCGCAACAGCAGCAACAAATTCCCCTTTCTTTCAACGATTCAGATCGGCATCAGCCAGGGATCGATGCGTGTAGGTCCTTATGGCAGCGACACGCGCCAAACCTACGGCGTATTGGGCGAAGAGGTTAATCTTGCTGCTCGGCTAATGACCAATGCCCGCGCAGGGCAGATTCTGGTTTCCAAGGCGATATATGAAGCTACCATAGAAGATTTTCTCTTCGACGAACCCTTGCAACTTCGGGTGAAAGGAAGAGCGGAGGTACAGACTGTTTATAACGTCATCGGGCGGCAGGCACGCATTGCCAGCCATCTGCAACGGCTCTACGAAGAACCACTGGCAGCACGCGAAAAAGAGCTGTCACAGATGCAGCAGACGCTTGAGCAAGTGTTAACGGGTCCAGGTCGGATGTTGCGCATTGAAGGCAGCGCTGGCGTGGGCAAAAGTCACTTGGTCGCCACTTTTCTCAAACGCACTGAAACGAAAGGCGTCAACACCACCGCCGCCATCTGTCAGAGCACAGAACGCGACACGGCTTATCATGCCACACGCCAGATCACACGTTCACTCTTTGGGTTACACAGCCAAATGAGCGAGAGCATCATGCTTGATCGGATTGAGGAAGTGGTACGCAACACAAATCCAACCCTGCTCTTGCGTCTGCCCTTGCTCGGCGAAATCATTGGCATCGAGATTCCCGACAATCCAACCACGGCCTCGCTTGATCCCAAGTTGCGCCAGGAAGCATTGCAGAGTTTGGCCGTGGAGTTGCTACAAGCCAATGCGCGGCGTACACCATTGGTACTGTTGGTCGAAGATGTACACTGGATGGATGAAGCTTCGCAGGCACTTCTGCTAGCCTTGGCTCGTGTGATTGACGCTGCACCGATCTTGCTACTGGTGGTGCATCGACCGGTGGACCAAAGACAAGAAGACAAGGAAACGGAAAGACAGGAAGAGCCAGGACTGAGCATAGTGGCAGGAGGAGAGCAAGGAAGCTTTTTGACAGATCTGGCACAACTGGCAAATCAGGATTTCATACGCTTGGAAGAGTTGCCGCCGTCGGGCACGATCCAACTGGTGACACAGCGTTTGAAAGGCAACGTCTCTCCACTGGCGGTCGCATTGATACAAGCGCAGGCGCAAGGCAACCCCTTCTTCACCGAAGAGTTGGTCGATGCGCTTTACGAAAGTGGCAGATTGGTCGAAACCGAAGGGGAATGGACTCTTTCCGAAGAGACAATCGCTGCATTACAGGCGGCCAATTGTCTTGTGCGCAGTGGCGAAAGCTGGCAGCTCCGACCCGATGCACCGCTAAGCGCGGTTGATCTGGGCATGCCCAACTCGATCCAGGGTGTGATTCTATCCCGTTTGGATCGCTTGCCCGAGTCAGTCAAACCGACACTTAAGGTAGCGAGTGTGATTGGCCGTCTCTTCGAGTTTGACTTGCTAGCGCAAGCCCATCCTAGCCAGAGTGAACGCACAACGCTCACTCATGATATGGCCACCCTGCTTGAGCGTGACTTCGCCCGTGTTGAACAGCCAGAACCAGCCCTGGCCTACATCTTCAAACATAACATCACGCAAGAGGTTGCCTACAGCACGCTACTCGAAAATCAGCGTCGCCAACTCCACCACGCGGTTGGGCTGGCACTGGAGCGGATGCAGCCCGAGGCCATCGAGCGACTGGCCTTTCACTTCTACAACAGTGATCTCGCGCAACTACCTGTGCGCGACAAGGCCATTCAATATTTGGATCGTGCCGCCCAGCGCGCCCAACGCGACTACGCTAACGAAACCGCGCTGAGTTACCTCAACCGTGCCCTGCAATTGGAGCAACGGCGTCAGTGGTTGAAGGCCAAGGTCGAGGTGCTCGATATTTTGGGCAGGCGTGAGCAGCAAGAGGAGGCATTACATCAGCTGACTGCTTTGGCTGGGGAGGATTTCGAGACATTGTTGTTGTGGGGCAAGTATTTTGAGTCGGTGAGTGACTATGAACAGGCGACAACGATCATCGGGCAGGCACTGACCGTAGCACAGCACCTTGATAACAGTGAAAACAAGCCACGCTGTCTGAACCAACTAGGCGTGATTGCATGGCGACAGGGTGAATATGAAATTGCCGGTGAAAAGTACATCGCAGCGTTGAGTGAAGTTGCAATTTGGGGGATGGTTGGAACTGGAGTTGAAGCCGAGGCCCACTATGGACTTGGGCTGGTGTATCGGCAACAAGGCAAGTATGAAGAGGCAAAAGCCGAGTTTGCACGCGCACTACGAATTAATCAGAAGATTCACAATAAACAACAAGAGGCCAGGGCGCTGAACGCAGTGGGAAGTGTGGAACGTCATCGCCGCAACTTTCAGGCAGCGATCCCCTATCATGAGCAAGCGCTTGCCATTTGTGAAATTATTGGAGATCGAACTGGAGTTGGTGCCAGTTTGCTCAATATTGCGCAAAGTTTGGGCGAACTCGGAGATCACGACCAAGCAAAACCCCTGCTATTACGCGCCATCAGCATTCAGCAATCGATTGGGAATCTATGGTGGGAAGCTACAACCTGGAATGATCTGGGGGTGCTTTATCTTCTGGTAGGCGATCTCCACGCGGCCAAGGAAAGTTTGGAGAACGGGTTACATTTAAGTCAAAAGATTGGCCAGAAAAATGCCGAAGCCTACCTACTGTGTAACTTGGGTCAAGTATTGCGCGACATTGAGGAAACCGACAGGGCTGAATCATTGTTAGTAGAAAGTTTAGAGTTAGCCCAAATTCAGGGAGATATTCAATTGGAGGCCATTTGCCTCAACGACCTAGCGCTTCTCGATCTTCAGCGGCAGGAATTTCAAGAAAGTGTTGCCAAAGCGCAACGCTCGATTGCCAAGTATCATGCGATTGGGCTTGAATCTTCGACAACCTCCGATCTCACCATTCTTGCTTCTGCATACTTAGCCTTGCACGATGATTCTGAAGCGCTCGGCTATGCAACTGAGGCCATGCGCCTTCTAGATATTTACCGTGAAGACAACCTCAATTTCCCTCAACGCGACTATTGGTTTTGTTTCCAAGTTTTTCAAGCACTGCACAAGCCTGAACAAGCGATCCAAGCGTTGAACTTTGCGGTTCGCCTTTTACAAGAGCAGGCACTCAAAATTTCCAACGGTGATATGAGACGTTCATTTATCGAGAACGTCCCATATCACCGAGAAATCCTTCAGGCAGCACAGACAGATTTTTCTATTATCTAGAAAGTAGTGGCAGATAGAGACGCTGTTGGTTATCCATAAATACAGCATAGACGCCAACGCCTTGGCTGGGTGTGCTTGCCAACTTTTGGTCATCCTGCGCTTCGGTGTCGGCTCCACCAATTCCATCAGAATGAAAGCCTGCCACAGGCACAGTTATCACTGTCGGCAATTTCTGCCAGCCTTGACCATCCCAGAAGTAAATTGCAACTTCTCCAGAAGGTGTACTAGCGCTTGATTGCTCAAATTGAATTTT
>JAXLWB010000075.1:0-30002 GCA_046328715.1 Caldilineaceae bacterium | reverse complement strand
GGCCGATCTAAGTGACGAAGCGGCAGTTGCAATATTGGTAGAACAGGCTGTGGCGGCGATGGGTCGGATTGATATGTTGGTCAACAATGCTGGCACTTATCCACTACATAGCTTGTTGGAAATGACGGCATCGGCGTGGGATGAGGTGATCAACGCCAATCTGCGCAGCGCCTTCCTCTGTACGCAAGCCGTGGCGCGCCAGATGCTTGCCCAAGGTAGCGGTGGGGCGATTGTCAACATCACATCTATTGAAGCCGAGAACCCGGCACCCCTGCACAGTCACTACAATGCGGCCAAGGCAGGATTGGCGATGTTAACGAAGTCCTCTGCACTAGAGTTGGGACGTAACGGGATTCGCGTCAATGCGGTAGCTCCTGGGCTAATCTGGCGGGAAGGGATCGAACAAGCATGGCCCGATGGGGTTGAACGTTGGCAACGACGCGCACCCTTGGGGCGATTGGGAATGCCAGAAGATGTGGCGGATGCCTGCCTCTTTCTCGCTTCAGCAGCCGCACGCTGGATCACGGGCGCAACTTTGTTGGTCGATGGGGGCGTGATGACGCAGCAGATCTTTTGAAGGTCAGCCCCACCCTAGCCCTCCCCGAAAGGGAGGGAACTGTGACGGGGTTGATTTAGGTTTATCTTCTGTTCGCAAAGGATAATAATCCTAGAAATCCAACCAGCCAGTGACAGTGCAAATAAACACTTTGCAATTCCGTCATTTTAAATACGTTGCCGTTCAGTATATACTAAGCACACACTCGTAGATTATCTGTCCCGTAGGGACACCTGACTTTAGGGAATTTAGATTATGCCGATCTATGAATATTATTGTGGCGTATGCCGCAAACGTGTCAGTGTCTTTTTTCGCACAATGAGCAGTGCCAGTAATGAAAATGCGGTTTGTCCCAATTGTCACCAGCAAAACCTGCGTCGATTGGTGAGCCGCGTGGCGGTCCTAAAGTCCGAAGAAAGCCGCATGGACGACCTCGCCGATCCTTCGTTGATGTCGGGCTTGGAAAGCGAAGATCCACGTGCTCTGGCCCATATGATGCGCAAGATGAGCAACGAAATGGGCGAACCGCTCGATGGCGAGATGACTGAAGTGCTGAATCGCCTGGAATCCGGTGAAAGCCCTGAATCCATTGAAAAGTCGATGCCAGAGTTAGCAGGTGACGAAGGCGGTGGTATGGGCGGTATGGGAAGCATAGGCGACGACATGCTGATGTAATTGTCTAGCGTGATGCGTGAATTACTACCGAAAATTCACGCATCACGTTTCACGCTTCATGCAAAATATGACGGTTCAATCTAGCAATCAAGCGGTCAAGCCCCTCGCTTTGCCCTAAATCTTACCACTCAATTGGCAGCATATAGGCATCGCCCACAATCACCTTCATTTCTCCATTTTTATCCTTAAACCCCACCGCAGAGATGGTATAGGTATATTCACCTGCCACCAAGCACTGCGCAACCTCTGCTCCATGCGGCACGAGGATCTGAATGCTTTGTCCGCTGGAACGGTTTGTGAACGTCACTGTAATCTGCGGACCTAAACGATTTTGCAGCAGATAACACCCCTGACCCGCAGGTGGCTGGGCGAGTGATTGGTTTGTCTGCGCTTCGGCTTGGGTTGGTAGTGGAGGGGGAGTCGGAGAAATGGCCTTGGTTGGAGGCGGGGCAACGGTCGGGGCGGTGGCGGGTTGAGAATTAGTTGAAGCTGGCTGTGCGGCACTTTGTGCTTGCGGATTTGCGCTTGCACCAAGTGCCTTGCAGTCTCCATTGAGCGACACGTAAGCAGGTTTGCCAGAGATCCAGCCTTGTTTGGCATCTGTCATACTGATCAGGAGCCAACGACAGTTTTCTGCTTGGCCGAGAATGGGAACTTCTTGATTCTGACGAAGGTAGCCGACAATTGCATACGTGAGCCCGGGGCCTGAACGGATATTCAAGCCTACGCTCACCACAACTGCTGTTGGCTGCGGAACGTTGCTGGATGTTGTCTGAGCAAAAAGCGGATGAACTGTAATTAGTGCAACAACTACCGACAGCCCAAACATCCAGCGAAGTTGGGCGGAACCATTTGACAACAAAATGCCAATCGCTTGAAACATACAATTCGCTCCTTTCGGCATTGTAAGTAGCGAATCATATGTGACATTGGCAAATTTGCCAAAATAGCGTGGCGCTGAATAGTCAAACTGCTTACGGTTATCTACTCCAGCAACCCACCGCTGTTCATGCGATAGACTCAGTACTTGTCATTTCGACGACCGTAGGAAGGAGAAATCTTGGCTTACTGCCAAGAAGATTCCTCGCAAACTGCCGCTCAGAATGACAGTGTTCAATAAATTCGTGAACTACTGAAACTGTTGTCTCGTGCCTTTGCCTAGATCTTTTCAAAATGCTCAATGTTCATGACAAAGACGGTAGCACCCCCGACCTGTTTTTCCACGGGCATGGGAATGTTAACTTCTCCCGGCTCCATCACAGGAGGAAGCGGTGTAACATATTGCGTCCGGCTGGGACAGGTGTCACGAATCACATCAAGCAGGTTCTGTACCCGATCATCGGCAACACCGCAAAAGAGCGTCGTGTTTCCCAGGCGTAAAAAACCACCCGTTGTACTGATCACCGTAGCCGAAAAACCATTGCGCGCCATCGCATCGAGCAAGGCCCGTTGACTATCACTGTTGATGATCGCCATCACTAATTTCATGGGTTCCTCCTTTCTTTTCAGTACAAGCCATTCTGTTGATTAAGGAGTGTAATCCTACTCGATCAGCGAAAATTACCAAATTGTTGAGGTAGCAAAAATTAAATTTACCCTTGATGTGCCGCTGCTCCCAACAGGCCAGCTTTTGGATGGAGCACCACATGCACCGGCATCTGTGCCAAGAGTGTCGCAAAACGTCCTTTGTTGCAGAAGGCTTGCAAAAAGCGCTCCGAACGCAGGAAGGATAGAATACGAGGTGGGATTCCACCGGCCAGATAGACACCACCTGTTGCCATCACTTTGAGCGCCAGGTTACCCGCTTCGGCACCCAGAATGGCAGCAAACGTTTCCAGGGTTTTTACTGCGCTAGGACAGGGGCGATTTTGATCAAGCGCGGCGTTGATAATCAGTGGTGTTGGATTTTTGCTTAACTCTAGCTCGCGTGCAAACCAACCCGGCTCCTCGACCACCTGGGTCTTGCGCACAAAAGCATAAAGATGCGGAATGCCGAGGCCCGAACAAACCGATTCGTAACTGACATGGGCATAGCCAAGGTCGGTACGCATGAAATGTAACAGTTCGTTTTCCCATTCGTTGGTCGGTGCGTAATCGGTGTGGCCACCTTCCGAACTGTAAGCGCGATAACGCTGGCCATCCCAGGTCAGAAACGCCTCACCTAACCCAGTGCCGGGCGCAATCACCGCAATCGACCCGGTGGCATGAGTTTGGCCGGAATTGAGTGTCAAGAGATCAGTCGACTGCAAGATGGGCAAGGCAGTCGCAATCGATGCCAAATCGTTGAGTAGCCGCACCACAGGAATACGCAGGTGCCGCTGCATTTCCTGCTCGTCCATGCGCCAGGGCAGATTGGTGATATTGGCTCGCCCCTCGATCACTGGGCCGGCCACGCCAAAACAGGCTCGTTCAATCTGGTAATTCTGTTTGGCCAGAAATTGTTCAACAATTGCTTCGAGGCTATCGTATTCTGCACTGGGGAAAGAAGCCTCGGCAATTGGCGTAGAAAGTTGTTGATTATCGGTGTAAATGGCAAGCAGGGTTTTGGTTCCGCCGATATCGCCTGCAAGTAACATAGGGGTTCCTTTCGTTTGGGGAAGGGAGGGGCAGAGGGGCAGAGTTACAAAGTTGCAGAGTTCCAAAGTTGAAGAGTAGTTGTCACTTTTCGACTCTTCAACTTTTCCACTTTGCTACGCTGCCACTCTTCTCCCCATCACTCGATTCTCTTCAATACGCAGCGCTCCGGGCAGAAATTTCTCAATGGTCCAGGCGTTGGTTTCAATGTGGCCTGTCAATTCGCGGAAGCAATAGACACCGCCAAATAGCGCAACCCACAGCATCAGGTTATCCGCAGTATGGACATCCACAGTACAAGGGGAGGCCAATTCGCTATTCAAACGCAGTGCTGCCTCCTTGCCTACGTCCTCGGCTGGTTTATTCCTTTCACCCAGTGCATCAGCACCAATTCGTGTCTTCTCATATTCGGCAATCGCTGTGATCGAAGAGCCTGGGGACGGCGAATTGACGGTAACATTCTTTATCTCAAGACGCTCTGCCTTACTCTCGCGCTTAAAGGAAGAGGATTGACGTTCTGCCACTTTCCGTTCTACTAGATCCTCGCTGGCCCGCGAAAAGACCCGGATGCGTTTGAGGTTGCCACGCTCCGCCAGTTCGAGTGGAGGAAGTTGGCCTGCAACGGTCTGCCAGTTGCTTTGATCAAAGCGGGAAGCCACCCGAATTTTGACCACGCCGCCTCCCACCGGGAAAAAACCATGACTGTTGACCTGTAGTTCGAGCCGTTGCGCATAGGGTTTCAGGAAAGGCAAAATCACATCACTCAAAAAGTTGATGGTCATGGCTCCACGCACATCGGTGCCACCACTCACAGTGAAGGTGATTGACCCGTCGGCAAACATCGCAACCGGCAAAATCGTCTGCAAAAAGAGCGGGATGGCTCCTGCCGTGCCGATCTCCATGCCATAGACACCGCCATAGACGGCTCCAGGGTAGAAGGTCAGCGTTTGGGAGCCAATTGCCAAGCCTTCAATACGCGCATCGCTCATCTCAAGCAGCGCTTTGCCGATGTGTAAATGTTGCGGTTTTAACCCCGGGCTGGGACGTCCCGAACGGATATTTTCAATATGGAAGGGCTGATCGGTGAGCATACTTAGCACAAACGCCGTGCGTAAGATCTGTCCGCCGCCCTCCCCATATGCTCCATCTAACTCAATCATGGTTCAACTGCTTTCTGGTACTTCGCGGTCTTCAGGGATTACATCCGTTTGCGCTCAAGCGAACAGATGTAATCTTCTAATTTGGCGTCTATCTAATAAAAGGTTGGCAGAAATCCACCACTAATTTTCTTCGCCAAAGGGTACAATTTACACCACTAAATGGTGAATTTTACAAGATTACTTTTTCACTTCGGGTACATCCACCCATCTACGTTCGGCGGCTGCCTGCAGGATGGTATCCGCTACGGCTTGGGCACGCATGCCATAATAGAATGAGGGATGGCAATCTCGCCCCTCCCGGATGGCACTGATGAACTCCCAGGCTTGGTCGTAGCGGAAGGTGTCGACTGGGTTTCCCTCATGTGGGTTGCGTGGCGAACCAGGACGGGTGAGAAACTCTTCCGGTACTGGGCGCACCTCATAGGGCTGTTGCCGCTTGCCAAAGAGAATTTCATGCGGTGCATGGAGGCGATAGGCAACTGAGGCTTCGGTGCCATTCAGCTCTGCCAGATCGTGATCACCCTGTGGTCCTTGGCCTTTGGTCAACTTGCCCATTTCAAAGACGCCGGTGGTTCCGCCCTCGAACTCGGCAATCCAGGCCACCCAATCTTCTACATCCTGCGGCGGACATGCTTTGCCTTGGGGCGTCAAGTCGCGCGGCACCAGTTGTTTGCTGGCACTGGTCAAGGAGCGAATCGGCCCCAGCAAATCTTCGGCAAAGTCAATGCGATGAATGCCCATGTCGCCTAGTTCACCCGATCCGGCCATGTTTTTATATTGTCGCCAACCAATCGCACGCTCCCCCCAATCTTGCAGCCGCTGAAAGCGGGCATGGCGAATCTCACCCAGGGCACCACTCTGCACTAGATGGCGAATATAGTTCATGGCAGGCACAAACCGGTAGGTGAAGGCCATCATGTGGCGTACACCAGCCTTTTTGGCAGCTTCGTAGATTTCGATCGTCTCGGCCAGATTCATACCAAGTGGCTTTTCGCAGAGCACGTGACAACCTGCCGCTAACGCTTGGAAGATCAATTCTTTGTGAAAAGCGTTGGGAGTGGCAATCACGACCGCCTCTGGCTGCACTTCCGCCAGGAATTTTTGGCTGTCCGTGTACGCCGCCTTGATCTCCCACTCTTCGCTGCGTGCCGAAAGTAATTCGCCATTGGGATCGCACAGTCCCGCCACTTCTACGTCAGGAATGCGCGTCAAGCCCGGAAAATGAACCTTGCCACAGATCCCGCCAACGCCAATCAGCCCCACCCGAATTGATGACATGTTGCCTCCTCTCTCAACTCTGAAAATGTGGATTGCGGATTGTGGATTGTGGAATTACTCACCACCCGCCACTCGCCACACATTCTTATTCTTCATTGTGCATCATTTGTATGGACATCTAATCTGCAATCTCTATTCTCACAAAATTAGAGATTGGGAATTACAGATTCGTTATTTGGTATTGAGTAATGTGCTCATTCGCTCGACACTTTCATCCAACCGCTCCATCTCCCAGGCAACGAGACGGTCTTCTTCTTCCGACTCCCAGGGTGTCTGCCACACACCATGATACTCATTGGCGCGCCAGAGTCGCAACACAGGCAGGATCGAGGTCACCTCCCGCTTAGCGTGACCTGCCCACCACGTTTCATCCAGCATGCGAATATGCCGCTCGTGCAGTGCTGCCATTTCGATGTGACGACGCACCTCGGGTTTGCTATCAAAAAGTTTGAAGAGCCCCGCAAAATCAACCACACCTGCGCCAATTGGACAATGAACCAATCGATAGCCTTGGGCGGTGCTCACCATCCAGTAATCTTTGAGATGCACATGAACCAGATAGGGCAAAATGCGTTGGGCAAATTCCACTACATCTTCGGCCACAGCTAGTGGGTTGCCCGTATCCAACACCACGCCGATGTTTGGGCTGCCCACGGTCTCGCAGAGCCAAACTAGGTCTGCCGACGTTGCATCTTGGTGATTCTCCACCCCGATGCGAATCCCTTCGTCCTCGGCTTGGGTGGCAACACTTTTAAGGATAGCAGCCTGCGCCGCTAAATGTTTTTGCCAGCCATCCAACCCGCCAATCGGTGCCCGATCGCCACAGAGAATCGAGCTGAGCACAGTGCGAATGGTAGTAGCTCCCAAGGTCTTGGCAATAGCAAAGGAGCGGCGCAGTGCCTCCGTTTCGATCCTGGGTCCAGCAACTACGAGTGAAATGCCTAATTCCTCGGCACGCCGACGAAAGGCCAGCAATGTCTGTTCATCTTCGTTTTCCTCGATAAAGGAAGGCGGCAACTCCAGCGAACTCAGGTTGTGGCGGGCGGTGAGGTCGAGCAATTCATTCGGGCTCAGCGGTTTTGGATTGGCGCGGGAAGACCCGCGTCCAACATAACCAGCAGAATAAGCGATGCCAAAGATGCAGAGACCGATCGGCAGTTTAGACATGTTTTGATTTGTCATGGATAAATCCAACTCAAAAGGTATAAAGTTAATCAACTTCGGACGCACTGAAAGCAGAGTGAGCCTAGGGCGTGCTTTGGATTTGTGAATTGCGAACCTTGGTCACGAGAGTATACCATTGGAATGAAGAATTGAGTGATTGAACATTACACAATTACTCAATTACTTTTCAACGCTCGTATCAGCCGCTCGTTCTCCATCACATCTCGAAAGTGTGTAAACTCCCAAAAATAGCCAGCCGGGTCGTAGCCAACCACGGCTCGGTAGCGTTCGCTGCTGTGGATTTGCTCTGTGCGAAACGGAAAGTTGCCACATTGCCGCAAATAGTCAAACCAGCCGTTCAATTCCCCCGTAATCAGCGAAACGGTGACACAACGCTCCTCGCTATAGCGATGCAAGCCACGACTGGCCAACACTGGCCCCAGAAATCCCGAAGGGGAACTCTGATAGATATCCGAAAAACTCTGACGCACTCGCAAAGGTAAGCTGAGGGTTGTCTCGTAAAAGGGAGTAATCGTTGCCAAATCCTGATAGTAGAGCCAGAGAATGGTGGCAGAAACCGTCAAGTGAGAGGGACGATGAGACGTTAGGGCTGGAGCCTGCGCTGGCAGTGCGGCTAACGTAGGCAGGATCTGCTCGTTCTCTGGATGTGGGTTGAAGCGTTCGATTTCGAGAAAGTAGCCTTCGGGGTCAAGCGCCACGAAGCCATCATGCGGTTGGTCTGGCTTCCAGTTGAGATCGTAGCGGATGGTGACCTGCTGACTGCGCAGATAGTCGAGCCAGCCTTCTACCTGCTGCGAGACCAGCGCCAACGTCACGCTCTTTGGCTCGTCGAGTCGATGTTGTACGCCTGGCCGATTGCCATCGACCAAAGTCAGGAATGAAGTGGCTGCAATCTGGAAAGTACGGGCAAAACCATAGTCAGTGACCTGCGTAAAGCCCATGATGTCACCATAAAAACGGGTGGCACGCTCGAGATCGGCGTAATAGAAAAAGGCATTATTTGCTTGAATGCTAGGTGTTGTGGAATTCATACGTTCAATCATACGCCGAAGTGAATCTTGCAACAAAACCCAAAGCAATGATAATTTATGGACTGTCCCATCGCTATGTAACTTGATTTGTGTCAGTCATGATTTGTCGAAGGGCGAGGAGTGAGGGGTGAGGACTTCACCCTCACTCCTCGCCCCTCTAGCCCAATAGGAGTCCTATGAGTGCAGCCAACTTTGAACTGCTTCGGGAACGGGCGACCTGGATCCGGACCGAAACAGTGCGCCTGATCGAGATCGCCAAGAGTGGCCATTACACGTCAGTTTTCTCTGCCGCTGAACTGTTTGCAACCCTTTACTATCACACCATGCGCCTCAACGATGACCCCAAGTGGCCGGAGCGAGATCGGCTGATCCTCTCCAAAGGTCACTGTGCGGTGGGCATCTATCCCGTCCTGGCCGACAAAGGCTACTTCCCCAAAGAATGGCTCGACACCTATGCCTTGATCGGCTCCCCACTGGGTGATCACCCGGATATGACCAAGGTTCCGGGGATCGATTTCAGCTCTGGTTCGTTGGGTCATGGGCTTTCGATTGGGTTGGGGATGGCATTGGGGCTACGCCGACGCCCACCATTTAACGGTCGGCATGGCCGTGCCTATGTCATCCTTGGAGATGGCGAATTGAATGAGGGACAGATTTGGGAGGCGGCACAGGCAGCAGGCCATTACCAAGCGGGTAATCTGATCGGCATCATCGACCGCAATGGCATGGGATTGGATGGCCGAACCGAAGACACGATGCGTATTGAGCCGTTGGCCGACAAATGGCGTGCCTTCAACTGGAATGTACAAGAAGTGGATGGGCACGATCTCCAGGCACTTGTCCAGCTTTTCGACAGCCTCGATCCCAACGCCGACAAACCGCAGATGATCATCGCCCATACGATCAAGGGCAAGGGGGTCACCTGGATGGAGAATTCACGGGTCTGGCATCTTGGTTACCTGGCGGGTGTGGACGCACGGCGCACGATCGACGACATCAAACAGTATTCGTGGAACGATTCAACTGTCGCAACTGCGAGTGAAAGGAACTAAGATCATGACTACCCTAGATATCCATTCGGCGGGCATTGAGATGCAAGACAAAGATTCCTGGCACCTAGGCATGTTGCGCACCCAGGCGCACTCGGCGATCGCGGCACGCGTTCTGTCCGAGTTGGCGGATCAGGATGAGCGGATCTGCGTGTTGACTGCCGACTTGGGCTTTAGCAACCGCACTGTAGAGTTTTCCTATCGCCATCCCAATCGTTTTTTCAACCTTGGCATCGCTGAGCAAAATATGGTGAGCGTGGCAGCGGGGCTAGCCACGACTGGTTATATTCCCTATGTGGCGACCTTTGCCTCGTTTCTGGGTTTGCTCTGCTGCGAGCATATTCGTACCGACTGTGCCTATCCCAACTTGCCGGTACGGCTACTGGGTCATCATGCGGGTATTTCGTTGGGCTACTATGGCACCTCACACCATGCGACAGAGGATATCGGCATCATGCGCTCGATTGCCAACCTCAAGATCGTTTGTCCAGCCGATGCCTACAGCCTCGAACAGGCCCTGCGCCAGACGGTGAACATCGAAGGGCCGATCTACTTCCGGCTCGGTCGTGGACGGGAGGCCGATGCCTATCTGCCCGGCGAAACATGGGAGTATGGCAAGGTGAATGTGCTGCGCCGCGGAACGGATGGCGTGATCTTTGCCAATGGCATCATGGTGACAGCTGCACGCCAAGCCGCTGATCTGGTCGCTAAAGATGGCATCAACTTGACCGTGGCCGATCTGCACACGATTATCCCATTTGACAGCGAAGGGGTGCTTTCTCTGATCGAGGAGACAGGCAATGTCTTCGTGGCGGAGGAGCATAATACCCGCGGTGGTGTTGCGACCTCAATTGCCGATGCGATTGTCGATGCACGCCTGGGAGGAGTCAATCTTGTCCGTATCGGCTTCCCGTCGGACGAGTATTCAGCAATTGCGCCGCCGACCCACCTCTATCGCCACTATGGCTTGGATGCGACAGGTGTCGCCGAACGAGTGCGAACCACCTTGCGTGCATAGAGTGGTGTACGGTGTCCCCTTACTTACGTGCGGGGTTCTGATATATCATTCAGAGCCGTTAGCGTTAGCGTACGGTTCCCTTTACTGACGTGCGGGGTTCTGATTGACAAGTACAATTTGCGAAACCCATTTGACCTGCTTCAGTGCGTCGTCGGTTTCGCTGGGGACAATCAGGCGCACAAGTCCTTGTTTGCGAGTGAGTGGAGTGCCGTCGAGTTGCCAGGCCAGGAGGCTGGCACGTTCGGGATGCTCTTGCTGCAATTCTGTAGCTTGGATGCGTGTACCAAACCCATCGCTGCTGTGGACGTCTATAAGGTTCCAGAGTTGGTCGGCGGGCAACAGCGAATCGATCACAGTGAGCAAACGCACGCCGCCAAAACGGAATGGTCCCGATGTGCCATGTCCGGTGCTGACGATGTAACAGTTTTCAATTTCGCAAAACGGGAGCTTCTGTAACGCTTCAACCGAAAAGGAGTGCGAAACACCGTCAGGTGCGACGAGCAAAAACGATGCATCCTCACCAGGTGGAGCGGGGTTGGGTTCATGTGGATGTCGATGGACCCAGTCGGGTTCGTGGTGATGAGGAGTTGTCATAGAAAAATCTCCCAATCTCCAAATCTCACAATCTCTTCCAATAGCAAGATGATGAGATTGGGAGATTCGGGGATTTTCTAATCTTGTTCCAGTGTAAAGGTCAGTGGGTGGCCGTCCAGTTTTGCACGAGCATGGGCCACGGAGATCAGTCGTTCGGCTTCAGGCTTGGGGCGTACAACGACGACAGCAACCCCTTCGCTCTCAGCGGTTTCGACCACATGTTCAGCAATCTCGTCAGATAGCAGGAAAATATGTTCAAGTACATAGATCACGTAATTACGAGGCGTATGCTCATCGTTATAAATCAATACGCGCCAACGTGGCTCATTGGCATCGTCCAGAACGCGCTCTGGTGCATCAAGTACCTGAATTTCCATTTGTACAGCAGTGGGCGCTTGTAGTTGTTTTGTTCGTAAACCGTCAATTGTGCTCATGTTATTTTCGATCCAGAACTTACGCACCTGTCGGTTAAAGCTGTCAAACCTTTACAAAGATAAAGTTTGACAAAATTTTCTTCGACATCGATAAGCTCTATGATTAAGTCCTTGATAAAAATGATAGTTGCTTCATAAATTATATGCGCAGTTTGTGCTCTTGCAAAGTTAGCCAATATACACTTTATCAAGATGAGCCATGTAGATTTCTTTACACGATGCTGATTTATTTACGCTTTGAAGCAACTGACAATGAGTCAAAGAAGGTCGATGATACTTACAGCGCATCTTTCAATTTCTCCAACATGGGCAAGATCATGCTACAATTTTATCCCGTTCAAAGGGTAAAGAATTCAGTATGGATATTTTGGCACACGATATTTTACAACAACTACGTGTTACGGTTGTCATCCCCACGTACAATGAAGCTGAAAATGTGCCGCTGATCAGTGAGGCGCTTTTACAGTTACCGCTGCCTCAACTTCAGGTCTTAATTGTGGATGATAATTCACCGGATGGCACGGGGAAAGTGTGCGATCAATTGCTCGTGCGCTATAACAGCGGTGTTTCCTCGACGCGCCGACGTTTTGATGTCCTGCATCGCCAGGGCAAAGGGGGATTGGGGACAGCCTATGTCGCCGGCATGACCAAAGCGCTCAACGAAGGGGCAGACTTTATCGTGCAGATGGATGCGGATTTCAGCCATTCGCCCGACTATATCATGCCTATGCTGGGCGTCATGTTAGCAACGAATGCCGATGTAGTGATTGGTAGCCGTTATGTACCAGGCGGCTCACTCGACGAGCGTTGGGAAACGGGCAGGCGCTGGCTCAGCGCCTGGGCCAATCTCTATACACGTTTCGTTTTGCGCCTGCGCATCCGTGACATGACGGCGGGTTTCAAACTTTGGCGCAATCAAGCGCTGCTCGATATTGGCCTGGATCGCATCCGTAGCAATGGCTACTCTTTTCAAGTCGAGATGGCTTTTCTCTCAGAAAAGTTGGGTTTTCGGATCATTGAAATCCCGATCCATTTTGAAGATCGCCGGGTTGGGCGGTCGAAAATGAATATGCCTGTAAAACTTGAATCGGCCTGGCGCACCTGGCAAGTACGTTGGCGCTATCGTGGACTGCAGCGCCGAAAAGCTGATACCGCCCCACAGATTCATCAAGCTAGTATTGGAGATTAGAGATTGAGAGATTAGGAGATTTTTCGACATAATCTCTCAATCTCTCAATCTCCTTTGATTATGCATCGACTTCGCACCTACCGCGCTGATTTGGCAGCTTGTGCGTTCCTGCTGCTCTTGGCTCTACTCTGGTTTGCGCCTGTACTTGCGCCCATCCTGACAGGGAAATCACTTCTACCCTACGATAACCTCTATACCTTCGAACCCTACCGCTCCCTTCATCCTGGTATTCTGCCGCACAATAATTTATTGAGCGACTTGGTGCTCGAAAACGCAGTGTGGAAGTTGCACATTC
The DNA here is from genome assembly GCA_046328715.1 of Caldilineaceae bacterium. Taxonomy (GTDB): domain Bacteria; phylum Chloroflexota; class Anaerolineae; order Caldilineales; family Caldilineaceae; genus JAXLWB01. Next base: position 16,964 of record JAXLWB010000075.1, on the reverse strand, counting down.
TACGGACCTGGGGCGAAGGCGAGCTTCTGCCACTGTGGAATCCGCAGATATTCACGGGGATTCCCTTTCTAGCGGCGGGCCAGGCCAGCACCTTTTATCCGCTGAGCATTCTTTTTTATATTTTGCCGCTGGAAGCAGCCTATGGCTGGTTTACAGCCTTGCAGGTGGCGCTGGCAGGTATCAACCTCTATATCTTTGCGCGTGTTCTAAAGATACGCCGACCGGCTGCGCTTTTCAGTGGCGTAGTTTTCATGTTTAGCGGCTTTCTGATTGTCAGCGTGGTCTTCACCATGTTTATGGCCGCCATGGCCTGGCTGCCGCTCTTGCTTGCCATCATCGAGTTGATCATCCAACGCCAGGAAGAGAAGGGCGCTGTCGCCTTCAACCCCACCCCTTACCTCGCCGTTGGCGTTGCTGTGCTCGCCTTAGTGATGCTCGCCGGCCACCCCGAGTTAATCTACTATACGTTGCTCGTAGCTGGGGCTTATACACTGTTCCGGTTGATCGTGGCATGGCGAAGGGTAAAGATTGTGGAATGCGGAATCAATAACAACACAATCCGCAATCCTCAATCCTCAATCCGCAATTCCCGTTCCGCCTTCCGCATTTTCCAGCTAGCAGCCTGGCTCCTCGTCATGGTGGTCCTGGGTGTAGCGGCGGGGGGAGCACAGTTGATCCCGCTGGTCGAACTGCTACCACTCAATTTCCGAGTAGGATCGGCCTCGTTGCAGCAGATACGCGATTGGGCGTGGCCGCTACGCCATGTGGTTTCTTTCATTCTGCCCAATGTCTTTGGCAACCCCAGTCATCATCAATGGTTCGACCTTTGGAACTGGCAATGGGTCCCGGCAACCGTGAATGCCCATGGTCAACCTAATTACACAATTGACTGGGGCATCAAGAACTATGTCGAAGGTGGCAATTATTTGGGGATTGCGACGTGGGTGTTGACAGGCATTTCAATTGCGGATTGGTGGCGTAAAGATCGCAATTTGCAATTTGCAATTCGCAATTTATATATTCTCTTCTTTGCCTGCCTTGCCCTCCTTTCCCTGCTCTTTGCCTTTGGCACGCCGCTCTATGCCCTCCTCTTTTACGGCTTGCCGGGGTGGAATCAACTCCACAGCCCCTTTCGCTGGGTCTTTCCCTTTACGCTAAGCATGGCTGTGCTGGCAGGGTTTGGGTTGGATCAGATCCTAAAGACAGGAAGACAGGAAGACAAGGAGCGGGGAGAAGAAGGTGGTTTGCAGAATGGAGCATCCCACAATCCGCAATTCTCATTCCGCATTCCGTACTCCGTACTCTTAATCTCCATGTTGACCACCCTCGCAGGACTCGCCATCTTAGCAGTCCTTGCCTTGAGCAAATTCTACCCCGCGCCCTTCGTGGCCTTTGCCCAACGCATCGTCGATGGCAGCGACCTGGCACAGAACGCCTTTGCCGATGGTCGCATGTTCTGGGGCTACCAGGCGGGTAATTTGTTGCACTTTGGATTGGTGGCAGTGGGGAGTGGGTTGCTGATAGGAATTATCTCTTATGCTTATAAGGAGATAGGGAGATGGGGCGATAAGGGGAGCAGAAAACTCCTCACTTCCCTATCTCCCTATCTCCTGATTGCGTTTGCAGCTCTCGATCTCTACGCCGCCCACGGTCGCTTCAATCCCAGCAGCGACGTCTCTCTCTCGCCTCTGCGTCCAGAAAACATTCCGCCCGTCGTGAAATTTATCAACGAGCGTGAAGGGATCGATCTCGCAATTCGCAATTCGCAATCTGCAACCCAAAATCCGCAATTCCGCTTCACCACCTTCCAGGCAACCGACGAGCAGACCTTCTGGGCCAATGTCGGCATGTATTACGGCTGGCAGGATCTACGCGGTTACGATTCGGTGATTCCGCGTCAATATGCGCAGTTGATGGAGCAGATTCAACCGCAGGCCGAACACGGCCTACTCTATAACCGTATTGCGCCCCTGCGTGGCGACCTTTCGGCACAGGCAACGGGGGATCCCTACGCCGTGCTCAACAACCCGTTGCTCGATCTGCTCAACGTCAAATATGTGCTCACCGAGCGCTACCTGCCCAATCCAACCTGGAAAGAGATCTACCGCGACCCCAGCATCGCCGTCTACGAAAACCAAGAAGTGCTCCCCCGCACCTTCATCGTGCCGCAAGTTGAACAATCTTCCAATTTCCCAATCTCCAATCTCCAATCTCTCGATTTTCGCAAAACCGCCCTCATCGAACAACCTCCCGCCGACCCTGCCGCACTCACCCCCTCCAGCCCACAACTGCGCGAGGCACAGATCAGTCGGGCAACGGCCAACGAAGTCTTTGTCGATGTCAACCTGAGCGACCGAGGTTGGTTGGTCTTGGCCGATGCCTGGTTCCCTGGGTGGAAGGCTTATATCCGTCCGTTTGGCGCAGGCGAAAACGAGGAAGAAGAGACGCCGATCTACCGAGCGGATGGCGCGTTGCGTGCCGTCTACATCCCCAAAGATGGACAGTGGACTGTGCGCTTCATCTACACGCCGATGAGCTACAAACTGGGGCTGTACGTCTCGTTTCTGGCGCTGATGTCGACGATTTTACTCGGCGGATATTGGGCTTGGGGGCGCTTCTATCGACCAGTGGGTGAAGCAGGTGATGTGCATCTGGTTGCCAAGAACACGCTAATCCCCACCATTTTGAGTTTGACCAACAAGGTGCTCGATTTTGCCTACGCCGCCATGTATGTGCGTCTGTTGGGCAAAGAGGGCACCGGGCAATGGTACTTTGTGGTGGCAATTTACGGGGTCTTTGAGATCGTTAGCCGCTACGGATTGGGTACCCTGCTCACCCGCGATGTGGCCGAGGATAAAGGGCGCTCCAGCCGCTACCTGACCAATGTGACAATTTTGCGCACGCTCTTCTGGCTGATTTCGATGCCGATCCTGATGGCAGTGATCTGGGTCTATTGGGTGATTGGCGGAACCGATTTCAAGCTGGCACTCGGCCCGTTTACTTTGATCGACGCCCAGAATATCCAGGGTATTGGCATGCTTGAAATTCAGGCCATTGCACTGCTCTCGCTCTCGATGCTCTTTTCCAACTGGGCCGACGGCTTGAGCAACTGTTTCAATGCCTTTGAGAAAATGGAGTATCCCGCCGGTCTCTCGACCGCTGCCAATATGGTCAAGGTAACACTCGGCATGTTAGTGCTACTGCTAGGATGGAGCTTTGTTGGGCTGGCGCTGGTCAGTGTGATCGTTAACCTCTTTGGTCTATTACTGCTCTGGATGGAGCTACGCCGCACCCTCTTTAAGCCACAGTGGCAGCCAGATCGCTCACTACAACGTTGGATGTTTGCCAACAGCGGTGCACTGATGATCAACCATCTGCTCGCCACCATCTTCTGGCGCATCGATGTCTGGATTTTGCGTCCACTGGCTGGTGCTATGAGTGTCGGCCTTTACAGCGTGGGTCTCAAATACCTGGATGGCTTAAACATCATCCCCAGTCTCTTCACGATGGCGGTTTTCCCGCTTATGAGCCGCTACGCCAAACGGGAAGGCGGCGATCTGCTGCGCGCCTACGTGCTCTGCCTGCGCCTACTCGTCATCGTCGGCCTGCCGCTGGCCATGACCGTCACCTTCCTCGCCCGCCCGATGATCAGCGTTGTCGGCGGCAGCGAGTTTCTCGACATTCCCGAAACCTGGAATCTTTTTGGCCGCAGCTTCCACCTGATCGGCGGCGGCGACCTGGCGCTGCGTGTGATCATCTGGAGCATCCCGATTGGCTTTGTCAACAGCGTCACCCAGTACGCCCTGATCTCGGTCAACCAGCAGCGCTACTTGACGCGTGCTTTTATCATCGGCGTCGTCTTTAACGTGGTCGGCAACTTGCTCTTGATTCCACGCTTTGGCTATGTCGCCGCCGCCTTTACCACCATCTTCTCCGAATTTAGCCTGCTCTTCCCCTTCTACTACTCGGTGCGCCGCAACATCGGCCCTGTGCCCTGGTTCACGATCTTTGTGCCACCCTTGCTAGCGGTTCTGCTTATGGGTGCCGCCTGTTATGGACTGATCGTACTCGGCGTCAACCTCTGGCTGGCTGTCCTGCTCAGCGAATTTGTCTATCTGGTTGGGTTGGTGCTCACGGGTTCGTTCAAAGGCGAGGAGATGGCGATCGTGGGCAAAGCGTTGCCGCTGGGCAGGTTGAGAAAGTTCGTTTCACCAACTCCTGGTGTTTAAAAACAAAGTGCATGCAGGATTCTCAGATTTGATCAAGCGGTTGGAGCGACCACAGTGGATTGCGGTTCCGTACGTGCGTGCTTGCAACCGCAGAAATGTTGGTCATCCCCACAATCGAGATTAGATTTGGAGAATTAGAGTCACGCTTGGGGCAACCAATCGATCTGAACCGATGGCCCAATTTTTCTGAATTCCGGATCACCAGTCAAGATCGTTGCTTGTAACTCGTGAGCGGCTGCCACGACAAACGCATCGGCGTAGGAAATCGGAGTTTGGGCTTTGATATGGGCAGCGGCCAAAATCCGTGAAAGATCGGTCTCCAGTAGGTGAATCGGCAGTTGGCGAATCTGCGCTAGGGCAAGCTGTGCGTCCGAAAGCCCGCGTTCTCGTTCAATGATATAAACCATTTCGCCTAGGTTAATCGTTGGTAGGTAGAGTTGAAGCTCGCCTTTGGCGGCAGCTTGTAGCTTTTCTTGTACAATTGCTGCACCCGCTTCATTTTCTAAAAATGCCAGAAGTGCGAAGCTATCCAAGATATAACAGGGAACGGACTCATTGCTCACGGGCGCTCTCCGTCTGGCGATCACGCAGTAGCGCTTGTGTTAAGGATCTCTTACCGGCAAGTAGCCCACGAGCCTGGTTGATAGGATTGGATAAGAGTGGGACAATCGCCAAAACACCACCATAATCGATAATCGTAACCGCTTTGCCAGCATGAAGACCATATTTCTTGCGGTATTCTGCAGGGATAACGACCCAACCTTTGCTGGAAACCGTCACCACGTCACTGACCTTTGTAGTTTCAACTGAATGAAGCATTCAAACTACCCTCCCATTCCCTAGTATAGGCAAACCTTGTTATACTTTTGTGATAAAAAGTATAACACAAGCTCTCGTCATGTTCAACGTCTGCCATCTTTGCGGTCAGTATCGAGCCGATAAAACGATCCAAACCGATCCCCTCAATTCCCGGGATGCCCTTGCCCTCTGTCCTGAATGCGGGCATCCTCATCCATTTCGCCGGTTGCCTTTGTTGGTCGTCTCAGGGGCGAGTGGAGCGGGGAAATCAACGGTCTGCAATGCGCTGCTTGGCAAAGTCGAGGAGGCGATTCTGCTAGATGCCGATATCCTTTGGAGCGCGGCGTTTGACCGTCCTGACGAACAGTACCGTTCGTTTTTCGAGCAATGGCTGCGTCTGTGTAAAAATATTCATCAGGCAGGGCGTCCAGTGGTACTCTTTGGGGCAGGCTGCGGGGTTCCGGCGAATTTAGAGAGTTGCATCGAACGGCGCTATATTTCGACCATTCATTATTTGGCCCTGGTCTGCGAGGATGAGCTTTGCAACGCCGATTGTTGGCCCGTCCTGCCTGGCGACAAAGTGGCAGTGAAGCATTTATCACAAGCCAGCTTCAATTCAACCAGTGGTTCAAACAGTACAACGGTCAGCCGATGATTTCGTTGATCGATACCTCGACGACAACGGTCGACGGAAAAAGACGGTCGACCAAGTTGCGGATTGATTCGGACATGCAGCGCCCTGACTTGAAGTAGTGAAGCAACATGGATAGGCAGTGAAAGTTATGAAAGTGAACAATTGCAAGCGAATTGTGGTCAAATTGGGAACCAGTGTGCTGACCGGTGGCACGAAGCAACTGGACCGGGCACGTATGGTCGATCTGGTGCGCCAGTGTGCCGAACTTTTTAAAACCGGCCACGATGTGATCGTCGTCACCTCGGCGGCAGTTGCGGCAGGACGGGCACGGCTTGACTTCCCTAATTTGCCAGCAGGGATCGTCAGCAAACAGTTGTTGGCCGCCGTCGGTCAACCTCAGGTAATGCGCGCTTGGGAGCAGTTGTTCGACATCTACGGCGTCCACACTGGTCAGATCCTGCTCACCCGTGCTGATGTGGAACACCGACGACGCTTTTTGAACGCCCGCAATACCTTCCAGGCCCTGCTCGAACAGCGCATTGTGCCTGTGGTCAATGAGAACGACGCAGTTGCTACCGAAGAGATCCGGGTGGGAGACAACGACAATCTCTCGGCGCTGGTGGCGACGCTGGTCAATGCCGATATCCTGCTCCTACTCACCGATCAGGCGGGACTCTATACTGCCGACCCACGCAAAGATCCCAACGCACAGTTGATTCGCCAGGTTCACAAGATCGATGATGACCTGCGTTCCTTGGCAGGCGGCACGGAGACGGGGTTGGGCACGGGTGGGATGGCTACCAAGCTCCAGGCGGCCACGATTGCCCGCCACGCCGGTGCCGAGGTCGTGATCGCAGCCGGTCGTGAGCCGAACGTGGTGATCCGGGTGGTAGCGGGCGAGGCGATCGGCACCCATTTTGTGGCGCTTGACCCCTTACAGAGCCGCAAGCAGTGGATTCTGGCAGGTCCCAAACCAGCCGGCAGACTCTTTGTCGATGCGGGTGCAGCCAAGGCGCTTATCCAACAGGGACGCAGTTTGTTGCCCGCTGGTATCAAAGCCGTCGAAGGGATCTTTGACCGTGGCGATACGGTCTCGATAGTGGACAAAGAGCATCATGAATTGGCGCGCGGTCTGGTTGCCTATAGCAGCGAGGATACGCACAAGATCATAGGCCATAAAACCGACCAAATCGCCGAAATTCTCGGCTACAGTTACAGCGACGAAGTCGTCCATCGCAATAATCTGATTGTGTTAACAGAGTGATTCACCGAGGTCTCTTTGCCGTCGATCATTCGCATCCAAAATCTTCATCACACCTTTCAGCCCGAAGGCGGACAACCCGTGCAGGCGCTGAATGGAATTGATTTAACCATTGAGCAGGGCGAATACCTTGTGATCCTGGGTGCGAACGGATCGGGCAAGTCAACTTTGGCGCGCCATCTCAACGGCTTGCTCTTGCCGACTCAGGGCGATGTCTGGGTAAAGGAGTGGAACACAAAAGAGAAGCGTCATCTACGTCCGATTCGTTCGACCGTGGGCATGGTCTTCCAAACCCCCGATAACCAGATTGTAGCGACGATCGTGGAGGAAGACATCGCCTTTGGCCCTGAAAACCTGGGCATACCGCGCAGCGAGATCCTGCAACGGGTCGATTGGTCGTTGGAACAGGTTGAGATGCAGCCGTTTCGTCATCGGGCACCACACATGCTTTCCGGTGGTCAGAAGCAGCGCATCTGTATTGCAGGCGTGCTGGCGATGCAGCCGGAAGTGATCGTCTTCGATGAATCAACCGCCATGCTTGACCCGCTCGGGCGTAAGGAAGTGCTGGCGATTGCGGAGCGTTTGCACCGAGAGCAAGGGCGCACGATTGTCGCCATCACCCACTTTATGAACGAAGCGCTCCAGGCGGATCGGGTGATCGTGATGAGCCAGGGCCAGATCGTGATGCAAGGCACGCCCCGCCAGATCTTCAGCCAACCTGAACGGTTGCAGCAACTGCAACTAGACGTACCGCCGATTTCCCAACTGGCACACGAACTGCACAAGCGGAATGCTGCGTTTCCGAATGATGTATTGACGATTGAAGAATTCATTGCCGAAATTGGGAGAGTGAGAGATTGGGAGAGTCCTCAATCCCCCAATCTCTCAATCTCCCAATCACCTGACTCCCATCTCCCTCCCCTCATCTCTGTCCGCTCGCTTGTCCACTACTACATGCGTGGCACGCCGCTTGAGGTTAAAGCGCTGCACGACATTGACCTGGAGGTCAAAAAGGGCGAGATCGTTGGCATCCTTGGGCATACGGGTTCGGGGAAATCGACGGTGGTGCAACATTTTAATGGCTTATTGCGACCGCATGAAGGGCAGGTCACGGTGCTGGGGCAGGAGATGAGTGACCCCAAAGCGGATGTCAAGAAGACCCGACAGCAGGTGGGATTGGTCTTTCAATTTGCCGAGTCGCAACTTTTTGAGCAGTATGTGGGTGATGACATTGCCTTTGGACCGCGCAATTTGGGCCTGAATCGCGAGCAAGTGCGGGAACGGGTACGCAAAGCAATGGAGTCGGTCGGATTGGGCTTCGAGGAATTCAAAGATCGACTGACCTTCCGTCTCAGCGGTGGACAGATGCGGCGGGTTGCTCTGGCTGGCGTGCTGGCATTGGAACCGGAGGTTTTGGTCCTTGATGAGCCAACTGCCGGACTCGACCCCCAAGGGCGTAAACAACTCTTGGCGCGCATCCTCGACTTGCACAAAGGAGGAACGACGCTTGTCATGATCTCACACAACATGGAGGAGCTGGCAGAAATCTGTGATCGGCTCTATGTGCTGGCGGAGGGCAAGACCGTGATGCAAGGCACGCCCGCAGAAATCTTTGCGCAGCCAGAACAACTGCACCAGATCGGGCTTGATGTGCCGCCGATCATGGCGCTCTTCGAGCAACTCACCAAGCCAACTGGAAGCCACGCAGCGCTCCCCTTTACTGTAGATCAAGCACTACGAATTCTCGGTCAGACTCCCTAAATCCGCAATCACCCTACTCTTCCATCAACGCCTTCAAGTCGGAAGCGATCTCCTCGGCTTGCGCTCCGAAGGGAATGGTCAGCCGCAGTTGAAAGTTGGGATCGATGACATAGACATAGGCCGAGTGGGAAACTTCATAACCAGCGGCTGTGGCACCCTTCGACTTATCGATCTTGTACTTGGCACCAAATTCAGCACAAGCCTGGTCAATCTCCTCTACCTTCCCAGTCACCCCAATAAAATCGTCGGCAAAGGCATGAGCATAGGTACGCAACTGCTCGGCATTATCTCGTTCAGGATCGACCGAAATAAAGACCACTTTCATCTTGCTGGCATCAGCACCTAACTTCTCACGCGCCACTCGAAGTTGAGCCAGGGTCGTTGGGCAGACATCGGGGCAGTGAGTATAGCCAAAGCTGACCAAGATGTAATTACCACGCAGATCATTGAGGTTAAAGGTCGATCCATCCGACCCAGTCAACGAGAAACCGGCAATATCAACCGGCGGATCGCTGACCAACGCCGTGAATTGATGTCCACGACCACATCCACCTACTATGAACACGAAGGGCAATAGTAGTATCAGTGATCGTTGAAGGTGACGTATAAACTTAATCATTAACCGTTAACCATTCACCATTACTACGGCTTCGCAAAAACATGGCGTAACGTAATTTGGTCAGAGCCAAACGGGCCGGCCGGTAGAATACTAAACACCGTCTCGAATTCGACCGTCTCTCCAGGATTGATCAAGGTCCATTTGCCACAGTCGGTTTGAAAGAGGCGAACTTGAAATTCTGAGCTAGTTGGCTCGTACTCGAGCGAGGCAATCACGTTGCGCGGTTCGGTGCCAGGGTTTTTCACACGGTAGATCACACGTTTGGTGTCACCTGGGGTTGCCTTCATTTCAGGTTCGCTGATCGCAATCTCTAGCGGTTGATCGGTTTTAAGGGTAAAATGAATTGTCACACTGTTGCGCGATGAGAAAACAATGACGCCTACCCCAATCAACGCCAAAACCAGGACAGCAATAAAAAAAATAAGATAACGTCGTTTCATACTATCTCAACTTCGGAAAATTCAATAGTCCCTGCCGCTCCGTTCTTGCCCGTAAAAGATGACCTTGAATCGAAGTGACATAGAGCGTACGTAGATCTGCATCGCCAAAGGTGCAATTGGTAGGGCGTTCACAAGGGACTGGATGAGTTTCCAATACACGCCCATTCGGCGCAAAAACGTAGATCATCCCACCCGGTCCACTCACTTCCCAACCGGCAGTGGCGACAAGGTTGCCTTCGGTGTCAAGACACATGCCATCGATGCCACGGTGCGGATAAAAATTATGCAGCACTTGATGCTGGCCTAATGAGCCATCTTCGAGGATGGGATAGGCGCGCAGCTCACGTTTTTGCCCGTCGCCATATTTGCTCTGGGCGACGTAGAGCCGCTTCTGATCGGGAGAGACTAGCAAGCCATTGGGGGCAGTGGTGTCAAAGGTAACACGTACTGGTTCTGCCCAACCGCCACCGAGCAGCGGATCGACACGGTAGATCGACTCGTGCTCCAACTCCATGTCATGGCGCATCTCACCATAGCGTGGATCGGTGAACCAGATGCGGCCTTGCTGGTCAATCGCCAGGTCGTTTGGACTGTTGAAGCGTTTGCCCTGATAACGATCACAGATCACTGTAGTGCTGCCATCTGTCTCATAGCGGACGATGCGTCTACCAATCTCCGGCGTCTCTGGCCAGCCCCCTTCACAGCCGTACAATTGTCCTTCGTGGTCAAACATCAAGCCGTTGCAGCGATTGGTGCCGGTGCGGAACTCGCTCAGTTGCTGCGTTGCCGGATCCCAGCGCAGGATGCGGCTCTTGGGAATGTTGGTAAAGAGTAACCCGCTGCCATCCCAGGCAGGACCTTCTGTCAGTTCGATGGGAGGAACCATTTGTTCAAATTGCCAGGACATTATTCTAATCCTTCTAGGAACTACGCACCACATCGCCCATCACTTTATTCATCTGTGCAGCCATCCCAAACAAATTCGCAAGTTGGTACCAACTGAATTGATAGGTTTCACGCAACAAAAAAGGCAACTGTGCGCCAACTGCGATAGAGTGTAGTTCGTGTCGGTGACGTACGTGCGTCTATTCCCAAATTCGACGCCATCGTCATCGATCGCTTCATATGCAAGGATCGCTCACAATCAGCGCACTACGAAAACTATGCTGCTGCATCAGTTTCTGTGCCTCAACCAGATTTTCGTAGGTTGTGCGGGAGATCTCTTCGATCAGTACATCTTCTGGTTTTACACCTCGTGCAATTGCATAATTTTGCGCGCAACCCAGCCCTCGCTGTAACCATTCGCACCGTTTCCACCAGTCATGATCAACTTTTTTACCGTGCCAGCTTTGTAGAGTTCAATCGCATGATTGATCCGTTCTGCAAAGACCGGTGGCGGTTGATCCCCCTTCGTGCCTGCGCCAAGCACGATAGCGACATCAGCAAGCTGTGCATCATCACGTAAAGAAAAGTTGTAAATATCGAAGGCAGTGATGCTGACAATCACCAGGATTGCAGCAATCGTAAGAAATAACCAGCGCATAAAATTTCAGTCTAGAAATGTTTGTTCCGACCCTTTTAAATGTATGAAAAAAACCTATTTGCGGTACTTCTGATTCTGCTCACGTCCTAACCCGTAACGAGACGATACACAACGCATTATGTGCTACGCACCACATCGCCCATCACTTTAATCACCGTGGGTGGGTGGAGCAACATGTTGGCGTAGTTGGCATTGGCCATCGGGCAGGCGCACTCTTTGCGTTTGATGCTGCCACGCATCTGTTCCATGGCTTGCGAACGCCAGATGGGGACGATGTCGTAGTTATGTTGGCGCAAGTTACCCACACTTTCGGCGCGGATGCAACAGCTCCACAGATCGCCATTCGGTGCGATGTGGGCACTTGCCCAGCCAGCGTAGCAAGGAATCACCTGGTCGCGCTCGTGGAGGACACGTTTGGCAAGCTGGTAGTATTGAGCACGGAAGGCTTGGGTAAAGCGGGCGATGCCCTTGGCCGGGGCTTGTTTGGCCTGCTGGCTTAGAAAATCAGCGATCTCGTCATAGTCATTTGGCCTGGGGGTGATGCCCCAGCCGACGGTATCCAGTTCTACCCGCTCCTCCGCCACTTCGGTAATGTACGAATCAGGCTGGAGGAATTTCAACCCTTCTTGAATGGCCTTGAAACGGTGAACGTTAAAGCGACTGATCACCGTATGAACCGTCAGCACCAGATTCTTATACTCTTTCTGTAGCTCCTTGAGGCGCTGCCAGGTCTCTATCGAGAGCTTCCAATTGCCCTCGACGCCCCGAATATCGTCATGCTCGTCCTCAAGGCCATCCAGGCTCAGGTTGATGCCGATGTTGCTGGTTGGGCACTCGCGACAGATACGGGCCACTTTCTCGATGATGCGTTCGGTCAACATGCCGTTGGTGGGGATGGTGATCACTTCCGGTTTGCAGTGTTTGTAGCCACTGATCACTAGGTCATCCAGGTCACTGCGCAAGAAGGGTTCACCGCCTGTGAAGGTCATGTAAAAGGGTGCAGTGCCCAGGTTGGCAAAGACCCTGTCCCACTCTGCGAGCGTGAGATCATCGTTTGGCTTGCGCCAGACATCACAGGTGCGGCACTTGCTATTACAGCGATAGCTCACGCTGATTACAACCGAAAAGGGTTTGATGGCCGGGAAACCAAAGGTGCGAAATGACCAGTAGAGAGGTAGTTTAGGAATGAGTCCGATCATTGGGTAGCATCCTCAATGATTACCTCCTCTGCCGTATATCGAACTTGGCGTAGGCTAATCACGAGTCTTTCAGTTACTTCTAATAACAACAAACTCACAAAAAGCCCGCTAACACGATACGTGCAGCGGGCTTTAGTGTATCATAACTTGAGCGCATCGGCTATGCTGCAACCTTGCCGACCTTCTCTGGCGGTGCTTCCTGATCCTTGCTACCGATAAAGAACCGTTTGACCTGGGCAAAGGTGTTGGGCAGATTGGTCCAGTTTTCCTTCATTGTCATCTTTTCCCAAACGCGCTCTGGCCGGTAGAGATAGAAGCGACGATAGGCTTCACGCCACTTTTTGACCACCATGTCGGGATCGTAATTCTCGCGCATGGAGAAACGGACTTTGGCGTCTTGAATGGCAAAGTCGCCCCAATTGTCAGCAAAAACGTGACCGCCTTCCTGGATCTGGTCGTACATCACGGTGCCAGGGAATGGGGCAGCGAGCATAAAGTGGGCCAGTTTGGGGTCCAGTTCGAGCGCCAGTTGGATGGTCTTCTCCATCGTCTCTTCGTTGTCACCGGGCATACCGAAGATAAAGAAGCCCATCGTCTGTAGATTGGCGGCCTTGGCGTTGGCAAACGCTTCACGCACCTGGGCAATCGACTGGCCTTTGCGGATCACGTTGCGCAACATGTTCTCATCGCCATTTTCTACGCCAAAACCTACCCGCTTACAGCCGGCAGCCTTCATCAGTTGGAAGAGTTCGAGATCGGTATGGTTGACCTTCATGCCATGGACGGTCGTCCACGGCACAGTGTTAAGCCCTTCTTCGATCAGGCGGCGGCAGAGTTCTTTGGCTCGTGGCAGCTTTAAGTTCCAGATGTCATCCGTCACACCGATTTCGGTGGCACCGAGGCCACGCACCAACCACTTCCACTCCTGTACGACGCTCTCCACTGAGCGTGCCCGCCAGGTATCACCAGTGACGGGTTTCGAGCAGAAGGTGCATTTGTAGGGACAGCCACGGCTGGTGAGGATGGTGAAACTGCGGGCGTGCGGATCGAGGCCATCGGTCAGCGGCTGCAGATTGGTATATTTGTCGATTTTGAAGAGATCGTGCGCTGGGAAAGGCAAGGCGTCCAAATCGGGAATCATCGGGCTTTCTGGGCTTTCGACAATCTCCTCGCTGCCGTGGCGGCGATGTTTGAAGTGAATGCCAGGAATGATTTCCGGCTTCTTTCCAGCTTCTAGCGTATTGATCAACTCCAGGAAGCTGTACTCGGCCTCACCCTTGAACACATAGTCCACATATTGATCGTGCGGTGATTGTAGCGACTCCAACGGCATGATCGTCAGGTGAGGGCCACCCAAAACGGTGGTCAACCCGCGCTTCTTTGCCGCCTTGGCCATTTCCCAAGCATCGGGAATCAGTGGTGTGGTGGCAGTGACGCCGATCAGATCATAGGGCTTGCCAGCGGCCTCGGCCCGATCCAGGTAGTAGTCTACTGGATAATCTTCGATGGCGGCATCGTAGATCATGCAGTCATGGCCCCCCTCGCGCAGCACAGCGGCCAGATAGCCCAATCCCAACGGGATGTGCTTACGTGAACTCCATACTTTGGCTTCGGGCGAGGCTAGAATAATTCGCATGTAGGTAAGTTTCCTCTTGACATGTTTGCGACTCGACGATACCGATTTGTGCTTGAGGTGCCGTTTTCCCAAGAGAACAAGAAACTATCTTGTTCTACATTAAATGGCACCTTCCGCCTCGACCGCTTTGCGCAGACCGGTTTTCTCTTTCTTGGGCACAAAGGTACGCAGGGCGATGCGCATGTTGCGCGGCAGATTGAGCCAGAAGTCCTTGGTTTTGAGGCGGCGGATCACGGGGCTGGGGCGCAAATAGAAGCTACGATAGGCTTTGCGGTACATTTCTTCGACCAGTTCGGCGGTCATCTCGCCCATTTCGTAGCGCGCCTGTTGTTCGAAGAAGACATAATCTTCCCAGTCGTTGATCAGGAAGCGTCCCTGGCGTTTGACAATCTCATATACCTTGGTACCCGGATAGGGCGTCATCATCGAGAAGTTGGCGATCATCGGATCGAGTTCGATGGCAAAGTCAATGGTGCGTTGCATCGCTTCACGCGTTTCGCCGGGCAAGCCGATGATGAAGAAGCCAATCGTTTCCAGATTGACTTCCTTGGCATTCTTGAAGGCGGCACGGATCGTGTCCATGTCGATCTTCTTGTCGATGCTCTTCATGATCTCGGGGTCGCCAGTCTCAACGCCAAAGGCAGTGCGCTTGAGCCCTGCCTTCTTGAGCAAGGAGAGAAGCTCCTTGCTGGCGAGATTGGCACGAATGCCGTTGACAAAGATCCAGGGCACATGGTTGAGATTATTCTCGATCAACAAGCTGGCAATCTCTTCCAACCGCTTGACACGAATATTGGCACTGTCGTCGAGAACGCCAATCTCTTGAGCATCAAAGTCTTCGACCAGGTGTCGCCATTCGGCCAACACACTTTCAGCACTACGGCTGCGCCACTTGATCGGCATGATGCTCTGCGAGCAGAAGGTACAGCGATAAGGGCAACCACGGCTGGTGAGGATGCTAAAGCTGCGTGCGCCATCGACATGGTCGGTGGCCGGTTGCAGATTGGTGTAGCGATCCATCTTGAAGAGGTGATAGGCAGGCCAGGGCAGGCTGTCCAAGTCGGCAATGGGAGTGCGATCCGGGTTATTGTGGATTTGCCCATCGCTGGTCTTGTAGGTGATGCCCAGGCAATCCTTGAAGATTTCGTTTTCAGGGTGCATGAAGGCATCATTGTGAAATTCTGGCTGATCCTTGAGGTAGGCTTCAACGCGATTGCAGATGTCGATCCAGGTTTCTTCGCCTTCGCCACGCACAACGACGTCTACGTAGGGCTTTTCGCAGCTCTCTTCGGGCAACACGCTAACATGCGGTCCCCCCAACACAATCGGACAATCATGAACTTCCTTGATCTGTTTGGCAGTGCGCCAGGCTTGTTTGACCTGCGGGGTGTTGGCAGTAATTCCAATTACATCGGGCTTGAATTCCTGGATAAATTCGGTGACCGGTTGCTTCTCTACATCGCAGTCGAAGACCATCACTTGGTCACCACGACGTTCACTTTATCATGGCCAAATAGGCCAACCCGAGATGAGCAGTTGTGCGCGTATCGATCGGCAAACGGAATTTCCACGATCAGTGCAACACGCATAGAAATATTATCTCCTTGAGATTTACGAATTATGAAATTTACGAGTTACGTAATCAAGAAGGTATTTACCCTCTCGTAATTCGTAATTCGTAATTCGTAACAACTCAATATCTCCCTACTGACGGATCTACTTCTCTGGCCCAGGCGTCAATACCGCCGTCCATGTTGAGTACATTGGTCCAACCTTGTTGGCGCAACCAGGCTACCACTTGAGCGCTGCGTCCACCATGATGACAACTGACCACAATCTCGGTATTTTTGTCTTGTGCTTCAGTGGGAAGGGCATCAGGTCCTTCTTGGGCCAATCGGCTGATCGGCACTCGCGATATATTTGTGTTTGCAATTGCGGCACTGGCAAATTCGTAGGGCTCACGTACATCGAGCCAGACAAACTTCTGGCCTGATTTTACTTTTGCATCAACGTCGCGCGTGCTAATCTCTGGCGCGCCAAAGGGGTTGGGCATAATCATCTCCCAATCTCTTAATCCCCAAATCTCTATCTCATTCAACAACGAGATTAGAGATTAAGAGATCAGAGATTATTGTGTTGCGGGTGTGGGTCGGTTATAAAGTGCTGAAAGTTCAATATCTGTGATGGCATTCACGCCTTTGACAATATCAGGAAAATTTTCTTTCAAAAGACGCTGAATGCCCAATTTCATGGTCAATAAGCTGATCGGGCAATCAATACAGGCACCCATCATTTTGAGATGGACAATGCCTTTTTCATCAATTTTTAAAACCTGAACGTCGCCCCCATCTATATAGAGGGTTGGGCGGTACCCATTCAGGACAGTTTGGATCTTTTCGATTAAACGATTTTGTTCAGTCAACTCTTCGATTCTAGAAGGATTCATTCACGCACTCAGTCAGGCAATAGTTCACGTACTTGTATTGTTCCCAGCACGGTTTCGTCAATAGCAATTGTTATCTGCTCTTCAGCCCTATAAACCTGATGCTTTTGATAATCGACCTCGTCATCGATCCAGGTTGGGTTGCTGTACACCTCGATCCAGCGATCGATCAGGCTAACAATCCAATAGAGCGGAATTCCAGCGTGGGCATAAATACGCTTTTTTGATCCTCGATCTTTCCCTAAGGATGAATCTGAAATCTCAACCACCAGCCCAACGTCAGTTGCCTGCGGATGTTGTTGCGCATATTGGCGTGGGTTACCCTTGATCACACACACATCAGGCTCGGGCTCGCTGTCCGCCAGCGTAATCGGATCTTGCGTTCTAACAAACCAGCCAGG
>JAXLWB010000074.1:0-31081 GCA_046328715.1 Caldilineaceae bacterium | reverse complement strand
TGTTACTGATGGCCTTATGGTCTGAATGATGGGCTGGAAGGGCTGCACAAAAATGTCGAGTTTGTGGCCAAGACGCGTGAAGCAGTCGGCGATCAGGTGGAGTTGATGCTCGATTGTTGGATGGCGATGGACGAAGAGTATGTCATGCGATTGGCGGAGGCGCTGCGTCCCTACAAGCTCAAATGGATCGAAGACTACGTCCTGCCCGACAACCTGGATGCCTACGCCGCTATCCGCCAGCGTATCCCTTGGCAGACGCTAGCCAGCGGCGAACATTGGTATCTGCCCACCACCTTTGCCCATAGTGCCCACCGTCGCCTGGTCGATATCCTGCAACCAGACGTGCTCTGGGCGGGCGGCATCACGGCCTGCGTCAAGATCTGCCACATTGCCGAGGCGGCTGGCATCTCGGTCATTACCCATGCCGGAATGAACTACCCCTTTGGACAACACCTGGCCTATGCCATGCCCGCCATCGTTTGGGGCGAACGTTCGGAAGGTGTATCCGCTCCCGGTGTGCCCTTGGAGGAGATGACCCGGTTGCCAGGTACCCCTTCCATCAAGGATGGTTATCTAGTTCCTAGCGATGCTCCGGGCTTCGGACTGGAAATTACGCAGGAATGGTTGGACACTCGGCGACAATAAAAGAGATTAAAGGCTAGATACCGATACACAACGAAGGATGAAAATGATCGGTACGCGGATAAAACAGATGACGCGGATCAAGACGGATTTTTTGCAGATCTTTTATCCGCCTTCGATTCGTATAATCCGTTTAATCCACATACCGATCCAATCCGCATTTTCAAGTCAGGAGATTTATGGAAGTTCGACAACTGGGCAGAAGCAACCTCAGCGTGAGCGCAGTGGGACTCGGGGCTGTTACCTTTAGCCGCGAGATCGACGAGGCGACCTCCTTTACCATCCTCGATCATGCGCTGGATCGAGGCATCAACCTGATCGACACCGCCGAGGCATACAACAAGGGTGGCTCGGAGACGGTGGTCGGCAACTGGTTCAAACAGAGCGGCAAGCGGGACAAGGTGGTATTGGCAACCAAATTGCTGGCTCCGGTCAGCGCCGAGCGGGTTCCGCAAGCCGTCGAAGCCAGCCTGCGCCGCCTACAGACCGACGTGATCGACCTCTATCAGATCCATACTTTTGATAAGAACACGCCACTCGATGAGTCACTGACAGCGCTGAGCAAACTGGTCGATCAAGGCAAGGTGCGCTATTTGGGATGCAGCAACTTTGCCGCTTGGCAACTCTGTAAAGCGCTCTGGCGCGCCGAAGTGTTAGGGCTGCATCGTCTAGAGTCGATCCAACCCAACTACAACCTCGCTGTGCGCGACATCGAAAAGGAGTTGCTACCGCTCTGCGCCGACCAGACGATCGGCGTACTCTCCTACAGCCCGTTGGGTGCAGGCTTTCTCACCGGCAAATACTCCAAAAGCTGGAGTGCCCCCCAAGGCACGCGCTTCGACATCATCCCCGACCACTGGGCAATCTACGAGAACCCGACTTCGATGGCACGTATGGAAAAGCTGCGCACCAAAGCCGCCGACACAGGACGCTCGATGATCCAACTGGCCCTGGCCTGGGTCTTTGGTCAACCCGGCATCACTTCCACCCTGATCGGCTGCCGCAACCCAAGCCACATCGATCAAGCCTTCGAAGCCGCAACCACTGGGTTATCGGAAGAGTTACGTACGGAAATTAACAGTTGGTGAAGCAGTAAGACAATGAGACAGTGAGACAGTAGGTCAGTACTCACTGTCTCACTGTCATCATTGGAGCAAAACTATGATCATTGACAGCCACTGTCACGCCTGGACGTACTGGCCCTACAATCCCCCCGTGCCCGATCCGACCACGCGCGGACGGGTGGAACAATTGCTTAACGAGATGGATCTGCGCGGCATCGACAAGGCAGTGATTATCTGCGCTCAGATCGATCACAACCCAGAGAACAACGCCTACATCGCCGAAGTTGCAGCGCAACATGCCGACCGTCTCTATCAATTCCCCGATGTTGATTGCTCCTGGTCCACTACCTACCACACTCCTGGCGCAGCGGATCGGCTACGCGCCATCGCCCAGCGGTGGCCGATCAAAGGTTTCACCCACTACCTGCGCCACGATGACAATGGCGACTGGCTTGACAGCGAAGAAGGGCGTGCCTTCTTTCAGGTCGCCGCCGATTTCAATCTGATCGCCAGTATTTCCTGTGCGCCGCATCATCAGCCAGCCATTCGCAAGGTCGCCGAACGCTTCCCCGCCATGCCGATCCTCTGTCATCATCTGGCCGGGGTGAAAGCATATGTGGAACCTCAACAGGGACTACACGAGGTGCTTGCCTCGGCCAGGTTGCCCAACATCTATATCAAACTTTCCGGCTTTGCCTACTGTTCGTCGGTCAAGTGGGAATATCCCTACTCCGACACGCACTGGGTGATCCGTTCGCTTTACGAGCACTTCGGTCCCTACCGCATGTGCTGGGGATCGGACTATCCAGTCGTGCGCTTCTACATGACCCATCAACAGTCACTCGAGGCCTTCCGCACCCACTGCACCTTCGTCTCGGCTGTGGATAAGGAGTGGATTCTGGGGAAGACGCTGGATGGTTTGTTGAATCGGTAATCGCTAGCAGTCTGTCGGTGAACCCCTCCCTGACCCTCCCGTTCGGCTGAGCTCACGTCGAAGCTAGAACAGGGAGGGAACTGTCACGGGAAGGATTCAGGCTGCTGGATCGATTTACGATTTCAAATACGGAAATGATCAATTAGTTAGGTACGTTAGAGCTTACCCGACAGGGCTTGCAGTTTCTCCGCCGAGCCGGTGTAGTAGAAGGCACTCGAGGACGGGGGGAGCGTCACCTCGAACTGGCAGGCGTCGTGAGCCAGGGTGCAGCCGTGGAAGAGATCGTAGACGATTTCGGTCTGGTGTGGCAATTTAAAGGTGCGCGGCCCACCAGCAACGGTATGGACGGCTAGCAGATCAGGCGTAGCGTAGAGTACATCGCCCTCCTCGTTGTAGAGATGCACGCCCGCAAAACGAGCAATCTCGCGCAGCACCTGCGACGGCATCGTGGGGACAGCGCTATAGACAGAACGCCAGAAGTTTTTGGGATCGCCTGAGCCAAAACCCTTCACACCAAAGCCGGATCGGCAGCGCCCCAGCGTGTAGACAATCTCCCCCAGCACGGTTGCATCGGGATCTTCGAGGTGGAAGTTCGGCGCAATCGCCCGCGTCGTACCCCAGAAAAGCTCCTGTGACAAGCGCTGGGTGATCGGATGATTGAAGTTGGTGACATGCATAAAGGGGCCATAGTAGCTGCTCCCTTTGCCGAAGCGGAAGCCGGTCAGGTCCGTCATGTTGTCGGTGTGGACGGCGTTCTCTCCCTGATCCTCGTTGAGGTAACCAGCGGCATAAAGCCAGAGCGCCACCTTGTTGTCCCGTTGGATGATCTGCTTGAGCGCCTTGCGCCGTCGGTTGTTAAGATGGAAGGGATTGAGAAAGACATAGAGTTTGTACTCCGGCAATCGCCCTTCGAGCAGGTCGTTGAGCAGGTAGAGATCATGCGGTGCGCCAAAGCGGTTGAGATTGACCACGCGCTGGTGCCAGATCAGCGGGATGTCGATGTTGTTGCGGATCGATTCGTAGAAGAACGATTCGTCGTCCAGAAAGACCGCCACTTCGGACTTGGGCGCGTGATCAAGCTGGATCGACCAATGACCGATCTCGTCAAAAAGTTTATACCAACGGCGGGCGTCGTCGATGATCAATGGACTTTCAGCAAAGATGTTGTTCTCCAGCCAGGTGATGCCGATGCCGTGGGTAGCACACTGGGCAAAGTTGCGCTGATAGATCGCAATCGACTTGTCAACCCCGTGCATGCGCCCGCCAGGGTCAAAGTTGTTGTGCATCAAGGTGTCTTCTTCAAAGAGGTAGAGTTTGTTGTGAATGCGCAACGACTCAGTCGGCTGCATCGGTAACCCATCGCCGCCGACGCCACGGAAGGCATAGGTGTAGGGGCTGACAAAGAAATCGACGTAGGGCGAACGCAGTGCCTTCTGTAATCCCAGATGGCCGCTGCGCTGGATCGTGGCCACTTCGGAGTTGGCGAGGTTGCCGTAATCAGCGTTGAAGAAGGCATCGTTCCAAGAAAGCTCCATCACGTAGCCGAAGAAGGCACCGGTCAGCTTGTCGCCGTTGGTCTCCTCTTTGACCACTTTGCAGAAGCCAATCATGGCGTCGGCAGCGACCTCGGCGTAACAGGCGTAGAAGTCGATCACCTTCTGTTCTGCCCTGGGATTGCGGAAGAGATAGTGGGTGGCATTGGTTTGATCAGCGGTTGAGGGGACATTGGCGCTATCAAAGGTGACTTCGCTATCATTCCAGGCAGCACGCAACGCTTCGACATCATTGTTATAGCGTTGGCGTAACCAGTCTCGGAAGGCCAATTGCATCGGCCCACTAAAGTCGCCGCAAGCTGGATTCATCGACGACCACGATTTGATCCACTCGCCGCAGGTGCCCGTCGCCACCTGATAGGCGATCACCCGGTCGTAGAGTCCGGTTCGCCGCAATTCGGCAATGTAGGCGCGCAAGAGATCCTTGACCTGTTGCTGCCAAACCTGTGAAGCGTAAGAGGCCGAGGTTACCGGCCCATCGGTCAGCACTTCCACTTCATCAGGATAGGCTTTACTCCACCAATCGTGATACCATGTCTCGAAACCCATCCGTAGCAGAAAGAGCGCATCGGGGTCGGCATCCAGGACCGTTTGCAGGCGGGGTGCCGTCTCGCTAAAGTCAAAGACTCGCTGACCGTCCACATTCGGTGTTACCCATTCATTGCCCACGGAGTCGATCGAATAGATGTGAATGTTGTTCTTGGCAAAGGCTCGAATGCTATCTTTGGTCGCCTCGATCCCGTTCGGGTCCAAGCCGCCGATCAGATGAATGTTGGCAAAGACCGGCTGGTCGTTGAGGAAGAGGGTTGGTGTTCCGTTGTAGGGTTTGACGTGTGCTTTCATAGCGGCTGTATTCCTTGAACGTGCAAAAGGGAACGAGAATTTTAGAAACCGTCTAAAAGGTAGAACCACGAAAGTCACGAAGCACACGAAAAACTGCCAATACCGGTTTCAGGTCTCATTCCCTTTTCGTGTATTTTGTGTATTTTGTGGTCAATAAGGGCTTTTCAGACAGTTTCGTAGAAACAAAACAAATCGATCAGCGAAAATTTCAAATAAGATTTCATACACGACTGGATTCAATCATGCATAAAATGACGACACGTCCACAGATTCTCCTGGCCTTTAGCCAACAGGTGCGCCAAGGTTTTATCGATCCTGCCGAGTTGCAACGGCTGGAAAGCTTTGCCGACTGGAGTTGGCTAGCCTGCGAAGGGGGCGGGCGCACCTATTTCCGGGCCGAGGATGACCCGGCCACCAGCGCCAGCCTACGCGCCGAAATTCACAATGCGACGGGGTTGATTGTCTGTCACGGTGCGCCGCTGATCGACAGTGCGATCCTGGAAGCAGCCCCGAACCTGCGCATCATCGGGGAACTGGAGGGCGACCGCTTTGCTGGACGCATCGACCTCGACGCCGCCTGGGCACGCAACATCCGTACGGTGGATGTAACCAACGGCTCCTCCTATCCCGTCGCCGAATGGGCGCTCGGACTGATCCTTCTCTCGATGCACAATGGCGCGGCCCATTTTCGGAAGATTCTCCACGGTCAAACCGCACCGGACCCAGTCGCTAGTGCTCTGATGCCCGGCCTGCTGACTGGCAAACGGGTTGGGCTGATCGGTTGTGGACACATGGGCCGACGCTTGATTCAACTGCTGCGCCCATTTCAGACTGAAATTTGGGTGCATGACCCCTATCTGCCGCGTGAGATGGCCGAGGCCCTCGGCTTTGTGCAAACTTCGCTTGACAATCTACTCTCGCACGCCGACGTTGTGGTCTGCCTAGTGCCGATCACGCCGAGAACCCAAGGAATGTTGGGCGAACGTGAGTTTAACTTGATGCGAGCGGGTGCGGTCTTTATCAACGTCTCCCGTGGAGCGGTAGTCGATTCTAAAGCGCTGATTGCTCGCCTCAAACGGGGCGACCTGATTGCCGCGCTCGATGTCTTTGACCCCGAACCGATCCCACCCGAGAGCGAGATTATTCAACTTCCCAATGTCTTTCTCAGTCCCCATATCGGCGGCCACGGCGGCGGTTCCTATCCACCTTTCTTTTCACTGATGGTCGATGAATTGGAGCGGTTCTTTGCTGGTCACGAAACCCATTTTGATCTAACACCGCGCGCCAAAGCCAATCGTACAGGGGCACAGCCGGTGTAGAATGAGTGGGACAGTACGACAGTAGGACAGTGGAACAGTAATCAGTTTCACTGTCTATCGTAGATCCGTTTAGACGATTTGCTACAGCACGCCACTCAGTTCTTGCGTCAATTGAGTGGCAGGGCTCGGTTTGCAACCGCTCACATTCTGCCCTGCCCACAGCGGCGAAAAATCAGTGGAGCCGCGACTTTCCGCTTTGGCGCGCAAGGGTGCAATGGCCGCAGTGGCCAAGGGGAAAGTCGGCGCAAGCTCGCTGATGGGTCCCAACTCGCGTATGAACCGGTTGACGATGCCGCGTGCCGGTCGCCCGCTGAAGAGATTGGTCAGTGCGGTGTGTTGGGCGGCCGCACTTTGCAGTGCGGCACGATGGAGTGGGCCGGTGGTCGCCTCTGGACAGAGCATGTAGGCTGTCCCGATTTGCACACCCGCCGCACCAAGTGCCAATGCAGCGGCTACCCCTTTGGCGTCGGCAATTCCTCCGGCAGCGATGACTGGAATCTTGACCGCATGTACCATTTGCGGCACGAGGGCAAAGGTTCCCATCTGCGTTGTCAGATCATCCGAAAGGAATATTCCTCGGTGTCCTCCTGCCTCTACCCCTTGGGCAATGATGGCGTCCACACCCTGTGCCTCTAGCCAGCGTGCCTCTGCAACTGTGGTTGCCGAACTGAGAATCTTCGCACCGGTTGCACGGACGCGTGCCAGCAACTCGGGCGCAGGCAGGCCAAAGTGAAAGCTCACCACGGCAGGTGTAAACTCTTCCAACAGCGCAGCAGCTTCGGCGTTAAAGGGTGTTCGTCCTGCACCAGTTGGAATCGTCTTGGCGTCGATGGCGAGTTCTTCGTAATACGGAGCAAGTGCTGCACGCCAACGCGCTTCGCGCTCTTCATCGATTTTGGGCGAGGTGTGACAAAAGAAGTTGACGTTAAAGGGTCTGTCGGTTTGCGCTTTGAGGGTCATCAACTCCGCGCGGAGTGCATCCGTCGTGAGCATGGCGCAAGGCAATGAACCAAGCCCACCCGCATTCGAGACGGCAACGGTGAGTGTGCTGCCTTGCACACCCGCCATTGGTGCTTGGATGATCGGTAAGTCAATCTTCAGAAGATGTTGTAATGTCACATCCCGAACTCCTCTAATTTCCCCGTGTAAAACTGTCCCCCTAATAGTAACGCAAAGGCAGTGATCTCGCCCTCACTGTCAGGTGACAGCGTGAGCGCAACGGCCCGTTCATCCCCGAAATCATGAACCACTTTAGAGATGTTCGCCTCCGTCACTTGGTAGAGCCATTGTCCAGTCAAAGCGAAGAGTTTACTTCCATCCGCACTGCCCACCAAACTAAGGATTTTGCTACCATCCTCTGTAGTGAAAGACAAGTCAGCATTGGCGTTTCCTGCCCCCGGCTCGTTCGCAAATTTCCATACGTGTTGGTCCAGGCTGGCGTACCAGCATTTCACTTCACTGGCAGGCGATGGCATCCAAAAGCTTACCAGTGAGGATGAATCTGCCAGTTGACTCAAACGCTGCACAAAGTGTCCCGATTCGCCTTGCCAGAGGGTCAACAATTCCTGCGTTCGCTCCCAGGTGGCGGCGTAGATTTGACCGCTATCATCCACTGCTATTGCTAACAATTGTACCTGTTTGCTCCACGGACAGGTGACTGGCAGCCGGTCACCCTGTCGTCCATTCGCAATCCACAACTCACCATTGGATGCAGCCGTGACGATAAACGTACCGCTTGGGGAAATGTGGACGTGCGAAATAGGGGCAGCCAACCATGTGGTCCAATGATCGCCTGCATCCTCGCTGACAAGCAGACCTGCTGTCGAAGCCGCCAACACTAGTTGATCTTGTCGGAAATGGGGCGAGAGGGCCATTGAAAAGACGTCGGTGGTTGGCAGTGTTTCATTGAGGCAATACCAGGTCTTGCCGCCATCGTCTGTCCACCAAATGCCCTCCTGTACACCATAGAGGAATCCTATCCCATCACTGACAAAATCGGGCGACAACACCATCCCGGTAAGCGGGCGCTCAGGTAGATTGAAGATCGGCTGCCACGTTGTCTGGTCAAGTGTTCGCCATGCGCCTTGATTGACTACTCCACTGACAATCATCATCTCGTTGGCAGCCAGTGAGAAGGCATCTGGCTGGTCAAGCAAGCAATACCATGTTTGCCCACCATCTTTGGAGCAATAGAGTCCGTCGTTGGTTGCTGCCAATAGGCTGGCATCCTGAGGTGAGATCAGTAAGGAATTGACCGCCGTCGCAGGTAACGTCAATTGTTGCCAGGTATTGCCCAAATCAGTAGATCGGTAAAGTCCTTGTTGTTCGGTCCCAGCAAAGACCGTTCGATCTTGGGCAAAATTGGGTGAAAGCGCCAAGGCGAGAATCGGCGTCGCTTCTTCGGGAAAGTCCAGCATCTTCCAGGCTCGTGCCCCATTATAGCTGTAGTAGAGCGCGCTTTCGGTACCAGCAAAGAGCGTTTCATCCTGGGCAAAGTTGGGCGAAAACGCCAATGAATAAACCGCGGCATCCAATAGACCTACCGTCCGTGCCGCCCAACTCGTGCCTCGATTGTCACTAAAGTAGACACCCTCCTCCAACGTGCCGGCCACGACAATACCATCTGCAACGTAATTGGGTGAAAGGGCCAGACAGAGGATCACCGGGTTGGGCAGTGGAGTCGAAGGGGCCAGCCACTGTTCGCCGCCATCGTGCGAGACGAAAAGCCCCGTTCCAGTCCCGGCAAAGAGGGTATGATCATTCGCAAAATTGGGTGACAATCCCAGAACGAGAATTTCCAGTGGCGCATTGGGCAACCTTTGCCAAGGCACATCCTGTGTTGGGGAGTGGTTACGGTACAATCCTGTGCGTGTGCCGGCGAAGAGAGTGTCTCCAGGTTGCTGGCTGACGGCAAGCGCTGTCACAGTCCCAGGCGGCGGTGCGCCCAAGTTGATCCAAGGAGTTGAGTGAAAAGTGAGAGATTCAGGGTTCTTCATCTTACTATTTACGGGCTCTGCGGTACATCGATGCCAACTACATAGAGGACGTCATTTCGTTCAAAGGCAAATCCCAGCTTTTCCGCCACGCGGCGGCTGACGAGGTTATCGTGCGAGGTTGTCCAACTGGGAATGCGCCCACGAGCTTGGATCTCGGTACAGAGGTGGCCAGCGCAGGCAACACTCAGGCCTTGACCGCGAAATTCCGGCTCAGTCACCACGCCGATCTCCTCGTAATGGTCGCCGAGAAAGAAGCTGTTGGCCACGGCGGCGAGCCGATCCCCGGCAAAAGCACCCCAGGCATAGCCACTTGCCGCCAATCCCGCTGTCCCACCCCATGTCTTGCTAATCCAGGAAGATTCATCGCTCAACTGCACCAAGGAATCGGTGTCTGTGGCTGTCAAACGGCGAAAGGTAAAATGAGCGGGGATGGTATAGGTCGGTGCGGTCGGCAAGCTAAAAATGATTCGATCCCAGGTAATCAGATCGGGAAAGGTTGTTTTGAGCAGAGGCACAAATGCAGGCGGCGCTTCGACAAAGCCAACGACGACGTTGCGGATCATTTCTGGCGTCAACACACTTGGATCACCAGCCAGCGAACCATTGCGTGCCGTTTCGACATAAAGCACACGCGGGTCGGGCCAGCGATCCACCCAACAACTGCCATGCCCGGTCTGGATAAAGTGTAACCCGATCAGCGGGCCAGGCCGATCAGGCAGAAACCAGTGGCGTAGGGTTGCGGTTTGTTTGTTAGTGAGTTGGATCAAACTTTCCTCTTGTCGAAATTCCATGTTCCTTGATTTCCGTGTTAATCAAAGGCTTTGTAAACACGGAAATCAAGGAATACGGAATATATTTTTCGGTTGGTTGCTTGGTTGGGAGTGACGTAAACTGTAACGTCGCTGATTATTATAATGCAAACTACGGTTCGACACACTCCTGCGGCTTGCGGTGATGGACGATTACATCGGTCGTCAAGGCTTGGGCGGCGCCATGAACGGCAATTTCTAGTGCTTTTTTCAGGATAACCGTCGCATCCAGAACGCCGCTTTGGTGCATATCGGTTATCTGCCCCACGCGCGCGTCAAAGCCACAGCCGTTGGTCGATCCTTTGATCTGCTCGGTGACGGTGCCTGGCGTGTAGCCTGCGTTTTGGACAATCGTGCGCAGCGGTTCCTCCAGGGCACGACTCAAAATCTGATAGGCAATTCTCTGCTCGTCGCTGCTGACCGGCAAATTGGCCAAGGCAGATTGCGCACGAATCAGCGCGGTACCACCGCCTAGCACAACGCCACCAGCCAACGCATGATGCAGGGTAGTCGCCGCCCGTTCGGCCAAGGTCTTGAGCGCCTCGGTTCCACTATTGGTCGCATCGCCCACACGCAAAATGGCGGTTCCCCCGGTCATGCGCCCCAGCCGTTCACGGAACATCTGCTTTTCATGGTCATCACTGGCACTTTTGAGCAGTCCCCGTAAATGCTGGATATGCTGGCGAATACGGCGTGGATCGCCCTTGCCGCCGAACAAGCCGAACAAACTTTGTGTGGCCCAGGCACGGCGAGCATAGCCCAAATCGGCAATCTGGAAGTCGTGAAAGTCGGCGTAGGCCGCCGCATAGAAGACTCGCCCGCCTGTCAGCACCGCAATATCTTCTAGGGAAGCAACCTGATCCGCTTCCCGCACTCGCGGTGTACGAACCACCAATGTTTGGATCGTTTTAGCTCGATTATTGGTGACCAGCAGCCCAATCGCCCGATCCGTGATCTCTTTGGCGAGAATGATCAGCCTATGCACTTCGGCTTTGATACACTGCTCCAACAGCGGGACAAGTTGCTCTGGCTCCTGAATGGCAAGATCGCTCAGCACCAACGCCGTATCTTCAAAGGTCGTCTGTTGGCGTTGAGCATCGGTGACAAAATGGCGCGACGACCAACCACTCAGATGCCAGTAGGTTCCTTCGATGTACTCCCGTTCCAGCCCCAGGTGATTGCCTTTCTCGACTACAACCAACCCCTCGGCACCGACAATGTCAAAGATTTCGCCCAACAGATTGGCTAATTCACCGTTGCCTTGGACCAACGTTTGGGCAAAACGGGCAATGTTCTCTTTACCCCGTAATGGCAGCGAACTTTGATCGAGAAATTCACTCACCGCTTGGACGCCTCTCTCCAAACCAGCGCGCAATAACATCGCATTGCAGCCGCCTTGGGTGATCGCCCGTACCCCCTCATCGAGAATCGCCTGATAGATCACGGCCAGAGTTGTGGTACCGTCGCCCATTTCCTGGTGCATTTTCCAGAGCGAATGGCGCAGCAACATCGCCCCCACATCTTCGCCACGCGGCGCAATTTGGATGATGCGGCGGGCGATCATGGCCCCATCATCCAGGATTTCTGGGGCTTCTGTGCTCTTTTGGCGGGCGAGGGCGACAAGTTGCGGATTGGGACCCAGCGTAGGCCGAATCGCCGCCAATATCCGCTCAACGCCTTGGCGCAGATCCCCATAGGTCTCCGGCTGCGTCACAATGGCAGGTTGCGAAGGCGCAATCCCTTTCTTGCCCGTGGACCGAAACCCAGGTAAATTCTGCTTTCCCACACTCGACAAACCGGGGCGTTCAGCCATGAGGAGCCTTTCAATAGTAGCTCAGTGGGACAGTAGGTCAGTAGGTCAGAATGACACCACTGATTCACTGTCTTACTGTCCCACCGTCTTACTTCATTTTATCCCTTCAATCCGCTCGCCACCAAGCCCTGGACGAAATAGCGTTGTAATAGGAAGTAAACCGCGGCTGGCGGCCAGGTAGCCAAGAAGGTGCGCACCATCACTGCCGGATAATCCGTGGTTCCCACAGGCGACCAGTCGGAAAGGATCACCGTTTGCACCCGGTAGGCGATGGGATAATATTCGGGATGGCCGGCAATGGTCATGCTTGGCCAGAGATAGTCATTCCAGGAGCCGAGGAAAGTAACGATGATCAGTGCGACAATCGGCGGCTTGAGCAACGGCGCATAGAGGCGAAAGATGATAGTGAACATGCCTGCACCATCTACCTTGGCAGCGTCTTCATACTCCCTGGGCAGCATGTCGTAACTTTGTTTAAAGAGAAAGATCGCAAAGGGTGGCACCCAGCCATACAGAAAGAGCACCGGCCATTGACCGATAAAGCCATGTCCACCTCGTCCAAAGATGTCATTGCCGCCTGCCAGTGGAAACCAGGCCATCTGTAAATACATCGGCACCAACATCAAAATGCCCGGCATCACCATGCCCGAAAGAAAAACGAGAAAGACTTTGTTCTTACCTGGAAAGCGTAACTTGGAAAAGATGTAGCCACCGATCAAGCCGACCAGGATGGTGACGCTGATGTAAAAGGCGCAGCGGTAGAGCGTAAAGAGATACGAGTCCCAAACCCCGGCCTGCAACGCCCGTAAAAAGAGTGGCAGATTGAGCGTATTGGGGATCGGCAGGAGGGTCGCTTCCAGAAAGCGATCATTGGTTGTGAACGAACCCAGCGCCATAAAAAGCACCGGGTAGATCATAATGAAGCTAGAGACGCCGAGAAAGAGATAACTCAGCGTGCGGATGATTGCTTGCTGTCTGCGCATTGTGCAAGACCTTAAATTATGAGTTACGAAATACGAATTACGAAATCTAACCCGTAACTCATATCTCGTATTTCGTAACTCGCTTATACTCCATACTCTTTGCGATACTGGTTCAACTGCCAACCGATGAAGACCAGTAGCATGATAAAGAGAACAAGCGACTGAGCCGTTCCCAACCCCATTTCCAGCGCGCCGAACGAATCGTTGTGGATGCTGTAGATCAGCGTATAGGTCAGGTTATCCGGCCCCCCGGCGGTGATGATCTTGGGTACTTCCCACATCTGCATCGAGCCGATCATGCCCGTGACAGAGATAAAGAGCAGGACAGGCAACATCTGCGGGACAGTGATGTACCAGAGCAGTTGGCGGCTATTCGCACCATCGATCTTGGCAGCGTCGTAGAGGTTCTCGTCAATGCCCTGTAATCCGGCCAGGAAGAAGATCACAGTAAAGCCGATCCCTTGCCAGACCGAAAAGAGCACGGTAATGATCGGGATCCAGAAGGTGCTGCGATACCAATCCACCGGTTCTGCACCGAAATTGAAGAGCACCATGTTCAAGACACCTTGCGTCGAAGGAGCTAGATAGATCTTGAGCAGCAGCGCTACCACTGCCCCGGAAAAGACGCCAGGCAGATACCACATGGTGCGAAAGATGCCCTTACCGCGCAAGTTCTGATTCATGATCAGGGCAACGAAGAAGCCGCCGACGATGTTCAGTGACAGAATGGCAACGGCATAGAGGATCGTCCGCCCGATCACCTTCAAGTAAAACCAATTCTGGAAATCCGAAAAGATCAGCTTGAAGTTCTGCAATCCCACCCACTCCGGCGGCGAGATGATGTTCCACTGCGTAAAGCTGATACCGATCAGGAAGGCCAATGGCACGTAGGTCATTACGACAAAGTAGATCAACATCGGGGCCAGAAAGGTCCAGGCCAGAATCGGCTCGCGGTGACGCCAATACCAGCGGGCCAGCCGCTGCATGGCTGTGAGTTCGTCCACAGGGGGCACAAAGAGGTTGTTGGGAATGGTTTTGCTGCTCATAGGGCACCTGACCTGCAAACTATACTTCCGGGAAGGATCCAGCTACGGAACAGGTTGATCCGCAAAGCCTTCCCGGAAGTCGTTTGTCAGCATCTCTATGGATGATTTCTTTTTACCCAGTCTTGGTCACGAGCCCTTCGAGCGTGGTTTGCAGCGTGTCCAGTTCTTTCTGGATGTCGTCCTTACTCAATTTGCCCTTCCAGATGCGCTGGTAGCTGTTGTTCCATTCCGACCAGATGCGCGAGCCATTCTTGGGCCAGCCAGGCAACGGTCCAGCACCGCCTTCGAGCAAGGTCTTCATCGTAATGCGCACAATCGCCTTGGCCCCATCTGTCTTGTAGCCGCCGAGTTTGTCATAGGTCTCGTATTGCTCCAAGAGTGACTTCTTGGCAGGGATCCAGATGCCAGCGTTGTCGGCCAACCAGGCTTGGGTATCCTCGTTGGTCAATGTCTCTTCGACAAACGTGACAGCGAGATCAGGATTTTTGCCATTTTTGAGCGGTGAGTTGATTTGGTTGCCGATTACGATGGTGGCGGGTTTGCCGCCGGCCGGGAGTGGGAACTGAATAGCGGTCGCATCGATATTGCCTTCGCCCACCGAAGTTGCATCGTTGTTCCAGCCCGGCTTCACTGCGATAATGCCATCGTTAAAGAGTTTGCCCGAGCCAGCTTCGCTCTCGGCTTGGGTGATTAATGCTTCAGTTGAACTCCAGAGTAGATCATTGTGAAAGGCCCAGGTATCCGCTGCGCCAGGTGCATTGGCGGATGGCACGCCCAGGTCGCTGCCCAACGGTGCGTTATTTTGATTGAACCAGTGCAAAATGCGCATGGCCGTGCCGTAGGTGTTGGGGTCGGGGCCGTAAGTGAAGTAACAGGTGTTGCCCCACTTGGCATCATTGTTGATCTTCGAGATGGCCTGGCAGGCGGAGACGAGTTCTTCCCAGGTCGTGGGCAGTTTATTGCGATCCAAACCAGCTTTTTCCCAGGTAGCCAAGTTGATAAAGAGCACATCGGCACCCGAGGACATGGGCAGGCCATAGACCTTACCATCGACCGTCGCTCCAGCGACTGTACCTGCTGGGAATTGCTGTGCCGCCTCATCGGAGACAGAATTGTAGATCCCCAACTGAACAAACTCGTTGACGTAGGCCTCACCATAGGTCACATCGGGCACAATGCCAGCAGCGAGTGACATCAACTGATTTTGGCGCAGATCCCAATCCCAACTGTGGGCGGTAATTTTGAGGTTGACACCTGGATGTTTATCGAGAAAGGGTGTAAAGAGTTGACGGGCCAAACCACCCCAATACCAGGTCTTTTTGAATTCTTCATTGTCCGGGTTTGCTTCCCATTTGGTGGTCAGATCGGGAATATCGGCATTCCACCAAACTTCCAACTCCATCGGGGCAGGCGATTTGCCTGGCGCAGCACTGCTTCCTGCCTGCTGTCCACCTCCCTGCGGTACTGCGGCCACACAAGCACTCAAGATCGAAGCGCCTGCTGTAGCACCAACCATACGAACAAATTCACGACGTGTGAAGCCATTCTTGGGAGACATCCATTTCCTCCTTGTTCCGGTATTCCCAATTGTGCTCTGCAACGTCACGAATCTGGTTCTCGTCGAGAGAAGCTCATGGCGTTAGCAACCGCAATTGGTACAAATATATAGCTCAGCTCTAGAAAGATGAAAGCCATCCTCACAGAAGCTGGTGAAAACTATGCTATGTTACGGCTACAACGGAGATAGGGCTCACGGTGCTCGGCGGAGCGTTGGATCGGGACATGCAACAATTTCGCCGACAGGTACGTAAGTCCTATACGAACAGGAAACCTAACCCCTTGCGGGATCAGTACGGATGCAAAATCGTTTAGTTGAAAGGCCGGGGAAGTTCGGCTATGAATTGATGATTCGATTGCGTACGTTGTTCAGCTTAAGGGAGCGCAACGCACGATGGATTATGAACAGTGTGCTAAAGTGTAGCACCTTCGTAAGCGACTGTCAATAGCGCAAAATAAGCTGGTATACCAAGAGTTCTGCTATTTGCGATCCTGACTTTTGTGGTATACTTTTCCAACATTTCCTATTCACCTCCCTAACTTGAAAATGCGGATTGCGGATTGCGGAATTACTCGCCACTCGCATTTTCATTCTTTGTTGTGCATATTTGCATGAGTGTCTAATCTGCCATCCAAAACTATGTTCAACGATTTCACAACACTTCATCCTGTGGTCGAGGGCTACCCTGACCGCTGGAGCTACCTACCCGGCGACGAGGTAAAGTTTCACTGTTCAGCGGTGACTGCGACATTTTCGGTCGAGATCGCTCAGCTTACCCATCAGCGCCAGGTAGTCTGGCAACGACAAGGCATTCCGGGCAGCCTGCAAGCCGTGCCCGAACGCGCCTACGCTGAAGGCTGTAACTGGGCAGTCACCTTTTCCTTCTCCATACCCGACTCCTGGTCCTCAGGCTTTTACGAAGTTACCCTGCGCGGGGATGGGGCGGAAGGAGAAGAGGCAATCAGCCATGCCTTTTTTGTCGTGCGCTCTGCCCACCCTGGACACGACACGTCGATCCTGCTGGTTTTGAGTACCAACACCTACAATGCCTACAACAAATGGGGCGGCGAATGTCTCTATACCGGTTCGCCCGCAGTCTCCTTTGCCCGACCACTCGAACCTGGCTTTGTCGTCAAACCAATCGACAATGGCTTTGACGGGCGTCAGGCACAGGTGAATCTTGACCCTGACCCCGATCATCAACCGTTGGTGGACTATATGTTGCGCCACAAGGTTGCTTTTTGGGCTTCGTCCGGCGGTTGGTGGAATTGGGAGCGACGTTTTGTGGCCTGGGCAAGCCGCAACGGCTACAAAATCGACTTTGCCATCAACCGCGATCTGGAAGAAAACCCTGCACTGCTCAATCACTATCGGCTGATGGTCAGCGTCGGCCACGATGAATATTGGTCGTGGGGTATGCGCGATGCCGTCGATACCTTTGTGGCGCAGGGCGGCAACGTTGCCTTCTTCTCCGGCAACGCTGTCTATTGGCAGGTGCGTTACGAAGATGCGGGACGTAAGATGGTCTGTCACAAGTATCTGGCGCGCACGAATGACCCGGTCGTCGGCACCAATCAGCAACATCGGCTCACCAGCATCTGGTCGGACCCGTGGATTGGACGGCCCGAAAACTCGACTACGGGGCTGAGCTTCTGTCGTGGCGGCTATATTCGCTTTGGCAAAGGCGTGCCGCGTAGCAGCGGTGCCTACACCGTCTATCGGCCCGAGCATTGGGTCTTCGCAGACACCGATCTGCGCTACGGCGACCTGTTAGGGCTGGGTTCCTATATTGCCACCTACGAAGTCGATGGTTGCGACTTCATCATGCGTTACGGTCTGCCCGAGCCGACCCATGTCGACGGCACGCCGGAAAACTTTACTATTCTGGCCCTAGCACCAGCCCGCTTGCTCACCAACCAGCCCGCAGATCGCGAGATCATCGTGCCCCTCGCCTTTGATATCAACGGCTTGGGCGATCTCGAATATACATCCACCATCCTATTTGGCGACGACTCAGCGGAAAACCAAGCCAAAGTCGCACACAACCACGCTGCGATGGGCATCTTCCAGCGCGGCGGGACGGTCTTCAACGCCGGCACTACCGACTGGGCCTACGGACTTGATTCCGATCCGCTCGTACAGCAGGTAACCAAGAATGTGCTGGATCGGTTGAGCAGCCCGACGACCTAACCTGTCTGAAAATAACAGAACCCCGCACGTTAGTAAGGGGGCAATCTCGTGGCGAAAAGCGGGCGTAACGAGATGTTCTGAACGAATGCAAAGGAGATCTGTATGCGCGTGATCGTGATCGGCTGTGAGTATAGCGGTGTGACCACATTGATTGAAGGCTTGATGGCGTGGGGTGACGCCCGGGGTATTCATCACCATTTGGATGATCATTTTACGATTCCCGACAGTCAGAACCTGAAACCGGAAGATGCGGCAATTATGCTCAACCTCACCCCGTTGCTCAAGGAACGCTTTCAACGTTTTCAGATTGTCTATCATGTGCGTTTGCTCCATCGCTTCGAGCATATCTTACTTGGTGGCTTTCACATTGAAGAGGAGATCTACGGGCCACACTATTACTATCCTGGCGTGCCGACAATTGGTGTTCGCGAATACGAAGTCGAGATGCCAGCCGACACGCTATTAGTTCACCTTTATGCACGCCCCGAAGTGATCCGAGCGCGCATGAAGCAGAATCCACACGGACACACCTTGATCCAGGATGACGATATTCCCATGCTGCTCGATCAATTCCGCCAGAAATATCACGAGTCGTGGATCAAGGAAAAGCTCGAGATCGACACCTCGGAGCTAACGCCCGAACAGTTGTTGCAAATCTTCCTGGACAAGTCGTTGCCCCATTTGAACACGCGTGATCTGCTGACGCGGATGGCAGGGAAGGTACTAGCATGAGTCACCTTTCCTTGCGAAGCGAAACAGTTCAGGGGCGTCACGCCTTTGTCCTGGAGAATGGCAAATTGCGCGTTTGCACCTTGACAGGTGGTGGTCATCTGGTCGATTTGCGCCTGTTGTCTGCCGATCCAAGGCTGGCTATCTCGCCTTTCTATGTGCCGCGCTATCCAACGATTGACCCGCACACCTACGATCCAGTCCAACATGCCGCCCTTTATGGTGAAGGCGCCGGAGCGCGGTTGATGGCCGGCTATATGGGGCATCTGCTCTGCTTCCCCGACTTTGGTCCGCCCACACCGCATGAGATTGAGAATGGCTTTACCTTCCACGGGGAAGCACTGACCGTGGAATGGCAACAAACCCAACCGCCTCGAATCAGCGCAGAGGAGATTACACTCTATTACGGTGCCACTTTGCCGCAGACTCAATATCGGGTCGAACGTGCTGTCACCCTGCGTGCCAACGAAACGGTTGCCTATGTTGAGGAATCGATCGAAAATCTGGCACCCTTTGACCGTCCCTTCAACCGCAATCAACATCCTACCTTTGGTCCACCCTTTGTCGAGCCAGGCAAAACCATGTTAGACCTGTCGGGCACTCGGGGCGTGATCCTGCCCGGTCGGGATGGCGGTGGCGCGCTGCCCGCGGGTGAGTTCGAGTGGCCTATTGCAACAAAAGCTGATGGCAGCCAGGTCGCGCTGCGTCCCTCCCAGTCTACACCCGCTTCCACCACCTATTATCCTGTGCGGCTCGACCCGGCACGAGCGCAGAGCTACTTCACGCTCTACCATGTTGATTATCCACTGCTGGTCGGCTACCTCTTTCCCACCGCCGACAATCCCTGGATCGTCGATTGGCAAGAGAACAAAAGCGTGCAAGATGCATCCTTGAATAGTGAATTGGTTGCTCGTGGCATCGAATTTGGCACCTCACCCTTTGATGAAGGTTTGCGAGCGAGTGTTGAGCGCGCTTCGCTCTTCCGGAAACCCACCTATCAATGGATCGGCGGGCGGCAACGGATCAAGACCCACTATACAATCTTCCTTACCGAAATCCCGATTGGTTTTCAAGGGGTAGCGGATGTCAAAACCCAATCTGGTCAAATCGTGATTAGCGAACAGCAGACGGGGCGTGAGTTTTTTATTGCCGCTCGATAATCGACTGCGATTCAGGAGAAACCAACATGAATGAACTACGCATTGCCCTGCTTGGCTCTGGCTATATGGGACGAACTTACGCCGAATGCATCTGTAAGCACAATCGTCGTGCCAAACTCGTTGCCATCAGCGGCGGATCGCGAGCCCCTGGGTTGGCCGCAGACTATGGGGTGGATTACGAGGAAAGTTATGATGCGTTGCTCGCCCGCTCCGATGTCGATGCAGTGTTGATTGCCACCCCGCACATCAACCATATCGATCAGGTGTTGCAGGCGGCGCAT
Organism: Caldilineaceae bacterium; assembly: GCA_046328715.1. Classification (GTDB taxonomy): domain Bacteria; phylum Chloroflexota; class Anaerolineae; order Caldilineales; family Caldilineaceae; genus JAXLWB01. Next base: position 11,161 of record JAXLWB010000074.1, on the reverse strand, counting down.
GCAGGCAAACATGTCCTCTGCGAAAAGCCGCTGGCAACCTCGGTCGCTGATTGTACCCGCATGATCGATGCCTGCCGCAACGCGGGCGTGATGTTGCAGGTGATCCAGACCTTGCGCTTTCGTGGCACACCAGCCCGCGCCAAACAGTTGATCGACGCTGGCGCGATTGGCAAAGTATGGATGATCCGCGGTCAGTCGCTGGTGCGTACCTACATCATCGACAAGTCATCCTGGGCGGCGCAACCGGAAAATGGCGGTGCCTTTCTCGACATGGGTGTCCACAATTTTGACATCATGCGTTTTTGGACCGGCTCCGAAGTGCAGCGCGTCTTTAGTCACGTCACTACCTACGGCTCCGTCGATGCGCCCGGCATGAGTGCCATGACCCAACTGACGATGGCCAATGGCGTGGCCGTGCAGCAATGGATCTCCTTTGAAGTGGCCACCCGTCACATGACCGAAAGCCAACATCGTTATCAGATTCTCGGCGAAAAAGGCATTATCGATGTCGATGGCTATGGCAAGCTGATTTTAGCCACTGGCGACCAAGCAGAGGTCGTTTGGGAGCAACCCAAGTTCGACTTCGTCAACCGCCCACTTGATCCAATCCGGTTGGAGGCATTCTACACCCAAATTCAGCTCTTTATCGACGACCTGCTCGATAATCGACCCGCCAGCGTGCCTGGCGAAGAAGGACGGGCGGCTGTGGCAATTGTCGAAGCGGCGAGAGAATCGGCAAAAACTGGACAGGCTGTAGAAATGAAGTGAAAGGTAGGTCACTATGCGTATTGTTACCGGCTGCATCAGCCACGAATCGAGTACTTTTACTCCCGTGCCCACCACCTGGGAGAGCTTCTTTGAACGTTTTAGTGATGTTCGTGGTACGGAGATTCTGGAAAAATTCCGTGGCACCAACACGCCTACTGGCGGTTTTATCGAAGGCGCCGAAGCGCACGGCTTTGAGTTGATTCCCACAATTTTCGCCGAAGCCCATCCCAGTGGACCGGCACCCCGCCCTGTCTTTGATCGGCTGGTCAAAGAGTTGCTGGAAGGCATTGCCGCCGCCGGTCCAATCGATGGCGTTCTGCTTGAATTGCACGGGGCGATGGTGGCCGAAGGCGTAGGCGATGGTGAAGGACACATTTTGAGCGCGGTGCGTGAACTGGTCGGTCCCACCATCCCGATTGTCGCCCAGTTGGATATTCATTCCAGCATCTCGCAGCGCATGGTCGCTAATGCCGATGTGTTAATTGGCCGCGAGAGCTACCCCGAAGTTGACATGGCCGCTCGTGGACGGGAATGTGCCGATGTGCTGGTGCGTATCCTCAGCCAGGGGCTGCGACCGACGATGGCGCTTCATCGACTGCCAATGATCTGGGGCATGAATCAAGTCACTGCCCACTCGCCCATGCGTGAAGCAATTGCGGAACTGCATCGTATCGAAGCGCAGCCTGGCGTGGTTTGTGGCTCGATTGCCACCGGCTTTCCCCTTTCCGATGTGCCCGACATGGGCTCTTCGGTCTACATCGTCACCGACAACGACCCAGCCCTGGCCCAACGTTATGCCGACGAACTAGGCGACTGGATTTGGCAACGACGTGCCGATTGGCAGTTGCACATGCCGAGCACCGCAACTGCACTGGCCAGCGCCGAAGCACAAGGACGCTATCCGGTCATCTTTGCCGACCGCAACGACAATCCGGGTGGTGGCTCACCCGGTGACAGTACTGGTCTGCTGCGTACCTTCATGTCCGCTGGCTTGCGGGATGCCGCCGTCCTTTACATCGTCGATCCAGAAGCAGTCGAACTTTGTCAGCGTGCCGGAGTAGGAGCAACCTTGACTCTGGATGTCGGGGCCAAGTCGTCGCCGCTGCAGGGCGAACCCGTGCGCATGACAGTCGAAGTCATGGCTTGCTCCGACGGGCGCTTTCACTATGATGGGCCGATGTATGCTGGGTTGGAGTGTGTCATGGGGCCTTCCGCTTACATTCGCCAGGAGGGTATCCACGTTATCCTGACCAATGGCCGTGACCAACCCTTTGACACTGCCTTTGCCCGCTCGTTGGGGCTTGATCTGCGTAAGATGCGCTACATCGGCCTCAAGTCCGCCGCCCACTTCCGCGCCGCCTACGAGCCGTGGGCTGGAGCAATCTACGTCGTCTCCGAGCCCAGCGTCCACAGCGCCGACACGGGAACCTTGAAGTATCATCACCTGGGGCGAAAGCTCTATCCCTTTGATGCATTTTGAATCCAGATCTGGAGCAGAGTAAAGGACATACGATGCAAAATACCCAAGCGACTCTATCGGGTCGCAAAGCCTTAGATCAAGCGCAGGTCGATCACTTCTGGAGCGATGGCTACTTGAAGATCGGTAAGATTTTGAGCGATGAGGAGCTTGAAAGTTTACGCCAGGAGTACGATTCTATCTTCGCCAAAGCACGCGCTGGCAAGATCAATTTTCGCAACCTCGCCATCGACCAGACCGACGATCTTGAGAGCAAAAACAAGGCCGAAAAGCAGATGCTCCAGATCATGCAGATGTGCGAGATCAGCATTCTCTTTCGCAAGTTGATCTACCACGAACGCATCCTCGACGTGATCGAAGACCTGATCGGCCCCAACATCCAACTCTTTCACGATCAAGCCCTCTACAAACCGGCTTATCACGGCGGCCCTGTCCATTGGCACCAAGACAACGCCTATTGGCAATGTTCGCCCGCCAACCTGGTGAGTGCCTGGTTGACGTTGGATGATGTGACGCGTGAGAACGGGGCGATGCAATTTATCCCTGGCACCCATTTACAGGTCGTCGGTCATGACCGCGCCCAAACCAGCAACACCCTGCTCGATAGCGGCAGCCATGCCGATGCCAGCAAAGCCGTGGTGGTTGATCTGCCAGCCGGTGGTATTACCATCCACCATTGTCAGACGCTGCACATGACCGAACCAAATACCACGGCAAACCAACGCCGGGCCTTCGCCATCCATTTTATGCCACCAGGCACCAAATCGCTGCGCACCAACCAATATCTCAGCGTCTCATTCGAGCGACCGATTTTGCGGATGCGGGTGTAAAAAAGTAAAGGAAACGTTATGACTGCCTGGACTTATACCGATGCCGACCACGAGTTTGTGGCGCGCCATGTTGAACCATTTTTGCCAGACCGAGTCTTCGATGCGCACGCACACCTTTTCTGTCATGCCCATTATCTGGTGGGCAAGTTGCCACCTACGGTGGTCGGCACGCCCACTGAGATTGGGTTGCAGGTCTATCGGGAGCATATCGAATGGCTTCATCCGAAGGGACGGACGGTCGGCGGGCTGTTCTTTGGGTTGGCCTTCCAAGGCGATCGCACAGCCAACGATGACTATGTTGCGGCCGAGGTGCAAGCAGGGAAGGCGGCTGGTTTCCATTCGTTCGGACAGATGTTGATCGCGCCGGAGATGGAGCCGGAAACCGTACGAGAGCGGGTACGGCGAAATGGCTTTGTCGGCTTAAAACCCTATCATCTAATGGCGAAGACGCAGGGCCCCACCTTTCTGGCCCCGATTGAAGAGTACTTGACCGAGGAGCATGTACGCATCGCCCACGAGGAAGGGCTATCGATCACGTTGCACATGGTGCGTGACCGTGCGATGGCCGACCCGATCAACCAGGCGACGATCCGCCGCTACTGTGAGCAATATCCCAACATGCGCCTGATCCTGGCCCACGCCGCCCGTGGCTTCAACCCCTGGCACACGATCGAAGGGATCGGCAGCTTGCGTGGCTTGCGCAACGTCTGGTGCGACACCTCGGCAGTTACCGAAGCGGGTGCCTTTGAGGCGATTGTCGAGACGCTGGGCCACGACCGGCTGCTCTACGGCACGGACTTTTACATCAGCCACCTGCGTGGACGCTGCATCGCCATCGGCGATTCATTCCACTGGCTCTACGCCGAAGAGATGGGGCTGGAAGAGAAACACGCCACCTTACGCCCCGTGCTGATCGGCCTCGAATCGCTTCGCAGTCTCTTCCTGGCCATCCATCGCCTCAAACTCAGCGACGGTCAAGTGGAGGATATTTTCTATAACAATGCAGCACAGCTTTTTTCATTGTAGATTTGACAAGCTGACAGGGTGACAAGGGCTGGTTCCGTCACCTTGTCACCCCTTCACCCTGTCATCTTCAGGAGCTTCATTCATGAAAATCACCAATGTTCGTTCGTGGATCACCAAAATTCCCTGGGATCACAACCCAGGTGCGGGTGTAGTGCGCGATCCTGGCAAGCGTGCGTTTATCTTCGTTCAAGTAGAGACCGACGAAGGGATTAATGGCTGGGGCGAAGTGACAACCTATCCCGGACCGATGGCAAATCGCTCGATGGCATCCTATATCGACCAGATGGGCACCTCGCTGCGTGGTGAAGATCCAGCCAACATTGAACGACTTTGGCACAAGCTCTTCCGCTGGATGACCTATGTTGGTACGCGCGGTGCAACCTCGGCAGCGATCAGCGCCATCGACATTGCACTGTGGGACATCCGTGGCAAAGTGCTAGGACAGCCTATCTATCAGTTGCTTGGCGGACCGGTACGTGATCGTATTGCGCTCTATTGCCACCCCTACAAACCCACTTCGGTGGAGACGATCACCGCTAGCGCCCGTGAGATCGTTGCATCTGGCTTTCAGGCATTCAAGCTCGATCCCATGTTGCACAATCTGCCCGGCGGCAACGAAGGCTATCTGGATGGCGAAATTTCACCCGACGCTGAAGCCGAGGCAATGGACATTCTGGCAGCCGCCCGTGCTGCCGCAGGTCCCAAAACCGAGATCATGATCGATGCCCACGGTCTCTACAATGTGCCGACTGCGGTGCGGCTGGCAAACAAGATGGCAGCCTACAACATCCATTGGTTTGAAGAGCCAGTGCCAGTCGAAAGCTGGAAGGCGCTCAAACAGGTGCGCGAGCAGGTGGGTGTGCGCATCTGCGTGGGCGAACGGCTACATACCCGTTGGGACTTTGTGCCGATCTTTGAAAATGGTCTGGCCGATTTTGTCATGCCCGATGTGACCTGGGCAGGCGGCATCTCGGAACTGAAAAAGATCGCAACGATGGCAGAAGCCTACTATATCCCGATTTCGCCCCACGATGCCAGTGGACCGATCAACGTGATCGCTGGTGCGCAGGTGATGATGACTGTGCCCAATTTCTACAAGCTGGAGGTCAATCGCTACGATCTCTCCGGCTACAATGTGCTGATCGACCAACCACTCGACATTCGCCAGGGCCACCTTTACGTACCCGATCGTCCGGGGCTTGGGATCGAACTGAATGTGGATGCGCTACGCCGCTACGAAGTATCGCTTGACGAAGCCGCAAACAATTACTAACGGGTGTTAGGCAAGGCATCGTAGGGGCATGAGGATGGCGGCGAAGGATTGGGGCTTTGATCTCCCATGTTAATTCGCCGCCATTCTCGTGCCCGTCTGGGCCGGTTCTGCGTCTACGAACCACAGCGACGGGCACGAGAACGGGCGGAATCGAGTTGTACTTTTGAAGAACGATAGTTGCCGCCCGTCCTCATGCCCCTACTCACAACTTTGCCTAACATGAGTTACTAACGGATGTTTGCGCCGGGCATTTGAGCCATGCTTGCATTCCCGTATGATTCACTTTCGGTGTACCCTATCACCTTGTCTGTTCTTTCAAGTCAGCCACTCAACGGCAAATCCACCCGCGCATTGCCCCGCGCCTGCGCTTGAAGCATTGCCAGGAGCACTTCAAGCGTCTTGCGTGCAGTTTGGCCAGAAGAAGTCGGTTCACCACCTTGTTCAACACAACAGAGCAGTTCATCAAGTGCGCTGCGTAACATTGTTTCGCTGCCGGTTTGGACGGGTAACGCTTCGCTCTGCCATTTCCCTGCCGCATCCAAACGGGTGATGACAATCTGCTGATCGGTCACTTCGAGGCGCCCTTGTTCGCCGATCAGGCTGAATTGTGCAGCGGTGGATGCGATCTTGCCGCTTTCGTAGAAGGCACGCACGCCGTTGGCATAGTGGATATAGCCACAGGCACTTGGCTCGCGCCCAGGATCATGTCCACCGTCACCCCGATAGATGTCGAAGTGCTCAAAACCTTCCTCCAACTCCGCCCACACCCAAGCTGGATCAGCGTCGGCCAGAAAGTTCAACATATCGACCATATGACCACCATTGCGAAAGAGCATGGCGCGTGGGCCAAAGAAGTCAACCCGCATCGTGCGCAACGTTCCCACTGCCCCACTGCGCAACAACTCACGCACTCGCTGGAAGATCGGGGACCAGCGCCGGGTATGGTTGACCGCCAACACTGTGCCGTTGGCAGCACAGGCGGCGATCATGCGGTCGGCGTCGGCCAGGGTGGTAGCAATCGGCTTTTCGCAGAGGATGGCTTTGGCCCCGCCATTGGCGGCATCGACCACGATGTCGGCGTGGAGATGATCGGGCGTAACCACGCTGACTAGGTCAGGTTTCTCCTCATTCAGCAGTTGACGATAGTCGGTGTAGTAGCGCATCTGCGGCCAGACATCCTGCCAACTGTGGCGAAAGAGTTCGTGCGCCTCCTTGCGGATGTCACAGACTGCCACCAGATCAACCTGCGCATGGTCATCATACACCGATGCGTGCGATTCAGTGACTCGACCATAGGCCGAAGGGTAATCCGGGCCATTCGGACGCTGCGCCGCAATCGCGCTCAATCCAATAATGGCAGCTTTGTACGTTGTCAAAGGAAATCCTTTCTAAAAGCTAGTGGCTCACTGTCCTACTGCCTCGCCGCGTACGAACACGCGCCAAGGGGAGAAGTCGTCGTTGAAGATCGCAATGTCGGCGTCTTTGCCGATCTCCAGGCTACCTTTGCGATTGGCGACGCCGATGACACGGGCTGGGGTCAGGGAGGCCATGCGCACGGCTTCGGGCAGCGGGATGCCGACTTGTTCGATCAAAATTGGCAGCATCTGGTTGAGCAGGGTCGTGCTGCCGGCAAAGGCGGTACGGTCGAGCAACATGCCGACGCCATCGTGTACTTCGCAGGTGAGTCCTGCCAGCCGGAAGTGTGATCCTTCTGGTAACCCTGCCCCGCTAGTGGCATCCGAGATGGCGCAGAGACGGTCGGCACCCAGACAGCGATAGGCCAGCTTCATCAAAGTTGGCGGCAGATGTTTGCCATCAGCGATGATCTCCCCAGTTAGCCGCTCATCGGTGAGCGAGACTTCGAGCAGTCCGGGTTTGCGCCAGGCCCCCTCACGGATCGTGGTTGATTGGGCACTCCAGAGGTGAATCATGTGGCGCAAGCCGAGATTGATGGCGGGTTTGACATCTTGTTCACGGGCGGCGCTGTGTCCGGCGGCGGGTACGATACCCAATTCGGCGATCCGGCGCGTCAACGCCAGCGCACCAGGTAGTTCGGGCGCAAAGGTGAAGATGCGCATGAGATCAGCGTAGGCAAGCAGTTGCTCGGTCGACCCATCGTCGGGATTGCAGATGTGGGCTGGGTCTTGAGCGCCAGCTTGGGCACGGTTGAAATAAGGTCCTTCGACATGAAGCCCCAACACTTGGGCACCCTGCGGCACTGCATCTTCCTGCTTTTGCATCCATTGGCGGGTGAAAGCAAAGACCGAGCAGAGGGTATCCAGTGCGTCAGTCAGCGTCGTGGCCAGGAGGCTGGTAATGCCGCGGCGAACCAGTGCCTGGGTAATCCTGGCAAAGGCAAGTTCGGTCGGCTCGTTAAAAGTGTACCCCTCAGCCCCGTGGATGTGAATATCCACCAATCCTGGCGCAATCAAACGTCCGCCGACGTCGATCTGCGCAATATTCTCGGGCGAAGTATCGACGATGGCGGCAATTTTCCCATCCTCGATTAATAACGCTTCACCGCTGAGAACTTTGTCGGGCAGCACAATCCGCCCATTGGTTAGTGCAAAACGGCTGGGCAAGGGTTCACACTGACTTTGCTGACTCATAGCGCAAGTCTCACATAGCGGATATCCATCATCTGGTTGTTGCCAGCATAGTAGACGACCAGTACCTCACCATTGGGCAACGCCGTGGCAAAGGGTAGCCCAAAGGCCCACAGCCCCATTTCGGCCAGCAGATCGCCGGTCTTGTCGTCGCGCTTAGCTTCGCCGCCGTGGGTGTAGAGGGTGACTTCGCTGGCAGGGTCAAAGGGAGCGGCAACGTCCGCTGCCAGCCGCGCCCGGATCGAATGGGTGACAAAACGATCAACCCATGGCAGTACGACTCGTCCATCGGGCAAAACCGCAGGTGGCCCCGCCTGATCAGTGATGCCCAAATCTTCAGCAGCCGACCATCTGTAACCATGATCGTGGCTGAGGCGACGATGGATGTTGACGTATTTGGTGGTTTCGGTGTCATAGGTCCAGGCGAAGGTGGTGATACGTCCATCGGGAGCCACGCAGCAGCGCAAATCCCAGTTGAAGATGCGCCCACTGGGATCCTGACCCGCAACTACTGGCGCGCCCCAAGTTGCCCCACCATCGTACGAGTGAAAGAAGACTACCTTTTGGTACCACTTTGTGTGGTCGAGATACTCCTTGTTGGTCTCAATGCTCATCGCCAGCGCGCCGTTGCCCAGTTTTAGGATAGGGCTGGTCAAGCTAGCGGGGCCAATTTCGGCAGGCATGGAGACTTTGTGCCAGGGTGTCCAACTTTTGCCTTCATCGTTTGACTCGGCAAGCAGGATGTCCATCGGCAGGCAGCCTTCGGTTTCGGCGTTGAAGAGCGGCTGACCGGGATAGGTCGTGCGGTCGATCCACATCGTTGCTGCCAAGAGACGCCCAGCCGCCAACTCGGTGAGGTAACAGAGCTTGAGCGTACCCCCTTTGCCCTCGACTGAGGTCGCAGCAAAGGGTCGCCAGGGTGTGCTCCAACTTTGCCCATTATCTTCTGAGCGAAAGAATTCGATAGTTTCATCTTCCGAATCTTTGGTTGAGCCAGCACGACAGGTGGCAAGTAAGATGCCATTTTGCAAGGCAACGACATGACCAAAAGTCAAAATCGCCCGCGCTGTACCCGGGTCGCCAGAGGAAAGGGTACCACGATTGATGATGTGCATGGGAAAGGTCCATGAATGACTCATTGTGAGTTACGAATTACGAATCGCGCCATGGGCAACTCGCAATTTCACGAGATGGTATATAATATACAAAAATTCTTTGATTCCGTCTATTGTTGTAACTACAAAGCAACCCCACCCTAGCCCTCCCGTTCGGCTGAGCTCACGTCGAAGCAAAGACAGGGAGGGAACTGTGAATGGAGAGATTTGGTTTTCTCTACTGTCCAAAAAACTAAATCGTTCCCTTGACAGTCCCCTCCCTTGCCAGGGGAGGGCTAGGGTGGGGTTTGTAATTGTTCAAGAAGCAGGTTGTGTGCTGAGTTTTTTGCATGTTATTACGAACTGGCTCGAAGGTGCGCTGGGTGAGTCGCTGACGCCGATTGTGCGCCGAAATATGTATATGGAGTTGTGCAGTTCGCTGGCCTTTGGTATCTTCACGGTGGCAGGGCTGCAATTCGTTCCGGTACTGTTACGTCGTTGGGGAGCATCGCCAGGTGAGTTGGCGATCTACATTGCCCAATCGTATATCGGATTGGTGATCACACCCTTTAGCATTTTGCTGATGCGCGGCTGGCGACCGCAGAAGTTTGCCGCACTCTGCTGGTTTGTGGGTCGGGCGACCTTACTGGGCTTTGCTTTGGTCCACAATGTCTTCTGGGCACTTGTGATTACAGGCATCTACTGGACGATCGAGTCTTTTCCTTCGCCTGCCTATTCGCACATTTTTCAAACCATTTATCCTGAACGGATTCGTGGGCAGGTGGCTTCGATTGTACGTTTGGGGATGGCTGGGGCGATGTTGGTGACCGCGCCATTGGCCGGTTGGGCGCTGGATCATTGGGGATCGACGGTGCAGATTCCGCTTGCAGCACTCTTCGGTTGGCTGGCAGTCTGGTTCTTCTATCGATTAAAAGTTGCCGAGGGATCGCTGCCAGCGAACAAAACGCAATCGCTCTCTACATTATGGGAGATTGTGCGCAAGGATCGGCGCTACGCTGTCCATCTGTTGGCGGTGGCGGTGTATGGTCTGGGTGCACTGGCGGGAAGTCCACTTTATCCGATTGTTCAGGTCGATCGGCTCAATCTTTCTTATTCTTGGCTGGGCACGCTGAGCCTGGTGCAATCGTTGCTGTGGCTGATCGGGTTGGCGTTGTGGGGCCGTTTGATTGACCGACGCGGGGCATCGTGGGTCTTTCGGCTCAATCTTTTGGTGGCGATCTGCGTACCCACGACCTATATCTTTGCCACGAATGGCTGGATGCTGCTGCCAGCCTTTATGGCCCAGGGCATTATCTCGGCGGGGATCGACCTCTCCTTTCTCAACACCTGTATCCAACTGGCCGACCGGGAAAAGGTGCTAGAGTATTCAGCCATCCAATCGACCGTGATCGGCTTGCGCGGTATGGCGGGATCGTTCGTCGGTGCAGGGTTGCAACAGATCGGCTTTACACAGACGATGGTCTTTGCAACGGGTGTGGTATTGATCTTTCTATCCTGGCTGATCCATCGCCGCATTCGGGTGTAGCGATAGAGTGCATCCCAAGTTTGGGCAGGATTACGGGATTTGAGAATTCGACAATTGAGCCTAACTCATTTTACTATTGAGCGCTCACGACACAAACAACAACAAATTTTGGACTTACGCAACACAAAGCCCCCTCTCCTGAAATATGCTCTTCTGTTTCAGGAGAGAGGGTTGGGAGCGAGGTGTCTTGCCTAAGCCCTGATGCTATCAAAAGGAGGCTGTTCTATGCTGATTGACGCACATGCAGGAAACTACCGATTTCTCCCCAGCCATGCGACTTATTCCAGCGGGGCAGTGGCGATGGCTGGCTATGCCATAGTCCATGCCACCTTTCGCCGCCCGCGCCCTGTGGCACAGGCCTTTGCCGAGGTTCAGGCTCACCTCAACGGGTTGGGCAGACCAATGCAGGCTGTCTGCGGCTTTGAGTTGCGCTCGCCCAAGCCCTTTACGTTTGATGGTTTTGCCCAATTCAACCAGGGCTATGTCGATCTGCTGAAGCAGTATGGACTGCACATCGATGGCTACGCTCCAGCCGCACGCA
>JAXLWB010000073.1:0-33976 GCA_046328715.1 Caldilineaceae bacterium | reverse complement strand
TCTCAGTCGAGAAATTAGCGAGGTGCGGCGTGAGTTACCGCGTATCAACCGCCTTGAGGAGGCGGTCGAGATCCGTGCAGTAGAAGACGTCCGCCTCTCTGAGTTGATCATGGGGGTGCGCAATCAAATTGGTGGTTTAGCCAAGGAGATCGAAGAACGCACCCGTCAGATTCCCTTCCTTTCCGAACAGCGCACCAGCGACACCAAACGAATTGCCCAACTCCAGCAGGAAACAGTCGAACTCTTCAAGCGTATCGAGGCGGTGGCAGGGCGCATTCCAGTGCTCGACGAATCGATCCGCAAGGGGCTGGCTGAGATTGAAAAACTGCCGCCCCAGATCGATACGATTCGCGAGCAGACCTCGCTCTTTATGGAAAAGGTACGTGTGCAAATTGCCGACCGCGATCAATCCTTTAACCGTTGGGGCGAGGCCATCGAAGAGCAGAAAACCTTAGTCGCTCAAGCCTACGAACGAGTTCAAGCTTATGCGCAGCAGGTCGAGATTGCACGCCGCGCTGTGAGCGAAATGCAGGATTTCAAGGACCTGGTACTGCGCGAACAGGGGCAGGTCCAGGAGTTGCAACGCCTTGCTGAAGAGCGCATCCGCCGCGAAATGGACGAATTCCGCGAGGATTACGAAAAGCGACGCCGCAAAGCCGAACTACGGCAGGAACATCTCTGGTCCGAGCAGGAAAAGTATAACCGTGAAGTGGTCGAACGCTTCCCACCCTTGATCCATGATATCAAGATTCACGAACAGCTTCTACAACACATCTGGAAGTTGCAAGAAACCTACGGACAGTATTTCTTGGGGATGTCGCAATCTTGGCTGGAAGGAATGCAGAAGTCCTTGCGCGAGCGCGACGACAAGATGCGTACCCTTGAGGAAGAATGGCAGCGACAGCGACGTAATGCTGAACTTTACTCGCAACAGGTCACGCGGCGCACTTCGGGCATCATGGTCGGTGAGGCGCAGCAGAATACGAATGGTAGTAAACAGTGAGACAGTAGACAGTGAATCAGTAGGACCGTGAAGAGAGGGTCAGTAAATGCTGACCCTCTGTCCTACTGGAAAATCATGAATCAGGCAAAATGCCTATATCAAACATCAGGATGAAAATGCGAGTTAATCCGCAATTTTAAACTTTCCCCAACAAACCCATGCGTGTTATCGGTACCGCCGGCCATGTCGATCATGGCAAATCTACGCTTGTCCGTGCCCTCAGCGGCATCGATCCGGACCGTCTCAAAGAAGAAAAAGCTCGTGGAATGACTATCGATCTGGGCTTTGCCTGGATTAAACTGACGCTGCCTGGCAAAAGCGAGGCGGAGCAGGTAGGCATTGTCGATGTGCCGGGCCATATCGACTTTATTAAGAACATGCTGGCTGGGGTCAGCGGGCTGGATGCAGTGGTGCTGGTGATCGCTGCCGACGAAGGGGTGATGCCGCAAACCCGTGAACATCTCGCCATCCTCGATCTGCTCAAGGTGCCTGCGGCTGTGGTTGCCTTGACCAAAGTAGATATGGTGGACGATCTAGAGTGGCTGGAGTTGGTGGAACTCGACATCAGTGAATTGCTGGAGAGCACACATTTGGCTGGTGCGCCGATTGTGCGGGTCAGTTCGACAACAGGGCAAGGCTTGCTTGAATTGCGCAAACAGATCGCCCGCACCTTAGGGACATTGCCGCCGCGCCGTAATCGTGCCCGCCCACGCCTGCCTGTTGACCGCGTCTTTAGTTTAAGCGGTTTCGGCACGGTTGTGACGGGTACGCTTCAGGACGGCGAGTTTGCTGTGGGTGATGCTGTGGAGATCATGCCCAGCAACTTACAGGCGCGGATTCGTTCGTTACAATCTCACCGCCAGTCCATTGAACGTGGCTTGCCCGGCTCCCGGTTGGCGATCAATTTGACCGGAGTCGGTGTTGAAGAGTTGCAGCGGGGCGATGTAGTAGTGAAGCCAGGCACAGTTCAGGCCACCCAACTGCTTGACGTACAGTTTCGACTGTTGAGCGATGCGCCCAAGCCTCTCGAACACAATCAGCAAGTTGACTTTTTCTGCGCTGCCACCGAGGCTGTAGCCTATGTGCGTGTTCTAGGCAAGGAACGACTCGAACCTGGCGAGGAAGGTTGGTTGCAGTTCCGCCTGGAACGTCCTGTCGTTGTCGCTGCTGGCGATCGCTATATTTTGCGTCAGCCATCACCAAGCTTGACCCTGGGGGGCGGCGATGTACTCAGCCCGCATCCACGAAGACGTTGGAAGCGCGATGATCCAGCAGTCATCACCCGCTTGCAAACCTTGGCCCAAGGTGCCCCCGATGAGATCCTGTTGCAGACACTTGAGCGGACGCCCTTTGTGACAGCCAAGGATCTGTTTGCCCACAGCGATTTGGATCTGGCTGTGGCGCAGGATGCACTTGCCGATTTGACCCACAGCGGGGCCTTGTTCACCCTGGATGTAGGCGAGGCTGTTTATTGTACACTGAATCGCTGGCAACAAGTGAAGGCGCAGATCAGCCAGTTATTGAGCGACTTTCATCGTCAATCTCCCTTACGACGAGGAATGGCACGGGGTGAAGTGCGCAGCCGCCTCCAAACGCAGCTCAGCAACACATCGCTGACGGTACGGCTTTTCAATGCCATTCTGGAGCGGGCAAAGAGTGAAGGTCTGATTGATGCTGATGATAACAGCGTTTGGCAGACAGGGTATACAATCTCCTTAACCCTTGTCCAGCAGCAGGTTGTCGATCATCTGTTAGAACAATTTGCGGCGGCTCCCTTTACGCCCCCCAACATCACAGATTCGTTGCGCCTTCTCGGTGACCCCGATCTTCTGGAAATGTTGATCGAGCAGAAGCAACTCATCCGGCTTGGCGATGGCGTACTCTTCCGACAAAGTGATTTTGATTTGATGGTGGAAAAGATTGTCGCCTATGCGCGTGAGCATGGGTCAATTACCCTGGCCGAAATGAGGGATCTCTTCACAACCAGTCGCAAGTATGCTCAGGCGGTGATGGAAGAGATGGACGCACGTCGAATTACGCGCCGCGAAGGGGAAGGAAGAGTTGTGCGCTAAGGAAGCAGGGGCGACAAGCTGACAAGGGTGACAGGGTTTTTCACCTGGCACGCTTGCCCTCTTGTCTCATCTCCTGGGTCATACACTATCGCTTGAAAATTGACATGCGAACCGCAGTTCGTTCGTTACCATCAATTTCAACTTCGTTCATGGCTGGCGCAACGCCAATATCGATGCCATCGTCCTTTAGATAACCACGAGCGACGGCAATTGCCTTCATTGCCTGATTGACTGCACTGGCTCCGATGGCCTGCATTTCTGCTTCTCCATCCTCCCGCATCATTCCGGCAATGGCACCGGCAACTGAGCTTGTTCGCGACTGTGCTGAGACCTTGATGAGGTTTCCCATAATTTTTCTCCTTTGTGTAAGGACCTGTGCTTTGGCAACGGAGGGCCAATCGTGACCTCCGCTTTTCTCCTCGACCCAAATCCGATGGATGATGTTCGACGATATGCTTAACGACTCGTTTTGTGGCCATTGCGGCAACATTAATGATGACGACGCACTTTAGAGAAAGTTACGGGCAATTTTCAACTAGAATTCAGGGAATTATCGAATTAGATTAATCGGTAACATTATTGTTATCTATCATTGGTAAAAACAGCGTGTTTGGAGTACTTTCCGGTGTGATTGGCGTTGGAGTGACCGGAGTTGCAGAAGATTTCGTAAGCAAAATCTGGTCAATTGTCACACCACTCGTAATCACCATTTGTAAGGTGATCGATTGTTCATCGGCATCCACCAACAGCGCTCCTGGACTACTCGCATAGCGCACCAAACTACCTGCAACCGGCGTTTTGAAGCTATACCGACTTGCTCCTCCCAAACCATTGACCAAATAGGGCAACCCATCTTCTTCCAACCGCTCATAGACATGGTCGTGTCCTGCTAATACGATATCGGCTCCCCACTCTTTGTATGGCCATTGCAGATTGACGGTAGAGCCATGTGTCGATGAGGAATAAGGTGCGTAATGGCTGAGCACCAATTTCCAGGGTGCGGTGGAGGCCGACAGTTGCTGCTTTAGCCAGTTGGCTTGGATTGACGTTTGTTTGATCCCGTCCGGTTCATGACTATCGCTATCTAACATAAAAAAGTGAATTGGACCTTTGACCAAGTCGTAATAGCGCTCGTTTCCCGGCAATGTAAAATAATCAAAATAAGGCCCTGTGACTAAGCCATTGTTGACGCTCAAGGCATGCCAATCGTGATTGCCCAAGATCGGCCAAAACCGATTTTCCGCAGGACCAGGGGTGGCGTCGGGAGTAGGCGTGGCAAATGAGCCCAGAAACGGGTAGATGTAGTCGTGGTAAAGTTCGCCGACATTGCGATCCATTGTGCTGCTTTTACCATCGGGGTAATTGTTGTCACCCAAGGTTACAATAAACTCGGGATCCCATTGGGCAACCATGGTCGCAACCGCCTCTTCCCCTTTACCACGCTCACCAAAATCGCCAATGATGGCAAAATGGACACTTGTACTCCTTTCCCCAGCGCCAGATGCTGACGATGTCTGTTTCCGATGCTGCGCAGAAATCTGCTTTCCTCCATCATTGGCAAATGCTACCAAAAAGAGTGCAGCCCACAACACCCCAGTAAAGACAACTCCCACAAATTTAGACTTTTGTACCATCTCTTAATTGCTCCATCTAAACAACTCTACTACTTCAACCGATAAATTACGCTTGCAACAAACCGTAAGGCGCAAGATCTATTTTATCGAATTGGTCTTACTTACAGTGTTACAAAACATGTTGTAATTATATTGAAAACTAAAAATGGAAAAGTTTACGGTATCTTTAATTTGATCAGTAATGAATGAGGCTTTTTTACATAGGCTGCCGAATTACGTTGAAGCAAGCTTGACAATGACCAGGGTGAAAGTGGCCCAGGTCTGATTGGGAACGAACAAATTTATGGAAACAGTATCGGCCTACAAAGAACTCGAATACACTGCTGGCTTTGCCAGCCGCACTGGGCGGGGTCGACGACATAATGAAGACGATTATACCATCTTTACCACGAAGGAAATTGGTGGATTTGGTACTACCAACGTACAAATTGTGGTTATTGCAGATGGGAGCGGCGGCGGTGCACGAGGAAAAGTTGCGAGTCGGCTGGCGGTTCAGACGCTGTATCAGCTTGTCATTAACAACGAAAGCACTCCGATTCAGCAACGTTTGATCCAGGCAGTTTTAGAAGCCAACGGGGCAATCTTCCGCCAAGCCATGTTGGAGCCACAGTTGGCAAACATGCGCTCAGCCATCATTGCAGTAGCAGTGGCGGCGGGCACGCTTTATGTGGCACGTGTGGGTGACTGCCAGGCTTATGTGATGCGGGGTCGTAATGCACATCGCATTACTACGGATCGCACGAATCAAGCTCCAGTCGATCTCTCCTACTTCCAAAATGGTGAATCCGCTGCGCCCGATTGGATTGCGAATGATGGGCTGCTTGGCAGTGGCGATCTGGTTGAAGTCAGCACCAATCTGATCGAAATTGGCCAGGCGAATGGAGCACCTAGCCAAGGGCGTCAAAACCCAACCGTAGATCGAATCCAACTGCTTGAGGACGACACCCTGTTTATCTGTACCAAAAGCGCCTCGGATGTGTTGAATGAAACGCAAGTAGCAACGGCGATTTCTCAACTCGGTGCACAAGATGCAGTTAACCAACTGGTAGATCTTGCCGTGCAGGAGGGTGCCAAAGATGACATCACTGCGGTCACATTGCAACGACAACATTCGGCGTTATCTGTGCCCGTAGTTGCCCCCAAACCACAATTTACAGCGCCGACCCTACCTCGCTTACCCAATCTGCCCCGTCCCATTATTTTGGGTGCAGCAGCAGCGGCAGCGGCATTGGTGCTGGTGATGATTTCCTGGTTTGTTGTCGGCAAATGGATGAATAATTCTGTTGCCGAGGCCAAGGGTCCGCCACCCATCAGCAATTCGGTCAATGGCGCAGTCTTGACAGTAACAGCACAGGCGGTAGCGCTTGCTTCAACACCAACTGCAACAGAAACGCCTACGGTCACACCGTCGCCAACGGAGACAGCCACGCCACTCCCTACGGACACGCCAACGGTTGAGCCGACAGCCACCGAAACTGCGACGGAGATACCCACAGAAGTACCGACTGAGACACCGCAGCCGACCAATACACCCGTGCGAGTTGTGGCAACACGTGCGCCAGCCAGTCAGCCGTCAACAACAGCTCAGCAGCCACCGGTCGCCAAGAGCAATGCCTGGTGGTTTGGCCAGACCGTCACTCATATCGAGCCAGTGGATACGCAGATCGTGGTCAATCGTGGCAACTTCTCGTGGACGCCGCTCAATGTGCCCTTGCCTGATGGCTATGCCTACGAACTTGTCTTTTGGCATCGCGGGGAAGATGCGATGGCGAATGGCTTAGGGTGGGCTGGGGTAACCCGCAACACATCGGTCACGTTTGGCTTTTCTGAATTGGGAATCCAACCTGGAGAGTACAATTGGGGTGTGCTGTTGGTAAAGACATCACCTTCTTACGAGCGGGTGACGCTCCTAAGCGACAAACGTCGAGTTGTTTTGGACAAGAAGTAAGCCAGTAACAAGTGGCGAGTAGTAGATGAATCGCTACCCGCCACCTGCCACTCGCATTTTATTCCTCCCCTTTTACCTCAAGTTGAACGGCTTGGCCACCAACCACTAACACATCTTCAAAACGTTGTTCTTTTTCGGTTTCGACAACTACTGTGTATTGGCCGGTTGGCACTTCGATCTTGCCGCCATTCACAATCCCACTTGTTACTAGTTTGCCATCAGCAGTGTAAACACGAAATGGGACTTGTAATGCTTTATCAATGGCATCACTCAGTTCCAGTGCATTGGTGGCATTAAAGTAAAAACCTTTTCCCAGTTGCGCCCATTCCATAAACATCTTCTTGGTCGCTTCATCATTGACTGCAAAGCCAACAATGTTAATACGGATGTTCTGGCCAGAATCGACGAGCTTCTGAATTTCGGCAGCAGGGTTGCCACCGCAGGTCTCCTCGCCATCGGTAACCAAAACAATCACCTTGGCGCCTTGGGCTTGGGCCATGTCGTTTGGCACTTGCGCCAACGAGGCACCGATTGGGGTCATGCCAAAATTCTTGGGCATCACACCCGCAATCACACCCGCAGCATTGGTTTGATCGAGCGGGGCCAGCGGTATTTCCAGATCGGTGCGACAAGAACGTGGCTCACGGTGGCCAAAGACACGCAACGCCAGGGGTGTATCCGGATCCAAGACCGTTGTCACCAGTTGACTGAGAACTTCCCGCGCAATGTCGATACGATAACGGTCATCTAGCGTCTGCATCATACTACCGGATGCGTCCAAAATGATTTCCACCGAGCCGTTGCGAATTGGTGCAGTAAACGCGCCTTCATACGACGTACCGACTACGGAAAGCAGGCCAGGTGTCCCCGGAAAGTCTTGTGTCACGATGGTTGTATTCTCTTCAGCCGGTACCGAGCTTTGATCGACAGCAACCGATGTACCTTCAGCGGGCGAGCTACTGTCGCTGATCACATCGGTAGCTTTCGGTTGAGGTGTCGCTGTAGGGGTGGCTGTGGGCTGAGGTGGCAACGTCGGCGCAGGGGTTGGGGTGGGCGTAGCTTCCAAGCGGCTGACATTGACGCGCAGTTGGTAGGCTGCGGTAGACTGAAGTTGACAGGCAACCTGGGCAAGTGCCGACTCAAACTCATCCTGCGTAGCGACGGTAGCATATCCACCTTGGTTGATGCTTGCCCAATCTTGTAGGCGGGTCTGTGTGGCAGCATCACTGGCGCTAGGCAGCGCAAAGGCGAAGATCTGGGGTTGCAATTCGCTTAGGGTATTCCACAGGCGGGTTGTCTCTTCATTTGGTTCGTTAAGTTGCCCGCTGAAGAGAATTAGGATGTGTGCACCAGGTTGCTGCAGCAACGCCTTGCTGGCGATTTGTAGGTTGACGTCGGCGTCGTTGGAAAAGTCATTGCGCCCATAACTGGTAAGCGCCTGCTGCAACATGGCTGGATCGCTACTCCATTCGGGTAGAAGCAGTGCACCTGGCCGACCGAAGGGCAGCAGGTTCAATTTTACAGCTTGTTGACCAGACGGGGCGGCGAAGCGAGCCAATCCAGCTTGAAAGGATGATACGTAGGCTTGCAGTGAACGGGTCGTGTTCCAAGCGATGAGCACAGATCGCGAGGCACTGGCCATGCGCAAGTTGTAGTGGCCACTAGAAACTTCGGCGTCAAAAATTCGCCGCTCGCCCTGTGCAGTCACTGTATAGGAGATCGGGTTGCTGGCATCGTCTAGCAGTTGTACATCCACAGGATTGCCATCCATCTGCCACTGCACATGGTTCGAACCAATTGGAACATCCAGCGCAAACCAATCCACATCGCTATCGGACACTGTGCCATGTATGGATTGTCCCGAGGCAAGGGCTTGCGCATGTTGGCGTTGATTGTTTTCGCCCAACGCATCATCTTCCAACGACTGCCCTTCGATCTGCGTCACCGTCTGGAGTTGCTCATAGATCGCAGATCGGCTGGCTTCGCCCCACTCTGCCAAGATCGAGCGGTAGCTTTGATCCGAAGGCTGTTCCAAGATACGCAGGGCTTTGGGATAATACAAGGTATCAACATTGCTTGGTGGCGCAACGACAAAGCGGACAAATCTGGCCCAAAGTGGCGCGGCAAAGTTTAGTGTCTGTGGCCCTGTACTTCTCGGATCAAGCTTCCAACTCTTCACCGGTTGCCACGGTCCCATTGGGCTATCGAGTGATACATAAAGTTCAAGCGTAGCGATACGTTGGGCGGCGCTACCTTGCGTGCCATTAGTCCATTCGATGCCACGGATTTGAGCCGCCCGATTTTGTTGAAAACCAATGACCCATTCAAGATCGCTGCTTGTCTGAGTTGCCGTCATTCCATTCGTCGGCGCACTCTCGGCCATTGTCTCCTGCAACGATAGTTTGGTTTCGGTACTCAATCCGCTCAGCATCTTCTGGGCATCGAGGATCGATGGGGTTGCCAAGACAACGTGTCCTCCCATCTCCGGGCTGGCAAGGTCAAACCCTTCGGTCAACGTGAGCGCAGAAGCCGCAGCGATCACCTTGAATTCGCCTAACCCAATATCGCTCTGCAGTTCGGCTTTGTGCGAATCGAGTAGGGAGAGGCGAACAAAATGGGCTTGCACCGGCTGGGCAAAGGCAAAGGGCTGCTCCTTCAACACTGGACTTAATGTTCCACTTAGAACTGGTTCAAATACTTTACCATCTGTCGAGACTGCGACCGTGAAATTGCGTAACGTATTGGGAGGTTGGAGTTGACCCGTAGGGTTTAAGATGACACCTTGAATGGGCAAGGGCTCCTTGCCCGCTAATTCAATCGTGACCGGGCCATCGCCGACCTTGGCTTGAAAACCACTTTCAAAGCTAACGCGTCCATCCAAAAGGTCAGCCACTCCTCGGCGATCTTCGACTGGTTTTCCGCCCAGGGGCAGCCAGGCGACGTTCAGCCCGCCAGTCAAAGCCCCGGCACTGGTCCATTGACTGTCCATCCCGGTAGGCGCCAGGCCACAGATCGAGGAGAGCGTGGTGCTTGTATTGGAGCGATCCAGTGCAAGGTTGGCAGAAGTGGCATAAAAGGTTGTATCACCTTCGGCAACGTTAGGCAGCATGTTAATATGCAGTGGCAATGACTGACTTTCATTGGGGGCGAGCGTGATTTGGGATTGCTCCAGTTCCGGCTGCCAGGCAAAATCACTACTGGTCACGGCCAAATCAAGCGTCTGCTCAATCGGAGTCGTGTTCTGGATGAAGAGCGAGCCTTCCAGACGTTGCACCTGGTTGGCAAATGCGGCTACCCGGTCACTGGGTAGCGTGATGGCAAGTTGGGCAGGAGGCGGGCCACTGGTCAATGCTTGGGGGCCGTTGTCAAACCAAAAGACGAGATGATAGTTGCCACGGCCATTGACCCGCAGGGCGAACTCATTGAGAGGTGCATTGGGCAGGGGACCATTGACGATACCTTTGTTTCGGTCAAGCTTGATCTGGTGAAGTTCCTCTTCGCCCTGAAAGAAGGTCAAATTGACCGCTGCACCTTCCACCTGTACGTTGACCCAGGTCGCCGTTTGTGTTGTCGGCAAGCGATACCAATCTTCCCGGTCACTGCTACTGCCAGTGACGCCATCCACAATAAAGGAGGGTGGCAATGAAGGTGCCGTGGTACGATTATTGTTGGCAGGCTCAAGATCGACGGGGAGCGCAAAGGGGTTGAGATGTTCGATCAGGATCGTGTAGGGGTCAGGACTCGGCTGTCGGGTTTTGAGTTGGATCGTATAATCGCCGGCTGGCAAAAAGGCCTCGTAGCGGAAGGGCTGGCCATCTTGGGGTTCGCCGTTGAGAAAGTAGCCACGCAGATCAATGCTGATCTGACCTGCGGTTGGCGGGACAACTGTAA
Source organism: Caldilineaceae bacterium (assembly GCA_046328715.1). Lineage (GTDB taxonomy): Bacteria > Chloroflexota > Anaerolineae > Caldilineales > Caldilineaceae > JAXLWB01. Next base: position 23,428 of record JAXLWB010000073.1, on the reverse strand, counting down.
TCAAAAGATGGGTTGCGTTGGAGAGAGAGAAGCGATATTGATCCAGGTCTTCGGCATTGGGAAGGCGGCCCAACATGGGCAGTTCAAAGGGTAAACGGGTTGCTTGCAGAATATCATCGTTTGGCTCGCGTTCATCCCAGGCTTCTGTCAAAGGGATCAGGCGAAATTGATAGGTGCCGTCAGCCCCATGGAGTTGAAAGAAGTGAACCCCTGGTGCCAGATAAAGGTCGTCGAGCGCCAGCACGGAATCGACAGCATCCGAGCGTCGGGTAAGTTCATTGCCAGCGGCATCGAGCAGTGCCAAATAGGCAACGCCTGTCCCTTCCACCTCAGCTCGAAAGCGCGCCACCGAGCCGCTTGACTCAAAGCGATAAAGATCGTCCTCTTCTCCGACAAATCGACCATTGATGGATAACGAATTGACAATCGGCGAAGCAGTGGCGACCAGATCGTTGGGCTCCACTTCGTCCGAGGGGCCAACAATATCGGTTGCGGTAAAGCTTAGCGTATAGGTCCCCCCCGTACGGCGGCTCTTAACCAGGAAGTCAACTTCACCAGGGACGAAGACAAGATCGCTCAGAACAATATTGCTGCCGCTACGGCATTGAGCCATTTCGCCTTGCGCATCCAAAATGCAAAATTGAAAGGTTTCGCCTGCCGAGTGGGTGAGTTCTACGTCCCAACGTTGCTTTGCCTGCTCACTATCGACCTTGATCCGATAGTAATCTTGATCGGTATCGACACTCTCTCCCTCTGCACAGGTGAGTGGAGCGATCAATGTCGCTTCGGAACGTTGATTATTCGGTTCAATTTCGCTCACACAGGACTGTGCGTAAGCAGGTGAGGAATCCAGAAAAAAAAGGCAAGACAACATACCCAGGAGCATAATCAACCCAATAACGGAGTGGGACAGATGCTGTCGCCAATAAATTCGCATCCCATGACAGCTTGCATAATGGCCAAATAGTTCCATGATCTGCTCCGCGCTGTAGATAACCACAGAAACGTATCAACATTTATTAGAACATACGATATAATCCTATCTTTAGCATATCACATATTCAGCAAAAGCTGAAGAATAAATTCAATTGACTTTCTATATTATTAATGCATTTCCAACGAAAAACAGCTTTGTCGGTGGGAAACGTCGTAGAGGGATTGAACAAAAAAAGCGCTGTAGGGAGACGACCCCTACAGCGCTTTAATCATAAAAACTTAGCCTACAAACATGTACGGTATGCTGCCCACAAACAAATTTTAACACAATTCACTTCCAGGAAGATCCGCTCCGAGAGGAATTTTAATACGACACAACCTTCCTGGAAGATGGCAAGACTCGTAACAAAACTGCTACGAAAGTTTCTTCACATCAGCAGCATTCAAACCTTTAGGGCCTTCGTTGACAGCAAACTCGACCCGTTGGCCCTCAGCCAGACTTTTGAAACCATTGCCAGTAATCGCCGAATAATGCACAAACACATCCCCACCGCCAGCGTCGCGCGCAATAAAGCCAAACCCCTTGGCATCGTTGAACCACTTCACGGTTCCTGTTTCGCGTGTTGACATCAGAATCTCTCCTTCGGTACTACGGTACCACATTGCATACCGCACATACATCAAGGCCATACCAACTTCAGCGATCAGGAGGCGACCTGATGGCGTGCGGAGTAAAATAGAAGACCAGAACGGTCCCTTGGCAACCTCGATAATCAAGGTATACCAAACTACCAATCTGCCTTCATACTATATCTGCAAATGTTGTACAAGTCAAGTACCTTTTTTTCCATTATTGGGCAATTTGAAAATTTTTGCACTGAAAAAGTCCTATACACAGCAATCTTTGCCTTCTTAAGACTTTTTACAGTTAAGTTCTGATGAAAAGTGAGGATTTTACCCGTACAAGGTTGTACAAGCATAGACAATACCTGTACAAAACACGTTCGCTATACAGACGGACATTACGTTGAGCTTTAGGTAATCTCAAATACGGTTAATTTGTCTACAGTTGTATCGTTCCTGAGGCTATTTTGTACTTCTCGATCCCGGCCCAATCGATTTCTAGACCCATCCCAGGCGCATTGGGCAGAGTGATCCAACCATTCAGCTCGGCGCGGAGTGGTTGGGCAAAAATGTAATCGCGGCGTTGATCGTTCCATTCTGGTGGGTCAAAAGGGAACTCAATAAATGGGGCATTTGAAACTGCCGCTGAGACTTGTAGATTGGCCAATACAACCAGCCCATCGCCCCAGGTATGTGGCGAAAAGATGGCCCCCGCCGATTGTACCATCTGCGCTAGTTGGCGAGCGCGCAACAGTCCCGTGCTCCAAACTACATCCGCTTGGTAGACATCGAGCGAGCTATGATGCAGACATTCCAAATGTTCGGAAAAATCACGGTTGCCCTCACCCCCCGCTATGCGTACCTTGGCCCGTTTGCGCAACTCTGCCAACCCTCGATAGTCGGTGCGCCAGAGTGGTTCCTCCAGCCAGAAGGTGTTGAGTTCCGCCAGAGCGTCGGCAACATAGAGCGCAGTCTTCAGTTCCCAGGGGGTACGCGTATCCCAGGGCATACGCCAACCTTGATTGGCATCCACCAACAGTTCCATCGTGGGACCAATGGCCTCGCGCACCGCACGGGCGACTGCCAGGTTTTCCTGGATTGTTTCGGCATAAAAGCGCAACTTGAGCGCAGGAAAACCCCGATCGCACAACTCCTTGGCTGCTGTCGCACGTTCGTCCATCGGTCGCCGTTGCCCCATTGAGGCGTAAAGACGCAGTCGATTGCTCTTGCCGCCCATCAATTTCCAGACCGGCTGTCCACTGATCTTGCCCATCAAATCCCACAGGGCAACTTCTAATGGCCAGCAACGGCCATACATGAATTGTAAATTGTCCAGCAGTTGCACATGGCGCTCAATGGCAAAGGGATCCTGCCCCAGAAAGAGCGACTCATAGCCAGCAAAGCCAAGCATGGCATCGCCCGAACCGACACCTTCAAAGTCGCCAGCGCGGACCCGCACCAGCGTCACCGTATGGCTCCGGCGTGGGTTTGGATCCCAGGCAGCAAAAAAAAGTGGATCGAGCGGTAGGCGGTAGTTGTTGAGGGTGATAGAGTCAATGGTGGGCATGGCCAAAATCCTATCGATTTAGTCGAGGGTCCAGTGCATCCCTTAGCCCATCTCCCAGCAAATTGAAGCCAAGTACAGTGAGAATCAGAGCAAGTCCAGGAAAGAGGATCAGGTGAGGCGCTGTGAAAATCTGGTTGCGCTCAGCACCGATCATGGAGCCCCATTCGGGCGTCGGCGGTTGGGCACCAAGGCCAAGGAAGGAGAGCGCAGCAGCGTCAAGGATAGCTCCTGCAATACCCAGGGTTGCCTGCACGACCAGAGGTGTTAGCGCATTGGGCATGATATGCGAGAAAAGAATACGAGTAGGCGGCACGCCAATAGCTCGGTCGGCTGTCACATAATCTTGTTCTTTGATCGAAAGTACACTGGCGCGTACAATGCGTGCATAGGAAGGAATACTGACGATACCGATAGCAATTAATGTGTTGATCAGGCCAGGGCCAAGCACAGTGACAATCGCAATCGTCAGTACTAGGCTAGGAAAGGCCAACAGTACATCCATCAAGCGCATGATGAAGTTATCGGTCCAGCCTCCCATATAACCAGCAACGGCCCCTAAAACGGTGCCAATGACGATGGCAAAACCGACTGCGGCAAAGCCCACCTGCAAGGAAAGCCGTGCACCATAGAGCACACGACTGTAGAGGTCACGAACATTGCCATCCAGACCAAACAGGTGTTGCGGTTTCTCTGAGTCACAACCTAGCCAGTGAATACAGGGGGCTTCTCGCTTTTTCACATCCTCCTGGCCGATCATGGTGTCGGTTGGATCATGCGTTGCCAGCAGAGGTGCAAAAATGGCAATAAAGACGAGAAAGCCCAATAGTATCATGCCAGTGATGGCAGAGCGTTGGCGAAAAAGATGACGCAGCGCATTTTGCCACAGGCTGCGTGGCATAGGGGTGAGGAAGTCCGAGGTAGTTACAGTCATTTGATGTAAGCGAGAGTTCGGAATCAATCGTACCGAATTCGTGGGTCGAGAAAAGCGTACGAGATATCTACGATCAGGTTGACGATGACAAAGGTCACCGCAATGACAAGCGTGAAACCTTGTACGACGGTATAATCGCGGGCGGTGATCGCTTCGGATAGGGTGCGTCCTACGCCGGTTAGGCCAAAGATCGACTCAGTCAACACTGCGCCGCCCAAAAGCCCGCCCAAGGATAAACCGATTACAGTCACGACTGGGAGCAGAGCATTGCGCATGGCGTGGCGAAAGATCACCATACGTTCATTCAATCCCTTAGAGCGGGCCGTACGCATGTAGTCAAGCCCCAAAACTTCAAGCAGGCTAGAGCGCGTCATGCGCGCAGTCACGGATAATGGAATTGTACCAAGCGCCAAAGTCGGAAGAATCAAGTGTTTGAGCACATCACCGACTAGCTTGCCGTTCAGGGTGAGCAGCCCATTGACAAGATACATCTGCGACAAGAAATCCAGCACACCCTTGACGACCCCACCGGTTTGGATTCCCCACACTTCCGCCAATGTCTTCACCTGGATACCAGCAGTCAAGCGTCCCGAAGGGGGCAATGCAAAGGGAGTACCCTTTAGCCCCACAGCAAAGGTATAAGCAAGCAGTAGACCCAAAACAAAAATTGGCACCGAGACGCCGAGATTGGCAAAGATCATCGTCGCCACGTCAATCATGGAATTGCGCCAGTAGGCAGAAATAATCCCAAGTAAGATGCCAAAAACCGTGGAAAAGATCAGTGCTGTCAACGCCAGTTCGATGGTGACAGGCATCCGTTCGGCGATCAATCGAGTCACAGGTTGTCCCAAGCGAAAGGAACGACCCAAATCGCCATGGATTACATCATTGAGGTAGACGCCAAATTGTACAGGAATGGGCTTATCGAGCCCGTAGCGGACAATAAACTCATTGCAGATGGCATCGGTCGCCTTTTCGCCCAGTGCTGCCCGACAGGGATCACCAGGAATCAGACGCGCTAACGCAAAGGTGGCAAAGAGAATGCCCAATAGCACAGGTATGGCTAAAATTATACGGCGAAGAATGTAGAGAAACATAGTGAGTTACGAGTTACGAATTGCGAGTTACGAGTTACTTACAGGATTCGCAACTCGCAACTCGTAGTTCGTACCTTATTTCGGTGCGTTGAGCAGCGGTCCAAAGAGGCTGGAGAAGTAGGTGAAATCTCCACTGCGGCCCTTATGGAGTGGATGCTTGACATCCCACTGCATCGCAAAGGTGACGACAACATCATTAGCGTCAAGCGATGCACCATTGTGGAACTTCACACCCGGACGCAGTGTAAAGGTCCATTCGGTGAGATCGGCATTGGAGCTGTACTCAGTCGCCAACGAAGGAATTACAGCACCGTTGCCACCTGGCTTGTAGGCCATCAAGGATTCGCCGAATTGCTCGCATAAACCGAGGGTCTCACCGTCGGTCTCGTCACCACAGAACATGCTGATTGGCTCAGCATTCTGCATCCAAACAAAGGTATCGCGTTCGCCTGGTTTGAGCAATGCAAAGTGAATGGCCCCTGCTTGCGGGTCGTAGGCACCTTCAACATCGGCCTTAAAGGCATCGGCATTGCCACCGTGGGCAATCGGGATCATCGGCACATGCTGCTTGATCAACTCATTCGCCTTGGAATACAAAGGCAGACGAGCAGCCTGATCGGCGGTGGTGCCAGCTTGCTTCAATACATCCCAAATATCCTGGAAGCCGGTGCCAAATTGTTTAGAAGCACCGGGGCCAAAGTGTACATCCAAGAAGTTGGTGGCATCCGGATAGTCAGCACCCCAGCCGAGCATGTGAAAGCCATCCAGTTGACCGGCGGACGCCGCATCCAGGAAGGCACCTGATTCCATGACCACAATTTCAGCTTCGACGCCAATATCGGCCAATTGTGCTTGAAGGTCTTGTGCAATTGTGCTGGGGCTGGGCAGATAGCCGCGCACCACATCACGGTAGGTAATCGTAGTCTTGAAGCCTGGCAGTACCCCTTCTTCGGTCAGGATCTTCTTGGCCTGTTCCGGATCGTATTTGTACCAATCGACCTGGCCGGTATAGCCGTAGATCGAAGGTGGCATAAATTCCTTGGCCACGCTGGAAGCTGGCGGATAGAAATTTTTCACCAGTCGATCGCGGTCAATTGCCATCGCAAAGGCTTGACGTACCTTTTCATTGTCAAAGGGCGGGTACGTGTTATTCATGCCAAGATAGAAGACATTGCTGCTGGCCAGTTCAAGCAGTTGCAGATTTGAGTCACTCTTGACGGTCTCAAAATCATCGGCACCCACCGAGCTGATGCCATCCACCGTACCGGCCTGCAACTCGACCAAGCGCTGAGCGCTCTCCGTGCCCCAGCGGAAGATCAAGTTCGGAACAATCGCCTTATCGCCCCAATACTCGTCGTTGCGGGTCAGGATCACTTGATCGCCGCGTCGCCACTCGGACAATTTGTAAGGACCAGTGCCATTCGGCTTCTCGATCAGGTCACCAGTGCCGCCGGTGGCCTCGAGATAGTCAGCGTCTTGAATGTTGTTGCTGACAAAGGCAATCTTGGACAAAAAGGCAGGATCAGGCTGACAGAGCGTAAACTTGACCGTCAACTCGTCGACTGCTTCAATCTTCTTCATCTCGCCACCATAATTGCAATCGGGTGCTTCGTAGTTGGTTGGCGTGAAAGGACCAGTTGGGGCAGCAGCCTCGGCAGCCGGGGTGTCGGTTGGAGCTGCGGCAGGAACATTTCCGGTTGGTGCGGCGGCAGCGCAGGATGTCATTAACAAACCCGCAACCACCAAGGCGGAAAACAGACCATGCGTACGCAGTTGTATCATGAGAATTTCTCCTCGAAATCATTGGATAGATGGAAAGTACTAATGAACAAGGCAAGTATAGTTGAAAAGTTAAAAAGTTGAAAAGTAATTCCACTACTCTTTAACTTTTCAACTATACTACTTTTCACTAAAACACAATTACATTTCGTAATGCTTCGCCTCGTTCCATGGATTCGATCGCTTCGTTGATCTGGTCGAGTGTGTAGCGTTTGGTGATCAGCTCATCCAGTTTCAGTCGTCCTTGTTGATAAAGTTCTACTAAGTGGGGAATATCAACGGAGGGGCGGGTTGAGCCCATGTTGCTGCCCATGACATTGCGTCCGGTGGTCAAAGTGTGGGAGTTGAGCGGGACATTGGCATCGGCGTTGCTGGGCATGCCGACGATCACGGTCGTGCCGCCCTTGCGCACCAGGTTGCTGGCCTGAACAATAGCGCGTGAGCTGCCGACAGTGACAAAAGCGTAATCGACACCGCGATTCTCCGTCAGCGAGAGTACCTTTGCCAGCACATCCTCGTTGCGTCCATTGATGATGTGAGTGGCCCCGAAGCGTTTGGCGGCTTCGAGCTTTTGATCAAGTAGATCGATGGCGATAATCTTGGATGCGCCGGAGAGTACTGCGCCTTGAATACTGTTCAAGCCGACCCCGCCTGTACCGATCACGACCACGCTGCTGCCAGTCTCCACTTCGGCAGTGTTGACCACGGCACCCAAGCCGGTGATAACGCCGCAGGCAAGTAGCGAAGCCTGATCGAGAGGCAAGCTATCTGGGACTTTCACCACCTGGCTTTGATCAACCACCACATATTCTGCGAAGGAACCAACCCGAACCGCTTGCACAATCGGCTTACCATCTAGCGTGTGTAGGCGAGTTTCGCTATTTAAAGCAAAGTCGCCTTCGCAGTTGTAGGGGCGACCAATCGTGCAGTAGAAGCAATGACCACACGAGCGGATCAAGGTGATCACTACCGGATCGCCAACTTTGACGCGTGTGACGCCCGGTCCAACCTCAGTGATGACCCCTGCCGCTTCGTGGCCAGCGACGCAGGGCACTTCCATCCCCCATTCACCACGGATCCAGTGCACGTCACTATGGCAGATGGCGCAGGCAGCAATCTTCGCTTTTACTTCACCTGCCTGTGGCGCATCCAGTTGCACTTCTTCAACCACAAGCGGTTTGCCAAACTCATAACAAACGGCTGCTTTCATAAGACGCTCCTTTGTGTGAGGCCATTGCAAATCAGGACAACCCTATTTGTCACCCTTCTGCGTTGGCTCAAGTGATTTCAGTTAGAACTCTTGGTTTTGTGAAATGACGGTCTGTAGCAGATGATACAACAATGCCGGATTCGCCACAGAATTAAACGTTAATTGGATTGCTGATTTAGCGAGGATTGGAATTTTTATAGCTTGCATGAACTCGCTCTATTGAGTAAGATTCACAATCTGTAATTGTTTATCAAGTTGAGCCCAGTATTAGAGGTAGCCGATGTCCTATCTTGCTGTACCGTCGCCACTTTTTCCCCCAGCACAACCTGCTCCCGAACCGGCCCAAGTGATCTTTTCCAGCGATCTAGTACGCATCGCCACCTATCGTCGCGATGCCAATCGCCCGGATTTCGAGGCACCTGACCGGGTCGTGAATGGTCATCTTATCGTTTTCCCACGTACCAGTGTGCAGATTAACTATGACAACGGCGATAGCATCGTCGCCAATCCCAATCTGGTCACCATGTACAATCTGCATCAGGGTTTTAGCCGGAAGAAGATCTCGGAGCGAGGTGATTTTTGTGAATGGTTTGCCTTTGCCCCGGAAATCCTGATCGACGCCATGAAGCGCTACGATCCCTCGGTAGAAGAACGGATTGATCGCCCGTTTGCCGTGCGCTTCGGACCTAGCGAACCAAGCAGTTATCTGCGCCAGCGCATCGTGGTTGAACATCTGCTCCAGGAAGAGAAACCCGACAAAAACTTTGTCGAAGAGATGTCGATGACCATCCTGGACGATGTGATCCGTTCGGCCTATCTGAAGAGTCCAGATGCAGGACCTGTGCGCAAAGAGACCTTGCGCCAACATCGCGACATTGCCATCGCCGCCCAAGAGATTCTCTCCACATCATACGATCAGGAGTTGACTCTCAACGAGTTGGCAGCACAGCTTTACGTATCGCCCTATCTGCTCTGTCGCATCTTCCGTCAACAGACCGGTGCCACTGTTCACAACTACCTTAACCAGCTACGGCTGCGCACGGCGCTTGAGGCGGTCAAGGAGAGTTGTGGCAAACTAACTGACCTGGCGCTCAACCTGGGCTATTCCAGTCATAGCCACTTTACACAGGCATTTCGCAACACCTTCGGCATCACACCATCTGATCTACAATCGCTCTATCAGATGCAGCAAAGCCAGAAGAATGGCGTGACCAACATGCATGACTCGATGTCCATTCTCTCTTCGTCGGGTTATACGCAATTGTTCAAGTAGTGAACAAGCAAGCTACAAATACGCTGTTTACCACAAAAATCGGGTAAATTTGCCAATTTTTTGATAGCGCATTGTCAAAATAGTTGTTATCCTCTTCACACCAGGAACGTCTTTCTCGCATTCGCCGAGTCGCCCGGCGATGCGTAGAGCAGGCAATTCTGCTAGTGACCGGCAAATGTTTGCCCACCCTTTGCCGATACTTGCGCCCATAGCAACCTACATCTTGTAACTTTCCAAAACAAGGTTGGCAGAGCAGGCGTCTGCAAGCGTCCTCTGCCCCACGTTTCAAATTCCACACAATTGCAATTTTACAAGGGAGAGCATGATGAGAACCTCACATTTTGTGCGGGCGATGCGCCGCGCCTTCCTACTCTGTACCCTGTTTGTGCTGACAGTCGGTGTGCCCATCTATGCCCAAAGTTCGCCTTTTGTGGAGGGCAATGCCCAGATTCTTTTCTCACTCCAGGGCGAGGCGGTGGGCGATAATTACGGCTGGGTAGGAGCGGATCTAGGCGACCTGAACGGTGACAGCATCCATGAGTTTGCAACCTCAGCTCCTTTTGGCGGCGAAAATGGCAGCACTGGCAGCGCCTATATCTACGATGGCAAGAGTGGTGCCTTGCTCAATCAAGTGAAGGGACCGGATGGTAGCCGCCTGGGCTATTCACTTGCCAATGCAGGTGATGTAACCGGAGATTCCACCTTGGATTATGTGATCGGAGCATTTGGGCCAACTGCGTACGTGTCGGTCTATTCCGGCAGCGACCATACCTTGGTCTATACCTTGACCAGCCCGTCCGGCGTGCTGGAAGGTTTCGGGGCAGCAGTGAACGGGGTGGGGGATGTCGATGGCGATGGCAAGAGCGATCTAGTGATTGGCGCGCCACGTGCCAATGCAAGCGAAAGCCTGACGCAAACCGGACGGATCTACCTGCTTTCTGGCGTCGATGGCTCCGTGCTTTGGGAGAAGCTTGGTGAATTTCCGCAGGGTCAGCTCGGGGTGGGAGTGGGTGGTGTTGGCGATCTTGAAGGCGACGGTGTACCCGATGTGGTGGCTGCTGCGCCCAATGCTGGCCCAACAGCGATGGGGGAAGCGTATGTCTTCTCGGGCAAAGATGGGAACCTACTCTTTACGCTCAAACCCAAAGAAGAAACAAGTCGTAGCCGCACCTTTGGCACCTTCTTCGCCTCCGGTGCTGGCGATGTCAATGCAGACGGCACGCCGGATCTCTTCATCGGCGATTATGCGGCCAACCGAGGTGAAGAGCAAGCCGTGGGGCGGGTTTATATCTATTCGGGCAAAGATGGCGCAACGCTCTATGTCTTTGAGGGCACAGCAGCAGGCGACGGGATTGGCCCAGGCCGCGCCGTCGGCGACGTTAACGGGGATGGCTATGCCGACCTAGCGATTGCGTCCTGGCAAAGCAGCGAAGGTGTGGAGCAAGGCGGCAAAGTCTATGTTTATTCCGGCATGGATGGCTCGGTTTTGCATGAAGTCACCGGCGCAATTGACAAAGATGCGTTGGGTGTCGATGCCTTTGGTATTGGTGACGTCAACGGGGATAGCCTTACGGATTATGTGGTCACCGCTGTAGGGCGCTCCTTCAACGGCGAGGATGTCGGTCATCTCTATGTGATTAGCTTTGCGCCAAAAGCCTCCCAGCTTGAGTTCGTTTCACCCTTTGGCAGTTGCCATCCGATACGCCGCCAGTAAGTCGTCGGCTAGGCGCATCTTACACCGTACATTCCACAAGCTTGCAACAATTTGATAGCCTCCATTCTCAAAGTTACGCTACCCTTACTGATACGCCACTTGCCCAGTGCGCATCGGTAGTCGCCCAGAATACTCCATGCCCAGTTCCGCCTGTCACGCTGCCTGGACTTACGCAGTCGTTTGACGGAAAGTGAGGCTGTTCCTCTTTGCCTTGTCGCGCTTGTAAGTCCGATTGATCCTCTATTGGTAAAATCGCCCATCCAGCTTAGTTTGTCGCGCCATGCAACTTGCACACTGCATCTTGCAAATTTTGTCTTCGTAAACCATAGATTTAGGAGTATTCTATGAGAAAAAATCTTGTCTTTAGCTTGCTGGCTATCCTGACTCTACTCATCACCGCATGTGCGCCCGCCAATACAGTTGCACCAGGCTCAGCCGCTGGAGGTCAAGCCAGCGGGGATCAACAAGCGGCCGCTTCCAGTGGCGATCTCACTCGCCCGCACCCAATGCTGAGTGACATCAACGTACGTAAAGCCATTGCCCAATGCATCGACCGCAACGCCTTGATCGCCGCCGCTTACCCCTATGTTCCTCAAGCTGACCAGGCTAATTTACGTATGGATTCGTGGATCCCCAAAGGTCACTGGGCTTATGGTGGCCCCTATACGGATTATCCCTTTGATCCCGAAGCCGCCAAGGCACTTCTGGAGCAGGCTGGCTGGACACAGGCAGAGGGAGCCGATTTCCGTACCAATGCCAATGGCGACACGCTTGAGCTGACCCTCACCACGACCGCATCCAATCTACGCCAGACCATTGCCGCCATTATGGAACAAGAGTTGGCCGAGTGTGGCATTTTGTTGATTCGTCAGCACGTGCCCGCCTCCTGGTGGTTTGGTGATACAACCGGTATCGCCGTACGTGATTTCGAGTTGGGTCTCTTTGCCTGGACCGGTCAAGCTGATCCGAGTGGACGTTCGCTCTACGCCTGTGACCAGATTCCGCTGCCCACCAATAACTGGCTGGGACAGAACGATATGGGCTGGTGCAACAAAGAGGCCAGCGACGCAGTAGTAGCGGCAGTCAACACACTCAACCGTGACGAGCGCGCCAAGTACTACGACATCGTCCAGGAGAAATTCGCCGAAGACATGGTTTCGCTTCCACTCTTCCAACGTGCCGAAGCAGAAGCCTGGAACCTAAAACTACAAGGGTTGCGCCCTGATCCAACGGAAAATGGCTCAGCCAGCGTTGCCGACTGGTCGATGGAAGGCAAGGATACGATTGTCGTCGGCTTCTCGCAGGAACCTGCTTCGATGTGGGGATTGGTGGAAAACGCCAACGTTGCTAATGTCGCCAATCAGATCGGGCGCGGCATCTACAATACGCAGTACAGCTACGACTATCAGGCTGTACTGCAAAAGCAGATGAGCACGATCGAATCAGGGTTGGCAACCAATAATAAGGTGAAGGTGAAGGCAGGCGACACTGTCTATTCCAAGGCTGGTGCACCTGTCAAATTGGAAAAGGGAACCGAACTGCTGATCGATGGCGAGACAGTCGTCTACGACGGCTCCAGTGAACTCGAAATGCCGCAGTTGGTCGTCACCTATCAGTGGAATCCATATACCTGGAGCGACGGCACCCCTGGCTCGATTGACGACTTCAAGCTCGCCTTCCGCATCAACTGTGATCGGACCTCGGGAGCGACTGAATTCAACACCTGTGATGAGTTTGGTACCGAGACAGATGCACTTAGTAACATCAGCTTTAGCGACAGTGAATTGGCTTACACCATCACCTATTGGCCCGGCGTGCAAGATCCGACCTACTTTGCGGCCCCCTTTACCATCAGCCCGGCAGTGGCAACCTATCCCAGCCACCAAGTGTTGAGTGATGGGCGCAAACTGGTCGATGTGCCAGCCAATGAATGGACTACACTGCCCGAGATTGCACAGAACCCGTTAAGCTTTGGACCCTATGTCTTGACCAACTGGGTCAAGGGCCAGAGCATGACCTTTGACCGCAATCCGTACTATCAAGGCAAAGTGGGGGCCGAACACATTGCGATCGTGATCGTCGAGGATACACTTCAGTTGGTCGCACAACTATTAAGTGGTGACGTAGACTATCTGGACAAGACCACGCTGGCTGGTGGACCAGAAGCAAAGAGCGTTTCCGATGCTGCAGCCGAGGGCAAGGTCAACTTCAAGATCATTGCCAGCCCCACTTGGGAGCACATGGACATGAATCTCTTTGTAAAGGAGAAGTAAAAGAGTAGAGAGCAATCTGTCATTCTGAGCGAGGGCTTTTTCGAGCGAAGAATCTTGCGTTGTCCAACCAAGATTCTTCGTCGCAAACAGCCGCTCCTCAGAATGACAGAGCTCTCTTTCCCTGTAAGATTAATCTATAGTAGATTAGCGCTCGGAAGGTTACAATGTGGCCGCCAACTTTGCCACTGCCTCGGACGCGCCACTGCTAATCTCATTGCCGTGACCAAAGACCATTTTGTCGAATTTGAGTCCAGCCAACTTTTTCACGGTGGCAACCGCCTCATCCATGTTTGCAGTGTACTGAGCAGGAGAGACCGCAAGTACACCTTCTTGGTTAGTCATTGCATCGCCAACCACCAAGAGAGACCCTACTGGATCGAACACAGAGATGTGACCCGCCGTGTGACCAGGCGTCGCAATCACCTGCAAGCCAAAAACCTCATCCCCATCCTGAAGCGCCTGAACTGTTTTCACTGGCAATTGGCTAATATCCGCTTCGCCCGCATAGGCAGTCGCCTTGGTAGCCGACGCCAATACTGCGCCCATACTCCCTGCATGATCAGGATGATAATGGGTTAGGATTAGGTGATTCACTGCGCCCCAGTCTAGCCCAGCACTTTTGATGGCCTCACCGATCATCGGTTCTGTACCTTCAATACCGGTGTCCACCACGGCAATTTCACTGCCACGCACCAACACAAAGGCATTAACAAACTGATTAAAAACTGGAAAGTAATTGACAGCATCCAATGCAGCAGCGGTGGATGGCGATGCAGTCTCAGCCACACGTTGAATCGGCGAGCAAGCGGCTGCCAATGTAGATCCTCCCAGTGCCACTGCGATTCCTCTTCGCCCTAAACCTAACGCTACTTCAGCCACCAATGCAAACGAGCCATGCCCCATGCGCATGAGGAAAGTACGTCGATTCAACTGTGCAATTTTACGCATTTGAATTTTCCTTTGATTGAGTGGGATTGAATGATAATCGACGCCAGTGTTATAGCATAGATTACCGGTAAGGTAGGTACGCTGGCACACAGAAGAGCGTTTAGATTTTACTGCAAATAAAAATGATGACGTTCGAGACGGGTTTTTGAGACGCGACCTGTCAAAACTGTCAGCAATTTGTTATCTTTCTTTTCCGTCAGTTGTGGTACACTATATTCAGGATTTATTAATTCTTATTATTTTTTATCGCACTCATTCGCAGGAATAAAAGAGGCGATGTAGTGAGTGGTTATCACTCCTACATCGCCTCTTTTTTGTTTTACAAACCAAATGGATCGGCACTTCACGGTGACAGGCGTCGAAACTTATAGACAAAGCAGATAGACATTGCATGATCACAATGTGTAGGGGCACACCCTTGCGGTTGCCCATTCGATGATGCAAGCAGGGCACCAGCAAGCGGATGCCCCTACAAGGATCCATCTTTGCTTTGCTTTGTCTATTAGCTTTCCTACACGCTTGTACGAAAAGTGGCGGTCTGGTTTCCTATCCAACCACCACACGCACCGCCTCGCGCACAATCGCCATGCCTTCATCGATCTCAGCATCAGAGATGTTGAGCGGCGGCAAGAAGCGCAGACAATTACTGTAAAGACCAGAACGAATGGTGATCAAGCCACGCTTCAACGTCTCCGCTGTTACTTTGCCCACAAACTCTACCGGTACAGGCACCTTGCTCTCACGGTTCTGCACAAACTCAATCGCCAACATTGGGCCCAAACCGCGCACATCGCCAACCAACGGACACTCAGCCTGAATCGCTTCCAAGTGAGTGCGGAAGCGTTCCCCAACCTGGCGCGCTCGGGCCAAGAAGGCTGGATCGCTGATGATCTTAATGGCCTGCACCGCCGCAGCACAGGCAAGGGGGTTGCCACTGTAGGTGCCACCCAAGCCGCCAGGATGTGGCCCATCCATAATCTCAGCCTTGCCTACCACCGCCGCCAAGGGCATACCCGCCGCTAACGACTTGGCCACCGTCATTAGGTCAGGGACGATACCGTAGTTATCGACGGCGAAGAGTTGCCCCGTACGCCCGAAGCCGGCCTGAATCTCATCCGCAACCATGACGATGCCATGCTGAGTGCACAGCTCACGAATACGCTGCAAGAAGCGCGGCGGTACGGGAATAAAGCCACCTTCGCCTTGCACCGGCTCAATCACAATCGCTGCAATCATCGACGGATCGATCTGGGCGATCATGGCGTTTTCAAGCTGCTTGATCGAATACTCAACAAAGCCCTCTTCACTCATCTCGTCGGGCCGACGGTAGACGTTGGGGAAAGGTAGACGATAGATTTCGGGCGCAAAGGGGCCGAAACCTTTCTTGAAGAGCGCATACTTACTCGTCATCGCCAGGGTGAGGTTGGTGCGTCCGTGGTACGCTCCTTCGAAGACGACGATACCAGGGCGACCCGTGTAGGCACGCGCAATTTTGACCGCTGTCTCGACCGCTTCGGCGCCGCTGTTAAGCAACACGCTCTTTTTGGCATGGGTGCCCGGCGTCACCTGATTGAGCAATTCGGCCACTTCAACATAGCCTTCGTAGCTGCCGACAATCGCGCAAAGATGAACCAGATCATTGGCCTGTTGATGCAGGGCGTTAACAACTGCCGGATGATTGTGGCCAACTGCCAGCACGCCAATGCCACCTGCAAAGTCGAGCAAGGTGTTGCCGTCAACATCGACCACAGCAGCCCCTTGCGCTTTGGCAATGGCCACTTGGGTTAACTTGGATGCGCCACGCGCCGTGGCTGCCTCGCGGCGGCGGACGATCTCCAGACTTTTGGGTCCAGGAACGGAGGTAACGAGATTAATTGTGGGCATAAATGAAACATCCTGAGAGAGTTGAAGCGAAACTGTGGTTACAATGAAACAGAGTTTTACCTGCCTTCTTTCGATGAAGCACAACTCCTCTTTTCATTCAGAGCTTCGTTTAAAAGAAATCGTTCTGGTCTCCAGTATACTGGATCAGCCCTATTTTGTCATGCTGGAGGAGTCGCCCTTCAAAATGAGATCGGCGACCACGTAGCGATGGTCCGAGCCGGATGCTTGCCCGTTCCAGGATTGGATGGCGCGCCAGGAGTTGTCGTGGAAGATATAGTCGAGGCGCACGAGTGCAGGTAACTCAAAGCTGCCAAAGCGTTTCTGATAGGGGAAAGTGAAGCCAAAGCCCCAGCCAGCCTCGCGGAAAGAGTCGGTTAGGATGGCGCGGTAGCGATTGATCACGGCCATGCGGTCACTGGCGTTGAAATCGCCCATCACCAGTAGCGGGGTATGAATCATTGCAATACGCTTGAGAATCGTCTCGTGCTGGAAGTCTTGCGCAAAGGTTTCAAAATAGGTAGGCACTGGCACATGATGTTTGATGCCGATATCAAATTCTGGCACTGTAGGATGAATGACGAGCACGGTAGCTTGGCGATTTTGGATCGTTACATTTGCTTGAATGCAAGTACACTGCCCATAGCCGGGTAAAGGCTGCAGTATTTCCTCGAGTGGGTAGCGACTCAAAAGAGCGTAACCGCGTGGTTGCCAATGTGGATAGAGCAATTGATAGGGGTAGGTTGCTTTGAGCTGGCTGGCAAACTCCTTAGCGTAGTCAGCACCAAATTCCTCGACGGCCAGCAGATCCGGGTTTTCGTGCGCAACGGCCGCTACCAGATTTTCTACATGTTGGTTTTTAAAATAGGCGTTCCAGGTCATCACGCGCAGCGGCAGATCAGACTGCGCTGCCGCCACCGAAGTCACGTGCAACTTGGGTACGAAGGCAGCGCCATATTCATAACTGAAAAACAACAACGGAACCAGTAGCGCCAAACTGCGCACTTTGCGCTGACCAGGAATCAGGAGAAAGGGTAGAAAGAGTAGGAACGGTAGATAGATCAGATAACCGAATATATTATAGAAACGCATCCACCACACTTCGCCAATTGGCGTCAGAAGGAGCGTTTGATAGAGGGCAAAAAAGCCGACGTAGAGCACGATCAGCGTAGTGACCAACGTATTCAAAAACCAGAGCAGCCATGAACGTGGCTGCGGGTATTGCTGCGTGGTTTCTGCCAAAGTATATCGAGACGACATAGATATAGTTTATTACTTCACGTGGGACACAGTGAGCACAGAGAGAATGTAGAATACCAACTTCGAGTCTCTCTATGTAGCGCCTAAGCAGTTACGTGCAGCCTACCAACTGCAAATCCACCACCAGGTAACAGTGATCGCTGCCCGCTGCCCGCCCGCTAGAGGTACGCAGTGGCTGCCAACCATCGTTGTAGAAGATATAGTCTAGACGTAAAAAGGGCAGCATTGGCAACGCCGGAATTGGCACCTTGAAATAATCAAGGATTGCCAGATTGGTGGGAAAGGTAAAGCCCAACCCCCAACCCGCTTCCCGTTGGGCATCGTGAAGGCGACAGGCAAATTCCCCATACATCGGCTGCCGCTCGGAAAGATTGAAGTCACCCATCACCAATAAGCGACCCCGCACCTGATCAACCCGCTGTAACAGACGACGCAACTGCACATCCTGGAGTTCCGTATCAAAGCCAACCGGAATGGGAATGCCAGCAAGGCGAACTAGATGAATGTCTGGAATTCGTGGGTGGGCATTGATGACG
This sequence comes from Caldilineaceae bacterium, assembly GCA_046328715.1. Taxonomy (GTDB): domain Bacteria; phylum Chloroflexota; class Anaerolineae; order Caldilineales; family Caldilineaceae; genus JAXLWB01. Next base: position 5,399 of record JAXLWB010000073.1, on the reverse strand, counting down.
GTGATCTTCTCGCCGTCGAGGGCAATGGTTACCTCATGGCACCAGTGATGATCGCCATGCAACTTGGGCGGAATCGAGTGCGGGATCGGATAGCGGCTAAAGATGCCATACCCACTTGGCGAGTCGCTTGCGTGTAACATCTGATAGGGGTACTCGGTCGCGAGCGCAGCAACCAAACCCTGCGCCAGCGTAACCCCGAGTTCTTGCAGCGCCAGAACATCTGGTTGCTGCAACTGGATCGCCGCTAGTGCGGCTTTAACGTTGGTATTGGTATAGAGGATATTCCAGGTCATCACCCGCAGATTGGTCGGTGGAACGGCTGTCGAAACCGCAAGCTGGGGCTGGATCCCTTTTTTCGCTTTGGGTAAAAAATAGCGGCCATATTCCCAGCCAAAGAGCAGTGCAGGGAGAATCAGCCAGTAGGCAGAGGCAGCAGTGCCATTGAGCCAAGCAAGTGCCACCAGCAGCGGCACCGGCAAAAAGAACCAAGGTGAAAAGAGCGTGAGAAGCTGGGTCCACCAGGTAGAACGCAATGGGGAGTAAGCCAGAAGCCAGAGTGCAAACGTGGCCACCACATAGACAAGTGTAAGCAAAACCATACAACGACTCAGGCCACCTTCAATACCATCATGCCTCAATGCAAGGCGCAAAAGTTCCGAATCATGATTATCGCTGATAGATTGCCTTAAACCCAAATATGTTGTAAACTAAATAACTCACACTCTATAAATCGCTAACACTTCATCCACTTTATTCCGATTTGCCCCATCACAACTAATGTAGCGCTGCACGGATAAATAGTGAGCCTGGCTGGCGTTGCGATACGCCTGGCGAGTGAACTCGTTATCATGGTTAGAAATGACCACAGGGATGTTGCGCCCGGCCAGTTCTTCTGCCATTTCTGCCAACTTGAGTTGTTGCAACTCGCCAAAGCGGTCTGCACTATAGCTGGTGAAATTCGCTGTTGCAGAGAGCGGCACATAGGGTGGGTCGCAATACAGTACGTCGCCCACAGATGCCATTTTCATTGTTTCCACAAAGCCATTGACTCTAAACTCGGCCTGCTGGCTGCGCTGCCAGAAATTGATCATCTCTTCTTCGGGAAAGTAAGGCTTGGCGTACTTGCCAAAGGGCACGTTATACCCGCCCATCGAATTGTAGCGACACAGCCCGTTGTAACAATGTTTGTTGAGATAGACAAAGAGCACAGCTTTTTCGCCGGCGGCGCTGGTATGATTGAAACAGTCACGCAGTTCGTAAAAACGCTCTGCCGTATTATTTTGTGGCGTAAAATAGACACGACAGCTCTCGATGAAGTCCCGCCCACCCTGCTGCAAGTGGCAATAGAGATTGATCAAGTCCGGATTGGCGTCAGCCAGCAGGTATTCAGGGTAGTCGGTATTCAAAAAGACTGCCCCCGAACCCACAAATGGCTCGATCAGCCTTCTGCCGGGCGGCAAGACGGCTTTGATGCGCTCCACGATCTGATACTTATTCCCCGCCCACTTCAAAAATGGCTTCACGCTCAAAAATCCGTTCCCAAGTAAGTAACAACTTTATAGAACAAGAAACTATCTTGTTCTACTCACAGAAATCCGCTCGATCCGTTCCCGAAATCCGTTGGCAGCTACGCCCGCTCTTCCGGATCGTACAGACGTTTGTATTCTTGGATCGCATAGCGGTCCGTCATGCCAGCAATGTAATCACAGACGCCACGTTGCAGGCTTTCCCCTTCATTGATGCGCAGGCGTGCTTCTGTGGGCAATTGTAATGGTTCACTCACATAGGCTTCAAAGAGTGCCGTAATCGTCCGGCGCGCCTTGGTTGCCATGCGCATCACCCGATAGTGGCGGTAGAAGTTTTCAAAGAGGTAGCGCTTCAGCTCGCGGTTAAGCTGGGTGACAGCAGGCGAATAGGTTGCTAGATTGGTTGGTTGATGGCGTAGCTCGTCCAGAGAATGAATGGCAGCCGCCTCGATATTGGCGGAAGTGGTCTGCAACACATCGCTTACCTCCAGGCCGACCAGGCGCCGGATCAGACGGTAGCGCGTCATCGAATCGTGCAGGTCGGGCAGATGGTGATTCTGAAAGGTCGCCATTACCTGTTGCACAATCTCTAGTTTCATGACCGACGCTGGCTCAAGGATGCCGCTGCGCAACCCATCGTCGAGATCGCTGGTGTTGTAGGCGATCTCATCCGCAAGATTAGCGATTTGGCATTCGAGAGTACCCCGTTCTTCGGGCGTGTAGGCACTCGCATCGACAACATCAAAATCGGTATCGTGTTTAACCACACCCTCACGCACTTCATAGGTCAGGTTGAGACCAGGATGCTCCGGATAGCGCTGCTCTAATTCGGTGATGATACGATAGGTCTGCTTTTGATGGTCGTAGCCGCCATGTTCCTTCATCAACTCGTCGAGCGTCCATTCGCCAATGTGACCAAAGGGTGGGTGGCCTAGATCATGCGAAAGGCAGATCGCTTCGGTCAGATCCTCGTTGCAGCCCAGGCCACGCGCCAGCGTGCGCCCGATTTGCGCCACTTCGATGCTATGAGTCAACCGATTGCGATAGTGGTCCCCTTCGGTGTAGACGAATACCTGCGTTTTGTATTCGAGGCGGCGAAAGGCAGTGGTGTGGATAATGCGGTCGCGGTCGCGCTGGTAGGCAGTGCGATAGGCATGTTCCGCTTCGGGATAGACTCGCCCGCGACTTTGGCTGCTGAGCATGGCATAGGGAGCCAGGAGTTGAGCTTCGCGCGCTTCAAGTTCAGTTCGTGTGAGCATAGGCGGCAAGTTGCGAGTTACAGATTACCAATTACGAGTTACGAAATCAAGTTGTCGTAAATCGTAACTCGTAATTCATAATTTGAAAATTTTTGGCTATGTAATTTGCTCACCGCCATCGACGACCATAACCTCGCCCGTGATGTAATCGGCTTCTAGTAAATAGCGGGCGGCATGGGCGACATCTTGCGGGTTGCCCCAGCGCTTGAGTGGGATCTTTTGCGTTGATTCTTCGAGCTGCTTAGGGGTGAAATCGGGGGGAGGCAACACCAATCCTGGAGCAATGGCATTGACCCGAATGGTCGGGGCGAGTTCTAGGGCCAACTGCTGGGTTAGGGCCAGCAAACCTGCTTTACCCACGGCATGAGCAGTAAAGTTGTGCCACGCCTGCCAAACCGAACGATCGACAATATTAATGATTGTGCCGCCGCCACGCGCCTGCATGGATGGAACCAATGAATTACAGATGTAAAAGGCCCCGTCGATCGAGGTACGAGTCACCTTATGCCACAATTCGATCCCTTCTGCCTGTGTAGACGGAAAAGGCGTCTTCCCGAAGAGGCTGGCACTGTTGACGATGATGTCAACGCCGCCAAAATGGTCAAGGATGCGCTGCGTCATCTGCTGCACACTGGCGAAATCCGCGACATCGCACTGAATCGCCAGTCCATCGACGCCCAGCGCTTTTGCTTCGTCGAGGGTCTGCTGCGCAGCATCACCCGATGTATTGTAATTGATAACTACATTGGCACCCGCCTGCGCCAACATCAACGTAAGCGCCTTGCCTACACGATGGGCACCGCCGGTAACCAGTGCAGTTTTGCCTGTGATTTGCATAGGAAAGTTGTGAAGAGGGAAAAGTTGCAGAGTTAAAAAGTCGAAATGTACATTCACTTTTCAAATCTGCAACTCTGCAACTTTTTTACTTTTCCACCTTTCTTAAAACAAAACCCGGAGCCCATATAGACTCCGGGTATGTTCAATTGCATGGATTACAATTAGCTTTTATTCTTCAGCGTACGGTTCAGCATCTCTTCTTGCAGAGCACGTGCGCGTGCAGAGGCATTCGATGAAGACTTCCTCGATTTATTGGCGCCGTTCTCGTTTGCCTGACCCATTGCTTTCTTAAAGGCAGCTTCAATTGCAGACATCACTGGGACATCTGCATACTTGTCAACCGGTTCAGAGCTCTCTTCTTTGACGGCCTCTGTTGTTTCTTCGGCAGTCGATTCGGGTGGAGCAGGCGGCAATTCCGGCTCGGGCTCGGGTCGCAATCCCTTGACACTCAAATCCACACGGGCGCGGCGTCGCTCAATCTCAATAATACGAGCTTCGATTTCTTCGCCGACCTTCACCACGTCCTCAGGCTTGGGCACAAAACGTTCACCCATTTCGCGCACATGCAGCAATGCATCGCGGCCAATGCCGATATCGACAAAGGCACCGTACGGCATAATTCGGCTAACCTTGCCTGTGATAATATCACCTTTTTGCATCGTGCGTACTGTCTTGGTGCCGGGCGAGATCATGGTGAGGCTGATGCGGTTGCGTTCGCGATCCAGTTCCTTGATCCAGAAGGTAGCTTCTTGTCCTTCCTTCAGCACATCGGTCACCTTCGCCACACGACGGCTGGATAGTTCGGAAACATGCACCAAACCATCGCGGCCTACACCGATGTCAACAAACGCCCCAAACTCGGACGTGCGCTTTACGACACCTTTTACCTCCTGACCTACAGCCAATGTGCGTACAACACGACTGTTATTGGCGCCTTCACCAGTTGCGCTCTGATCAGCGTTTGTACTGGCTTCACTACTCTCTGCCGGTGCCTCTGGAGTTGTAGCGACGGCTTCCACATTTTCTGCGTTTGTGACCTCAACATTGGCGTTGGGTTCGATTTCAGTAGTCATTTAAAAATCCCTTCTCGGTAGGTTTCGGCAAGAAAGAAGTCTGGCGTATAGAACCGCACATTGGCACCAATTGCACTTCTATAAATCGGTACAGATCTTATCCCTGTTGGGATAAGCTTTGATACCGTGCGGAGTATGAACAGAGCCTCTCACCTTCCGTGAGCAAAATAAGTACGACATGTTACCCATAACATGGCAATAATTAAGTATAATTGTTAAAAAGCTATATCGCCAAAAGATTCATCCCCACGCGTGATCAGTAAAACAGTAGGGAAGTGAGTCAGTGGACAGTAGGGCAGTACCAGTTCACCAACTCACTGACCTACTGATTTCCTAGCATCCTTTCGGTTTCAAACAGAGGATGAGATGGTGGTATCATTTTTTAGAGGGAATGAGGAGTTTATGCAACTTTATGGGAGATGAAGTGAAAAGCGAACCAAAACACAACCTTGACGAACTAAAAGAAAGATTGCGCGAGATCGACGATCTGCGCATGGCGCTTTATCTGCTCGATTGGGACCAGAGCACCTATATGCCTCCGCACGGGGGCAATGCGCGCGAACGACAAATTGCGACGCTACAAAAGATAGTCCATGAAAAATTTACAGATCACCACATCGGTGATCTGCTCAGCGCACTGCGTTCCTATGCAGATCAACTCCCCTATGATCATGACGAAGCGGCCCTGATTCGTGTAACTCAAC
>JAXLWB010000072.1:0-39113 GCA_046328715.1 Caldilineaceae bacterium | reverse complement strand
AAACCCAAAACGTTCTGCGCCATGCCGGGGACGTTTACCAAACATACTATATAGATGAGCGACTTTTTCTATTCGGCTCGCACCATTAACAACGGACGACTACTTTGATGCAGCACCCCAGCAGCCACACTCCCATAGACAAAGCGCGGCAGCCCCGTACGCCCATGACTGGCCAGGGCGACAATGTCGGCATTCTGTTTGTCGGCAGCGTCGAGAATGGCGTGAACGATCGGGCCGTGTTCAATCAGCGTGCGGCAGTCAATTCCTTTGCTTTGCAACTCACCTTGTTTGCCCGCCAGATATTGCTGGGCATCTTTGGTTCGTGCTTGCAGTTCAGCTTGATAGAAATACCCTGCATCGGGGAAAGCAGCCACTTGGGTCAGATTTGGTTCTACGACCTGCATGAGTACAACTTTGGCCTTGTAGCGAATGGCCATTTCTTCAACATGACGTAGGATTGCCTCAGCACGGGCAGAACCATCGAGCGGTACAAGGATTGTTCGATACATAAATTGCTCCTTTGGGGCCATTGCCCAAATTTTGCAATGGCCTAGATAGCTGATTGCATTTCAACAATACAATCGATCCAACGACAAAAGATCAGACAAAGAGAGAGTGGTAGTTACTGGAGAGGATGGTTTATAAGCTAGTCGAGTGACCAGGGAGATGACAACGGATGTAAGGTGAGGAAACGAATCTGATGTGAAGCAGTCACAAGCGCAGACCGAAACAAGGTGGCTACACGTAAGGTACACAAGGCGCGTAGCGGGCGATTGAGTGACATGGTTTTGCTATGATCACACCCGTAGCACAGGCTCGCCTACCCAAGACAAATCAATTGGAGAACACCTTACCCATGCGGAACATTTACTCTGAACATACGACCAATCAACCGCTCATCTTGTTAGTAGAGCCAATGGCAGACCTGCGCAATCGGATTGCAACAGCCATGAAACGGACCAGTCTGCGCCTGCTAGCAGCTGAAAGTGGGAAATCAGCGCTTAACATTGCAAGTCGCATCGAGATGCCAACCTTGGCCGTAATCGAACTCGTGCTGCCGGACATGCGTGGTATCGAGTTGGCGCAGAAACTTTACCGGCAAAAACCGCTTCCGATCATTATGACTGGCTACCAGGCCGATCCCATGACCATCATGATGATCCTCGATCAACTTGGGGAAGACTTTGTTCAAAAGCCCTTCGACGAACGTGAGTTGGTTGCACGGATTCTTCGGTTACTACCCTCACGTTTTCGCAGCACGCAAGACATTGATCAGTCATTGTTGCCCAATCACAGTTCCAAAACCCGCTCGGCCAATCATCTCCGCACCAACAAATAGACGGCGGCTTGCAGTCACTTCACTATACTGTCAACCCTTTTTCACGGACAAGGGCAAGCAATTGTCGATGGGCGGTGACCTTCTCTAGAAAAGCATGGCGCAATGTGTCGTCGTTGATCTTTTCCGATTGAGCGATTATATACTCATAGGCGCGCTGTAAAGGCAACCGAGTGCGAGAATCGTCTGAGGCAGCAAAGAGTGTATACAATTGCAGCACAGCATCGACAACATTGTATTGGGTCTCGAACGGATGATGCAGCAACAGTTCCAGGACTTTCTCACGTAGGTTGTGCGCTTCACTTGCCCGATCTGCTTCTGACAAACAGCGGGCAAGCCCAATATAAGCGATGGCTAGAAACGAGGGATCGCCGTTACTGAGAGCAAGGGTCTCTTCAAAATGCTGTTTTGCATCGTCCCACAAGCTACCATGCATCAACACGTTGCCTAACTCAACATGTGCCTTAGTCGTGTGAATCGTGAGCCGGAGCTTTTGAGCGGTTGCTAACGCCTGCTCAAAGTCTGTCTGAGCGGCAGATAGGTCGCCGAGTTTAACGTGAAGTCGTCCACGCACGATCAGCGAGGTGGTAAAATGCTCAAGATTATGTATCGAGGTACTTTGCAGGACTGAGTGATTGGCCCAATTGCGTGCCTGCTCATACTCGCCCAATGCTTCCGCATAGAGCGCCATTCGCTCGTACAGGTAGTTCAGATTCAAGGTCGCATTGGCCGCTTGATTGGCCTGAAGCGCTTGCTCAACGGTTTCGTCAACCAGGCGCAAGTCACCGGCCAGCAGATAGATAAAGCTCAGGTCGGTCAACAGATAACCGTAGAGCATCTCGTAGCCATGCTCTTGCAAAATTTGAAAGCCATGCTGTGCAGTAGCAATCCCTTCGGCAATTCGTCCCTGCATGGCAATCACAGCACTACAATGAGCGAGATGAACCGCTTCCATGTAAGGGATGTTTCCTGTTCGTGCAGCTTCTAGACCAAGCTGATGGTAGCGTTCACTGGCGACAAAATCACCTTGCAGAAAGTCTCGGTGGCAGATTGCCAGATATAACATGGTGAGTGCACGCAAATTAGTGGTTTTTTCGGCTAATGGAAATGCTTGCTCAAGCTGCATGTTGAACTCTTGCGTGTTACCGTTGAACATCAAATAGATCGTCTTACTAGCGAGCAACTCACTTTGAAATTGCAACTCGGCCCGACTCAATTTTTCGGGGTCAATATCCGCATAAGCATTCCAGCCCGACTCACACAAGTAAATTCCTTCGCTAATCGGCCCCTCAAAGAGAAAATGCAAGAAGAGACCCTCGGCTAGCTTGCGCATCACTTCATAAAGCTTGTGTTCTGCGGCGAAATGCCAAGCAATGTGTAGATTGGCGAGATTACGACGTACTAAATGGAATTTTATCGGTGAACGTAGCAGTTCATGTGCATCCGGTTCGACCAAATTAGCAAAGTATTCGGCATGTCGTCGGCGAATTTCTAGCTCAAATCCAGGCGCTGCATGTAGCTTTGTCAGCGCATATTGTTGGACCAAAGGATGCATCTCAAAGCGGCCAGCATCGGTTGGCTTCAGGAGCGAAGCATCTGCCAAAGAGAAGAGCAAGTGAGGTTCCACATTGGCAACAAAGGAACCTGCTTGTACCGTAAATGCCTCTGCAAAAATCGTACATGCCTCCAGAACTTGGCGCTGCTGCTCTGTGAGCAACTGGTAGGAGTAATCGGCAATGGCTTGAAGCGAACGGTGACGCGCCGGTACATCTTGCAGAGTCGTAGCAAGAGTCGCAGCTTCCGTAGAGAGCTTTTGCCAAATCTCCTTACAACTGTAATAACGGGTCATCGCAGCCGCTAACTCGATCGCCAGGGGCAGGCCATCGACATAACGACAGATCTGCAGAATCTCCGTTAGGTTCTCTTGCTGTGTAACCAGCTTTCTGGTTGCATGCTGCATGCGAGCACGAAACAAGACAACACTTTCATAACTTTCCAGTTGACCGTTGTCTCCAGTGGAAACTGTTGCTGCTGAGGGAACGGCCAAACCCTCCAAGGCATAAACTTTCTCCACTTGCAGATCGAGAATCGAGCGGGAGGTGATGAGCAGTTTTGATTTGGGAGAGTTGCGCAACAATTCCAAAAGAAAGCCATTGGCTGATAGAAGATGTTCGTAGTTATCGAGAATTAACAGAATTTCCTTATCGCCCAATTCGAGCAAAAGCTGCTTTGCTGGATCAGCCTGGCTATTGCGTGCTAGCTTGAGTGCATCAATGATAGCAAGGGCCAGCACACTGTGGTCTTGTTCATCAGCCTCGATCCCTATTGACGAGACAAAGTAGATGCCATCGACAAATAGAGGCTGGTCACCTTCCGGCGCTGTCCCATCCCGTTCCAAAAAAAGTCGGGCGACATTCAGCGTCAAACGGGTCTTGCCAATGCCGCCAAGCCCTGTCACCGTAATCAGTCGATAGTTGGGGTTACATAGGATCGCATAGAGTTCCTGAATTTCACGCTGGCGACCAATAAACGAGGTCAGTTCACCGGGCAGATTATCAGCGATTCTCGGTCGCGGCAGCGTGAACTTAGCCGTTGTTCCGAGAAGGCTCGCGTTGGTAGGTGGTTCAAGCCGAAGCGTGGCAGCAAGCGATTGTGTTTCTCGCGTTGGCACAACTCCCAGTTCCTGGGCGAGCAACTGCTTGAGCGTTTCATACTGGGCGAGAGCCGCGCTCCGTTGTCCGTCAAGCACCAGAAATTGCATCAACATGCGGTAGGCAGATTCGTTTAATGGCTCAATTTTGATGAGCATGCGCGTCGCTTGAATCCCAAGTTCGACTTTTTGATTGTCCATCAAATGGTTGGCACCAAGATGGAGCGCCTCTAGGATGACGATGCGGTAGTATTCGCGGCATGTGACGATCCATTCGTCTAAAAAAGGGGCATGGGCAACTGAGAAGCCGTCTAAGAACTCTCCTTGATAGAGTGTAATTAGCTCCCAGAGATTGTTCTCAACAAAGGCAAAGGTGGCGCTGTTCTTTGCTTGCTCAAGGACATAGATATCGCACCACAGTTGTTCTAGATTGGTGACACCCATGAACTGATTGTCAATGTGGAGATAATCGCCGAGGTGGGTGCGCAATTCTGGCAGGATATTGCGTAGGTTCTTCCTGGCTTGTGCATCGGTTACATCGGGCCAGAAGAGGCTTGCCAGATACGTTCGTTCGTGAAGCTTGCGTTCGACGACCAAAAAGTAAAACAGCGCTTGCGCACGGCGCGAAAGTAAAAGGGACAGAGATCGCCCTTGATACAAAATCTGTGGCGCGCCCAGAAGGTAAAGCTGTAAAACGCTTGACGCCTGAGCAGAAGTAGGGGTGAATTGTGCATCCATGCTTGAGAATACAATGTTACACCAAATAGCGACAGGTGGATAAGTAGTAAGGCAGTGATGGGTGTATATCAGAATGGGGGCGGAACTTCAGAACCCCGCACGTAAGTAAGGGGCCTGCCTTCCCTTACTTACTGGGCACCCTTTGGGTAGGGTTCTGAATGGCACGTTTTACCCCGAAGTTGATATACACCCGGCAGTGATGATCAAAGAAAAGCCCTGGTTCCCTCTCTTCCTAGGCGCTTTTTCTAAAATTTACGCTCGTAAGGTTATCAAGGCGGATTTATGGCGTTTATGAGACTCTCATCGGGTAATATGATTCAACAGATGGATCTTGCGGTTCTGCTGTCTTGTGATCCCCCATTCATTACAATCTGTGAGACGTTGTTTGAGAGAGTTACTCGTGGGGAACATGTCGATGTCAGCAGCACACCCTTCTAAAGATGTATCACAAAATTTACTTCTGCACGTAGAGCCCAGTGCAGCCATTCGTAGAAAGGTCTCTGCAGCTTTTCATCAAGTCAATCTTCGTTTGCTCACGGTTGCCACGGGGGTCGAGGCAATCGACATCATCCACGGTCTTACGATCCCAACCCTCGCCATCATTGAAATGAATTTGCCCGATATGGACGGCATTGAACTCGCCTTGCACTTCTCCAGAAATCATCATATTCCCATTATTTTGACCGCCTACCACGCTGATCCCTCCACCGTTGCCGAGTTGTTAGACCATACCGCTGAAGATTTTGTCTACAAACCGTTTGATGAGCGCGAGTTGGTAGCTAGAGCGAGACGTTTACTTCCTCGCTCCTTACGTCATCGCTTGGACTCCGAGTATATGCCGCCTGGCCTCCAGCCATCCACTGAATATCCACAAGGAATCTTCGGTTGGCTGACAACCGGAAGATAACAACTGTTGTCAGCAAAAATTCATAACCGTAAGGTATGCAAGGCGTTTTTAAGGCGTTGCACATTTATGATGTCCTCGACCCAGTTATTTCAATAGACTTGGTACAGGAACGCGCTTCACCTGTACAAAATCACAGCGCTATTGTTTGCCAATAAAAAGCATGTTGCCGCCAGGCACCTGATTCTATCCGTCTGCCGGCTGATGACTCTTACCCAAAATTAGCAATGAGCATCCACAATGCTCATTGCATCGGACAACTCATGGAATAGGAATTGTACTGATGGAATTGCTGACTACATTGCTGCTAGCCCATCTACTAGCAGATTTTCCTTTGCAAACCAATGCGATTGCTGCTGGCAAATCGACCTCGATGCGCGTCTTACTCCTTCATGTCACAGTTCATATGATGGTGCTGGGAGCACTGCTCAGCTTCGACTGGGCAACCTGGCCCATCATACTAGGATTGGGCTCCTCACATTTTTTGATAGACTGGTTAAAGCCACGTGTTCCTACCCTCGATACAGTGCAAGGCTTTGTGATTGATCAGCTTGCACACATCAGCAGTATCCTTATAATAGCCGCCTCTGTAGATGCTGTCTTTCATCATCGGGTGCGCCATGCACTCTCGACAACCCTACTCTATCCCTCCTTAGGCGTGGGACTCACGCTGGCCTTGATGGTTTTCGGTTGGATCTGGGTAAATACCCTCCAAGAAGAGGTGATCCAACAAAACAGCCATCTGCGCTGGGGGCGGGACCGACTGCTGGAGTTCGAGCAACGGGCAGGCTTTGGTCTGCTGTGTGTACTTGGGCTTAGCTTCTTTTTTACCCGCTAGCAAACAATTCACCAACATCCTTTTCGCATTACAAAATGGGATTGTTCCCTAACTATCAGGTCATTATGCACATCAATGTTCCATACAAGCCTAACCAACAGAGCTTTGTCCTGATTGTCGAGCCAGCAGCCGAATCGCGTATCCGCATTGCAAAGGCACTGCAGCGCTCTGGCATGCGTGTGATTGCGGTCGGCTCCGGGTTCGATGCACTCGATGTCGCCCAAGGATTGGGCGGTCCCGCCTTGGCCATCGTCGAATTATCACTGCCCGACATGAGCGGGCTCGAACTAACCACCAGGCTGCACAAAAGCCGACCCTGCCCTGTGATCATCATTACCTCCGAGGCCAACCCGAAGCTGGCAGCGGAGTTACTCAATCTAGTTGCGGAGGATGTGGTGAGCAAGCCTTTCGATGAGCGCGAGATTGCAGCGCGCGCCTATCGGGTAATGATGCGCGAAGTAAAACGAATGGCGCCTCAGCGAGAAAGTGGACCAGCCAAGTCACTCAACGGTCACTATTTTCGCAATGATATTCGGACGATCAATTAAGTGGGGATAAATTGGGTGCAGGGAAAACGTATTCAAAGCGGTGAATCTATACTCACACTCGCTAAATTCGCAATAAGTATCCCATGTTACGCAACGAGACTGAGAAAGCTTTCTCAGTCTCGTTGCGTAACATGGGTTAGTAAAACCGTGAAGTCTTTAAATTCGTTTAGCCGACTCGGGGTGTGCTGACTAAACGAATTCCATGACCTTTCGGGTCCACTTATAGTGGTAGTCACATAAGCGATCAGCCAACAATCGCCGAGAATGGCTTTGTCACTTTGGAGGGTGGGACAGGTTTCTCCATCGTCACACTCTTCGGCGGAATCAGCTTTTCCTGTTGCGCCACCCGTTGAATCACGGTGAGCACGCTATCTGGATTGAGCGAAATCGAGTCAATCCCATACTCGACCAGGAAGGCGGCAAAGTCGGGGTAGTCACTCGGCGCTTGGCCACAGATACCAACCGGGCGACCTGCTGCATGGGCATTCTCAAGCAGCAAACGAATCATCGTCTTGATCGCTTCATTACGCTCATCAAAGAGCCCAGCCAGTTCGCCAGAATCGCGGTCGACACCTAAGACCAATTGCGTCAAATCGTTAGAACCGATCGAGAACCCATCAAAGCGCTTGGCAAACTCCTGAGCCAGGATCACGTTGGATGGGATTTCTGCCATTACGTAGACCTTCAACCCATTCTCGCCACGCTTGAGGCCGTTGCTCTCCATCACATCGAGCACCTGATCTGCTTCGCCAAGGGTACGGCAGAAGGGGATCATCACCACGACATTGTCCAGCCCGATCTCTTCACGCACACGTTTGATTGCCTTGCATTCCAGCGCAAACCCTTCTCGGTAACGTGGGTCATAGTAGCGGGAGGCACCACGGAAGCCGAGCATCGGGTTTTCTTCCTTTGGCTCGAATTCCAACCCTCCGATCAAGTTGGCATACTCGTTGGTCTTGAAGTCACTCATGCGCACAATCACCGGCTCCGGGTATTGGGACGCTGCAATGCGGGCAATGCCGCGTGCCAGCCGCTCAACGAAGTATTCGGTCTTGTCAGTATAACCAGCCGTGAGTTTGGCAATCGTGCGTTTCACCTTTTCATCTTTGAGCTGCTCGAAGCGCACCAAGGCCATTGGATGGATCTTGATGAAGTTATTAATGATGAATTCCATGCGCGCCAGACCGATACCATGAGTAGGCAAACGCCACCAACGGAAGGCAGCATCCGGGTCACCCACGTTCATCATGATGCGCGTGCGCAGTTTGGGCAGATCCTCCAGATTGAGTATCTTTTCCTCGTAGTTGAGGATGCCATCATAGACAAAACCATGATCACCTTCGGCGCAAGAGAGGGTGATCAGTTGTTCATCGTGCAACACCTTGGTCGCTTCGCCGGTGCCGACAATGGCTGGAATACCCAATTCACGGCTGACAATCGCAGCATGAGAAGTTCGTCCACCAAAGTCGGTGATAATACCGGCAGCCTGTTTCATGATCGGCACCCAATCGGGATCGGTCATGCCAGTGACCAGGATAGCACCTGGTTCGAACATCTGGATCTCGTCGGCGCTTTTGATGACGCAAGCTTTGGCTGCGGCAATTGCGGTACCGATCGACATACCGGTAAGCAATCGGGGACCATGCTCCTTGAGCGTATAAGTCTTGAGCGATGAGGCTTCGCTGCGCGATTGCACTGTCTCCGGGCGAGCCTGAACGATGAAAAGTTTGCCTGTTTCGCCATCTTTGGCCCATTCGATATCCATCGGACGCCCGTAGTGGGTCTCAATAGCGCAGGCCCAAGTCGCCAGTTGGATGATCTCCTCATCGTTGAGGACGAACATGCTGCGTTCGTCGTGGCTGGTGGTTACGTTCTTCACGGCGCGTGTGCCACCGGTGGCATAGACCATCTTCTGCTCTTTGGCACCTAAATCTTTCTTGATGATCGGTTTGTAGCCCTTCTTGCTCAGCAATGGCTTAAAGACAGCATATTCATCCGGGTTGACAGCGCCTTGTACTACATTTTCGCCCAAGCCCCAGGTGCCATTGATCACAACCACGTCGGGGAAGCCGGTTTCGGTGTCAAGAGTAAACATGACACCCGAGCTGGCTTTGTCGGAGCGCACCATCTTTTGCACGCCAGCCGAGAGCGCGATCTTCATGTGATCAAAGCCTTGTTCTTCCCGGTAAACAATTGCACGGTCGGTAAAGAGTGAAGCATAACAGTTACGCACGGCTTGGAGTAGTTCGCTTTCGCCATGCACGTTGAGGAACGTTTCCTGTTGTCCAGCAAAAGAGGCTTGGGGCAGGTCCTCGGCTGTGGCGCTACTGCGCACCGCCACGTCGACCGCATCCATCTTGTATTCTTGACTCAAGGAACGGTAGGCCTTGACCAATTCCTCGGTTAGCGCTTCAGGCAACACAGCATTACGGATCAGGCGGCGAATCGTTGCTCCTGCTTGTTGCAATGATTGTTCACCTTTGTGCCAGCGCTCTAGCTCATCGGCAATTTTCTTGGCTAAATCGTTGGTATCAATAAACATCCAATAGGCATCTGCAGTCGTGGCAAAACCATTTGGGACATAGATTCCTTCTGGCTGCAACGTGCGTATCATCTCCCCCAACGAAGCATTTTTTCCACCGACGATGGGCACGTCTTTCACCGTCAGTGTATTAAACCAACGAATGGTTGACATAGGATCTCCTTGATAAACAAAGCTCTGAATGAGAAGTGGAGTTTTACTTCTCATTCAGAGCTTTGGAAAACTCCAATTCCCACTACAACCGCAGTCTAGTCGGCAGGTATAGATTCCCTTTGGAATCGTTTTTACTTGCGGCATCTTGATCTTACTACCCTTTTCAAAGGATGCACCGACCAAATGGTTGGGATTTGACACTGGTCAACGCACTAGTACCCCATCTGTTGTTAGTAGTGCGCATTGAACCTGTAATCCTATTGTTTTTTGGATCTCGAACTTGGCACGGTCAAATCTGTCACTTCTAATAGACAAAGCAGATAGACATTGCATGATCACAATGAGTAGGGGCACACCCTTGCGCTTGCCCATTCGCTGATCCAACCAGGGCACCGGCAAGCGGATGCCCCTACAATGATCCATCTTTGCTTTGCTTTGTCTATTAGAAGTCAAATATGGCGGCAGTGTCTCAAAAAGATTTGTCATTTCTGTTTGGAATCTTGCCGTGCTACATGCTAGAACGGCGGAGATCTCCAACAGGAATGACAGGTGTAGCTATAAAAAAGCGATGCAGTTGGCTTATGGGGCGTTACATAAGCAGTTGCACATATTCGTAATTTTGATGTAAACTACATACCAGGAATAAAAGCTTTTATCAATAAAGGAGAGAATATGCGCAAGTACCTGCTACATATTTGGTTAGCTTTGTCGTTGCTTTTGGTCTCTGTCACTCCGCTCTATGCGAAAAGTGATGTGCCTGAGCCTTTCTGTGGAGATTTGGAACAAGAGGATTGTGATCTTCTGTTTGCTTCCAGCGAGGCAATGTTTGATCTCGAATCGTATTCAACTTCGGTCGAGTACAAATTGTTGCAACACGGCCTGCCCGAACTACCCAAGGAGTCAGAGGCAGTCCTGCGCATTGAGGGACAATATGCCTTTGATGATGCTTCGCGTGCAGCGACATTAGAGTTGGCCAATCTCAGCCGGGAGGAGCCACTACAAGTGGTTCAGGCCATTGCCGACAACCCCGATCTGCTGCTCGACCTGTACAGCGGCATGACCAGCGATCTGGTGTTGACGCTCGATCTTTCACAAAGCTGGACACATTTGCTTGAAGATAGCAACGTTGAGTGGCCCGAGCAGACCACAATTGAGGTGCGCTTGGTCGACGGCATTCTCTATTTTGACATCAGTCAGCTAAAGGAATTTATCCCAGAGCTGGCCGATCGCCAGGATTGGCTACAACTCGACTTGGTGGATGCGATTCAACGGGCTGTCGACAGTGGCACAATGGAGACGCTGGCAGCGGGCGTGGCCGATAGCAGCGAAGGTCGCTCGGTTTGGGGATTGGATCCGACGATGTTGAATTTGATCACAACCATGCGTTCCGCCTTTGGCCGCCCCAAGAATCTGTGGCCTTACATGGAGATCAACCGCCGCCGCGATGTGAAATTGGACGGGCAGAAGGGTGCGCTCTTCAAAACCGATTTCAACGTGCTCGATTTCATCCTAAGCGACGACTTCCATGATGTGTTGATGCAGAGCGCAACTGTGGCAAGCCAACAGGCGGATTCGGAAATGTCTGAAGAAGACATAACCCAAATGGTCGATCTCTTCTTTCTCTTTGCACCCAGCCTCTTCCGCGACCTGGAGGTCTCTGGCACTAGCACGATTGGCATCGACGATCTCTATCAGCACAACGGCAAAACGCTCTTTCATTGGGACATCTCCACGCTGGTCAAAGCGCTATCTGGGATGGGAGTAGAGACCGGCATTGACCTAGAAAGCGAGATCTTTATCGATTTCAGCACACAATTTGAGAACAGTGCCTTCAACGAACCGGTCGAGGTCGAAGCGCCCGACGATGCTGAGGTGATCCCGTTGGATCAGATGAATATGCCAGGATTAGAGGAGTTTAACTAGCGAATGGAGGTAAATAACGTCGCTAACCAAGAGTTTTTGATAGCACGTACAAGATAGATTTGTCATTCTGAGTGAGTGTTTTTCGAGCGAAGAATCTTGCATTGTTCAACCAAGATTCTTCGCTCAATAGGGCACGCTCTGCAAACAGCCGCTCCCCAGAATGACCGTTCTACCCCAGAAGCGCCTCCACCACAGTCTCTTTCCAGGCGCGCTCATAATCCACACTCCGCACCTGACCAGCCAAAGGTGTGAGTGCATTGGCTGCACCGGCTGCTGCGCCTATCCGTAACGCTTCTGGTATCGTCGCTCCACTATCCAATCCATGTAGCAGCCCGCCAAAGAAAGCATCGCCGCTGCCTGCGCTGTTCACTGGCTGGTAGATTGGCGGTCGCACCACCCAGCCACCCCGCTGGTTAAGCAGAATCGCACCTTTTTCGCCCAAAGTAATGTTGACATTCTCAATGCCCCGCTGACGAAAGAGCTGAGCCGCCGCCAGGGCAGAAGCAGCATCATTGATCTCGCGACCACCCAGCAACGTTGCCGCCTCTTTGCCGTTGAACTTAATGCCCGCAGGCTTGTAGGGCAAAGCCAGTTCGAGTGCCTTGCCTCGATTGTCAATCCAGACCGGAATGCCAGCCTGTTGAATCGCACCAACCATCTCTCCCAGCCAGGAGGCGGGTGTTGCGCCAGGCAAACTTCCACCAAGACAGAGTGCTGAGGCACCTTTTCCAAGCCGAATAGCGTCGGCAGTAAACTGCTGCCATTCCACTTGGGAAAGTGTTGGCCCCTCTTCGTTGACAACCGTTGCATCCCCCTGTGCAGGATCGAGGACGATCATCACAAAGCGGATTTCCTGGTCGATAGTTGTCCATTCTGCGTGCAATCCTTCGGCAGCAAGCATCTCTTTGACCATCGCACCGCTGTGCCCTCCTGCAATGCTCAAATTACAGTAGTTACCCTCCAGCATACGAATGGAGCGGGCGGCGTTAAAACCTTTGCCACCGGTGTAGGCAATGACCGACGTAGTACGGTTGACCTCACCTTGACGGAAATTAGGCACAGTGACGGTGTGCTCGACACCGGGATTGGGTGTTACGCAGATGATCATAGAATTGGCTCAATTGAGAAGGAGGTTGAACAGATTTGGCTATTTCGACACAGGCACCTGATAACCAGTGACTGCATCTTCGGAGATTGTAACACGAGGTTGTACAAGAGTGTGAACATAAGGCAGTCAATCAGCCGTGACTGATTGACTGCCTTACCGTTCTGCTTGTCCTACTGTGAGTACAGACTATTCATACTCATACCCTGAAACTACTTGGTCACCAACGGCAGGAAGAGCGCCTTGCCATTCACTGTAATCTCAGCGGTAGCAGTGGAGACACTTTTGTTCGGGCTATCGGTGTCAGTCACCTGCAAGATGACCTGAGCAGTCGCATCCTTGTCGCTATTGTTGGCAGGGAGTGTCATGGTACAGGCTTTGCCACTACAACCGGCAATCTTGTTCTCGGGAGCAACTGAATTCATATACCAGTCATAGGTATAGGTGCCGTCAGCTCCGGCATAGCCCATGACAAAGTCGAAGGCATCGCCTACGCCCAGTGCCTTGAGCGTCTTTGTTGCATCAGCGGCATTGAGTGTAATGGTCTGACCCGGATCTGCACTTTCAGGAGCGTCGAGGATCTTGGCAAAGGGTGCCATATACTGCGAAGTAGCTGGCACATAGAAAAGGTCTTGCCCAGGTTGATTGTTGCTGAGATCAGTGTAGTCTACGGTCAATTCGTATACCGGAATCAGGTGACCCTGGCTGCTGCCGGGAGCGCTCTCCCAGTAGGCCAATGTGCTGCTCACCACGTTTCGGTTGCTGATATTCTGCGGAATCGAGTTCATGGTCACCGATTTATCCAGTGCCAGGTAGAGTTGGCGGATCACTGCATCTGGCTGAATGTCAACCATGATCTGTTCACCCGTGGCGGCATTGACTGCCTGGCTCACAGAGCGCCAACCGCCTTGCGCACCAATCGGGCTTGCGCCGACGTTACCGGCAGCGTTTACCTGACCAGTCAGTGGCACATAAACCTTCTGCTTGGCACCGGGTCCGACCACAGTAAATGTGATCGCTTCGCTGGCACCGGCTGCAGTCAGCACCGTGGCATTCAACTTGCGTGAGTAGATCACTTGCCAAACCGCAGGAGTTTCCGCGGCAGCGATGTCAGCCGCGCTCGCCACGACCTGCTTGCCCAAAGTGCCGGTCGTATCCGAAATGACCTCGTAAAACTGTGAATCGTCTGGCATCAACTGATTTTGATTCAGGAAGTTATCAGCAATCTGCTTGGCTGTATCGCTGTTAATGTAATTGGCAGCCGAAGCATTGACCGTCAATGCATTGTCTACCGCAGCGCCCGAGAAGAGTGCATTCATGTCAGTGTACTTATAGATGCCACTCCCCTTATCCATTTCCAGTGTCTTGCTCACATCGGTAGAGACAAAGAAGGGCGAATCAGACGGCTGACCAGGAGGATTGCCTGGGCCTTCAGCAGCCTGGAGTGTTGCGCTTACAGGTATGCTAAAGACATTACCCAACTTGCTAAAGGCACTTTGCGCCTTGGCAAGACTATAGGGATCTACGGCAAAGACTGGGACACTTGCCAATGTTTGTACAGGCACATACGAAGCACTTTCCGTACCACAACTGTGCGTGTACCAGTAGTAATCATTGTCATAGGAATCAGCACAGACGCTGCCATAGTAGGGGTTGTCATTGAAACAACTTGTCTCTTCGGCAATTACACGGGTGGTGCGTCCACGTTGTGCCACATCACAAGCATTGAACCAAGCCGAAGTCATGCTGTAGCCATAGCGCATATAGCGACCAAAATGATAGGCTTGGGTGTCCCAGTAGTTGTTGTGTGCGCTGGCATTGGTGACAAAGCCCAGAATCAGATGTTCGCGATTCATACATTGTGCCATTGGGCCAATACCACTGTCGGCCAAAACCTGACAGGAGGTCAATGCAAACCATTCGTTGTCATTGTCGCCCCAGGAGGTATCACAATCTGCGGGGGCATTGATGCGGTCGTCATTGTGAGATGCATTGTCAAAGGTGAAGACAGCAGGAGCACCGTGTCCCACATAGAATTGAAGATCAACAGAATCGATATAGTTATTCTCGGATGCTCCCCGCTTGAAATCGGTTTCCCACGCCAGGGGTTCTGCATAGCTGAAATTCAGTCGGAACCATCCATTCAGCCAATACCACATGCCGTAACGTTCAGCAGCGGTTGCCTGGGTCAGGTTTCCGGCAGTGCCTTCGACACCGAGCTCCCATTGGCCCCCATCGTCAGCAGTCACGGCATTCGGTTGCCTTGGCTCCGTAACGCCCGCAGGTGCTGAACTATAGGGTGACTTCTGATCCGGATCGGCGGCCTGAACGGTAGGCACAAGCAAGACACTTGCCACCACACCCATCGAGATCGCTCGAATCAGTCGTCCCTTCCAACTGAACAAACTACTCTTTGATAACATACTAAGATCTCCTTTTATTGATACGGTATATAAAACTGTCTAGGACAGGCAAACGCTAAAGAGTGACAGGATGACAAGATATCGGATAAAAGCTCATAACCCGCTTATCTTGTCACCTCTTCATCTTGTCATCCGGTCAGGGTAATAGGTGTAAAACCATACCAATTACTTCTGTACCGCCGGCAAGTAGATCTTACCTGCTGGCACGAGTTGATTGTTGCTAACGCTGAATTCGTCGGTCGCAGAGCGATTGCCATTCTGGTTGTCTGCGTCGGTCACCTTGAGAACGACCTTGTAGCTCGCTGCTTTATCGGGGCCGACACCATCTGCAAAGGGAACTGTGAAACTGATCGAACGGCCCGTGCCAACCTTTGGGCCAGTTTCCGCATTGTCCAGATACCACTCGTACAGGTAATCACCACCGCTACCGAGGACAAAGTCGAGCGAATCATCTACGCCGTTTTCCTTCAACGTCTTCGAGGCATCGGCAGCATCCAGCGTAACCACGGTGCCCGGCTTGGCGTTTTCAATTCCTGCCGGCACGTTGATCCTAGCATAGGGCGACATATCCTTCTCATTGATCGGGATGTAGACCTTGTAGGTTTGGCTCGTGTTGTCACTCAGCACGGCGGTCACATTCAGCTTGTAGATTTCGAGCAGCTTGGCCTGGCTGAAACCGATCGGGCCTTCGTAATAGGTCAGGTCGTACACATCGCTGATCGTCTTGCTCACCGCTGGCAACGGAACATAATCAATCGCCACATTCTTTTCCAGCTTGTTGAAAAGAGTCTTGATCGTAGCAAAGGGCAGCGGCATGGTCACTAAAGGTTCGTTCACCCCAGCCACGTTGACCGATGCCTGTTCGACCTCGCGATAGCCGCCCATGCCACCCAACACATTGTCGGCCAGGGTAGCGCTTGCCATTGCATCGGCACTGATCTGTCCGGGAACAAAGACCTTTAGCTTGGCACCTGGACCTTCAACTTCGAAGTTCATCGCCTCGCCTGCACTACTGGCCGTGGCACCGACTGTAGCAGAAAGTACGCGACTGTAGACAACCTGTTTGTTGGCAATGTCTTCCGAGACGATCTGCATGGACGAGGCACCAGCACTCGAAACCGCCTGGTGGCGAGTTGGGTCCTGGCCCTGGGTAATGACATCGTTGACAACCGTGTTGAAAACTGCATCGCTCGGTTTCAAGTTGTTGCTATTGAGGAACTGTTCGGCAACTTGTTTTGCCACATCATCCGTCACTTCAAGTAAGCCGGTGCTGCTGGCTGCCTGAATTGCCTGTTGCGTGTTCCATAAGGTATCAGAATTGCCATAGAAGAAGTTGCCAGCATTAGCATCCATTACCAAATCGCCATTAGCCGAGGTGAAAGTGCTATCATCGACTGCGGCTGCACCACTTGCGTTTACGCTCGTCGTAATCGGCGCTGTGTCAGTGAGGGCAAAAGCTTGCGCAATATTGTTGTATTCCGACTTGGCTGCGTCAAGGCTTAAGGGCTTTACTAACATCACCGGCATTCCGGTTTCCATCAAACGGTTGATCTTGTCAGCCTGATCGACTCCGGCGGCTACCAGCGAGGGCGGCAGGTTGTTTTGACCCGTCTGATGGGTCCACCACCAGAAGGTGTTATCGACCACGGTTGGTGAATTGTGGTTCCACCAACGATCGCCAAAGTAAGAATTATCCTCGGCCAGAATACGGGCTACCTGCCAGCCAGGTAGCTTGAGGTCAGCCGCTTTGAACCACGCATAAGTCATGCTGTGATTCCAGCGAATTTCATTGGCCAGCGGCACACCAAAATCGACATCCGCCATGACAGTCTGGAAGCCCATCAAGAGGCGGGTGCCATTCATCGAATTGGCCCAGCCCTGAATGTTGGAGAAGGGATCATCGAGCACATTGCAGGCGCTGATGCCGATCCAGTCATTGTCAGCTGTACCCCAGGCGCCAGCCGTATCGTTCTTGGTCACCTGACAGCCGTTTTTGTTATTGCCACCGACGCCGAAGAAGAAGCCGCTGGATGCGCCGTGCCCCGAGAAGTAGGCCAGATCAACCGAGTCGGCTTCGCTGTCATCCCAGCCGCCGACTGCAGGTCGTGTCCAATCTTTCTGCCATGCACTGCCGTTTCCCCAGGTGAGTGGGGTCGACCATTGTGCGCCAGGATACGGTTGTCCTGGAATGATGGTGATGCCAAAGATGGTGAAGGGTTCGCGATACCAGTACTTTTGCAGCCCATTGCGCAGACCGAGCGCGTCCGGTGCCGTTGCTGACAGATCTCCCAAGCCCCAGCCACCACAATTTTCATAATCCTGCACATACCAAACACCAACTTCCAATGCGCCGTCGTCGGCTTCTTGCTTTTCAGTGGGTGAAGCCGAACTTGATGTATTGTCCGCAGCCAATGCTGACGTTGCTGTGGTGAGCAACATCATGATACAAATTGCCAGGCGGATGCCAGTACGAAATAGTTGTGATTTCATATCGTCTCCTCTCAGTTGACAAGAACGATCTACATTCGACCTATTTTATCGAGAATTTTGTGACGGCGTTGGAGTTGGAAAACATTTTGTATTCACTACATACTAAATAGTAAGCAGACCGAATTGGCTATTTCGCCCTTCACAGGAAAATTGTGCGTTAGCGCACACGCTTCTTATCTGCTTACCAGTGGAAGATAGGTTTTACGATTGATTGGACTGCCTTCCTTTAAGGGCAGGGGGACTGCCAGTGCATAGTAACGGCCTTTGTTGTCGTTAATGGCGACGTTGCCAGCGTTGTCGACCACTTGGACAAAGAATTTGGTGCCAACTGTACCCGAGATGGTACCGGTCCATTTCTGAGTGGTGGCGTCAAAGCTGAGATTTTTGCTGCGCCAGTTGCCGTTTCCTGTGTCATAGGCCACGATCACCCGGTTGACACCAGAGTCATCGCTCGACTCGACTTTGACCTGGCCCAAGTTACCATTGCCATCGAGCACGCCATCGACAAAGGCGATATTGGCGGCATTGCGGTCAGGGCTGTTGGAGTAGTAGGCGCTAAAGCTCATCTGGTCATAGATGCGGTTGACGCCGCTGTTCTCGGCCAGCCCGGAGGCAGTAGCGGCACTGGCGCTTTTGTATTGCCCCAAGGTCATGATGACATTCGCACCGCCGCCCTCCACCGAACGGGTGGTGAAGGGTAATGCAGGATAGTAATCGGCGCTGGTGAAGCTTGGCTCCGACTTGTCGGTGACATACTCGTTGTCCGCCAGTGCAACCACGGGGTCAAAACTGGCCGTTTCGGAGTAAACCCCGCCCATAAAGACGACGCCGCGCAGCTCACCCGCGGCAGGCGAAGCGATGTTGGCATAATATTGAGGTTCCAACGGATCGCCAGCAGCATAGGTAACGTTGCCGTCCAGGTTAAAACTTTGCCCCTGGCTGCTGGTCTGGTCGTCGAAAGCGCCAAAGGAGCCTGGCAGGCTGTAGCCAACGCTTCCCTGCGTAACCCCATCGCTGAAGTTCGGTGGCGTGAACGAACCATCGGCACTCGGGAAGGGATCGTCACTGTTTAGGGTGCTACCACTGCTCACTTCCACCATGGGCAAGCCGTAGAGGGTCGTTTGCATCAGCACCTTGGCATCATAGGCATTGAAGACCATTGCCTGCGTATAATACTTCTTCTTACCAGCGACCAAGGCCGGACCGATGCTCGACTTGGTATCGCGCAACAGTTCGCGCGTAAAGTTGCGATAGACTGCCTCGCTATAAACAATGCCACCGCCACCCCAACCAAAGCCAGTATTGCCCACATAATTAGCTAGTTTCCGAGCGTAGGCTTGCGGCAAGTCAAGCACTGCCGGGTCATTCAGACCCCCATGACAGCCCAGGCTGAAGATCAAAGCACCGCTCAGGTCCGTGGTGGCCGTGGTGATCTCGCCAGCGGTGAGATCTTTGCCATCCGGTACGCCTTGGGCAACGTGGGTCGAGTGGCCGTTGATCGAATAGAGATCGAAGCGTGGATCGGCAGGCAGGTAGAGGCTGCGCAGACTAGCGCCCGGCCATGCAGGTCCGATCAAGGTGCTGTTGACATTGATCGAATCGTTGCTGAGCAGGAGTTTGATGATATCCGCGCCATCCTGCACGAAGTCATAGCCTGTCACCAACGCCTTGCCATTGCCAGGGCTGACATTGATTAGCTTGTCGCCGCCCAGGAAATTGTCGATAAAGGCCATGATCTCATCCGGCGTCTCGATCAGGCGGCCTGTGGCGTAGTCAGGCAGATAGAGTTCATAGCTATTTTGCTGTTTGTCTTTCCACTGGCTTGGCTCTTTATCCACCAGATAATCATCGGTCAAGACCTGGTTGCTCGCCAGTGCCGAACGCACCGTGGCATTGTCGCCACCACTTCCGAGTTGTAGTGCATACTTTTCTTCGATCGAATTGGCGCTAGCACCGCCGGGCTGAACCCGATCCTGCACGCGGCGGAAGGGGATAATCCGATCGTCGCCCACGATCACCACCTGTTTGACCAACGGCGCATTGCCCAGAAAGCTCATCAGCCGGTTGCGCACGGCAGCAATGACAGCATTGGCTTTTTCATTGTCGGCCAAGGTCGTGGCATTCAGTGTCCAGGCGGCGTAGGCGGCAGCTACGTTTGGATCACTTTCAACCTGGAGCACTGCCCCTTTGACCTTTTCATCGTCGGCCAGGCTGAAGAGTTTGCCCATCAATTGGTTCGCCTTGGCCGCACCGTAGAGCGTTTCGAAACGGACACGGTTGACCAGAATCAGCGTCTCGGCGCTGGAGGGCTTAGGCGTCGGCGATGGCGTGGGGGATGGTGTCGGCGATGGTATAGGGGATGGCGTCGGTGTGGGAGTCGGCGGCTCAGTAGCGAAAATCTGCACATTGTAGTTCGTGTCGCTGCCGTTGACATTGGTGTTGTACTGTTTGACCCGCACAAAATAGCGCCCTGGCGTGGTTGGCGTAAAGTCGATCCGTGCACTCAGACCTTGACCGGTATCATCGTTGTCGAGCAATTGCGTCTCGCCATCGCTGCCAAACAACTCCAAAACGGTGTCGCTGTTGGGTCCCAACCCACTGGTCAAAATCTGATACTTGCCGCCTGCAACGCCATTAAAGCTCAGCCAATCTTGATCTCCCAGGCCAAGATTCAGCGGATCGGTGCAGAAGTTGCTCGGGTGCGGCGTGCCATCCGGCGGAATAACCGGCGCGTCGCCTGGCCCGTTGTTGCCATTGCTGCCCTCCAAGGCATCTGGCTGACAGACACCTTCTGCCAGCGAGAGTTTGTAGTTGGTGTTTGGACCATTGGCCACCGGGTTGACGTGGCGCACGCTGGCAAAATAAGTGCCACTGTTGGTCGGCTTGAAGACGATGCGCGAGGCACTGACATAACCATAATCGTCATTCTCAGCCAGTTGCGTTGTGCCATCTGTCGCATAGAGCGTCAACACAGTATCGGCAGCAAAGGCCAGGTCGGAGGTGAGCAGAACATAGGTTTTGTCTGCTTGTAGATTGAACTTCACCCAGTCATAGTCCTGCGCCGGGCAGAAGTTATGGTCTTGTGCTGCCCCATTGGCGGTTAGTTGAGTGGCCTGCGTCGTATTGTCATCATCTTCTAAATCATCGGCGCTACAGTTCGAGGCCAGCACACTCACACGGTAGGTCGCTGAGGCACCAAAGTTGTTACCCTGATTGCTGATGCGGGCGTAGTAGATTTGATCGGTTACTGCGGCTCCACCTGCCTGGCCGGCGCCTGAATCTATTGTACTGTTGCTCTGTACCTGGTTGCAGGCAGCGAAGACATCCACCTGCGGACTAACATTTGGTCCAGTTTGGTCGGTGACCACGACGTAGCTATCGCCCGCCTTGAGTGAAAACTTGATCCAATCCTGGTCGCCAGCCTTTTGGAAGCGATGAATCTGGTGTGTGCCATCGCTGGGAATGTCGCGTCCGGTTGCGCAACTATCATCCGGTTCGTAGTCGTCACTCAGGCCGCTGCTGGTACTCAAGGTAAGTTTGTAGGTAGTGTCCAACCCGACCAGATCTGCTTTACCGTTTTCGATCTGGGCGTAGGCAAAGCCATTGAAAGGTGGAACGAAGGAAACTGCGTTGCCATTCGCTGCACTTTCGGCTAATTTAGCCCCACCAAAACCGTCGTAGATGGCCAGCGTGGGTTTCGCATCCACACCCAGATTTGACACGGAGAGCGTGTAGGTCAAACCGCTAAAGACCGTAAACTTGACCACATCGGTATCCTCAACCCCATTTGTGTCCTGGTTGCAAAAGGTATGGTCTTGAGTGCTCTCCTCGCCAAGCCAGGTGGCAAAGGCGTAGGTGGCTGGGCTGGGATAGTCGTTTTCATAGGCGTCGACCGTGCAGGCCGGCGGTGTTGTCGGCGTACAGCCTGGGCCAACATCAATAAAAACACTCTGTTCGTTGTTACTATCGTTGCTTTCAGCGACCGTGTTGTCCTTGTCGACCACGGCGCGCACCTGTTGCCCACAGCCATTGGCAACGAACCAATCAGTTCGTGACAAGGAAAAGGTCGCGGGCGTCACACCCGCACCGACGGAGGGAATGCTACCGATCTGCCGCCCACCTGGAAACTTGGGCGTGAAGACATGGACAAAAACCTGGCCCGCTGTGCTGGCATCGCCTTGATTTTTGATCGCCACGTTAATCGTCACATTGTCACCCAAGTTCGGGTTGTCGGGCGTGACGGTTAGGCTTTGGATGATCAGGTCTGCATCGGCGGCAGGTGCGGCAGGCGGCATCGCACGGGCTGTCAGGGCCAACAAGAGCAGCGGCACTGCCAACACAGCAGCAGCGAGTATCGTAGCAATCGGCAAACGTGCGAATTGTGGTCTGTTCATAGGTTCGTTTTGTGAAGAGAAGACCCGATGACAAGATGACCGGATGACAAGAAGACAAGAAAGCCTACAAAATTTTCTCTTCATTTTGTCATCATTTCATCTTGTCACCTTGTCAGTCTTTACCGGCTGATCACTGGCAAGAAGACCTTTAGCGTACCGCCACCCAGGTCTCCCTTGGGCACTGCGTTGATATCATTCTTGTCCTGAGCGTAGAAGACAATGCGATATTTGTTGACCGCAGTCTCTGGCTCGGTGAAACCATTGACATAGTTAAACTCATAGCGTCCGTCACCGTCGAGGTCTTCGAGTTTGACGGTCGGCACATTGAGATTGAGGGTTGTCTCAACTGGTTCACTAAAGCTTGGAGGATAAACTGCTGCCCAAACCAACGAAATTTTCTCAGCCCCTTCTTCTACTTCGGCGAAGAGTGTACGCGTGGCACCACTGGATTGGACTGTTCCTGCGCTCGAAATCTGCGGTCGCACCGAAGCAAAGAAGCGAGTGACGAAGCGAGTATGCGCCACACTACCGTCGCCGTTGTTATAAACAGCATCGCCGTTGTCATCCATCTGCGGCGACTGGTTGACACCGGTCGTGGTGACAGCGACCTTGGCCTGGTCAAAACAGGTACGCAGATCCTGGCTGTCAGCGATGCAGGAGAAGAAGGCATCCGAGAAGTAAGCCCCTTCGGCGGAGGCGTAGGCATTCTTGTCATCGCTGGTCGAGGTGATGACGACACGGCCTGGCTTCGAGAGCGTGTTCAGATCGGCTGGATTAACACGGCTGATGAAACTACCCGAGAGACAAGCTTCGATCACGATATTGACCTGATCGACTCCAGTTGATGTCTCCAACGCGCTGATCCATTCATTGACCTGCTTCGGCGTGATCGAATTGCCTGTGGCACAGCCATCGAGACAGAATTTGTCGACGAAGCCGTGGTCGGCAAAGTAGACAAAGAGCGGCTTATCCGGACCGACCTTGCCATTGGCCCAGGTTTTCAGTGCATTCTCAACCGCAGTTGGATTGGCAGGTGTGGCATCGACGTCATCCGCCACGCCATCGTTATCGGCGTCCTGTTGAACGGGCGAAATGTAGAAGATATCGTCTTCTTTGAAGCCACCGCTCTGGAAGATACGATAGGCACGGTTGGTGATGTTGTAGATGTTGGTCTGCAAGCCATTGGTATCGTTGCGTCCAGCGATGATAATCACCGCGCCCTTGGCTTGGCCCAAACGCTTGACAGTTACGGTCTTTTCGCCCTTGTTGCCTTTATCATCGAAGGCTTCGATCTTGATCGTGTTGTCACCGATGGCCATTGCCAGATTTTCTATACGGAAGCTATCGCTGCCACCGGTCAGGCTATAGTCCCAGCCATTGACGTTGAGCGTCTGATTGGTTACCTTGACTCGGCTCAAGTTATTGCCAGCGTCAGTCGCCAGGCCGCTAAAGGTGAGCGAGTTGTTGGTTGTGCTAATCGTTGGGCTACCGACCGGGGCTTGCAGGGTCACAACGGGCGGCGTCGTATCCACCGGTGTGTTGGGTGTACAGTCAAGTGTTCCCGAAGCTGCACTCTGGTTGTCTGAGAAGTCAAGGGCGCGCACCGTAACGTTATAGACTTGTCCCGTGGTCAGCCCTGAAACTTGAGTGAAGGTGGTGTCGGCACCGCTGACATCGATAATTCCACTTTCTGAATTGTCGGGCCGATTGTACTTCACCCGATAGCGATTGACATCAAACTCGGGGCTTTTCTTCCATTGGACACCGATGGTAGTGGCATCTACCGCAATACAGCGCGGGTTCTGCGGCGCAGCAGGCGGCACGCCGTCGACGGTGATCGAAAGATCATAGTTGACATCGTTGCCAAAGACCGTGCCATCAAACTGGAGGATCTGTAAGAAATAATCGCCATTTTTGGTAGCATTCCAGTTGAGCACCACCTCGTTGCCGAAGGAGTTTTGTCCGCTGCCGCTTTGCGTGTTGTTGCAGACATCAAAGAGATTGATTACCGCGTCCGATTGGTCGCTGACATTTTCGACACGAATGACATAGGTTTTGCCGGCTTCAGCAGTGAAGCGTACCCAGTCGGTGTCACCAGCATCATGAAAGGTGTGTGTCTGCGTGGCACCGGTTGTTGCCAGTGTCTTGGATCGAGCACAGACATCGTCATCCTCAAAGGCATCGCCGCCCGCTTGCGGCGTTGGTAGAGGAGTGGCCGTCGGCGTAGCTGTCGCATTGGCCTGTGTCGACCCATCCAAGCCAGCCACAAAGCCAGCCTGCACTACAAAGTTCGCACTCTGCGAAGAGCCGATCACGTTCTGGCCTAAGGCGTCTTGCAAAGCAAAGCTGCTCGAAGCGCGTTGTCCACCGCCACTCATCCCATGCCAACTGATGTCAAAGTTAGCTGAGGATTGGGCCAGAATCACGGTCGCAAATACAAGTGTGGCAATGATCACTGCTATCGGAGCCAGGGCAAGTCGTTTCATAATACAACCTTGTTGAGCAGGGTTTGAAAGGGTAAACGCCCACGAATCAAGCGCCTAAATAAAGAAAATTACGAAGTGCGGATTGCGGTTGACCCGCCATGCACCATCCACAACTCCGATTAGGAATAAGTAACCGAAATACCCTGGATCACCATATCTGCGGTACAGGTATCATCTGTACTGGTCCCGCTACGGAAGAGACTAAAGATCACCGAGTCGCCTGCTTGCAATGGAGTGACGCCATCCGGCGTTACAATCGTCACCAACGTCTGATTGGTTTGATTGGCAGTTGCGGGTACGAAGAGCTTTGTACCGCCGACGACTGTGATACCAGTTGCCGTGCTCTGGCCTACGATGTGCTTGCGTCCTGGTCGTGCAACACTAATGGCATTGCCTGGAAAGCTGATCTGACAGCTTGCAGCGCTGGTGTGCCACAGGAACCGTGCAGTTAAGGTTGCACCCGTTGTGAAATCCGGGGGAATCGTGAACCCAACGTAAAAAGAGCCATTGGCAGCGTCGGCCAGATGAATGCCAGCATTCGGGCCAAAACCATTCGAATAGGTAGCACCAGTTGTGAGGTAGGCTCCCTCGGTTTGTAAGCTGATGAATTTAGGAACAACCCCGGCTGCCAATTTTTGGCTAGTCACAGCGCCATTGGCGAGATCGGCGGTGGTTACCTGTAAATCAGCAATATTCGACGAAACGACTGCATCGGGCTCTAAGTCTGCACTGCTAATACTTTCGTCGGCAATATCAGTTCCCGTAATGGAACCATCAACGATCGTGCTGCCATCATGCGTATGGCCGCTGAGCGCAAAGGCTGTAGAGTCGAGGTTGTCCAGGTTGTCAGCATTTGCAGCATTGTTGGCACTGGTGGCGCTATCTGCCTCAATGGCGTGAGTCGCAAGAGCTGCGCTATCCGCCTTATTGGCAAAGATAGCATAGGCGCTATGCGTGATCCGCTGGCGAGGCGAAGTTTCCGGGTCGGCACCGACCGTGATCCCGAGATAAAGGTCCTGACCATTAAAGATTGTCTGATCTAGAGCATTTGTATCACCCAACAAGGTGCTAAACAGCGCCTTGTTGACCGTGACGCTTTTGGTCTCAGTCCACAGCGGAGAGCCGTTGTTGGCGACACTATAGATACTAAACAACATCTGATAGGAGCCATCGGCCTTGGGCTGACCCGTTGTTGCATCAAGCAAGCGTCCCTGGTAATTGATCAACGCTGTGGAAGCATTCCCTTCCAGCGTCATCGCAGCCAAGACTTTTTCAGTTTCTACTGTGGTGCTTGCATCTGCCTGTCGACTTGCGACAACTCCCAGCATGATGACGGCTCCCAGGATAATACCCAGTGATAATGTAAACCAGCGTTTCATCTTTTACCTCTTTACGTTGTAAAAATAGCGAGTTACAAGTGGCGAACGGCGAACTAGTTCGCTATTTCACCATAATTGTCCCTGGTATTAATGAACCGACTTGAATTTTTATTGATAGAGATGATAGCGGACCAGTTGGTAGCCCGACGCCACCGAGCCGGTGTTATAAACACGCAGCCAATAGGTAACGGTATTATTGTTGGACATTTCGGTCTCCACATCGACCCGCATCTTTGCACCGACAACCGCTGGTATCACGCGCCAGACCACCAATTGATTTGCATCATAGCCAAAAGTAAACCAATATTCCTGCCCTCCAGCAGCCAACGCTGTGGTCTGATTGACCTGGGTACTGTTGTAGGTTTTGACTAGGCTTGTTGAATCATAACCATCTAGATAATCGGCATTGATTCCCGATCCGTTACCGCCGTTAGCTTGCACAATACTCATCACTTCGTCGTCGCGCGTGATGTTCCCATCGATAAATTCCTGGCTGACAGTGCCTGAAGTGATATCGTTTCCGGAATGTTGATGAGCTGCCTTGGCATAGAAACTTGCATCTTGACCATTCAATTTGCTGGCATTACCAGCATTACCAGCGTTGTCGGCATTTTTTGCGTGGGCAGCTTCGTAACTGAAAATTGCATGGCTGGCATAGGCCAAACGCTGGCGGGGTGTCGTCTCCGGGTTGCCCGCAAAGGTAACGCCCAAATAAAGAGTATCGGTACTGTTGAAAAGGTTCGTGGGCAATGGTGCGGTATCACCCAACAACGTGTTTAACATACCGCCGTTGATCAGAATCGTCTTGGTCTCGGTCCAACCAGGTGAACCACCATTTTCGGCATTGACATAGAGGCTAAAGACCATCTGATAGCTGCCGTTGGGTTTGGGCTGGCCTGTGGTTGGATCGGTTACGCGTGCCTGATAGGCAATCACAGGCGCGAAATCAGCCGCATCCGAATTTTGTAAGATAGCGGCCTGCTGTGCAGCAAAAGCGGCCTTGACAAGTGGCCTGGCAGGCACTAAAACGAGAAAAGCAAGGATCGCAGTGCATGCGAGCAACACCGCGCCGACCTGAGCAACGATCCGTCTGGACATTGTTCACCTCTGTATCTAACTAGCGGTTGCAATCAATCTGCTCTGGCTAAAGAACGGAGTTTTTGCCTTTTATCTTTGCAAAGGCAAGTCCGCTCCTTATTCAAAGTTCAGTTTCGATTCGTGGTTGTCATCCTATAGCGCTTTTGGTGGTTGAAAAGCGCCGCTTGATGCCTACTATGGCGATAGGGCAATTTCAAAATATTTTAATGAAATCGCTTGAGCCATTGCAAAAGGCTTTGGAAGTGGGCTATTTATTATTGCAATGGCTATAAATGTAGAAATACTGTTATAAAACCAGCAAGGAAGGCAGAACGTTATAACTGATATCTAATAAATATATACGTCCTTAGGGTGAAGAAGGGATTCGATGAAGGACTTCATAATCATGTCAATAACTACCATTTGTTCGGAGTCACAAGCAGGACTGAGTGACCGTTCCGCCTTGTACACCCGATCTCTGCAATTTCGTTGTTGCGAAGAACATACCCACCTCACCGAAAACCAAGCCAAGCATGCTCGGGTAAGGGTTTGACGAACTTGAGTCGGCAAGTGCACGTCTTCTATGAGTCTTCTTGATTGCCTGAGTAGTTATTTGTATTTTACAACAGCGATCCTGAACAGACGGTCAAGCATGACACGGTGGCTCTGTGCATTAGATCACACTAAAGATCAGTAAATACTATGTGAGGGCGATTGTCAAGCGAAGCAAGATGGAGCCTGAAGAACTGTAAGGGTATCGTAACAAGGGCAAGGGGAATCAGGAAGCAGGTTGCAATGTAAAAAATCTGTTTGCAACTGCAACTTGCCTCCGGCTCTCTACCGTACGATCAGCGGCAAAAAAATGGAGTCTGAATTTGTATTGCTTGGCTGCGTGGAACCGTTGTACCAAGTGGGCTGCTCGCCTGCAATACCGAGGCTGCGCAAGCTGGAACCATCTTGTTGCAGTATAAAGAGTTGCAGGTTGACGCCGCTGCCTGGATCGATATCACGCTGAAAGATAATCGACTTGCCATTCGACGACCAATGGGGATGGTCCGAGACGATGCCCGAATCACCGTGGGTCAACTGGGCAAAATTGGCAAGAGAACCATCCACTCGCACCGCTGCCTTCCAGATCTCCATTTGGCCGCTAAAAGACGCAGCAAAGACCAATGAACGGCTGTCCGGGGAGTAGTTGGGCGAACGATAATCGAGACTGTCATCACAACTCGTCTGGTTGGTCACGAGATTGGCGATACAGAGTTTCGCGGTAAAGTAGCCAATCGCTACCGTATTGCAGACGCCAGTGTTACGGTACAAAAGCCATTTGCCATCCGGCGACAGCGCCAGATCGGTGACGATGGCCGAGGCCTGGCTAAAATTTGTAGTGCCGTTCGTCCCGCCGACTCGTGGTTCAAAGGCTTGGCAGGGCACAGGGTTACCGAATTGTTGATACTCCTGGATAGCAACGCGGCCAATGGTTGCGCCATCGGGCGTCAGATCGTAGAGCTCAGTCAGTTTGTTCTCGCTGAAAAGGGTGCGCTCATCGTCGCCGCCGATTGCGTTCGAGAGGATGCTTTTGCTGCTGCCCTGGTAGTAGAAGAGGCGCTTGCCGTCGGCTGCAAAATAGGGGCGCAGACCAGGAGCCAAAGTCTGGTCCTGGGCCAGATTGGCAAAGGAACGAAGGTGAATGGCATTGCTACTCTGGTAGGCAATCGTTCCCTGGTAGGCAGACAAATCCGTGCCAACGGTAGCCTGTGCGCTCACTGGCGTCGAAGCCAGGCTGCGATTGCCCGAACCATCGACTGCCACGATCTGATAGAAATAGAGTTTGCCGTCCAGTTCCACATCAGTGAAAGTAGTCTGTTGTACGCCCAATGCGTTGATCGGCGCAAAAGGGCCAGCCGCATTGGCCGAGCGCAACACATCGTAGAAGGCGATGCCGTTATGGTCACTAGAAGGTGTCCAGTTCAAGCTAATGGCGCGATCTTTGCCTTGCGCTTGCACATTGCCTGGCGTCGTGGGCAGGGTCGCATCCAGGATTGCCCGATTCGACCAGATCTGCTCCTGCGAGTTGTTGCGCCGCTTTTCGATCCAAACGGCCTGGGCCTGGTCGCCTGCACCGATCGTTGTGAGTTTGGCAGCGTCGCCATCGCCGGTGGCACGTGAGGTAAAGCGCTGCCCGCCGTCAATTGAGGTGTAAAGCAGTGACTTGTCTACCGTTTGGCGCAGCACCGCAAGCGTGCCATTGGCATCCACCGTCAGTGTTTGGTTGAAGGTGCGATCCGAGTCGGTGTTGAGTTTCAGTGGGATCGTCCAATTCTTGCCTTGATTGCTAGAGGTGCGCACAAAAAGGTTATCGTCAATCTGGTAGAGCAGTTGTAGCTTGCCATCCGGCGCAATCGCCAGCCGCGGGTGAGAGCCATTGGCAGCCGAAAAGGGAGCGTCGTTGGCAAAGCTCTTGCCTTTGTCGGTCGAGCAGGTGCCATAAATTGCACCGTCACTGCGGCTATCTTCCCAAGCGGCGCAAACTACCCCATTGCGGGCGGCCAGAGCCAATCCCTGCGGGGCAAGCAGTTCGGCCACTCGCCCGCTGCCGTTTTGGCTGTTGAGTTGTAGCAGCCACTTGTCCCCCGAAGCGGGATCGATGCCGCGCAGGTAGATATCGTGTTGCTCGTCGCTGAGGTAGTCATCGACTAGTCCGTAGAAGATGCTGATGTTCGGATCGACTGCGATCTGTGGGGCAAGAATGGCGCTTTGATCATCATCACCATCCCAAAAGGTGACCAGCGTGAAATTTTTGCCACCATCCTGGCTGATCGCCAATCGGATGTCGTTTTCTCGATCCTCACCGCCACACTTCGCCGGGTCGCCAAAGCTAGAACAACGTTCGAGATACCAGGCAACGTAGATCGTGCCATCCGGTGCGACGGCAATCGTGTGGTACTCGGTTGCACCGCCGTCCCAATCCGGATCGCTGATGATCTGATTGCTGCTCCAGGTGAGACCGCCATCCGTTGATTTGGCAAAGAGCGCTTCGTAGTTGGCAAAGGCAGTTGGGGCGAAGGTTCGTGTATCGCCCCAAACCGCATACAGCGTCGAGCCGAATGCGGCGATGGCTGGCCGTTCGCCATTACCAAACTCACCCAACCCAGTATCCGTGACCTGTACCAATGGTCCGCTGAGAATAGCTCCAGCCTGCGCCACCTTAGGATACACGCAGAGTAACAAGAGCAACGTCAACAACAGCGGAACAGTAGATAAACGAGTGGACATGTGGGAATCTCCTATGAACAGTGCCGTACAGCACAGAATCTCTGTTCATAGTAAACCCCCAGCCATTAGCCAATGTACAGCCCAATCGATGTCCAAAAATTGATCAATAGCGCTCCCAGGGGTGCCTGATCATGTCTTGTCTGAACCACAACTCGTGAAGCGCAAGACACGGGCGGGAATTCACGCATCACGTTTCACGAATCATCTCAAACCGCATCGGTAATCAATCAGCCCACCTAGCTTAACGTATGATTAACAGAGTAATTATGCAATCTTCCGGGAAGGATCTATTCCGGGAAGGATCTATAAAGGATCTATATATGAGCAGGTCTGTAGCTACAGCCTTCCCGGAAGACGATTGACAAACTGCTTTGTTAAGGTGGCATTAATTACTTTCCACCATCGATCGATAAGACCTGCCCTGTGATCCAACTGGCATAGTCCGAGGCGAAGAACAGGACACCGTAGGCGATCTCCTCCACTCGACCCAGCCGCTTGAGAGCAATCGACTCGACCAATGCCTGCTGCCCTTGCTCGCCATAGGATTGCCACTGCCGTTCGGTAGTCGGATTCGAGCGCACAAAGCCAGGTGCAATGTTATTGACCGTGATGCCCCACGGCCCCAACTCATGAGCCAGTTGGCGGGTCAAACCGATCTGCGCCGCCTTGGCCGAGGCATAGGCTTGGATTCCAGTCAGGCTGATGCCTAAACCCGCGCCGCTGGAAATATTGATGATTCGCCCCCAACCGGCACTTTTCATGGCCGGAGCGACCGCCTGGGCACAGTAAAAAGCAGCACTGACATTGACATCAAAGATTGCCTGCCACTGCTGCGGCGTGATACTTTCCAAGGGTCGGCCCACTTGGCCCAGTACACCGCCCGCATTGTTGACCAGAATCTGCACCGCACCGATTTCGTTGACCAGGTTGGCCACAGCGATTGGATCGCTTACATCGACCGTGCGCACTTCGCAGCGACCACCCACCTCCAGGCAACGCTGGCGCGTCTCTGCCAATTCATCAGTCAACAGATCGCAGCCCCACACCCTTGCCCCACGCTCGGCAAAGGCCAACGCAATCGCCCGTCCAAAGCCATGCGCCGCGCCTGTGACTAATACTGTTTTCTCTCCAAATTGGATGTCCATAAATGTTCCTTAGATGTGACAAGATGAAGGGACGCTCAGCAGGGAATAGATTTCTTTCGTGAATTCGCCAATAGTTATCATCTTGTCATCCTGTCATCCCTTCAGAATTTAGTCCCACCCGTTCTCAATCAACTCACGCGTCTCCGCCACGGCGATCTGCCAGATTTCAAGCATTTCAGCATCGGGTCGCTGGTACCAGCCGCTAAAGTTGCCGTCACCCAAATGATTGCGCAAGGCAGCACCGACCAGCGTCGCCTGTCCAGCTCGATTGGGCAACACTTTGTGCTCCTCTGGCATGGTCACGTTGGCCAGGCGCGTCCAGGGGAAATTCTCCATCCAGGAAGCGTGGCTGGCATCGACATCGATCTCTTTGACACGCGCCCAGGTGCGGGGAGCACGCCACCAATCGTGGAACTTGACTTGCACGGTTGGATGTTGAGCCATCCACTCGGTGGCAAAGCTGTTGGCTGGTGCATTGCCGCCATGACCGTTCACCAGCAGGATGCGTCGGAAGCCAGTCTGCGCCAGGCTGTCCAAAATGTCGCGCACAAGCTGAATGTAGGTCTCCACGCGCAGGCTGATGGTCCCTGGATAGGCGAGGAAGTAGGGGGTGATGCCATAGACCACCACCGGAAAGACCGGAATCCCCAGCGGCTCCGCGGCATCCACCGCCACTCGCTCCGACAGAATACTATCCACACTCAGGCTGAGGTAGGCATGTTGTTCGGTGCTGCCCAGAGGCACCAGCGCACGATCGTCGTGTTGAAGATACTGCTCAACTTGCATCCAATTCATGTCAGAGATTTTCATAGGTTCCTTGTACTATTGATTTCGTTTGTTGCTTGATTTACCGTAGTTACCACCCCGCCCTAACCTCTCTGCCTAAGGAAGATGTTTGCGTGCAGACCCATTACCCCCTCCCTAGCCCTCTCCCAAACAGGGAGGGAACCGTCACGGCTCCTTTCTGCTATTAAAGGAAGGTTGAGTAGGGTCGCTCATTGCTACGTCCAACAACTTTCCTACCTTGTTATGATCCTTTAATTTGAAGCGTGAAGTGCCAGTCAGGTTGGAGTAGGCTGGATAGTTATGCCAATTCTACTTGTTGATCCCCGTAAAGTCGATTAGAATGCCATTATGAAACGGAACCTTCTCCAGCTTGAAATGGGCATACTCGTGTTGATGCTGTTGCTCGGACGCACTGTCGTTGATTCACAGGCGGCACCGGTAGCCAGCCAGTGGACCAACTTCCAGCATGATGCGCAGCACTCAGGCTACACCACACAATTTGGCCCGCAAACCAACCAGACCCTGTGGGACTTTGCCACAACAGGCGTACCAGGGTCACCCGCGGTTGCAAGTGATGGCACCATCTACCTGCCCGTTGGCGAGTTGGACACCAACACGGCTGGTTTCCTCTATGCCATCAACCCGAATGGCACCCAGAAGTGGAAGTTGGAAGTGCAGATGCTTCCCTCTGCTACCGCCCCCGCCATTGGCCCAACCGGCATGATCTATCTGCATGGCAACGGCAAAGAGGACAGTCTCAGCGCGGTCGAGAAGTTAATCGCTGTTAGCCCCAGCGGCGTTCTCTCCTGGACTTTTCCATTCAACAGCGGCGTGGTCACCTCGACCAGTTATGTCCAATCGTCTCCTGCGATTGGCAGCGATGGTACCATCTATGTTGGTTCTCAAGACAGTAAACTTTATGCCCTAAACCCGAACGGCACGGTGAAATGGGCCATATCGCCAGCCCATGCCAGCATCGCCTCCTCTCCCGCCCTGTCTGTCGACGGCAAAACAGTCTACATTGTCGATAGCACAACCACACTTCACGCCTACTCTTCGGCAGGGGTTTGGCAATGGAGCTTTCCCTTGGCCACACCCGCTATGAATACAGCCAACATCCAGTCGCCAGCCGTAGGGCAGGATGGCACGATCTATGTCGGTTCACCAGACAAGTGGCTCTATGCAATCAAACCCACAGGCACACTGAAATGGCGTTTTGAAACCGGGTCAACGATCTACTCGACGCCTGCCATCGCCAGTGATGGTACGATCTATCTGGCCTCGGATGGTTTGTATGCAATTAAGTCTGATGGCAGCAAAAAGTGGAAATTTGGCACGATGAGCTTTTCCAGTGCGTCACCCATTGTGGGTGGGGATGGCTTGATCTATTGGCGTGCCGATTTCACTGCCTATGCGATTAAAGCCGACGGCAATGAACAATGGCATCTCGACATCAATCCTTTTAGCGTCTCTTCCCTTGAGCCTAGCGCAGCCCTTGGCACTACAGGAGAGCTTTACCTCTCTACCACAACCTGGCTGGCAGGGGGGCAGAATGGATTACATGCAGTGAAGCCGCCGTCGCTGCCCGTGACTGCTACACCGTCGGCAACAAGCTTGGTCACCGTGACGCGCACGCCCACGCCGACAGGGACAAAGACACCACAATCAACAACACCGACACCAACGCCTACCAGTACTGCCACTGCGCAGGCAACGCCAAATGCCAAGCTTCTCTTTTTGCCGGTGGTTCAACGCTAATGAAGCAAAGTTTGTCTTCCTCCGCCCCTTCCGATGCGGCCACACTGTATCAAAACTGCCGCAGCACTGATTTGAACGTACAAAGCGCCGCCTACCGCACCCTTTGGCGGCTGCTCTATCAGGGTGCCTGGAATCTGCTCTACGATCAGATCGACGGTGCAGACTTGGCGGAGGATTGTGCGCAGCAAGCCCTCATGCGCATCCATCAACGACTACACGAATGCAACCAACCAGCAGCCTTCCTTTCCTGGTCGCAGCGCATCGTTGCCAATCTCACGATTGACGAGTTGCGGCGACGCAAGCGCTTTAGCGGCACAACCAGCACCCAGGACGAAGGCCAAAACCCACTAGAGAATGTGCCTGTCTTGCCTGAAATGGTAAGCCAACTCGAAATCGAGGAACTGCGCACCCTGCTACAAAAGGCACCGATCAGTGATCGTTCGCGGCGCGTGGTGGTAGGGCGATTCTTTGATCAAAGCGATGACGAACAGTTAGCCCAGGTCGAGCGCGAGTTGAGCGGCGAAGCGGTTTTGAGCAGCCATGTGCAAGTTACTCGCGCCAAGAATCTAGCCAAACTACGCAACTGGCAGCCTTTGCGGGAGTATTTGCGAGTTGAAGAAATCAATGACTAACGTAAATTCATAAAGAGTAACAGGATAGCAAAGTGACAAGATGAAGCCGCTGCCATCCAATCTATCCTGCAACGCTCCCCTCCTCACCGGGGAGGGCTAGGGAGGGGCCACTTTACGTCGCCAAATCAAGGGAAAGAATTACATTACCCCAGACGTCCAATGGTTATGAACAGCGAAACCGAACAACTTCTTCACTTCTTACAGGCCGTCTATTCTCCCAAAGACGACGCGCTATGTGCCCAAATCCGATCTCGCCTCTACGACTATGTCGTGGCGTTCGTCAACTGGAATCAAGATCGAACCACCTTTGACCTGAGTGCCTTCGCCGATCTGCGCCAGCACCTGGACGGATGTGTGGCCTGCTCTGAAGCCTTTAGCCGTCTTTATACTGCGGTCGTTCAACCAATGAGCAGCGAAAGCCTGGGTAGCATACCCGAACCCGATTTGAGTTTCCTCAGGCCGAAAGAGTCGCTGAGCGAACAGTTGCGCCGCGCCTTGAGCCGGGTAGGCGAGACAATCCGGCTGCAACTTTCTGGCGATCTTTTGCCCGCTCTGCGACCGGCATTGGCGATCGGCGCACTCCGTTCCAGTCAGGGGCAAGAATACGGCGAATTGTTGCTCCAACTCGATCCACCAGCCGAGTTGGCGGATCGTCTACCGACCGCAATTAGCGTTTATCGGGCAGGGAGCAGTCCTGTGCGTTGCCTGGTCGAAGTGACCGTCACCCTGCCCGACCGCGCCTGGCCCGATCTGGCAGGCATTCCAGTCACGCTGAGCATCGGTCAGCAAGTGCGCACCCAGCAAACCGATGCCTTTGGCGTCGCTAGCTTCGAAGGAATTGCCATCGAAGAACTCCCCGCCGTCGCCATTGAGGTAAAAGTGTAAAAGTGGCAGAGTGGCAGAGTGGCAAAGTCAAACTCCAAACTCTCCATGCCGCTACGTCTGACCTGGAATCGGCATCACCTTACCTCCCTATCGCTCCATCTCCCCACTTCTCTTACCCGCCATACACCACAAACCCTGCCCAGAAACGTGGCTCATCAAAGGGTTGCGATAGATCGCCGATTTCTGCCTCGGCACCAGATAAGGCCGCTGCAAGTTGCTGCGCTTCGGCCAGGGACAGAGAACGTAACCAGAGTTGTGCACGGCGCAACGCAGCGGCGGGTGTAAGCGGAGCGCCTTCTCGGATCTGGTCTGTCAGCTGACGGTAGAAGTAAAGCATGAGCAGAAATGTTGGCAGGTCGGCCACTGGCCATTGCGTAGCTAGTACCCAACGTGCGCCTGCCGCCAGAAAGCCGCGCACCAATCCCATTGGCTCGTCACTGCGCAGTACCTTCTGCACCCCACTTTGACAGGCGCTGAGCGTCACCAATTCAGCTTGCAGATGCCAGGTATCCAGCACCTCTTGCGCACGCAGCCGCTCTTCGGCACCGGTCTGTAAGTAGGATTCAAGCGGATTGAGCGGATCAAACCAACCGTGGCAGGCAAAGTGGAGCCACCGATAGTGAGCAGACTCGGTGCGCAGACAATCCAGCTTTGGACTTGCACCAGTCAACACATCGCCTTGACATAAACGGGCAATGAGCATCGCCTCTCGTTCGCTGTGACGAAGTTCACCCCAATCGCCCGCCACATCACAGCCCACCGCCAAACAGGTATGCCACGAATAATCTGCCCCGTGATCGCGCATAGGGCTCAGATCCATTAGCCTAAGTGTATGGTCCTCTTGCTCACCAAGTGCCCATTGAGCGGGGTTCTGAGCCGATACACGCATGCGCTGTAACAAAATCGACCCACTGGGCACGTAGATCAACGGAGCATCGCCTGCGGCCAAAAGTGGTTGTCCCTGGCTATCGAGCAGCGCGGCAAAAGGCACTTGGTGAAGCGGGCCGTGGGGCGACAAGTAGATAGATTGCTGACCACTGAGATCAGCCGCGATCAATTGACTGTACAGCCGCTTGAGAATTGCGGGTGTCAACAGTCGATTGCGGTCTTGACGGGGGGAGAGGCTAGCAAAGGCGTTGGGATCAAGCAGACAGTCACGCAGGCGAAGTTGGCCGTTGATCAACTCGAAGCAAAGAGTTTTGGCTGGCAGTAGCAGATGTTCGGCCAACGGATGGTCGCGCTTGAGGGTGGCAAAGAGCGGCATCTCCTGTTCCAACACCCCGGTTGTGAAGTAGCAGAGCAACGCCTGCTGTGGCGACAGAACGGCAAGGAGTTCACTTGCTTGGGCGATGATTTCCCTTTGATAGCGCTCTGTACGTGCGGCAGGATAGAGCGCATCGACAAAGGCACGGGCACGGGCGCGCTCAGCCCAGGCAAAGGCGCGCTCGCTCTCCCCCATGCGCCAACAATGAAGCACGAGGGCTTCATAGATCTGCTGCCAACGCCCGAGCAAGCCGATGCGTAATTGCTCGCTGCGAATCATGCTTTGGCTGCTGTCAACCACCTGAGCAGCCGCCTCAAAGTGGGTCAAAGCCAGCGCATCGTTTCCCAGTCGTCGCCAACTCTCAGCCAGGCGATAGTGAATTTCGGCCAGGATATCCCGTCGCCCAATCGTTTCAGCAATCGTCAATGCCGTTTGAAAGGACTGACATGCGCCTGTCAA
Source organism: Caldilineaceae bacterium (assembly GCA_046328715.1). Taxonomy (GTDB): domain Bacteria; phylum Chloroflexota; class Anaerolineae; order Caldilineales; family Caldilineaceae; genus JAXLWB01. Next base: position 1,922 of record JAXLWB010000072.1, on the reverse strand, counting down.
GTCGTTTCCGACCTGCTGTGTCAACCCGAGATTAAGATGGACATCGACGGCAAAGGTACGCGCTTGGAGTAGGGTCAACGCTTCCTTAAAATCGTCGGCTGCGCCCGTAATATTGGCTTGAAAGAGCCGCACTTCGCCCCGATTGTTGAGCGCTCGCCCTAACGACTCGGTATCAGCGATGCGTCGCCGCTGCGCTGCCACCTCGTCAAAGCAGGCAGCAGCGTCATTGAGCAAGCCCTGGTCACGATAGAGCAACCCCAACTGGTTTTGCACAGAACCAAGCTGATAATCATTGCCGGTAGCTGCAAAGAGTGCAGCCGCCTGAAGCAAACGATCCTGAGCGGCTGTATACTGTTGCAACTGATAGGAGAGGATACCTAGATTGAGCAGTGCCATGCCCTGGCGTGTCCGGTTGTCCAGGCTGCGCCAAAGTTCGAGTGCAGCAGCATAACCAGCTTGTGCCAATTCAATCTGGCCAGTCAGTTGCAGATAGATCGCCTGCGAGTTGAGCGCACGACCACGCAACTCGGGCTCCAAGGTAGGCTGGGCAAGCAAGGTCTCTAGTTGCGCTAGCGCTTCTGGATAGCGATCTTGACGCGCCAGGCACACCCCAACAAAATAAGCTACCAATTGACGAAGCGGCACGTCCTGAAAATTGAACGAGGTCAGCCATTCAATCAACTGCTGGAAGGTGGCGGGAGATTCTTGCATCAATTGCGTGGCAAAACGATTCAATAGCTTGGCAAATCGTGGTTCCAGCGCCTGCTCGCCTGCCGCAATACGAGCTGCGTCGAGTTCCAAAGCCCGCTGCTGCAAGCTATCGTGCAACTGGGCATCCTGCTCGCGAAGCAGCGCAAGTTGTGCTTCGGCCTGAGTTGCAGCCATCTGAAAGCGATCTTGAGCGCGACTGATCGCAGCATCAGCCGTCAAGCTATTTAAACCTAGCTTACATGATTCGATTTGAAGCAGGGTAGCCACTTCGTCTGCTGTCGCCTCGCCATAGATTGCTAAGCCTGCCAGCAGCAGATCCTTCGGCGGCGTAAGTTCGTCCATAGCTACAAAAGTACTGGAAAGAAAAGGCGCTGTCAAGACGTCAGTAAGAGTGGTGGAGAAAAGGGGCAGAGTTGAAGAGTTGAAGAGTTGAATAGGCAAAAAGTGAGGAGTGTATATCGCAGTCGCAACGTTGCTAATCTGCGACTTTTCCACTTTTCCACTTTTCAACTTCCTTGTTCGGGAGAATTTTCATGGTGAAGCGTTTTAGCCTAGCGGCGGCAAGTTTGTGCCTAGTTTATTTGGTTTATGCAACGTTGGCGCTACCCAGTACGGTACAAGCGGTAGAGCCTGCATCGACGACGCTACGCTTCGTTGACGATCAAGGCGCGCCCTTGGCAAAAGCAACTCTCCGTCTCCTCTGTTACACGGCTGCCAATGCGACGACTCCAACCCATGATCTGCTGATGAACACTCAGAACGATGGCACACTTATCCAGCCATTGCCTAATGACTGCCTCTACCTAGCCACCTTACATCAAATTTACATCCAACCCAGCGGCAAAGCTGGACGACAAAGTGCCTACACAGTCTATGACACCAGTTGGGCTCCTGGCACACGCGCGCTGCTTGCCGCCGCTGGCGATGTCACGCTGCACAGCGATTGGCGGCTATTACTCTTCGATGTGCAGATCTCGCTCGAATGGCAGAGTGCTGAGGAGAGTTCAATCATGCAGGAACTGCGCAGTAGCATGCGCTCGGCTTCAGCCTATCTCTATGATTTAAGTGATGGGCAGATTGCCTTTGGCGGACTCGCCATTAAAAGTGGCGGTGAAGGCTGGGAAGGGGCAGACATTCGCATTCGGGCAGCCAATGATGCGCGTCCCTCAGCACGGGTTGGCGGCATCGTCGGGCAGCGCACCCCATATACC
>JAXLWB010000071.1:0-40654 GCA_046328715.1 Caldilineaceae bacterium | reverse complement strand
ATTCCCCCCGATCGCATAAGTACGCAGACCGACCACCGTACGTACCAACACAAAGCCCGCTAGCACAAAAACGATGGCGGCAATGATCACAGGCAGCGGCGCAGGCCCTATGCGTGAGCGGCCAATCGCAATAAACGGCTCGGGAAAGCCGAAGACCGAGATGCCGCCAGAGACGACATAGGCCATGCCGCGAAAGATGGCGCTAGTCCCAATCGTCACGATGATCGGCGAAATCTTGAGGGCACGGACCAGGAGACCATTGACCAAGCCGAGCGAGGCCCCACAGAGCAGCCCCACGATCACGCCCAGCAGTGGACTTTGGCTTTTTACGACGGTTTGCGCCACCACAATGCCAATCAGCGCATATTGCCCACCAATCGAGAGATCGACATTGCCCGAGACGAGTAGAAAGCCACTCCCCACCGCCGCAATCAGGATCGACGAAATGTTGAGCAAGGTGGCAAAGCCGTTGTCAATCGTAAAAAAATTGTCGTATTGGACACCAAAAAAGAGGATCAGCGCAATACAGAGCAGCCCCAACCCAAGCCGATTGCGCCAATCCCAGGCTGAGGCAATGCTCTGTCGGCGTGCAAAGAGTGAGTCAAGCAGGTTCATTGGGAAATTCCTGACAAAGTGAAGACTTGACAGGGTGACAAGATGAATAATTCCGGCTTTTGTCATCCGGTCATCTGGTGATACTGCTGGCGAATTCAAGAGAGTAGGAATTAATTCCTCTGCTGACAACGAGAAGTGCCCTCAGGCACTGGATATTTCTTCGTCGCTGAGGCGACTTCTCGTTGTCAGTGGCTGATTTCAATCGGTCAGCAATTTCGCCAGCAGTATCATCCGGTCACCTTGTCATCCCTTCATCCTGTCATTCCTACGCCGCGACCCGAATGTAATTCTGGCGCGTGGCGTAGCTGATGTTGCCGAGATTGGTGAAGTATTTTTCAGCGGACTTCCAGGATTCACGCACGTTGTTCATGGAAGCTTGGAATTCATCGATGGTCTCTGCCGAGTTGAGTTCGATGGCGTTGAATTGCATCACCATCGGAATATCCTTGCCTTCGAGCCAGTCGGCGGCGTAGTTGCCCCAGGCGTAGCCCATCATGTTGTAAGCAAAGGCAAAGCTGGCTTTGTAAGGGCCTCCTTCTTTGATCTTTTTGAGCGCTTCGGTATCGCCATCAATGCCGGAGATGTAGATCTTGTCATTCGCTTTGCCAGCGGCTTCCAGTGCGGCCAATGCGCCTAGTACCAAGGTGTCGCCGCCGAGAATCACATTGACATCGGGATGGGCTTGCAAGACCGTGTTCATGGTATTGAAGCCTGCTTCGTTGGTGATGGCACCGGCGTTGACGTCGCTGACAATCTCTACGCCGTCGCCTGCTTCCTTTACGCCGTCGAGCACGCCTTTATGGCGAGCAATCAGGACCTCAATCGTGTCGATATTGTAGTAGTGAACCTTGGCTTTGCCATCCAAATTTTCGGTGATCCACTTGGCGGCGGCTTTGCCTTGGGTATAGCCAACCTTGTATTGATCGGCCACAGCTTGGGTCGTGCTGGGTGGAGTGACAAGCGAAAGCACGGCCACACCGCTGTCAATCGCCTGTTGCATCAGCGGGGCTTGGGCGTTGGCATCCAGCGGTTGGATGCAGAGCGCGGCGATCCCACGTTGCAAGAAGGTGTTGATCTGCTCGATATTCTTGGCCGAGTCATCATTGGCAATTGCTGTAATAAATTCGATGCCTCGATCTTCGGCTGCCATCTGGATCGAGTTGGTGATGGCGAGGAAGAATTCGGCGTTGGAGGTATTGGCCCAGGCAATGCGTTTGGGGAGATTTGGTATTTCGCCAGCTTTGTCGCTGGGCACAAAAGGCTTTAAGCTTTTGGGATCAGGACCGGTGTCGGCAGCGGCTGGTTGGCTTGCAGCCGCTGGTTTACTTTCACCTGCGGGTGCAGCGGGTGCCGCTACACAACCTGCCAACAAATTTGCACCAACCGAAACAACACCAAGTGCTGCCATGCCACGCAATACTTCCCGGCGTGAAACAAAACGTTTGCCATCACCTGCAGTCAGTTCCGACATGATCCTCCTCCTTTGTGGTAGGAACGGTGAGTACTATTTAGTTTTTGGAGCGGGTTGAGTGTCTACAGCTTTCCCTGTTTAACGCTGAGAGAACAGGGTGAGACAATCTGGTATATGGTATACCGAAAGTCTAAAAAATCAAAATTGCTTGTAAGCAGGCAGCCTTTCGAAAAACAACAGCGAATTAAGAAAGGAACGAAGTCGTTGTCGCACATTTTTCGTTTCTTTCTCAGTTCGTTGTTGTGGTATGTCTGATTAGATACAATCGCTTTTTAATCCCTGCTCCGTTCGCTCATAATCGAATCGATCAGCCCGCGCATGTAGCCAATCGCAAAGATTTTGCCACGCACCATGTAGCCGGGATTGTCATTCGACTCGCCTTCCATGGTGGGGGCATGGTCGGGGCGCATCGGGCCGTCAAAGTCAATGTCGAAATAGGCCCGCATCGCCGCTGCCATATCGGTTTTGCCTTCATCGTGAAAGGTCTCTTCAAAGACAGGCACGCTGCCCCGGATGTCACGGAAGTGGGCAAAGAAGAGCTTTTTGCGCGCTCCAAAATAGCGGATCGCATCCGGAAGATTCACGTTGCCCATCGCCGCAAAGTTACCCTGGCAGAAGGTGATGCCGTTGGATGGGCTGTCCGCCAGATCGAGCACACGTTGAAACGCCTCCATACTGCGCATGATCCGTGCTAATCCCAACACGGGCGACATCGGTGGATCGTCAGGGTGGAGAGCAAGTTTGACCTTGGCAGCCTCGGCCACGGGCAACACTCGCTGCAAAAAGTAGTGGAAGTTCTCCCACATCTGGTCATCGGTGGTTTCGCCAGCATAGGTGAGTGGCGCATTGGCAAGCTGTGCAGCGTCAAACTTGGTCACCAGCGCGTCGCCCCGTCCGCGTAGCGAAGTAGAGGTGCGCAGCCAATTGAAGACCGCCATAAAGTTGTAACAGTAAATCGGAATACCTACTCGCCCCATGTTGGTGATCGTTTCACAAACCTGTGCCAGATCCTCATCACGGCCGGGCAAGCCGAGGGTGATACGGTCAGAAAGCTGGTAGCCTTCGATCACCGAAAGGGTCAATCCAGCATCGTCCACCCGTTGCCGTAGATGCAACAGATCCAGATAACTCCAGGCCGGTCGTTGAATGGGTTCGGGCATCATCGGCACACCAGTCATCGTGGTCACCACATCGGTCATGCCCATCTGTTTGGCCAGGCGCAAGTCAGCCTCGGCCAGGGGACGGGAGACCATCGCAAGTCGAATCATCTTACAGCCTCCATAGCTCAAATGCAGTTTCGCCTAAAATGCGTCGGCGTTGAATATCGCTTAAAAATGGCAACCCTTCTTGAATCAAGCGCAATTCATCGGCTAGGCTATGCCAGTTGTGTTTGACGCGGTGATGTCCAGGATAACCAGTGCCCCAAATGGTCCGCTCTGCGCCAAAAGCATCCAGTAGCCGTTGAATGAAGGGATGGACATCGGGATGGGGGAATGGCAGTTGGGAGCGCCCTTTTACGTCCGACAGTTTGAAACAAATATTGGGGAAACGGGCCAGGTCAACAATTGGATCAAAGGCCGCTGCGGGTTGGTCGATCTGCGGATAGCCCATGTGGTCAATGATCAGGCGCAGGTGAGGATAGCGTGCAGCAATGGCGGCCACCTGATCTGCCTGTTCAGCACGCAAGTGAAACTGGATCACCACGTCGAGAGCGGCGATCTCCTCCCAAAGCGGTTGATTTTGCGCGGTAAGTAGAATCTTCTCGTTCGGGTAATACATCGGATGAAAGCGAAAACCGGCCAGACCGCGCTCTTTGACCCAATAGCGCGCCTGCTCGGCATTGTTGGGATTCTGTGGGTCGATCAAGCCGTGACCGATGAGACGAGTTGGAAAACGAGCGACCGAATCAGCTATGTAGCCATTATCCCAGGTGGACCAACTGGTCTGCACCAGGACCGTTTTATCCACCCCGTGTGCATCCATCTCGGCGATCAATTCATCAGCCGTGCCTGGCTCGTCGGGCAGTGCAGTCCAGTTGGGTGCCGTCGGTCCAACCGGATAGCGTGGCGGGTCAATCTCCCAGACATGAACGTGTGTATCGATGAGCATAAGTATAGATTCCTGATCTGCTTAGCCCCTTTGGTAACATCTTCCGGGAAGGCTCCTGCGCAAGTGAAACTATAGCAATCTACCCTTCCCGGAAGAAAATTACCTGCTTGTGAACGCGCTTAGCGCATAAAGATCGGGTTGGTGATCGCCAATAACTCCCCTGCTGCCGAACGCAGTTCGACCACGACCCATGCTGCTTCTTCGGGTGTGACTTGCCACTCCACTCGCCCTGTGCTGCCCGTACCTTGGCTGGATTGTAATCGGCCATTGGCGAGGACACGCAGCAATCCATCCGCAGGGCTTTCGGACCACTCGGCCACCAGGGTAACGGATTGATCGACCTGATCGCCCATCATCCACGTTTGGCCAGCCTCGTTATGGGCGCTCAAGACCAGTCGTGGTCCACTGCTCAGATACAGGTGGCCCAGTTTGATCGCTTGCAGCAGGGCAGCTTCGCTCAATGTTTCGGCGTAGATCACGTTGAAGCCGGGTCGTTCTGCATAATCTTTGGAGCTATGCGTATCGGTTCCGGCGGTGGCGACCAAGCGCCGCCCCTGGTTGAGCCAATCGTACCAGAGCGAGAGCGCGTTTTCGTTGTTCGACTCGCCGCCCCACGGGCCATTCCAGATTTCGACCAGGTTGGATGTTCCCGGCATCATCTCGCCGTAGCGCCAACGACAGCCTGTACACGATGGATCGCCGATCGCTTCCGGATGGGCGATGATAAAGACTTGGTTTTGTGCGTAACTGTTGCTGGCAATTTCGGCCATGCTGCTGTTGCCGGGACGCACTCGCCAATCGACCCACTGTCGTGTGCCCAAACAGAGCGCATGACCGTAAAAAGTCGTCAGTTCCAGACCGCCCGCCAACAAAAGCTCGTCGCTGGCAAAGCGCTCCAATCCTTGCAGGTGAGAAATTGTGTTGTGGTCAGTGAGAAAAATGAAGTCAAGATGAACGTCTTTCGCACTCTGGATCAATTCGGTTACGCTGCGGCTACCGTCCGAGTGATCGGTATGGCTGTGCAAATCACCGCGATACCAGCCAGCACTTTGTTGGGATACGGACGGAGTTTGAGTCGATTGTGAGGGAGAGTTGGCTGTACTGGAGGCAGCAAGAGTTGTATAAGAAATGTCCAGATCGTAGTGGATCGGTGCTCCAGGCATGATCATGTGCGTGTCAAGCTGGACAATCCAGGTGCCAGCGGGCAAGTCACCCGCCAAGTAGCCCGGTGTTGCGGCGTCGGCGCTGATCTGCACTACGTGTTGGTTGCCACCTCGATGACCAGCCCCGCGAAAGCCGGTGGGATCGAAGAGCGTGATACAGATCATATTGTGAAAGTCCTGGACCACAAAGGGATCGAAGTGCAGGCGAAGGTTGAGTTGCCCACAGCCAGGCGGCAGCTCGAAGGTGTGTGGGATATGCCGTTTGCAGTCACGGGCCGTAAGTTGACCCTGAAAATGGAAGTCTGTGGCGAGATCGAGGATCATATCATCACTTTCTTTAGGGGTGCCGACCCGGAAGGAGCCAGCTTTGCGGAAGCCAGCCTTGATGTAATACGGGAGTGCCTTGTCATTCCAAACATAGACGCCACCCATCAAGATCATGCGCTGACAAGCGAGGGTGCGCGCAATTTTTTTACAACAATCCATCAAGGCCATTCCCAGCCCGCTGTGCTGAAAATTGTCTAGCACCGAGGGGGCAAAACGGCAGTCGATGGCTGCATCCAATTGGATGCCGTACTCATTGTAACGTTTGCAGTCGTCTTCGGAGATGGCAAACTGGAGCAGGTAGTAAGCAATGACTTCTTCCTGCTCGGTACGGATCGCTATCATACGTACCGTATCTCCCTGCCCGACTTGGTCGCATAATTCCTGTGCTTTTTCAACAGTAAAGGCATGCGGCCCAAATCGGTTCGTAGTATCGGTTGAGAGCGAGGTAAAGTAGGTGCCCAGGTGCTGCGCATCCTCCTGTCGCAGGGGACGAAAGGTGACCCGCTCGCCATTGCGCAAGGTGAGTGGAAATGTAAAATGCTCCGGCTGGTTGATCATGGCCAGCAGGCGTGGATTCTCAGACATCATCACGGTTATCCCTTCAGACCGGTTAAGGTGATTCCTTGAATAAAGGTACGCTGTGTGAAAAAAAAGAGGACGATGATCGGAATGGTGAAAACGGTCGAAGCCGCCATCAGATAAGCCCACTTGGCTTGGTGCAACACCAAAAAACGTTGCAGTCCGATGCTAAGAGTATACTGTGCATCGTCGGAAAGGTAAATCAGCGGACCTAGGAAATCATTCCAATTGGCCATAAAAGTAAAGAGCGCCACAGTCGCCAGCACCGGTTTGGCGAGTGGCAGAATAATATGGCGAAGAATTTGCAGATGCGAACAACCATCAATTGTCGCCGCATCGGAGAGTTCCATGGGGATGGTCATAAAAAATTGGCGCAGGAGAAAGATAAAAAATGGCCCGCCCAAGAATGCTGGCACAATCAAGGGCTTCATCGTGCCGATCCAGCCAAGATTCTTAAAGAGAATATAGAGCGGGATCATGGTGACTGGATAGGGCATCATCATCGTCGCCAGGACCAGCACAAAGAGCAAGTTGCGCCCCGGCCATTGGATGCGTGACAGCCCATAGGCAACCGGGATACACGAAAGTTGAATGCCGATGACATTCCACAGTGCGATCCAAAGGGTGTTACCCACATAGGTCACAAAAGGCATGGCAGCCAGCGCTTCTGGATAATTCTGCCAGTCAACAGGCTGTGGAATCCAAATCGGTGGAAAGACAAAAAGTTGTTTGTCAATCTTGAGCGACGAGGAGATTTGCCAAATCAGCGGTAAGGCAAAGAGAAGACCTACCAGCAACAGGAAAAGATGAATCAACAGCTTGCCAAGCTGACTGGCCCGTTTTTGCGAGCGAATGACGATCACTGTGTCTCGCCTCCATAATAGACCCAGCGTGCCGAAGTGCGCAGAATAAGGAGCGTGCAGAGCAACACAACCAGAAAGAGAATCCAGGCCAGCCCTGACGCATAGCCCATTTCGATATAGCGAAAGGCGTTGTCATACAGATAGATCACATACATCAACGTGGCGTTCACTGGGCCGCCGCTGGTCATAATGTAGACTTGGGTAAAGTATTGAAATGAGTCAATCAAGCCGATAATTAGAGTAAAGAGGATCACAGGGGTCATCATCGGGAGAGTCACGAAGCGAATCTTTTGTAGCCAGGACGCTCCATCGAGTTCGGCAGCTTCGTAGAGCTGTTGTGGCACATCCTGCAACCCGGCGAGATAGATCACAATGGTCGGCCCAATTCCCCACAGACTCATCAGGACCAGCGATGGCTTGGCGAGCGTCGGATTGGTCAGCCAGCCCAGGCGCGGTAAACCGATTGCTTGCAGGGCGACGTTGATCAGGCCAAAACGTGTATGAAAGAGCCACAGCCAAAGAATACTCACTGCGACCAGCGGCACCAATGAGGGTAAATAGAATAAAGTGCGGTAAATGGTCAAGCCGCGGATTTTGGCGTTCAGAGCGAGTGCTAGTGCAAAGGCAACGACTAATTGAGCCGGTACGGCCATCGCTGTATAGAGGAGCGTGTTGCTGATGGCCGTCCAAAATAGCTCATCGCGCACCATTTGAGTATAGTTACCCAAGCCGATCCATTGGGGTGGCGTCAGGATTTTGTACGAGGTGAAGCTGTAATAAAAAGAGGCGAACAATGGGTAGAGCGTCAAGGCCAGAAAGCCCAGAAGAAACGGGGATGTAAAGGCCAGCCCCGCCCACAGATTGCGCCACTGCAGTTTGCTCATAGGTGTACCCATCGGATCGTAACGATGTAATGACGTGAATTTGGACTTTAGCCTAACAGGCTACCCTACGGTAACCCAGGGACATCGTCCTGGGATAGAGAAGGATGTCCTCTAATCCCCAGGGCGATGCCCTGGGTTACCCTATACCGCCCCGATGGGGCTAAGGAAGGAATTTCCCCGAAAGTGCTTTGTGCTTACCCCATCTCCTTCAGGCGATTGTCGATGATTTCTTGCACCTTGGCGTTGGCCTCATCCAGCGCCTGTTGGGCGCTTTTACGGCCATAAAGCGCCTCTTGTTCCGCCTGAATATGGGCATCCCAGGCTTTTTCCCACTCAGGGATCACAGGTTCGATGTGAGTGGCAGTCAGCAAGTCCACAAAGATCTTCTGTTCGGGATGGGCGTCGGCAAAGCCTTGCGACGCCTCCTTATGGGTTGGGATGGTATTCATGCGGGTGCAATAGCCGAGTTGGGCATCTTTGCCCGTTTCATACTTGAGAAAATTCCAGGAGGCTTCCAGATGTTTGGCCCCGCGCGGAATGCCCAGCACAAAGCCGCCTGACCAAGTGATCGGCGAACGTCCTTCTGGGGCGGGGACAGGCGCAATCTCATAGGCAAGATCAGGCGCATAGTTCTGTAAATCGCTAATCACCCAGTTGCCGGTCGCTTCCATCGCTGTGTTGCCTGTGACAAAAGCATCGGTGGTTTCGCCAGCGATCGATTTGGTAAAGGCGGTCAACTCTTCGACACCATATTTTTGGGCATAGCCGACTTCCCATTCTAGTGCTTTGATCATCTCTGGCGCATTGAGGTGCAATTTGTTGCTCTTTTCGTCCCACAGTTCGGCACCCCAATCCCAACCCCAGGCCAGCAAGAACCAATTGCCAACCCAGGGAATAAAGCCTACTCGGTCATAGCCTTGCTCTTTGCTGCCTTTGGTTAAGGCATCGACCATACTGTCGAGCTCGTCGATGCTCTTGGGTGCGGCGCTCAACCCTGCTTCTTCAAAGTAACTCTTGTTCCAGTAGAGTGCCCGTGCATCGGTATTAAAGGGCAAGCCGTAGAGATGGCCTTTCCAATTGACCTTGGGCCAGAACGCCTCCCAGTAGAGATCGCTGGAAATGGCATCGCGTGTGGCAAGTGACTCCAGTTCTTCGAAGGCATTCAAGCTAGCCGACGTGACATAATTAGAACCATCATGCCAAACAACGTCGGGCGGATTGCCACCCAAGGTCGCCGCCAGAAACTTGGGATTAGTGCCCACCGAGCTAACCCCTGGTGTGAAGAGATAATTTACCTTGCTCTCCGGGTGCTCCTCGTTCCACTTGTCGATCTCGGGCTGTAATGTCTGCGGTTCCGCAGTACCCCAGAACTGTAACTCGACCCCCTCCTTTGCAACATTCGCACCAGCGCCTTGTCCCGTGCTTGAAGGTGGTGCCACACATGCTGCCAGTAAGATTCCTGTGCTCGACACGGCTGTCAGCGAGAGAAACTCTCGGCGACTCATCTTCCTTTGCTGCATAGAATCCTCCTATTGGTGTAACCGGCTGAAAACAAAGGATCCAGACTTATACAAACTAATAGACAAATCAAATAGACATTGCACGATTACGATATGTAGGGGCACACCCTTGCGGTTGCCCACTCGTTGCGCAAGCAGGGCATCGGCAAGCGAATGCCCCTACACTTCTGCAACTTTTATTTCCCTTGCTATAAGAACCAAACGAGAAATGCAGGTTAATAGACTACCTTCTTTGGGAACCAGAGATCCTTGGGAGTGCCTGGGTAATGGGCGAGTGCTGCTTCATCTAGCTCAACACCGAGCCCAGGTTTGGTCGGCAGGGGGATGAAGCCATCTTGAATTTGTAATGGTTCGCGCACCAGATTATGGGCTAAGGTGCGGACGTGAACCGATTCGGTAATCAGAAAGTTGGGGGTGCAGGCCGCAAACTGGACCACGGCTGCCAATGAAACTGGACCATTCGGGTTGTGCGGTGCGACCGTGACACCACACGGTTCCGCCATCGCCGCAATTTTACGCAATTCAAGGATGCCGCCTGCGTGACAAACATCTGGCTGAATCACATCCACCAGCCGGTCAGTGAGCAGCGGCCAGAAGCCCCAACGGGTGTAATAGCGTTCGCCGGTTGCCAGCGGCACCTTGACTTCGGCGCGCACGCGTGCCAGCATTTCGTTGTTGTCGGAGGGAACAGGCTCTTCGAAGAAGAGCAGATCAAAGGGTTCCAGGGCACGGGCGATTTTGATCGCAGCCTGCGGCCCAAAGCGCCAATGGCCATCGACGGCAATGTCCGCCTTGTTGCCAATCGCTGAGCGTACCGCCTGCATACATTTGACGGCAAAGTCGAGGGCATCCGGGGTGATCGAAAAGAAATCATCGCCGAAGGGGTCGAACTTTAGGCCGGTGAAGCCTAATTTTTCTACGGCATAGGCAGATGCTTCGCCACATTCGATTGGCGTTGTGTAAGGACCGGGCCAGGTGTAGGCGCGGATGGCTTCACGTACAGGGCCGCCCCACAAGCGATAGATCGGTGTGTTGTAGACTTTGCCCGTAATGTCCCATAAGGCCTGTTCCAGCCCGCTAATTGCGGTGAAGTCAGTTACCCCTTTCCAGCAGGAGGTCATGTGCCACTTGCGCCAATGCAACTCAATCGTGAGCGGATCCTGGTCAATCAGATTACGTGCTAACTCTTGAATGGCTCCAATCACAGAAAGCTCTTTGCCTTCCAGTGTTGCTTCGCCAACCCCATCAATGCCTTCATCGGTGTAGATCTTGACAAAGACATAATTGCTTACCCCAAAATCAACCATGAAGGTCTTAATGTCGGTAATTTTCATCTTCAGTTCCTACGCTGTTCGTTCCATTTGTAACGTGATAATCTGCCAGGGCTTGATTGTGACATTGAGTGTCTGACCCTGTTGTTGGATGGGTACAGTGATTGTTTTTCCGGTCAGATCAATGGCCTCCACCGATACGGGCGTCCAATCAAGTTTTACGCTCACAATACCGCCTTGTCCCTCATTTTCAACCATGCGTAGTACCGTAGACCCGCCTTGACGATAGTAGGCTGAGAGCATGGCTGGACCTTCGAGTGCCAGAAAGCTGTGCTCATTGGCGGGCAAACTGGCCTCAGTGACATGGTTGGGGCGCGCCACAACCACAGGATGGCGCAATTCGGCGGCACGATGTTGTGGATCAGCGGCGCGCCACTCGCCGTCGTGAAAACGAAAGGCGTACTGGAAGCGGTGAACACCAGAGCCTGTCATCACTTCTGGACAGAATTCTTCCCAGGTGCCTGGCGTACGCACACAGGCGCGCAGCAGCACATGACCTAACAAGCCTGGTTCTTTGAGCCAGAAATAAGCACCGTCGGCGCTGATCAAGGTCAGTCCACGCTCGTTGCCTGACCAATCGGCCCAGGAGCGTCCCCAAAAGATGCCAGGGCGCAGTCGTTCAAACATGCCTAACTCGCCGAGATCTTCGCCCTGTGGTGGATTGTTGACATAAGGCTCATGATCCGGGTCTCGGCCTTCCACGCCAAAGGGAACATCAACGGTGATTTGACCGCCTGCCTCAATATCGCCGCTAATCGTGGCGTAGCCTGAGGCTGGCGGTTCGCTCCAGTGACCTTCCAACTTGACTTGCACTTGAATCTCGCGTCCCTGATCGGCAACGATGATGTCTAATTGCGCCTGATAAGGTCCCAGTTGCCCTTCGCTGCGATGAACCCAACGCAGCGGACCGCTGTGCAGCCATTGGCTTTTGCGGGGTACAAATGCTTCACGGCGTAATTCTGGTCCACCCTGTAACCAATTGGCATTGTCGAGTACGTGGTAGAAGAGCCGGGGCCAGCCTGCGCCATCGCGTGCAAAATAAATCGCACCCGACGCTTTGTCGTGCACTTCGCGCAGCAGATGGTCGCGAAAGACCAACTTGAGCGCACTGGTTTCGAGAACATTTCCCTCTGGCGCAGCAAGCGATGTTGGCGCACTTTCTTGTTGCTCGACAATCTGAATCCGTCGATAGCCCATTGCTGGCAGCCTAATACGCGTCAGCAAGCGCTGATCGTTGACTGTGCCGGCGTAGCGCGGATGGCGAAGCTCACGCAGCAGTTGACTCGGCAGCGGGTTACCTTCGCCATCAACCACAGCCAACGACTCAACCCCTGCCGCGGCACAGGCGTGATAAATTGGTACATCGGCTTCAACCGGCCAGGGATGGGGGTTAAAGACGAATTGAGTGCAGAGATCACCGCCACCCGCCGCTTGCGCAATGGCGACCAGCGCATCGTGTTGTAGTTTTTCGCTTTCAATCCGTACCTGTTGCCCCAAATCCACCAAGTAATCGTAGTCTTCGGCAAAACTGTCTTCCTGGGCATGAGCTTGATAGGTAAGATGTTGTCTCCACAAGCGCTGCCAGTTCTCCATCGGAACGTTATACCCTGTGTCTGCTGCCGCAGCCGTCCACCATTCGGCACGGATCAGGCGGCGATCATTCATCTGCCGCCAGGTCCAGAGACCATAGGCACCGTTGGGCGCCATGTTATAGCCGACATCACAGCCATCGAGTACGCCTTTCCAGGTGGCGAGTTGATCGCCATGTTCGGCCACCGCATAGGCATAGTCAAGCGGTGTACACCAGCGAATCGGCGTCGCTTCGCGTTGTCGCCAGGTCTCAATAAAGCCGGGCAGGTCGATCGGCGCATCGCCATTCCAAATGCGGAACAGACGCGCATCGTCATTGCCCTGGATCATCCAAAGTTGTTGGCTCGGCGAACGATTGAGCAACAATTGGTCACGAAACATGTGGTCAAACATCTGTCCGACCGCACCGTCCCAATCTTCGGCGTAGTTGTCCGGCACATGCGACTTGTAATAGAGTCCGCCATAGGGACCACGCAGCACCATGATTTTGGAGCCATCCAATCCTTCCCAAAAGAACTGGTGCGGAACCTTGTGCGCATTCATGGGACCATGTGGCCGCCAGGCTTTGTAGAATTTGAAGCCTGCCAATTGCAAAATCTGCGGCATCTGCGTTCCGCCAATCGCAATGTCGACGCTATGAAAGAGCGAGAGGTCGGTGGGCGGCAAGAGCTTTTCAAAATAGGCTCGTCCGATCTGCAAATTGCGCAGATAGGTTTCGTCTGCCACTTGGGTGGGGCGGCAGTTGGCAACCTGAGCGCTGGCGATGTGAATGCGCCCATCGCGCACATGTTGGCGTATCTCATCGAGCCGGGGTGCCAGCTTGCGCTCGATCGGTTCAAAGAACTCGCTGGCGCTGTCGAAATAATATTTGATTTCTGGGTTTTGGCGCATGATGTCGAGCGCTTCGCCAACCGAGAAGACATAACGATCCTCATGCCAGGCACGGGACTGTTCCCATTGCCAATCGGCATGGAGGTAATGCCAAAGCCAGATCGTATTGCCTGCCAATTTCTGACGAGCTTCAGTTGCAGAGGTGGTCAAGGTGAGTTCTCCTTGAAAAGGTGCAAAGTTGAAGATTTGAAGAGTTGCAAAGTGGAAGGGTGGTCGCGCTGGTAGGTAGCGATGCCTTCCTCCCATTCTTGTTTTACGGTACATTACATGCCAATTTGTTCGGTCGATTCCTTGAAGTTGCTGGTTCCACGCTGTATCTTTAAGGTGACAAGTTGCCAAGGTTTGAGTATTATCTGAATGGCATTTCCGACAATGCTCAACGGAATATCGAGCACACGACCCGTCAGATCGATGGCATCGGCAGCGATGGGTGTCCAATCGAATGTCAACGATAAGACTCCACCCGTACCCTCGCTCTCGACGACGCGCGCGATCGCAGCGTCGCCTTGTGGATAATAGGCGGAGAGTCGTGCTGGTCCATCCAGGGTGAGAAAACTATGTTCGTTGCTGGGTAAAGTCGCTGGGGTAGGATGATTGGGCCGGATCACAACGGGTGGATGACGTGCTTCATCTGAGCGCCGTTGGGGATCAACTTGGTGCCAGTCGCCATCGTGGAAGTGGAGTACATAGCTAAAAGAGTGTACGCCACTGCCTGTCATCACCTCGGGGCAAAATTCCTCCCATGTGCCAGGATGACGAGCACAGGCACGCAAGAGCAGGTGACCGAACAAACCAGGCTCCTTCAACCAATAGTAGTTGCCATCCACGCTGATCCAGGTCAGGCCACGGCCATTCCCTGACCAATCTGCCCAGGAACGGCCCCAGAAAAAGCCGGGTCGGAGCCGCTCAAACATCTGTACTTCACCCAGATCTGCTGTGGGTGGAGCGTGGTTGATGTAAGGTTCGTGGTCGGGATCGCGGGCTTCGATGCCGAAGGGAACATCGACTGTCATCTGCCCGCCCGCCTCGATGTCGCCTGTCAGCGTGACAAAGCCCGTCAAGGGAGGTTTCTGCCAATGACCTTCCAGACGCACGTGAAATTCGAGGGATCGTCCTTGATCAGCGACGATGGTATCGATCTGTGCCTGGTAGGGGCCTAAGGTTCCTACGCTACGGTGTTGCCAACGGAGTGGGCCGCTGTGTAACCAGTGGCTGTTCTCTGGTGTAAACGAGATCCGTTGTAATTCTGCGCCACCGAGTATCCAATCTTGATTATCGAGTACATGAAATTGTAGCTGTGGCCAGGCGTTGCCAGTGCGATTGAAATACACCGCACCAGAATGCTTATCGTGTACCTCGCGCAGCAGGTGCTGGCGAAAAACCAATTTCAGATCACTCGTTTCTAGCTGGTCGGGGCTTGAATCTACCGCTTGGCTCTTTGCACCTTCCGGGATGTCTGCGACTGCTTTTTCTTGGATCGTAAGACGGCGATATCCAAAAGCGGGCAACTTCAGGTGTACGAGCAGCCTTTGCTCGTTGACGCTACCAGCAAAACGTGGATGGCGAAAATCGTGAAGAAGTTGGTGGGGGATGGGCTGATTCTCGCCATCGACCACAGCCAGTGACTCCACACCCGCTGCGGCACAGGGATGATAGAGTTCGACGTTGGCTTCTATAGGCCAGGGATGGGGATTGAAGATAAATTGGGTAGTGCGATCGCCGCCACCCGCTGCCTGCGCCAGCGCAATCAACGCCTGGCGTTCAATGCGTTCAGCCTGGATCCGTACCTCTTGCGCTAAATCGACGAGCTGATAAAAATCATCAGCAAAGGCAGCCTCTTGCGCATGGGCCTGGTAGGTGAGGTGTTGTCGCCAGAGCCGCTGCCAGGTCTCACTGGGGACCGCAAAACCACTTGGGGCTGCCGCTGCTGCCCACCATTCGGCACGCAACAAGCGCCGGTCATTCATCTGCCGCCACACCCAAAGCCCCTGTGCGCCATTCGTGGCCGGGTTGTAGCCGACGTCGCAGCCATCGAGTACGCCCTTCCAAACGGGTAATTCGCTGCGATGTTCGGCCACTGCCTGGGCATACTCCAACGGCGTGCCCCACTGGATCGTCGTAGATTCGCGCTGCCGCCACATCTGTACGAAACCTAGCAGGTCCATCGGCTGGTCGCCTTCCCAGGTGCGAAAGAGACGGGCGTCATCGCAACCCTGGATCATCCACAGTTGCTTGCTTGCCGAGCGGTTGTGGATGATCTGATCATGTAAAAGATCCTTGTAGATGCGTTCGACTGCTGCATCCCAATCGTCGGTATAGTTGTCGGGGACATGGGCTTTCTGCCAGAGGCCGCCGTAGGCACCACGCATCACGATAATCTGGGAGCCATCTAGCCCTTCCCAAATAAATTGATGGGGAATACCCAGCACATTCATCGGGCCATGCGGGCGCCAGGCTTTGTAATAGCTGAACCCTGCCAGCTTGAGGATCTGCGGCATCTGCGTGCCACCAATCGCAATATCGACACTGTGAAAGAGTGAGAGATCGGTCGGTGGCAAGGTCTGTTCAAAGTAAGCACGCCCGATCTGTAGATTGCGAAGATAGGTCTCGTCGGCAGTTTGCGTGGGGCGACAGTTGGCGACTTGGCCGCTGACAATGCGAATCCGCCCCTCACCAACATACTGGCGAATCTCCTCCATACGCGGTGCCAGCTTGCGGGCGATCGGTTCGAAAAATTCGCTGGCTGTGTCAAAATAATATTTGACCTCAGTATGTTGGCGCATGATATCTAGGGCTTCGCTCACAGCCAGAACGTAGCGATCTTCGTGCCAGGCCCGAGATTGTTCCCACTGCCAATCAGCGTGAAGGTAGTGCCAGAGCCAAAGGGTGTGACCCGCCAGTTTTTGGCGGATTTCGGTGATGGACAAGATGTGGACTCCTGCAAAATGAACGGGAAATGGGGTTGTAGGGAGATTAGGCAGTGAGGAGGTTCATGCTCCCTACCTCCTTATCTCCCCATCTCCCTTTCCCGCACTTCCTCTCTCTCCTACTCAGCCTGCCAACTTTGCCTGCCAATCATCCATGATTTTTTGCACACCATCGGCAAAGGCCTGGACGGCTTGTTCGGGCGTTTTTACCTTGCGCAGACACTCATCGACAAATTGCAGGTTAATACCAATAATCTCGCCGACACCAGGGATGGTGGGCACCCACTTGGCATGTTTGAACTCTTCGACAAAGAGCTTACGCAAGTCAGCGTGCTTCTTTGGTTCACCATTGAAGTAGGGATCGCTTTCAGCCAGTTTTTCGCGCGCGGGGATCACGTTGGCATTCAATGAAACATTGAGCTGTGTATCTTCGCTGAGTGCATATTCGACTAACTTCCAACTGGCATCCGGCTGTTTGGCTCCCTTGGGGATGATCCAGGCGTGTCCGCCGTGGTAGTTGGCCCGTTGGCCCCCTTCAGGAATCGGGATGTAGCCGATGCCCCATTTGAGGTCGGGAGCATAGGTGTCAAAATTGGGTGGGACCCAGTCGCCGTTGATCTGCATGCCCATCTTGCCGATCATGAAGACATCTTGCCCTGGGCCGGGGGTGAGGGCACTGGCAAACTTCTCCACCTTTTCAATGCCGCCCTGCCACTCAAAACATTGCAGCAAGAAATCCATTGCCTTAACCCCAGCCTCATTGTTAAAGGTGACTTTGGTGCCTTCGGCGTTCATAAACTCGCCGCCCAACTGCCACAGATGAATGTACCAAACCAGGAAGACGGGCGGGTTGCCAATCGAAGGCGTATAGCCCAGACGCTCAATATCCCCATTGGCATCGGTCTTAAGAATTTTCTTCGTATAATCTTCTAACTCGGCCCACGTCGCTGGTTGCTTTTCAGGATCAAGCCCAGCATCGCTAAAGATGTCTTTGTTCCAGTAGAAGGCACGCACATCCGTGTACATCGGCGCACCGTAGGTCGTACCCTTCCAGGTAACATCCTTCAACAGTTCTGGCCAGATGTCCTCTTTTTTCACCTTGCTTGACGCTTCAAAGTAGGGATCAAGCGAGGTCAACAGCTTGCGGGCGCCCCATTCGTTGCCGATGTAGCGGTCCATATAAAAGCTATCCGGCGGCGTACCACCTGCAATGGCTGTAATCAGCTTTTCCATATTCCAATTGGTGGTGAGCACATTGGCTGTGACGCCGGTGTTGCCCTTTTCGTTGAAATCCTTCAACATTTGGGCGAAGGGGTGGATCTTCTCCCCTGGTTCTGGTGTCAACGGGAAGGGAAACCAGACATCAATTTCGGTTGGCGCAGTGGCTGCTCCGCCGGTTGCTGCGCCAGGTTGGCCAGGGGCACAGGCGGCAAGCGCCAATGCTCCTGCCGCTAGTCCTGTTGCCTTGAGAAACTGGCGACGTGATACATGACGTGATACGGTGCTTGTGCTAGGGAGTCCCTCTTTTTTACTCGTCATTTCATTTCTCCTTTGTAGTGAAATTCAAGCGTAGCCAGGAAGTCCAGGCTACGAACTCTTCCTTAGCCCTTCATTCCGGTTAAGACAATACTGCGAATAAACACACGCTGAAATAAGAAAAACAGAATCAGAGTTGGCAAGGTAATGAGGGTGGACATTGCCATGAGGTATTGAAAGCGCTGATTATGTAGCCCGATAAAGGATTGGAGGCCCAACATCAGTGTCTTTTTCTCTTCGCTGTTGATATAGATCAACGGCCCGAGAAAATCATTCCAATGACCCAAAAACGAGAAGATACAGACCGTGGCAAGTGCGGGTAACGAAAGGGGAATGATAATACGAAAGAAGATACCAAACTCGCCCGCACCATCAATGCGGGCGGCGTCAGATAGCTCCATTGGAATCGTGCGGAAGTATTGACGGAGGAGAAAGATAAAAAATGGGCCGCCGCCGAAATAATGCGGAACTGTGAGCGGCAGATAGGTATCGATCCAGCCCAAATTACGGAAGATGAGAAAGATGGGAACCAAGGTGACAATGTAGGGCAACATCATGGTCGCCAGCACGATGACAAAGAGTTGTTCACGACCGGGAAAGCGCAAACGTGCAAAGCCATAGGCTACAAACGATGCAGAGAGCACCTGTCCCAATAAAGCAACCATCGTTACAACCAAGGTGTTGAGCAAATAGGTTCCAAAGGGCGCATATTGCCACGCCTGGGGAAAATTTTCCCACATCAGTGGCTTTGGAATCCAGATCGGTGGGAAAACGATCAACTGGTCGTTCGATTTGAGCGCAGTGGAAAGCATCCAAACCAAGGGCAGGGCAAAGAGCGCACCCAAAACCAATAGAAGAAGGTAGACCAGCAACTGGTACAAGCGCTGCCGCGTCTTCTTCTGCTGCAAAAGGGTATAGCTCTCTTTCGTCACCGGTCCTGCCTTCGACAATGTTTCGGATGCCATAGCTCGTTCCTAATAGACAAACCAGATAGAGATTGCCTGATCGCGATGCGTAGGGGCAACCCCTTGCGGTTGCCCTCTGGTTGATGCAAGCAGGGCAGCGGCAAGCGAATGCCCTTACATGAGTGGCCAATCTACCACGTAGCCTTATCGCACATCGGCTTCGTAGTAAACCCATCTGCCAGCCAACCAGAATTGGACCAAAGTCAGAAGAAGCACAACAATAAACATCACCCAGGCAAGTGCCGAGGCATAGCCCATTTTGAAAAAGATAAAGCCATTTTGGTAGATGTAGAGGACATAGAAGAGCAACGAATTGAGCGGTCCACCTGCCGGGGTCCACCAACTGGTGCCACCCAGCAACAATGCTGGCACAAAGACCTGAAAGGTGCCGATGATGCCAATGATCAGATTGAAGAAGATCGTCGAAGAGAGCATCGGAATGGTGATCCGCCAGAAGCGTTGCCAACTGTTCGCACCGTCAATCTCGGCGGCTTCGTATAGATGTTGAGGGATCGCCTGCAACCCAGCCAGGTTGATGATCATTCCCCCGCCCACATTCCAAATCGCCCAAATCACCAGTGTGCCTTTGACCCAATCTGGATCGGTCAACCAAGCAGGGCCGCTGATGCCGATCTGTTTGAGCAACAGGTTGACAATGCCAAATTGACCGTGAAAAATCCACATCAGGACCGCAATCGAGGCAACAATTGGCACGATCGAGGGCATATAGAAGAGCGTGCGGAAGAAGGCAATGCCACGAACCGACTGGTTTAGCAACAGCGCCAACGCCAAACCAGCAATCAAGGTTGCCGGAACAGCTAGGAAAACATAATACAAGGTATTGCGGATCGATACGCCCACCAGTTCATCGGCGCCGCTAAAAATGCGCGTGTAGTTGGCCATGCCGACCCAACGGGGTGCATCAAAGATTTCGTATTCGGTGAAACTGTAATAGGCACCAGCGATCATCGGGTAGGCAGTGAAGATGAAGAAGCCCAACACCCAAGGAAAGACAAAGAGATAGCCGTAGAATGCTTCCTTCCATAACAACCATCTGCCTTGTTTTAGTTGCGCAAAGGTAGAAAAGCGCGTCGATGGATTGTTTGTCATTACCCCACCATTTTTGTAGGATGCGAATTGCAGAACCGCAAGCGTTAGCGACCGGGCAATGGCGTGCGCTGGCGCTTACGGCTCTGCAACAAATCCGCCAAACTTTGGGACGCACCCCATTTTTGAGACTGTTGTGATTCATTGAGCAGGCATGCTAGAATAATAGTGACTTTCCATCCGCTAATCAAGCGATCCTTACCATCCTGTGTAGGACATAGAGCGGACATCTCAGTGCAACTCCCGCCGAGTCGCTTATAGATAAAAGAGGGATAGCTATGGATGATCTAGAAGTATTCAAAGCTGCACTTGCCGAACTGTTGGTCCATTTATACGATCCGCTCTACTGCGCGGAACCGCTGTTGTGGCGTAGGCTCGGCTATACAAGCGCTCCTAGCATGGAGCAGATTCGCTCGATCATTGTTGCGAATATTGAGCAGTTAAAGTCCTCAGCCGAGATTCCTCACACTTCACGTAGTGCAAGAATTTTTGAGATTCTCTCCTCGCGCTACCTGCATGAGCGTACGCAAAAGGCAACTGCCCTGCGTCTGAGCATCACACCCCGCCATCTTCGCCGCGAACAACAAGAAGCGATTCATTGGCTTGCTCTACAACTTTGGGAAGGCAAGGGAAGCGCATCGACAGTAGAAAGTTCGCACCTATTGGATGAAAAAGAAGAGGGTCGCAGCGAAGACGACTGGCGCGAACAAGTGCAACGTGAACTGCTTGTGTTACAACAAAACGCTCCGGGAATTGTGGCGGATGTCGCTGAGACGTTACAAGGCTTGTTGGAGCTGGCGCAGGCGCTAACCCTTGGCCATTCGATTCAACTTGTCTTGGAACCCATCGAAACGGGGGTACGGGTTGCCCTCCACCCATCGATTTTACGCCAGGTAGCCATTACAGCAGTTGAAAAGATGGCCCAACAGATCGGCAGCGGCAGCATTACCATCTCAGTCAATCGCCAAACCGACAGCGTTCATGTAGACTTTATTGGCACCCCCAATCCTAGCACTGCACTGCCACAAAGCGACTTTATTCAGACGATCCTTGCGCAACAGGGGGGGAATTATCGAGTCTATCGTCAGGAGGGAAAGCTTGTTATTACGCTCGAATTGCCACTGGCAGGGAACACAACAGTGCTAGTGGTGGACGACAATGTGGATCTCGTCCATTTTTACCGCCGCTATACCGAAGGTACTCAGTTCCAAATCAAGCAATTGGGAGAAGGTGGCCAGCTATTTAGAGCCATTGAAGAGTCGTTACCAGACATTATTGTCTTGGACGTGATGTTGCCGGATGTCGACGGTTGGAAAGTACTGATGGATCTGCGTAATCATGCGCGTACTGCGACCATTCCGATTATTGTCTGTTCAGTGGTCCGCCGCGAGGAATTAGCCAAAACGCTGGGAGCGAAGCTCTATCTGGCCAAACCGGTACGCCGGCAGGAGTTTATACGCGCTCTGGAAACGGTACTTCCTCTGTCGATAACATCACATCCGAAAATTCCAGCGCACAGTGCAGCAACTTCTCAAATGTCAATCCACCAGCCAGTGCCGTGACCAGCATTGGGCTCGTCGTCGGTTGACTACTTGGATCCTGGGCGGAGATCACCACGGTTGGAATATCACAAATCGTCGGTTTGAGCAGCTTCTGTTCGATAAGTTGCACACCGGTCATATCGGGCAACATCATGTCGAGCAGCATTAGGTCGGGGTGGTAGGCACAAAGTGCTTGCAGGGCAGCTTCCCCAGTCGCTGCCTCAAAAATCTCCAACGCGTTATCATAGGTGAGCAACATACGGATCAATAGTTCTCGCACTTCAAGCTCGTCATCCACGATCAAAACACGTTTACGTGGCAACTGCACACGCCGCCACACTTCAAAGATGTCAGCACGCGTCACTGGTTTGATCAAATACTCAAGCACACTCGTTTCAAGTATCTGGTCAACTGAGGAAGAAATAGTCGTGCCAGCAATCGGAGTATCGCTTGCTGCACTACGCGCCTCTTCAATCAGCTTGTTCAAATCTGGCTTGGAGGCATTGATCAACAACAAATGGCTCGGGCAGGCTTGACATTCCGCTACTGCTTCCGCCAAGCTAGGCCGTTCGACTACCTCAATCTGCTCACTGATTCCATTGCCAAGATTGTTAAATAGCGGAATTAATGCACCCGTCCTATCATAGACCACTATCCGGGTCGAGTATGGTTGGTGGGGTAAGGGCGAACGTTGTACACGCTCCTGCCACATCCACCCTTCTCGGATCCAACGACCTGCATGGGCAATGGGCAGCATCGGTTGTGAACGGGGCAGGCTAAAATAAAAGCTGCTGCCAAGTCCTACTTCACTCTCCACCCATAATCTACCATTGTGCATCTCAATAAATTGTTTGCTGATGGTCAAACCGAGCCCACTGCCACTTTGCCCCACGCTTTGAGGATTGGCTTGAAAAAATGGCTCGAAGATCCGTTCTCTGTCTTCATCACTAATGCCGGGTCCTGTGTCTGCCACATAAATAAGTAAATCATCATTCCGCACGACAGCTTCAATCTTGACACCACCTTGTGTGGTGTAGCGTGCAGCATTGCTGAGCAGGTTGAGAATGACCTGACGAACCCGTTTGCGATCACAGTAAACTTGAGGCAATTCATTAGGGAGAAGCACATCAAGGCGTAATTGCTTTTTGTGTAAAAGCGGTTCAACCACAGCAACAGCGACTTGGATATCTTCGCTCAAATCGGCCCATTCCTTATGTAAGGTCAATCGTGCCGCTTCGGCCTGGCTGAGATCAAGCACGTCATCGATCATGCTGGCGAGATGGGCGCAGTTACGATGGACAATTCCGAGATCGTGGAGCAGAGGTGGGGGTAATTTCCCACCGTAGACTTCAGGTGTTTCGACCAGCAAATCAGTCAAGCCAATGATCATGTTGAGAGGCGTGCGAAATTCATGGCTGACTTTTGCCACAAAGGCTGTCTTGGCACGTTGTGCCTCTTCAGCAGCTTGGCGTAGTGCCGCCAAGCGTTCGTTAAGCAGATCAAGCTGGCGGTTAGCATGGCGCAGATCATCCAGAGTCTGGTCAAGCGTTTGGTTGCGCGTTCTTGCTTCATCCAATGACAGCCGATTTTGCTCGTAATGTTGCCAGAGTTGGCGGATCGCTTGTCGCCATAGGCGGTAAAGCACGGCTAATGAACCAAGCATCAGCCAGTCGGATGTCAATATCAACGCAAAATCGCCCGCCGAGAAGGCAACTAAACCGCTGGCACGCAGGCTTAACAAAAGTAGTGTTTGTACTATTGTCACCACAACCGCTGCATTGAGACCTAACAATGCCATTGCCAAAGGAATAGACAAGCCGATCCATGTCAGCAATCCTGGGAAGGAAAGCCAGACATATGACAAAGGCAGTAGGGTGGTTAAAAACAAAACTGCAAACCACTGCCCTGCCCAACTCCGCCATTGTTCGAGCAAGCCAGTGATCGTGGCTGCTCCCAACAAGAGTAGAACTCCGAGAAGCAGAGGTGTGCGCTCGATGGGAACCGATTGAGTTTCATTGAGATAAAAGAGCAGCAACCCCAAGCCAATCAATGTAGCGACAAGCCACCACACCGAAAGTTGTGCTCCGTATTCATAGCCAACCTTATCGTCCTTGATTGCACCGATCATAGTACCTCGTTGAAATAGACCGCTCTGTTGATCGCTCTCGTGCAGGAGTAACCCTGTTGTTGCACTGTGACCAGCACAGATATTAGGTTCTCTGTCTGTGAAAGGTGCTGGTCACAGGATTGCAAAGGCACACGCTTGTCTAAAGCAATTGGTGACCGCCAAGCCGCCACCCCACCCTAACCATCACTGCCATTAAGGTAAGCAATTGTGGATTTCGTAGGTGCGGCTTCGACGTGAGCGACTCGACTGAGCTCGCCGAAGTCTCTGCCGAACGGTTTGCAACGGCACGTTCTCGGTCAGACCCACGTCGTGCGGCTAAAAGCACGCACCTACGAATATTCTTAACTTAATGGCAGTGACCCTAACCATCCCCGACCGCAGGAGGGGAAACTGTCACGGTAATGCTAGGTGATTGGTAGACAGAAGAGAAGAGATAATCAATCCCTTCATAGTTCTCTCATTGTAACTTGGGGAGAGTTAGAGTGGTGTTGGTAGTTACACCAACTGGTAATGTTGATCGATCTCGCGTTGATACCCATCCACCTGGCCACTCAAGATCTCCTGCAACGTGACCTGGTGCCGTGCCTGCGAGGATTCGAGCATGGCGAAGGCACAGGCGAGATCGTGTAGCCCTTCCACGCCGCTGGTTTCCGGGTCTTTGCCCTGTTCGATCGATTGCAACCAATCGAGTTGTTGGATGGCGTAGGCGTCGGTGAAGCCGAGTGGGAAGAACTGGTCCCGTTGCTGTGCATCCAAGTTGGTGTCGAAATGTTCGAGCAAGTTGACCTCGTTGCCCGCTTGGTCAATCAATTGACCACCCTTGATACAGCCTTCGCTGCCAAAGAAGACCGGCGTCCCTGGAATCTCCAAAGCTGCCCCTCGTCCTGCCCACGACCAGAGCAGTTGCCCAATAGCGTCGTTTTCGAAGCCGCAGGTGGCAAGATAGGTATCATCGACATTAGCCTGGACAGTTTGGGTGATGGTGCCGTTGCTGTCACGCAGAGTGCGGGTCGGTTCAAAGGTGCGCGCCACGGCGCTGACCCAAGCTACCTCGCCAAAGACATAGCGCAAGAAGTGAAATTGATGGACGCCGATGTCAATCGAACCACCGCCGCCACCCAACAATTTGTCGTGGCGCCAGGGTGTCTCGGCCACCACCCGATCTGGTGACCAGAGCCCACCGAGTGAGCCCATCAGCGCCATCTGCGGATCGCCGATCAGACCTTGGCTTACAGCCCAACCCGCAGCACGAGTGTAGCGCCCCTGACGCACATTTTCGAAGGTGCCTAAGGTTAACTTGCGCTCCTTAGCGAGATTGACCATTCGTTGTGCTGCTCGCACCGAGATGGCCAGCGGTTTCTGTGTCAACAGATGTTTGCCTCGATGGAGTGATTCTTCGGCCACTTGATGGTGTAGTGCCAGGGTGGTGAAATCGTTGACTGCATCGACCGGCGCTTCATCCAGCATTTGCCGGTAATCGGTGTAAACCTTGGCGTGCACATCATCTTGAAAATCACTCAGATAGGTATGTGGCGCTGCGAGCGGGTCGCCAGTTGCAGGATCTAGGACAGGGGGACGAGGTGTCGGTCCCTCGCCGCGCCGCAGGAACATAAGTCCATCCTCTTCTTTGCGTGCGACAAGCGCTGTGATACGAAAATTGTCAATGCCAGCCTCGCGCAACTTCTTATAGCCCTGCAAATGGGCATTCAGAATGCGTCCGCAGCCAACGATGGCGATGTTGATCATGGATAAATCCTTTGCGATTGGATAGTAAGGGATTAGGAGATTGCGAGATTCGGTACGATAGACCAATAATCTCCTAATCTCCCAATCTCAGTACTTCACGAAGTCTTGGACAACTGTCATTTCGTGCCCCAGGGCACCCGCAGTTTGCTCGCAATCCTGCGTGGTCAGACCAGGATTCTTTGGCGAAGAGCCGCCTCAGCATGACAAATCGTGAACTACTGAATCTCGAATCATACCGGCAAGGGCAGCGACACCGCTGCGCCTTGCTGTGCCGAAAGCAAACCTGCCTCTAGAATCTCCTGTGCGTCACGGCTAACTTCGGCGCTACACATTCCCTGGATTGGTTTGTTATTAGCGATGCAATCCAAAAAATAGGCGGTTGCACTGCGCTTCTCTTCGGGCAGGGCGGGGACACTCACCTCGATGCCGTCCTCATGCTCACGCGTCGCCAGCAGCAATCGTCCCTTGGCTCCAGGTTCAACCAGTAAGGTCCCCTCGCTGCCATAGATCACCGCCACGTAGGATGTGAGATGGCCAATCTGTGTCCAGGAGGCTTCAGTAATGGCGATGGCGCGTGGCCACTGCATGGTGATCACCGCGTTGTCATCCAGCGTGATGTAGTCCTTGAGCAGATGCCCTACTACGCCGACCACGCGGCTAGGTTGACCGAGCATAGTGCGGGCCAGCGCCGCTCCATAACAGCAGTAATCCATCAATGCCCCAGCCCCGTTGAGTTCACCATCGTAGAGCCAGTTGTAGAAATAGGGCGAGCAGCCGAGCTCTTTGGGTCCGGCATGGGCGGAGCGGTATTTGACGCTGAATAACTGGCCAATTTCACCGGCATGAGCCATCTTCATAGCGTGGTCGAGTTGTGGCCACCAGGCAAAGGGCCAGTTGATCATCAGTTTGGTGCCAGCGCTGCGGGCGGCGGCCAACATGCGTATCGCCCCATCCAAGGTCGAGGCCATCGGCTTTTCCACCAGCACATGCAATCCTTGCTCTGCCGCCATGATAGTCAATTCGGCCCCGGTTGCGTTGTCGCCAAAGACGTAGACGGCATCCAACTCCACCTCATCCAACATCTCCGGGTAAGAAGTGAAGACTTGCGAGCAACCAAACTCCGACTCGACTTTGTCCAGCAACTCCTGGTTGGGGTCGGCGGCTGCCACCAACTCGCCCAGTGGCGAAGCTTTGAGGTCGCGCAAATTGCCCCAAATATGGTCATGGGTCATCCCGAGCACACCGATACGTAGCTTGTTTGGCATGGATTTCTCCTAAATTGAAGTTCATTAAGCTGTGTTGAGAATGTAAAAGGAACTCGGTGCAGTATATCACAGTAACGATAAATAGGGCGGGTTCGCTTCCATCATTTGACCGAGCCGCCACAACAAAAGGCTGAGGTGCACTGTCAAGCAACTGCAAAGAGATTTCAACAATAATTTACTATACTTGAAGTAGGTGCATTATTTTGGTGGCCATTCGTCATTTTTCCCAATGACGGAGTGACACCCCGAGTTGCTTGAGGAGATAACCTATGAAGGGCCCCCTAGATTTAACTCATCACAAACAATATGCGTGGCGCGGAATGACTTGGATGCTCGCACTCTTCTCCGCCGTGCTGATTCTCACTGCGCTGATTCGCTCGGCCGTGGTCAAGGCGGATACTACGGCAACCGCGCTCTTTGATCCCTACAGTGTCTATCCCGTTGCAGGGTACGGCCAGGCTGTGGCGATCGGTGACTTTAACCACGATGCGCGCAACGACGTGGCGATGACCACCATTGTCACTGCGAATAAGCTCTATCTATTCTCGCAGGGTGCTGCTCACACGCTCACTGCTACTGACCTGGGGGATATCCCTGCCAATAGCAATGCGGTCGTAGCTGGGGATTTTAATCAAGACCAGCGTACCGATTTGGCTTATGCCAGCCGTAATACCTCAATCCTCTACACCCGGCTGCAAAATGCCAGCAGTGCATTGGATGCTGCCACAACTTCCCCCACCGCAGCGGGCGCCAATCGTCTCGTGGTCGCCGACTTCAACCAGGATAATCGACAAGATATCGCCGTTGCTCACTATGAGGCGGCAACGTTTGGGCTATTCCTACAACAGGCAAATGGCAACTTTACTAGCATGTCCAGCTACCCCGCAGGCATCGCCAGTCAAATCGATCTGGCGGCGGGCGATTTTAACGCCGATGGTCGCAAGGATGTTGTTTTGCTCAACAGCAGCCAAGCCACGGTCCTTATCCAGGATAACACTGGTGGATTTACATCGACCTTTACAGCTACCTTCTCATTGGCTAGCGGACTGGCTGCCGGAGATCTCACTGGCGACGGATTGGACGATTTCGTGGTTACCTATGGCGGTAACCGTCCCACATCGAAAGTGGCACTCTTCGCTCAAACCAGCGGCGGCGGTTTTGTCCAGAGTGCAGTCTATGACTCCTATGATGTTCCGCAGACCGTGAAGTTTGCCGATATGAACATGGACGGACGTTTGGATGTGATTGTGATCCATGCCGGCTGGATGAAGCTGGGTGTCTATCTGCAACAAGCCGCTGGCGGTCTCGCCGCCGAGGAACTTTACTCGATCCCATACATCCCAACCTTTGGCTCACAAAGTATGGCAATCGGCGATGTGACTGGCGACGGCTTGCCCGATGTCGTGATCGCTGGCTTTGATAATGGCCTGATTGTCCTGCCCCACAAAGCCCCTGCCACACCGACGCCGACTGCTTCACCCACAGCGACCTTAGCCCCGCCCACGGTCACACCGCTGCCCAGTCCAACCCCGATCTCGTCGATCCAGCATCCGCTGCTCTATCTGAGCTTTCAATCGAGTGCAGTGTTGAATGGCATGTTGGTTGCCGATGAAGACGTTGCCGCCTATGATTCGCTCGGCAATCAGTGGTCGTTGGTCTTCGACGGCTCGCCAGTCGGGCTTTCCCTTGCCAATCTCAATGCCACGCAGATCGAAGCGGATGGCTCGATCCTGTTCACGGTGGTTAGCACGTCTACCGTGCCGGGCGTTGGTCAAGTAACACCTGCTGACGTTGTACGTTTCGTCCCGACTTCGTTGGGCAAGGGTACCGCCACGCAAGGAACGTATCAACTCGTGTTAGATGGTTCGGACGTTGGTTTGGAGACCTTCACGACCAGCGGCATTCACGAAGGTATCGACGCCTTGGGTCGCGCCCCCGATGGCAGATTGCTGATCAGTACGGCGGGCAGCTTTGTTGTGCCTGGAGCAAGCGGCGACGACGAAGATCTGCTGGCCTTCACCCCCACCTCGTTGGGTGATAACACAGCCGGCACTTGGTCCTTTTATTTTGACGGTTCCGATGTCGAACTGGGTGAGTACAATGAAGATTTGCAGAACCTGTGGGTTGACCCGGCGGGCAATCTCTACATCATGGCTGAGGGTGCCACCATCAATGGCAACGTCGATGACGGCGACGATGTGTGGGTCTGCCATCCACTCAGTTTAGGTGAAAACAGTCAATGTCAATGGCAACGCTTCTGGGATGGGGATGCCTACGGAGTTGGCACCAAGGTAGTCAATGCGCTTGATATCGCCGTAGCCCCGCCGCCTTTGCCAACGGCCACGGCCACCGTCTTTGCTACCAAGACGCCGACATTAACCCCGACCAACACACCACAGCCTACGCCGACCCCGTTGCCCAGTCCCACCCCAGCCGGAGGTGTAGCGCTCTATATCAATATTGAAGGCAGTGGCACGATTGCCAACACACCCTTTACCGACGAAGACATTCTCGCCCAGAATTTGCAGACCGGTGCCTGGTCGCTGATCTTTGACGGCTCCAATGTTGGCATTCCCGATGCCGCCCAGATCGATGCACTCTCTGTAGAATCGGATGGTTCCTTGCTGCTCAGCTTCGCTGCAGACACCACGCTGCCCAATCTGGGCCTGGTTGCTGCGGCAGACATCGTTCGTTTTGTGCCAATTTCATTGGGCAGCAACACAACGGGTAATTTTTCACTTTACTTCGATGGCTCGGATGTCGAGTTGACCGCCAGTGGCGAGAACATCGACGGCATCGCCCACGCCCCCGACGGTCAACTGCTGATCAGCGTCTCGGGCAGCATGTTTGCGGGTGGTATCAGTGGCAGCGACGAAGACCTGCTCGCCTTTGCCCCGACTAGCCTGGGTGACACGACCAGCGGCAGTTGGCAACTCTACTTCGACGGCAGCGATGTTGGGCTGACCCTGGCCAGCGAGGATATTCAAGGCGCTTGGGCAGGCAACGGCGAACTCTATCTGTCAATGGAAGGCAGCTATGACACACCTGATGGCCTGGGCGGTGATGGCAACGACATCCTGGTCTGCACGCCATCTTCGCTCGGCTCGCGCACTGCCTGTGCCTACCGACGCTTCTGGGATGGCAGCACACAAGGACTTGGATCCAACGTGATCGGCGGGATGAGTCTGGGACCGGTCAATCTGCCTGGATTGGCTGGCGTACAGAATCTGGCCACCGCTCGTACGCTGGAAAACCTGGCTTCTCTGCCAAGTCTGGCGGCTGCCGACGAGGAATTGGTTCTGGTTGAAAGCAGTGATCAACAAGCGGAGACAACGCCTCCTGGCGACGATGAGTCGGTCAGCGATCCGCAAGATGCCAAGCGCATCCCCGATCTCAAGGATGCCAGCTTTCAAATGCACATCTACTTGCCGATGCTAAATCGCTAACATAATGAAACATGAAACAACAACAGATTTGGAAAACAGCAGATACTGCAATTATCTGTTCCTTTCCAAATCTGTTGTTGTGTTCGCCTCCGATTTTGTATAATTGGGGATATGAACAACATATCTTCGCAATCTTCCACGTCCATCATTCCCTTGCCTGCAAAGCTCGAACAGCAAGTTGGCCAATTTGCGCTGACGGCGCAGACTGCCATCATCACCGATGCCTCCAACACCTGGAACGCTGCCTACCTGCGCAACCTGCTGCACAAGGCGAGCGGAATCCCGTTGCCGATCACGATCGATGATGCGCCGACCCGCCCCTTGATTCGTCTGATCGCTGGCGTCGAGCCAGAGTTGGGCAAAGAAGGCTATCGGCTGAGTGTGAGTGAACGGGAGATTAAGCTGGAAGGCAGTACAGCCAGTGGTGTCTTCTACGCCATCCAAAGCCTGCGCCAACTGTTGTCAGCCGAGATTGAGTCGGACGTGGTTTTGGAAGGGCGAAGCTGGTCAATGCCTTGTGTCACAATCGAGGATCGTCCCCGTTTTGGCTGGCGTGGCCACATGCTGGATGTCGGTCGCCACTTTCACGACAAGGCGACCATCCTACGCACGCTCGATCTGATGGCGCTGCACAAACTCAATGTTTTCCACTGGCACCTGACCGAAGACCAGGGCTGGCGCATCGAGAGCAAACGCTATCCACGTTTGACCGAAGTCGGCTCTATGCGCCCTGGCACCAAGTTCGGACTCTTGGGCAAACATGATGGCGTGCCGCACGGTGGCTTCTATACCCAGGCTGAAATCAGAGAGGTGGTAGAATACGCCGCCCAACGTAACATTTTGGTCGTACCCGAAATTGAGATTCCCGGCCATGCCCTGGCGGCGCTGACTGCCTATCCCGAACTGAGCTGCCGAAGTATTGCCCCTGGATTGGCAACCGGACCGGGCATCTTCCGCGACATTTTCTGCGCTGGCAAAGAAGCGACCTTCGACTTTCTCAGCAACCTGCTCGACGAAATGATCGAACTCTTTCCCTCGCCCTACATCCACATCGGTGGCGACGAGGCACCCAAAGCGCGCTGGAAAAGCTGCCCCAACTGTCAATGGCGGATGCAGGAAGAAAAGCTTGCGACGCCGCACGAGTTACAGAGCTACTTCACCAACCGCATCGTCGTTCATCTCGCCAAACGGGGCAAGCGGGCGATTGTCTGGAATGATGCGCTGAATGAGAAGCTCGACCCGTCGGTCATCGTGCAGTATTGGGTGCGCAACCGCAAAGGCGTGGCCGAAGCTGCCAAACAGGGACGCGACGTGATCAACTCCTCGCACTGGCACCTCTACATCAACCAGAGTTACGCTTTCTCCTCTCTGAGTAACGTCTACAACTTTGAACCGCTCTTTCCGGAATTGGGCGACGACGCCAGCCATCTGCTCGGTCTGGAGGCACCGCTTTGGACTGAGTGGGTGCCGAATCGGGCAAGGCTGGATTATCAGGTCCATCCTCGCCTGAGTGCCGTAGCTGAGATAGGTTGGACACAGAAATCTAGAAGAAACTATTCTAGTTTTCAACAACGATTGCAGAGTATGTTACAGCGACTTGACCGCTTGGATGTGCGCTATGCGCCGCTGAGCGAGGTTGATCCAGGATGGTTGAAACAGAAGGTAGGAAAGGTGGATATGTTTCGGGTGCAGCGGGGGGTGGCGATTGGCAAGAAGAGTTGATAAATAGTAGCGCTACTTGTGCTCGCTGAGAAACTTTTGCACCGTCTCAACAAGCTTTTCTGGCTGTTCCACGAAGGGAAAGTGACCGCTCTGTTCCAACACCACGAGTTGTGCATTTGAAATCTGTTGTTGAATGTACTTGGATGAGCTAATCGGAATCGGGTCGAAGCTGCCGTGGATGATTAACATGGGTACGCTAATGGTGCTAAGCTTTGCCTCAAGCTCTTTTTGTTTGCGGTTGAAACTCGTTGTGAGTAGCGATTCGATGGTAGCGGCATTGCGCAGCGTATTCTTTTCGAGCGTGGTATCCATTGTCAGCACCTTGCTGGGATCGTAGAAGCGCAGCAAGGCGTCGATTTTTAAACAGGTCAAACGCTCGTCGTCGCTTAGCCCATTCAGTGAACGTCGACAGGTTGAGGCAAGCGTCTGTTTGGCTTCGTCACTCAAGCCCTCGACCCGCTGGCGAAGAGTCTGGCTGAATTCGACGGCAAACTTGGGTGTTACAGGGAATGGAGCGATCAAGATCAGGCTATTGAGATGTTCCGGGTACTTGATGGCATAAAAGAGCGCAATCACTGAACCGGATGAATGCGCCAACAGTGAAATCTTCTCGAAGCCCAAGGCCACCCGCAGCGCTTCGAGATCCTCGACAAACTGGTCAATCGTGATCGCTTTTAAATCGAGCTTACCGTCGGATTGACCCGTGCCCCGTTGGTCGTAGAAAATCAATTGATACTGATCGGCGAGTGGCTCCAGATAGGGTAGAAAATAGTGATGCGATCCACTGCTGCCATGCAGAAAAAAGATCGGCGCTCCCTTGCCCATCACTTGATAGTAAAGTTGAGTTCCGTTGATCTCTTTTCAATCCCTCCGCCGGCGTGATCTCTGTTACTGGCGCAGCCGCAATCGGGCGACATCCCGCACTCAAGAATTCTATGCCAAGGATTAGGAGGAGTAGAAGGCAGAATTTTTTCATAAAGGATAGTAGCATATACGCTTACTCGCCAGTTGTAGTGGCATAGAAAAGCACAATCTGCTCTGCTTCGAAAATTGCCAGCCGACTCTCCGCACTTTCGTAAAACTGTGGCTCACCGCTCGGGTGCAGATCGTCCCGGTAGAATGGCTCCGCCCACGCCAAATCAAAAGGCTCACGCTGTGTTTTGTCTTTGATCCAGGCTGCCGTGTCTGCCACATGCATGACGGCTCGGATGTCCCAATCTGAAGGCCCTGGCACGCGACCTGTGCTGTTATCGTGATAGATGATCCGAAATTCTGCCTTGTCCACGGCTGAGTGAACGCGTACATACTGCTCTAAAAATGCAACTTTCTCTGCGTCGGTCGCAAAACTATTGCTAGAGGTGTCGGTCGTGCGATTGGTTGCCGGCGATTGGGTAATCGGCGCGATACAACCGGCGCTCAGCAAGAGCACAAAGACCAGAACCATCAGGCGTCCAGTCCATCTCGTTTTCATTCTGCTTCTCCCTTGTGATTCTATAAGCTGTACCTGGCAAAGTCATGTTGCTTTATCCATAGATGCGCTCCAGATCCTTTGTAGTGGCCGATAATCGAGTAACGTGATCCCTTCCTCTGCAATCAGTTGCGCGACTTCATCCAGGACAAACGTATCATAATCACTTTGGCGGATGGGAATCATTGTCGGTTGAATCTGGGCGAGATCGCCCTCACCCAATCCGGGATGCACGGCCCACTCACTCAAACCAGCGGGCAGCGCCTTGAGTAGTCGCCCGACGTGGTCGAGCTTGTTTTCGACATCGAGCGAGCAACTGTCCAGAAAGTCGAAGTCAATCGTAGGTAGTCCCTGTGCCTGTACTTTGTCGATCGTGGACTGGCCGATCATACGCTGCGCCAGTCCATATTCCTTGGCTAAGCTGGTCATTAAATCGAGAATGTCCAAGCGTTCGCCAAAACGCAATGAGTGCCAATCAAGATGAGTTGGGCGCAGATTGGCGGCCAGAACCGTTTCGATCTGTGCCCGAAACTCTTGTTCCAATTCAGCGAGTTTGGCTTTGGCCCGTAGCGTCGCCATGCGCTCGAAATCGTAGAAGTAGCCCGCTTCATCCACTAGCGAAGGAACTAACGTTGCATCGGTCAGCGGCCCGTATTTGTGCTCCAGCGTGTCGCGCAGCACTGTGAGGTGAATGCCAAAAGGTACTTGCGGGTGCTGTTGCAGCCAGGCGATGGCTTCCTGCGCCGCGTAGCAAGGCACCATCAGCGTGGTCGATTGCACGATGCCGTGCTCCATTGTGCCGATGATCGCCTCGTTGATCGAGTGGCAAAAGCCAAAGTCGTCGGCGTTGATGATCAGCAAGCGGGCGTCGGCTGGATAGCCCAGGAGTTGATTGGTGTTCATTGGGTCCTTATTCGCTAGCGGGACTTAGTTTGGCACCCATCTGCATAAGCTGGGCAACGCTGTTTTGCAACGCCCATACTTCAATGATCTTGCCGTCCGTCAAGCGCAGCATGTGCATACCGTTCCAGCGAATCGTTTTCCCGGTTGGCGGAATCAGATTCCAGAGCGTGCCTTTGTGGGTAGCAGTGGCCGACCAGCGCACCGCCACTCGTTCTTCACTGGCAAAGATGTCGTCGATCACATAGTGAATGTCTGGAAAGGTTGTGCGATTGTGCAGATGCCAAAGCCTGGCATCCTCGAGCGTTGATTGTTTGCCTTCATTCTCAAAGATCGCCGGGTGAAAGTCAGCCATCCTTTCCCAATCGCCTTGATTCCAGACTTCGTCAATCCAGCGGCGAACCAACGTGACGTTTTCTGCTTGTGTCATTCTTTGCTCCTATGGTTTTGACCCACCGGATCGAATCTTACGTAAAGCTGTCAAGTTTGCACAGATAATACCACGAGTGTTACTGCGAGAATCTTTTTCGCACTATTGTATACTCCACATGGATAACTTGCGAATCACTCCATTAATCGGGAACCCTGTGGTGAGGCTAACGGTGAGGTCACATGAACCATAATCAGCACTTACAAACCAACAATCAGGTTGATTGGCTGACCGTGATCTCCACATTGCCCGTTTTGTGACCAAGTTCAACATATTGGTGCGCTTCGACCATTTGTTCGGGGGCATAGCAGCGATCATTGATCGGTTTGATCTGTCCTAGTTCGATCAGCTTCCGAATTCGATCAAGCCGACGTGAGTCCAATAGCAAGGCGGCATCATCGATTGAGAGATACTTGCCTTCGGTTGTCAATGCCTTTTTGCAGGCTTCTTTGAGTGGTGAAGACTTGGCTTTGCCTACACAGTCGCAGACAACATCATAGCTTTCCACTTTGCCAATTTCACTATCTTTCATGTAGATGAAGCCGTACCAGATGCCTTTGTCTTGTAGACGCTCCGTAATGCTCAGATGCGCCGCGATAATCAGCGGCACCGCCAGGGTCACGATCAGGTGGCCGATGTGGAACATCGCACTGTGCCTAAAGTTAGCTGCCAATTGTTGGGCCGTCGTCGTCATTGCAAAGCTGAGCAGGTCGGGGTGCATCAAGAAACCGAGCAGCAGCATGATCGGAAACAAAATAAGCGATCCCCCGTACAGGATTTTTTTGACTTGTTGGATTTGAATTTTTGTGTCCATACTGTACCTCTTTGTTTCAACTCACCGCCAACTTCAGCGCTCGCTGGTTTTGTTCATTTACACCCTTCACCAAAAGCCACAGTGTCAGTCCAAACTCCGCAACAAAGCCAAGCGGGTAGCTGACATAGGTGATTGCGCTGAAGCTTGGGAGTAGGAAGAACTGAAGTGTGGTCAGCAGCCAGGTAACACAATGGATCATCAACACCATGCCCAAAATTCTGGGCAGGAAGCCCGACTTGTAGACTGTGTAACCCAGCGGAAAGAGCCACGCGCCATAAAAGACCTGGGCGATCATGAATCCGTTTTTGTATAGATAGAGTAGTGACATGGCGAGGGCTTGTCGCTGATCAGTATGGTAGATGGTTGCGTAGTCAGCGCCGCTCAAAAGCATCTGGCTGGCGGGCAGAAACAGATCGCTGGCACATTGTATGACAACCCCGCCCAAGTTCAACAGCAAAAAGAGCAAAGCAAGGTTCTGATTCACCGATTTTAACAACAGGTACAATGCCCAAGCGGTCAATAGAAACAAAACTGCCGCAAAGAGATCGATCACGAAACCGATCCGAAATTGCCATCTAGAAGCCAGAATATTCATGGCGGTGGTCGCCGCATTGCCATAGACAATCAGCCTCGAACGTCCGATCACATCGGCAGAGACATGAACGACGATATAAGCAAGGTAGAGAAATCCAGCCAGTCTCGCAGTTTTATTGTTGGTGTTCATTTTTCCTCTGTAGTGGCAAGGGCTAACGAACGATGCCGCTACAGATAGTATAGCTGCGCGAGCGCGGCGGCGATAGACACTTTGGTGTGGGGCGGAGTGTTGTTTTGCGGGGTTGTTTTGAAGGATTCTCCGCACTCAAGAGTAGAGAACCTTCTTCTCACGATCATCCAAACGGCCAGAACCATTTCTTGGAAAAATATCGGAATCTGTAAAACATCGTTGATACTCGACAGAGGGCCGAAAAGGCCGAACATCACGCAAAGGCCAGCCGCCAAGTGTCATGATGAGCGCCAGCAAACCCCAACCGGATAGCCATTGCGGAACAAGTTTGAATTGAAAGAGCATTGTGTAAAACATCAAGCCGCCCAGGCAAAATACAACCGCTCCAAACGCCTCAAGTTCCTTTGCTTGCAGTAACACGTTGGCCCAAAGCTGAAGATCGGCGGCATCGGCTAGTCCAACACAAAACGGTGGCTACCGGTGAAGGCCTGGATAAAACTGGTAGTATCATCCCTGCCTTACTTACGGTATTAAGCCGACACCTACATCACCCAGTTTACCAACCAGCCAAAAAGGTAGAGCCCGAAGCCAAACGCAGTGTGATTCATCAAACTGCGAACCCTTGCCTGCGTTGGGTTGGGTGTCTTGGATGCAGCAAAGCCCAGCCCAAAGGCAGGGTGCATGATCAAGAAGGGGGCCAATACTGTGACAACCCCGAAGAAGATGGCGGGCATTAATGTGGGCTGGTGAAGCCAGGTGTTACCGACGAGCGCAACAAAAATGATGGCGAACGTGATGCCAATCATGTAGTGTGCACTCCAGCCAATGGCGCACTCATTGCTCTTCTGCGCAGCCGCTCGGATATTTGCATGCCGAAAGACTCCTTCTGGCATCGTGCGAATCCAGCGTCCGACCAAACAGATGTCAGATGGCGCAATCTTGAAGGCACGTTTGAGAAAGATCCCCCACAGGTCAAAGGTGAGGGTCGCACCAAGCCCAATCAGGATGGTACGAATGAAGGTGAGAGCTAGATCGTTCATGAGTTACCCATTTGTTAATTCTTAGGTTCAATCACATTTACCGAGAGCAAGGGCACCCCCACGTCACGGATCCTCTTCAAGATGCCATGCAGTGCGGCCTGATCCACCACAGGTCCACTCAGGAGCGTGTTGCCATCTTCTTCCAATGTGACGGTTAGACCGTCAAACCAATCTTTCCACTGCTGACTCAAATGCCCTTTGATCCTGATCTGATAGACCAGCGGTCGATTCGCGTCCGGTTTTGGTTTCTGTTCGTTGGTCATTATTTTGACTCACTGAGATGACAACGTTCCCTCTTTTGTGCCCTGCATCGACATAACGGTGCGCCTCGACTATCTCTTTCAACGGATAGCAGCGGTCGATAACTGCTTTAATCTGGCCTGCCTCGATCAACTCTTTGACGAAAAGCAGGTTTTCCAGGCTTTCATTGGAGTCCAGCCTGGCCATCGTCACGAAGGTGCCTTTCGGTGCGAGTAATTTTGAGGCTTTTGCTTTTGGAAATTTCGCCACTGTATCAAAGATGATGTCATAGCGTTCGGCGCTTGCTGAAACATCCTCTTTTGTATAGTCGATGACCTGATCAGCTCCGAGCGATTTCACCATCTCCAGATTTGCCGTGCTGCACACCCCGGTCACCTCTGCTCCAAAATATTTGGCAAGCTGTATGGCATAAGTTCCAACACTGCCAGAAGCGCCGTAGATTAGGACTCTCTGCCCGTGCTGGAGATTGCCTTTGCGCAGCAGACGCAGCGCTGTGGTAGCACCGATCGGAACGGCGGCAGCCTCTTCATAGGTCATATTGATCGGTTTCTGGGCAACTATCCCTTGTTCAGGTATACATTTATATTCGGCGTAGCCCCCAAAGTTAGCGGAGAGGGTGGATGCGAAGACTTGATCGCCGACCTTGAACCGGGTCACATCTTTGCCGACCGCCTCTACTTCTCCAGCCAGTTCCATGCCGAAGATTGGCTGTTTCGGTTTGGTCAAACCGAGGGCGATGCGAGCGGGGATCCATAGGAGGGGTGGAACCGTGAAGCTGCGCATTCGAAAATCTCCGGCTGTGACCGTGGTGGCATGCACCTTGATCAGCAGTTCATTGTCTTTGGGTGTCGGTTTCTCAACTTCTTTGAGTTGCAGTACTTCCGGTCCACCGTATTGGCTTGCGACAATCGCTTTCATGGTAAAATTCTCCTTTATTTGTTCGTCTCGTTTTGAACTGCGAAAAAAGTGTCAGAAAGTGCACTTGGCAGCGTTGCCTGTTCGGGTTCGGTTGTAAGATTTTCTGCTTTCATATTCTTTTCAAAGAAAGCGATGACACTGGCGTTCATCTCCATGTGGAATGCTTTCCGATCGAACCCCTCTTGATCCGAGCATAGTTCAGGGGGTGCCAGCAGGCCACAGGGGGTGAGGAATGAGAAATGGCCGGCGTTGGCGACGGAATGAAACTCAACCCTAGAACTGAGCGCTTCATGCACCAGCTTTGTATTGGTGGCATACGGAACGTTGCGATCGTCGTCGGCACCCCAAAGCTGAATCGGCACGCGTATTGGATCAAGTCCATGCGGCACCAGGGTGAACCCGAAACCTGGCGCCGCCACGACCGCCGCCTTGATTCTCGCATCGGGCAGAAACGCGGCACCCAGCGTCGGTGTATCGGCATTCAGCAAAGGCGACTTGACTTGGCTCAGTAGATTGCAAACAAACTCGGGCAACTCGGCGCAATGGCTTGCGATGATACGGAGGTCCGGCTGCGCGCCGATGGCAGTCAATACCGTGAATCCGCCTGCCGAGAAGCCAAAGGCTCCGATCCGTTCGGCGTTGATGTGGTCATGGCCCTGCCACTGGTCAAGCATATAGTCGATGGTCGCATGGACTTCGCTGGTACGCCTAACTAACCAGGAGACTGAACCAAACGCACTTTGGTCAGCATAGTTATCCCCGCTGTGCATTGGCGCAGCGACAACATAGCCGGCGTTTGCCAGGGCAAGGGCCAAGTCGACGTGGCTTGCTGGTCCGCCGCCGTTGCCGTGCGAGATCACGACGAGCGGCAAATCCTGCCCAGAAATTGGGGCGTTGCGGGCCACATTCATCAGCATAGTGCCCAACAACGTGGTCGGCCAGGGTCTGGATTGTGTTGGATACCAGACGCCGAGAGCGAAAGGGTGCCCATCGGTGTCAGTGGCCCGCGTAATCTGGAAACCAACGGGGCGCTCAGTGCGCAATGCCGTCAACAGCGCATAACTAACCAGCCCGCCGAGCAAAGTAATAAGCACGATGACGATCCGACGAAACCATTTCATTGTAGGGATCTCCCCTCTTATTATAGATTTGATAAGTGATCTATTTACCTGGTGGCACTCATTGCAGGTCCGAAGGTACGGCGGACGCTGTGTGAGCGTGTCTTGAGGCCACTGTAGCCGATCGAGATGTCCGTCTATGGATGATCCACTCTGCCACGGCGAGATTGATCACCCAGGCCGAACCCATCAGGAGCGCTCGGCTGGTTTCAGTCGGCGGGTCGACGAACATGGCTGCGACCATGCCGGTCAGCACCTGCGTGCCAGCGCCCATACCAATCGCATAGCCGCGCAGCATCCAGTCACCGTGCTGGGCATAATTCCGACGTCGGATAGCGGCGATCCCAAGCAGAATGGAGAGAAGCATCGCCGACCCAAAGAGCAGCCGCTCCGCGTACACCATCACACCGTCGCCCTTTGGCCAGGGGTAAAACAGGGTCATCCATAGACCTGAAAGCGCCACAATCAGCCCACAGGGAATTAAGAACCACCCGGCGATGCGGTGCCAACGGTTGCGCCGCTGACGGAGGCTGGGAACGAATTGAAAGGCTCCTAGGATGGCATAAAAGCTGACGCTCACGATGTGTAGAACCACTGGTAGGGGCGAGGCAAAGAAGCGGGCGTTCTCTGGCGTGATCTCCGCGCCATTCGCCAACTGGTTGAGACGGAAGCCACCACCGATGAGCGGAATGGCACTGAGCAGGATCAGTCCAACCACCAGCCAAAACGATCGAAACTTTTTTACTTTCGTTTTGGGTGACTTAGGCAACTCAGGGGTTCGGGCATTCCCGTAGATACTTGCTTCCATTGTTAGCTCCTAACCTGGACAAGCCAGAACCAGAATTTTCTCGCAGAGGCGCAAAGGTCGCAGAGTTTTTCCTTCTAGGACAAGCCTTTCCGCTCTCTGCGTCTCTGCGAGAAACTACTGAAAAAGAAGAACCGCGGATTGATGTTGTACAGATCAATGGTTGGACGGGCCAGTCCTCCGCGCAACCCGAAGATACAAGCAAACGAGAAGAACCACGGATTGATGATGTACGGATACAGGATGTACGGACAATCATCCGTGCAATCTGTATCCGTGGTTCTCGATACAGTCTTAAGCGGCGTTACTGGGTTCCAGGTTGGTAATTCGCTGGTCGAGCAAGGATTCCGAGGATTGCTCTCGCCATTCAGACCAGAGCGCATAGCCCAGCCATGCCAGAGCGAATCCCATCGGCATCGCTGCCAAGCGCTCAAACTGGTGCGGAAGCAG
>JAXLWB010000070.1:0-43199 GCA_046328715.1 Caldilineaceae bacterium | reverse complement strand
TTGTGCCCTTGCCTTCAATGAGATTTGTTTTGAGAAAGGCCAACAGTTGATTCCACGCCTCTTGCGGCGCGCCACCTTTGGCAATTTCATCCATCCCTCCGACAAAGGCGTGGGGTTGCCCATCGTAGATTTTGATCTCGTTTTGGATACCAGCTTCGTCCAATCCTTGTTTGAGGGCGGCCACCTGATCGGCAGGAATCGAGTTGTCCGCGCCCCCAAAGATGCCGAGGAAAGGGCCGGAAAGTGCTTTCAACTTGGCTGGATCGGTGATCGGCTGGCCGTAGAAGACGGCGGTGGCTGCTAGCTTGTTGTTGCTCAGGCTGTAACGCAGCGAGGTGCCGCCGCCAAAGCAAAAGCCCATGATTGCGATGCGGTCGGGCTGCACTTCGGGCTGACTGGACAACCATTGAAAGACGGCATCGAGGTCACCGTCGATTTGGGCGGTGTCCGCGCTGATGACTTTGTAGATGGCGCTGGGAATCCAGTTGGTGGTGCCGCTGCGATAGACATTGGGCGCAATCACCACATAGCCCTCGTTGGCCAGTGCATCGGCCTTGCTCAGCATATCCGGGCGCAGACCGTAGAATTCGTGGATCATGATCACTGCAGGATGAGGTCCAGGTGTCGATGGTTTGGCGAGATAGGCACGGATCGGTGTACCGTCGGCTGCTGCAACGCTCATATTAGTCAACGCGTCGAGTCGTCCTTGACCAAAGAA
The DNA here is from genome assembly GCA_046328715.1 of Caldilineaceae bacterium. Lineage (GTDB taxonomy): Bacteria > Chloroflexota > Anaerolineae > Caldilineales > Caldilineaceae > JAXLWB01. The sequence continues at coordinate 42,481 of JAXLWB010000070.1, read as the reverse complement.
GCCATCCACCCAAATCGAACCAAAGAGTAGTAGCAACAAAATTGCGATGATTCCAACTAATCCCAGTAAGATACGCTTTACAATTTTCATCGTATACTCTCCAGTTTGCTCTTTTGTTATTCCTCTGGCACAGGCATTCGTGCCGCTCGGTAGGCTGCGAGCACACGCTCACGGGCGAATGCGTGATCCACAATCGGCGCGGGATATTCTTTGCCGATTTCACAACGGGCGCGAAGTTGCTCGCTCTTGCTCATGAGCCAGGGCTGATGGATAAATTTCTTAGGGACGTGGGTTAGTTCGGGAACCCAGCGCCGGATGTAAACCCCATCGGGGTCGAACTTTTCACCTTGCGTCACCGGCTGAAAGACACGAAAGTAGGGTGCTGCGTTCGGTCCGACCCCAGCACTCCACTGCCAGCCGCCGTTGTTCGCTGCTGGGTCGCCATCGATCAGTTGCTGCATAAACCAGCGTTCGCCCCAGCGCCAATCGATCAACAAATCTTTGACCAGGAACGAGGCGACGATCATACGGGCGCGGTTGTGCATCCAGCCTGTGGTCTTCATCTGACGCATGGCCGCATCGACGATGGGATAGCCAGTTCTGCCCTCACACCAGGCGGCAAAGTCGTCTGCGTCGTTGAGCCATTGGATTCCGTCAAACTGGGCGTGGTAGTTGCCGGTTCGCACATGCGGGAAATAGTGCAGAATCGTGAGATAAAACTCGCGCCAGATCAGTTCATCCAGCCAGACTTCGACGCTGGCGCGGGCAGTCTGGTTTGCCGCACGTTCCAGAGCCGCATAGGCTGCCTGGGTGGCGCTACGCAAAGAGAGCATCCCAAAACGTAGATAAGCAGAAAGTTGTGAAGTGCCATCCAGGGCAGGTCGGTTGCGGTTGTTCGCATAGCCAAAGACAGGTGCATTATCACCTGTGACGAAGTCTGTCAAGCGCTTCTGGGCAACTCGTTCACCCGCAGGGAAAAATGTGCTGGTTGCCTGTGTCGGTTGCTCAGGCAGGGGGAGACCCTTTACATCTGGCGGGGTCGTAATATGTATGGGGGCAGCAAGAAGAGCGCTAGCATGTATCACTCCGAGCGATTTCCACTTGGTGTTGTAATGGCCGTAGACGGTATAGGGGGTGCCATCTTTCTTCAGCGCGGCATCAAGTGGACGAATCGTGAGTCCTGAGGTAAAGCGAAGTCGCTCGCCCAATGCTTGGGCAACTCTCTCATCGCGCTGCCGTGCGTAAGGGGAAACGTCGGCCTCGGCGTAGATGGCGGTTACGTTATGTTCGCCACACAATGTAGTTAGTTCTGTGGCTGGGTCGCCGCTACAAATAATCAGGTGGCTACCGACTTGACGCAGATCTTGATCTAATGCGCGTAGGCCATCAAACAGGAATGCTGTGCGTTTTTCGCCGACATAACTTGAGTGGAGCAACTTCGGATCAAGGATAAAAACGGGCAATGTTTGATCGGCAGCTTGCAGTGCAGCCTGTAGCGCTGGGGCGTCGCTCAGGCGCAAGTCGCGCCGAATCCACCAGATGGAAGTAGACATAGGAGTAGAAAATTGCAGATTGCAGATTGCGAATCATGTAACGTAACTCGTAATTCGTAATCTACAGTTATGAAGTTGTTGGTATTGATTTGCGATTGAATTTATCCCAGAGTGCAGCGACGCCTGCCACGGCGAAGGCAAAGGCGAAGACGCAAAGGTAGTATGTAACGGGAATGAAGCTGATCTGGTAAATCTGCCGAATGTCACGCAGGAAGTAGTAGACGCCCAGTGCGCCGAGAATGTAAGCCGCTAGCAGTAACCCACGCAGCCAGCGAGATAAGCCTAATCCATGCATCTGGGTAACAACCAGCACGCCACCAAAGCCAAAGCCAAACATTGGCCACATGGCGCTGGGTTGATTGGCGGCGACCAGTACACCGTGCAAAAGCACCAGTGTCTCTAAGGACAAACTCCACCAGCGATTGAGGTGAATGCGTGTAAAGAAGAGACTACCCTGCAACATAAGGAGCAAAATGTAGAAAAAGCCTAACAGATGGCCAAGTGTGGTTTCCATCGGGTGGTACCAAAAGGTGTAGATGATTCCCCAGGAAAAGATAAAGCCGTGATATTTGCGAATAAAGCTGACTGCTCGCTTGGGCAACGGTGCTTTTTGACCAAAGAAGATGCCGCGACGTGGATTTTCCATCAGCACGATCAATACCAGCATGATGATGACCGACCATTGTGAACTCCAGATCGAGACATCCTGTGCCAGTCCGTCATACCAGAGGTGGGTCTGTAACAAGTGGATCAATGCCCCGCCTGCATTGACCCCTAATGCTGCCCAGTTGAACCAGTGCAAATTGTCAGAATAGCGCGCCTTTTCGCTTTGGGCTTTGTAGATTAGCCACCAGATTGCCAATTGATGAACGAGGTAGAAGCCCCAGGCAGAAAGTTTGGCGGGCCATGTCTCCACTGGCAAGCGCCAATAATACCAAGCTGCGCCTGTGTCGGGTAGCAACGTGGCGCGTACATCATTCAAGCGTGGTCCAAGAAGCCAGATGAGTGCCGTAAAAAGTGCGCTGAAGAGAATACCAAGCCAGAGGATGTTGACATCTGTGTAACTGGTGGTTGTATTCTGTCTTTTTGTCGATCTTGTTGAGGCCGATGCACTCATTTGATTCGTTTCCTTTCCGACATTAGGTTTGCACGGAATTTATTTTATTACATTATGCCCTTCTGGAAGACTTTGTACCAAGGCCTACCTCATCCATTACTGCCTGTGCCACCCGCATGCCGCCGAGTGCCACCGCTGCTGTAGATTGACCGGGAAAGATGCTGTCCCCTACCATCCAAAGCTTGGGGCCAACTTTCGGTGCCGAGGTGCGCCACAAGCTTGTCTGAGGAAAGCCTCCCACCCAACCCAGATGACGGCGGGTGAAATGCTGAAAGGTAACTGGTGTGCCTGTCATCGTAAATCGTATCGCTTCGTGTAGCCAAGGAAGGCGTGCCGTTGCATTCTGTAGCATTGTCTGTTGATAGGCTGCTTTCCGTTGCTCGTAACACGCTTCGCCTTGGGCACGCACTTGCCACCAAGGTTGTAACCGAGTATGTGTGCTCACGGTGACCACCCGCTGCCCGCTTGGCGCACGATTCTTATCCCACTCAGGGCTAAAGGAAAGGAAGATCGAATTGCCTTCACCCAGCGGCTCCTGCGCCACAATCTGATGATGCAATGGAAAATCGGCTGGGATGGACGCCGCATCGACGCCGAGATAGAGCATAAACGCCCCCCAACCGTCCTGCGGCTCCGCGGGCAGTTGGCGTAGACGAGGCGGTACATTGCCCTGAAGCAAGGTGCGAATATTCCAAGGTGGCAGATTCGCAACGACAAGGTCGGCTGCAAACTCGTCTTTGCGTTTGGTCGTGACCTGGAACGAATCTCCTGTCCGTCGAATCTGGTTGACTTCCTGACGAAAGAGCAGCTTGCCACCTTGCCGCCGCAGCGCATCCGCCAAGACTTGCCCAATCGCACCAATCCCACCTTCGAGATGAACCACGCCGCGCCGTGGCAAATCTAACGCTGAGGCTCCGTAAAGTGAGTAAGTCTCGGCACTGGTGGTCTGCGCTGCAATCAGCAACTGGGCATCAACAAATTGGCGCAGCCGTGGCGAGGCATTGTGCAAATGGGCTGCGACTGGACGAAAGAGATCTGCCGCCAGCCTTGGATTGAACCGGCGGCCCCAGTCCTCGCCAAGCCAGGTAATGCCATCGCCAAGCAGTCGCAGGACATCATACCGACTTTGTGGCGGCCAGGGTGGTATGCGCAGGGCTAGCGCCCAAAGTGCATCGGCTGTCCCTTCTTGCCAACGGGCAAAACGCACTCCTTCTTCGCCGAAACAATTTTGCCACTCCTGCCAGCGCCGCTCGTCACTCCAACGGATCGTGCTCGAGCCATCTGCCAGATGGACCATCATCGTGGCTTGGTCGGGATGGGCAGGCCAACTGTCGATTCCTGCGGCTTGGGCCAAAAGGTCCATGGGTCCGCCTGGATAGAAGCCACCAGCCAAGGTGGCACCAGCATCAAAACGGTAACCTTTATGATAAAAGGTACCTGCACAACCTCCCGCATAGACATGTGCTTCGAGCACGGTTACATCTAGGCCGGCCTTGGCCAGCAGGGTGGCTGTGGTCAACCCGCCAACGCCAGCACCAATCACGACGATCTTTGGAGAAGCCATAGTCGCGCAGAATTAATGACTAACGGCAGCGGTTGAGCGAGCGCTCGTCAGCAGCCTGCGTGTTTTGAAGCCACGATAGGCAAAGAGCACTGGCATATTGAGCCACATCAACTGCCCGACCAGTTTCCAAAACAGATGGTCGCTTAACGTTGCAGTGATATGATCCTCCACTGCCGTGGTCTGTGCGTCGATCACCACAAAACGATGGCGATGGACCCAACTGGTAAAAGGACCTTGTAGCATCCGATCGGCAAAGCCGGTTGGGCCTGTATCCTCAATTTTTGCTACCCAGCGCACAGGGAGTGGCCCCAGCCACATGGTGAAATCCATCTCGTCGCCTTCTTTTAGCACGTCGGGCGCACGATGCACACGCACGATGACCGGAGGCGGTGTAATTGCACCCATACTTGCGGAGAGACGATGAAAATCTGTGACATCAGCCAGGGAAGCCTTGACCTCAAAACGATGACGGTATTCCATTACTTTAGCAATTCCTTTAAGGCTGCTTCGGCAGTCGGATATTGAAAGGTAAAGCCAGCCTCTTGTAATCGTTTGGGAACGGCACGTTGCCCATCGAGGAGCACCGTGGACATTTCACCGAAGATCACCTTCATGGCAACGGCAGGCACAGGAAGCAACGAAGGTCGGCCCATAACTTTGCCGATGGCGGCGCTGAAATCCTTGTTAGTAAGTGGGTTGGGTGCCGATAGATTATATGTGCCGTCTGCTTTGGGATTGGTCATCAAAAACTTGATGGCTGCCACCTCGTCGTCAATATGAATCCAAGGATACCACTGCTCGCCACTACCAATCGGTCCTCCCGCATAGAGCTTGAAGGGTAATGCTTGCTTGGGAAATGCTCCGCCGTCGTTGCTAAGCACAACTCCTGTGCGCAAGACAGGCCGTCTGACACCCATCTGCTTCACTGGTGCCGTTGATGATTCCCAATCAAAACAGACTTTGGCCAGAAAGTCGCTACCAACCGATGCTGACTCGTCGATGACTTCGCTGCCGTGAGGTCCATAGTAGCCCACGGCTGATGCCTGTACCAATACTTCCGGTTTTACCGTAGCTTTGGCAAATGCTTGCAAGAGTGCCGCGCCAGCATTCACTCGGCTGTCACGAATGCGCTGTTTGCGTTCATGGCTCCAGCGACTGTCGGCGATACCTTCACCTGCCAAGTTGATCACTGCGCCAGCACCATCAACTTCGGCAGCCCAGGGGCCAACGGTCTTACCATCCCATTCCAGCATTCGCACGCCGTTGATCGCCGAACGATGGCGGTCGGGTGAACGGGTGAGTACCGCTATGTCATGTCCATCGGCAGCCAATGATTTGCACAAGGCCTTGCCGATCAACCCTGTTCCACCTGTTACAATGATTCGCATGGTAAATTTACTCCTATGTTGGGATGGAAGGCGAGTAGCAGATCCCTATTCGCCCCATAATTATGGAATCGTCATTCGATGTCTGGCGTTCTTTGAACCTGCTCGCATGCTTTGGTAGACCGCCAACCACTGGCTAATCATGACTCCGCGGTTGTCCATATGCCGATAAAGCGCACCACAATACTCATCGAAATAGTGATTGAGGGTAGTGCCGCTGACGTTGTAGTGGTTAGTAAGCACGAACTTGATCCATTCAATGCTATTTTCGACATAATCGAGATTGCCTAACTGAATGGCAGCCGAAAATGAGCGCCCTGTCCACTCGTTCAGATGATTGAGCTCGCGTTGGCCAATCCCAAGCTTGGCGGCCTGATTCCAAAGGTCGGCTTCGATGGCTGCTCGACGCTCCTGGAAATGCAGATGTGCATCTTGAAATTCCTTGGGCACGATGCGTTGGGCTGGCTTGAGTCGGAGCGAGTTCATGATATGCTCAACAATCTTGTTCGCCTCTTCGGCCCGCTCTCCCAAAAAGTAACCAGGAATGACCTTGGTAATCTCACGGTTGTTGGTAAATACCTGTCCGCCATAGGCGAGCGGCACCCGCTCGCGAAACAACAGTTGGCTCATCTCGTAAAGGGTAGCGGCTGTGTGTAGCTGTTGGGCGGTTAGAATCACCAAATCGGGCTTCACCGAAAGGAGTGTGGAATCCAGGCTTGCCAACGGCACATTTGCACCCAGATAAACCACATCCCAACCCTGACGGCGCAGAACTAATGAGAGCATGAGTGGAATAAAGGTATGTTCCTCTTCTGGAGGATTACAGACCAGAATTCGATTGGGTTGGGTGGGAGGCGGTGCGGCTGCAAGCAGGGCATCGATGCGCCGAATGGCGATCGAGGATGCAAAATGTTCTTGTTGGACGGTGGCCGTGCCACGAAACCAGCCTTCTCCGATCTGGTTCAACCCTTGTTGGATCAGGCGGAAGCAGACTGTCTCGGTTGAAAAGAGCGCAAAAGCCTGCGAAAGTATTTGATCGGCAACGGGTTGGTCAAAACTCATACAGGCTTTGACCCATTGCTCGGTCATCTCTGCAATTGTTGTTTCAATACCAAGTGTTGCTGCTACGGCACGCCTGGTCTGCTCCATGATCGGCACGCTTGTCAGCGGAGTGCTGGCAAATGCCGGATCGGAGTTCCCATTTTGCTGCAAATGTTGCCACATTTCAATGGCACGACTGATGCTCAGCCCTTCATTCTGGCGAGCGAGTAGCCAATGCAGCATATCGACATCGTTCTGCGAATAGAGACGATGGCCACTTTCGGTGCGCTGCGGCTTGGGTAGATCGTATCGGCGCTCCCAGGCACGTAGCGTATCAGGCTTAATACCTGTCTCTTGAACAACGGCCTTGAGATTAAAAATGGGTGTATCTTTAGATGGGTGCATTATCGCCTACGGCAAACACTTTACTAGGAAGTTGCTGATCAAAAAAAGATTGAAGTAGGGTGGCCACAGCTTGGATCAATCAACTGGCCTTGTACTTCTCTATCTTTGCATAGTCTACCAGAACGTTCGTCCGTTGTAAAGTATTTGTCCATACTTTTTCAAGGTTTTCTGATCAAAATCTGGACAAATGTATGAATTCTACCATGTCTTGTTATAATTCTGTGGTAAGGTAAAGATATTGATCATTGGCACAGCAATGGCTTGCACTTTCTCCTACCTTCTCACGGCTACTCCGTAGAAGGCAAAGTGCATCATTGCTACAACATATTCTGCGGAGTCCTGATCGTGCAAGCTCAAATTCACCCTTGGGAAGCAACGCTTCTCTCTCTTGCTCATGAAGCTCGAACATCGATACAAACGGTCCACGACACCACTTTTGACCAAGACTTGCTGCAATCGGCCTATGCCTACTGCGAATCAGTAACTGCAGAACACAGCAAGTCTTTTTATATGGCTTCGGCGCTGTTGCCAGCACCGAAGCGTGCTGCAGTACGGGCGCTGTATGCCTTCTGCCGCGTGACCGATGACATCGTGGATTGCTCCGCAGAATCACAGTCTGGTCAGTTGGATTTATGGCGACGCAAGATTGCCAACAATCTACCCCCAACCGATGATTTGGTGGCGGTAGCGTGGGCAGATGCCCGCCGTAACTATCATGTTCCTTGGCGTTTTGCCGAGCAGTTGATCGACGGGGTGGCGCGAGACCTTTCTCAAAAGCGTTATCAAACTTTTGAGGAGTTGGCTGCCTATAGCTATGGTGTTGCTTCCACAGTAGGGCTAATGAGTATGCACATCATCGGCTATGCAGGCGCACATGCGATTCCTTACGCCATCAAGTTGGGCGTTGCGCTACAGGTGACCAACATTCTGCGCGACGTCGCAGAGGATTGGGGGAATGGGCGGGTCTACTTGCCTGCAGACGATTTGGCGCGCTTTGAGTTGTGTGAAAGTGACTTAGCCGCCGGGCAAGTTACTGCACGATGGCGCCAATTTATGCGTTTTCAAATTGAACGAAATCGACGCCTCTATCGAGAGGCATGGCCAGGCATCGCGTTGCTCGACCGCGATGGACGCTTTGCAATTGCGGCAGCTGCTGATCTCTATCAAGGTATCTTGGATGAGATTGAAGCGAATGACTATGATGTCTTTAGCCAACGTGCCTATCTGAGCACCTGGCAAAAACTGTGCCGATTACCTGGAATTTGGTGGAGCGTCAGGCACTGATTACGCCGTGAGTGGCGAGACGTTCGATCTCACCTTGATCGTATCCCAGCAATTCTTGAAGTACTTGCTGGGTGTGTTCGCCTAAGCGGGGCGGGTGCCTTCGTATAGACATATCGAGATCGTCAAACTTAACAACTGGGCCGAGCACCGAAATCATGCCATCAACCGGATGTTCGACCTGCTGGACCATCTTGCGTACCTGCGTTTGTGGATCGGCTAGGGCAGTCGGAATGTCGTTCACTGGCCCACAGGGAACCCCTGCTTCAAGCAACAGGCCGATCCAGTGACTGCTCGATTGTTGGGTGAGGCGTGCTTCAAGGAGTGGGATCAGCGTGTCTCGATATTGGACACGAGCCCTGTTCGTCGCAAAACGTTCGTCCTCAGTCAACTCCAGGCAACCAAGTTGGCGACAAAGTCCTCGAAACTGGCCCTCATTTCCCACTGCCAACATAATCCAACCATCCGCCGTGCGCACTGTTTGATAAGGCACGATCGAAGCGTGGGCGTTGCCGTAACGCTTGGGCGGCTTGCCTGAGACAAGATAAGACTGAGCTACATTGGCCAGCCAACTCAACTGTACATCAAAAAGAGCAATGTCAATGTGGCGACCGAGGCTGGTCTGTTGCCGCTCATGTAAGGCGGCTAAGATGGCAGTTGCCGCATAAAGCCCCGTCGTAATATCGGCAATGGCGACACCCACTTTGTAGGGTTCGCCTTCCTCTCCTGCTGGTCCTGTAATACTCATCACACCACCTTGGGCCTGAATCACCGTGTCATAGCCGGGACGATCTTTGTAGGGTCCGGTTTGACCATATCCCGTGATGGAGCAATAAACTAAAGCAGGATTTACTTCGTGTAGTGATTCAAAGTCCAACCTTACCCCTTTTAGGCCACCCACTTTAAAATTCTCAATCAGCACATCTGCTTTTGTCGCCAGTTGCCGAATGATCTCTTGCCCGGCAGGATCTTTCAGATCGACGGTGATACTTTCCTTGTTCCGATTGCAACTAAAAAAATAAGCACTTTCGCCACTGGGGGTAAACGGAGGTCCCCAACTGCGTGTGTCATCTCCTTTCCCAGGTTGCTCAACTTTGATGACACGTGCACCATAGTCACTGAGTAATTGGGTACAGTAGGGGCCAGCCAACACACGGGAGAGATCAAGAACGAGAATATCGGAGAGTAGAGTAGGCATTGGGTTGTAAAGTTCGGATTGCGGATTTGGGATTTTGGATTCTTTTAATACCCTGAATACTGTGTTAACAAATATCACGAATATCAAAAATTCTAATTGGCTTTCTATAGTGTACTGAAGGCTGAGCAGTTATGCCAGAAATGAACAGCGGCAGGTTGAGAAAGGATTGATCCTTTCTCAACCTGCCGCTGCAAAATCAATTACCTAGCGGGCAATCATCGGTAAAAAGACATGATTGTTGGCGACCACGGCAATGCCCATACGTAGCAGTTGCCCATCGATATTGGCAACCACCACTTCCTGAGCGGCATCGTCATCTAGATTGGCTAAAGCAGCGGCACCTTTGACAGGAGCGGTGCTTTCTTGTGGCCATCCCTCAGCAAGAGTGCCGTCGCCATGCCAGGCATAGATCTCGGCATCGTCAGCGGCTACGATCACTTCTGCCTGTCCATCACCATCGACATCGCCAAAGACTGGCGATGCGACAATGACGGCGCCAGTCGTCTGTGGCCACCCTGCGACCTGTGATCCATCCGCATGCCAGGCCCAAATTTTATGGTCTTCGCTGCCCACAATGACTTCGAGGCTACCATCACCATCCAGGTCCGCAAGGAGCGGCGATGAGCGGATAATCCAGCCGGTGGGGCGCTTCCAGAGCAAGATGCCATTGCTGTCCAGCAGATAGAGATAGCGATCCCCTGAGCCGATGGCGACTTCCAGACCTGGATGGCTAGGATCAACATCGGCAATTTCGGGTGTACCCACGATTGCATCCTTGGTGGCAAAACTCCAGCCCAGCGTGCCGTCGGCGTGGTAGGCATACACTTGTTTATCGTACGAGCCAACCACGATTTCCTTGGACCCATTGCCGTCCAGGTCGGTGATCACAGGCGAGCTGTCAAATAGATGGTTCCCAAATTTGTCAGCAGCATCACCCAACGAGACGGGCCAACCGGTTTTCAACTGACCTTGCGCACTATAGACATAGAGTTGTCCATTGGATGAAGCAACGATAACATCGGGCGAATTATCACCGTCAAGATCGGCCACGGCTGGTCGTGAGAGGATGCGGTAAGTTTCTGAGATCGATTCGCTTCCGACCAGGACGGGCCAACCACTTAGCGCTTGTCCATTGGCATGGAAGATATGAAGATAGCCACGCCCATCGCCAACCAAGATCTCCTGGACACCATCATTATCAATATCGGCCACGGTGGCACTGCCCTTGACCTCAGCACGGAGAAGTTGCGGCCAACCGCTGCGTGGCGTGCCATCGGCATTGTAGACCTCCAAGTTCCATTTGACTAGGTTGCCAATAATGATCTCTTGTGCGCCATCATTGTCGAGATCAGCGACCACGGGTGCAGCATAGTAACGTGAACTGCCCTCGGCAAAGGGCACCAGACTCGCCGCAGCAACTTCGGAGCCACCCTTCCATGCCAAATCCAAACTAGTGGTTGCCTGATTAGGATCCCACCAGGCAGGGCTGCTGGCCCCATTGCTGACTGCGTACTTCACATATTCTGGATAGACGCGCCAGATACCGATAAACTCCTGTGGCCAGAGCCAATCGGTGTCAAAGGTCTGGGCCAATGGTAGATCGAAGCCAACCATTGGGTTGCCCTTGTCGTGAACATTGTTGACCACCTGGGTGTTGCCCAACTGACCGGGCTGCAACAAATGGATCTCTTGTTTGGTGGCATAGACATACAGATAGGGATCCCAAGGAACCGGCAGGAGCGCCTCTACTGGATTTTCCTCTGCCTTAAAGAGTGCAACCTGCAATTGTGCTGTCCAACCCTTGATTGCTGTCTTCTGGTCCGGCAGTGTGTTGGTAAAGGGTTTGTCGCTTGGTGTACCTGATTGTACGGGAAGCGCTCGTTTGGTGTAGTCGAAGATGGTGATTGGCTGCTCGTCAATCAATTCGCCTGCCATCGTCTTCATGATGTTTCCATCGGCATCCAAATCGGTCACAGCATAGGTGCCGCCACCAGTCACCGGAAGCAGATGCAGGAATTGGTGATTAAAGGAACCGCCATGCGCCATCGCTTCATAGTTGATGCGAAGCCCGGCCAGGTTACCTTTGGGCGTAACGCCTTGCTCAATTTCGATTTTGACAATAAAGTCATTGTAGTCCCAATCGCTCCAACCAGTGTTCTTTAAGTCCTCGTAGGCCACAAAGGTCTTGCTCGCCTTCCACTCAAGCGGACCATAGACAATGGCGCTGGCGCTATCATCGGGGTCAATGTCGGCGGCAAAACGGCTTTGTTGATCGGCGACAATCGGCAGACCGCGGCTGTCCTTGCCCTTGACATTGGCCACGTTGAGGTAGCCCTGTCCTGGCTCGGCACTGACCATTACCATCTGATAGGTAAGCAGGTGGCTGGTTTTACCTTGTAACGTAGGCAACGACCAACTTTGGTTATCCGGATCTTTCCACGGGGCACCATTCAAGGTAGCGCTTCCTGCCACATACTTCATATTGTTTGGCCACAGATCGCTGACGACTAGCGCCTCCGCACGCCCATTGCCAACGTTCTGGACTCGAATTGAGTACAGAATGGTATCGCCTGCTTTAGCATCAATATGATCGGCCTGCTTGACAACGACCAGTGCTGGAGCAACTACTTTGCTGGTCACCTCATTGGAACTTTTAGTGCCGCCATTCGTATAGATCATAAATGCCTGGTTTGAGAGCAGCGTGTTGGGCATGGCGCTGCTATTGCCAAGCAACTGAACGGTGACCGTCACACGCTGCTGGGTGTTCGGCGGGACACTTGCGAATTTAGCCGTGACCAGGTTGCCAGCTGAGGCACCGTTACCGACATTTACGATCGTGAGAGAACTGTTTACAATGTCGGTGACCACCACATTATAAAGGGTTACACCGAGTGGCTTTGCTGGCACAAGCAATGTGTAAGTCATGTTTGAACCGTAGGTCAGTTCCCCTGGTGAAACTTTCTTCAAGATTTCCCCTGCGGGTGTCTGGATGGTCACACTGGCACTCGTGCCGTTGTAACTGCGTTCGTCGGCCACTTTGTCGCCATTGCTGTCGCCAATGACACCTGGTTGCGACGTGTAACTGAGAATCTTGGCGGTGTTGGTGATCAGAAGGCTGGCTGAGATGTCACTGTTTACCTTAGCTAGATAGCGAATGGAAACAGTTGCACCGACATAAAGCCGATCCAGCGTAAAGCTAAGAACTCCGCTGCCGATAATACTGCTGTCGGTCACGTGGACGCTGGCAGCCGGATCGGGCGTGGGAAAGCCAGCCGGATACTCGACCTTGATGGCCGCAACATTTTGCAATGTTAAGCCAGCGGGTACAAGGTCTTGCAGCGGAATGTCATACGCCGTAGCGTTGCCATTGTTCTGGAGCCACAGCGTGTACTCAACCAAGTCGTTGGCATTGACTTCATTTACAGAGACTGACTTCTGCAATGTCAGATAGGGTTGTGCGATATTGAGTGTATAGGTCGCTACCGGGCTGCGGCGATCGATACGATTGGTTTCGTAGCCGTGCCAGGCCCCATTATTGGGGTTACTGTCGCCAGTGTAGCCTGTCGTTGCGTCATACCAGCCAACATAGGCGTTGTTCTTGGTCGCTTCCAAACAGCAATTCGATGTGTAGTAGACGGTCTTGACCGAGTCACCTTTAACACCGGTGACAAGCGTATCAAATTGAATCGTAAAGGTTAGTGGCACTACGCCATTGGTGTTGTCGAGATTTTGCAGGAACCAGCGCAGATCGCGGTCGCCACTGTCTAGCGGGTTGGGGTTGTGATTCACGAGATCGAGCAGCGCGCCGCTGATCACGGTGCTTTTCGTGATGTAATCGAAGCCTTGGGGTAGGTCGTTCTCTTCGACCACTGGCCAGTAGGCACGCACGCCAACGGGGACGGTGCCTGTCAGAATCCAGTGTACCTTATCCCCGATTGTGGCAGTATCACGATTGGCGCTCTTGTCAAGGGTGACGCCTTTGATATAGACCGTCGCATCATCTGTCTGCTCGTCATCTGGATTATTAGTGGTAGCGACAGGGTGCCCTGTGTTATCGGCACGACTGTTGTAGGAAATGCTCGCCAGGTTGGTGAGAGATTTGCCAGCAGGTTGACCTGTGGCAACGGTGGCAACGTAGACAAAGGTTTCGCTCTTGTCGACCGCCAAACTGGGGATAGTCGCCCATTGTAGGCGTCCACCACTGCCCGCTGAGGGGGTGCCGCTTATTGTAGTATAGCTGCTCAGGGTGGGTGATGCACTACCACCATTAGCAGCAACAATCAAACCTGGAGGCAAGGTATCAATTAGAGAAATGTTATAGGCGGTTGCGCTGCCATCATTTTCGACCTGAATTGTATAAGTAACTACCTCGCCACCTTTCAGATTGGTGCTTGGTTTGGCGCTTTTGGCAATAACGAGACGTGGGGCTTTGTAGTTGACAACTGCCAGTTCACGCAAGCTATAACCGGTTGCATACGAATTCTGCCCGCTCATCTTACCAAAGTTGGCTACGATCCAATTGGGTTGCACATAGGCACCCACAGCTTCAACCTTGGCTTGCAACTGTACTTGCCATGTTGCTCCCCGGCTGACATTGCAGAGTCGCCACTCCAGATAAGTCAAACCACTGAGGTTGCCGACCAAAGGGTTTTGCAGAGCCGCAGTACAGGTGCTGCTATTGTTATAGGTGCCGTTGACTACATAGGCTGAGCTACCAGCAACAAAGCCCATACCGCGCGGTAAAAAGTCGCGGATAATCACCTCACGGGCATCAACATCGTTGGCGGCGTTGAAGTTCAGCTTGAAGGTAACCGTGTCACCGACAAAAGCATTCACGGCTGCGCCCCATTGATTGGTGAGTGGATTCAGCACCAGTTTGCTAAAGGTCGGCATACGTGTGCGCATGCTAGCTTTGTAGGAATCGGGCGTTGTCGTGCCTGTGCGGCTAGGGGTGACTACGTCTTGCCAGTCGCCATCAATGATGGCCTGGTTGGTCAGGCTGTCGCCAGATACAATTGGTTGATTAGCGCGAGGAGTAGCTTCGTAGGCGGCATCAACCTTGGCACGGAATGTCACTGTGGCATTCTTGCCGGGGACGGTCATGGTTGGTGGAAGATCCCAAATCAAGCTGGTTTGACCCGTGGCAGGCGTGTTGGTGAGGACAGTGCGTGGTAGCAAGCTTGCGCTGCCTTCGATATAAGTCATACCATCTGGCAAAATATCGGTTAGTTCGCCGTTGGTTACCGTGTAATATTCCGAGACAAAAAAGTCCAATGCAAAGCTGACTTCGCTGCCAATTCCCACAGTAGTTGGATTGGCCGTTTTGCGCACGGTGAGGATTTCCGAGGTAATGGTACAAGGAGCATCGTCCTCGCGTGTTGATTCAGAGCCGTCACTGGTTTGTGCATTGGCGTAGGTGCCGACGGCTTCATAACCGGCAGCATGGGATGAATCTTCATTGATCCAGTCGCCACTCATTGGGCCAGCGAATGGACCGTCGGCAGCTTTTTTATCTGACCCTGTGCGGTAACGATAAGGAACCGCCGCATCAAAGGTAATGACAATCGGTGTGTTATATTGTGACGTGCTCAGGTTGCCTAGACCCCACTTCAAAAGGAGCGATCCGTCACCTTTCAGCGTGAGTTGGGGAGCAACACTAACCTTGTTGGGATTGCTGCTAAACGTTGGGTTGCCAAGATAGGCAACCCCTGGCGGCAATGTAATGGTTGTAGTAATCTTTTGGCTGCTGCTGACGGCATTGTTGCGAATGGTAACCTTATAGCGATAAGGCCAATCGGCTCCGGCGACACGGCCTGGTGCATTGGGGTATTCGCCTGCACCGCTTGCCTGTTCACCAGCCGTGGATTGTTGTGCCTCCATCTCGATGTCAATTGCCTGGGGTCGAGCACTAAGCTGGCTATTGACCTCAATCCATTTGCCGCTATTGTCCGGTACAGTATTGACTTTGGCGCTCAGTTTGTTGACAAATGAATTGGCTGTTGTCAGCGAGGACTTAAGTTGCGCAACCACATTAAGGGTAAGGCTTTCATTCACTTCAAGATCGGCAATGTTGCCCCATTCGAGGCGAGTGCTACTTTCCGATTGGTTGACAATCAAGGTTGGGGATGGTGAAGCACTCACAAAGATTAAATCTGAGGGTAATGTATCACTAATTGTCAGATTGTAACCTTTATCCGTGACCGGGACGCTGCCATTGTTAACAATTGTGACTTGATAGATAACTTGACCACCCAAAAGTGGCTCTTGACTAATTTGTTGGTTAACTGATAGCCTTGGGCCACTACTCGCTTCAGAGTCAGCCCAAACAACCCGTGGCGAATACAAAAGAAGTGTGAACAACAGAAACAGAATTGCGGAATATCGACTGCAATGGCAATTTTTCATATAAAATTTTACCTTTGACTACATTCAGGCCGATTCACCTGCAGAGCCGATGTAATCGGCAACTATTAATGTGCAGCTTCGCGCAAATTAAGCATATCTTATGAATTCTTAAAATTGCATAATATAAATAAATTGTACTTGCGGAGCCGATCAGGTAATATACACCAAGTTTGAGCATCCAAGAATTACAAAATACTTACATCTTATTAATCTAGACGCCTTATATTGCACTCCCTTTCTCCAGCGCAATCTGTGCTAGAATAGAGTCCGGTAGTTTGGGAGCTAGACATTCGTGTCGATGCATTGTTGAGACCAACCAAAGGCAGGTTACCTATGTCCTCGCTACTCGCTCAGCCCGCTAATTTTCTGTTCGGCCGCTTCAACGACGAAAGCACGGCAAACTATCCTTGGCTTTACAATCGCCGCTGGGATCTAGTGTTCCTAATTTTCAGTGCATGTTTGTGTGTGGTTCCCTATTCGACCTATCTATTGTTTGGTGGCAATGAGACGTCGCGCATGCTGGTCAATGGGTTGGTAACGCTACTAGTAGCTGGCCCGCACACCTATGCCACCTTTAATCGTACTCTGCTAAACCCTGACTTTCGGCAGCGTAAGCGATTGTTTGTTGGCTCGTCGATTCTGATTCCATTTACCGTCGGTTTTTTGATCATCACCAACTATGTAGCGATGCTCACGGCCTTCTTCCTGATGGCGTCGGTGCATGCGTTGCATCAGGTGACCTATCTCAACGACTGCTATACAAAAAAGTCGGGAATACGCCAATCGTGGTGGGGGTGGATGATTGATTTTGGGGTTGTCTTTAGTTCGCTTTACCCGTGGACAGTCTACAAGATGATGTTGGGCAAGTTTTATGTGGGACCCGTGCAGCTATGGTCGCCCTTTAATCCAGGGCAATTTTTGCATGGGCAATGGTGGATGGTCTATGCCGTGTTTGCCGCATTTGCTGCCTTTGTGATTGCCTTTGCAGTGAAATCGTTTCTAGAATGGCGCAAGGGCATTCTGAATGTGCCGAAAACGCTGTTGGTCGCAGTGACACTGCCGGTGATGCACTTTTCGCCTTTGGTCGACAACCTCGACACGGCCTTTCAAGGCATCAATGCCTGGCATTCGTTTCAATATCTCGCCATCACCTGGTTTGTGATCCGCCGCTCTGAGGCGCGCAACGAGCGCCAGCAATATTCGCTCTTCAATCAATTTCGGGCTTCCTTTGCCACATTGGTGCAGTGGATCCAGGCTAAAGTCAAGGGTCAATCATTGACCATCACCCCTGAACAATCAACGCTGATGTGGACGGCTGCCTTTTATACCTTCCAACTTTTGATGTTGCCGATCAGCGCATTGGGCTTTATCTTTGCCCATGTCTTTTTCCCGAACTTGCCCTACCCCGAGCAGTACAGTTATATGATGGTGTTACCGATTCTCTTGGTTCACTACTATCATGATGCATTTCTGTTTACACAACCAGAATCGCTAACGGAGTAATGGATGCACTGTTATTCTGATTATTGTGTGGGTGCGACCAAGAGTTCTTGGTTGGGTCTACTTTTTAGTTCAGAGGGTGGAGATCACAGATTATCTCCACCCTCTGATTTTAACGAACCACAAGAGGCAAGAAGACAAATTGTGATGGGATCTCGACTGGATCGCCTACGGTGACAGAGAGCACCAGGGAATTGTCGATCGAGGCGACGACTTTCACCGCCAGCTTACTGGTCGCCTCTGTCCAGAGATTGGAGGAGGGGAGCGACGTGGCATCCCAGGTGCGACCCGGCTGCCAAAGATCGGCGCATTGCCCATAGTCAATCGGCGCTTGGATCATGGCCGAGTCACCATCGGCCTCGACTACTGTGACGCCCGGATGGGGTGGTGCGTTGCTGTAGGGCGGACGAGAGTTCACGCCAAAGAAGTAGGAGCCGTTTTCGGTAATCGTCCGATCGATGTGCCAGATCACCAACCCACTACATAGTCCCTGCGTTATCCAATCTTGGTCAAAGCCTAACACTTGCCGATTCTCAAGCAAAAAGTACTCTTGGGAGGTGCTGTCCCCATTCGGAAAGAGTTTGATCACATTGGCCCCACTTTCTACGGGGCCAAGTGTCAGTGAATAACTGCCAGTCGCAAGCACGGTGGGTGTAACCCAGCCGTAGAACTGCTTGCTAAAGGCACCGAAGTGAAAGGGAGAGTCGCTATACGCGTTGCCGTAAGCCATCAGGTCAAATTTGCCCGCGCCTGAGGTGGTGTAGCCATAATCGTAGAGATCGGGCATACCCAAGCCGTGGCCATGTTCGTGGGCACAGATGCCGATGTAGCCAGGTTCGCCGCTCAAGGCGCCTCGCTGGTCAGGGCAGAAGGTGTAGTTATCGAACACCTGCCCGCCGGAGCTGGTATAGGAGCTTTGTAATCCTGCAAAATTGAGGCTGTAGGCAGTCGCCTCAAGTGAATTGACGTTGTCTCGGGTTGCAGCAAAGCTGCTGCCAGCGAAGATCACAATCAGGTTTTCTACCCGATTACTACCCGGATCGGCATAAGGAGAGAAGTCAAAGCCAGCGGTGTCCAATGCTTGCAGCGCATGATAGACAACACCGCCACTATTTTTGGGAAACTGTTGCGGCCCCACTGTAAAGCCATGGTTACCATCGGCATAGTAGGTGATTGGATTCGGGAGGCGGATGTAGGCGACGTCGTTCGAATTGGAGACGGGAATGCCAGCGGAGAGGCCAACAATCGTACCGCTGTAGCGTAACTGTTGGTAGGAGACTTCGTTGTAAAAGCTGGCAAAGCTATTGTTGCCGAAGAAACGGTCGAACCAACTGGCTCCGCTAAACTTACCCGCTAGATCCGGAAAATCCACAAGCAGGACCAGGAGCTTTTGATCGCCTGTACGTGGAATTGGGCTGCCAAACGAATCGGGGGCAGCAAGCCGCTGTTGATAGGGCGTTTTGAGCTGTAAGTTCTCTGCACGAACTTGCGTCACACCACCCAGCAGCAGGCAAAACAGGGAGGCGCTCAAGAAGAGCAACAGGGATATTTTTTTGTGCATAGGAAATGGGAATTGTGAACTGTGCAAAGGGAATGACGGACTTGCCCGTCATTCCCTTTGCATTACTTAAGCCAATTGCGCCAATATCGACCATCGCGACGCATCATCTCATCTGCTTCGGCGGGGCCCCACGAGCCGGCAGGATAAGTGGGCAACTGATAATATCTTCCATGGGTATTGGCCTGCTCTTCGATTAAACGCCAGCCATCGAGGATATGGGTGACACGGTCCCAGGCCAATTCCGTCTCATCGGCACGAATAAACAACGTGCTGTCGCCGATTAGCGCATCCATGAGCAGTCGTTCATAGGCTTCCGCCGTCTTGCCGCCAAAGGCTTCGCTGTAGGAAAACTCCATACGCACCCGCTCGACATCAACCGCCGGGCCTGGTTTCTTGGCACCAAAGGTTAGATAGATGCTCTCATCAGGCTGGATGCGCACGGTCACCATGTTGCTGGGGGTCGATTGGAAATCTTCGTGGTCGAGCGAGGCGAAGAGCATTTGGGGTGGCTTGCGGAAGATGATGTTAACTTCAGTCAGTTTTTGCGCCAACGCCTTACCAGTACGCAAGTAGAAGGGCACGCCATTCCAACGCCAATTGTCAATTTCCAACTTCCAGGCAACATAGGTGTCTGTAGTGGAGTGGGGGTTGACATGTTCGGCTTGTCGGTAACTGGGAATGACTTTGCCATCGACCTTCGCTTCGCCATACTGAGCACGTACGACCCAATCGGAGACTGCGGTAGGATCAATCGGTCGAATCGAGCGCAGGACGTTGACCTTCTGGTCGCGAACGGCTTTGGCGTCGAAGGCGGCAGGTGGCTCCATAGCGGTCAGCGCGACCAACTGCATCAGATGGTTTTGCACCATATCGCGAATGGCACCCGAACTATCGTAGTACCCGCCCCGATCACCCACATCCAAATTCTCAGCTACGGTAATTTGTACATGATCGACGAAGTTGCGATTCCACACTGGCTCGAAGATGCCATTGCCAAAACGGAAAACAAGCAGGTTCTGCACCGTCTCCTTGCCGAGATAATGGTCGATGCGGTAGATTTGGTCTTCGTTGAAAAGGCTAAGCAAGTGGCGATTGAGTTCCTGGGCACTTTTGAGGTCATGGCCAAAGGGCTTTTCAATGATGAGTCGCCGCCAGGTATCGTTGTTACTCTTGGTTAGACCAACTTCGCATAGGAGAGATGTGATCGACTTAAAAACATTGGGAGGCGTCGAAAGATAGAAGAGGGTATTGCCTGGCTCGCTCTCGTCTTCTTGTAATTCACCGATACGTTTGGCCAGCGCTCGGAAGTGTTCGATGCTATCGTAACTTCCAGACAGGTAATACAACTTGGTAACGAATTTCTTCCAAACCTTCTCATTAAAATCTTTACCAGTAAACTCTTTCACGCTTTCTTGGGCTTGCTGGCGAAAGTTGGCGTCGTCATTTTCTGTGCGCGCATACCCCAAGAAACAAAATTGTTCGCCCAGGAATCCTTGTTGATAAAGATTGTAGAGCGCTGGGAGCAACTTGCGTTTGGTTAGGTCACCTGATGCGCCAAAAACGACCATCATCACCGGTGCTTCAATTCGTTTGTACATGATTTCCTTCTGAAAGATGCAAAATGCAGGGTGCAAGATGCGGGAGCCAAACCCTTGCAGATCATTATCCTGCAATACTCATCCGAATTCTGTCATCAATTGTACCACCCAAGCCGCAATCCGTGCATCGCTCAGCTCAGGCTGATTCTCTTCGTCCAGGAGTAGTCCCAAGAGATGATCCTCCTCTACCGCCCAGGAGCTTTGAAAGAGATAGTGTTGCATGGGCCAGGAACCGACCAGCGTTGCGCCGCGTTCACGCACCTTGTCGGCCAGGAAGAAGACGGCGTCGCCAAAGGTTGCAGGATAGCCAATCTGATCGCCGACGCCGAAAATTGCTACTCGCTTTCCATGTAACTCCAGTGCATCAAATTCTTCAAAGACAGTCTCCCAATCTCGCTGCAGTTGTCCATGATTCCAGGTCGGAATGCCAAGAATGAATCGTTCAAACTCAAGCATCTCTTCCAGGTAAAACTCGGCGACATCAAACAGTTCTACTGACTGTTGATGGACGCTTTCAAATTCATGTTGAATCCGCTTGGCGATGTACGCTGTTGTCCCATTCGTGCTGCCATAGAAGAGACCGATTGGATTCATAATGGACTAACGAATGAAACGTGATGTGTGAAGTGGCTAACGAAAAAGTCACGCATCACGTTTCATGTTACGCTCCTGCAAAAAATGGTTCAGCGTGCACCTTGAGATCTTCGTAGCTGGTTGCGACTGGGAATTGGGGGAACTCGGCCACAACATTCGAAGGGGGATTGAAGAGTACACCTAAGTTTGCATGGGCTAACATGGCTGTGTCGTTATAAGAGTCTCCGGTTGCCATGACGCGGTACCCAATCGACTGCAAGGCATCAACTGCTCGGCGCTTGCTGTGTTCCAGGCGAAGTTTATAACCAGTCACCTTGCCTTGTGGATTGATTTGGAGTGTGTGGGCCAGTACGGTAGGAAGCTGCAATTTGCGCATAAAGGGAGCAATAAACTGGTAAAAACTATCGGTAATAATGACAAATTGTGAACGCTCGCGTACCCACTGTACAAACTCCGCCGCGCCAGGTAATGGATCCATCGTATCGATAATTGCTTCAATGTCGGTAATCGTCAATCCCGCTTGGTTAAGCTTTTCGAGGCGCATCTTCATCAACACATCGTAGTCGGCGATTTCACGAGTGGTCAAAAAGAGTTCCTGGATGCCCGTTTTTTCGGCTACAGCGATCCAAATTTCGGGAATCAGCACGCCTTCCAAATCCGAGGCGAAAAAGGTGGGTGTCACCTGGTACATAATGGATGGTTTCCTCTCAAGAATCATTGAAGTCTGCTGCATTCACCAGCATACAGACGAAGGCAAGAAAGTTCGCCTCATTGCTCAGATCATTGCTTCGTTGCAAGTGGTGTGACTATAGCGTGGATTATCGGAGAATTCAAAATTGCAAGGGGCAGGTGGCAAGTTGCAAGGGAAAAGATGTAAGTTTGCCAACCTGAATCCTGCGACTTGCCCTGCAACCTGCCTATATTTTCACTCGTTCATTGGCGACAGTGGCAGCTTCGACGTAGCGACTGGGCATGGCAATCGAATTCCAACCGCCTGCGTCCTTGAGCGCA
Organism: Caldilineaceae bacterium; assembly: GCA_046328715.1. GTDB lineage: Bacteria > Chloroflexota > Anaerolineae > Caldilineales > Caldilineaceae > JAXLWB01. The sequence continues at coordinate 20,268 of JAXLWB010000070.1, read as the reverse complement.
AAGGCGTCGGTCCCTTGTTGTACAGCGTGAGTCGCCCAATAGTGACGACAATCATGGGCAGACAACTTGTCAATACTAAGTTGTTCACCCAGTAATGCTACCCTACCAGTGATCGCCCGTTCTGTCATGCCTGTAGTCCAAAGCGAACCATCCTTGCGACTCGCACGCAGGAGTGCACCTGTAGCAGGGGCATCGCCAAAAGCAAACCAGTTGCGCATAGCAACAAGTGTATCTTCACTCATCCTGTGCTTCTGTTTGCGATCAACTTTGGGGCGAAAGAAGGAGAAGATTCCCTCATTTAAATCGATGTCATCGACCTTCAATAATGCCACCTCGCCAACACGTAAGCCGTGGTCAAGTAACAAACACATCATCAGGCGGTCTCGGCGCCCCTGGGGCGTGTCTGGTTGATTCTTGAGAGCCTGGGCCAACATCGACGTCAAGCGAACATGCTGGGCCTTTTTCTCGCCAATCCGTGTTTGTTGCCGGCGTTGGTCGATGCGTTTGCCCTCTTTCTGGCTGTAGCTGGTGATATTGCGGATCAGGGCCAACTCAACCTGATCCAGCGTACCTGCCTGGGTAGCCAACTTCGCATAGTGTTTTATCGTAGAGAGCTTGCGATTTATCGATCCGATAGCATAGGATTGCGCTAACATCCATCGCACAAAACCATCAACCAGTCCCCAGGAGATTCCTTTCCAGGCGGATGGTTCGTTTTGTAGGGCTTCAGCCGTAGGAAGCTGCATCACCATTTGAATTGCTTCTTGCTGTGAAGACTTTTGTTGGCGAGTGATATCGTGTAAGTATTCTACAAAGTTATCAAGATCAGTTCGCTGAGCACGGATTGTATTGAGTGACTTTCGATTCAAATAATCTCGAAAAACTGCTGCCTCTGCATAGCGAGAAGCCACCTTGCCGATATCACCTAAGGTGGGTTGGCTCAGTTCGCCTTGTTTGGTGTGTAGTGCTATTTCGGTCGTATTGGGTTCCATAGTCGGTCAATTTGTTGATTTTTGGTAATAACTTCCTATAAGTATAAATTATCAGTAGTTATTTTAGCAAATTAAAGGTCTCATTTGGCTAAAGAAAATGAGACCTTTAATTAAGCGTTTTCGTGCCTACACGCTTCGCCGATCACGGAGGCTCAAGAGCATAAGAATAACCAAAGACAACACCATCCCCAACCACACCCCATCCGACGCAGCACCACCAGTCGTGGGCAGCGCCTGAGGTTGCTCAACAAGCGTAATCTCGTACTCTCGTATTTCGGATAGTGCTCCGCCCGACTGATCAATGTTGCGCAGTGCAATATGGTGCTGGCCCAGCCCCTGTATTTCTATATCACTGGCCCATGCGCCATATTTACTGGCCTGGACGCTCTGTGCATCGACGCCATCCACTGCGATCATCACCGTGGAGTGAGGCGCTGCCGCACCACGCAGCGGAACAAAACCGACGGTATAGACTCGACCTCCCCCTTTCTCAGTTAAAAGAGGCGCAACGATATATTTGCTATGCGAATTGCTGTCGCCGATCGTTTCGGTGGTGATAGGCGCAGGCGTGCCGTTGATGGTCGATGTAAGTGCTACAGTCGAAGTTGGTGTAGAAGGTGCTGTGGGTGATGCTGTCGGCGAGGGCGAATCTGTAATGCTAGGCTTCACTGTTGCTGTAGATGTCGGCAACGGTGTCTGAGTGTCTGTTGCCATTGGCGTCGAGCTTGCTGTAGCGGACGGATGGGGTGTATTCGTTACCGTTGATGTTGGGCTCTTGGTTGGCGTTGGAGTTGATGGTGTTACTTTAACCGTAGGTTGCTGAGTTTCAGTAGGCGTCGCCGTATGGGTCGCCGTTGGTTTTGGGCTAGGCGTAGAGGTTGCTGTATTGGTAGGTAGCGCTGTTGCGGTCGACGTGGCAGTCAATGTTGCAACCTCAGTAGCTGTGGCTGTCGCTGTCGCTGCTGGCTGCAGGACAGTAACTTCTACTGGCATCGAACGAGCAACATTTCCTTGCTTGTCTTGCGATTCGGCCACTACCGAGACGGTGGCGCTGATAGGTGCAATAGTAGTGAAATCGGTTGTGATACTCCAAAAGCCGAATGCATTTGACTGGGTCTCAGCCACGACCTGATCGTTGATCAACAGATTCACTTGAGACCCGGCAGCAGCGGCTCCCATTACTAACCATTTTCCTGCCACAAGCTTGCTGCCTTGAGCCAGGGCGATCTGCGGCGCGGGTAGCATTGCTGCAGCCGTGGGCGAAGCGGTTGCAGTTGCACTGGGAGTGACGGTTGGTGTTGAGCTATGCGTTGAAGTTGCGGTTGCAGTGGGCTGCGGTATAGCGGTTTCCGTAGGTGTGGATGTTGCTGAAGCTGTCGCTGTTGGCTTCGTTGTTTCAGTTGCTGTTGCAGTGGCCGTGTGCGTCGGCAAAGGTGTCGCGGTATCCGTGCTTGTTGGTGACGGACTGGGCGTTGGACTGGGGGTAATCGTAGCCGTTGAAGTCTCTGTCGGGGTAAAGGTAGCTGTTTGCGTTGCTGTACTAGTCTGGGTAGCGGTGCTTGTGCTTGTAGCGGTGTCCGACGGCGTGGCGGAGGCAGTGAAAGTCGGAATTGCCGTTGCGGTCGCTGTGTTGGTTGGTAACGGCGCAGCAGTATGAGTCAACGTTGGCGTAGCCGTGGCAGTCTGTGTTGCTGTGGCGGTTGGAAGCGCTGTATCAGTCGCTGTTGCCGTCGGTGTCAACGTAGCTGTCGATGTGAAGGTCGGCAGTAAGGTCGAGGTTGACGTGGCGCTTGGTGTAACAGGCGGCGGTGGAGTCACTGTCGCCTTTACTGTAAGTGTAGCTGTCAACGTGTTGGTTGCCGTGGCAATGGGTTTGGCCTTGACGATCGGGCGGGGCGTGCGTGTTGGTCGGGGCGTTTTACTGGCAGTCGCGGTTGCAGTTGCCGTGGGTACGGGTGTCGGCACCGGCGTCGGCGTCAACGTATCCGTCGGTTCAGGAGTTGGAGTATGGGTGTGAGTCGGCGTGGGCAACCTGGTTTCTGTGGCGGTTCGGGTCGGATAGGGTGTACGTGTATCGGTTGGCACAGGCGTATCCGTTGGCTTCAGCACGATCCATTCTACGCTTTTGCTTGCGGCGACTGGCGTGTTGTCGTTGTCTAGGGTCTGTACCTCGACAGAAACTCGGGCCTGCTCTGCCAGATTGACCAGCATGCTCCAAACGCCAGCGCGATTGGCTATGGTCGTGCTGATCACAGCGCCATCGATCAACAGTTGGACCGTATCTCCCGCACCTGCTGTACCGGTAATAAGACGAGGTCCAACCACCATGATCGTCTGATCAGGAAGTGCTACTAGCGGTGGCACCGGTGTCGGTGTGGCAGTCGCTGTATTAACCGGTGTAGCCGTATGGGTCACCGTTGGTGAAAGGGTCGGCGTTGCTGTCAGGGTTGGCTTCGGTGTGGCTGTTTTGGAAGGCGTGACCGTTGGCGTGTCGGTCGCAGTGGACGTGGCACTTGCTGTAACAGTAGGCGACGGTGTTAGGGTTACGGTTGGTGAAGCAGTGTTCGTCGCAGTCGGTACAGAGGTTGCTGTTTCTGTTGGCGTGGCCGTCGGGCTTGCTGTCGCCGTGCTGGTGGGTAGCGCTGTCACGGTCTCAGTTGCTGTCGGCATCAGTGTTGCGGTGGCGGTTGGAGTCAATGTAGCCGTCGCTGTGAAGGTCGGTGTTAGGGTTGATGTAGCCGTTGCGCTCGGGGTGTCCGTTGGCACGCTTGTTGCGGTCTCTGTAGGCGAAGAGGTAACTGTCGCTGTCGCTGTTGGTGTGAAAGTTGCGGTAGCGGTCAATGTTGGCGTCACAGTGGCAGATGCAGTAGCGCTAGGTGTCGTTGTAGCCGTGCTTGTGAGCGTGGGGGCTTCGGTCTCGGTGGCCGTCAAGGTCGGCGAAAGAGTCGAAGTCGCAGTGGCGCTAGCTGTAGCAGTCGCCGTTGGTTCCGACGTGTCAGTGGCAGTTACGGTCGCAGTCGGCAACTCTACTGTGATCGCAGAGCCTTGCGCAGTCGCCAATACCTTACCGGTCGTACCTACCACACGAGCATTGAGTTCCACAGCGCCCGAAGTTGGTGGGTGATAAGAAAAGGACCAGACGCCATTTTGGCCAACTTCTGCTTCACCAAGTACCTGGTTATCACTCAAAATTTCCACAACCGCACCCGGTGAGGATAACCCCTGAATTGTCCCTGTGACAGTCACCGTATCGGTAAAAACTTCGCGCATCGGGATAGAGGCAATGGCGACTTCTGGCTGGTTCAGAATCGGCGTTGCAGTGGCTACCATCGTTGGCGTAACTGTCGGCAGCAGCGAAATCACCTGTGTCGGTTCGGGCGTATCGGTTGCGTTTTCGGTGGGCGATGCTGTCGGCGAGGGCGTAGCACCTACGGCAACTGTCGTCGTCACGGGTGTAGACGTTTGTGCTGTAACCGGCGTACCAACTTGTGCAATTTCAGTGGCTAGATGAGCATCTGACTCAACACTGGCGGGGGTTATGGTTGCCGTATCAGAAGGCATTGGGGTCGATGTCTCACTTAGCGTAGCCGCTAGCGTTATGGTCGGTGTAGGGGTCGGCAACAGGTTCTCGGCTGTAGGCTCCTCGGTTGGTTGGAGCGTAGCCGATAAGATCTCGCTGGTTGCGAGTGCGACACTTTCCGTGAGCGCCATAGTTGGCGTGAGTTTGCTATTGGAAGTTTCGGTGGCTGTGGGCAGCGGAATGGTAGTTACGGTAGGTGTTTCCGTGTCAACAACTTGGCTACCAATCCCGGATGTTATTTCAGCTGTCGCTGTCAAAATAAGAGTCTCTGTGATAACGGGTACTGCTTCCACAGGGGGCGAGCTCGTCTCCGTTTCCGCCACTGCAACCTCCGGCGGGGTCGGCGTGCCGGAAGGCGACGTCTGCACGAAGCGTTCCACGCCATAGGTTGGTACTGGTGTCGCCAAGGCGGCCAATGGCAACAACTCTGCCTGGCAACTACGCACGACAAAAAGAATGATAAAGATGATGAGCAGCGCTAAAAGGGTTACATATTTTGAGCGATCAAGGCGCTGTACATCACGCGGTGAAGGACGACGAGCCATATCGGTTGCTCACTCTGCTTCGGTTGGTTGGTCTTGGGTTGATAGGGTGCCGACTGCTTGGCTGGCTTTGTCGGCGGTGATAGTGGCCGTCGACGCGCTAGACAAACTCTCCAACTCTTCAATGCGGGCTTCGTATTCTTTGATTTTCTGGCGCAAAGCAGCAAGTTCATGACCGTCAACCCCATGCGTCGATTCGCTCGACAGAGTCGTACGACGCCAGAAGCGCCAATCAATGTAAAACTCGATCAACCAACCCAGTACAATACCCGCCACAAACCAAAGTAGCATCACGTAAGCATCCATATTGTCTTTATTTTCTCTGCCTTCCCAATGGAAGTGGTGTTCGATCTTAAATTCCCGCACGTAGCACAATTGGTGTTTCACAAACAGAACATCAGATGCTGTGCGGCATAATATTGCCAATAGATCATGTTTTGATCGTCGATCTTTTCAGTAAACTATGACTTTGTTTTACCATACGTAGCAAGCTTGGTCAATAAACCTGCTACAGGTGGATGGCTTTCAAGACAGGCAATGGATTCAACCAGAACTGGTTCAGAACCAGAGTTCGGTTGCTTTGGGCGCGGTTGTTTCGAAACCGCAAAACAATCATGCCCAAACAGAGCTTTTATGGATGAACCGGATCGAGGTAACAACGTATGGACAAGCAGACAGCAATCTACAAACAAACCGCCTATGGGGAAAGAATGCTCGGTCTGCTGGCCCAAGATGGAACCCTTCTCAAACAGGAAGGGCGAGAAACCTCGGTCGTTGGACGTGTAGCCGACAACAAAATCTTGCGCAAAACGATGTATGACGAGCGGGAACTTGGCTCGTTCACACGGGAGGGGCAGGTCCATAGCCATGGACTGTTCGAGGGTGGTGCCATCGGTTGGGTTGACCCAGATGGCGTGGTGGTTCAGGCGGGGTTGATCTTAGGCGAAGAGGAAGTAGGACGTGTCGAAGGTCCTGACCCGCAGGCTGCCGCCGCTGCACTGCTACTGCTCTTCTTGCCCGACGAAGCTGCTGCTGAAAAAGAGTTCAAGCGAAAAGTATAGCCCGATCTTAGCCTGTGCCGCTCTACGGAGCTAAGGGTTACATGGCTCAAGGTAACGTAATTCATTACATTTATGCCGACGATACAAACCAATAGACTTTCTTTTCACTACCGTACCCACGGCGATCCGAGTGGATTGCCGCTACTTCTGCTGCATGGCAGCTATGGATCCAGTCGCTGGTGGGAGCCGCTCTTTGAATTGCTGCCAGATGAAATCTACTGTATTGCGCCCGACCTGCGTGGGTGCGGTCAGAGCGACAAACCAGACTCTGGCTACACCATTGAGGAACAGGCCGAGGATTTGGCGGCACTGATCGAAGCGTTGCAACTGCGCGACTTTTCGTTGCTAGCACACTCCACCTCAGGTGCCATCGCCATGGAATACATCATCAACCACCCGAATGTTGTCTCGACCCTGATCCTGGTCGATTCAGTCCCTGCCGAAGGTGTCTTCACACCGCTCGATACGATCATGTTGCTGGATCAGATGCGCACGGACCGCCAGCTTTTGGCCAGTGCACTTACAACACTGATGCCCACGCTCGACATTCAACACTTTCTTCTCTTTCCTGACTTGGTAGAAGATGCTGCGAGCATGGCCTCTCCCCTCTTCACCGGGCTTGCCGAGAGTCTAAATCGTTGGAATCGTTTTGGCGAGGTGCGACATCTGACCCTGCCCACGCTCTTATTATGGGGCGAACTCGATGAGATTGTCGATAAAGAGTCTACCACACGAACGCTGATTGCAATTCCAGGTGCAGCTAACCTAGAAATATTGCCCTACTGTGGCCACAGCCCGATGCTGGAAGCTCCCCTCGTATTGGCCGAGCGTATTGTTGAATTCATCACTCAAGACTTTACACCGATTGATCTGCCGGAACTACCCAGTAATCCAATATGACTACAGTAGTCTCTATCCAGCCAATTTGCAAACTTGCGCAAACGTTTACCCAATGGCTCTAGAGTTGCATTTTCCCTCCGACTACGATAAAATGTTTTGCTTAGGGTAACAACTCGAAGCTGCGTAGATTGATAGCCTTGTAGCTGTGCCGCTTTTATCCCTAGTACCCTTTTGCACCCTGCATCCTAAAAAAGAAAGCTTATCTATGCGCTACACTTCTGAAAGTGTGCTGGTGAAACCCAGTTACAACCCTGCCGATCCTGACCTGATCGTGGCAGTGACACCGCAGAGCGCTGGTTGGGAGTTGATTTCCTTTCAGGCACGACGATTGGCGACGGGCCAGCGTTGGTCTTTTGCTTCCCAGGAAAATGAACTTGCCGTGATCAACCTGAGCGGGCGATACACCGTGGAATCGAATCGAGGCAAGTGGACCGGCATCGGCGGGCGACGCAACGTTTTTGAGGGAGCAGCCCATGCACTCTACCTGCCTCGTCGGAGTGAATTTACGGTGATTGCCGAAGAAGGAGGCGAATTTGCGGCTGCCTGGGTTCCTACTGACCAAGATCACGAGCCCTGGCTGATCGAGCCGCAGAATGTGCCCAAGAGCATTCGTGGTGGCGATAATGTTAGCCGCCAGATCAACGATCTCTTGCCGCCTGGTTCACCAGTTCACCGGCTAGTGCTGGTCGAAGTCTACACGCCGAGCGGCAACTGGAGCAGCTTCCCGCCCCACAAACATGATGTGCACATTGTCGATGTCGGCGGCAAGTTGATCGAAGCCGACCTGGAAGAAACCTATTACTACAAGATCGACAAACCCGAAGGCTTTGCCTACCAGCGCGTCTACACCGACGAGCGTTCGCCACTTCACCAAGCCGGACAACCAATTGATGCGCTCGTTCGTGCCGAAAACGATTGCGTTGTACTCGTCCCCGAAGGCTATCACCCGGTGGTCAGTGCGCCTGGTTATACAACCTACTATCTCAACGTGTTGGCGGGCAGTGCCCAGAGCCTAGCCAATCAAGACGATCCCAATTTTACCTGGGTAAAACATCAGTATAAAGGGTTAGATCCACGTCTGCCATTGTATTGAGCAAGTTGCAGGTGGCAAGTGGGCAGGTTGCACATCGTTTGAACCTGCCACCTGCAACTCTGCAACTTTTACAAAAGGACCCTGCCATGACTCAAAAGACATACGACACGCTCCATATGGGGCGCTCTTCCATCGATTTGTACAGCAATGATGTCGGTGCCCCCTTTGAACAGATCACAAGTTTTGCCGCCTATGTCGGTGGTTCACCCACCAATATCAGTGTCGGTGTGCGCCGCCTCGGCATGAAAAGCGCTCTGCTGACCGGGTTGGGGGTCGATCCAGTAGGTAACTTCATCCAGAACTTCCTCGATAACGAAGGCGTGGTGACGAAATTCATCAAACGCAAGCCTGGCAAGCGCAGTTCGGCAGTGGTGTTGGGCATTGAACCGCCTGACAAGTTTCCATTAGTTTACTACCGCGACAACTGTGCCGACATGGAAGTCACGATCGACGACGTGCTGACTGCACCAGTCAATGATTGCCGCTTTTTCCAATTTGCAGGCACCAATCTCTATAAGGAACCTTGCCGCAGCGCCACCATTTTTGCCGCTGAGTTGGCTCGTCAGAATGGTGCCGAGGTCGTGCTTGATATCGACTTTCGCCCCGACCAATGGCACGATCCGCGCGCCTTTGGTGTCACAATCCGCTCGATTCTACCCCTGGTTGATATTGCCATTGGCACGGCCGACGAACTCAATGCCGCCATGTTGGTCGATGTTTCCGCTATGCATTTGACGCACTCACAAATCTCCGACACCAAGGTCGGCGGCGATACCAAACGTACCGTTGACAAGATCCTCAGCGCCGGTGCCAAAGCTGTCATCGAAAAGATTGGCTCCAAAGGAGCGCGCATTCACCTCGCCGACGGCACAGTCACCGATGCGCCTGGCTATCCGGTCGAGATTTACAATGTCCTTGGTGCAGGCGATGCCTTTGGCGCAGGCTTCCTCACTGGGCGGCTCAAGGGCTGGGATTGGTACAAGTCGGCCCGCTTGGGCAACGCCTGTGGTGCGATTGTCGTCACCAAACACGGTTGCGCCAACTTCATGCCGACCTTTGACGAAGTGATGGCCTTTGTCAATGAACGTGATGGATTGAGCTAAAGCAAAGAGTTGAAAAGTTGAAAAGTGGAAGAGTGGCAAAGTTAACTCACTACTCTTCCACTCCTATTTTCATATCAGGAAAGCAATGCAACGCAAGCGGGTTTCGATTAAAGACTTGGCAAGCCTGGCCGACGTGAGTGCGCCGACAGTGAGTCGTGCGCTTCGTGGTGAAGGGCGCATGAGCGATGATACGCGTGAACGTATCGTGCAACTAGCACGTGAGCATGGCTACATGCCGAGCCTGGTTGCACGCGGCCTGGTGATGCGACGCAGCTATTGCATCGGTTTGGTGGTGCCTCAATTTGCCGATCCCTTTCATAGCACTGTCGCTCAGGGGGTGGAAGATGAGGCACATCGACACGGTTACAGCTTATTTCTGGCCAGCAGTGGGGTCGATCCACAGCGCGAGTTGGAGGTTGTCCGCACCTTTCATGGCCGCCAGGTGGATGGCATTATTTCCTCTTCCAGCCGTGTGGGAGAACAATATCAGCAGATTCTTGGCGACGCCGACGTACCGATCCTGCTCCTCAATTCGCACGTGGATGCGGGTTCCATGCACTCGATCTACCATGATGACTATCATGGTGGTTGCCTGCTGGTCCGTCACCTGCTCGACCGTGGCTATCGACGAATTGCCTTTATTGGCAACGAGCGTGGCATCCGAGCTACCCAACAACGGCGAAGTGCCTGGATCGACACGTTGGAAGAGGCTGGTCTACCCACAGAAGTGGAGGCATTTGGGCCGAATGGTCGTCAACAGGGTGGGATTTTGGCAGCAGAAGCATTGCTGGAGAAGGCTACTCAGCGTTGGAATGCTCCACCAGAAGCGATCTACTGTTACAATGACACAATGGCCATCGGCGCGCTGTCGGTATTACGCCAGAAACATCTTCATGTGCCCCAGGATGTAGCGGTCACCGGCTTCGATGATATCGACATTGCAGCCTTTACAGAGCCGCCCTTGACGACACTTCACCAACCACGCTACGAAATGGGCGTGGAAGCGATGCGAATGCTGCTTTCTCTGATTGAACATAAGGTAGGTTGGGATACGCCGCAGATTTCAGTCGTGACTGGCAAACTTGTGGTACGTGAGTCAACTTAGCTTGAAGATAGCAATGGATTGGTATAAAGCGAGAAATATATGAGTCAAAATCAGACTGTTCGCCTGACGGTAGCGCAGGCAGTCGTACAATTTCTAAAAAATCAGTACAGCGAACGTGACGGGGTCGAACAGCCTTTTTTTGCTGGCTGCTTCGGTATTTTCGGACATGGCAACATTTCGGGTATGGGCCAAGCGTTGCAGCAATATCCTGACTTTCGTTATTATCAGTGCCGAAACGAACAGGCTATGGTGTTGACTGCGGCTGCCTATGCGAAACACAGAAATCGCCTACAAACCTTAGCCTGTACCACATCAATTGGTCCTGGTGCCACCAATATGATCACTGGTGCTGCAGTAGCAACGGTCAATCGCATCCCAGTGTTGCTGCTGCCCGGCGACATCTTTGCCCGCCGCAACGTGGCCCCTGTCCTCCAGCAGCTCGAATCCGAACATTCACAGGATATCTCAGTCAACGACTGTTTCAAACCCGTCAGTCGCTACTGGGACCGTATTTACCGCCCCGATCAATTGATCACCGCACTGCCCGAAGTGATGCGTGTGCTCACCAGCCCGACTGACACTGGTTGTGTCACGCTCTGTCTGCCCCAGGATGTACAGACCGAAGCCTGGAATTTCCCGGCGGCCCTCTTCAACAAACGCGTCTGGCGCATCCCACGCAACCGCCCCGATATGACAGCGCTCAAACAAGCCGCCGAATGGATCAAACAGGCCAAGCAGCCCTTGATCGTAGCAGGTGGCGGCGTCCACTACAGCGAGGCCGAAGAAGCGCTGCGCACACTGGTGGAACGTACTGGCATTCCCGTGGGCGAGACGATGGCTGGCAAAGGCAGCCTGCGCTATGACCACACCCTCTGTATGGGAGCTATCGGCGTGACCGGCACTTCGGCGGCTAACATCCTCGCCAAAGAAGCCGATCTGGTCATCGGCATCGGTACGCGCTACAGCGATTTTACGACCGCTAGCAAGACCCAGTTCCAAAATCCCAACGTCCGTTTTGTCAACATCAACACTGCTGAATTTGATGCCCACAAACACAACGCCCTCGCCCTCACTGGCGATGCCCGTGTGACGCTGCCTGAGTTGATGATGCTCCTCGGCAACTACAAGGTAAATACCGACTACCGTGCCCGCGCCGAAAAGCTGCACCAGGAATGGGAAACCGAAGTGGACCGCATCTATGCCATCCGCAACACCCCCCTTCCCAGCCAGGGCGAACTGATTGGCGCACTCAACGAATTGGGTGATCCCAACGCCGTTATGATCAACGCCGCTGGCAGTGCGCCAGGAGACCTGCACAAACTCTGGCGTGCTCGCCATCCCAAACAATATCATCTCGAATATGGCTATAGCACAATGGGCTACGAAATCGCCGGTGGCCTTGGTATCAAGATGGCCGACCCCGGACGCGAGGTCTATGTAATCGTAGGCGACGGCAGCTACCTGATGCTCTCCAACGAGGTAATCACCTCGATTCAGGAAGGCTACAAGTTGACCATTGTCCTCTTCGACAACCGCGGCTTCAAGAGCATTGGTAGTTTGAGTCGTTCACTTGGACAGAAGGGATTTGGCACTCGTTATGCCTATGCGAAGAACGACGCCCTACCCAGCGACGCAGATGGCACAGACGTAGAAGATCTGCCGGTCGATCTGGCCATGAATGTGCGTAGCTTGGGCGCTCAAGTCATTGAATGCAACAGTCGTGACGAGTTTGTCAAAGCACTCGAAACCGCCAAGACAATTCAGAAAACGGTCTGCATCTACGTCCGCAATGACCGCTATGTCGGCGTGCCTGGCTACGAAAGCTGGTGGGATGTCCCCCCAGCTGAGGTAAGTGAAATGGATACTGTCGAAGCAGCACGCGAAGAATGGGAAGAGATGCGCACGAAGGAACGATATTTTCTCTAGGTAGGTAGCAGGTGGCAAGTGGCAGGGAATCATTACTACTTGCAACCTGCCATCTACCCCTTGCCCCTTTCACACAAAAAGGCTTTTACACTCATGCAAACCAATGGACAACTCCTAAATTTTGTCAACGGCCAATGGCAGAAGTCACATGCTGGGATGGCAATGGATGTCACTAATCCGGCCACCGCCAAGGTGCTGACCCAAGTGCCGCTCTCCCCCGGCGCAGAAGTCGACGCTGCCGTCCAAGCGGCGCAAACCGCCTTCCAAAGCTGGCGACGCACCCCTGTCACAGAGCGCATCCAACCAATGTTTAAACTCAAGGCACTCCTGGAAGCTAATCTCGACGAATTAGGACGTACGATCACGAACGAATGTGGCAAGACCTACGGCGAAGCAGTTGCTGAGATGCGCCGTGGTATCGAAAATGTTGAAGTCGCCTGTGGCGCGCCGATTCTGCTCCAAGGGCACAACAACGAAGACATTGCCAGCGGCATTGATGAACACATGATCCGCCAGCCACTCGGTGTTGTCGCCGCCATCACACCCTTCAACTTCCCCGGCATGATCCCGCTTTGGTTTCTGCCCTATGCGCTGATCTCAGGCAACTGCTTCATTCTCAAGCCCAGCGAAAAGGTGCCGATGACCAGTCAATTGCTCTTCCGCTTGCTCGAACAAGCTGGCTTCCCTGCTGGCGTCGTGCAACTAATGAATGGCGGCAAAGAGACGGTCGATGCTCTGCTCGATCACCCAAAAATACGGGCGATCAGCTTTGTCGGTTCAACACCGGTGGCAAAGTACGTCTACAGTCGGGCAACCGCCAATGGTAAACGGGCACAATGTCAGGGTGGTGCCAAGAATCCCGTGGTTGTGATGCCTGACGCCGACATCGATACGACTACACGAATCATGTCAGACTCAGCCTTTGGCTGTGCGGGACAGCGCTGTTTGGCAGCTTCGGTTGCGATTACGGTCGGTGCAGCCAAGAATCCCTTTACCGAGTCGATGGCCGATGCCGCTGTCAGCCGCAAAGTGGGCTACGGGCTCGATTCGGGCATCCAGATGGGGCCTGTTATCTCTAAGGATAGCAAACAGCGTATTGAGGGCTTGATCAGCAAAGGAGCGCAAGAGGGAGCCAGCGTGCTTGTCGACGGACGCAACAAGCCTGTGAGCGGCTACGAAGATGGCTACTTTATTCATCCCACCATTCTCGATAATGTGAACCCCAACGGTGAGATCGCCAAGACCGAGATCTTTGGCCCTGTACTTAGCCTGATGCACGCCCAAACCGTGGAGGAAGCAATTGCGATTGTCAACAATCGCGCCTTTGGCAATATGGCCTGCATCTTCACCAGCAGCGGTGCAGTGGCACGCAAGTTCCGCAACGAAGCCGACGCTGGGAATGTCGGCATCAACATTGGCGTGGCCGCCCCGATGGCCTTCTTCCCCTTCTCGGGCTGGAATGAAAGCTTCTTCGGCGATCTACACGCTCAGGCTCACCACGGCATCGAGTTTTACACCCAAACCAAGGTGATTGTCGAACGCTGGCCGCAAGAATGGAGCCGGCAATTCTGACAAGATGACAAGATGACAAGGTGAACACTACTTTCATCCTGTCATCTTGTCATCCCTTCATCTCTTCATTCCTTCACAGAAAGAGCAAATTGTGACAAAAACAATCAACATCGGCGTCATCGGCATGGGCTGGATGGGCATGGTTCACGCGCGTGCCTATCGAAATGTCTACGACCGCTTTTACGATAAAGACATTCGGGCGCATCTGGTACTCTGTGCCGATGAAGTTGAGTCAAGAGCCCAGCGAGCGGTCGATACGTTCGGCTTTTCTGGCTACACGAAGGATTGGCGTGAGGTAATTGCGCATCCTGACATCCACGTAGTAAACATCACTTCACCAAACTTTCTACATGTCCCGATGGTCGAAGCGGCAGCCAAGGCCGGGAAGCATATCTTCTGCGAGAAACCGGTCGGTCGTTGGCCCGAAGAGACTGCGCAATGTGAGGCATTTGCGCAGGAAGCAGGCGTTCTCACTTGGGTCGGTTTCAACTATCGTTGGGCGCCGATGGTACAATATGCCCGTCAATTGATCCAAAATGGTGAATTGGGCGAGTTAACCAACTATCGTGGCCGCTTCTTTTCGATGTATGGCAGCAACCCAATGGGTCTGCTCTCCTGGCGCTTTGAGAAGGAAAAGGCCGGTTCTGGAGCAATGGGCGACCTCTTCTCGCATGTGATCGACATGGCCCACTTCATCGCCGGACCGATGAAGCGAGTCACTAGCTTTCAGCATACCTTTATTCCCGAGCGTCCGCTGCCATCGGCAACCGGTTCACATTATGCCTTAGGTAAACCTGGCGATCGAATGGGTACAGTCAGCAACGAAGACTACATCGGAGCGTTGGTCGAATTTACCAACGGAGTGCGTGGATCGCTAGAAACAAGCCGCACGGTCTTTGGGCCAAAGAGCGAATGTACCTTTGAGTTGTATGGCACCAAAGGCGCACTGCGCTGGAATTTCGAACGCATGAATGAGTTGGAACTTTATCTCCCAGGCAATTCAATTAGCCACGATGGATTTACACGGTTGGTCGCCGGAGAAAATCACCCCTTTCACAGCCGCTTTAACCCTGGCGATGGCAACAGCATCGGCTATGAAGAGATGAAATGCATTGAAGCCTATCACTTCCTCCAGTCGATTGTGGATGGCAAACAAGGCAGTCCAGGTTTTGGCGATGTATTGGAAGTAGCCAATGCCGAAGCAGCTATCAAGCGCTCCTGGGATAGTGGTGGCTGGGAGACGGTGACAAGTCTGCGCCGATAGCACAAGAAGTGTTCTTTTGCTACAAAATGCAATCTGGTTGTAATCTTTGACATCAAAATCTATGGTAAACTAAATGTAAGATATTACAAGTATTACGTTTAGGAATCTACCATATCGAGCGAGCGTTACGTACACATCTTACAAGAGAGATGTGTACGATTTAGATATAGATCTATGTCAAGGAACACAACTATGCAGAAATTCTCACTCCTGATCAGTACACTTGTACTGTTATTTTCAACCTCTTGTTCATCCTCCAACGGTCAAGTCGCCGAGCAGTCTGCCAAACCCAGTGCCCCGCGCTTTGTGATTAGTCTAAAGGCAACCGCACAGGCGGATAAATATTGGAGCGTCATTGCCCAGGGCGCAGCCGAGAAGGCCAAAGAATTGGGTGCCGAACTAATTACCGCCAACGCCGAAGATGGAGCCGCCCAGGTCAAACAACTGGAAGAACAACTGGCCAATGGTGTCAGCGGAATCGCCGTTGCCCCAATCGATGCCTCCCTGCTTGGCCCCCTCCAACAGAAAGCTCAAGCAGCCAACGTGCCCTTCATCATGATCGAGAACAATGCTAACCTAGCACATGTCAACTATGTGGGAACCGATGAAGAAGCAGCCGGACGCTTGGCGGCCGACTATATCTGCAACCCGGAAAACAGCTTGATCGCCAGAAATACCGAAGCTGCGATCATTTCGGGTTCAGCTACCGATTCGGTCAGCCAGGAGCGCGCCGCAGGTAGTCGTTGGGGGCTGGAGGATTGCCGCCTAAAGGTGGTAGAAGAGGAAAATGCCAACAACGATCCAGCACTCGCTCAGACGGTAGCGACAGACATCCTGAGCAAGCATCAAAATGTGGAGATTCTATTGGTTACCGATGATAGGATGGCTGAGGGCGTGGTGCAGGCCGCGAAGACAGCAGGCCGCAATGGCAAAATTGTGATCATCAGCTTTGGTACTGCACCCAAGACTATCGATTCGATCATTGATGGCAACATCACCGCCACCGTTGCCCAGAATCCCGATGTCATTGGCTCACGCGGCATCGAGAGCCTCTACATGATGCTTAATGATGAGTCGATACCCGCAGCTTATGATACAGGTACGCGCTTGGTGACGTTGCAAAACGCATCGCAGTTTCGCTAGAGAATCAGTAGGACAGTAGGAAAGTGGGACAGTAATCGGTATAAACAGTCTACCGTCTTACTGTCCCACTGTCTTACTACTGCATCAGGACAAATCTACCCACGAATGCTGTCGTGCCGCTTGGTACATCCCCTCCATCACGACACTGCGCACCGCTGCTTCGTGTGGAGTTACTAACGGCGCATGTTCTTTGCCTACAACTGCGTCAAGGAAATTTTCAAAGGCGTGCGGCCAAGCGGCGGGTAAGTCAGTCCAGGCTTGCTCGCCAGTAGCGCCTTCAACATGATTGCTCTTGAAGAAAAGTTCACCGTTGCGCACGTAAGCATGACCCTCGGTGCCGCTGATCTCGCAGGTGATCGGGTTCTTGACATCGACCCAACCGGCTGCCAGACTGCCAATAATCCCGCTGCGAAATTTGAGCAGTCCCTCGCCAAACTCGTCACATTCGCCATAATTAGCCAGCGCCACATCAACCGTGGCCGTGACCGATGCCACATCTTCGCCCGCCAGCCACAGCATAATGTCAAGCGAGTGCGTGCCCAAATCACCAAAGGCACCGACCCCTGCCTGGTTATAGTCGGTCATCCACATCCAACCCTGGTCAAACCAGCGGCCAATCGAGCCAGAGTGGCAATTGCTGTGGCGAAAGCGGGTGATCTTGCCAAAGGCACCGTTCTTGATCTGCTGGCGCAAAAACTGATTTACGGGTTGGCCGCGCATAAAGTAGCCCGTTTGAAAGAGTACACCCGCAGCATCAATGGCTTTGGCCATCGACGTTGCATCAGCCGCGCCCATGCCGAGTGGCTTTTCGACAAAGAGATGCTTCTTAGCCGCGGCACCCGCTAGCACCAACGGTTCGTGACGGTCCGTTTCGGAACAGATGATGACTGCCGGAATCGAAGCGTCATTCCAGGCCGCGCTGGGATCGGCGATGAACTCAGCGCCGAGTTCTTGCACCCACTTGGCGGCGCGTGCTGGGTCATGATCCCAAATTTTCGTAACTTTTACATCATTGCGCGCTTGGATGCGCTTGACAAAGCCCGGCGTGTGAATATGTGCACAGCCGATGAGGGCGAGGTTGACCATAAAATTCTCCAAGTTGATTGTTGAAAGGTGAGATTGAGAGATTAGAGATTGGAGATTCTGCGAAACCCACTCTTTAATCTCCAATCTCACTCTTACAGCCCGATACTCTGCATTGACGCAGCAGTTTTAGCAACAGCTTCATCGGCAGAGAGAGTAGCAAGGGTTTTATCGAATGGTTCGGCGGTGACAGGGCCGTCGTAGCCGATGGCATGCAGTGCTTGGACAAAACCTGCCAGATCCATGACTCCGGTTGCGCCAGGCAGAGCTCGTTCTTGATCGATCTGTTCGTCAGCGTTGCGTCCGGTGCGGGCGTCGTTGACATGAACAGTGACCACATCAGCGTTGCTCAAGCGACGCACGTCATCGTTCGTGCCGTGCCCGGTCCACAGGTGGAAGATGTCGAGCAACAGCCCCATATTGCCGGTGTCGATGGCGGCACAGACCGCTAACATGCCATCCATGGTATGGACAAAGTTGAAGCGTTGGGTTTCACGCAATGTTTTGGGACCGATAAATTCCAGTCCAAAGCGAATGCCATAGTCCGCCAGAATTTGTGCAGCCGGACGCAGGCGGTTGACCAAAACACGGAAATAAGTGGCAAAGTTACGCGTATTATCGCAGGGCATGATCCAGGTTGCTGTACGCAGACAACCCAAATCAACCGCCAGCGCGGCCTGGGCTGCCAGTTTGTCCAAACCTGTGCGCCAGGTTGCATCGTCACGCCTAAAATCGACCGGAAAGCCAAATGAGCCGGGCTTGATGCCTGCGTTGTTGAAGAGGCCACGGAGATGATCAAGTCCGTGTTCGTTGGCAATGGTCTGTGCTTCTTCAATCGAAAAATCGATGCCTGCAAAACCGTGGGCAGATGCCAATTGAACGGCTTGGGGCAATGTGGCTTTGACACCAATCGCGCCAGTATTGAGGTTGCGGTACATGGGAAAACCTTTCTGTTTAAACTAAGCGCTGCATGAAAAACGGACTTGGCCCAAGGCCCCGCTTTTCATTGCAACCACAGTTTAAAAATAACCAAAGCGTTTATCGATCCAGAATGTGGAGTTGAGATTCATAATTTGTCGATAGAAAGAATTAACCCACGTTCGCCTGCTTTTGTCAATCATGAGACGAGCTGTCACTCTTTAAGTCCTGACAGCCGTTTATAGAAAGAATAAAGACAGCTTTCTCTCTAACAATCTCAAACTGGCACGATCAGTGAGGGCCATTGTTGATACATGAAACCTTTATCAGATTGAGGCAGCACAAAATGCGCTATGAAAGAGCTATAAATGTGCCACAATTCTTGCACTTCCAACGTTTATTTTAGTGTTCCACATCAAGTTTAGCACCACAACATTGCCGTGTTATGCACATGAACAAAATATTCGATGCTGGGTCTCGGTAACTACTACCAAAAATAGAAATACTCCCAGCAACGAGGTGCGTAATTGTCATAGCAAATAGAAACTTATGGTTAAGGTGGAGGGAATTGTGAACCTACCTACTCAACCAATGCCTTCCTTAGCATATGTCGACGATGTGCATGCGCCAATCTCGATCTGCCTGTTGGGTAATTTTGCTCTGCACAAGGCAGGGCAACGTGTGGTTCTGCGTCCTGGTGGCAAAAGTGAAGCCTTACTCAGCCAACTTGGGATCCAGCATCGTCATGGCATCTCATGCACATCGCTCTTACAACTGCTCTGGCCAACGCACGATATGGCGCTTGCCCATCAGTCCCTACATAGCGTGGTCCACAGCTTACACAAGCTCGTTGGCGATGCCATCGGCAACGCTGCACCAATCTATCATGACGAAGGTTGTTATCGCCTCAATTTCGCCGCTGGTGTCACTGTAGATGTGGCCAACTTTGACATACTTACACAAGCTGGTGATCAGCAAATGCGCAACGGCGATCTCGCTAGCGCAGTGCGACATTATCAGCATGCTAGTGACCTTTACCGCGGCGATTTATGTGTGGATACGGATATCCATGCCCTCATGGAACGTGAACGCCTGAGAGCGCGTTACCTAACGCTGCTGGCGCAATTGAGCGATTACCACTACGCTATAGGTGACTACAAAACTTGTCTAGATTATGCTTGGCGTTTGCTTGGTCACGATCCGTGCCGCGAGGATGCCCACCGCTTGGTGATGCGCTGCTATGTGCGGCAGGGTGAACGGGCCGGGGCATTGCGACAATATCAAATTTGTGTGCGAACACTCCGGTCCGAGTTTGCAACCGATCCGGAAATAGCTACTACCTCATTATTCGAGCAAATTCGATTTGACCCAGGCAGTGTTTGAAGGGAAAACTAAAGCAAAACTCAGTCAAACCCCATTAATAGCTATGGCCCACATCAGCCAACTCTCAACCAATACTCAATACTGCCTGCTACAATCGGGACTCACCCATATAACACTTGTATGGGAGTCGCTGTTACCCAACTAGGTAGATCTATATTTAACAAGGAGATATTCCATGGCTTTTCATGTTAACCTCAATGCGTTAAACCTTGATGACGAAACCAGTGCACGCGTTAGCACAAAAATCAGTTCTGTGGCACTTAACGAGATTGCCCACCTCGATTTAAGTGAAACGACTACCATTATTGGAAAACTTGGTCCAGGAATCCGTGGAATTATTGCAATTAAGAACTTAAACAGCCTGGCTGATATTGCCACCCACGAGGCAATTAAGCAGTTCCAATAGATCAAAAGTTAGTCGTAAGTGAAACCAAGAAAAAAATAAATAGTATTCGTTTTAGCTCGTACGTCCCGTACAGGACCGAGTCGCACGGGACGTGCTTACTCAACATAGCTTGAAAACTTTCTCGGCTCCACCTACCTTGGGACATAAGTATTTATCGAGTATTTGTACAGCGTAAAACTACGAAAGACATTGTGATA
>JAXLWB010000007.1:0-287477 GCA_046328715.1 Caldilineaceae bacterium | reverse complement strand
ACCGTGACACAGGGTGAAGTCTACAGTGGACGAGTGGACATTCCGATGGCGGGGAAGGCGTATCAGGCGATGGTGTTGCGCAGAGTGCAGTTATAGGTGAGATTACGGATTTTGTCTATCAATTGTGTCACCGCTGGTGGCACAATTTCATTTCCTGCATATGCCTTATAAAGCTCCCACGTCCGGTAAAGGTTTCGACGGTTGAAGTCTTTATTACACAAAAACGTTGGTTAACATCTCTTTCTTCATCGTTCGATAGATGTAGTAATCGGAATCTATCGTAATAATTTCTTGTATATTGAGCCGTTCGGAAAGGAGAATCAAGGTTGCATCTGCCAGATCCATCGGTACGTTCGAGTATCTTTCCGTCAGTTCAATAATCCTGCGCAAATCCATGGCGGAGGTGCTTTCAATTTGTATCCCGCCACGTTCGCACCACTTCAGAAAATCAATTTGTGCATTGACTGAGAAATCGAGCATGTGGCAGGTCTCGGTAATTACAGGCCAGGAGGTGACAAGTCGCACACGGTTCTTGGACAAATAGTCCACAATTTTGGCGTGATAGGCATCACTGCCATCGAAAAGTGCGATGAGCGGACCAGCGTCAATGAGAATGTTTTTCATGAAGCTTCCTGCGCAACCGCTCTTTATAGGTTATGGATCGGTCCGTTTCGCCGCTTGCGTATTTGCCAAAGAACTCCTTGCCAAGATCATAGGCACTCGCCTTTGGGAAATACCGTTCAAAATACTCAGTCAAGGCAGTTTTGACGATTTCTAACTTTGTCTTTTGTTCTATCTCTGTCACTAGCAACAGTTGATTTTCCATTTCGTCTGGCAATCGAATCGTGATCATAGCAACCTCCTGTAAGACAAAGTGTAATACGCCGCAGCCCCTTTGTCAACAGGCTGTTTCGCCACTCCCCAATTCATGTCAATATCCTGCAAGACAATCCCTCAAAGTTGCGTTACACTGTCACTGATGACGACACAAGAATGGTCACGGATGTGGCATCATAATCAACTAGACGTGGGCTTGTAGCAAGCGCACTATGTGCGTCACGCCTACCCGCGCCATAGCCACGATTATTACGTGCTTTGCGTGATCGAAGAAGGGGTACAATCCTTTACCCATCAGGGTAGCAAGCATATTACCCCTCCTGGCGGTGTGATTTTGATTAATCCTGGGGCAGTGCATACGGGTGAGGCGGCAGACGCGCAGGGCTTCCGCATGTGTTCCATCTATCCCACCACAGCACACATGCAACGCGCTCTCTGCGAGTTGACGGGACGGCATCAAGGGTTGCCCTTTTTCGCCGATGTTCAGGTCAATCAGCCAGAAACGGCGACAGATCTGTTGGCCTTACACAGCGCACTACGTGAGGCGGCCAGCACTCTAGAGTGTGAAGAACGTTTTCTCTGGACATTGGCAGCGTTGATCAAACGTTATGCTGATAAAGCTTACAGTGAAAATCGTCTTGGCATAAGACCCAAGCAGTACGCAAAACCAGACAATTTATCCACGAACATTTCTGTGAAGGTAAGTTTACAACAATTGTGCGATCAGGTGGCATTCAACCTACTGCCTGCGAGTTTTCCGTGCCGAAGTAGAATGCCCCCTATGCCTATCTGGAAAGCGTCCGCATTCACGCCAGGCCAACCTTGATCAAAGCTGGCAGACCCTTAGCCGAGGTGGCAGCAGAAGTCAACAGCCAAAGCCATCTGAATCAACATTTTAAACGCATCATCGGCGTCACGCCAGGGGCAATATGCACAGCAGGTTCAGTAAATCAGTGGGTCAGTAAGACAGTAGGTCAGTGAGACAGTGGGACAGTTGCACTGATTTACTGTCTTACTGACCCCACTGATTCTATTCCAAAACTATGCAAATCCAACTACTTCCGCTGCTCTCCTACGTGATCATCTCCACCTTCACGCCGGGTCCCAGCAACATCTCGACCACATCCCTGGCCATGCAACATGGCTATCAGAAGTCATTGAACTATCAGGTTGGATTGGCTTTGGCGGTCTTTCTCTATATGTTTGTCAGTGGTTGGATTTCGGCAACGCTTCTCCGCATTTTTCCCCTTCTGGAGCCGATTCTGCGTTATCTTGGCGCGGCCTACATTCTCTATTTAGCCTATTTGATCTTCAACGCAAACTACACGTTTCAAGAGGAGAAGACGCAGCCACTGGGCAGTGGCGCAGGTTTTCTGCTCAACGCGCTCAATCCTAAACTCTTTGTCTATGCCTTCACCCTCTTTTCAGCCTTCTTGGCACCGATCAGCGGCAACGTGGCGTGGGTCGCTCTGGCGGCGTTGTTGCTCGCAGCTATTTCATTTGCGGCGACTTCGACCTGGGCGCTCTTTGGCAGTGCGATCAAACGATTTTTACACAATTCACATGGGAAGACAGTCGTCAATCTTGTACTTGGGCTTTTGCTGGTTTATACAGCAATCTCGTTGATAGGTTTGGTCTAACCCTGGACGTTCGAAGTCAAATCGCTAACAACCCACCATCCGCCATATAATACCCACCCGTACAGTAGCGCGCGTCATCAGAGGCCAGGAAGACGACCATGCCTGAAATATCCTCAGCGGTCCCCAACCGCCGCATCGGGATCGAGGTGACGGCGGCGGCGCGTAATTCGGCGGTACCGAGTGCAGCAGCGTTGAGTGGGGTATCGATGTTACCGGGTACGACGATGTTGACACGGATATTCTTGTCGGCGTAACCAATCGCCATTGCTCGTGCCAGCGCCATCACGCCGCCTTTGGCCGAACTGTAGGCGATCTCATCAAACGCGCAGCCGGTGATGCCTGTGGGCGAACCTGTGACAATAATAGAACCATTTCCTTGGGCCAACATCTGTTGCGCCGCATATTTACAACTAAGCCACAATCCACGTAGGTTGATGCTGTGGATGCGATCCCAGACTTCTTCGGGCGTGTCGTGGGCGTAGGAGTCCTGTTTCCACATCTCGATGCCTGCGTTGGCAAAGAGCACGTCGAGTCGCCCATAGCGTTCAACCGTAGCCGCAACCATCGCCCCACAGTCGGCGCTTTGTGCCACATTGGTCTGCTGAAAGTGCGCTTCACCGCCAGTTTGTTGGATCTCACCAACTACTGCCGCACCGGCGGTTGCGTTCCAATCGGCCACTACGACGTGGGCACCTTCACGTGCCATATGTAGTGCCGTCGCACGACCAATCCCAGATCCACCACCCGTAACCAAACACACTTTATCTTTGAGTCGCATACTGTTTATCCTTCTATCCGGAAGATTGATCAACTTCATAGCCTGGTATAGTCAGAATCAAACAACCACGAAAACACACGAAATACACGAAAATCTATCACCTTTCCTTTCGTGTATTTTGTGTATTTCGTGGTTCACCATGCTCTGTAATCGTCTAAATCGCCGTCTGTCCGCCGTCTGCCATGTAGATACCGCCGGTACAGTAACTGGCATCATCCGAGGCGAGGAAGACGAGCAAGCCGGCAATCTCATGCGCCTTGCCCATGCGTCCAAGCGGCGTGAGCGAATCGAGAAAAGCCTTTTGTGCCGGATCGGCCATCAACGGGGCGACGAGTGGCGTTTCCATCGGACCAGGCACAATGGCGTTGACACGGATTTTGTCCTTGGCGTAGCTGGCCGCCATCACCCTCGTTAAACCATAGACGCCGCCTTTGCTGCTGCTGTAGGCAGTGTCATTCGGTGCCACGCCAAGCAAGCCGGTTGGCGAAGCGTTGTTGATGATTACCCCACCGTTGCCCTGTTTGAGAAACTGAAGGATCGCATACTTCGAGCAGAGCCAAACACCCTTCAGATTCACTGACTGGATCTTATCCCAGATCTCCTCGTCTAGTTCGTGAGCGCGCTTGTCGATCCCATGCAATTGGATGGCGGCATTGTTAAAAAGAATGTCAAGCTTGCCGAACTGTTTCACTGTCTCACTGACCAACTGCTCCACTTGTGCGGCCTGCGAAACATCCGTCAGCACGAAGAGTGCCTCGCCACCTGCGGCTTGGATGGCAGCCACGGTTTCACTACCAGCCTGTGGGTTGACATCGGCAACGACGACCTTGGCACCTTCCTGCGCCAAGCGTAACGCGGCCGCCTCTCCCATCCCCATTCCACCACCCGTGACAATGGCAACTCTATCCTGTAGTTTCATGCGCACCTCATTTTGTTACTTCCTGCACCACTTTTGCCTCAGTACCAACAAAGACAAGCAGTCAAACCCGTAGAGCAAACATCGATTTGTCTATCTCAGGTAATCATCTTCGCCATTGCATACTCATCCACATATTGACCATCGATCAGCAGATTGTGAAGCAGCGTCCCTTCGATCTCAAAGCCCATCTTTTTGTAGAGGGCGATAGCCCGCTCGTTGTGGGTCATGACGGTCAATTCGAGCCGGTGCAAGTTCTTGTGCCGAGCCCATGCTTCCATTGCCTGGAATAACTGTGTGCCAATGCCTTGACCGACTGCCGATTGGCGAATAGCGATGACAATCTGTGCCACATGTTGGCGGCGACGCGGAACTTCCGTGCTGGCACGCAGGAAACCGAGCAATCTACCCTCATCTTCAGCAATCAAGAAAGCATTTGCCCCTTCTTCAATCGTATCCTGAATCCGTGTGCGCCAGAAACCAGCATCAAAGGGACGTTCTCCGGGTTCCCACAGTAGGAATTTTGTCTCACCGAGCAGTTGATTGAACAGGTCTGCAAAGGCTACGGCATCTGTCACTTCAATAGGGCGAATTTGAAGAGTCATGCTAGCTCCTGTTGAACAAGATACCTTCTTGTTTTATGGTGCGAGATCAATGCGAGCAAGGGAAACAGGCAGCAACTCGATACGCAATTTCCCATCTGTCACTGAGCGCGACGTCCCAATCCGCTGTTGAAAAGTTGCAGGCGAGCGCATAGCCTGTTCAACATTCCGTTCGTCCAACAGACGCACTCGGGCAGTTGTGCCGTTGACTCCTTGTAGCATAACCTGCTGTGAAGAGGCTGTGAAGTTGGCAAGCAAAATGCGTGTGCGACCATCCTTGTGTAAGGCCAGTGCTTCAACGCTCAACTCAGCTTGCGATTTACAGGTCAAAACTTCACCACCCGCAAATTCCCCCACATCGGCAAAGACATGATAGAGCGGGAAGACCGCACCGGCAATGGATTGAAATTTCTCCGGCAAGGGTGAACCGCTGCTGCGCTCCATCACACCACGCCAGCCGGTGGTTTCGTAGTAGGTGAGGCTATTGCTCACTTCGCCGCTCTTGCGCCAACTGTTTGATGCTGCCCAGCGTCCAACGCACCAAAGAGTGACATCTGGCGCATCGACTTGCGAGGGCAATTCGCCTGCTTTGGGTTCCGGTTCAGGACCGTAGCATTTGGGTTAAAGCGTGGTTGCAGCGTGATCGGCGTGACCAAAAGCGGACGGTCACCACAAAATTGGCGAGCACTCGTAGCAGTGACGGCTTGCGCAGCCAGCGTTTCGACCAGCGAACTGTTGTCAAAGGCGTGTACCTGCGGGTTGATTGACCAGGCCACCACGTCCATTGCTGCCAATGCTTCGGCAGAAGGACGACGACTATTTAGTTCGGTAAAGTAGATGTTGGTACCAGCACCAATCAATGTGGTTGGACTGTAGTCAGCGAGCGTTTGTCTTGCCATTGTCACCCAACCTGGCGTCGTGACCTTTTCTTTCTGGTGGAAGATCAGCCAGGTGGCGACGGGCGGCTGAAGTTCGCTCAACAACCCACGCAATCCGTTCAACTCGTGTTGCGCATGGTCAGAAAGATGGAGGGCGATTTCAAGTTTGACCCCGAGCGCGTTGGCTTCGGTGATGGCCCGTTTTAGCTTAGATTCGTAGCCTGTTTGGAAAAGCGGCAAATCCAGGCGTAGATGGGCTAAGTTCAGGCGTTGCAAACGTTGGATTTCTCGCTGATTAAGTGGTTGCTCATGGCTGGCAACGCCGAGACCAATTTTCGGAAGCGGCTGACGCAACGTCGAGTCAACCACAACGTTGATTGGTGATGGACGACTCACCGATTGTTTCGCTACTTTTGACTTGCTTCCCAGCTTGTCATCTGACAACAGTCTCAGCGTGATCGACTGTGCAATCGTTGTGCCCGCCTTCACTTCGACCGGAAAGGGCAAACGCAGCGGGATGCAATACGTTTTAAATGAGGCGTCGGTCCAGTTGCGCTGGTCCTCCATCTCGAAGATTTCACCCTCAAAGCTGACCTCCGCCCAGTGCCCAGGGCTGATCTCGTGGGCGAGGGAACGCATCTCATTGAAGGGAATCACCGGTTTGATCTCGCCGTTGATCACCAATTGTGAGGCGATGTGCAAAGGGAGCCGTTGTTCTTCTACCCCGCCATCGACATGCGTGATACGAGCAGGAGCACCGGCAACGAGCATCGGGTGGAGCACGCAGAAGCCAAGACGATTACGATAGAAGTTGGAGTGAGCGACACCGCTAAAGCCAAAACGAATCTCACCTGTGGTGTCCCCTTGGATAGTGGCTTTGGAGCGAAAGTCGATGTCACCTTGTTGACAAATCGCATCGTACTGGATCGAGAAAAAATCAGCCCCGCTGTGGATCTCCAGATTCGAGAGTGTCAGCGGCGGCGTGCCCCAATTGCGGTCGCGCACAGCCCAATAGAGGCGACGCAATACCTCCCTCTCACCCAAGCGGATATAGCGCAGATCGCCAGCCTCGAAGATTGCCGTGAGTGGACCCGCTCGCAATGGCTGCTGGGTTGGCAAAGGTCGATCCGATCCATAGTAAAGAACCTGTTTGCTCATCTCCATAGTCACCTTGCTTTGTAGACACGATTCAAGCACTACACAGAGGACACGGAGGAGACACAGAGGTCACAAGAGACCACAGGAGAACCCGTTCTTCTCTATGCTCTTCGTGCCTCCTCTTGTGCCATTTGTGTCCGTTTTTACTTCGGCCAGACCGACTCCCAGGCAGCCAGGATACGATCCATCGTTTCGTTCAACTTCTCATCCACCACTTGGCGGGCAGGATCGGCGTCGTACCAGGCCACGATCTCTTCCGCACCACGAGCGAAGGAGGTAGTGGCAGCAAAATCAGGGACGACGTGTTTGATTTTGCTGTTGTCGAAGATCACACTGTGTGACTTATCGCCCAGCAAGCCTGCGCCCCAAACCGGATCATAGGCGTTGATGACATCGGACGGCACGTGCACTAATTTGGGTTCCGCACCCGCAGCACGACCAATCAGTTCGTAGATGCTATTCCAGGTGAGCAACTCATCCGACGTGATATGAAACACCTCACCGATGGCACGGTTGTTGCCGAGCAGACCAACAAAACCCTTGGCAAAGTCTCGATGATGAGTCATCACCCAGAGCGAAGTGCCATCGCCGTGGACGATAACCGGCTTGCCCTTGCGCATGCGGTCGATCCAGGTGTAACGCCCACCCATTGGCATCAGCGAGGGATCGTAGGTATGCGACGGGCGCACGATGGTAACCGGGAAGCCTTCTTCGCGATAGGCACGAATCAGGCGCTCTTCGCAGGCGATCTTGTTGCGTGAATAGAGCCAGAAGGGATTGGCGAGCGTGGTTGATTCAGTAATCGGCAGGTTGACAGGCGGTTTCTGGTAGGCTGAGGCCGAGCTGATAAAGACAAATTGACGGGTGATGCCACGGAAAAGCTCAATGTCGATCTCAACTTGCTCCTGTGTAAAGGTAATCCAATCAACGACTGCGTCAAATGTCATGTCGCCAATCGCAGCCTTGACAGAATCAGGATTGCGAATGTCACCGTTTAAAATCTTTGCCCCAGGCGTCGGCGGGCGCACCGACTGCCCACGGTTGAGCAGATAGAGTTCCATGCCCCGTTCAATCGCCAGCGGGGAGCAAGCAGAACTGATGATCCCGGTACCACCGATAAAGAGTACTTTCATGTTGATTTGTCCTTTCAGTTCAATTCACACCCATCGTTTCGTGTACTTCAGCCAGCGACCGATCCAAGATCTCCAATGCCTGATCAACGTGCTCTTTGGTCGCAGTGAGCGGCGGGGCGATGCGGATGACATTGCTGTAGAGCCCACCTTTGCCGATAAGCAGGCCGTGTTTGCGAGTCTCTTCGAAGAGTTGGGCAACGGCCTTGGGGGCCGGCTCTTTACTCTGCAAGTCGGTGACAAATTCCATGCCCTGCATCAAGCCCTTACCGCGCACGTCGCCGATCAGCGGGTAGCGTTGCCACAGTTTTTCCAAGCCGTTGCGCAGGTAGCTGCCGACATCCTCGGTGTGGGTTGGTGGGGCTTCTTCTTCGAGCGCTTCGATGGTTGCCAGTGAGGCAGCAGTGGAGGTTGGATTGCCGCCGAACGTGCTCAGAGTCAACCCCTTGCCGACCATTGCAGTGGCGATCTTCTCGGTCGTGATGGTGTTGCCCATCGGTAAGCCGTTGGCGATACCCTTGGCCATCGTCATGATTTCCGGCTCGACGCCCCAGTGCGAAATGCCAAACCAGTGCGAGCCAGTGCGGCCAAAGCCAGTCTGCACCTCATCGCAGATAAAGACGCCGCCATAGTGACGGGCGATCTCGACCGCGATCTTGAAATACTCATCCGGCGGCGTGATAAAACCGCCCACGCCTTGGATCGGCTCGGCCATAAAGGCAGCGATCTTGCCGGTAGTCGTGGTGCGGATCACATCTTCGATATCCTGAGCGCAGGCGACGCCACAACTTGGATACTTCAACTTGAGTGGGCAGCGGAAGCAGTAGGCATTGACCGCATGTTTGATGTCGGGGCTGAAGCTCTTGCCAGTTTTCCAGGTAGAATGGGCAGTCACGCTCATCGTCAGTGAGGTGCGTCCACTATAGGCATGGCGTAGCGCCACAATTTCTCGATTGTCGGTGTAAGTCTGGGCGGCGACGATGGCAGTTTCGTTGGCTTCGCTGCCGGAGTTGGTGAAGTAGGACATTTGCAGATCACCTGGGGTAATCTGCGCCAGCTTTTCCGCCAGATTGACATGATTGGCATTGGGATAAAGCGTAGAAGAGTGGATGATCTTAGTCACTTGCTCCTGCACAGCTTGGGTGACTTTGGGGTGATTGTGTCCGACACTGGTAGTGAGGATGCCACCAAAAAAGTCGAGATATTTATTGCCAGCCGCATCCCAGACGTAAAGTCCTTCGCCGTGGTCAAGCGGCATTGGTTCGGTATAGTAGAGGATGTGGTTAGGCCATAGATACTTTCTTTGCTTGTCGAGAATTTCCTGTGTATTCATGATTGCTGCTGTTCCTAACTGGATGGTAACGCTTAGGCGGTCTTCTTCCGGGAAGGCTCTATCCTAAGAGCAACTCTAGCAACGTACCCTTCCCGGAAGATATTTACCAAATTGCTTAGTAGTTACAAGGATGAAGGGTTGGGTTCGCTGAAGAATACGTGCTTGGAGATTATACCAATAGAAAACGGTCTTGCCCATAAAGGACAAGACCGTCTTTTCAACAAATCTAGTGGGACAGTGAACAGTTTTACTGTCTCACTGAATTACATCACCTGCGTAGCTGTACCATCGACAATTTTGACGTCGACTGGCTCGGTTGAGACCGGGCGATTGATGATCGCAGTTTCTTCGCCGGGCAGGAAGAGACCGATCAACACATAGACCAGAACCCCTGTGCCCACGCTGCCGATGCTAAAGGCTGCCCAGATCAAACGGACAAGATTGGAATCGATGCCTAGCTTGTGAGCGATGCCACCGCAGACACCCATCAGCACCTTGTCCTGGCTGCTACGCTTGAGCGGGAAATTGGAGCGGAAGCTATTAAAGCCTTCTTTGACATGCATCTCTTCCCCAATCTTCGTACCCTGATCGCGGACACGGTTACGCACATCCGAGAAATTCATATTGAAATTAATCTGCTTGCCACTGCTGCGTAGCAACAGATAGCCAGCACCGATCAAGATCACCGGCCACAACATCACATTAGCGAAGCGGAAGGCAAAGTGCATCAGTGAACTGGTCAAGCCAATGTTAGAAAGCAGCCAGAAAAGCCCGAGTGCCATCAATACATAGGCGGCACGCCCCAGATTGCGCTCATTGAGTTCAATGGCAGCTGGGCGAACCTGACCCGTTGCTTTGGTGCCTACTGGCAACAGTAGCCACAAGGCAAGATAGGCCAGAAAACCACCACCGCCCGTCATCAAGGTAGCAATCACCCAGAGCGCACGGACCAGAACAGGATCAAAACCTGTATAATCCGCCAGGCCACCACAGACGCCACCTAGCATCTTATCTTGCGGGTGACGATAGAGCATAGAGCGACGTGTAGTGGTTGCTTCCACAGGAGTGATCTGCGGTTTGCCATTGGTCTGCTGCGTTGTCTGCTCGTTGGTTGTAGGTTCAATCACAACAACTGTTTCCTGCGTATTCATGGTTACTCCTTATGAGTAGTATTCGAATCAAACAACTGGCCTTTGTGAGCGTTATCCTGGGCAATCGCCCAGCATTTGATACTTGAATACAAAGGCAGGTTATGGAATCGTAATTCTTTATCAACCTGTTACAGTCAATATTACGCAGTTTTTAGCTGGAGGTTGCAAGATTTTTGCAGATATTTTTCAGACATTGGGCTGACAAGAGGAGAGGAGAGGGGAGAGGTGAAAAACAAGTGTGGGATGGCAGATCGCAAAGCTGCTTGCCGCCCCACACCTGCTACTTCTAGCCTAATTTTTGCCGCCAAAGAGGCCGCCGAGGAGCTTCGAACCGATATTGACAACTTCGTCAAGGATGCTGCCATCGTGATTCATATCGAGCAGACCGGCAAGTCCACCCAACTGCGAAGTCGCATGTTGTTTTTCGCCCATCAACAGTTGAGCTAGACCATTCACGTCCAGGCCTTGTTGGCGTGTCTGCTGACCGAGTGCGCCCATAACGACAGGTGCCAACATCGCAAGCAAATTGGAAGTAGAATCGGCGCTAAGGCCAGAAGCTTGAGAGAGTGCGCTTTCAATGCCCGATCGGTTGCTGCCCAATGTGTGGCGCAGAATCCCATTGCCATCTTGCAAGTTACCACCGCGTGAAACAAATCCACTTAAATCATTGAGCACGCTACCATCATGATCCTTGGTCAGAGCATTTAACAGGGACGATGCACCATCGGTCGAGCTGGCATTTTTGCCGAGAGCGCCCATCAGCAAGGGTAAAGCTGCGCCGACAGCTTTCTGTGTGGTTGCTGGGTCGGCACCGAGTTGGGCACCAAGCTGATTCATTACATCGCCGCCGAGCATCTGTAGCAATGAGCCGGTCAAACTGGAAGACATAGGTTACTCCTTGGGAGAAAGTCGCCGCTCGAGTCGCCCTGATGACGATGTCTCAAGCCGCGAGAAAATAAAATTACAACTGCAATTTTCTGTGATTTATCTTTTGCTTTTTGCCAGTAAAGTTCATTGGCATAGTACATGCTACTAAAACAAATGTCACAATTCATTCTTTAAGAAAATATATTCGCGGTTGATGAAGCAAGAAACAGCCATTTGCTACTCGTATTAGGCCAGTGATTCGTGATCGTCTGGCTTTTGGCCGTCTGTAATTCCGAAATATTTTGAGACGAACCGAGATTGACTTATCCTGATGTGTAGCGACTTTTATCCGGATATTCTGCATGGCAACCGCTAACACATTCAGCGACAGGAGAGAGATATGCACAACGATGTGATCAGTTTGACACAAGCTTTGGTGGCCATTCCTTCGGAGTCAGCCCAGAGCAACGCCGTGGTCAGTGACTTTCTGCAAAACTGGCTGGTTGAACACAACTTCGCCGTTGAGCGAATCAGTTACACAGATGCCAACGGCGAAGAGAAGGTCAATTTGATTGCAAAATTGGGTGAGGGCAGCGGTGGACTGGGCTTCTTTTCACACTCGGACACGGTGCCTGGTGATCCTCGACAATGGAATCCGCTTGATCCACGCATTGATGGCGGCAAACTCTATGGCCGCGGAAGCTGCGATATGAAAGGTCCGCTGGCAGCGACGATGATTGCAGCAACGGCTGTCGATCCCAAACAGTTGCGCAAACCAATCTACATTGCGATTGCCGCCGATGAAGAGCTTGGTCACACCGGTGCCCATTTTCTGCAAAAGCACTCAAATACCTTTCAACAAAACTGGCCAAACTATGCCGTTGTCGCCGAGCCGACCGAGATGAAGCCAGTATACGCCCATAAGGGTGGTGCCTTGGTAACAGCAACAGCCACCGGGCGTGCGGCACATACGAGTACCGACAAGGGAATTTCCGCTAATTTTCTGATTGCCCCCTTCCTGGCTGAAATGACCGAACTGGCTCAGGTCTTTAAGACAACCGAACGCTTCAAAAACTATGAGTTCGATCCCCCCACCAATGGCTTCAATATGACAATTGATGATGGTCAGTGTCCTGGCAATGTCACGGCGGCGAAGACAGTTGCCCGCTTGAACCTGCGCATTATGCCCAACGATCACCACGAAGAGCAGATCGCCATGATCGAGGAGCGCGCACGGCGTCACAATCTATCGGTCAGCCACAACAAGTTGATGCCTTTCTATGTGGACTCGAATGCCGAAATTGTACAGGCAGCCTGTCGCGCTACCGGCATTGCCAAAGCCGTGACCGTTCCCTATGGCACCGAAGCTGAGTCGTATCAGGAGTATACGCGGTGCGTCATCCTCGGCCCTGGTAATATCGCCCAGGCACATACGATTGGAGAATGGGTGGAGGTGAAGCAATTAGAGGAGTCAGTGCAGGTGTATACGAGATTAATCAACGAGTTATGCATGTAACTCGTCTTCCCCGACTTCTTGTCGTCCAGATTCTGAGTAAGGTACAATCTTTGAAATGCAAGTCAGTGAAATCTCAAGCAGTGTGCGGGTTGCCCTGGTTCACGATTGGTTGAACCAAATGGGCGGGGCAGAAAACGTATTAGAAGAACTGATGGCGCTTTTTCCAGGTGCGCCCGTTTATACGAGCATCTATGCGGCAAAACGGATGCCGGATGCCTATCGAACTTGGGATATTCACACCTCTTGGCTAAACCACTTGCCAGGGATTGCAGCCCATCATCAGAAATTCTTGCCGCTTTACCCACTGGTCTTTGCCAAGATGGATTTGACGAACTATGATGTTGTGATCAGCAATAAGAGTGGTTTTTGTCATGGCGTACAGACGAGCCGGGAGGGAAAACGGACGATTCACATCTGCTATTGTCTAACGCCGACACGTTACCTGTGGATGTTTGACCAATATCGTCAGCGCGAGCAGATCGGCGGCCTAGTCAGTGCCGCCTTGCAGCCACTTTTACAGCGTCTGCGCACCTGGGATTACGAAGCTGCGCAGCGGGTCGATCACTTCATTGCTATCAGCCGTGAGGTGCAAAAGCGGATCAAGGAGATCTACAAGCGCACCAGTGTGATCATTCACCCACCGGTTGATACAGAGTTCTTTACACCAGCCTGGATGAGCGATTCTTCCGCTGCTGCTCCCGTCGAATCGGGGCCAGGAGCGAAGTTTGATGATTATTACCTGATTGTCAGCCGGCTCATTCCCTATAAGCGCATTGACCTGGCGGTAGAAGCTTTCCGTCATCTGCCGCACGAGAAGCTGATCATTGCGGGCGATGGTCGGGATCGAGCGGCGCTGCAAGCATCTGCACCGAGCAATGTCTCTTTTCTAGGCCGTATCAGTCGCCAGCAGATTCGTGAGTTGCTGCGCGGCTGCAAAGCGTTTCTCTTTCCGGGATTGGAAGATTTTGGGATTGCGCCTGTGGAAGCTCTAGCCTGTGGGCGCCCAGTGATTGCCTACGGGGGTGGCGGAGCATTGGACACAATTGAGCCTGCTCGCTGCGGGGAACTTTTTGCAGCCCAGGACGTCGAAAGTCTATTGACAACATTACAAAATTTTGCTCCCGCAGCGTACGATCCTGCGCTTTGCCGCACACAGGCAGAGAAGTTTAGTCACGCCAATTTTCAGCGTAAATTGGTAGGCTATATCGAACAGGTGTTAGCAGTGAGCAGTTATTAGCAAGTCATTCGTTGGTCATTCATGGAACTACGTCAATACTGGGAATTATTGCGCCGCCGTTGGTGGCTGCCGGTTGGTCTGATGTTGTTGACTGCATTCTTTAGTGCAATCCAACTGAAGCCCTGGCAAACGCCTGTGCCTAGCTATCATGTCTCGTTGCGCATGTTGATTGGCGTTAGTCCCCAGTCGACCACCGATTCGACCGCCTTTGATACACGGTACTACGCCTGGTTGACCAGCGAATATCTGGTTGATGATTTCACCGAAGTTGTACGCAGTTCACTCTTTGCCCAAAATGTGAGCAAACGGCTGGCAGCACAGCAGATTGAAATCCCAGCCAATGTGATCCAGGGGAGTGCGGTTAGCTCGAAACAACATCGAATTATTACCTTGAGCTTCTCCTGGGGCGAGCGCAACCAACTCGAAGCCGTAGCCGATGCTGTAGAGGCCGAATTAACTGAAAACGCTCATTTTTACTTTGAACAACTCGGTAGCAACGATTCCTTGGTGAAATTGCTCGATTCGCCCACCATTAGCGAATCAACACCCAGTTTGCGCGGCCGTATTGAGTTTCCGCTTCGGGTCATTCTTGGTCTAGTCGTTGGTTTGGGCATTGCCTTTCTTCTGGATTATCTCGATCTCTCCGTACGCAACCGGCAGGAGCTTGAGGCAATTGGGCTGACCGTACTGGGGGAGATTCCGAGGGAGTAAACGTAGTGGTCAGTGAGTCAGTGGACAGTAAACACTGACTCACTGACCGACTGACTCACTGAAAGATAAGGAGTATACATGACGATTCAAGAATATATTCGAATCCTGCGCAAGCGCGGATGGATTGTCATAGTGGCGGTGATCCTGGCGGTGATTGCGGCCTTTGGCGTCAGCTATCTGCAAAAAGATATCTATCGTGCCACGGTCTATATCAGCGTGGTGCCTGCACGGGCAGATTTGGGATTGGGCACTTCGGCCAAAGATTTGCTGCGCAATTTTGCCGAAAATCTGCGTACCGTAGAAAATGCGCAACGTGCCATTGATCGAGCTAAGCTAGACATGAACCCGTACGACTTTTTGGGCAATTTGCAGGTAGCGCCCGATAGCAGCACCTTTATGATCCAAGTCGATGCCCGTGCACGCGATCAAGAGGTAGCGAAAAGCATGGCCTTGGCCATTGCTGATGAGTTCGTTGAAGAACGCAATCAATATTATGCCCAACAAGACAAACGCGACCGTATCGAAGTCAAAGTGCGCAGCCGAGCGATCGATGCGCCGCAAATCCAGCCCAAACCATTGATCAATGGAATTGCTGGCGGTGTGTTGGGGCTGTTGTTGGGCATCGGCATCGTCTTGTTGCTAACCTGGCTGGAGTCTGATCTGCTCTTAACCGCCAGTGCCGTTGAGCGAGCGTTGGAACTGGAAGTATTAGGAACAATTCCGTAAAGCAAGTTGCAGGTTGCAGGTAATACTTTGCAACCTGCAACCTGCAACTCTGTAAAATTCAGGAAACCCGCATGACCCGTTTGATCACACTGGCGGAACCGCAGAGTGCAGCCGCCGAAGCGTATCAGAGTTTGCGTACGAGTATCGAATTTTCCAACTTGGAAAAACCTTTCCATACGCTGCTCTTTGCCTCCGCTGACAATACGCCGCAAAAAAGTATCACCGTCGCCAATTTGGCAGTAGCGATGGCCCAGGCAGGCGAGCGCGTAGTTGTCGTCGATGGCGATCTGCGCAAACCGCAGCTTCATGAATTGTTCGAAGTGGACAATCAAAAAGGGCTCAGTACCTGGTTGGGCAGCGGTGCCACTGTTCCGTTACAGAAGACCGCTATTGACAAATTGCAGGTCTTACCGGCTGGCCCGATCGTCAAGAATCCGGTAGCATTGCTGAGCGCCAATCGTTTGGCAGAGGTACTGGCCGAACTGCGGAAACAGGCGGATATGGTGCTCTGTGATGCACCGCCACTGTTGAGCGTAACCGATGGTGCATTGTGGGCCAACAAAGTGGATGGGGTAGTACTCTTGGTCAATGCTGGCAGCACACGCCGTGAATACGCACAGCGTGCCAAATCGTTATTAGAGCGCATCCATGCACGCATTGTAGGTGCGGTTCTGCTTGGTGTTGAGCCAGATCGCTCCTTGACGCGCTACAGTGCATAAATATCAACCGCACCCTACCCCTTCCCCAAGACAGGGAGGGAACCGTGAAGGGACAGATTTAGCCTTTTCTTCTGTCCACAATACTGAATCCTTCCCGTGACAATTCCCTCCCTTCGAGTACCCTTTGGGTGGGGAGGGTTAGGGTGGGTTGGTCGTTGCTCTACTTCGATAGATTCTTTGAAGCGTACACTTAGCAGATAATTGCTGTGCTATGCACTCTTCAGATAATCTCCCAGATGCCGATGCCACTCAATTCGACTCCACCAACTTTTGACCAAACAACAATCTCTTCCTTCCCTGCCCTTGCCGCGCAGTTGCGACAAGTACAGTTGTGGAGCAACTCCCCTAGAACAGAAGAAGTAGAACGATTAGTCCAAGCCTATACCATCCACCCCTATGAACAGGCAAAGTCCGAAGCAGAGGCCGCCTTGCACGTCGTCCGCCACATCCTTGAACGACTGCGCAGGCTAGGGACTGCTTTTGGTGAGTGGTCTACCTTTGATGCCTCTGCCTATTTTGATCTCACCCACGCCCAACAAGCCCGCTATCTGTTTTTTGAAGAACGAGTGAGTACGGTTCACTTCATCTTCTTTGTTGATCTCCTATTGCCCTCGTTTCAGAACACTCTCAATTTCTTCCAGCAGCAATTCGCCCCTGGCTATCAACGACGCCTCCAGGATGTTGAGATGGCAGAACACTTTCAGCACCAACTACAACCAAACATGGTCGAACAGTGGCTGCGTCTACAACGCATTATGGTGCTCATGCGCTCAGAGTTGACCGATGACATCAGCTTTCTTGCCATGAATGGTGCCGAGGAAGAACGCTGGCGCTATCGACAGGCGTGGACACTGCCCCCTCCGTCCGGATTAGATGAGCGACTCACCCCGCCGCTCCAGCGCATTCCTACCCTAACCTTAAGTCACGAATTCCCGCTGCCAGCTTATCGCCAGCCAGGACGACGGAGGAGAATGTGGTACGCCCGCGAACGCAACCGCTATCTCAAAAAGCGCAGACGCGGAGAAGAGTAATCAAGCGGTTAGAGGCAGGTCAAGAATTGTGCAACTTACTACAAATAACTTCTCTCGTTGCGGTGGGCTAAGTCGAGTTGCTGGCGCAGTTCATAACGTGTGGCTTCGAGTATCTCCTTGACACGAAAGAAGACTGCCTCGGTTAACTGGATTTCTCCATTTTGGCTCAACTCTAACAAGGCGTCCACCAGCAACAGCAGCCTCGCTTCTAACAATTCAACCGTCGTGCCATAGAGCCGTTGCGGAATAAAATAGAGGACGATCAGCCCCAAGAGCCAACTACTTACCAAGGCGCTGCTATAGATACGATCCATGCGGCTAGGGAGGGCAAGGTTTAGGAAAAACCAGATCACGACCCCCAAGGTGATCAATTGCCAGCGAGCGATTGGGCGTGCAGTGCGCAAGGCAATGCGCCGGGTTAGTATTTCGTAGCTGCGAAGCGTAGAAAGCCAATCGTTATAGCGATGACACATCCTTAAATCAACTTGGTGCGGATCGTGACGTGCCAGATCATTGGCAAAAACTTGACATTGACCAGCTAACTCATAGAGGATTTTGGGTGTCAGCAATGGAGAAGAGGCTCTCGATGTGCGCTGCTTCTGCTGAAAACGGAACATCCGCCTTTCCCCCTATTCCATGAATCTTGCTGACTAGTAGGTCCTCAACTTGATTTGACTGACACTTTCCCAACAAAACTGGCTGACCGTGAAAAGTTCACTTTAATTGAACCACAAAGTGCCGATCAAGTTATCAATAATTACATTCGTTCAAGGAATAGGATTGCGCAAAACAGGAGAGATGTCAAGAGGGTAGCATTTGCGGAACTGCGTGATAGGGCAACACCTTCGTAGAGATCCATAATATCGCGATCAATCTGTTGAAAGACGCCAATCGCGGTGGGTAAGGCAAGTAAGGTAATCAGAATGCGTAATGGCATCACCGCCAAGCTAGCAATCAGCAAAAACGCAACATAGACAGCAACTGCCAGCACCGCACTGAGATCGACTGCCCGTTCGGTTCCCAACTGTACAACAATCGTGCGTTTGCGAATCAACCAATCTCGACGATGATAGATGAAATTGAAATTGTGGACACAAAGTGCAGCCAGAAGGCCAAACGGAATACTCAGCCAGAAGGGAGTCCAGGTAAGGGTTGCGGTCTGCGCGTAATAGGCGATCAACATCTGCAACAAACCGAAGTTGAGCCAAACCCCAAGCTCACCCAACCCCGGGCGACGATAGGCGTAGGCAATTGGCGGCGCAACATAGGTGCACGTTAACAAAAGGCTCAATGCGCCAAAAAAGAAGATCGGCCAGCCACTCAAAAGTGCCGCCCAAGACCAACT
Source organism: Caldilineaceae bacterium (assembly GCA_046328715.1). Classification (GTDB taxonomy): domain Bacteria; phylum Chloroflexota; class Anaerolineae; order Caldilineales; family Caldilineaceae; genus JAXLWB01. The sequence continues at coordinate 268,902 of JAXLWB010000007.1, read as the reverse complement.
CAAGCCACTGAGCACCAACAAAAAGAGGGCAATACTGTGCGCAAAGCCGGGCGATACCCGGCCACTGACCAAAATATCAAACCCGGTCGTATTTTCGAGATTTGAACTTTGTTCACTCAACATCAAGCTGCGGCGATAGTCGTAAAACTCGGTGAGAAGGTTCATCCCCAACGCACTGCTCAGGGTCCCCAGCAGTACAAAAAAGATGGGTAATGGATTCCACGCATTACCCATTTCCCACCAAGCAAGTGTCAGAGCCGAAAGCGCCGGCATACTGAGCGCCAGGGAAGAGCGAAAACGTGCGACCCGCAACAGTGCGCCTAAGGTTGTTTCAGCAGGTAAGAGACGCGAAGGCGGGCCGCCGCCTGGGAGCCCCCCCCACATGCGGCGTTCCGCTTTGCTAGAACTGCCTAATTCAATCGGTCGCTCTGTTGGTTCCACAGGATTGAAAATTCGTATCGCTCGATACCTGGATTGGCAGGTTTTAGAGAATCGGCACCAAACTTGTTGCAGCAGGTGCACAACTCTTCTCTGCGTAAAGATTTAGTTGAAACTTCGTATGTTAGTCTTAATTTTTCGAATAGTAGCACAAAGGGATCGGCACGTCAATATAGCAAAATAATCAAGGATAATATTTCGCGCTAGGGCAAGTTGTCTATAAAGCTAGACCTTCCACTGTTTGATAAACGCAACCAACACCTTGAGCAGATTGTCAAAGACCGACAAACGGGCAACTTCGTAACCGTGGCTGTTTTCGCGCACATGGCCAAAACAGGCCACCCGTTCGGCACCGCCAACCTCGTAGACCATGCTGGCGTCACTGGCTGTGCTGTTGTAGGCGGCTGGCTGTAATTCCGTACCAACGGTTTGGGCCAATTGACTCAATTCGGCCACCAGTTTGGGATTGTAGGGCCCGTGACGATCATAGGTCCAAATGCCGGGGCGGCCATCGATCTGTAACGGCGTACCAGGAGGGATCGGGCAGCCATCAATGGCAATGAAGGTATGCGGTCGTTCACGCTGTGCCAGTGCCTTCGCCCCGAACCCACCTACCTCTTCGCAGGTGACAAAGGCAATGATCGTAGGCTGCTGTGGCTGCAATCCTTCTTTTTGTATGGTTTCAAGCAGACGTAGCAAGGCGACGACGCCCATGCGATCATCAAAGGTCCATGCTCCCAGCAGCGGATCAGCAAGATCGCCAAAGATCACCGGTCCGCGCACGGCCTGAATGGGAACGCCTGGCGAACCAGGGCGAACACCCACGGCACGTAACTGTTCAGGCGTCAGGCCAGTGATCACACGCACATCTTCCCACTGCACGGCCCGATCAGCCACAGCGGCATGGGTTGATCCCATCGAGAGCACCGCAGTGATTGAACCTTGGTCACCCACGATCTCCACAGGTCCTTCGCCTTGCTTCCAGGGATAGAGGCCGCCATTGCGCTGTAAACGCAGGCTGCCATCCGCTTCAATGCGGGTAACGACAAAACCAATTTCATCCATGTGAGCGGCGAGGCAGACCAAAGGAGCTTGCGGGTTTTGGCCAGGGAAGCGTACAAAGACATTGCCAGCCCCATCGGTTTCAGGCTGGTAGCCAAAACCAGATAACTTTGTGCGCACAATTTCTGCTAGGCGACCTTCGTAACCTGATGGAGAGGCAACGGCTAATAGCTCGCTAAGCAACGTAACGGCAGGATGCGATTGATGATTCATAGAGCTCCTTGGGAAATGAGAGATCAGTGTATGAAGGGTGAACGGCTAGCTTGCTTTACAAGCTGAGCGATCTGTTCACCCTTCGCGAATTGCAATTGAAAGAGTATACTTCTTACAAAAGGTCTACCTATTATATGCTAGAAAGAATTCAAGGACTTCATCCGCAACAGGAACTGATACTGTTGCTCACTCTCCCGTTTCTTATTTCAGCGCTGGCCAAGATTATCGGCCTACCTAGTTCGCTTGCCCATCGCCAACGGATGGGCGTACCCAACTGGTTGTGGCGCGCCACAGGGTTGGCACAACTACTCGGCGTTTTTAGCCTTTGTTTTAGTCTTTTTGAACCACGAGCACGTCTGTTTGCTGGAACATGGCTTGTGCTAATCATGATCGGCGCAGCCATTGCCCATTGGCGCGTGCGCGATGCCTGGCATCACTACATTACAGTTTCAGCGTTGTTGATCCTGTCAGTACTAGTCATTCTGCCAGCGTGACACCACTCACTCTGATACATGATGAAACACACTACAGCGATCTGCGTAAAGAGATTAAGCTGTTCACAATAAGTGAATTGTGAGTGCCAAGTGGCGGGTCATTCGCAACCCGCAATTCGCCATCCGTCATTTATCGGAGAACCGCAGTTTACGATACAATGTACGAAACGTTATATCTCAAACATCAAAATCTGCTATGATTATTTGAAAAATTCACCAATAGATAAGATTTACGTTTGCATCTAAAGTGCGCTCTGTTCAAAAACGATAGTTATCGTTTTTAAAGCAGCCACATTTTAGAAAATAGGTTCAGTAGGATGAATCTGCCGTACCCAAAACGTAAACCTTAATAGATCGGAGTATGATATGGTTCGGGCATTATTGAAAATGCAGCACAAGCGCCTTCCTCTCATGGCAGGTGCATTTGTCGCTACATTCATTTTGGCTGGCATCTGCTTTGCCACACGACCTGTAAGCGCCAGCCCTCAATCTGCAGCACTCGCCCAAGCAGAAACGACGGTGTTGGCAGTCGTGAGTAGTACGGGCAGCAATGTTGTCGACAAGCCAGAGGGAACAACTGTAACAAAACTTGATCCCGGTGCTGTCGTTACTGCCTTTGGTCGTTCCAGTGATTCAACATGGATTGCGATTCGAACCGAAGACAAAAAAGTGGGCTGGATGAAAGCCAGTGATGTTGTCATTTACAGCATCGAAACATTGGCGGTGATCGATCCAACCACAGACTTGCCAGGAGCCTCTCAAGCACCCACCGCTACTGCCACGCCAGTGCCTCCCACCCCAACCAAGGCACCCACTCCTTCGCCGACGCCCAAACCAACCTTGCCACCGACTGCCACTGCGACGCCTGTTCAGTCCGAAGTAGTTACTTCAACAACAACATCGGCGCAGGGAACTTCGGAGCAACCCTCGATTAATTTGCCTACGACTGGCCTACTAGGCGTTGTTGGTGGAGGAGGAGCAGAGGTTCAGGATAAGCCAGATGGGAAAACAATTTTGCAGCTCGACTCAGCCTCAACCATCTCACTTGTTGGCCGCAACGAAGCCAGCGATTGGTTGCTCGTCGTAACCGAGAATGGCACACAAGGTTGGGTGAAAAGCGAAAATGTAGTGGCTTTTGATCTGGACACTTTGCCTGTCACCGATGCGACAGGCACTGCTGCACCTCAAGCCGAGGTCGCCGCTGCCGCCACCACGGTGACGACGACTACGGTCGAGGCTGCTTCATCTGAAGTGACCACGACAACCACGGCCTCAGCAATCGAGCCAGCAGCTGCTCCTGTCGCAGAGACAACGGATGCCTCCGTCCAGGTGACAGTACAAACCGAGGGAGCGCGCTTACGGGTACGCTCGGGTCCAGGTACAAGCTATAGTATCAGTGGCGCTGTTGCGAATGGCGCAAGTTACCCGGCCATCGGACGCAACGTGGATTCAAGCTGGGTGCAAGTGACTTTGGAAGATGGCAGCAAAGGTTGGCTCTCTGCGACCTATTTGAGTGCCAGCGGAACGCTTTCCAGCCTGCCCGTCGTGCAAGCAAGTGCAGCGCCTGCAGCTACACCGACCAGCAAGGCTACGCCTGTCAGCAGTTCGAATGCCGCCGCAAGCACCGCTTCAACTCAATCGGCAAAGACAACTCAAACCGCTGCGCCCACAGGTCTGAGCGGTAAAATCGTTGTCAGCAGCGGTGGTGGCGGGATGTTCTACGTCTATGACCTGGCAACAGGTACTCTGCGCCCGGTCACTGGTGGCTACGACCCAGCGATCAGTCTGGATGGCACGAAGATTGCTTTCGCACGTATGGGTGGCGAAAATGGCATCTATGTGATCAACATCGATGGCTCCGATGAGCGCAAGGTCTTTGGTGAATCAGAATTGTTGGCTAGCCCCAAGTGGAACGCAGATGGTAGCAAAATCACCTTTGCACACTTAGCCAATGCTAATTCCACTTCCGTCACCTGCCGTACCCCTGGCTTTGGCATCTGTTTGCCCGACGAAGAGCCGTTTGAAGACCTTCCGCTGCGTACCATCACCAAATCCAACAATTCCTACGGCTTGGGACGAGTTACCGTGGCTGATAAGGAATTCCGCGATCTGCCAGCCGAAGGCAGCGTTGATGCTCCGGATTGGGACAACGATAACATCATCTATCGAGCCAACCGTGGTTTTAAGATCACAGCCGACAAGCCAACCGTCGATATCAAAACCGTGACCGAAGATCCCGGCTTCCAAGACCCCGATCTCTATGGCAACCGCATCGTCTATCAGTCGAAGTCGGGCAATCACTGGGAAATCATGGTCATGAACGACGACGGCAGCGGACAGACCTACCTGACTCGACCGGTAACGACCTTGGTCGATGCATTGCCCAACAATGTCGCACCGGCCTGGAGTCCAGATGGGAAATACATCGTCTTTTTGAGCAACCGTTCGCCGAACAACGAGGCAGGCGATTGGCACGTTTGGGTGATGAACGCCGACGGCAGCAATCAACGCCAATTGCCGATTGATGTCAAAATTAGCTATGGCTACGCCCAGGAACAGATGGTGAGTTGGGGTAAATGATGAATGAAACGTGATGCGTGAATTCAGATGATCTAGCATCTTCTCTTGTTTGGGAACGTAGAGGCGGCTCCTAGCCGCCGGTCTTATAGACAACGCAGATAAACATGGCACTTTGTAGGGGCGTACCCTTGCGGTCGCCTTTGGGCACCGGCAAGCGGATGCCCCTACAGATGTGTCACCTCTATTTGCGTTGTCTATTAGATGACAATCAACCGGCAGCTACGATCCGCCTCTACGAGTTGTGATAAAATCTGAACTTACGCGTTACGTTTTACGTTTCATAACTATGTATACAATTGCCGCTCGTCCACTACCTACACGCCGCTTTGAACGCGGCGCTTTTGATTTCGCCCTGATCTTCGCCAGCTTGCTGCTGGTCACGTTGATCAGTGTTGCCTCCTTTTGGCACATGTGGTATCTGGAGCGCATTTACCCAGGTGTGACGATTGCTGGTATTTCGGTCGGTGGTCTAACCCGCAGCGCAGCACTGAGCAAACTACAAAGTGAAGCTGGAAACATTACGCTTCCTCCGGTCCGGCTTGGCGATGGTGAGCGCCAATGGTTGCTCGATAATCGGCTGCTCTCTTCGCGGGCCGAGTGGACGGATGCACTCAACCGCGCTTACTTACTGGGACGCAGCGGTGTAGTTGTGGATGATTTCATCCAACAATTCACGATGCTCTTTGCAGGCGAATCAGTGATGCCGCATCTCGAGTTCGATGAAGGTCAATTACGTGTGGCCTTGAACAACATCGCTCAAGAGGCACGCCGCCCAGCCCAGGCAGGCATCAACTTTATTGGCATTGCCATTCCAGCCCAGCCAGGCGTTGAAGTTGATATCGAACAGTCATTGGCCCAACTTGTTAACGCCCTCCATTCAATGGATTTGATTACCCCAGTTTCGGTGCCGTTGCAGTTGTTGGGAGTTCAACCCGAAGCACCGAGTGGATCCACCTCAAAACCGGATGCGCTCGCCAATCTACCTGCAACTGGGCTTCAGGTACACGATGCCACTTCCGGATTATCCTTTGCACTCGATGCTTCGACCTTGCGCCGCATCATCGCAGCAAGCGAGCCATTTACCGTCGATGAACAGCAGTTGCGCAACTTGATTGGCGAGTGGGCTAAACAAGTTGACATCGCCCCGCGCGATGCACGGCTTGCTTTCAATTCGAATAGCGGGGAAGTTACTGTGTTACGCCCCAGCCAGTCAGGCCGCAAATTGGACATCGATGCTACCTACGAGTCGATTCGTAATGCGCTGGCCAATAAAAGCGCCCAAGCCGAGTTGAAGGTGACGGACGCCCCGCCAGCAGTCGATTCCAACAACATCGCCAACATGGGCATCCGCGAATTGATTGTGAGTGCCAGTACCTACTTCAAAGGCAGTTCGCTGGAACGCATCCATAACATTCAGGTCGGCGCTTCCAAGTTTGAGGGTGTTGTGGTGCCGCCAGATGGCATCTTTAGCTTCAATCACAGTGTCGAAGATGTTAGCCTGGCCAATGGCTTTGAAGATTCATTGGTGATTGTGGGCGATGCAACGGTCAATGGCGTCGGAGGCGGCATCTGCCAAGTAAGCACTACTGTCTTCCGGGCAGCGCTATACGGCGGCTTTCCGATTGTGGAGCGTTACAACCACAGCTACATCGTCCACTGGTATGGAGAACCCGGAGTCGATGCGACGATCTTCACCCCAGGGGTGGATTTCAGATTCCGTAACGACACCGGCGCTTACCTCTTGATCGAGCCTGCGGTCGATGCAGAGAACGGTGTGATTACCTTCAATTTCTACGGCACAAAACCCAATCGCCAGGTCAGTGTCAGCCAGCCAATCATTGAAGAGGTCAAAAATCCACCTGCTCCGCGCTATGAACTGGATAACAGCCTGCCCGAAGGCACGATCAAACAGGTGGAGTGGGAGACCAAGGGCATGACGGTGAAGATCGTGCGCACCATCAACGACGCCAACGGCACGCGCAGTGGCGAACTAGTGAGTAAATACACCGCCTGGGGTGCCGTATACAAATATGGACCGAATGCCAACGTGCCCAATGCAGATAGCTCAGCGGCAGAAGCACCTTTGCCAACACCAACCGAAGCTCCAACTGGGGAAACTATTGAAGGTTAACGCAAACAAAAATAAAGCCGCACGACTCGAGTCGTGCGGCTTTATTTTTGTTTGCGCAAATTCTAAAAATATCCCAACTCATCCTTGGCTTCCTGCGACATCATGTCAGGATTCCAAAAAGGTGTCCAGGTGAGATGAACGTTGACCTCTTCCAGGTCCGGGAAGGCAAGGTGCGTTTCGCGTTGGGCGTTGGTGATGATTTCAGGGCCAGCAGGGCAGCCGGGGCTGGTCAGGGTCATGGTAATCTCGGCGGTCTTTTCCGGGGTAACTTGAACATCATAGACCAAACCCAGGTCAACGATGTTCATCATCAACTCGGGATCTTTCACTTTTGACTTAATTAGATCTCGAACTTCTTCAGAAGTAGGTAGAGACATAGTACTTTCCTTATCGTCAATCTGTTGCATCAACAGAACAGGTTCAAACTGGCGACTCAATCCAAACTTCATTGCCACGCAACTGCACTTCATACACATTGGTCGGCTCGAAGGCAGGAAAGCTGAGCGCCTTGCCGCTGCGCACATCAAAACGAGCACCGTGGCGCGGGCATGTAATCGTGCAGCCGCTCAATTCGCCTTCGGCCAACGGCCCGTCATCGTGAGTGCAGCGATCTTCAATGGCATAGATCGTGCCATCAATGTTAAAGAGGGCAACAGATACATTGTCTACATCAAGAATTTTTCGTCCGCCCACAGGTAGTTCGTCAACGGTTGCTACTTTAATCAAATCCGACATTGTCTTCTCGAATGAAAATTGAATCCGCGTAACACAGATCCGTGGTTTTTACTCCGGCCACTCATCCAATCCCCACACCCCAGCCTTGAGCACTTTGAGTGACAAAAGCGCGCACTTAAGTCGTGTCGGCCCGATTTCGATGCCGAGCATCTCCAGGATGTACTCCTTATCCAGTTCTTTGACCTCATCCAGCGTCTTGCCGATCACATCTTCGACCAACATGCTGGCAGTCGCTTGGCTAATGGCACAGCCGCGACCATCAAAGGCAGCATCGACCACTTTCCCATCTTCGATCTTCAACTCGATGGTGATTTGATCGCCACAGAAGGGGTTGTGATCGTGAAACTGGACATCGGGATTTTCCAGGTGTCCCTTGCGCCGAGGGTGTTTATAGTAATCGATGATTGCTTCTCGATAGAGTGATTCCATAGTTATGCAAAAATCTCACTCGCTTTACCAACTGCTTTTACCAACTGATCCACTTCTTCTTTTGTATTATACACATAAAAGCTTGCTCTTGCACTTGCCGGGATGCCATAAAAATCATGAAGTGGTTGGGCGCAGTGGTGACCAGCGCGCACTGCAACTCCCTCAGCATCCAGAATGGCGGAAATATCGTGCGGATGGACCTCTTGCATCGTGAAGGAAACAATCCCCGTGCGCTTCGATGCTTCGGGGCCAAGGATGCGCACCCCTTCAAGCTCGCTCAGTTGCTCGTAGGCATAGCCTGCCAGCGCGTGATTATGAGCGGCGACCCACTCCATGCCAAGTTTGGAAAGGTAATCTGCCGCAGCACCTAGCCCAATCGCCTCAGCAATCGCAGGAGTGCCGGCCTCGAAGCGTTGCGGAATGTTGAGGAAGGTGCTGCCATGCATGGTCACCTGACGGATCATACTACCGCCACCCAGAAACGGTGGCATCGACTCTAGCAGTTCACGTTTGCCATAGAGTCCGCCGATCCCTGTTGGGCCGCACATTTTGTGGCCACTAAAGACCAGAAAATCGACATCGAGCGCCTGTACGTCAACCGGTATGTGTGGCACACTCTGCGCCCCATCGATCAAGACCTTGGCCCCTACAGCATGAGCCATCTGCACCAATTCGGCTGCAGGATTGATTGTGCCGAGGACGTTGCTGATGTGTGTAAAGGCAAACAGTTTGGTCCGCTCTGTCAACAATTCAGGCAGCGCCTCCATGTCAAGCATGCCCGCTGGCGTGATCGGCACAAAGCGCAGGGTAAAGCCAATCTGAGATTGCAGCAGATGCCAGGGCACGATGTTAGCATGATGCTCCATCTGCGTAATCAGCACCTCGTCGCCGGGCTGCAAATTGGCACGTCCCCAGGAATTTGCGACGAGGTTGATTCCTTCCGTCGTGCCTTTGGTAAAGATGACCTGACGCTCATGCGCGGCGTTGATAAAATGTGCAACCTGCTTGCGGGCATTTTCAAACAGCGCAGTTGCCTCTTCGCTCAGCGTATGCACGCCACGATGCACATTGGCATTCGAGCAGCGGTAGAAGTTGTCCATGGCCGTCAGAACCACATTCGGCTTTTGGCTAGTTGCCCCGTTGTCGAAATAAACCAACGGCTTGCCACTATTTACCTGTCGGTTGAGAATCGGAAAATCGGCACGGATGGAGTCGAGCGAAGGTGTTGTCATGATCGGTAACTTCAAGGTTGAGAGAGCGGGATTAAGAGATTAGGAATTGATCATCGCATGACTATCTCGCAATCTCCTAATCTCTTGCTCACTATTTTTCGATGGGCAAACGCACCGCATTGCCCCATTCAGTCCACGAGCCGTCGTAGTTGCGCACGTTTTTGTAGCCGAGCAGATAAGTGAGGACAAACCAGGTATGGCTGCTGCGTTCGCCGATGCGGCAGTAGGCGACCACATCATCGTTCTGGTGAAGACCGATCTCGCCTTCATAGATTGCTTTCAGTTCGTCGGCGCTCTTGAAGGTGCCATCGGCATTGGCCGCACGCGCCCAGGGCACATTTTTGGCACCGGGAATGTGGCCGCCACGCAGCGCACCTTCTTGCGGGTAATCGGCCATGTGCAAGAGTTCGCCTGTGTATTCCTTGTTGCTGCGCACATCGACCAAGGGTTTGTGTGCTTTGATATGTTCCAGCACCTCTTCTCGATAGGCACGGATTGGCGCATCGTTTCGTTCCTGGGCTGCATAATTCGAGGACGGGTAAGAAGGCACAGAACGGGTCATTTCGCGTCCCTCGGCCACCCACTTGGCACGTCCACCGTCCATCACCTTGGCGTTGGTGTGGCCGAAAAGCTGGAAAACCCAGAAGGCATAGGTTGCCCACCAATTGTTCTTGTCACCGTAAAAGATCACGGTGGTATCATTGCCGATGCCGTTCTTGCGCATCAATTTCTCAAAGCCCTCGCGGCCAATATAGTCACGGGTTATGGGGTCATTGAGGTCAGCGTGCCAATCGATCTTCGCTGCGCCGGGGATGTGACCGGTATCGTAAAGCAGAATATCCTCGTTGCTCTCTATCAGGCGGATGGATGGATTATTGAGGTTTGCCGCCACCCAATCGGTGCTTACTAGTGCATCAGGGTGAACATAGCCTTTGTTGTTGACAGACATAGAATGCTCCATTATAACTTAAGGAGATTGCGAGATTAGGAGATCGAGAGATTGTCCGCTTTGCTTTGCATAATCTCTCGATCTCCCAATCTCTAATCTCTTTTCTATCCACCAATCTTGCGCTCGATCACCTGCTCTAGCTTCTTCACCACGCTCTCAACCGGGACACGATCGAGTACGGCCTGGAAGAAACCTTGGACGATCATGCGTTCGGCTTGGGCACGGGAAAGGCCACGCGCCATCAGATAGAAGAGATATTCATCTTCCACCTGGGCAGCAGTGGCACCATGCGTACAGCGTACATCGTCTGCCTCAATTTCGAGGCCTGGGATGCTGTCGGCGCGTGCTTTGCTGTCGAGGATCAGATTGCCATTGCGTTGATAGGCGTCGGTCTTCTGCGCACCGGGGAGCACTTTGATGTAGCCCATATAGACGCTGCGTGCCCGATCCTTGAGGGCACCATTGAAGAGCAGGTCGCTAAAACAGTTGGGGGCCTGATGAACTTGCATGGTCTGGTGATCAATGTGCTGGCGACCGGTTGGGAAGTAGATACCCAGCAGTTCCGCGTGACCACCTTTGCCTTGCATATCGACGTCGATAAAGGCCTTGGTCAAGCGACTACCCCAACTGACCTGAATCCAGCGCAAGTCTGCATCCTTGCCAACGGCGGCACGACCGCGCAGGAAATTCCAGGTGGAGCTATCAAAGTCCTGCAAATTCATGTAGCGAACGACACTGTTATCGCCCAAAATCAACTCGACGACTTCGCTTTGCAGCCCATCGGTGCCGCCCACGAGATCATCCACCACTGTGACTTCGGCCCCGCTGTCAGCAACGAGCAGGGTATGGTGATAGCCACCAGCCTTAGCAACTGATTGATTGAGCACAATTTGCAGAGGCAGTTCAATTTTTACATTTTTCGGTACATAGATCAATGTACCTGTGTCCCAAAGCGCCGCATGTAACGCCGTGAACTTATTAAAGTCAGGCGTAACGGCTTGATTCATAAAATATTTTTTGACCAGCTCAGGATGTTGATTCACCGCCGTATGGAGATCGGTGAAGATCACACCTTGTCCTTCGAGATCGCTCTTGGCGCTGCGATGCGCAATCATGCCTTCGCTAAAGACCAAGCTGGCAGCGCTATCCATTTCATCCAATTCGTGCTGAACCAGCATCCCTACTTCGGGCGTATGGCCATTAGGATAAACCACTGGTTGGAAGTTCTTCAGATCGAACCCGGTCAATTTTGTCCGTCGCCAGGCTTCGTCTGTCGACTTGGGCCACTCCAATGCCTCGAATTGCTGCCAGGCTGCCAGACGGAAGTCAAGCATCCATTGTGGCTCATTCCACGCCTGCGAAAGCGCACAGACGGTATCGGCGGAGAAGCTCGCAGCTTTTTCAATCACTTGTTCTTTTACCATCACACTCATTTGATCACCTCTGACACGGTGACAGGGTGACAAGATGAAAGGATGATAACCCCAGTCATCCTGTCACCCTGTCATCTTTTAGCCAATCGTGCCTTCCATTTGCAATTGGATCAGCCGATTCATTTCTACGGCATATTCCATTGGCAATTCCTTGACCAATGGTTCAATAAAGCCACCGACGATCATGGCTGCCGCTTCATCTTCACCGATACCACGGCTCTGCAGGTAGAATAGTTGCTCTTCCCCAATCTTGCTGACCGAGGCTTCGTGACCGACCGAGACATTGTCTTCTTCGATCTCAATGTAGGGATAGGTATCGCTACGGCTGGCTTCGTCGAGCAGGAGCGCATCGCAGACGACGTTGCTCTTGCTGTGGTGAGCGCCCTTGGCGACACGCAACAGACCACGATAGCTGGCGCGCCCACCATCCTTGGAGATCGACTTGGAGACGATCTTAGAGCTGGTATAGGGTGCACCGTGTACGACCTTGCCACCAGCGTCCTGATGCTGACCGCGACCGGCAAAGGCGATTGAAAGAATCTCGCCGTGGGCCTTGGGACCGAGCATATAGACCGCTGGGTACTTCATCGTTACCTTGCTGCCTAGGTTGCCGTCGATCCATTCCATCGTGGCACCTTCGTAGGCAACGGAGCGCTTAGTCACCAGGTTGTAGACATCGGTGCTCCAGTTTTGGATGGTGGTATAGCGGCAGCGAGCGTTCTTCTTGACAATAATCTCGACCACGGCGCTGTGCAGGCTGTTGCTGCTATAGACGGGGGCGGTACAACCTTCCACGTAGTGAGCGCTGGCTCCTTCTTCGATGATGATCAGGGTGCGCTCAAATTGACCCATGTTCTCAGCGTTGATGCGGAAGTAGGCTTGCAGCGGAATATCGACATGCACGCCCTTGGGAACGTAGACAAAGCTACCTCCGCTCCAGACGGCGCTGTTGAGTGCTGCGAATTTATTGTCTGCTGCCGGAATGATGGTGGCGAAATACTCACGCACGATATCGGGATATTCGCGTAGGCCGGTGTCCATATCCAGGAAGATCACGCCCTGCTTTTCCCATTCAGCGCGCAAGCTGTGATAGACGACTTCAGAATCATATTGGGCTCCGACACCCGCCAGGAATTTGCGTTCGGCTTCGGGAATTCCCAACCGTTCAAAGGTGTTTTTGATGTTTTCGGGCACATCGTCCCAATTCTTATCAGCGGCTCGATCCGTGGGCTTGGAATAGTACTTGATCTCATCAAAGTCAATCCCACTGAGATCAGCGCCCCAGTTTGGCATCGGCTTGGAAAGGAAAATATCCAATGCGTCATGGCGGAACTTGCGCATCCAGTCCGGCTCATTCTTGCGATCGGAAATTGCGTCGATCACCCCATGATTTAAACCGCGCTCGGTCTGGAAAACCGCTTTAATATTGTCATGGAACCCGTATGCGTACTGCTCTTTGACGCCAGACAGTTGTTCCAAATCGTTTACATTTGCCATCGTTTTCTCCTTACAAGTTAAAAGTGGCAGGTGCAGAGTGCAAGTTTACCGCTTTGCAACTTGCAACGTTGTTCCTTGATCACGCCGCTACTTTTTCTGTACCGAATTCCTTCTCTACCCATCCATAGCCCTTTTCTTCGAGTAACAGGGCAATTTCGGGCCCACCGGTCTTCACAATGCGTCCGCCGTAGAAGATGCTAACAAATTGTGGCTTTACATAGTTGAGCAGGCGCTGATAGTGGGTAATCATTAAGAAGCCACGGTTGGGGGTGGCCAGTTTGTTAATCCCATCAGCGACGACGCGCAATGCATCAATATCAAGGCCCGAGTCCGATTCGTCGAGGATGGCAAACTTGGGCTCAAGCATCGCCATTTGTAGTACTTCGGTGCGCTTCTTTTCACCACCCGAAAAGCCGTCGTTGAGGTAACGGCGGGCAAAGGAGGCATCGACCTGATATTCCTTCATCTTGTCGTTCAACTCTTTGCGGAACTCGCGCATCGGCATCAGGTTAGAACCAATGACAGCGCTTTGGCCATTACCATTTTGCCCATTCTCTTTTTCGCTGTAGCCACGTACATTGGAAACAGCGGTGCGCAGGAAGTTGGCCACACTCACACCTGGAACGGCCACTGGATATTGAAAGGCGAGAAAGATACCAGCCTTGCAGCGCTCGTCGGCTTCCAGGTCGAGAATGCTCTCGCCGTCGATCAGAATGTCGCCCTCGGTGACGGTATAGTGAGGATGACCAGCTATCACATAGGCAAGGGTCGATTTGCCCGAACCATTCGGTCCCATGATGGCATGGATCTCGCCACTATTGAGCGTGATATTCACACCCTTCAAAATTTCCACATCGCCAACAGTGGCGTGCAAATTGCGAATTTCTAATGTACTCATTTTAAACCAAACCTCTTTGTAAATTTTCAAATTTGGACTTTGGAATGAGGTAACTCATCTCCAATCTCTCATTGTTATCTTGTTACGACAAAACTGCAACTCGATTGTCCATCCATAATGCAACTGGTTGATTTTACCTCTTTTCCCAGTACTTTGCCGATCATGGCAGTGTCCATATCGCAAATTTCTTTGTGCACAGTGGCTAGTTCGTGGAAGGGACAATTGTACATTTTCAACTCAATGACATCTTCGCTGTTCATTACGTCGGTCAAGACACCACGCTCGTGTAGTGCATGTGCTAATTGATCCACTCGTTCGGTTAGGACGGTCGACTTCACGCTTGATGTGTAGCGATGCGCCAACTTTGTCCCAACTCGATCCAGCAAAATCTGCGTGCGTTCGTCCCCTTCGAGCGCAAAGACCTCCTCCAACACGGCCAGAGCCAAGTCATCACAACGACAGGCAAAAAGCTCGCGTGCTTTATCGGTCAAAGCATAGGCATGAGAAGGGCGCCCAACGTTCGAGTCACGCTCAGTTTCCCGCCGAATATAGCCTTCTGCCTGAAGCGAAGAGAGATGCTGGCGCACAGCGGTCGTCGTCACACCAAGGACATCTTCTAGCTCCTTGATTGTAGCAGGACCATTCCGTTGTAGGTGTTCAACAATCTGCCAGATGGGGGAATGTTGATCGTGCTGATAGGTAAGAGACATAGCTAATTCTCGAAAATAGTAATACTGACTCAACCAATAATAGCAGATCGAAACATTTTTGTCAATTAAAAATGTTTTAATTAATCAAATAGAGCGATATACCCTCTTGCTTACACGATTACCAAGACACCAGCACGAGTAATGGCATAGCAACGTGCAACATACTTTGCTCGCCAAGAGAGTAGTTCGGCACGGATGCGAATGTGGCTCAAGTATTGGCTGAGCGCGAAGCAGGAGAAGCCGAGCCGGAGCTAACACCGGAGTTAGCGCAGCATGTGAAGGATAAGATCGCACGAAGAAAGAAGGCTTCAGGTAATTAGGCGAAGATTGAGCGCAAATAAGGATTGAGAAAACGCCCGTTTGGGTCCAGTTGCTGGCGTATGACCGCAAAATGATCCCATTGCGGATAGAGCGCCCTGAGTTCGTTCGCCTGGAAGCTGTGCATTTTGCCCCAATGTGGACGACCTTGATGGTTGCGAAAGATCGCTTCGGCATCAGCAAAGAAGTTGCGATGTTCTTGATCAGCTGCTTGATGAATGGAGATAGTAACCGTCTCTCGCCCATAGGCCGGGCTGAGCCAGATATCGTCGGCAGCCAGGGTGCGATATTCGATTGGCCAGAGCACGTTGCGATGTTTACTCTGCATCAACTGGCGGATTTCTCGTAGGCAGTCGGGGCCATTGGCATAGGGCACGGCAAATTCCATCTCGTTGAACTTCAAATTGCGCTCGGATGGGAAGATGCGATAGTTGCGGTCAATTCGTTCATCTTTCACGTAGCGCACCAACCGCCCTTTTGCTTCCTGACTGATACTTCGCACAATGGGAAGACTTTGCGCCTCGGCAGGCGACAGATCGACCGGGTTCAATGCCTTCATGGCGCAGGCATCTTCGCTAGGACTCCAGAAAAATTCAAAGTGACGGTTGCTAGCGATCTGTTGCTCAAGTTGGCTCATGCATTCCTCAAATGTTGCCACCCAGGTGCGCTCATGCAGGTGATAGGCTGGCAAACATTTCAGTGTAACTTGTGTGATGACGCCCAACAGGCCTAGCGAAACCTGCGCCGCCTTGAAGAGCTCTGGACTCTGCGCGGAAGAACATTCCAGCACCTCACCCGACGCCAACACCAAGCGTAGGCCAACCACTTGCGTAGCGATGCTGCCCAAACTTCGTCCCGTACCGTGCGTCCCAGTACTAATGGCACCAGCTAAGGCTTGGCGGTCGATATCGCCCATGTTGGCCAGTGATAGTCCGCTGTGCCACAATGGCTCACCGATCTGGTGCAGTTTGGTCCCCGCCCACAATGTGGCCAATCCACCTTCGGAATCTGTGAGTACAGAGGTAGCGATCAACCCTTGCAACCCATCAAGCGAAAGCTGAATCTCGTCCGAAGCGCACAGTGGCACGAACGAATGACCACTGCCTACCACACGCACGGTCGTGGCGCTATTGCCCAACTGACGCAACAAGCGCTGAATTTCCGCTTCGTCTTGCGGAGCAAAGAGTGTATGCGGTTGGCAGATCACACTGCCTGACCAATTCACCCATTCATGGCTCATGGTTGTCTACTCCAATCATCGTCTGCTTGCCGCTAGAGCGCATCTTCCATCAAGTTAAGAATCAGTCGAATCATCAAGTCTTTTTGTATGGGATCACTAGCCGCAACCAGTAGTGCCTATGCAACCAATGCGTTGTTTGCAAAGCGCAACGATCCATCAGGTCGAACCAAAAGTCTGTTGAGCCGCAGGTATTCCAGAAAAAGCAACACGCCAATCCGCTTATTCCCGTCACTAAAAGGGTGATCTTTGATCAAGAAGTAGAGCAAATGCGCTGCCCGCGCCTGCACAGTTGGGTAAAGAGGCTCACCATCAAAAGTTTGTTCAATGTTACCTAATATCGCGGCCAACAGATGCCCGCGCTCTTGACCGAACAAGTCAGTCGCCTCATTTCTTGCTGCCAAGGCACTACGTAATTCACCAATAGCAATAATCGCTACTTCAAGCGAGAGAGTCTCTGAAGCTACAAGAGGCTGTGTAGGTGTCTCAACAAGACGATCTTCATCATATTCAAGCAACAATCGCCAAGAACGCGAGTAGTTTTGAATTACTTCTAAAACAGCCTGCCCTTCCTCATTTACAAGAGTGTTCTGGGTTAATGTGCGTGATAGCAGGGTGAGGGTTTGTTCTAATTCTTGGAGGCCGCGCTTGTGCAACCGATGTTCGTTGAGTGTGTAGCCTTTAAGTAGATGATTACGAAGTGTACGGGTTGCCCAAATCCGGAATTGGGTACCACGATATGATTTAATACGGTAGCCTACTGAGATAATTACATCAAGACTGTAAAGTGTCACAGGTCTATCAGAAAGAGCAATGTGCAAAATTTGCACATTGCTCTTTTCGTCTAGTTCCCCTTCACGAAATATATTATTGATATGTTTTGTAATAACAGAGCGTTCTCGATTAAACAGTTTCGCCATCTGCATTTGGGTGAGCCAAACGGTCTCATTTTCAAGCGTAACCTCCAGCTTTACCTCACCATCTGGCGTTTCATAGAGAACAATCTCTCCACCTGCCTGCATACATTAACCTTTATTGTGTATATAGAAAGATCCTAAGCAACGGCAACAAAAAGTAACTGCCCAATAGGCAACTTGCAATGGTTAATCAGCCGCGGCTGGGGCGGGAGCAACAATCGGTTCAGGTCGGGTCGCCCCGGGCAACAACAGGGCGCAGAGGGCGGCCCCAATCGGCAAAAAGGACAAGGCATTGAGCACGATCGGCAGACCAGTGACATCGGCGACTTCACCCGCCAGCCAAGCAACGGTTGAACCGCTGGCGAAGATAAAGCCAAGTACCAGCCCACCTACCAAACCACGCGACTTGGGTGCCAATTCCTGGGCCATCACGATCAGGATCGTGTGTGAAATGCTAACCGAAAAGCTGGCAATCGCCGCAGCCATATAGTATGAAATGCCATCCGAATTGAGCATCCACAGGTAAAATGGAGTACTGATCAACAATGAAATAATCATCAGCCAGCGCCGGTCAAAACGGTCGCCCAGAAAGCCACTGGAGAAAGTACCCAATGCGCCCAGGAAGGTGAACCAGCCGATCAAAAGCCCATACTCACTCGGCTGTAATCCCTGAAGATCGAAAAATTTGGGCAGCAGCGTCGAAAATGCTTGGGCCGTGCCTGACCGCATTGTGATCAAAAGCATAAAGATCACAACAAGCGTCACTGCGCCCTTGCGTCCATTCACCTTGCCTGCTGACTTGGCATTGGGTAGATCGGTGATGGGCGAGTTCATAAATAACAACATCACGACTACTGCAGGCAGCATCGCCAAGGCCGTAATAGGCAATCTCTGGATACCGCCACGAGTGAGAAGGAACCCGGCAATAATCGGACCGATCGCCAAGCCGCTTTGCCCACCTAAAAAGAAGATCGAGGTCGCCAAGGTGGAGCGTTTGCCGCCAGAAGCGGGCGCATTGTAGACGCCAGCGGCATGAAAGGCCCCACTGCCCAGACCACCAATCATCAAACAGCCCAAAAAGGTTGGATAGCTGGGCATGAACATCGCCAAACTGTAAAAAATGATCGTCCAAAGCAAGCCCAATCCACCCACCCAACGTCCACGCAGTCGATCCGTGAGCGAACCAAAGATCGGTTGGCTCATCGAGGCGCAGATCTGATAGAGCAAGGCACCAAATGCAATATCGCCCACTGACAGATTAAAACGCTCCGGGGCAGCCATCGCCGTCAGCACCATCGCGGTGGAAGAGTTGATGATGTCAATCGAGAAATGACCGTAGGTCGTGGCAAAGAGGCGTTTGATGTTCATAGGGTATCCAGGGAAGGAGGTAGAGGGGTGAGGGGTGAGGTTGGAGGAAAATTTTCTCAAGCCTCACCCCCACCCCTCATACTCAAACTAACTTCGATAATCGCCGTTGATTTTCACATACTCATAGCTCAGATCGGTCGTCCAGACAGTGGCCGATCCACCGCCAAGGCCCAGTTCGACACGGACGTCGATCTCGGGCTGCTTGAAGATGGCGGTAGCTTCCTCTTCGCTGTAGGGCAGCGGCGTACCACCTGCAACCAGTTGAAGTTCGCCCGTACGAGTGACCGCATCTTTGCCGCCATTGATGAAGAGTGCAGCTTTCTGCGGATCCACCTCGGCACCGGACCGTCCTACCGCAGCCAGAATGCGCCCCCAGTTGGCGTCACTGCCAAAGAAGGCAGTTTTGACCAGCGGACTGGTAGCGACTGTGTTGGCGGCGGCATGAGCATCTTCATTGCTGGCGGCACCGTTGATAGTGATGGTGACAAACTTGGTGATCCCTTCACCGTCACGCACGATGGCTTGCGACAGATCGATACAAAGTGCTGTGAGGCTATCGACAAAGCTTTTGTAGACCGCAGAGTGAGCGTCGGTGATCTCTGCGTTTCCCGCCGCACCGTTGGCCAGAACAATAACGGTGTCGTTTGTGCTCATATCGCCATCTACAGAAATGCGATTAAAGCTGACATTGACTGCCGTGCGTAGCGCATCTTGTAGAAGCGGTTGACTGATTGCAGCATCGGTCGCAATCACACTGAGCATGGTTGCCATGTTGGGATGAATCATGCCTGCGCCTTTGGCAATCCCAGTGAGCTTAACTGCCTTGCCATCGATTTCGAGCGACTGGGTAAAAAGCTTGGGGCGGGTGTCCGTGGTCATGATCGCTTGGGAGGCATTCTCCCAGCCGGCCGCCTTGAGCGCATTGACCGAAGTTGGTACTGCGGCAAGCATCTTGGCCATTGGTAGCTGTACACCGATCACGCCCGTGCTCATCACCATCACCGAATGATCCGAAGAACCAAAGGCTTGTTCAACGGCTTCGGCGGTGCGACGTGCGTTGGCCATCCCCTCTTCGCCCGTGCAGGCATTGGCACAGCCGGAATTGATGATCACACCGTGAATGCCCTCTGGATTGGCAGAGAGTACCTGTTTATCGTAGAGCACAGCGGCGGCTGGGAATTTGTTTATCGTAAACACTGCCGCAGTTCGGCAAGGCGTCTGGCTGGCAATCAAAGCGACATCCAGCGCACCAGCTCGTTTTTTGATGCCTGCAGCAATCCCGGCAGCTTCAAAGCCGGCGACTGTGTAGTGGTTGGACATGGGTGTCTCCTGAAACAGACAAGGAGACAAGGAGACAAGAAGACAAGAAGATGAGCAGACAAGAAGCGGAATCTTCATTCTCCCCTTCTTCTTGTCTTCGCCTCTTCTTGTCTGCTCTATCCCTTGTCTAGCGGTTACGTTCCTTCATCACAGCTTGCACCTTCATCGGCAGACCGAAGAGGCGGATAAAGCCTTGAGCGTCGGCATGGTCGTAGTCACCCTGCTCGAAGGTGACAATATCCTGGCGATAGAGGCTATAGGGCGATTTGCGGCCAGCCAGAATGAGATTGCCCTTATAGAGCTTGAGCCGCACCGTGCCGGTGACTGTCTGTTCGGTGTGATTGACAAAAGCAGTCAACGCCTCGCGCAGCGGGGTAAACCATTGGCCATTGTAGACCAATTCGGCGAATTTGATACCGATCTGTTGCTTGTAATGGAGCGTATTGCGGTCGAGGCAGAGTTGCTCTAGCGCAGCGTGACCACGATAGAGAATCGTGCCAGCCGGGGTTTCGTAGACGCCGCGGCTCTTCATGCCCACCAGGCGATTCTCGACGATATCGACACGGCCAATGCCATGTTTGGCACCGAGCGCGTTGAGGAATTTGACCATCGCTACGGGCTCCATCTTCTCGCCATTGACCGATACTGGAATGCCCTTTTCAAATTCTAATTCCACATATTCAGCCTGATCGGGTGCTTCCTCGGGATTGGTTGTCCACTCAAACATGTCTGCCGGCGGTTCATTCCACGGATCTTCCAAAGGGCCACCTTCATTGCTCAGGTGCCAAAGGTTCTTGTCCTGGCTGTAGATGCGCGCCATCGTGGCTTTGACCGGGATGCGCTTTTCTTCGGCATACTCGATGGCATCGACGCGGCCTTTGATGTTCCACTCGCGCCAGGGGGCAATGATGCGCAGACGCGGGTTGAGCGCCATTACGGTCAACTCAAAACGCACTTGGTCGTTGCCTTTGCCAGTTGCACCATGAGCCACGGCATCGGCGTTTTCCAACTCGGCAATACGCACCAGATGTTTGGCGATGATCGGACGGGCAAAGGACGTACCTAAAAGGTACTCCCGCTCGTAGATAGCGCCCGCCTGCATGGTCGGAAAGACATATTCGGTGAGGAATTCGTGGCGCAGATCTTCGACGTAGCATTTGCTAGCACCCGAGGCAATCGCCTTTTCCTCCAGGCCAACCAATTCATCTTCCTGCCCTAAATTGGCACAAAAACAGACAACTTCGCACTTATAGTTGTCCTTGAGCCACGGGACGATGATGCTTGTATCCAGCCCACCCGAATAGGCTAGCACGGCTTTTCTAACAGTTGGTTTGGCAGACATCGTATGAATTTTCTCCTTATCAAATTTACTGGGGTTGATTTGGGCAAAAAGAAACGCCACCCGGTTTTGCACCAGTGTGGCGTTGGGAAGCGCTTTCGCTTACGGCCAATCTAGCAATGTAACGCAGTGTGACAGCTACCGTTAGCAGAGAATGCAGATGCGCTTCCATCTGGCATCCTCCTAAACGCATAGCGTTTAATTCGCATGAGACTCTGTAGCTGCCACAGAAAATTTGCCAGCGAGTTTGGCAGAGCAGCCGTGTTCACAAGAACGATGGATATGAATAACAATGGGAACAGGAAAGTCGTCACATTCAATAGCATATCCGACGTTATCGCGAATGTCAAAATACTTTCATAGGATTGCTCTCATGTAAATGTCACATATTTATTATATATTGTCATCTTTTTGTAAGCTATATATTATATAAATTTTGTTATTCTTGGATTAGATAACAATTACAAAAGGTATTTGCTGTCATAGGTTTGATTTAGTATTACCTTTTCGGTAATTGCTTGTTTTCTACATAATTTCGTCTTTAACAATCGGGGGCACTGGTACAAAAGGAAGTATCACGATGCGAGAAACAAATCAAATGGCACAGCGGCATCTTACTATCAAGCTAGCAGCATTCATTGCACTATTCTTATTAATGACAGGTTTGGTAATTTTGCAGCTGAACAGTGGCAGTCAATCGAATAGCAGCGCTCTGACAACAGAGGATTCTGTACAATGGGTTGTAACAAATCCTGCTCAGGTGAGTGTCAATTGGAACAGTGGTGCGACCCCAACGCCTACCCCGACATCATCTAGTAATAGTTCGTATCGCATGACAACTAGCGGTACAAACTCCAACACCAATAGTATTGTCTCTGGCTCAGTAACCGAACCATAAAGGTTTTTGATAATCATGAGTGCAAAAGCGACTGACAAGTCTCAACTCGTCAGTCGCTTTTGCTTCCTATGGAGCTGATAGAGATATAAGCTAACAGCGACACTATATGCGCTTTCTTTATCTAGCTAGATTTGAGATCGCGCCGAATGTAATCGGCCAAGACTTGAGCACCTTCTCTGCGTACCGCTCGCCCATGACGCAGCCCGATCATGCCACAACGGATATCGTTCGGACTCCACTGAAAGCGGTAGCGGAAGTACCCCAAGATCTCCCAGCCCCACAACACAAGCCACCCCAAGGCATAGGGAAGCCAGTACCCCACAAAAACAAATGCTGTATAGTGACGGGCCGGATTTTTGTCGTCAACAATGTCGCTGCGGAAGCCTTTGGTTCCAAACTGAACGGGTGGAGCCCCTGCTAACTGTTTGAGGAACTTGAAAGGATGGTGTAAATCTGAGAGGCGAATAAAAGCAAAGTCATCGCCGATTTTGAGGATGAAGGCATTGGCTCCAGTGTGCTGTTCGCTGGCGAGGGTTGCCTGTTTCTCCACTGCACGGATAAAGGCGTCGATTCCTGACTCCACTAGCGACTCCAATCAATCGGCATTCATTGTGCGCTTGGGGATGGTGACCACGGCCTGCGTGCCTTTTGTGATGAGATTGATCGGCGCAAGCTGCTCGCTGACAGCTTTGTCGGCGCCGCTCTCTTCAGGCAATGGACAGAGCGAGTGAAGGTCGAAAGTGCCCTTCAAGTCATTGGTCACCAAGGTCTGGACGATCTGCAATCCTAGACTGCTGCTTTGACGCACATCAAAACCATCGGGCGGCCCGTTCCCATCATCCTGCACCGAAATACGTACGTTGTCACCCAGATCATCCAAGTGGACCCGAATCATACTTTCTGTGCGATCGCCGACACCATGTTCAATCGCATTCATGAGCAACTCGTTGAGGACCAGGGCGATCGGCGTAGCCTGACTAGCGGGCAACCGAATGGAAGGCCCAATCACCCGCACATCAATATGTTGCGAAGGACCTCGGGCTACCTCCACCACCTGGCTGGCGATCCGCTGGCTCACTTCGCGCACGTTGATCGGGTTATGCCCGTCATGACTGAGGAATTCGTGAATGACGGACATGCTCAGCACTCGGTTCACAGCATCGCCCAAATGTTGTTTGGTCTCTTCGTTACCGCTGCGTCGCGCCTGTAGCCGCAGTATCGCCGCCACGTTTTGTAAGTTGTTCTTGATGCGATGATGCACTTCCTGGATAATCGCCGATTTCACTTCCAACTCGCGCTGTTTGGCAACTGCTTCGGTGGCGTTTTGCATCAGCACCAGCACCGCATCGACCCCATGATCGTCGTTGCTGCGATTGAGTGACAAACGTGAAAGATGAAAAAGGCGTGCCCAACGCTCATTTTGCGGTGCATGGAGCGGAATTGTCTTGCGGATCCAGGTGCGTCCGTCATCCGACTCATTGCGCACTTCATGGCAGACATTCGTTGCAAAGGTCTGTGCTACCAGTTGTTGATCTTCATTTTCCAGCGTGGTCAGTGGCTGTTGTTTGAGATTGGTGGGCAAGCCAATTGTGCGGAACATGTTCGAAGCAGTGCCGCTCATGTAAACCACATTGCGCTTGAAGTCGACCAGGTAGATGCCGTCGTATTGACCAAACGGGGTTAAGCTATTGACCTGAGGGATGGCACCGCGCATACACATCGATTGTAGCCAAAAGAGCGCCTGGCGAAAGTAGCGATTTCTACGTTTCTGACGCTCATCGGCGATCATGTTTGTCTCGATGACGAGTGCGGCAATTGGCCGTCCGCTGGCATTGCGAATAGGATGGACCTCTTGAATGATCGGCGCACCATCCTTGAGCACTTCGCGGCGACGGCGGCCGGAGCGATTGTGCCAGATCGCCTGAAAGATTAGCGGCTGTTCCTCACGGTCAAAGGTGCGCCCTTGCGCAAGCTGACGATAGATTGAGGAGATCGAATGGGGAGCGGCATGGCTGGCGATCAATCCCTGTGCGGAGTCGAGCAAGGTGCACAACTGCAAATCTGCCCGACTAATGTCGGCAGTCAGCGCCATGCATTGTTCAATATCCTCCAAAAAGTCGACATCTGCTTCGTTGATATCGACGCTGCCTCGAATCCGCTCGTCCACCGCTGAATTACTCCTCCATGCTCAATGTGAAGGGATGACAGGGTGACAAGATGACAAAACAAATACTCGTCATCCGGTCATCTTGTCAGAACTATAAAGTAGGTACAACCTTCGCCAACCGTTCGACCATTTTTTCCAGGAGATCGGTGCGTTCGGCAATGCTGAAGCGAATGTGGCCTTCACCAGCTTCACCAAAGGCGGCACCTGGTGTAGCAGCAATGTGGACCTGCTCCAACAAGATGTTCGAGATTTCGATGCTGGACTTGTTGCTATGGGTGAATTTAGGGAACAGGTAGAAGGCACCTTCGATGGGTCGGCACTCCAAGCCTGGAATTTCTTCAAAGGCATCGAGCACCATTTTGCGCCGTTTGGCATAAGCGGCGGTCATCATCTGCACATTTTCTTGGGGCCCATTTAGTGCGGCAACGCCTGCGGCCATCGTAAAGCTGGCTGCCGATTGGGCACTGTGAGTCTGCAATACACGCGCCTGTTTGACCACATTGGCTGGACCCACCATCCAGCCCAAACGCCAACCCGTCATGGCGTAGGCTTTGCTAAAGCCGTTGATGATAATCGTGCGTTCCGCCATCCCCGGCTCGGCGGCGAGCGAGTAATGGACTGCCCCCTCGTAAAGAATGTGCTCGTAAATCTCGTCGCTGATCACGTAGAGGTCGTGCTCAATGGCCACTTTGCAAATTGCCTCGATCTCTGTGCGCGTCAAAACGCGGCCTGTCGGGTTATTAGGACTGTTCACCATCAACAATTTACTGCGTGGGGTAATGGCTCGCCGCAACGCTTCTTCGGTCACGGTGAAGTTGTCTTCGTAACGAAGTGCGATGCGCACAGGCACTGCACGATTGAGTTGTACAATCGGCGTGTAGCTGACCCAAGAGGGATCGAGCACCAAAATCTCGTCTCCTGGATCGACGACAGAAGCAACTGCAGCGAAGAGCGCCCACTTTGCGCCTGGAGTCACCATGATCTGATTGTGCTGGACGCCATGCACCTGATTTTCGCGTGCCAGTTTGGCCACGATCGCATCGAGCAGGGCAGGCGTGCCATGCGAGGTTGGATAGTGGGTATCACCCTTGCGAATCGCATCAAACGCAGCTTCTTGGATATGTTTGGGTGTATCGAAGTCCGGCTCGCCTCCGGCTAGGTTGATCACATCGTAGCCGGCAGCCTTGAGTTCGCGGCCCTTTTGCATCATCGTCGTTGTGGGCGATGGGGGAACAGATTGGATAAGTGAAGAAAGTGATCTCATAGTTATACTTTCCGGTTATACCACGTATGGGCGATGGATAGAGCAGAATGTAGGACAAACTTGCACTTTTACGGCGCGCAACCTGCTATTTTCTGCATTGTGCAGTGAAAGTGCCGCTTTGTCTAATTTCTTCTGACTAATTTCTATTCGTCGCAGGCTGCATTTCAAGTAGGACCAAATGACCTTCAGAACCCTACCCAAAGGGTAGCCAGTCAGTAAGGGGAGAGTGACCCCATACTAATGTGTGAGGCTCTGAAACTTCGCTCTATCGTTGCATACAAGCTTCAGTGAATTGAGGCACCTCATGTACAATAGTGAGAATCAAAAAGGTATACCAAATTGATCGAGCTGCACGCTTGATAGAGCATTTATTGAACTTGGAGGAAACATGGCTTTTACCACCCTGATCGCCCCGGCGGAGCTTGCCGCAAATCTTGGCAACTCCAACTGGGCGATCATTGATTGTCGCTTTTCGTTGGTCGATACCGAAGCAGGACGCCGCAATTATCTAGCGGGGCATATTCCAGGTGCCATTTATGCCCATTTGGACGAAGATCTCTCTGGCAAATATGTCGCTGGCAAGACTGGTCGTCATCCTTTACCGGCGGTCGAAAGCTTTAGCCAGACGCTGAGTCGCTGGGGGATCGATAATACGGTTCAGGTCGTTGTTTACGATGACTCCGGTGGCATGGTGGCTGGGCGGGTCTGGTGGATGTTGCGCTGGCTGGGGCATGATGCCGTGGCAGTGCTGGATGGCGATTGGCGTGCCTGGAAAGCCGAAATGGGCGCTGAAAAGGCAAACCAAGGAGTCGAAAAACGCAAACCACGCACATTTGTGGCCAAGGTGCGATCGGAGATGCTAGCCAGTTTGGCCGAAGTCGAGGCAGAGGTGGCAGATCCAAAGCGCCGCTTACTCGATGCGCGCGCCGAGGACCGCTTCCGTGGCGAGAATGAAACGATTCATCCACGGGCAGGGCATATTCCTGGCGCCGTCTGTGCCTATTTTGCTGGCAATCTCACTCCGGAAGGGCGTTTTCAGTCACCAGCCTTCTTGCGCCAACGGTTTCAGACATTACTCGGCGAAGTTCCGCCCCAGAAGGCAATCTTCTACTGTGGCTCCGGCGTCAGTGCTTGTAACAATCTGTTGGCCATGGAAGTTGCAGGCTTATCGGGCGGACGGCTCTATGTCGGCTCGTGGAGCGAATGGAGTGGAAGCCCAGATCGACCGATTGCAACAGGAGTGTAAAACACCCCCTCCTAACCTCCCCCTGCTAAGGGGAGGAACCGCGACGGGAAGGATGAAGTTTATTCTTCTGTCATGTGACTGTTCCCTCCCGCTATCAGGGGAGGGCTAGGGTGGGGTTCATCGTTGTCCATTTTTCAAGAGATTCATAGCAACCCCCTCCTAACTCCCCCTGCTAAGGGGAGGAACCGCGACGGGAAGGATGAAGTTTATTCTTCTGTCATGTGACTGTTCCCTCCCGCTATCAGGGGAGGGCTAGGGTGGGGTCAAAAAACAGGAGAGAGATTGATTTATGCGTGCTGCTTTTATACCGGCGAGAGGACAAGCGGTTGTGGTCGATGCACCGATGCCAGAGCTAAAACCCGGTCATGCACTGATTCGTACGCGTCGGCTGTCACTCTGTGGCAGCGACATTCATATGTTGGATTATTCAGCACCGGAACGTTATCCAATGCCGCTGGGTGCCTCGGGTCACGAGATGGTGGGTCGGGTAGTGGCGATAGATGCTCCTGGATCGGGAATAGAGGTGGGAGATGTGGCGCTGGTCTTGGCACCGGAGCAGCACGCCATGGCCGAGTATTATGTGGCACCGATCAAACACATCTTCAAGTTGCCGACTCGACGCAGCATTGAGGAATATTTGCAGGCACAACAGTTGGGCACCGTGATCTACGCCACCAAGAAGTTGCCGAATATTGTCGATAAAAACGTGGCTGTGATTGGTCAAGGTTCAGCCGGATTGTGGTGGACGATGTTTTTGCGCCGCTTGGGGGCACGTAAGGTCGTTGCCATCGATCTGCAAGAACATCGCCTAGCCATGTCCGAGCGTTACGGTGCCACCCACACCATTCACAATGCTGGGATTGACCCACTGCCCCAACTGCGCCATATTTTGAATGGCAACCAGCCTGACCTGGTGGTCGAGGCGGCGGGCGAGGTAGAATCGATCAATCTTGCCATCGATCTGGTCAAATCGAGTGGCTTTTTGCTCTACTTCGGCGTGCCGCGCGGCGAGATCATGCCGATTCAGTTCAACAAGCTCTTTGGGAAGTGTCTACAAATTCAAGCCATCGTCAATGCCAACGCCGACCCAGGCTTCTCCTGTTATCATCAAGCCCTGGAACTGATCGACGAAGGCATTGCCGACGCCAAAACCTTCATCACACACAGTTTCCCTCTGGAACGTGTGATGGATGCCTACGAACTGCAACGCACCCGCGACGAAGGTGCGGTGAAGATTGTGGTGGAGACCGGGGAGTAAAACAGTGGGACAGTAGGTCAGTAGGTCAGTAACAACTGTCTACTGTCTCACTGTCCTACTGCTGCGCAACCCACCGCATCGCCTTATCGGCCAGGCGGTTAAGCGCTTCGACGGATTGGGCGATGTGGTCGAGTTTGGTATCTTCGATCTTGTTGTGCGAGATGCCGCGGAGGCTTTGCACAAAGAGCATCACCGTAGGGATGCCAGCCCGGGCCACTTCTGCGGCGTCGTGGAGCGGGCCGCTGGGCAGGCGATGTGACACGCCGACGGTTTCCAGAATCGACTGTTCGCAGAGATCGAGCAGGTGAGAATGGAAGGGAATCGGTTGGATGTTCCAGATGGTGCTCCAGGACATCTCCACATTTTCTTCGGCGGCAAAGCGCGTGGCCGCCTCCTGTGCCTCTTGCCACATGGCAGCGAGATGCCCAGCGTCGATATGGCGCTGGTCGAGGGTGAGATCACATTCGCCCACGATGGCGGTAACGATGCCCGGCTTGGTGGTAACGCTGCCCACAGTACAGACGCCATTGTGACGTTTGCCGATCTCACGGATTTCCAGCGCCAATTTAGCGGCGGGGCCGAGTGCATCACGGCGTTGATGCATTGGGGTAGAACCAGCATGAGCTGTGGTGCCGAGGAACTTGAAGCCATGTCGCTCGACGCCACAGGTGCCCAGCACCACGCCCAAGGGCAAATCCATGCTCTCCAGCACCGGCCCCTGTTCGATGTGCAACTCCAGGTAGGCCGCAGCCTTGACCAACTCGGCATGAGCCTCACCCATGCGGTCAATCTCGACCCCGCAGCGACGCAACGCATCTTCAAGCCGAATGCCTTCTTTGTCGGTGCGATTGCGCTCTAGGTCGGGATTCATGTTGCCGCCACAGGCGCTGGAACCAAGCAGACTGCGCCCAAAGCGTGCGCCCTCTTCGTCGGCCCAATCGACCAGCCGCACAGTGACAGGCGGCGTCCCCTGGCTGGCGATACGGCGCAACACTTCCAGCCCGCCTAGCACGTTGAGACAGCCATCCAACCAGCCGCCATTCGGCACCGAATCGAGATGGCCGCCGATCAAGAGTTCACGGTCAGACTCGCCCTGCAGGGTGGCCCAGATGTTGCCCGCCGGGTCGTGATGGACTTCAACTGGCAATTCGCGCAATTTGTCCAGGTACCATTCACGCCCTTTGAGCCAGGTGTCGGTCCAGGCGACGCGTTGGGCACCGTCTTCATTGCCGGTCAGGGCACGCAGTTGATTGAGTTCGTCGATCGTGCGTTGCGGGTTAAGCATAACACTTAGCCTCCCACGCCCAGTTCGTCGGCAATACCCTTCATGGCATCCAGAACCCGTTGCAGATGCTCCTCGGGGAACGCCGAGTTGTTCAATAAAGTGCATATTTTCCTGGCGATTAATGGCAGCGGTGAAGGCTTTGTCCTTCCACTTCTTCTTGATCGAGCTGACCTCCACGTTGCGCAGGTTACGATCCGGGCGGACGTAGGCACTGGCCTGGATCAGACCGGTCAACTCATCGCAGGCGAGCAAGGCTTTGTCGAGTAGCGACTCGCAAGGGATGCCTAGAAAGGTAGCATGAGCCTCGACAGCGTGAATCAAGTCAGGCGGATAATCGGCCTGGCGAAAGAGTTTGAGCCCAGCGCGCGGGTGACCATTTTCGTTGTCGGTCATATCGGGAAAGCGCTCGTAGTCGAGATCGTGGAGCAGGCCAGTCAGCCCCCAGAGATCTTCATCTTCGCCATAGTGGCGAGCATAGGCCCGCAACGCCGCTTCCACCGCATACATGTGGCGGCGCAGAGATTCGGATTGCACCCATTCGTGGAGCAGGGTGATCGCTTCGCTTCGTGTTGGTAAGGTCATGGGTAAAGTCCTGAGTTTCTTATATTGGATTGATGCTTGTATCAGTTTGGAAGATTATAGCACAAGGAGCATCAACCATGTTACGACCCACGCAATGAGGAAGATGAGACTGCGTTGGCAGAAATTGACGCTTTGGGATGCAGCCGACGGTACCCCGGAAGCAGCTCGACTGGATGTGCTCATGTTGCTGGTGGAAACATGAGGCAGAACACTATCCATCCTGATCTGCATGTCATGGATGCTCGTGGCTTGACCCCGATCTGGACCTTATCTTGGCTCACGGGCACAGTTTCTGAAATTCTCATCGCCGTTGTCCTCTTTCGCGGTGATCCGCAAGTTACAATCAGGACTTGGTTACCAGCGGATGTGCTGGTGCAGCCGTATGAACTTCAGACGAGTGGACAAAAGTTGGTTGTATGATTACTTGCTCGAATCCAACGGCGGTCTTTCGCCTCTATCCACAGGTAAAAACTGGCGAGAATTATAGGGCTTTGTGATGTACTCTCCTTGGATATAATATATAGTGCGCTTTTCTGAATCATCCCAATTTTGTACCAGTTGAAGATGTACTCGGTAAGTACCATTGTGATTGACTCGAGTCATATAATTTGCTGGTACACTCATGGTGATAGGTGTTGATGTATCAAACCATCCATCACCTTCCTCACTGTAAATTTTCTTTTCTGAATATGAGCCGGATTGTTTATCTGCTGTCATCGATGCAGACCAGTAATAATTGCCTGGCTCTACTCCAGCCAGATTCATGCTGATATAAACCACATCCAGTTGACCATCTTGATTCCAATCAATTGCACTGTCGCTACCACCAACGAGACTGATCGATTCAGATTTTGCGACAGCTTCGCTTGTGGCAGCGTAATTGATTTGGATTGGATGATTGCGACGATACTCTTGATATTCTCGATAAGAGATATAAGATTTACTCAAATACCAACCGCCGACTGTGATTGCTGGCAACGAAAGCAACAGTGTAACAAGCAATGCACTCGGAAATGACCGTTCTCCTAAGCGCACCTTGGGTAGCGTATATCGAAAAAAGGCATCGCCTGTTTTTGTATCTGCCAATGCGGCGTAAAATAGGATCAGAATACTTATCATCCAGAAGTAGAAACCCGCTCCAAAACCGACAAGTAAACCACCCATCTCACCTATAGGATTTGAGAAAAGCCGGAGTGTTAGCAGTGCAAAGAAGAGTGCAAGAGAGCTATACACTATCTTTGCGCCGCGCCGCCAATGGATAAAACAGATTAAAGCGGCAAAATAACAGGGGTTTGCCAACCACGCAAAATTTAGCCTGAAAAGAACTGCCAGCCAGCCACCTACTAACAACTCCAGACCATACTGAATCCTAGATCTCATCAACAGTGCAGGTGAGACACACGCAGCAACAAAATAGAGCAAACTCAGAAAGAGGGCGTATCTTCGCCAGTGGACAGCAGAAGCATTTTGCGCAAAATATAATTTCATAAAAACTACGCCGACTAAAACCATCAACTGGGAAATAAAGCCCAAACAGGTACTACGACTTTCACTTTCATTCTACCTCAATAACCAATCTTGCTCTAGTGAAAAATCCCCAGCTTTCGAACAGATTGCCGATTGCTTTTTGGCAGTGTACAATCAGAGAAATGGCGATTGAAGTGGCAGAAAAATGACAGTGATAATACCCCACTATGAACCGTAAAGAATTTGGCAAATTGATCGCTGCGCTGCGTGAAGAGCATATTGAGTTTTCGGCGCGCGGGATGGGGGTGTGGACGCAGAGCAAGCTGGCTAAGGAAGCGAACCTGGCCGAGAAGACGATTGCCCAGTTGGAGCAGGGCAAAAAGATGAATCTCGACCCGCAGACGCTGACGCAGTTGGCACGCGCGCTCAAACTGACTGCCGGTGAACAGGTGGAGCTTTACACCGCAGCCGCCGAAGTCGATTCTGCCCCCCACAAGACGATCCGCGACCGTTCAGAAGAAACCTTGCGCACGCTGACCCGGTTGCTCGGCGATGTGCGTGTGCCCGCCTATCTCCACGATCCCTATGCCAATGTGATTGCAGGCAACACAGTCGTTACAGAACTGCTCTGTGTACCAGAGACGATGTTGCAGAATGCTCCTTCCTTTGCCAGCGGGTTTAACTTGATGCGCTTTGTCTTTTCACCCCAGTCACCCTTCCGCTCGATGTTGGGCGAGCATTGGTTTGCCCGTGCCACCAGTGTCGTGCTCTTTTTTCGCATGGCATCGCTCAAATATCGCTACACGCCGCGTTTCAAGGCGATCCTGGCTGAGGTATCGGAGTATCCTTCGTTTCGTGATATTTGGTTTAACACGCAAATTTACGCCGAAGAACTCACCTTTGAGTGGTCGAGCTACGAGTATCATCACCCCGCCTATGGGGCAGTGAGCTTTGTTTCGCACGTCAGCGCCACCTTAACCAGCGAAGGGGCGCTCTATCTTGTCACCTTTTTGCCGCGCACCCGCCATACCTCCGAAGCGGTCGAGTCGATCATCAATCGCAAGGGCATCGGCGTACAGAAATTTATCGCTTGGCCGTACGAGGCAGAGTAAAATAATCTCTCAATCTCTCAGTCTCTTAATCTCAATGATCCTAGAGATCGGAGATTAGGAGATTAAATTCAACGAGGATCCACGATGAAGGCATTTACCATGATGTGGCGCGTGATCAGAACCGCCTACGAAGAACTCTTTTTGTGTGTCGGGTTGAGCCTACTCTGGTGGGCGGGGACACTTCTCGTGGTGACTTGTGCGCCGGCCAGCATGGGCATTCAACAGGTAGCCAATCGGCTGGCCAACTACAAACGGGCTGATTCAGGCTTCTTTTGGGAGAGTGCACGTAGCCATGTGCGGCGTGGCTACATTCTATTTCTGTTCAGCGTTCTGGTTCCTCCGGCGCTGGTCTTTAACATTTGGTTTTATGCCAACAGCGCCGGGGTCATCCGCTATTTAAGCCTGATGTGGCTCTGGATCCTACTGGTTTGGTTGATGCTGGCGCAATATGTCTACCCGCTCTATTGGCAACAGGATGAACCAAACATTCGCCTGGCCCTTCGCAACGCGGCGCTGTTGACCGCCAAGTATCCGCTCTATACGCTGTTGCTCCTGCTCTTTCAGATTTTGTGGATCGTCATTTCGGTCGCGGTGGTCTTGCCGTTGCCGCTGCTTCTACCAGCGTTGATTGCGCTGACACAGAACATTGGCACCGTGGGCCTACTGCAAGAGATGGGACTCGCCGCACCGCCGCCGGAGTTTGAGGTGGATCGAAGAGGGTAAGTTAGGGTGATAGGGAGGTGGAGAGATGGGGAATCCTTTTTTAGTGACGGTGGCGGAGATGCAGGAATTGGAGCACCGCGCCGATGCCGGTGGACACTCCTATGCGACCATGATGGAGCTTGCTGGCAAGTCAGTCGCAGAAGTCATTTTACGACCCTCTCCCCCTTTCCCTCTCTCCCCCTCTCCTTGTCTGCTTTTAGTTGGTCCTGGCAACAATGGCGGCGATGGATTAGTCTGCGCTCGTTACTTGCACGAAATGGCGATTACAGCGCGTGTCTACCTTTGGAAGCGCCAGACCGACCCGGCACACGACTATGAACAACATCTTGCCAAACTAGCGGCGTTGGGAATTCCGATCCAGCATGCCGATAGTGATCCTGATCTTGCTCAGCTTCGTGGCTGGCTGAGCGAATCGTCGATCGTGGTCGATGCACTCTTAGGCACAGGCGCGAATCGAGCAGTTGAAGGCCAGTTGGCCGCCATCTTGGATCTGGTAGGCGAGCAAGTGAAAGCACGCCGACAAGGCGATTCCCCCCTGCACGTCGTTGCGGTAGATTGTCCCAGTGGCTTGAACTGCGACACCGGTGCGGTTGATCCACACACTTTGCCCGCTGATCTGACAGTGACCTTTGCTCACGCCAAAGTGGGACATTATCTGTTTCCGGGCGCTGAACTTTGCGGCGAAATCGTCGTGACGGATATTGGCATTGCACCCGACCTCAGCGCTGGGTTGAAAACCTTTGTGCTAAGCGCCGAGATGGTGCAGCCCTGGCTGCCGCAACGTCCTCGGCTGAGCCACAAAGGTACCTTTGGCAAACTGATGGCAGCGGTCGGTTGTGTCAATTATCCGGGTGCAGCTTATCTTTCACTGGCTGCGGCAGGACGCGTCGGTGCAGGATTGGTGACAGGGGCAGTCGCTCAGCCAGTCTGGAGCATTGCCGCCGCCAAACTAGTTGAATCGACCTGGCTGCCATTGCCACACAGCGATGGCTTTCTCAACAGTGACGCAGCCGACAAATTAGTAACGTCCCTCGAAGGGTATAATGTTCTACTCCTTGGCTGCGGTCTCGGCAACACAGATGCGACCAGAGAATTTGTAGCTAGGCTACTCGCAGAATTACGAGTTACGAGTTACGAATTACGAATGGTTGTGGACGCCGATGGACTTAATATCGTCGCCCAAATGAGCGATTGGCATACTGCCCTGCCTATGCACAGTGTCATCACTCCCCATCCGGCGGAGATGTCGCGGCTCTGTAACATTTCGGTCAAGGAAGTGACTGATAATCGCTGGCAACTCGCTCGTCAGAAGGCGGCGGAGTGGCAATGTGTGGTGCTGCTGAAAGGCCCCTACACCGTCATCGCCGACCCGGATGGCCGATTGGCGGTGCTGCCGATTGCCACACCCGCCTTAGCCACGGCGGGAACTGGCGACGTGCTGGCCGGTACGATTGCCGGGCTGATGACACAGGGCGTCGAATCGTTTCAAGCAGCCTGTTTGGGTAGTTGGCTACATGGGCAGGCTGGGTTGCGCTGCGAAGCGGAGATTGGTCGAGCTGGCGTGTTGGCATCGGATGTATTAGGAAGGTTGATGACAAGATAATGTTGCTCTTGTCATCCTTGTTTTACTTGTTGTAAATCTGTGCTTATTTTGTAACTGCTCAGAGTGCGGTAGAGACACGGATATTAGGATGTGCGGCTCGCTTGTCTCTACCGCAGAAATCTGCGTTACCAAATATCCGCGTCTCTAATGTTGAATCGTTGCCTTATTTCTACGGAGTTTCTGTATGCCCTCAAAAACGTCATTTCCTCATCTGCAAGGTCATAGCTTTATGAACCTCACCACCTATCGCAAGACCGGGGTCGCCGTGGTGACCCCGGTTTGGTTTGCCCAGGAAGGGGACAAGATCTATGTCTTCACCTCCGGCGAATCGGGCAAGGTGAAGCGCATCCGCAACAACGGCAAAGTCCAAGTCGGCCCCTGCGACCGCTCCGGCAAACCCTTGGGAGAGGTGCAAAGCGGTATAGCACGGCTCCTTCCGCAGGAGGCGCATAAACACGCTGATCAAATCATCACCCAGAAATATGGCTGGCAGAAGCGACTTTTTGGGCTAATTGGTATGTTTCGGAAAACAGAACCGTACTATATTGAGATTCGAGAGGGGTAGAAAAGCGGGTTGCGGGTTGCAAGTAAAATACTTTCGCGTTCCTTCTGTCCATGTTTAGTCAGTCCACTCGCACAAAGACTAAACACGGACAGAAGGAAGACGAAATTTACTCTGCCACTCTGCCCCTTTGCTACTCTTCTTAAATCACTTCCAAATAATCTCGATCGGGCAGGGCGGGGAAGGGCGCGGTGGGCAAGCTTTGATACCAGAAGGCAACTGAGGCGATGTCGTCTTGCAGAGGCAAGTAACGACCGCCGCTACGCCAGCCCAGAGCCTGGATCGTCACGCGCAGATCCTTGCGGAAGCGGATCGGGTCCATGATATGCCAGCGATAGAGGCCAAAGCGCTGCTGCGAGCGATAGACGCCATCGGGGCGCAATACCTGGTGCAAACCCGCATAGGGCGTACTGAACTCCTGGTATTGTTTGGTCTCTCTGTTCTCAAAGTTGTAAGAACCACAGAAGTAATCCTCGGTGCCTGTGCCGCAGATCGTGGGCCACTGGCTATCGCCATCCATAAAGAATTTGATCTCGCCCTCGCCCCACCAGCCAGTGTTATTGACGCCCCAGGCCATGTAGACACCCACATAATGCCCCTGCCCGCGTACCCCATCGAGGATCGTATAATCGGTCTTGTAAGGCAGCGGGTTACTGCGGCGGAACTGAGCGTGGAAGTAGCCGACATGTTCCGGCACCTCGGTCAAGGTGTAGTTGATCTGGTAATAGAGACGCATCTCTTCGTCGGCAATGTTGGTAAAAGTGATACGACAGCGCTTTCGAAAGGGCATCTCCCAGTAGCAGTTGAAGGCACTGCCCGGATTGACGCAAACCGCCAGCGAGTTGAGCGGCGCAAACTTGCCCCAGCCCATGCCAAAGAAATCACCTACCGGACATTCCACCGAAGGCTGCTCTTGATCGTCCCAGTAGATGCGGATGATGCTGTAGCGCCAGTTGCCGGTCGGTGTCATCCAGATCTGTTGAATCGCTCCTTCGCCCTCAATATCAGCCAGCGTAAAGGTCTCACCTGATTTGATCACAATCGACGGTGAAATTTTCCAGCTTTGACCGAGGTCACGCGCGCAACTGGCACCAGTTCCTTCGGTTGCCATCCCGCCTGCACCCTTTGCTCCCGTAAAATTTTCGGGGCTGATCGAACGTGTCTCTGCTTTAGAAAGCAGAGAAAGATTGCCCATGTTCATGTTGAGACCATTAAATTGCGCCATGATGAAATCGCTCCTTTACACTTTGGGAATTTTTGTTTGTAATGGGAAATCGCAAGAATCCAGGACACAGAGCTTGACACGGAGAGCACAGAGAGAGATGCCCTTGATGACTTTTTCAATGGACCCTATGTCCTACTACATCGCTACGGGAAATGTGTCAATCATACGCCGAACAGACTCTTTCCACAAACAGCGCAAACTTTTGACCACAATAGCCACCAATCCAGGTAACTTTTGACCAGTTCTTTGGCACTTTCTAATGAGGGCCTTCACAAGCAGGTGGCAGGTAGCAAGTAAACAATACAAACTCGCTGCAATTCGTAATTCGTAACTCGCAATGACTGATCTAACAATGCTGGTTTCAGCAGCTCAACATGGCGATCAGAGCGCCTTTGGACAGATTGTCGTCCGCTTTCAGGATATGGCCTATGCCAGTGCCTATGCCGTAGTTGGCGATTCTACCCTGGCTCAGGATGTGACGCAGGAGGCATTTCTGGAAGCCTGGATCAACCTGGCCAAATTGCGTGAACCTGCGGCCTTTCCTGGCTGGTTTCGGCGCATCGTGCTAGGCAATGGGCATCGCCATACCCGGGCGAAGACGCTTTCTACAGTGCCGCTCGACCGTGCCGAAGGACTTTACACAGCTGCACTGAACCACGATTCGGTAACCAATTGGACTGTGCAACAGGAACTTGGCGAGGCGATTGCGACACTCAACGAGGCTCAGCGCCTTGTGCTTGCGCTCTTCTATGTCGAAGGATATTCCTACAAAGAGATCGCAGCCTATCTGGAAACACCGGTATCGACGGTCAAGAAACGGCTCTTCGATGGGCGCAAGCAACTTCACGAAAGGATGATTCCAATGGTCAAACAAACACTTCAGGCCAACAAGCCTTCTCAAGAACCCGAATTTGCTAACAAGGTGCAGTTTTTTATTGCCCTGCGCGACCACAGTCTTACACAAATTAAGAAGTTGCTCGCCCAACAGCCCTCGCTGCTTGAGGCGAAGACCGAATGGAAAATGGCGCTAGGTCATCACTACTGGCCAATTGGCAGCACAGCCATTCATCTCAGTGCCGCCTCGGGTGATGCAGAAATCCTCGCCTATCTGCTCGACCAGGGTAGCGAGATCGACAAGCCCAACCATTATGGAATGACGGCCCTACACATGGCGACCATGATGCGTCAGCCCGCCACTGTCGAACTGCTTCTCCGGCGCGGTGCAGCGTTGAACGCCACTTCACCGATGGGCCAAACGCCACTGCACCTGGCCGCGCTGCGCGAGTACGGTGAATTGGTGCAGTTGCTGCTGGAAAAAGGAGCGGATCGCAACTTGCGGGACAAATCAGGCCGAA
This sequence comes from Caldilineaceae bacterium, assembly GCA_046328715.1. GTDB lineage: Bacteria > Chloroflexota > Anaerolineae > Caldilineales > Caldilineaceae > JAXLWB01. The sequence continues at coordinate 230,855 of JAXLWB010000007.1, read as the reverse complement.
GTCCAAGTGACTGGGCGAGAATTCACTATAACCCTGAAGTTGCTCATTACTTGGGCGTTGCAGCCAAGCAGGAAGAGGAGAAAGCCATTGCCACTCTTCACTCTCCTTTGCGCAAACAATGGTTGGGACGGATTGTCGATGGGCGTGGCAATGCATTGGATGGCGGTTTGGCGTTAGCTATCCCAAAGCGTAATCAACAGACAGTACCTCCCCAAACGTCTGCCTTGCAGCTGCCCACTGGCATAAAGATCATCGATCTGCTCGCTCCGCTGCCACGCGGCGGTCAGGTTGGCGTCTTCACACCGCTGTCGGGCGTCGGGTTAGTTACGCTGTTGGGGGAGTTGATCTATAGTTTCTACAAACTGCACAGCGGTGTCACCATCTTGCTGGTGATGGAGAATGATCTCTTGCGTGCTGCCGACCAGACACTCTATTGGCGCGAGTCGGGCGTGGATGACAAAATGGTCTTTGTGGCTGGCAAACGTAATGATTCTCCCGCTCAATTGCGCCAAACCGTGGAAAGTGCGCTGGCCGTGGCCGAGTCGATGCGCAAGGAGGGAATTGAGATTCTGCTGATTGTTGATAGTCAATTTGCAGCCGTGGAAGGTATGGCTGATCTGTTACAAAACCACGCTGATCCTGGCATCACCACGCTCTATCACGGAAATCACACGGTTGGAGTGGTGCCCGAAGTCTTCTCGCATCTGGATGCGGTCGTTACCTTTGACTACTCACGGGCCAAGGCGCGGCTCTTTCCAGCGATTGACCCGGTACGGTCCACCTCGCGCTTGCTGCAAAGAGATGCGCTTGCCCCTGAGCCTCGTCGAGTCGCAGACCAGGTCAGGCGATTGCTGCAACGCTACAGCGATCTGCGCCAGCCGATGGAAGAGTACCGAATGACAGTGAACGATCTTTGGTACATCGACGACGATCCAAATCTGGCTCAGGAGATTCCAAGAGCGCGCAAGTTGGATCGCTTCCTCACTCATTCTTTCTATGGCGCTGAACCCTGGACGGGCGCGGTTGGGCAGTTGATTGAGGTATCGAAGACGGTGGCGGGTTGCCAGGCAATTCTCGACGGTGCCATGGATCAAACGCCAGAGGAAGCTTTCTATTTTGTGGGTGATCTGGCTGAGGTGAAACAAAAAGCACAGGCAATGAAACAGTAGAATTTTTAGAACCACGAAAGGCACGAAATACACGAAACGAGTTGCATGAACGTTTCGTGTATTTCGTGCCTTTCGTAGTCAAAACCTCACTAGACCTTGATTATTCTTGTACGTTTGCCCAGTGCCATCCGGTTTCAGTTCGCTCAATTCGCCCGAACTCGTGGATGTGGGTTGCGATCAGCAGCGCATTTTCTGCCAGAGCGGCCTCATTTAGCTGTTGGCGGCTGATGTGATTGGCGTCTCTGTTGGTCCATGGCACAAACAGTTCTGGGAATTCAGCTTCAGCGGGAAGATGGTAGAGATCGCCGATACAGTAGAGCAGCTGACCTTGCGACTCAAGGCGCACAGCTTGGTGTCCCGGCGATTCACCCGGCGTAGGGACAATCTGGATGCCATGACCGAGATCGAGCAGACCTGTGACGATTTCAAGCAAGCCCTGTTGCTGGACCATGCCAAAGGTGCGACTTTGCAGCGAGTTCGGGTCGGCCAATTCAGGTTGCATCGCTTCCCAATCACCCTGACCCAGATAGTGGCGCGCATTTGGGAAGCAGAGCTTCCACTCACCCTCGTGCAGTTCGCTGAGGGCATTAAAATGGTCGCCGTGAGCGTGGGTAATGATCAGGTGAGTGATTGTTTCTGGCTTTACACCAATCGCCTCTAATCCAGCAAAGAGGTCGAGGGTCGGATAGTAGCCAGGGATCAACTGCGGCGCATCGGGCGGGTAGTCGTACAAGCCAGCATCGACGAGCAGAGAAACTCCGGACAGGGCCACATGAATGTTCTGGATTACGAATCTTAACGGTTGCGCCAGCAGATGCTGATGACGCGCCTGCTCCTCGGCTGTCAGATCAAACCACCCGTTGAGATCCTCTTGCACATCACCAATGTTGATGACATGGACAACGGCTTCACCCACAGTTAGTCTGCGAATCTCATCTGTCATAGCTTACCCCGTTTGTCTTTGCTCATGAATGGCTGAGTCAACTGATAGGATTGGTTTAATGGTTATCGACGAAACTTCAGAGATGCCACTTGCTGCCCAATACATTGTCCCTGCTGCAATCCGTTTTCAATTGCTGCCCTATAGTGAATCCCACCATAAAGACGTGAGATGGCAGCTTCGTTTGCCATTGCCCAAAAAGAGGGAAAAGAACGGGGCAGAAAACCTCGCCGCACATGGGTATTGTCTGTGAAGCTATATTGATCGCCAAAGAGCTGTGTCAATACTTCGGCGACTGCACCCGATTGAACTGAATGCCCAGAGGGGTATTCTGGAAAGGGTGGGGTGACGACTGGGTCTGTGACATTGGGCATGTTCCACAGCGGATCGATCACCAATTGAATATAGCTGATCGGGCGAATCAGGTTGTATTGATACTTGGCTTTCCAGCAACCGATAAAAGCGTCGGCTACTGCCATGCCAACTTTGGCGTAAGTTTCTGCCGCCAGTCCCAACTTTGCATTTTCGCGCTGCAAAACCTGGGTTGCCATCGAGATCGAGTGACCAGGCGGTGTGGAGCTGCGTCCCACATCATCTGCCCAATAGAGAGCAATGATCTTTTGTTCTGGTGTTAACAAGCGCACCGTGTCGTAAACTTCTTTCGCTTGCAGGTAAAAAGGCGAGTCAACCTCTTCAGAATAGGGCAAAGGTTCTGCAACAGCACATTCATGGTCAGTTGTGACAGCAAAGGGACGATTATTGCCCCAGTAGGGCTGTAGTGGGACGGGCTGGAATGCAGGTGCTGTGGGTATCCAGAACCCAGCACCTTGCGGCACTCGAAAATCCGTCGGGAAATTCTTGAGCTGACCTTCGTAGCCGCCATCGCTGATCGCCCATTGATGGAGTGCAGCAGCTACTACATGTCCAAATTGTACGGAGCGTGCATAGGTGGCATTGTCCAGCGTGGCTTTGAATTGTAGTTCAAACTGTCCTTCCAACAGTGCGATGGCAGCCTTGTTATCGGCAGAGGTATTGGCAAAGAGGGCGCGGGTCATACTGGCGAGCGCACTATTGGCAACTGTCTGCCAGTGATAGCGCAAGGTTGGGTCGGGCTGGGGCAGAACAGTCAAACCATTAAGTTGACCGACCAAGGATTGATATTCAGGCATGCCCGCCACCAACGATTCATAAAGGGTGACCCCACCATAACCAAAGGCACGTGCAGCTACAGGCGGCGTAAAGCCATCAGTTGTCTGCACAAGCTGTTGATACAAAGTGAACCAGGAGATCGCCAGTTGTGCGCTTTCTTGCGAAACAGAATTGGCAGGCACAGCGAGCGGAGCCGCCACGCTAGGAGCCGCTACGACAGAAGTTTGTGCTGCATAATCGGTGGGTGGGGCTTTGGCACTTTCTGAATAATAGACCTGCCAAATCTGATCACTTGCCACATCTTGATATTCGTTGCTCTTGCCGTCGGGCCAAATGACCTTAATCGCTTGGATCGCTGCTTGATGTAAGCCGAAGTGGAGGGCAGTGTCGTTCCCTGCGCCCAAGCTTCCACCATTGTGAACCTCTTGCATCTGCGTGCGTCCATTAGTGTCGGTGAGATAAACCCGTGCGCCAATCGCATCGCGGTTGATCGGTGCCGCGCCGGTCAAGCGCACGGTCAACCAATGGTTGCCTTGCCCCGCTTTTGCCTGATTACGATAGAGCGTATAACCTTCATTCCAATTGCCGGTGACAAAATCGACCCAGCCATCATTGTCATAATCGCCATAGGCAAAGCCCATTTCAGCCTTGGGAGATTTTACCCAAAGCGGCGGTGTCACATCGCTAAAAGTCTGGTCCCCATTGTTGGCAAAAAGATAGGGTCGATAAGGGAAGTGCATTCCTTCCGGCCCCTGTTGCGCTGTAATCTGCCGGAACTCGGTTGTGGCCAGGTAAAGGTCAAGCCAACCATCGTTGTTATAGTCGAAAAAGGAAGTTCCCCACCCCACTGCCGGGCTGGGACCGACCATCACTCCTGCGTCGCGCGCCATACTAACAAATTTATCGCCATTGTTCTGCATCAAACGCATGGGGTTGACCATGTTGGAAAAGTAGAAATCAAGATCGAGGTCGTTGTCATAATCGCCCACCGCCAACCCCATACCCGCCAGACGCACATTGGTTTCGGTTTCGGAAGAAACATCCTTCCAACACCACCCACCACAGCCAGGGCCGTCGTTGCGCCAAAGGACATTGCCAATCGGATTTTTGAGTTCGTCGTTGACTACATAGAGATCAAGGTCGCCATCGTTGTCATAATCGACAAAACTTGCAGTAAAGCCAGATCCGAGCAGCTTTTCCTGAACAAAAAGATTGGAAACATCGCTAAAAGTGCCATCGCCGTTGTTGTGGTAGAGCGTATCGCGTGCTTTGTTATTATCAATCGGGTTGCACTCAGGCCAGCATGACCAATTGACAACATAAAGGTCGAGCCAGCCATCCTTATCGTAATCGCCCCAGGTTGCGCCTGATCCACGCCCCGCATCGCCCACACCCGCTAGATCGGTGACATTGTGAAAGCCATTTGCCCATTGATTCTGAAAGAGTATATTGCGTCCATATGCCACAACATAAAGGTCTTTCCAGCCGTCATTGTCATAATCTGCCCAGGTGGCACCGCCAGTGCGAACAGTGGGCAGGCTGACGATTTGAGAGAATTCAGAAACGGCAAAGGTACCATCGCCTTGATTGTGATAAAGCACACTAGGCGATAAATTGCCTGTAACATAGAGGTCAAGATAGCCGTCGTTGTCATAATCGCCCCAGGCCTGACCGATCCCCAGATAGCCGCCCTTAAAATCCTTAGCGAACATATCCCACGAGCCACGATGGGTTGCTTCGATTCCAGCCTTTTTGCTCACATCTACATAAGATGCTAGTTCGTCAAAATGTTTCTGGACAATGTCCGGCGTGGCAGCCTCGTTGGGATATGTCAATGTGACAAAACTATCGGTCTGTAGATCACTGGTTTCGGTCTCCAGCCCGTCGGGCCAGACTACTTTGACTTTTTGCAAGGTAGTATTGCCCAAGCCAAAGTGCAAAGCAATTTCATCGCCCGCCCCAATGCTAGAGCCGATGCGCACATCGCGCATCTGTGTCTGTCCATTACTATCAGTCACATAAACAACAGCCCCCACCGCATCGCGATTCACAACGCCTTGACCGACCAGTTGTATTGTGATCCAGTGATTGGTTTGCCCATCCTCGCTTGTGTTGCGATAGAGCCGATAGCCCTCGTTCCAGTTGCCAGTGACAAAATCGACCTTGCCGTCTCTATCATAATCGGCGCTAGCAAAACCCATCCCTGGGAATGGAGAATCCAACCAGCTTTGGGGTGTACTATCGCTGAATGTGCCATCGCCTGCGTTGCGGAAAATAAAATTTCGATAGGGAAAGAACATCCCCTGCGCGCCTTGGGCAACAGTGTTTTGGATAAATTCGGTAGTCATTAACGAAAGATCGAGCCAGCCATCGTTGTTATAATCAAAAAAGGAGGTGCCCCAACCGACAGCACTACTCGGTCCCACACGCACGCCTGCATCCTTGCCAGCATCGATAAAGGTGCCATTGCCCTGATTTTGCAACAATTTCATCGGATTGACCATCTCAGAAACGTAGAGATCCAGGTCGAAATCGTTGTCGTAGTCACCAACCGCAACCCCCATACCGTGCATGAGGAAGAAAGTACCGCTTTCGCGGCTTACATTGGTCCAACACCATTCATTGCAGCCTGGACCATCGTTGCGCCACATCACGTTGCCGATCGGGTTTTCCTTCATGTCATTGATCACATAAAGATCAAGATCATGATCATGATCGATGTCCACAAAACTCACTGCAAAGCCAGCCCCTAATGTCAACGAATAGGCGAGCGAATGGGTAACATCGCGAAAGCTGCCATTGCCACTGTTGTGATAGAGGCGATCCTGCGCTTGCGTATCGTCAACCGGGTCACACTTTGGGAAGCACGACCAGTTTGTAACATAAAGGTCGAGAAAACCGTCGTTGTCATAATCGCCCCAGGCTGCCGAGGTGCCCTTACCCTTATCGCCTACACGTGCAGTATCTGTAACATCGATAAAGCCTTTTCCCTGCTCATTGTGGAAAAGCGTATTGGCACCATGGGCCAACACAAAGAGATCTTTCCAACCATCGTTGTCATAATCCGCCCAGGTTGCGCCGCCGGTGACACGGCGCTCTAACAGTACGTCGCTCGCGATTTTCGGAATCGAGAAGGTACCATCACCGTTGTTATGATAGAGCGTGCTGGTGGTGAGATTGCCCGTGACATAGAGATCGACAAAACCATCGTTGTCATAATCGCCCCAGGCTTGCCCAACTGCCATGTAGCCATCGCTGAAGTCAGCATCTTTGAACATCTCATTCCAAGATGCTCGATGTGGAGCGCTAATGCCAGCTTGCTCACTGACATCCGTAAAGGGGTCAGCCGTTTGCTGGGCATTGGCATTGTTTGCAAGGAGAAAGAGGCAAAAGAAGAGTGCGAGAAAGCTTGCCAGGTAATTGAGTTTCATAGGCGTAAAAAAATCTCGCAGCCGACACAAATGACGCAACATCTCACTTTTACGCTGCGTCCTCTGCGCCTCTGCGAGAGTTATACTTGTGGTTGTCACGAAGGTACACTTTTTGTATCGCAAAACGTGTACCTTCGTACAGTGCATCAGTAAGACTATTAAAATAGTTGAACAGCTTGTGCTGCCAGTAGTCTAGTAGAATGTCCGTTTAATTTTTACAAATAGGATCTGTTTGATACTTCGTATCTGGTTGCTCTCTATTTGTAAAAATTAAATAGCCGGACTACTAGCCTTTCAAGCCACTCGTTGCAATCCCTTGAATGAATACACGCTGGCCGACCAGGAAAACGATCAACACTGGCAAAAGTACCAGCAAGGCCACCGCCATCATGTAATGATAGTCGGCATTGCCATATTGACCGCGGAACATGTTCAAGCCTACTGCCAAGGTCTGCTTATTGAGCGACCGAATATAAATGAGTGGAGCGAGAAAATTATTCCAATTGCCAATAAAACCAAAGATAACCACCGATGCCAGCGCCGGTTTAGAGAGTGGCAAGATGATGCGCGCAAGGATGGTCCACGACGAAGCACCATCCAAGCGTGCCGCTTCGTCCAAATCGTGTGGGATAGTCATGAAAAATTGGCGCAGCAAGAAGATGAAGAAGGGGTAGCCAAACCAAGCTGGGATTGTCAAAGGCAGCCAGGTGTTGTTCCAGCCGAGCTTGGTAAACATGACATATTGAGGAATAATCAACACTTCATTCGGCAATAACATTGTGGCCAAAACCAAAGTGAAGAAGAAATTTCTGCCTTTGGCGCGCAGACGGGCAAAGCCATAGGCCGCCAAACAACAGGAAAGCAGGTTGCCTATGATATTGCTGATTGTGATAAACGAAGAGTTGAAAAGAAAGGTGTTGAATGGCAGATAGGCTGTCCATCCTTCACGAAAATTTTGCCACTGGGGCACATCGGGCAACCATTGCGGCGGAAAGACGAAAATCTCTTTGGTCGTCTTGAGCGCAGTCGAAAGCATCCAGATCAAGGGAAGCGTAAAGATAAGGGCACCGGGAATTAACAAGGCGTAGACAATAATCGCCTGGACAATCTGACGCGTGCGTTTCCGCTTCCACCAGGGTAGCGGGTGGGCGATAGATGTATTTGTTCCGCCAACACCCATAAATGATTTGTCGAGAGTTTGACTCATGAACCTTGTACCTGTTATCTAGTTTCGTTCATCCGCTTCGTAATACACCCAGCGCTTGCTGCCCCACAATTGCAACAACGTCAGCCCCAAAATAATTGAGAACAGAATCCAGGCCAGCGCCGAGGCATAGCCCATCTGCAAATATTCAAAGGCCGACTTGTAGATCATGTAAACATAGACGACTGTTGCCGTTCCAGGGCCACCATTGGTCATCACCAACACATCCGTAAGAATTTGTAGCGAAGCAATCGTAGAAATAACTACCACATAAAAAAGCACCGGAGAGATCATGGGCAATGTGACCGCTTTGGTTTCTTGCCACCAATTGGCGCCATCGATGCGTGCAGCCTCGTACAGTGTGATTGGCACCCCTTGCAAACCCGCCAGTAGAATGACCATGTTAGTGCCAATTCCCCAGATACTTTTGATGATCAAACCGGGCATGGCCCAATTTTGACTAGCCAACCAGAGCGGGCCTTTGATACCCAAAAAGGAAAGAAAGTAGTTGATCAAGCCCACCTGGGGGTTTAACAGCCAGATCCACAAAATGGAAACTGCCACACCGCTGGCAATCGAAGGCATGTAATAAGCAACCCGCATGATCGTTGTTCCCGGCAGCTTTTGATTAAGCAGCATCGCTACAAAAAAAGCACCTAATGTTCCTAAGGTAACTGCGCCAAACGAATAGAAAAAGGTGTTATACGTAGCGATCCAAAAAAGCTTATCTTCAAACAATAGCTTACGAAAATTCTCAAGACCGATCCAAGAAACCGATTTTAACCCTGTCCAATCGGTAAAACTAAATGCCAACGAAGCCAACACAGGCCCGCCCGTAAAAAAAATCAGCCCGATCAACCATAGACTGATAGCAATGTAAAAATCCCGCTGTTCCAACTGGCGCAAGGTCATTGCTTTGGAGCGTTTAGTGGGTGCTGTTACTGACATGGATTGTCTACCCTGTTTGTAATGAAGCGTAGAGATTGATCTTGATCAATCTCTACGCTCTCTATCCTAACCCTTCATGCGTTCGGTTGCAGCCTTCAACACTTCGTTGCCTTCCTTCACAATCGTGGCAACGACCTCATCCACCTTGCCTTCGCCGCTGCGCAACAAGGTCATGTTGCGATTAATAATATCACCCAGTTCGCCGGCTGCCAAGGTCTGGTAGGGGCGCCCTGTGACGGCGTAGGTGTCGAGTGCTTCGAGGAATGCCTTGGCATTGTCTGGGGCGATATCGGAATCGATCCAGGATTGATAGGCATCCTTGCGGGCGGGGCTACCGCGACCACTGCTACCCCACATTTCGATCATGCCATCGGTGGAGAGATATTCGCTGAGGAATGTCCAACTCTGATCGATATGTTTGCTGTCACGGGTAATGCTAAAACCGCTGCCAAAGGAACTGCTGCTCTTTTGTGTACCCTTGGGCCAGCCAACCACATCCCACTTGAAGTTGGTAAAGGCAGCGTAGGTAGGTGTATCCCACGAAGCAACAGGTACCATTGCCACACGACCTGCTGTCCAAGCCCCTTGCTGGAAGCCTTGTGCCTCGGCAGGAGTCGGTCCCGACTTATCGACATGAATCATATCTGTCCAGAATTGCAGTGCTGCACGAGTTTCGTCGGTATCGATCAGCAATTCACTCTCCTCATCGTTGAGCAATTTTTGTCCCCAAGGCCCAATCGCATTGTCGGATTCAGTGTTGCCCAACGCTGGGTAGTTGCCACCCCAGCCCCACAATGGCTGATCGCCATCTAACTTGGTCAATGCCTTAGCAGTTTCGCGCAGGGTGTCCATGGTCCAATCGTCGGTCGGGTAAGCAACACCGGCGGCATCGAAGATATCCTTGTTGTAGCCGAGGATGATCGGACCGTGATCGTAGGGAATGCCATGCAAGTTGCCCTTGAAACGATAGAGGCGCAGCGATTCTTCCCAAATGCCCTTGACGTTAAAGGCATTATCCGCATCAACCTTATCCTGAATGTTGACGGTGATTCCTTCAAACGCCCACGGGAAAGCACGGGAGCCATGCACATAGATCAGGTCGGGCAACGTTCCCGCCGCCGCCCAAGTTGGCACCACCGTGTTGTGATCCGACCAGGTGTTGTAAACATTTTCAACTGTAATGTCGGGGTGGCGTTCCATGAATTCTTTGTCAAACTTTGCCTGGGTTGCTTGGAAAGCTGCTTCCCAGGTTTGACCATTAGTGATTGTGACTTTTTCACCCGCAGGTGCAGCGGCTGTATCGCCACCACCACTGGCGGCTGGGGCCGCAGGCGAACCCGCTGGCACGCACGCCGCCAGTGCTGCTCCACCAACCGTCAAGGCTGACAGTTGCAGAAACTTGCGTCGTGAAAGGCTACTTTGTTGCATACTTGTTTCTCCTGATTTGATTCTTCTTTGTGGAAATTGAATTGAAATTAAAGGGTTCGGCACAACAACTCAAATACATTGGATCTTTCCCAAAAGATTTCCGATAGAGAAACCAAACTATAATCAAGATACCAGAAACGCAACATGAACATATCCATGTGCGAAACGTAACCACCGCAAATCCGAGTGCAGCGCTTGTACTCTCTAAGGATGATTTATCTACAAGAACGGTACAACCTGAATTTTTCACACAAAAGTGCAAGTTCGGGAAAGATGGGAGTCTGCGATACGCAGTTCACAGATGATGGCATTCTATTCCAAAGATGATTTGTTTGTCAAGTAGCCCTATGGTACGCTTACCATAGCGAGACAGGAGGGGTAAGGATTGAAGAGTAGGCAACATCAAGTTCACTCAATCTTCAATCTCTACTCTCTATTCTCCCATACATTCTCCGACATCGACTCAACTCTATTGCATGGCTACTATTCGCGAAGTTGCCAAACGGGCAGGCGTGGCACCGATTACTGTATCACGGGTTCTCAATAATTCAGGCTATTTTCGACCCGAGATCAAAGAACGGGTGGAAATTGCCGCCGCTGAACTCCACTATGTCCCCAACCAACTGGCGCGCAGTCTGCGCTTTAACCGTACCAACACGCTTGCACTGCTCCTTTCTGATGTGACAAATCCCTTTTGGACAACCGTAGCGCGCGGGGTAGAAGATGCGGCCAGTGAGCAAAGCTTTACCGTGATGTTCTGCAATACCGATGAAAGTGAGGAGAAGCAGGAACAGTACTTAGCCATGTTGTTACGCAAGCGTGTCGATGGCATTTTGCTTGTCCCTGCACGCAGCACCCCAGAACCTGTGGAACGCATTCAAAAACAGGGCGTGCAGGTGGTGGTGCTCGATCGAGCAGTGCCAGGGGCCCAGGTTGATATCGTGCGTTGCGCCTCGGCAGAGGGATCCCATCAGTTAATCCAACATTTGCTTGGACTGGGCCATCAGCAAATTGCCGTGTTAGCCGGGCCAGCCAATGTTTCAGTGACCCATGAACGTTTGGCTGGTTATAGACGCGCCTTTGGCGAAGCCGATCTGCCTGTCAATGAGTCGCTCATCCTCTTTGGCGAGTTTACTGTTGAGAGTGGCATACAAATGGCCCGGCAGGCGATGCAACTATCACCCAAGCCGACAGCCTTCTTTGGCATGAATAACTTTATCTCAATTGGGGCATTGAAAGCGTTGCAAGAGATGAAATTGCGCTGTCCCCAAGACGTTTCTGTCGTCAGCTTTGATGATCTGCCAAATACATTAGTGGTGGAACCTTTTCTCACCGTTGTGGCACAACCAGCCTACGAGATTGGTCAACGTGCCACCCAATTGCTCTTGCAGCGCATCGCCTCGCCCAATCACACGCTCATGCAAGATATCATTCTCCCAACCCAATTCATCCCTCGCCAATCCACCCAACCATTAACCATTAACCATTAACCATTCTGGAGTTCACTATGGTCTACCAACCTACACTCGAATCCGTCTCCACCCACCCGGTCCCCGATTGGTTCCACAATGCCAAACTGGGCATCTTTATCCATTGGGGGCTCTACTCCGTACCTGCCTTTGCGCCCAATGCAGGTGAACTAAGCGACATCCTTGCCAGCGGAGAGTGGGCCAAATGGTTTGCCAACAATCCCTATGCCGAATGGTACATGAATTCTTATCAGATTGCAGACAGCCCCACCCACCGATATCATCACCAGACCTATGGCCAGAATTTTCACTATCGTGACTTTGCTCCGCTCTTTAACCAAGCCGTAAAAGCCTGGAATCCTGACGAGTGGGCCAGCCTTTTCAAACAGGTGGGTGCGCGCTATGCCGTACTCACCACCAAACATCACGATGGTTTTACACTCTGGCCCAGCCAGCACACCAATCCATTCCACCCCAGCTACCATGCCGAACGGGATCTGGTAGGCGAATTTATGGATGCGGTGCGCAAACAGGGTCTCACAGCCGCGCTTTATTATTCAGGCGGCTTGGATTGGACCTTTAACCCCAAAGTGGTGCAGCATATCAGCGATCTGCAGTTGGGTGTACCGCAAATGCAGGAATATGTCGATTACGCCAACGCTCACTGGCGCGAGTTGATCGACCGTTATGGCACGATGATTCTCTGGAACGATATTGCCTATCCTGCCAACACCAATCTTAACGAACTTTTTGCCTACTATTATAACAAACTGCCCGAAGGCGTCATTAATAATCGTTTTACTCAAAAATTTGAGATGCGCGATGGCAATATTGTCAGTGATAACTATCGTGACTTCGATACACCCGAATATGCATCCTTCAACGAGATTCGTGAGAAAAAGTGGGAAAGTTGTCGCGGCATTGGCGCATCTTTTGGCTACAACCGCATCGAAGGGCCAGAGCAATATCAGACTGTAGAAAATCTGGTGCGTATGTTGGTCGATATCGTCAGCAAAAATGGTAATCTGTTGCTAAACATTGGCCCAATGGCCGATGGCACGATACCGGAGATTCAACGCGAACGGTTGTTGGGGTTGGGCAAGTGGCTGGATGTCAACGGCGAAGCGATCTTTGATACTCGCCCCTGGCAACGTGCGGAAGGAAAAACGGATAGTGGCATTGGGGTGCGCTTTACACAGAAGGCAGGTACGCTCTACGCCACACTGCTCGACACGCCTGCATCAAACGCGGTTCTGATTGAGGGTTTGCAGGTAGCGGAGGGTGCATCCGTTCAGTTGTTGGGGAATTCTCAACCATTGGCCTGGCAGCAAAGAGCAGACGGCATGGCAGTTACGCTGCCTGATCTGCCGAATGCACCCGCTCATGCACTCAAAATTTCGTCGTGATGTTCTTTCGCAAATGGCTTGTAAGGGATCGCATCGATCAAGAACTGCTTGTCTTGTTGCTCATGATAAAGATCCCAAGCCATTTGCAACTTTAACCAAAAGCTGGGTGACATGCCGAGAACTTTGGAGAGGCGCAATGCAGTCTCTGGGGTTACACCCCGTCGGCGGTTGACGATTTCATTGACGCGCTGAAAAGGTACTTGCATAGCATCAGCAAGTTGTTTTTGACTGATGCCCATCGGCACCAAAAACTCTTCTAAAAGCATCTCGCCTGGATGCGTAGGTTCTCGAAGCGGCAATTCGCCACAACTGTTGTGGGCAAGTTTGACGTGCATTTCTTGTATTCGGACCATTAAAAATGTCTTCTGTGCCAGGATCATGAAATACAACAATCATAGTAGCATAATAACCTTTGGTGCTAGTTTGAAAAGGTCATGAGAAACGACTAAGCTATAAGCAGATACCGATCAAAGTATGTGGAATAGCCAAGGAGAGACTCATGACCACAGTTGATTTTATCACAGAGTTGTTCTGTGTGGTGGCAGAACAGTTGGATCAACATGATAAGCACAGTCAAGCGAAACTGTATCCAAGCGAAGTCGTGACGATTGCCTTGTTGTATGCGTTGAAAGGGAGCGGCAGCCGAGCGTTCTGGCGCTGGCTAACGCGAGATTATCGTGCGTTGTTCCCCCAACTGCCGAGTCGAACTCGACTGTTCCGCTTGTTCGTCAGTCATCGAGCGTTGGTGTCAGAGTTCATGGCAGAACCGTCGTTGATCGGTGTGATTGACAGCTATGGCATCGAATTGTTGCATCCGGTGCGAGAAGGACGTAGTGAGCAACAAATCGGACGTAAAGGAAAATCCAATCATCGCTGGATTGTTGGGGGCAAACTCTGCTATGTGCTCAATCATCTCGGTCTGATTGTCAGTTGGGATTGTGATACGGCTAATGTCATCAGTAACAAATTAAGCATTTACAGAGGTTGTCAAATCTGGGGAGAGCAGACAAGCCTGTAAAATGAAAGGATGAGCGAACCAGAAAAAGAAAATAAAACTAAAAAGCAAGCAGTGTGCGACACGCGAGCGGTTCAGCGATCGGAGCAAACGGTTGAGCAGCGAATTGCCAGATGAACAAGTGGTAGAACGGCCTCCCGCGATTGTGCATCCAGCGACCCTGGCGCAAATCGCTGTATACGAAGCGCTTGGGCTGCGTGCCCGCATCCTGACGTTACCCGTGATGATGGCCTTAGTATTGAGTCTGCTCTGGCAGCAAACCGGCAGCATCTGCGAAATGGTGCGACTGGTGCACGAAGAATGTGTTTTGTGGGTCGCCCCCTTACAAGGCTTAACGCAACAAGCACTCTCGACTCGCTTGCGTATGTTGCCAGCAAGAGTTGTTTCTGCAAGTTCTGCTTGAGCTATTGCCTGGACTGGCAAAACGCAGTTTGGAACGCAGCCGCCCCTTACCCGCTGAACTTGCCTGGGCGAAAAGGCAATACACTCAGGTTTGCGCCTGCGATGGCTCAACTCTGGATGCACTCTTGTGCAAGGTCGGGTTGCTGCAGGAGAATGAAAAGAATCCATTGGCGGGACGCATGTTAGCGATTCTGGATATCGTCACTCGCCTGCCTACCCAGGTTTGGTATGAAGAAGATGCACAAGCGCATGACCAAAGCTTTCTCGACAAAGTGCGCTCCCATCTGCTCACAGGCAGCCTGCTCATTTTCGATTTGGGTTTCACCAACTTCATTTTCTTCCGCCACCTTGGTGAACAAGGTGTCTTTTTCATCACACGTGCCAAGAGCAATCTGGCATTCCGGGGGAATCGTTGCTGCTCAAAACTGCTGTGGTGCATGACCAAATCGGTTGGATTGGACAAGGTGATGACCGCCAGCAAGTGCGCCTGATTCAATTTCTCTATCACGGCAAGTGGTATCGCTATCTCACCAACGACCTCGATGCATCGCATCTTCCCGTTGAGTATGCCGTGGCTCTTTACTGGCAACGCTGGCAGATTGAAGATGCCTATGCCATTGTCAAACGCCTGCTCGGTTTAGCTTTCTTTCATTGTTCGGCTCAGAATGCTGTACAAATGCAACTCTGGGCGACCTGGTTCTCTCTATGCGGTTCTGGTTGACCTGACTGACCGAAGTCGCTCAGCAACTCAACAAACCCTTTGCTCGCATTTCTATGGAGATGGTCTATCGCTCGCTTCCTTTCTTTGCTAGGACTCATCACAAGGGGAATGCCGACAACCTGATTGATTATCTTGTTGCCAATGTCAAACGCCTGGGCATTCTTAAATCTATCCGTTCTGACCAACCGTCAACTCTTCTCTCCCTCAAGTTGACAATCGCTCTAAACGCTTAATTTGTCACCAATGGGCTAATGTCTATGATGGCAGCAGCTTCCAGCAACTGGTTGACGACCTAGCTGACTGGATGGTTGTCTTTTCCGATACCGGCTTTGAAAAAAACGATTGGCATCCCACCAACTTGCGCCTTTGCCAGCGCGGCGTGTGGAACGTTCGTATGGTCGTCGAAACCGTGCTTTCCATGCTCACCTATGTCTGTGATTTCAAGCATTCCAGACACAAAGTCTGGGAGTACTTTGAAGCCAAGCTCGCTTTCACCATGGCTCTATTCAACATTTTGGTGCAATGGCATGGCTTTCAACCCGATGAAACTGGCTTTGTGCCCCTTTCCATCGCTGAGTTTAGTCTGTGATCAACTAGCACCAAAGGTTAATAGCATAATTGTTATGCTATTTCGAAACATATTCATTATCAAACGGAGTAGAAGAAATGAATCATTCAGAAGCGAATCCAATTCTCCCGCAACCTCCCAGTGATCTCCCGCCTGGTCCCTTTCAAGCCAACTGGGAATCGCTCAGAGCCTATCGAGTACCTGCCTGGTATGAAGATGGCAAGTTTGGCATCTTTATTCACTGGGGTCTCTACTGCGTGCCGGCCTTTGCCAACGAATGGTATCCCCGCAATATGTATCAGCAAGGAAGCAAGGAATACGAACACCACGTTGCCACCTACGGACCGCATACTGAGTTTGGCTATAAGGATTTCATTCCCCTTTTGACCGCCGAGAAGTACGATCCCGACCATTGGGCCGACGTGTTTAAAAAGTCTGGAGCCAGATTTGTGGTGCCAGTCGCCGAACATCACGACGGCTTTGCCATGTACGATTGCAGCTTTTCGCGCTGGACTTCAGCAAAGATGGGGCCAAAACGAGATCTGACAGGCGAGTTGGCAAATGCAGTGCGTAAACAAGGATTGGTCTTTGGCCTTTCCACCCATCGTGCCGAACATTGGTTCTTTATGGATGGCGGCAAACAGTTCCCATCCGATGTGCAGGATCCTGAGTTTGAAGATTTCTACGGCCCTGCCCAACCCGGTATTCTGCACAACCCACCCAGCGCCGAATATTGGCCCGATCAAGCCTTTATGGATGATTGGTTGGCACGTACTTGCGAACTGGTAGACAAATATCAGCCGCAGATTGTCTGGTTTGACTGGTGGATTCACGAAGCCAAAACCTTTCCTCCTTACCTCTCATACTTCGCCGCCTACTATTACAATCGTTCGGTAGAGTGGATGCAAAACCAAGTGTCAGGTGTGACCTTTGCCGAAGGGGACGTTTCTCCTGTGGCGATCAACTACAAATGGGCAGCCTATCCCGATGGCACCGCTGTCTTTGATGTGGAACGAGGCCAGCTCAAAGACATTCGTTCCATGTTCTGGCAAACCGACACCTCTGTCTCCAAGAGTTCTTGGGGCTACACGCTCAACCAGGAATACAAAACTACCACCTCCATCGTCTGCGATCTGGTGGACATCGTCAGCAAAAATGGTGCACTGCTTCTCAACATTGGTCCCAAGGCAGATGGCACGATCCCGGCAGAAGAAGAACAAATGTTGCTGGAAATCGGTGAATGGTTGGCGATTAATGGTGAGGCTATCTATGGCACGCGTCCCTGGAAGGTCTTTGGGGAAGGGCCAACCGAGGTCGCAGAAGGTGCTTTTACCGACACCAAGCGCGCTGATTTCACTGCACAGGATATTCGCTTTACAATCAAAGGAAAGATTCTTTATGCGACTTTGCTTGGCTGGCCCACAGACGGTGAAGTTGTGATTCAATCACTTGGTTCAAATCTACGCTTGTTGACCGAGGCAATTTCTCATGTAGAATTGATTGGAAGCAACCAGCCCTTGCAGTGGAGTCGTGAGAGCAATGGGCTGAAAGTAAAGTTGCCAGCCGAAAGACCCTGTCAACATGCCTGGGTGTTAAAAATTTCCTGAAAGGTACCCGCCGATGAATACTCGACTCAGCCAGCAACAGATCGAATTTTATCGAGATAACGGATTTGTGGTAATCGACAAATTCCTGACCGCCAAAGAACTCGAAACTTGGCGAGCTGCAGTGGATGAGGCTATTGCTGACCGCGGACGTCAACGGTTGCCAGGCGTTGAAGACAAAATGAAGGACGAAGAGTATTACAACAATGTTTTTGTCCAGCGTGTCAATCTTTGGCAGAGCAACGCCAAGATGCGCAAACTGATGCTGGATGCGCGCTTAGGCAAGATGGCGGCTACATTGGCGGGCGTCGAAGGCATTCGCATTTGGCACGATCAAGCACTGATCAAACGTCCATGGGCCAACCCTACAGCATGGCATCTCGACAATCCCTATTGGTCATTCTCCTCGCGCAATGCCATCACGATCTGGGTTGCCTTGGATGATGCAACGTACGAGAATGGCTGTCTTTACTTTTTGCCTGGAACACACAAGTCGGCTACCTTCGACAACGTTGGGATTGGTCAAAACATGCGCGATCTCTTCACGGTCTACCCCCAATGGGCAACGATCTCCTCGGCTGCGGCACCGATGAAGGCAGGTTCCTGCTCGTTTCACAATGGGTTGATTGCGCATGGTGCAGGGGCAAATATGACGCCTGGTCTACGCCGTGCCATGACCTGTGCCTACATGCCCGATGGCGAAACCTTCAACGGCAAGCGCAATATTCTCAGTGCAGAACAACTTGCGCGGCTAAAAGTAGGTGATCTACTAGAGGATGATGCACAAGTGCCGTTAATCTATCATCCAACCAAACCAATTGTAACTCGATGAGAGGCTACAACGTCCAAGTGTTATTATAGACATTGCACAATCACGATTGTAGGGGCGCACCCTTGCGGTTGCCCGCTTCGTTGCGCGAGCAGGGTATCGGCAAGCGAATACCCCTACACATTGTGCAACTTTCATTCATTTTGTCTATTAGGTCTCAATAATTGCCAACGTATTTTGAAAGGAACGAAGGACTGATCGGACATCTGTAAATAGGCGTAGTGCAGAAAAGGTGTAGTTCGAAGAGGACAATGCCCAATATGACTCTGCTTACAACAACAACGCCAGTGTTGATCTTCATTCCGGCGTTTAATGAAGAAGGCTGCATTTATCAAGTTGTTCGTAATGTCAAAAATTCTGTTCCCAAAGCGGATATTCTCGTCATTGATGATGGTTCGCTTGACAAGACCGCCGACAATGCCCAAGCTGCTGGTGCAATGGTTTTGCGCCATCCCTTCAACTTGGGCATTGGTGGTGCCATGCAATCAGGGCTTCGTTATGCCTGTCTCTACGATTACGATTACGCCATCCGCTTAGATGGCGATGGTCAACATGACGCCAAAGAGATAGAATCTCTGTTGCGCGTTCTCTATGACAAGAAAGCCGACATGGTCGTTGGCTCGCGCTTTTTGGATTTTCCCGCTGGCTGGCGCATTCCACTCGCCCGTCGCCTTGGCATTTGGCTCTATGCAACCACGGTTTCAGCAGTCATTGGGCAACATCTGACTGATGCGACCTCTGGCTTTTGTGGCTATAATCGCCGCGCAAACCAGGTTCTTGCCACCTACCTCCCACAAGATTACCCAGATGTTGAAAGCCGAATCATTGTCTACAAAGCGGGACTCACCCAAGTTGAGTTGCCCGTACACATGTATGCACGGATCACTGGGGAAAGCTCGATCAACCGTTTACGTTCCATCTATTACGCCTTCAAAGTAACGATTGCCGTGCTTACCTCGGCGATGAAGGAGATTCGCATGGCTTGACGAGATGATCAGCCGACAATCTCTTTCCGACCATTTCGCCTCACGTTTTACTTAGGGAGAAAGTGCGATGCAAATTCCGATCATACAGCGGCTCATTGCTATCATTTTTAGCATAGCGCTGCTATGGGTAACGCTGCATCTGATTCGCAAACATAAATTGCGCGAAGAATTTGCCCTGGCCTGGTTTGCAGTAAGTTTTTTGATCGTACTCTTTTCACTCTTTGGAGGTCTTCTCAACCAGCTTGCTGCGCTGCTTGCAGTAAGTTATGCACCCACATTGGCGCTCGTGCTGGGCTTGCTCTTTTGCCTGGTCATGTTGCTTTCGCAAACCATCATGCTTTCCAACCAAGCCGATCATATTCGCGACTTGGCGCAGTCGATTGCCTTGTTAGAACACAGGCTTAATGTCGTCGAACAACGGTCAACGGACGCCCACATCTGGGAAACTGCCTCCACAGAGAGCGAGAGCAACTCACTTTTGATCAATCAGCGTCACCTTTCTCTACAAACCTATGACGAACTCAACCAACCCATACCCACCCAATCCGAATCAACCCTCGCAAGCGAATAAAGTGCTGGTCATTGGTCTGGATGGTGCCACCTTTGACCTCATCAAACCTTGGGTAGCGGAGGGCTTGCTGCCCACATTGGGACGGTTGCTGGAAGAGGGATCGCATGTTGAATTGCGGAGCATGGTTCCACCCATGACTGGTCCGGCCTGGACATCGTTTGCGACAGGGGTCAACCCTGCCAAACACCGCATCTATGATTGGATTGGACGTCAGGCCGAGAGTTACCGTTTCCTGCCGCTCACGGCATTGGATAACAGAGCACCCACACTCTATCAACGGCTCAGCCAGCGTGGACGTCGCGTCTGTGTCTTCAACGTGCCTATGACCTATCCACCCGTTGCAGTCAATGGGGTGATGATTTCAGGTTTGCCCGCCCCCAGCACACGCCGCACCATCACCTATCCACCGACCCTGTTCCAGGAGATTATCGACCAGATCGGCGATTACATTCTCTACCCCGATCCAGGCCAAGCCTACTCTGATGCTGGAATCGATGCCTTTTTGCAGCGGCTCTATCGTTCGACCGAACTGCGCATAAAGACACTAGACTATCTGCGCCGCCGCGAGGATTGGGATTTTGCCATGGTGGTTTTGAATGGCACCGACACGGTTTGCCATGCTATGTGGAAACATATGGATGTGCACCATCCCCAGCACGATCCGACCCAAGCTGCCAAATATGGCAACGCCATTCGTGATTACTACCGCTATGTCGATGGTTTGCTGCAACCGCTCGTCGAAAGCTTGCCCGACGACACAACCATGATCCTCATGTCGGATCATGGCTTTGGACCCTTACACAAGTTTATTCATGTCAACAACTGGCTCTTGCGTGAAGGGTTTATGCAGGTAAAAAAGACACCGCGTGCGCTGCTCAAACAGGCACTTTTTCGAGCTGGCTTCTCACCGATGAACGTCTACAACTTGCTGATGAAATTCGGGTTGGGGGCACTCAAGCGCGAAGTAGTGCGCGGTCAGGGCCAAGACTTACTAAAAACACTCTTTTTCTCATTTGAGGACATCGACTGGCAACAGACACAAGCCTACGCCCAGGGCAATGTGGGTCAAATCTACATCAACCTGGCGGGTCGCGAGCCGCTGGGCATCGTACAATCGGGGGCGCAATATGACACGGTGCGCAACCAGATCATCGAGCGGCTGAAAGAATTGCGTGACCCGCAGGATGGCGCACCGGTTGTCGATTCGATCTACCGACGTGAAGAGATCTACCACGGGCCTTATTTGGAACAGGCTGCGGACATCATCTTCTTGCCTAAGAATCTGGAATACTTCGGCTTTGGCGAATATGAGTTTGGCAGTCACCAGATTATCGAAGCGGTGAAACGTGGCATCTCGGGTACACATCGAATGAATGGGGTCTTTCTTGCCTATGGCAAGGCCATTGCCGCCAAGGCAGCAATGCAGCCTTCCACCTTGCTCGATTTGGCACCAACCATTTTGCACCTGATGGGTGAAGCGATTCCTGAACAGATGGATGGGCGCGTACTCAACGAGATTCTGCTCAATCCAGCTTCGCCCTTGCGCTATGAGCCGCAGAGCACTCCTGAAAGTGCTGACACGCCCCTTGCTGCTGACGCTTTGTTGAGCGAAGCCGATCAACAGTTGTTAAGTGAGCGCCTACGCAGTTTGGGCTATGTCGGGTAAAGGAAACGTGATGGTTGTCAATGCCTTTACGGTGGATCTAGAAGAATGGTTTCAGGGCTTGACCAGCACCAATCCCCAGGTTGATCGCTGGGATCAATTCGAAAGCCGGGTCGAGATGGCGACCCAGACCTTACTTGGACTGCTACGCCAGGGACGGGTCTCCGCAACTTTTTTTGTGCTGGGCCATCTTGCCGATCATCATCCGCAGCTCGTTGAAACTATCCTCAGCGATGGACACGAGCTGGCCATTCATGGCTACTACCATCGTTTTGTGCATCGGCTCAGCCCCGACGAATTTCGTCACGAGTTGGAGATGACGATTCGAGCGGTCGAAAAAATCAGTGGCAAAGCGCCATTGGGGCATCGGGCACCCTATTTTTCGATCAATTCAAGCGTACCGTGGGCCTTCCGGTGTCTGGCGGAGGCGGGACTCACCTATGACAGCAGTGTCTTCCCAATGAAGAGCCTACTTTACGGTTTCCCAGGTGCGCCTCGTTTCCCTTATCGCTTGGCAAGGGAACCAGGAATCGAGTTGGTTGAATTTCCGATTTCTACGCTCAAACTGGGCAACATCACGTTTCCTTTTGCTGGAGGATTTTATCTACGTACCTTACCCTACTTTTTTATTCGCTGGGCGGTGCGGCAATTGAACGCCAAGGGCAATCCAGCCATTCTCTACATGCATCCGTGGGAGTTGGACACTGGTCAACGCTACAACCGAGTGACACCCCGGGAGCGGCTGACCCACTACCATGGCCGGCACAGTTTAGCAGGTAAGTTACAGGCGCTTTTTACCGATTTTCAGTTTACGACTTTGGGAAACCTTGTGCGACATGCAGATTTGCGAACTGACCGATTCACAATGTGAACGCTGGGATGCCTATGTGCGTACCTCACCCCAGGCTTTGCCACAGCATCTCTCTGGCTGGCGAAAGGTAATGAAACAGAGCTATGGCTACGAAACTCGCTATCTGCTGGCAACAGAAGCAGCCTCGCTACAAGAAGCACAGCCAGAACATATCGTCGGTGTGCTACCACTTTTCTTCGTACGAAGCCCCTTGACCGGACAAACAGCGATGACCATGCCAGGTGGACTTTGCGCGGATCATGAGGATATTGCCATTGCCTTACTCGACAAGGCCCAAACCATCGCAGCCGAGATGGGTATGCAACGATTGGTGGTACAGGATGCACGACAACCGTGGCCATGCACAGAATCAAGTATACTGGCCCAGACGAACGTGACGACGGAGCAACGACATGTTGCCTGGCTGCTTGAACTGCATGGTGCCGTTGAAGAAGTAGAACAACGGTTGGATCGCAACATTCGCCGCCAGATTCGTATGGCGCAGCGCAATGACTTACAGGTTGAGATTGCGGCCGATTCCGCTTTACTCGAGCCCTTTTATGACTTGTGGTGTCGCTTCACACGCCAAATGGGAACACCCGTTTTCGGGAGGCAATTCCTACAAAGCATCATCGAAACGTTTCCGAACGATTTCAACATTGCCTTGGTTCGTCATCAGCAGCAGGTGATTGGCGGTTACTTTCAGTTGCAAGTGGGCAAGACCATGCTCGGCGTCTGGGGAGGCGCGTTGCATGAATTTCTCGCACTACGTCCTGTCTATTTGGCCTATGGTAACTTGTTACGCTACGCCGTCGAACAGGGCTTCCAACGACTCGATATGGGGCGTAGCCCACTCGACTCCCCTGCGTCGGACTTTAAGAAGCAATGGGGTGGGAAAGCTGTGCCAATTTATCAACATCGAGTAAACCTACAGCAACCTCCTCACTTGCCGCTTGGCCAAACCCATCAAACTTTTCACCCACACCCCAGTACAGCGCAGCGCTACTTTACCCAGCTTTGGCGCAACTTGCCCTTACCGTTTACACAGTTTGTCGGACCCATATTGCGCCGACATATTCCTTTTGGGTGAATGATAAGTCCTATAAGGATTTCTCGTGACGATAGACTCAGAAAGTGCAAACTCAGAATCGATTTATACACCCCCGCTAACTACCGAACGGCAGGAGACGCGCGCCATATTTCCAGGCATAGGCAACCGTCTTTGGGGGATTCACTTTCCGGCAATTTGTCTGACGGCAATTTGGGTTTATGTGTTGATTGGAATGCCCGGACTTAGCAGCCAGAGCCCGTTACAAATTCAGGTGGCCAGTTGGCTGGCTTTCTTAGCATTGCTGATTGCCCCAGGCTATTGGCTGGGTGAAATCCTCTGGAACCGGCCAGACTTTGATTGGTTGGAACGATGGGCGCTGGCCTTTTCACTTGGCGTGGTCGTTATGAGCGTCCCAGGGATGGGTGCATTATTGCTGCATGGTACCCTTGATCAGCTTGTCCTGGGCTGGATTGCGACGGCAACGCTTGTGCTGCTGATCTGGCTCTTTACCTTGTGGTGGCGACCTAAAAAAACGCAACTTACAAACCCGTGGACATTGGATCAGGCACTGCTGCTGCTTTTGATTGTGGGTGGGCTGGCACTGGCGCTGCCGCTGCTGACCTTAGAGAAAATCGATGGTGACGCCTATGCCGTCGGTTCCTTTACAGCAGATGCATTGGCCGGGTTGCCGCTCAACGCCAGCGAACCGCTCTTTGGAACACAGTTCGGAAGCGGTGTGCGGATGGCGTTCAACCAATCGTTGCCGCTCTCCTATCTGTGGAGTTACTTGTCTGGAATTGATGGGATTACCATGGCGGCTGTTGCTTCGCGCTCGATGATGGCGCTGTGGATTCTGCTGGCGAGTTATATGCTGGGCAAGGCAGTTGGGGATACCCAATACAGAGAAGCGCAAGGTCGGCGCTTTGGGTTGGTGGTTGCCGCAATCCAACTTTTAATCTATCTAGCAGCCCCCTTTCTGCGCGATGACAATGTCTCATTGTTCTTCTTTGAGCGCACCTCTGCCGATAAGTTTATGGTGCCTACCGTGATGCTCCCTGTGGCCTTTGCGCTGGCCATTCGCTATTTGGCACAAGGAGAACGCCGCTTGTGGCTGATAACGGCGCTGATCTGTTTTGCGGTCTCCACCATCCATCCACTGATTGCAGCCATGCTGGCATTGGCGCTCTGTGCCTTTGCCGGTTTCCACTGGCTGCTCCATTTCCGCCAGCAAGTCGCCTTTCAACGACTCCTGGCATTCGGCGTTCTGGCCTTTATTGCGATGGCATTGCCCCTGATTCAGCTTACTCTTTCCAGAGGAGATGAACCCTTGGCACCGTCGTTTCCCGTTTCGCTGGATGGTTGGCCGGTTGGCTATCGGCAGATTCCTGCTTTGCCGTATTTCTACCTACCCTCTTTGGATGTCTATGGCCCCCTGCCTGACTTCTCGCAACTCCAAGCAAGTGATGCGGATAGTGTTACCAATCCATTTTTGATTGGGCGCTTTGCGGTCAACATGGCACGGCGCCGCTTGATCCTCTTTGATCTACAACACTATATCAGCGATCCAAACTTGCTCTTGGAGCCGCCTTACCTTTTAGCGTTGCTCTGTTTGCCTTTCTTGCTAAGCAAAATCCGCCAAAATCTGGGAGCACAATTTGCGGTGAGTACCTCGCTTGCTATTCTTTTTGTGATGTTTAACCCTTATGTCACCCCGATCATTGGCAGTTTGGTTATGCCGTGGATTTTGTGGCGCTTCGTCTGGCTGCTGCCTTACGCGCTGATTTTTGCGTTGATATTCTTCAAAATTGCCGATAATTTTTACCGATTGCGGCAATCCCGTTCCGGGCAGCAGCTTTTGACAGGGACTGCCGGTCGTTGGCTTCCATCGGCAATGGTGTTGGGGCTCTCCCTCTTTTCGATCCCTATGATTCGCTCTAACTGGCAAACGATTCAAGATCGAGCCACCGTGCCCGCCTTTTACCCAACGCCCGGTCGAATTTTTGGCGAGTTGAACAAGCGACTTGCCACAGAGTCAGCAACGGTGCTCGCCGATCAGGAAGTGAGCGTTACCTTGGCTGCCTATGTGGGAAATGCCCATATTGTCGCCCATCGTGCGCCGACCATCAGCGAAATTTTCCCCGCCAATCAACAGAAGGCAGCGCTGCAACGGCTGATTGATCAGGCCCGCTTTTTTCAAGGCCACTATCTCAGCCAGGAAGACATCGCCATTTTGCAACGTTACGACGTGCGCTATCTCATCGTCACAAGCGGGAGTAGTCTCGATCTGCATCTACGTCTTTCGCCACAGTGGTTTCAATGGCTACTCGATGATCATTCCTACACGCTCTATGCGGTTCTTCAATTGCCCACCCAAAATGACGTGATTCGTGGCAATGATTGGGCCAATCAACGGCAGTGGGAGCAGGCCAGCGCTGCCTATCAACAGGCATTCCGCCGCAACCCCAAAGATGCCTTAGCACTACTCGGATTGGCGGAGATTGCCCATGCCCAGGGACGCTTTGGGGAAGCCATTGCGCAAATGCGAAAAGCCCTGGCCCAGTCAGATCAACCAGTGATCCATTTTGAGTTGGGGCAGCTTTACGCTGAGTTAGGCCAAAACAAAGAAAGTCTGAGCGAGTTTAGAGCCGCATTGACCAATGCGCCCCATGTGCCACGCTTTCACCTTGCCGTGGGAGAGAGATGTTTACAAAGTGATGATACAGAATGTGCTGGCGAACAGTTTGCCGCTGCGGTAGACAATGAGCAAGCCGTCAGTTCGGCCTCGACAAACCAAGCCGAGCGGCTGATTGCGCTGGCAGATCAATGGCATCAGCACGGCAAGTTGCAACAGGCACTTCCCCTCTACGAAGAGGCGGTGCGCCAACAACCCAGCCAGAATTATCAGATATTGCTCGCTAATGCCTACAGCGAAAGTGGCGCTTACAGTGAGGCTGAACTGATCCTCACCGAATTGCTGCGCCAACATCTGCTTTCCGTTGACATTCGCACCCTCCTTGCCGATGTATACGCCAAAGCAGGAGAAGTGGAGAAGGCGGTGGACAGCTACCGTACGCTCATTCAATTACAGGAAATTCAGGGACAGGAATCCAACCAAGCGCGTTTGGCGCTGGCAAAACTCTTCTCCGAGAACAATCAATTCGATGCAGCCCAAGCTGAGCTTGCAACCATTTTGCAGCGCCAGCCCAACAACTCGTTTGCCTATGCTTTGCAGGGTGAAATCGATCTGAAAACCGGGCAAAGTCAACAGGCGACCTCAGCGCTGCAACAGGCCTTTCGCCTTGATCCGTCGAATGTGGGCGTCTATGTGGCCCTGAGCAATCAACTTCAGCAGCAAGGCGGCAGCCACGAGGAGATGGTGGCGCTCTTACAGCGTGCGATCCAGGCCAATCCTCAACAAGCGATTCTCTCTCTGGCCCTTGGCGATCAATCAGAGAGCAACGGCGATCTCACCGCTGCCAGCAATGCCTTTCTCACTGCGCTGGATAACTTTGATGCTGAGTCGAATGGCATTGGCGTCAGCCCGACTAATCTTCGCCTCAGCCGCGCCTACACCTATGGGCGCATGGCGACTGTGCGTGAAAAAATGGGCGAAAGTGATGCCGCACTCAACTTTTACAACGCCGCTGCCAGCGCCGCACCAGATACTTCCTGGGCTCAGATCATGTTGGGCGAGGCATTACAGCGCAATGGTAATTTTGCCGCCGCTCAGGTTGCATTCGAGCGTGCACAAAAGGCTGAGCCCTCGGGGCTAGATGCCTATTTACATTTGGCCGATTTGGCTACACAACAAGGGCAAACCGAGAAAGCAATCGCCTATCGCCAACAGGCATTGGCGACTGCTCAAAAAACGGTCGCCAGTATTAGTGGCACGCAAGCGCCCGAAGCAGCGTTCCCGCCCACAAACGGTGGCAGTCAATTAACTCACTCTGTCCCCGCTGCCGCCCAATCCGACGAGACGCGCTCTGCCTCTGTCACAACTTCGCAAGCGGATGCTGGCGATCCGTTTCTCAACCAACTCCTAGCCTCCGGCTTTTTTACGCCCAATAAAAGTGAAACTCTCAACCTTGCCCGCTCATTGGCCCAGCTTTATCAGGAGGACGGCCAGCCAGAAGCTGCACAATTTCTCTATCGCGGCTTGATCGAGAACGGTAACCGACAAAATTGGCCCCCGGCAATCCTGGCACAACTCTACAATATTCTGGGAGATCTCTATCTTGAAGAGCATCTATCCAGTGAAGCAGCCGCTGCGTATCAGCAGGCACTCCAACTCAATCCCTGGTGGGCCCAGTCACACCTGAGCCTGGCTCGGGCAGAGATGGATCTACAAGACAGTGCGGCAGCAGTGACAGAAGTACGTCAGGCAACAGCGCTTGCCCCGGGTGACATTCAAGCCCAGGTAACATTGGTCGATGCCTTGTTGCAACAGGGCAATCAGACAGAGGCGCAGCAGCTTCTCAACGACCTGACAACACGCTATCCTGCCAATCCCGACGTGATGCTGGTTGGGGCGCGCCTTGCCCAACGGCAAGGTAATTCTGAAACCGCCATTGCAACCTATCGCAAGTTATTTGCAGCCAACCCCAACAACGTTACCCCGCTCTTAGGCATCGCAACGATTCTGATTGACGAGCAAAATTACGAAGGGGCGCGCAAACAGCTAGAGCATGTACTAGAGCTCGATCCAACCAATACAGGCGCACTCTTTCAACAGGGAGTGATTGCACTAAAGCTTGGTCAGATGGAACAGGCGTTAAACCTCTATGAAAGCGCGACACAGCAGAACGGCACGAATCCACAACTTATCCGACTGGTGCTGGATCAGCTAGAGCACAGCGGCAGTTATACAGGCACGCTTCAATACATTCAAGATGTTCGACAACAGCAACAAGGCAAACAATCAAGCGGCAACGAAGTAAAAAGTTCGATGATTGATCTTGAGTTGACCCTACGCCAGGCACGCGCCGAGCGCAGGAGTGGCAAGTTGCAGAGCGCCTTACGCACGCAGTTGCAGGCAGAGCAACGGGGCTTGCATAGTGGCGCACTCGCTGCTGAATTGAGCGAACTCTACTTTGCCCAGAGCCGTTTGCCCGAGGCGATTCAAGCGCAAAAGAGGGCAATCCGCCTAGCACCGGAAGAGTTCGCCTTTGTGCTGCGTCTGAGTCAGATGTGGTTGGCGCAAGGCAACGTCGAACAAGCCTTGCAAGTGCTCAAACAAGGGTTATCAACAGTGGGCCAACCGGCTCCCTTGTATACAATGTTGGCGCGTCTCTATTTGCAACTGGGCCAACCTGAAGCGGCACAGGATACCTTGCAGCAAGGACTCGCTGCGCTGGGTGAGGTTCCTGAGTTATTGCTGGTAACAGGTGAGCTGAAAGGGCTACAAAACAAGGCCGAAGCTGAAACATGGTATGAAAAAAGCCTGACCGAGCACCCGGACTTTGCACAACTTCAGACAGCATTTGGCGATTTCCTGGCGCAAGAAGCCAAGCTCGATCAAGCGATTGAACGTTACCAGCGTGCCATACAGCTAGAACCGCAAAATGCTCAGTGGTTGGTCAACCTAGGACGCATTTACGAGCAAGCCAAACAACCGGAAAAGAGTTTTCAACTCTATCAACGTGCCGTGGAGTTGGAGCCAACCGTGCTCGACGCCTATATTTGGCTGGCACGTCTTGCACAAGAACAGAAAGATTGGGATACTGCGCAGAAATGGCTGGATGCGGCAATGCGTGTAGCACCCGCCGAAGGTCGGCTTTATGTCGAGTTAGCGGCGTTACGTTTTAATCAAGGCCAGAAGCAAGAAGCGGAAGCTAGCTTGCAACAGGCAGTGCAGGTACAATCCACGGCAACGACGCTGCGCGCTCGTGCCAATCTTTATCTAAAGTTGAAGCGAACCGATGCTGCCCGTGCCGACTTTGAGGCGGCGCTGGCACTGGAACCGGGTTCAGTGGAAACTCGTTTGGCATTGGCCGAAATCTATCTTGACAGCGGTCGAGCGGATCTGGCCCAACAACAACGCGATCAAGCCCACCAATTAGCACCCGGCCTTGTTGATGAAAAATAGCGTTGACTCGAAGTACAGCTAATAACGCGTGTTCGGATTTTAGCCTAACAGGCTAGCCTATACCGCCCCAATGGGGCTATAAGAAGATCTTTTGCATTCGTTGAATCAGCACGCCCCGTGCGGAGCAAACCACAGTCATGCGTTCATTCACTCTTTTCTGCCTTGCGATACTGACCATTCTTGTGCTTAGCTGCGCGCCTGCTACACCTGCAAACTCACAGAATCTTGAGCCCGCAGCGCAGACCGCAATCAATCGTCTTTGGATTGATTTAGGGATCAGCGCCGAGTTTATGAATTGGGTAAACAATCATGCCTGTAGTCAGGATATCAGCCGTGTAAACAATGTCCGGGCAATCGATTTGCTCACCGGTCTGCATCGTGGTCAGCGTCTCGTCGTCTTTCGTTCCGTGGCAGACATCGAAACATTACTGCCCGAGATCAACGACAAGTTGGACATTATCGGTTACAACTTGGAAAGTGGACCTGAAAACCGCCCTGACGAGCAGGCGGATCCCGTAGGAAGTGTCAGACGTGCACAGACAGTTGCCAGGCGTTACAACAAGCAACTTGCCATTGGCCCCGATCATGCGATTGCCCTGGCAAGCGGTGTTGCAATTGCGCCGTATGTGGATATCTTTGTGATGCAGATCCAACGTGTGCAAACTGAGCCGCAGACAGTACGCGACTTTGTACTGCCCCTGAGCCAGGCGCTGCGTAAGGCCAACCCAAACATCCAGCTTGCGGCACAAATCCGGACCGAAGGCGATGTTCCTCAACTGCTGAACATGGTGGGGTCGATCAGCGATCACTTGGACGGGCTGTCGATCCTGACCAGCCCGGAAACCGTCGATGTCGCCAACGACATCCTCACTCGACTACGACCCGACGGCTTTGACTGCTCGCTACTCAGCCAACACAGCGCACAGCTCGGAAACAACGACTCAGCATCGGGTGGCTTGAATTCTAGCTTTATGACCGACACAATGCCAGCCCTCGCGCCTGCTTCCTCAAGTTATCGAACCACATTCCCACGTTTTCTCAATCAAACTTGGGCCCAGCACCGCGGCTTGCTCCTTTGGATTGGCACATTCTTCCTTTTGCTTTTGATGTTAGGAATTGTATACCTAAGAACAACGAAAAATGAGCAGCGCAAACGGGATGCCACCAACGTATGAATCTTGTACCCGCCCTGCATTCGCCGGCGTTTCGCCGTTTTTGGATCGCCCAATTGATTTCAACCTTTGGCACCGCGTTGCAAGTTGTGGCAGAAAGTTGGCTGATCTATCATGTAACAGGATCGGTGTTTTGGCTGGGTA
Organism: Caldilineaceae bacterium; assembly: GCA_046328715.1. Lineage (GTDB taxonomy): Bacteria > Chloroflexota > Anaerolineae > Caldilineales > Caldilineaceae > JAXLWB01. The sequence goes on along the minus strand of JAXLWB010000007.1, from coordinate 200,050 downwards.
TGGTTGGTTTTTTATCGCTTTTGCCTGTACTGCCGGTTTCGATGTTCGGCGGATTGCTCATTGATCGCTTGCCGCGGCGCAAAGTAATTCTAGTGACGCAGAGTTGCCTGCTGCTGCAAGCAACCCTCTTTGGCCTGTTGGCAACCTTTGGTGTGCTACAGTTATGGCATCTGCTTCTGCTCTATTTTGTGTTTGGTGCAATTTTAGCGATCGATCATCCGGCGCGGCGCGCCTTTCTTGTCGAATTGGTCCCCAACGACGATCTGGTCAATGCAGTAGCGCTCAATGCCATGCTCTTTAACTTTTCTACCTTTATTGGCTACGCCGCAGCCGGGGTGCTGATTGCTACCGTGGGCGCTGGGTTGGCGATGCTACTGAACGCAGCCACCTATCTTGCCCCGATTCTGGTCTTACTCTCCTTGCAAGTGGGGAATGATGCCGCCGACCGTTTACCGGCACAAACCAGTGTAGCACCCGTTGCCAGTGGCATGAATGATGGTCTGCGCCTGCTCTGGCAACAACCGACGCTGCTCGCAGTGATCGGCGTCATGGCTGTAGTTGGCGGTGCAACCAATCCCGTCTTTGCGCTGATGCCTGCCTATGCGCCCCAAGTATTGCAGAGCGATGCGCGCGGGTTAGGCGTGTTATTGGCGGCGGGTGCGCTTGGCTCACTGCTGGGAACGCTAATTACGGGGCAGTTAGGTCCGGAACGTCAACAACGACTGCTTTTTCCAACTGCGTTACTGCTGGCAGCCTTGGTGATTCTTTTCTCCTACGTACAGTCGTTTTGGGGCGCTTGTCTACTGTTGGTTTTGCTCGGGGCTGCGCTGTTGCTGTTGCAAAGCCTGGCTATTACCAAGGTGCAAGTGGCCATTCCGGACCGGGTGCGCGGTCGAGTGATGACGATTTACAGTATTGTTCATGCAGGTTCAGACAGCGGCGGGGCGATGGTTGTCGGCTGGCTGGCACTGTATGTGACTCTCCCTGTAGCAATACGGGTAGCTGCAGTTCTCGCTGCGATTGGTATCATACTCTTACGCTATGTTTCATCATTTGCCACCCACGGCTACACCGCTACCACTACGGGTGTTGACAAATCCAACCAACCTCAACCGCAATAATGTTGAGCAGTTTCGCCAGGCATTGGCGCATTATCTGGATGTGCCTCACTGCTTTCTGACTTCGTCGGGCCGGGCGGCGCTCTTCCTACTGCTTTCGGCACTCAAACGCAACACCGAGCCACAGCGGCAGGCAGTGATCCTGCCTGCCTATACCTGCCCTTCACTGGCTAAAGTTATCTTAGATGTGGGATTACAGGTGCGATTGGTCGATCTGGCAGCCGATATGTTTGGCTATGAAACGGTACAACTGGCTTCCCTGTTAGATACCACTGTTTTGGCGGTGCTCTGCGTCCACCCCTTTGGCATTGCGCAAGAAATCACGTCGATCCAGTCGATGGCGCATCAAGTGGGAGCGGTTGTGATTGAAGATGCGGCGCAAGCTATGGGGGCACGAGTTGCGGGTCGTGCCCTTGGCACTCAAGGTGATTATGGGCTCTTCAGCTTGGGTCCTGGCAAGGCACTTTCGACTGGAGGAGGCGGCGCAGTCACGGTAAATCAGCAAACGGAGAATAGAGCAATGATAGCGACCCTGAGAGCCGATTATGAACAACTCCCTGCCACCCGCTATAATCATTCCCTTGTCTCCCTGGCTCGTCTAGGGCTGTTTACACTGGCATTTCAACCGAATTTTTGGTGGCTGGCGACCCGTTTGGGTGCGCAGCGCGTAGGCGAGAATGAAAACAGTTGGGGCTATCGCCTAAGTCGGCTAACTGCTGCACAGGCGAGTGTTGGGTTACAGCAATTAGCACGCTTAGATCAGTATAATCAGGCGAGACGCAACCGTGCCTTACAGATGATAGACCACTTGCGTTCCAGCACTTCTTTGCAGTTTTTTTCTGATTCACTGGGTGATGCGACCTACTTGCGTTTGCCATTGCTGGCACGGACTGCCGCATTGCGTGAAGAGTTCTATCAACGTTTATGGGAGGCTGGCATTGGGGTAGGGCGACTCTATCAAAAGACGATTGGAGAATTTTTCCCGCAACTCAATCTGGGCAGCTTTCCCAATGCGGAATCCATCGCACAGCGACTGTTAACATTGCCCACTCATCATTACCTGTCGGATAATGACGTAGAAAGAATCATAGGCACCTTCAAACCATAGCGTAGACATGAACAGAGAAAACGATGACTGAAGATAATCAATTCATTACCATTGTATCCGGGTTACCACGTTCTGGGACCTCACTGATGATGCAAATGCTGGTCGAGGGCGGCATTCCGGCGCTGAGTGATGGCATTCGTCAGCACGATATCGATAACCCAGCAGGCTATTATGAGTTTGAACGAGTCAAGGAATTACCGAAAGGCAATATTGAGTGGCTGAACGAAGCAAGGGGCAAGGTCGTCAAGGTAATCTCAGCGCTACTACCCTATCTACCCTCACAATACAACTACAAAGTGATCTTTATGCGCCGGCACCTCGCTGAAGTGCTAGAATCGCAGCGAAAAATGTTGATGCGACGGGGGGAAGATCCGAACAAAATTGGCGATGCGCAGATGACAGAGCTCTTTCAAAAACATCTGCAAAGCGTGGAGAGTTGGTTAGCCAATCAACCGAACATCGATGTGCTCTATGTTCATTATCATGAATTGCTTCAAGAGCCGACCCTCCCTGTGCAGACGATCAACCAATTTCTTGGCAATCGTCTGGAGACAAGTACCATGTTACAACGGATCGATCAATCGCTCTATCGCAACCGGAGCGCCGCTGGCTAGATTGATGGTACCTATTCAGCCCGAACCAACATGACCGGCACTTCACAATGCTGTCAAGTCCTGAAATACGTTGACAGTAAATTCACGGATTACGCATCACTCTTCACGTCCAGATGACTGATCAACCTAGAGAGCAGTAAACTGTCGAACCTCTGAGCCGAGATGCTCTTTTAACGATCATTTAACGCTACCATTGGTAGACTCCGTCGAGTACAGATGACGTTGCCATAGACAGACGGTATCAGGTAGCAAAGTTAGTGTCGTGCCGTATGTTGAACCCAAGGAGGTTCACATGAGCCAGCAATCAACGGTGTCGAAGCGCCGCCAATCCTTACAAGGCTATATTCAGAAGGTGATTCAGCATATCCATGCAAACCCGACAACGCATCGCAGTGCAACATTGCGTGCGTTGTTAGAATGTTTAGCCGAATTCAGCAACCAACAGATCAACTTTTTTGAAGATCTCTACGATGGTCCCCACGCTTCACACCTACGGGAAATCCATCCAGCGGAATACGTGCTCAATACGACACTCCAGCAGGTCGGCTTTGATCTGGATGTGATTGTCCGTGCCTATAGCCAACGTGCCATGAATCTTGGCGATCCAAACCAGGATGACGGTTCGCAGGTCTATCTCAAATTGGCCGACTATTGGACCTATTGGGCGTTGAAGCCAGTCATGAAGTGGGGTGATTCGGGCCAATCGGAACAACCCTTGGTGGACGAATCGACCGTAATGACCTATTTTCAAAAGTCCACCAATGTACGGCTAATCCCTTATGCGCCTGCTGTGTTGATCGGGATTCCCTTTAGCGCCATCGACAATTCCTTTGATCTTCTCGCCATCCCGCATGAGGTCGGCCACTATATTTATCACAATGGTACCTGGCAAGGACAATGTGTAGAAGCGTGGTTGCAACAGCAATTACAGGCAAGCGGTTTACCTGAGTGGGCTGAACATTGGGCCGAAGAATGCTTTGCTGATGTTTATGGCTGTTTGATTGCAGGTAAACATATCGCCGACAGTGCCCTCGAAATGGCGCGCAACGCCTCGTTCAGTGAATATTTTGAAGATGATGGGGAACATCCGATTCCTGCGTTACGCCCAGGGATCTACTTGGCAGTTTTAGAAAAGCTGAGTGGACTTGATTGGGAAACAATCGAGGAATTTCGTGCGGCCTGGGAAGTGTTACGCAGGGAGCGACCCAACCAATCTTTATTCAAACCGGTAGTCGTAGCTGCCAGCGGTACAGCCAGAATCATAATCGCAGCAGAAGAAATTGAAGCGGCCTTGCGTCAGATAGTTGACACAATCTTTGCGCTGCCACCGTTACGTCGGCTTGCCCAGTGTCGGTCGCGCTCGACTCAAGGGTTATGGGCCTATTCACTTCAAGAGATGGAAGGTGCAGCGTTGGACTGGAGCGTGGAAGGCTCCCTGCCCGAGCTAACCAGCAACGGCGAACATCTCGCTATCTCTACTGACCAAGCACCGATTACCATTCGCCCCATCGGAACGACGCCACACGACCAACTCCGCACCCAACTAACCACCGAGCTAGAGAAGCATAGCAGCCAGCCAGTCCCCTCAGACGCGGTCAAATGTGCCTTCAACCACGCCATCGACTTTCGAGGATGGACAGTGAAGGGACCCATCGGAAGAACGCATTAATTAAAAGGATAAAAGTGGCAGAGTGGCAAAGTGAGTTGCAGCTTTGTCACCCTGTCATAATCTCTCGGTCAAGTCGCTGTTGGATATCAGCGACCAGTGGTAAGTTCGAGGCTTGGGCAATTTGTAGCGCTTCGAGCCAATACTGCTCCGCCAGTATCGGGTTGTTGATGACAAGGTGGAGATCTCCGACATGATAGAGCGTGCGACTCAGGTTGTAACGATCTTCAACTGCTCGGAAGAGTGCCAGCGCATCGAGCGCAGCCTCAAGTGCCCGATCTGATTTCTGCACCATCGTCATTACCTTGCTCATCTCATACAACACAATCGCCCGAAAGCCGCGATCTCCCATCTGTTCAAAGAGTTCCAGGGCCTTCTCCAGAAATTTCTCACAACTTTCAAACTGTTGTAAGAAGCGATGGGCTACGGCCAAGCTGTAATAGCTGGCACCAAGCTCGCTGCGATCGCGCGCCTCCTCGCTGCTGGCCAATGCCAACTGAGCATAGAGTAAAGCGTTGTCAAATTGCCCGTTTTCAATTGCAATATCCGAAAGCAGGCGCAAGATGTTGCTCTGAAACTGCAACGTACCCAATTGACGAAGCAGTGCCAGCGACTGTTGACAGAGCTGCTCGGCATGCTCAAGATCGCCCTGATCGTAGTAACAGTAGGCCAACAGGTAATAGGTTTGCGCTAATCCCATCTGATGGTTCAGCGTTTGACAGAGCTGCTGATTTTCCTCTAATAGGCGACGGGCCAACGTATAATCGCCCCGCTCAAAGGCAACCCGTGCCAGCCAATGGCGAATTTCAACAACATAATTGTCCTCTTCAAGTTCGAGTGCCAAGGTATAGGCATCATTGAGCACCTGCAACGCTTCCTCAAACTCATCCTGTTCAACACTGGCTTTGCCCCAGACGAGTAAGTAGCGTGTACGTGCTTCACCATTCGCCATGTGCTGGGCAGCATCTACCGCCCAGCCGCAACCCTGGCGCGCCTGTGTAAAGCGTCCTTGTCGCAGCCAAAGCTGTTCCAACAGATTGGCATAGTCCAACACCAAGGGCCACGCTTTGAGCAAGTGGGCAGCACGCATGCCAGCCATCACATTTTCCCAGTCGGCTTCTGGCAATTCCTGGGTTGGTCCAAGCTGACGTATAAAAGCTTCATACCATTGCGCCATGCTGTGAAAGAGTGATTCAGACTCGTAAAGCTGGTCCAGCGCAAAGTCAGCCAACAAGGGATGCTGCTGATAGCGATCTACCCCATGTTCGTTGACTAGCGAGCGCACCTTCAATTCCGCTAGGCGATCTTCGATCGTGTCCAACTCTATGCCTAAAATGCCAGCCAAGGCATTGGCAGTAAACGAACGCCCTTCAAAGACAGCCAAGGCTTGAAAGACGCGCCGCTGCCATTCGTCCAGCGCATTCCAACTGACCATAAAGGAGGTACGCACCTCATGGTCGGCAATGCTCAGCCCCACCCGTTGACTGGCATCACGTAGGCGCGTCACCATCTGCGCCAAACTCATGCGCTGTCGCACCGAGAGCAACTGCCCAGCGATTTCGATAGCAAGTGGCAGGTTACTCAATAGCCTACAGATCTCTTGTGCAGATTTTTCTTCGGCGTGACAGCGCTCGTTGCCAATTAGCGATGCCAACAAATTAATGCCCTCGCTCAGGGAAAGTTCACCCACTGGAATAATCTGCGACGTGAGCGCAGCGGCAATCTCTTGGTTACGTGTGGTGAATAGCACGGCACAACGACCTTCGCCCGGCAATAAGAGCCGCACGCGCGCCAAACTGGTGACATCGTCGATCACGATCAACACGCGCCGAGTCGCTAGCAGACCGCGTAACGCCGCCGCACGATTCTGCACATCGCTGACATTACTAAAATCGTAGCCAAAGACCTTGGCCCAACTGTTGAGCAGATCGGCTACTTCGCCCAGCGAGGATTGCGTCCACAAAACACCGTCCGGAAAGAAGGGAAACAGGTAATGTGCAGCGTGAACTGCCAGCGCAGATTTACCTGCGCCGCCCATACCTACCAATCCGACAATACGCGACGTTCCCTCACCGGTGAGAGCCGCCTCAATCAACTCCACCTCGCGCTCGCGACCGACAAAGTGCTGAATCGAGGCAGGTGCCTGGAAGGGCGGCGGTAAGAAGCTAGGTTGCTGCGCAGCAAGCCCAGACGCCGGGGCAGAGACTTTCTTGATCTCGCCCCGTTTAATTTTGGCATAGAGCTTGCGTAATTCTTCAGGAGGAGCATCGCCAAACTCTTCTTCGTACAGCTCGGCAAAACGATCGTAGGTCGCAATCGCTTCGCTTGGTTTGCCAGCCAGGGCGTAGGCGTGCATTTTGTGATAGAGCGCCTGCTCATCAAAGGCATCGAAGCTTTGCACCCGGTCAATGCAGGCGAGTGCGTCGTCGTAACGTTCAGCTTGAACGTATTGTTCGGCCAGCCGCGTGCCAGCCCGAATTGCCTGTTGGCGCAGATTGGCACGCTGACGTTCCACCCACTCCTCGAACTCGGGCGCATCATCAACCGCAAAATCCTCCAGAAATTCGCCGCGCAGCAGGGTAAAGATTGTTTCTAGCTCATCCAACGCTACCTGAGGATTGCGCAGCGCACTTTCAAAGCGACTTACATCGACCAAGATTTCGGTATCAGGATGGAGTTGCAATCCATCACGTTCAATCTTGAGAAAGGGCAGCAAAGGATCGGCTTTTTTGAGTTGAACGCTGATCAGGTTACGCAAGTTATTGCGGGCGTCACTGTCGTTATGTCCGCCCCACAGCAGTGAGGAGAGTCGATCTCGGCTATGTTCTTGGCGCGTGACAGCTAGATAGTAGAGAAGGGCGTTGCCCTTATCTGCCTTTAACCGCTGAAAAGGCATTCCATCGATATAGATTTCTGGTTTGCCGAGGAGGCGAAATTCGATTTGGCGCATAAAGGAGATGTGAGCAATCAGGCATCAACCTGGCTCACTCTGAAAACTGGAGCATCAATCTCGAGGCTCTCGCTGGAACTTGCATTTCTAGGTACCAACTTGACCGGCTCGACGTGATCTCGCCGACATGGCACTTTCTCGTACAGTCGTGTTGAGAAGTCGAACTTTCAACACATTTTAACTGTGAAGTGCCGGTCAAGGTTTAGCGCTACCTCAGCTTAACGAACAATAAACGCTTAAATAACGCACATTTATCTAGAATATTTTTACACCCCAATAACTGGTAAACGCAGAGGGGCTGCTGGGTAAGAATAAATCAAATAAGTGAAAAGTCAAAAGTAGATCGACCGATTCAGCTTCATCACCGAAATCTTCCGCTTAGGAACGCTGCACTCTTGTCACTGGATCTATTCATTAGCTCGTTTTAACGAACTTGGAGGAGAGCATGATAACAAATTCCACATCCGTTTTGCAGCGCTATTTACTCGGGATACTGGTTACGCTTGGAGTCAATCGACAGCGTTTCGCTGTTCTGGCTTCTACATTTTACGCCTGGGGAGAGGGAGTGGATATGAGCAAAGTTACGACTAGGGTTGCTCGCCTGCTTGTTTGTAGCGGCAGCGGTGAAGCTTCCAGACCGCTCTGTCAGCCGATGCGATTCAGCCAACTGCGAGCAACCGCCTGACAATTCTGCTGGCAGCATCGTAAAACATGCATTTTGGAACGATACGAATAGACAGAACCCCGCACGTCAGTAAGGGTCACAACTTTTCCTTACTGACGTGCGGGGTTCTGCATTTCATATTTGCCTCAACGTTGAGTCTCTTTTATTAGCGAGTAAGCGATGGTATACAAAAAGTATGGTATAATCTAGGCACCGCTCAACCGCAAAACATACGCGCAATCTGCTTTTGTTTGGCTCACTACGCAGGAGCAGAGGTAAGTAGCTGGCTCAACGTACCCTCCGGCGTTCAATTAACAACGCCAACAATCCAAACCTATCTACGAAAAGGGGTAAAATGAAAATCACCAAACTCGAAACATTTCTGGTCAAACCGCGCTGGCTCTTTCTAAAAATCCACACCGACGAAGGATTGGTTGGATTAGGCGAGCCGATTCTGGAAGGTCGAGCACGAACGGTGGCCCAGGCTATTGCCGAAATGGAACCTTCGCTGATCGGGCAGGATCCAACGCGGGTGATGCATCTGTGGCAGTCGTTGTACAAACATGCCTTTTACCGCGGCGGGCCGATTCTTACCAGCGCACTTTCAGGCATCGAGCACGCACTGTGGGACTTGGCAGGCAAGGCGGCAGGTGTACCAGTCTACAAACTGCTCGGCGGGCCTACACGGGATCGCATCAAGGTTTACAAGGGAGTTGGCGGCGGCACTACAGAGGAAGCAGTTCAGAGCGCCAAAGATGCGGTCGCCCAAGGTTTTCTGGCGATCAAAACTGGTCCCTCTGGTGGACGACCAGCACGCATCATTGAGACACCGGGCTTTGTGCAGCGTGTGGTCGAACGCTTTGCTGCCATGCGTGAAGCTGTGGGCAATGAGATCGACATCGCCATCGATTTTCATGGCGCAGTCAGCCCGCAAACGGCAGGTTTGCTGATCAAGGCACTCGAACCTTATCAGCCGCTCTTTATCGAAGAGCCAGTGCAATGTCAGAATGTGGACGTGTTGGCTGACCTGGCGCGCAAGACGCACATCCCGATTGCCACGGGCGAGCGCGTTTTTACCAAATGGGGCTTTCGCGAGATTTTAGAAAAGCGGGCCGCCTCTATCCTGCAACCTGACATCTCGCACGCTGGCGGCATCTTTGAAGGGCGCATCATCGCTGGCATGGCCGAGGCCTACTATGCCGCAATTGCACCGCACTGCCCGCTTGGTCCGATTTCGCTGGCGGCTGGTTTGCATCTTGACGCCGCTATTCCCAACTTCCTGGCACAAGAACATACCACCTTTGGCGCAGGCTATCTCAAAGAGCCCTTTGTCTTCAAAGATGGTTACCTCGAATTGCCCACCAAACCCGGCTTAGGCATTGAACTAGACGAGGAGGCGATGGTCGATAAGATTGGTCACGAATGGCGTAATCCCGAGAGTTATCATCCCGATGATGGGGCGGCGATTGATTGGTAGAAGGTTTCTGTAGTTTGCGAGGAAGTCTTGAAGATCAGACTTCCTCAGTTAAATTTACCTCTTGACAGCTCAAAATTTCCATGTTATCATGGAATCGATTCCATTACTGCGAATAAATTGTAATTTTGCAATTAACTATGGTGCCAAATTGTGTTAGTGGAATCGATTCCATTACCAGCTTCCCAGTTTCGTATGAGTAAGGCCAATGTTACCATCCAGGATATTGCTCGCCATGCCGGTGTTGGTGTTGGTACCGTTTCACGAGTAATCAATGCTAGCCCCAAGGTTGATCCGGCGACGCGCCAGCATGTACAAGCTGTCATTGCTGAACTCGGCTATCGTCCTAAATCGGCAGCAAAGATTTTACGCACGCGTAAGACACATGAAATTGGCTTCATCACAGATGAGATCGCAACAACTCCTTTTGCCGTAGATGTGATTCGTGGAGCACAAGATGCGGCTTGGGCACAAGGTAAGTTGCTGGTGTTGATCAACACCAATCGTAACTCGCAAGTATTGGAAGCGGCGATCGAGACGATGCTAGAACGCCAAGTAGAAGGACTTCTTTATGCGGCGATGTTTCATCAGCAGGTAAGTTTGCCAGCCAATATTTATGAGCTTCCGGCCGTACTAGTTGACTGCTTTTGTGAGGATCGCAGTTTGCCTTCGGTGGTGCCGAACGAGATACAAGGTAGCTATGTGGCGACAGAGTTGCTCTTGCAGCAAGGGCACCGCCGAATCGGGCACATGACCAATGTTGAGCTCTACCCAGCCAGAACAGGGCGGATCGCTGGCTATCAACAAGCACTTTCCGATTATGGCGTTGTCTACGAGCCAACTTTGCTTTGTGAAGAATGGACAGATCCCCAAGGTGGTTATCGGGCTGCGAAGCGGCTCATGCAACAAGAGAATCGTCCTACTGCGCTCTTTTGTTTCAATGACCGCATGGCAATGGGAACGTATGCAGCATTAAATGAGTTAGGTCTTCGTATCCCTGAAGATGTGGCAATTGTAAGTTACGATAATCAAGAGTTACTTGCGGCGAATCTCCGCCCCACTTTGACTTCAATGCAATTGCCCCACTATGCCATGGGTCAATGGGCAGTCAATTATTTGCTGAATAGCACAAATCATAATGATTCGTCTGCCCCCCCACAGGTTACGCTTGAATGTCCATTGGTAATACGTGAATCCCACGGAAAGGAGCTTCATTCTGGCACAAAAACAATTTGACCCTTGCCTCAACATGTTGCTTTTTTATCGTGTAGTTCAGACAAATGAAATGCTTGATTCAAAACTAGGAGGATCTCTCTATGGAAAGTAATCGCATGAGTCGCCGTGACTTTTTGCGCGTTGTCGGTGTTGGCTCAGCCGCCATGGCGATTGTGGCCTGCGCACCCGCACCAGGTGCTGCCCCTGCCGCTAGCAGCAATGGTGGTGCTGCCGAGCCTGCTAAGTCTGGAGTTGTTTTGCGTGTACAGGGCGACCCGGCGAATGAAAAGCCACTTCTCGCCCCCTTCAAGGATAAGAACCCAGGGATTGACCTTGAATTCATTGCAGTCACAGGGATCGATCACGAAGAGATCGCCAGCAAGATCCTTTCGATGATTGCAGCAGGCCAGCCGATCGATTTCGGTTATTCAGCAACTGAAGCCTTGCAGCTCTACGCAGGCAATGGTTTGGCCCAGGCTCTGGATGAATTTGTGCAACGTGACACTGCCGAAATGCAAGATTTCTTCTCCGATGTCCATCCATCCTTGATCGAAGCGATGATGTACGAAGGTAGTATTTACGAGTTGCCCTTTGACTTCAATGCGGCTAATCTCTATTACAACACCAAGCTCTTCCAAGACGCTGGTCTCAGCGATCCGCCAGCCGAATGGACCAAGGATGATTTTCTAGAGGCTGCCCGCAAGATCACCAAGAAGGATAGCAGCGGCCAGACAACCGTCTTTGGTTATGCCTGGACCAACCGTCTGTGGGGCAGTTGGATGCCCTGGATCTTCGTTAATGGTGGCAACCTCTTCACCGAAGAGAAAGGCCCTGGTGGTGATTGGCTGTGGGGTACCTTCTACAAAGATGATGCGGCAGCCCAAGGTCGTGCAGGTGGCTTCCGCTGGGTAACACCAACCGCCAATTCGACCCCAGTCGTGGAAGCATTGCAACTGGTGATGGACTTAACCAAGGAAGGCACTGCGCCAGCCATCGAACTCGGTGGTGGACAGACCTTACAGGGTTTCTTTGCTGACAACAAACTGGGCATGACCCCAGCAGGTGGTTTCTGGGCCGGTGGTCTGGCCAATGCTGGCTTTGCGAAGGGCTCATTTGATGTGCAGTTGTTCCCCAAGTGGAAGAATCAACGCCATCAATTCGGCACTGGTGGCCAGTGGATTGCAGCCAAGAGCGATCACAAAGAGGAAGCATGGACATACAGCAAGTTCCGCACCTCGAAAGAAGGGATGGGATTGTGGTATGGTGCGAATGGAATCATCACCACTCCTTCACGCCGCTCGATGCTGGTTGAATCCGCCTTTGAGAAGACCGGTCCAGCCCACTGGCAAGTCTTTTACGACACGCTGGACAAACACCCAGACACCGCCCCCATCCCAGCACCGCCGATTTCCAATCCAATGACGACGCTCTTTACCAGTTACACCGGCAAGGCGATGACTGGTGAACTGACCGCTCAGGAAGCCATGGATCAACTCCAGAAGGAATTGGAAGACCTGGTGGCACGCTCACAGGATATCATGTATCCTGCGAAGTAAACCGAAAGATCGGACGATGTAACCGTTGCGTTTGGCGAAGAAGTCGATTGATTGCACGTCGAATGTGGGTGTATCCACATTCGACGTGCAATCGCTTGTTCGAGTAGCGAATGAGGCGAACGATGCAAGGCACAGCAATGAAGGATGCAAATCAGTCAAACAGTGGCCCTTTCAGTTGGTTGACCCAGCCAACGCTCACTGGGATGCGCCGGCGGCGGGCGCTCATGGGCTATCTCTTTGTATTGCCCACGATTTTGGGTATTCTTACCTTTACCGCAGGGCCGGTGCTTTTCTCATTTGGACTCAGTTTTTATAAGTGGAATGTTTTCAAACCCCCAAGCTTTATTGGAGGGAGCAATTACTCACGGCTTTTTACGGATGAGCGAGTGCTGATCAGCTTTGCCAATTCAGCCAAGTTCGTGCTGCTTGCCATTAGTTTGCAAATTATTTTCGCTTTGTTGTTAGCCTTGGCGCTTCGTTCGCGCATGGCGACCTGGATGCGCTACTATTTCCGTACGGCCTTCTTTCTGCCCTTTTTGCTCTCTGGAGCAGCGACGGGTGTTGTGCTTTCTTATTTACTCCATCGTGAATTTGGTGTGGTGAACTATTATTTGGGTTTCCTCGGTGTGCCGCGTATTCCCTGGACCAACTCCGGCGATGTGGTGCTGTATACGATCGTGTTGGCATATTTGTGGCAGTTTATTGGCTTTACCTTGATCGCCATGTTAGGCGGTTTGAGCAACATCTCCACCGAAATCCTGGATGCCGCTGAAGTGGACGGGGCTGAAGGATGGCGCTGGCTTTGGAATATCATCCTGCCCATGATGAGCCCAACCATTCTCTTTTCTGCTGTCGTTGGTGTGATTGGCGGTTTGCAGGTCTTTGACCAGCCCTATGTGATGACACGCGGTGGCCCGGGTGACGCCAGCCGCACGGTCGTGATGACTTTGTATGAATCGGCGTTCAAAAATCAAGAGCTTGGTTACGCTTCGGCGATCGCGGTCATCCTCTTTATCGTGATCATGATCGTCACTGCGTTTCAATTTGCCATGAGTCGCCGTTGGGTTTTCTATCAATAACTATATCACGCAAAGCGACCGCAAGGGCTTTAACGCAACATTGGCTCTGATCAGATGGACTGTTACTCGTGAACAATTTAGGACTTTGAGGTAGATCCCATGCAAGCAACACGGACCTATGAGACATCAGGCAGCCGAGTCGTACAGAATGGCGGTAGCTCTTGGAGTGATTTCCTCCGCTATCGCAGCGCACATTGGTTACTGATTCTTTTCCTCTTCATGCTTTCTATCATTATGATCGGCCCGGTGATTTGGACAATTTCCACCTCATTGCGGACGCCAGCGCAATCGTTCAGCCTGCCCCCCAAATGGCTGCCTACCGATATGGCAACCGAGAATTATGCCCAAGTCTTTGCGACGATTCCCTTTTGGCATGAAATTGCCAACAGCTTTATTGTCACGTTGAGCACGGTGGTCGGCCAATTACTTACCGCTTCGCTGGCAGGTTATGCCTTTGCCCGGCTTGAGTTTCCCGGCAAAACTGTACTCTTCTGGCTGATCATGGCCACCCTGATGATTCCGCTCCAGGCTACGATTATTCCAGTATTTGTCTTAATCAGCCGTCTGAACTTAGCAGATACCTTGGCATCATTGATCATCCCGGCGCTTTTCACTGCCTTTGGCACTTTCCTGCTACGCCAATACTTTATGCAAATTCCCAAAGAATTTGAAGAGGTGGCATTGATCGATGGTGCCAGCCAATGGTACATTTTTAGCCGGGTTTACTTGCCTTTGGTCGCTCCGGGCTTGGCTGTGCTGGCTGTGCTAGCCTTCAACGGTACGTGGAATGAATTTTACCGCCCGCTTGTCTTTATCATCACCGACACCAACTTCACCATTCCCCTTGGACTAAACACCTTAAAAGGCTACATGATGACTGGGAGTATCTCCGTCGTGTTGGCTGGCGTTACCCTTTCGATGATTCCTGTCATTTTGGTCTATCTTGTCGGTCAGCGCTATCTGATCGAAGGTATCATGATGGGTGGGTTGAAGGGATAATCAATTGCGAATCGCGAATAGGGAATTGCGAATTGTTTAGTTTTTCTGCAATTCTCTAGCGGTGCTTTTCTATCAAGAAAGCGGACTATGCTTTACTTCAAGCCGGAAGGCGACTTCTTTGCTGGGGATTGTATGCCGTTTTTTCACAACGGCACCTTTCACCTCTACTACTTGCTCGATGAGAACCATCACAAAGCCCTCGGTGGGTTGGGCGGCCATCAGTGGGCACACGCCTCGACTACTGATCTGATCCACTGGCAACATTACCCGTTGGCACTTGCCATTACAGATGACTTTGAAAAGTCGATCTGTACGGGGTCAGTCTATTTTCATGAAGGGATTTACTACGCCTTCTATGCCACTCGCCTGTCAAATTGGTATCAACAGCTTGGCTGGGCTACCAGCAAGGATGCCATTCATTTTGACAAGCAACAGCCCAATCCCCTGGCTGTGCCACCGAGTGGCTATTCACCCCTGCATTTTCGCGATCCCTGCCCCTTTCAGGATCCGCAAACCGGATTGTTTCACCTGCTCGTCACTGCCATGTTGGAAGATCCCGCAGTGCATGGACATGGCGGCTGTTTGGCGCATCTCACCTCGTCTGATTTGAAAACATGGACGATGCAAGCGCCTTTTCTGATCCCTGGCTACAACAACGTGCCCGAATGCCCCGATCTCTTTTATTGGAATGGCTGGTACTATCTGATCTTTAGTACCTTCCTGACCGCCCACTATCGTATGTCGCGCAACCCACTCGGCCCCTGGCTGTGCCCACCTGTGGACACGCTCGACGGTGCGCTCTCACGCGTGATGAAAACCGCAGCCTTTGGTGAAAATCGGCGCATCGGTGTTTCTTGGCTTGGCACGCGCAGCGACGATCAAGACGACGGCAAGCCGCAATGGGGTGGACACCTGCTCTTTCGCGAGATTATTCAGCATGAAGATGGCACATTGGGCAGCAAGTTTGTGCAAGAGATGTTACCGGAAACGGATGAAGCAAGAACGATAGGTCGAGTTCATCTTCCAGCATGGTCAGGGTTAGAGGTAAGCGCAATCGAAAATGTTCCGCACAACGTTCATATCCGTTTGCACGTAGTGCCCAATCCCAATTCCGCCACCTTTGGGCTGCGCTTACATAGCACAGAAGATTTTTCCAGCGGCTATGCCCTTACCTTTCACGTGCCAGAGCGGATGGTAACGTTGCATCACGAGCCGATTTACGCAGTGGAGGGGTTGGATCGCCCCTTTACGCTCGACCTGATCCTGAAAGATGACATTATCGATGTCTGCATCGACCAACGCTGCTGTCTTGTCAATCGCTGCCCCGAACAGCGTGGAGATCGGCTCTTTTTCTTCGCCCACAATGCCGACGTTATCTTTGAAAACGTTGACATTCGACCTTTGAAATAGATCTGAAACTTGACCCGCACTTTCTCGTACAATCGAGTGGGGCGTTGCGCTTCTGACATAGTTTGTTCGGAAAGTGCCAGTCAGGTAAATAGAGGAACCTACCGTGAACGAGAATCAAAAAGACGAGCAAATGCACCTGACGGATCAGTCTATCTTGCAGCGTTTCGCCACCTCACGCCAAACGCTTGCAAGCGATCCCTACCGCCCGCTCTATCACTTCGTCAGCCCGGAAAGCAACTTGAACGACCCCAATGGGCTCTGCTATTGGCAGGGACATTGGCACCTTTTTTATCAGGCGTATCCCCCCGAAAACCCAATCCCGCATTGGGGACATGCCGTCAGCGACGATTTGATTCATTGGCGCGACCTGCCCTACGCCATTCTGCCCAGTCCCGAAGATGCCTGCTGGTCAGGTTCAACGCTGGTGGAGAAGGATCGTGTCGTTGCCATCTACCATGGCCACAAACTTGGCAACATCGTGGCAGTGGCGAGTGATCCCATGCTACTAGACTGGGAAAAGGTGACAGGCACAACGGTGATCCCTAACCCCTGCCCCATTTGGACAAAGACAGCCGGCGGTGAACCGATGCCTGGTGTGGGTGGCAACCCTGTCCCCGCCGGTGCGATCAACTTTGTCTATGACCCGTGCATTTGGAAGAAGGATGGCGTTTACTATTCAACCTCCGGCGGAACTCTGCCGCATGGTCCCAGTGGGCGACGTACCCGAGCGCAATTCCTCTTTCGTTCAGAGGATCTCGTCAAGTGGGACTATCTGCATCCCTTTGTCGAAAACGATATCTATGGTCTAGTAGGGGACGACGGTGGCTGCCCCTACTTCTGGCCGATTGGCGACCGCCACATTTTGCTCCATTTCAGCCACATGAGTGGTGCACATTATCTACTCGGCAACTACGATACCCAGCGTGATAAGTTTGTCGTCACCTATGGTGGGCGCTTTACCTTTGGGCCGTGGTATCCTGGCGGCATTCATGCCCCTTCCGCCACGCCAGACGGCGAAGGTGGTGTGATTGCAATCTTCAACATGAATGTCGGTAAGCCTACTCCTGGTTGGAACCAAATCATGAGTCTGCCGCGGCGATTGACCCTGACCGGCAAAGATCAATTAGCACAGACACCGGCTGGTGAGATTGAGTCGTTGCGCTATGCTCATCAGCAGGTCAAGGCACAAGTGCTGCCTGCCAACCGCGAGGTGGTGTTTAACGGTATCGGGGGCAATGCCATCGAGATTGTGGCTGAAATCGATCTGGGCAGTGCGCAGATGGTCGAACTCAATGTGCTGCGCTCCCCCGGCAAAGAAGAATTCACCCGGATTGCCTTCTATAAAGACCGTGGCTACGTCGATTGGGATCGTAGCGATGGCTGGGCGCGCTTCCGTGAAAGCAAAGACAGTCTCCTGGTGATCGATGCGACCTATTCGTCCGAATTGCCCGATGTTGAATCACGCGCACCAGAGATGGCACCGCTCTACCTGACGCCGGGTGAGACGTTAAAATTGCGCATCTTCATCGATAAAAGCGTGGTCGAGGTCTTCGCCAATGATCGTCAATGCGCCGCCATACGCGTCTACCCGGGACGCCCAGACAGTACAGGCATCTCCTTGCGCGCCCAAAGCGGCGAGGCTACGCTGCGCTCGTTGGATCTTTGGCAGATGAAGAGCATTTACGGCTAAAATACACGCTTTGTAGCCATTCAGATAGCGAAAACTTGACCAGCACTTTGCCTGTTGGCATTCATGCAACGGCTCAACCTTATGACACCTTGCATGCCGGTCAAGTTGGTCAAAGCCCATTCGAGAAAGGAATGTTTCGTGACCACTCATATCAACCCTGCCATCGAAAAAGCGATGCAAAGCGTCAATGCCGCCATTGCTCGTGCCGATGCTGACCCAACCCGCCCTGTCTATCACTTTCGTCCGCCTGCACTGTGGATGAACGATCCGAATGGGCCGATCTATCATAACGGTTGGTTTCACCTCTTCTACCAGTTCAACCCCTACGGCGATGAGTGGGGACACATGCATTGGGGCCACGCTCGTAGCCGGGATTGGGTGCACTGGGAACATTTGCCGATTGCGTTGTGGCCCTCGCTCGAACAAGGCGAAGAGCATGTTTTCTCAGGTTGCGCCTGGCACAATGGCGATGGCACTCCACTCCTCTTCTACACATCGGTCAAAAGTGGCCCAAAAGAAAGTCGCCCCCCCAACGAACAGTGGGCCGCTCGCCCACTCGACGAAGGGCTGCTCACTTGGGAGAAGCATCCCGACAATCCGGTTTTGGCGTTGGCGACCCATGGTGGCCCTGCCTTTGACCGCGAGTGGCGCGATCCATTTATCTTTGAAGAGTCAGGGCGTACCTTTATGGTGGTAGGCGGTGACTATGACAATGTAGCAGGGATTGCGCTCTACGAAGCAGTTGACAGCACGTTGATGCATTGGCGCTATCACAAGTTGCTCTACCAAGCACCCCGTGACCAAAAGCGCTTTTTGGAGTGTCCCAACTTTTTTAAGGTTGACGGCAAGTGGATTCTGATTGCCTCGCCTTACAATCTGCTGGAATATGTGGTGGGATCATTTGATGTCGATACACTCACCTTCACACCCGAGCAAGAGGGCATTCTCGATCCCGGCAAGGATGACGTGCCTAACTTCTACGCCAGCAACATCCTCTTCGACCAGGCCAACCGCTGCGTTCTGATGGGCTGGGTTCGCGGCTTTGCGTCGGAGCGTGGCTGGAATGGAGCATTGACCCTGCCACGCATCTTGACGATTGGTGACGATGGACATCCACGCCAACAGCCCCATCCCGAACTAGAACAACTGCGCGGTCGACTGACCAACTTTGGCGTTCAGTACGTCTACGGTTACGGCGAATTGAGCCAATCGTTTCCGAATGCGTCACTTGAGATCGATGCAGTCGTGAAGTTAAGCGGCAAAAGTGAAGCAGGCATTCGCCTTAACGGCAAGCGGCTCGTACGTTATGAGACCTCTGGCAGACTCACCGTTGCGGGCACCGAAGTTGCCTTGCCGCTCGGTGCCAATGGCAAACTTTCCTTGCGCATCTTTATCGACCGCAGCGTTCTCGAAGTCTTCGCCAACGATGGCCAGGTTGCCGTGACGCGGCTGATCGATGTCACCCCTGGGCGCTGTGACCTGCAAGTTTACGCCGATGGGCAAAGCTGCCAAGTGGAGCGATTGAAGGCATGGGAGATGAAGTCGATTTGGGAGTGAAGAAGATTGGAGATTAGAGATTGGGAGATTCCCAAAGCTTGACAAAGTCTTCTAACCTCCCAATCTCTTTTATTTTCCTGCGGCCACAGCCACAGATCTTACAACTTTCCGTGGCTGATCTTCTGCTACCCGTTTACTAGCGGGAAGCAAGAAGACCAGGATGGCGGAACAGAGCGGGATCAGGCTCAACAATAGTATGGAGACATAGAGTCCTAGCCGCTCTGGCTCGGCCAACCAGCCAGTCAGTTGCAGTCCCAAACCACCCATCGCAAAGACAAAGCCCAAAGCAACACCGGAGCCCACGCCAGCATTTTTGTGAAAGAGGCTCTGTGCCATCACCAACATAGGAGGCCAGGCTGCGCCTGAAGCAAAACCCAACACCGGGGCCACATAAAAGGCTCGCCAATCGCCCAGCAGCGGGATCGAGGCCATCAACGGTGCGGAAACGAGCATTGAACCGAGCATCACCCACTTGCCACCAATGCGGTCGGCCAACATACCACCTGTCAAGGAGCCTGCCGCTAACGCTAGCAGCATCACAGTGGAGAGAGCACTGGCTTCGGTTTTGCCAAAGTTTGCAACCTCAGTGAAAAACTGCGGCATAAAGCTAGAGAAAGATTCCTGCGACCAAGCCCGTAGTGACATCACCAGAATCAAGGCCACAATGGCACTGGTTGTAAAGAGAGGATTGAGTTCAATCTTCCAGTTGGCACTCTTCCGAGGATCGGCCTGCTTTTGTGCTCGCCCTGTGAGTGTGTAGAGGAACGGTGCAATCAACAGACCAATCAAGGCCAGGATCCAGGTCCCGTGCGTGCCAAAACGGTTCATCACCAATGCGGCAACCAATGGACCTACGGCATAGCCCAAGTTGCCGCCGAGCATAAACATCGCCACGCCACCTGTCTTTTGCGCCCCGGCAGCGATATTCGCTCCCGAAGCCCCTTGCGGGTGAAAAGCCGCTGAACCTAATCCAGCCAGAGCTGCGATGCCTGCTGCACTGGCAAAGGTAGGCATAAAGCCGACCAATCCCTGCAAAATCGACATCCACAACAACCCACCGACGGCAAACCACCGTCCTCCATACCGATCACTCAAATAGCCGAAGATCGGCTGGGTGAGCGAAGAGGTAAGCTTGTAGGCACCCAGCAATAGCCCAATGTGGGCCAAATCGAGTTGCAACGTGTCCTTGAGGTAGAGGCCGATCACAATTGGCATCGTACCAGACAACAGATCGACGCTGAAATGGCCCAGCGTCAGGCTCCAAAGGGTGACATTTCTGAGAAGGGAGCGCATAACTATCCAATCTTTGGGTTACAAAATTTGAAGATGGTGCAATTGTATCACAAAGACCTTTTGGGAGAGTTACAAGCTCTTCTCCAATGCCACCAAACAGATAAACTCATACCCCACCTGCGCGCCGATCTGTGCCGTCAGTTGCGCATGATCGTAGGCAGGCAGGACTTCAACCACGCTGCCGCCGATCCAGTGGACACCCGTGCAGGCGCGCAGATATTGCAAGCCCTGAAAGCTAGTCGGACCACCCACTTCGGGTGTACCGGTGCCGGGAGCATAGGCAGGATCGAAAAAGTCCACATCGAAGGAGAGAAATGCTTTCTGGTCACCAACCGCAGAGCGTACCAAATCGCCAATCTGCCGGGGCGTGTGGGTCAATAGCTCTGTAGTGGTCAACATCGTAAAGCCAAAATCACGCGCCATCTGTAAATCTTCCTCACCATAGACGCCGCCACGCATCCCTAATTGGACTGACTTCTGCGGCAGAATCAGCCCTTCTTCCAGTGCCCGTTTGAAGGGCGTGCCATGCGTATATTTGAATTGTCCATAGTAGCTGTCCCACAAATCACCATGAGAATCGAATTGCACCAAGGCCAACGGTCCATGAACGGCGGCAAGTGCACGCAACTCGGCCAGAGCGATGCTGTGGTCGCCGCCGATATCGAGTGGGATGACGCCAGCCTCGGCAACCGTGCGGACAGTTCGGGTCATCGATTCGTAGCTCTCGTGGATAAAACCAGGATAGACGGTGGCGTCACCATAATCCACGCAGGAGAGCACTTCGAAGGGTTTTACCTTCAGTTCAGGATTATAGGCGCGCAACATGACCGAGGCGCTGCGTACGGCTTCGGGACCAAAACGTGCGCCCACCCGATTGGTCACCCCTGTGTCAAAGGGTAAACCCACCACGGCCAAATCGACGCCAGTCAGGTCGGTGGCATGCGGCAGTCGAGCAAAGGTACGCACCCCCACAAAGCGGGGCGATTCCATCGAGTTCGCAGGTTGATAGTGTGTCATTGAGCGTTGCTCCTGTTTCATCATAGGCAGATCGCTACACGGATCACACGGAAATAGCCAGGATGCGTACGGATCAAAACCGATAAAAGATCCGCAAAAGTTCGTAAACCTTTGGCACCTGTCCGTGTCATTCGTGTACCGGTTCTTTGGGATTACAAAATGATCTATGCCTCGCAGTATAGCCTAATTCACCGCTTGTTTGTAGTGTGATTGGAGCTTTACGGCGGTTTGTGATTCGACCAACTCTTAGATATGATTGGGTTCCACAAAGGTTGTAGTTTTTCCACTCTTCAGCGAACGATTTAATTCCGATTGCACCAGGAGGGTTTACTCATGAGTCATAAGCGTTGGTATCGAATTTTCTCGCTTCTTGTTATTGTTGCGTTGTTGTTGGTTGCCTGTGCGCCTGTTGCGCCCCAGGGCGGACAGGCTGGCAGCGCAGAGCCTGTCAAGCTCAAGATTGGTTACTCGGTTTGGGTCGGCTACGGACCGCTCTTTATTGCTCAGGCGAAGGGCTATTTTGCCGATCAGGGATTGGATGTGGAACTGGTCAAGGTCGAAGATCCAAAGGATCGTTTCACTGCTTTGGCAGGTCAACAGTTGGATGGGTTGGTTTCCACACTGGACACGATGACCCTCTACTGGAACGCCGAAACACCCTTCTCGGCGATTTTCGGGCTCGACGATTCCTCGGGCGGCGACGGCGTGCTGGTACTGAAGGACAAGAGTATCAATTCGATTGCGGATTTGAAGGGGCACAGCATCGGGGTCAACGTCGGTTCCGTTTCGCACTTTTTGCTTGACTTCTTGCTGCAAAAGAATGGCCTGAGCGATGCCGATGTCTCACTGGTCAAGATGAAACAGGGCGATGTTCCTGCTGCCCTGGCTTCAGGCCAAGTGGATGCTGGAGTGACATGGGAGCCTCATCTCTCCAAAGCGGCTCAGGACCCCAACGTCGCCATCCTCACCACATCGAAGGAAACGCCAGGCTTGATCGTCGATATCATGATCCTGCGCAAAGATATCATCAGCAGCAACCCAGACGTCGCCACCAAGCTAAATAAAGCCTGGAACCAGGCGGTGGAATATCAGAAGGCCAATGTCGATGACGCTGCCAAGCTTATGCAGGAAGGATTGGGTGGCTTTTACGAGAAACCTGCCGACATCATGGCTGACTTGGCGGGGGTAACGCTCTATGACAAAGCGCGCAATGCTACCTTCTTCCAAGGCGATGCAGCTGGGACCGCCGTCGGCACCACCAAGTTTGCTATCGATCTATGGACCCAACTCGGACAAATCACCAAACCGGTGAAGGCCGAGGATATGTTGGACGGTTCACATTTAGAGCAGTAAGAAGGGAACGAGATTGGACGATTAGGAGATTGGTGGAGATACAGATCAATCTCTTAATCTCTCAATCTCCCAGTCTCCGCTTTTCGTTTCCACATCACCATGACCGCCAAAACCACCCATCGTACGACATTCAGTCAACTGTTGCAACGTGAGTTGCGCCCACAGGAGCCGATTCCACGCACGCACTACGTTACCATCGTAGTCGGTAGCTTGCTACTGCTCTTTGGCAGTTGGGCCGTGATCAGCTACGGCGGTTTTGTCAAGCCCTCCTACTTTTTGCCAACACCGAGCGATGTGGTCAGTGCAGGCTGGAAGATGTTGAGCACGGGAGAATTGCTCGAAAATGCCTGGGCCAGCACCAGCGTCATCATGATCGGTTGGGCGGTGGCGGCGTTGTTGGCGGTACCGTTGGGCATTCTGATGGGCAGCTTTCGCGCATTCGAAGCCTTTTTTGAGCCGGTGGTCAACTTTGTTCGTTATCTGCCGGTCAGCGCCATGATTCCGCTGTTGATCTTGTATGTGGGGCTGGGGATCGAGGAAAAGATCACCGTTATTTTCATCGGCACCTTTTTTCAATTGATCTTGATGGTAGCCGATATTGCTGCCCATGTGCCGAAAGATCTGCTCGATAGTGCCTACACGCTTGGCACGTCACGCTTGCGTGTGGTCACCCATGTGCTAATTCCAGCCACGCTGCCTGGGGTCATGGACAATCTGCGCATCACCGTGGGTTGGGCGTGGACCTACATTGTGGTGGCTGAATTGGTGGCCGCCGAACGCGGCTTGGGTATCATGATTCTGGAGTCGCAGCGCGGTTTGCGCACGGATCGCATCTTTGTCGGGCTGATTGCGATTGGTCTCCTCGGTTTTCTAAGCGATCTGCTCTTTAAATGGCTGCACCGTGTACTGTTGCCATGGTCGCCCAAGATTCGTTAACGCGCTGCAACGATTCCGTGTTCCTTGATTTCCGTGTTTATGAAAAGACTATGTAAACACGGAAGTCAGGGAACACGGAATTGCTTTCGGAATTTGCAACCTCAAATTGTTAAGAAGAGTTGAACAGATAGTGCTTTTCTCTTTAACTTATGCCTTTATCCAAACTTGACGTGGTTGATGTCACCATGAAATTTCGCACCCGTCGCGGGAGTGAAGTAGTGGCGGTGGATAATCTCTCGCTGCAAGTGGCCGATCGCCAATTTATTAGCATTGTCGGGCCAAGCGGCTGCGGCAAATCGACCTTGCTGCGCGCCATCGCTGGGCTGATCGAGCCAACCTCCGGCGACATCTTCCTAGATGGACGGCGAATTTCCGGTCCGAGTGCGGATCGAGGCATGGTCTTTCAGTCCTACACGCTCTTTCCCTGGCTGACGGTGCAGGGCAACGTTGAATTTGGTTCTCGTCTCAAGGCGCTGCCTGCCCAACAGCGCTCGAAGGTAGCACGTGAGTACTTGGAGGCGGTGGGCTTGGCTGACTTTGCCAAACACTATCCCAAAGAGCTTTCCGGCGGCATGATGCAGCGGGTTGCCATCGCCCGTGCACTGGCCAACGATCCCGAAGTGTTGCTGATGGATGAGCCGTTTGGCGCGCTGGACGCCCAGACGCGTGTGATTATGCAGGAAATGTTGCTCAACCTCTGGCAGCGCTCGCCCAAGACCATCCTCTTCGTCACCCACGACATCGATGAGGCGATCTTCCTCTCCGAGTGCGTCTACATCATGACTGCCCGGCCCGGTCGCATCAAACAGGTCTTGGAGGTCGATCTGCCACGCCCACGTGACCTTGCACTGACCACGTCGTCCACCTTTATTGCCATGAAGCGTGCCGTACTCGACTCAATTCGCGAAGAAGGGTTGAAGGCAATTAACCTCATCAGCCAGGATTCGTGAAGTAGATCATAGATTTCCCCTCGCTTTTACGTTATACTGAATATATGCGATCTGCATTGCAGATTTTGCAAGTTATCTTCAGCCTTCCAACAACTCTGACTCTGCTTTATCCGCTGTTATCCCTGGCTGAATGTAAGTGATCGATTCATCGTCTTTACGCTGGAGTTCTAATGAGAACCAACAGTATAGACACAGCTCGAAGAAGTTGCATCTGCGACAGGAGGAATCCATGGCACGAACCATTAAAATGTGCACCATCATCCCCATCCCGTTGGAAAAGCGTGAGGAAGCAAATCTACATGCAATTGAAATCAATCCAGACAATTTCGTAGCAGCAAATAATGCGATTGAGGCGGCTGCAGACAGTAAGCGACTTTGGCCCAATGGCAGTACCTTGAAAGTCTGCTTCCTAAATGGCGATCCAGAAGTCATCAAACGGGTTCAGCCGATTGTAGAGGAGTGGAGTCAATATGCCAATATCAAATTTCAATTTGGCAACGACCCTAAGTCTCAAATTCGTGTCGCTTTTGACCCCAAAGCAGGTTCCTGGTCGTATCTGGGCGTGGAGTCCACCTTGCCCTGGTTGATGGGCAAACCCAGCTTGAATCTCGGCTGGCTCAAGCCGACTACAGCGCAATCCGAATACAAGCGAGTAGTTTTGCACGAATTCGGCCACGCGCTGGGTTTGATCCACGAACATCTCTCGCCCAACGTCAACATCCCGTGGAATGAAGCCAAGGTACTCGAGTATTACCGAAAAACCCAAGGCTGGACCGACGCCTATATTCGTTCCAATGTGCTCACCAAAACCCCTGTGGATAAGGCGACCCGTTTCGATCCCAAGTCGATCATGCTCTACGCCGTCGATAAGTCACTGACCCTCAACGGCTTTTCCACCGACTGGAACACCGAGCTATCGGACTTGGACAAGAGTTTTATTGCAGAGTGTTATCCACGCACATAAAGCTAAAACGTGATGCATGATGCGTGACAAATTGATTTGATTGCAAAGTTGTAGAATAAATTTGCAGCTTATCCGAAAGGTCTGATGATGGCCGATATCAATACACTTCGTACAAATGTGTACACGTTACGGTTGCAGGTCAATCAGGTACAAGACCTAGTCAACGCAACCACTGACCCAACCGAATTAGACAAGCTGCTGAAAGAACTTACTCCCCTACAAGAAAAACTGCTGGCTGCAGAGCAGGAGTTAAGTGCATACGGTCAGGACACAACACGGGGTACTGTTATTTCTATTGAAGGCGGTGGTGGTGGACCGATTGTCCGTGGAATAAAAACCACAGGTTTTAATGCCTTGGTGAAGCTTAAGATGACTTATGTTCCTACCGCAATTTATCATTTGCTGAGCAAAGATGAGCATCCGCTGTTGGAATGCAAAGTCAAAAATGGGAAACAGACAACCATCCGCGTGCGCGTCACCTCCTACATTGAAGGTTATACAGCAAAAGCGGTGAACACAATCGAGGTGGAGAAGGCCAGCGAAGTCGTGATTAATCAACTACCAACGCTTTTTCCACGCGAAATTCGACCAGTGACTGAGCTAACGCGCGCAACACTCAATGTGCTGGTCGAAGATATCGACAACAACAAGGTCGAGACTAATACCACAGAGCCAATCTGGCTTTTGTCTGTCAACTCGGCACCCATCGAAGTCACCGATCCCTCGACTGGAGCGATCACGGACTTAAGCCGCTATCTAGGTGCTTTTGTTACGCCCAATGCGCCAGTGATTATGAAATACCTACGGATTGCGGCAAAACGTCACCCAGAAGGACGGCTCTATGGCTACCAGCGAGATGTGCTACCCCAGGTGAAAGCAATCTTTGATGCATTGAAACAAGAATCACAGATCACCTATATCAATTCGATTGTCACCTTCAATCCCGAAGAAAACGCCAAAACGCAGCGAGTGCGCCTGCCCCGAGAATGCTTAGACGAAGGAGCAGCCAACTGTATTGATGGCACTTTGCTCTTTGCCAGCTTGCTCGAAGCGGCTTCGCTCAACCCAGCGATTGTAATTGTTCCAGGCCATGCCTTTGTAGGTTGGCAAACCAAAGAGGATGGCGACGAGTGGAGTTATTTAGAAACCACCATGATCGGCACCAATACCTTTGAGGAAGCTGTGGACATTGGAACACGCAAAGCCAAAAGCTTTAGCGCTGTCGCCGTGAAAAATCCAAGCGCCTTCCGTCGCTGGTCTTTGCGGGAATTACGGACGAAGTATCAAATTACGCCACTCGAATAAAGCAGTGCGACAGTAGGACAGCACGTCGGTAGGTCAGTGGTGTCTGTCCACTGTCTTACTGCTCTACTGTCTCACTGTCCTACTGAATCGTATCAACCCAAAACATTCGTCGTTTATGCACGCAATCTCTGAACAAAAACGTCAAAAACTGATCACACAAACCACCCAAGCTTGGTGTGCGCCGGGGGTTACCGACTTTGGCATTGGTCAGCCGCAGGATGCGATTCTGCCGCTGGAAATTTTGCGCAAGGCTGCCGATAAGGAACTGAGCAAGGGTGATCTGCACCCTTTGCAATACGGCTGCGAGTACGGTGATGGCTATCTGCGCCTGGCCTTG
This sequence comes from Caldilineaceae bacterium, assembly GCA_046328715.1. Classification (GTDB taxonomy): domain Bacteria; phylum Chloroflexota; class Anaerolineae; order Caldilineales; family Caldilineaceae; genus JAXLWB01. The sequence goes on along the minus strand of JAXLWB010000007.1, from coordinate 172,795 downwards.
GCCGACTTTCTGGCTGATGCCTATGGCATTCCGGTCGATCCGGAGCCGCTCTTCATCACCAATGGCAATTCGCAGGCGCTAGACTTAGTCTGCACCATCTTTGCCAAGCCAGGCGACACCGTCTTTGTTGAAGAGCCAAGCTATTTTCTGGCGCTGGATGTCTTCCGCAACCATCATCTCAAAATTGTCGGCATTCCGGTAGACCAGGATGGTCTGGTCGTGGACGCATTGGAAGAAACGCTGAAGCAACATCGACCTGCCTTTCTCTACACCATTCCTGCCTTCCAGAACCCCACCGGTTTTACTCTTTCGACAGCGCGCCGCCAACGCATGGTTGAGCTGAGTCAGCAGCACAATTTCCTGATTGTAGCCGACGAAGTTTACCAATTACTCAATTACACACTGACCCCGCCCAAACCGATGGCTGCTTACATTGAGAGCGGAACCGTACTTTCTCTCGGCACATTCTCCAAGATTCTGGCGCCGGGGCTGCGCTTGGGCTGGATTCAAGCGTCACAAGGCTTAATTAACAAATTGGGCAGCACCGGTTATGTGATCAGCGGCGGCGGCCTCAACCCGTTTACCAGTGCAATTGTACGAACCGTGATCGAAGAAGGTTGGCAGCAGGATTATTTGCAGCAACTGCGCCAGATCTACCAGCAACGGATCGAGGTGATGGATGCAGGGCTACGCCAGTATTTCCCCGCCAATATCGAGTACGTCAAACCAGGCGGCGGCTATTTCTTCTGGTTGCGCTTTCCGGAGCAGATCGACACCAATCACTTTCTCGCCGCAGCCGAACAACGCAAGGTTGGCTTTCGTCCCGGCAGTAAGTTCTCAGCACTGGCACGACTACGCAACTACATGCGGCTCAGTTTTTCGTTTTTCGGCAGCGAAGAGATTGCGCAAGGCATCGAAACCTTGGCGCAGGTGATAGCTGGTACACAGATAAAAATGGATGAACACAGATAGATGCATAAAGCTGTGTTCATCCATTTTTACCTGCGTACAACTCCTATATTTGATCCTTTTACACTGTGAAACATTCGGACTATCTAAATTTTGACCTCTTAATCTACAGATCCGATAACGGCTATACTGCACGCGTCACCAACTCACCGATTGAAAGCAAGGGCAGTGTAGAATTTGTGCTGTCCACCGACGACATTCCCAGCATTGAGGAGAGCGCTGATACGCTTCAAGTCTATGGGGCGACCCTTTTTGACCGTGTCTTTGCGGGCGATGTCGGCAAAAGTCTGCTCCTCAACTTTCAGGATGCACGCCGTCAGCAGCGTGGACTCCGCATCCGCCTCAACCTCGATAAAGGCGTACCGGAACTGGCAGTGATTCCTTGGGAGTTGCTCTACTCGTCCGATTGGAATCGTTTTGTCACCTACTCATCGCTCACACCGCTGGTCCGTTATATCGAAGGTTTGCAGGATGCGACCACGCTCAAGACTGAAGAGCCTCTGCGCATTTTGGTCGTGATTTCCAATCCACAGGATCAGCAGACGCTTGATGCGTTGGCTGAGTGGAATCGCTTAAACGATGCCCTGGCTGCGCTGTTGGCGGAGGGAAGTGTGCAGCTTGAGAAGTTGGAAAATCCCACACGGTCTGCCCTGCAAAAACGACTTCTCAAGGACGACGTTCATATCCTTCACTACATTGGTCATGGCTATTTTGAGAAAAATGCCAACAACCAGGACGAAGGTGGTCTACTGATGGAAAGCCTGCAACAGACCAGTGATAAATTTAATGCAACGGAGCTAGCAATACTACTCCATGACCGCACCGCCCTGCGTCTGGTCTTTCTCAACACCTGCGAAGGTGCCACCAGCGGTTATGCAGATTATTTTGCAGGCACGGCGCAAAAGCTGATTCAGCAGGGCATTCCCGCCGTGGTTGCCATGCAGTTCCCTGTCACGGACAGCGCGGCCATCTGTTTGAGTGAGTTCTTTTATCAGACCTTGGCCACGGGACTGCCGCTCGACAGCGCGCTGAGCGAGGCGCGCAAAGCAGTAGCGCTACAAACCGACACCGGTTTGGCTATGGAATGGGCAACCCCAGCGCTCTTTAGCCGTTCGCCCGACAATCAACTCTTTGTCTTGCCGACGGTTGTTGCACAATCGCAGGATCTACCGTTTGCCTTGCACGAACTCTTCGACCTGATCGGCCAGGCCCTGATAGATGATCAGGCGCTCCTTGCCCTTTATCAGCAGAGTTTGCCGCCACTCACCAAAGCCAGAGCTAGTGCAAACCTGCATTCCATCCTCTTTGACCTGTGGAATTTGGCTGAATCGGCAACAGTTGGCAGCCCATTGGTCAACTTTGCCCAGGCAGTGAGCACAAATACGACCAAGGACAAAGTGCGAGCCGAATTGGGTCAATGGATCAAACGCCAGCAACCATCTGGCCCCATTGCTTCGCTACCCGTTGCACCTCCCTTGCCGCAGGGATTGTACGAACCCTGCTTACAGATCGAGCTGCGCCCCGATCCACAGAGTCCACCCGGAGCGACCAAACAATTCTTGGTGCGGATGGTGTTGTGGCAGCAAGGGCAAGAGCAGAGTTGGTATGACGAGCAACAGGCGCTGTCACTGGATAAGATTCCAGCAGTTTTGTTGCGGGTGATGGCCGATAACAACCATCGTCTACCAGCCGAGGCGGCCTTTGAGTTTATTGCGCCGCGTGAACTTTTTAATGAAAAGCTGGATGAATGGGAAACCAGTGAGGAGTATGGCCTGATCTGCGGCGAAAATTATCCGGTCGTGCTCCGCTCACTCGATCGCTTAAGTTCACCACCTGCCATCCGCGCCAAGCTGCTCGAAAAATGGCAGGACAAGTGGGAAAGCTTTCAAATCATCCTAGAAGATTTTGCGGCAGGCAAGTTCGAGTGGTACGCCCCCGATCCCGACTTCAAAAAGCTGGGCAGCGACCTGGACAAAAAGGTGCTGACCGGCTGTATGGGGTTGAATGCGGCACCGAATGCCCCCGACATCTTCAAGGCGCTGATCATCGCCGGTATTCCGGTGGCTCTCTGGCCACGCATGGGCGCGTTGACGATGGAAACGTTGGAAAGTTTGACAACCAAACATCTGGCCATGAAGAAATTGGTTGAGTTACCCAAATGGTTGCAACATGTGCGTGCCCATGCCGCCGAGTTGAATGCACCATTTGTGCTGCTTTGGGATGACCCGACCCGCATCCCCAAACGCTACCGCGACGAAGGAGTTGCTACATGAATGATTGGCACATTTTCACCGGCAGTGGTCAACCACACGATGGTATTACGCATCTGACGCCGCCGCCCCCTTGGCGACGTTTTGGCGATGCAACCCAATACCAGGATAGGTTGGTGCTGGATGATGGCCTTAAACAGCGCTTCGAGAAGCATAAATTTGAGGCCATCCAACACGAAATCGAGGTGGTCAATGCTGCCATTCATCTGCGCCGACCGCTGTTGGTGACTGGCAAACCCGGCACAGGTAAAACCACACTGGCTTATGCCATCGCTCACGAACTAAAGCTGGGCAAAGTGCTGACATGGTCGATCACCTCACGTTCGGTGCTCAAGGATGCCCTCTACCAGTACGATGCCATCGGGCGCCTGCAAGAGGCCAATCTGCACAATCAACCTGGTGCGCCGCCTGACATCGGTGACTTTATCCGCCTCGGTCCGCTCGGCACAGCCTTACTTGAACGGCGCTACCCACGTGTGCTGCTGATCGACGAGATTGATAAAAGTGATATCGACCTGCCCAATGATCTGCTACACATCTTCGAAGAAGGGCGTTACGAGATCCCCGAACTCACCCGCCTAGCCAAACAACAGGAGCGCAGTGAAGCAGTCGCCGCGCAAACAGATCCTACAACATCGAATGCACAGAAAGATCATATCGTTCATGTCTTCCAACAGGATAGTGACCAACGGGTGCCAATTACCAACGGGCAGGTCAACTGTGCTGCTTTCCCAATTGTCGTCATGACCAGCAACGGCGAACGCGAGTTTCCGCCACCTTTCCTGCGGCGCTGCATTCGCCTCAACATTCTACAGCACGATAAAGAGAAGCTGACCAAGATCATCGACAGTTATTTCAAAGGGGTGCGTACACCCAATAGCAAAGAGCGTGAACAACTGATCGAGAATTTTCTCAAACGGCGCGAGAAGGGCGATCTCTCCACCGACCAGTTACTCAATGCCATCTATCTCACCAAACAGGGCTTCCCCCTCACTGGCAACAAGTCCGTCGAAGACAAAGACGAGTTGATGGATACGATCTTGCAGCAGTTGAGTAGTACAGGAGGATAGAGAGCGGAGATTAAGAGATTGGGAGATTGTTTTCACATAATCTCCCAATCTCCTAATCTCCCAATCGCTAGTTTTATGCTCAGTAAACTCCTCGACACCCTCGACAAAATCGGTCTCGAACCGACCGCTGAAGATGTGGCCGACCTGCTTTGGCTGGCGGATCTGTTGCCCGCGCCCCAAGTAAACACGGCACAAACGACGGCGTCCGTGCCGCTAGGCGTTGCACCACCGCTGCAAGCGAGCAACGAAGGCACACCCCGCCCATCTTTGCCGCCCAACCGTCGCGAGCAATTTGTCACGCTGCACGATGAAGAAAGCACAGCCAGTCAAGCCGCTTCTGAAAAGGCCAAGCTTTATCCGATCCAGGCAGCAGGTGGAAGTAGGCTGGGTGGGAATATTGGCCGACGAACGGGAGCAACACTCTTTCGCAGCGCGGCTGCCTATGCCCTGCCTGCACCGCTCGAATTAGGACGTAGCCTGCGCCCGCTCAATCGCCGCACCCCCTCGCACACACAAACCACCATCGACGAGATCGCCACCGCCGAACAGATTGCAGACAACATCGCCATCTTCGGAGCCAGGGCTGGCTTTTGGGCACCGGTCGTCAAGCCGGTACCCGAACGTTGGCTCGAACTGGCACTTGTAGTCGATGAATCATCGAGCATGTCGGTTTGGGAGCGCACGATTGCTGAGTTTGTTACCCTGTTGGAACGGCAAGGGGCGTTTCGTGATCTGCAAAGCTGGGGATTACGCAGCGATCCCGCTGCCACCCAGCCCGAAAGCGCCGCCGTGCAACTCTATATGGGGTTCGCGGCCAGCGGACAGCGCGACCGTCTACGCAAGCCTGGCGAGCTACTCGATGAGCGCGGCCAGCGGCTGATTCTGGTGCTCAGCGACTGCGTTGCTCCGATCTGGCACAACGGCAAAGCAGCAGATCTCCTGATGCGCTGGGGGCAGCATGGGCCTGTGGCGCTGGTGCAGATGTTGCCTGAGCGGATCTGGCAGCGCACGGGTCTGCGCAATTTTCCACCCCTGCATCTGCGCTCCCCACAGCCGGCCGCAATCAACCGCAATCTGGAAACTTTTTGGTCAAGCGACTGGTTTGACCCGCCGGCCAATGGTCTGCCGCTGCCCGTTCTCACGCTCGAAGCTGATTGGCTGGGCAACTGGGCACGCGCTGTGGCAGGCAACAGTGGGCTCTGGCTGCCGGGCGTCCTGCTACATGGCGAGGCAGCATCGGTCATGCCCACCAGCCAGGAGCGCAGCGCCGAGGAGTTGGTGAGCACCTTTTATGCTACCGCTTCTCCCCTGGCGCAACAACTGGCAATCTATCTGGCCTGTGCGCCGCTCACTTTGCCCATCATGCGTCTCGTGCAGCGGGTCATGTTGCCCCAAGCCCGTCAAGTTCATCTGGCCGAAGTGCTGGTCAGCGGCCTGATTGTACGCCCCACATCAGGAGCCGTCTACGAACCCGCCGATTTGCAAAACTTCTCCTTTGTCCAGGGTGTACGAGAACTCTTGCTCAACAACTTGCGCCGCTACGAAATGGAGCGTGTTGGCAGCGCCATATCCACCTACGTCGGCGAGCGCAGCGGCAAGCAGATCCTTGATTTCGGTGCCCTACTCGCCGATCCCGAGGCCGAAGGCGATCTGACCCTCGATGAAACCTATCAATCATTTGCCGAGGTGACGGCTGCCGTATTGCGCCGCTTTGGCAGTCAATATGCCCGCACCGCTGCTCGTCTGGAACGGACCATCTACGGGCGAGAAGTACATAAGCCTGGTACCCCATCGACAGTTAGCACAGACAAAGATACGAGTCGTAAAGCGGAACGGCCTATACAAAGCAGCCAAACGACTACAATCCACGCTCTTTTGATTGGCATCAACCACTATGCCGAGCCCGGCGTGACGCCCTTAAACAGTTGCGTCACCGATGTCGAGCTTACACAGTCCTGGTTGCAGGAACGCTTTCAGCTTTCACTTTCCTACCTTCAGCGACTTACCGAGCAACAAGCGACCAAGTATGCGATCCTCAGTGCGCTCAACAAAATAGCCGAGCAAGCGCAAGCGGGTGACCATGTATACATCCACTACAGCGGGCGCGATCAGGCGATTGCTACCGATGATCCACATGAAGGGGATGGACTGGAAGAGACGCTCTTTGTTTATGACAGCAAACCAGGCGACCGCACCACGTTGATCCCCTATCGCGAGTTAGCCGACATGCTCAGAAAGATCGACCAACGAGGCGCACAAGTAGTACTCGTTCTCGATACCTGTCGCTCAGGCAGCGGCTATCTCTGCCGCCACAACTTGGGCAATATTCTGGTCATCGCTAGCTCCCACGAAGCAGAGCAAAGCTACGAAGGGTCAATTGGCAACGCCCGTGCTGGCTATGCATCCTACTTTCTGGCTGAGGCGATGAAAAAATATCAACCCGGCATGACTTGGGCCGAGGTCTTTGATTCGATCTACGTCAACGTCAAAACTAAGCAAGCCAATCAAACACCGCAACTAATCGGGCCACGCGACCTCTGCGTCTTTAGCGAGGAACACAAGGCAGTTGCGCCCTATCTGTTGGTGACAGAGGCAACTGGCAATGAAATCAAAGTCAGTGTCCATCCTGCACTCATGATTGAACCAGGGGCTCACCTGGCACTTTTTCCGCCTGGCAGCGACATGAGCGGATTGCCTATTCACCAAGCGACCGTTCAATCTGTCGCGCAGGAGTCCGTCACTGCAACCCTAGAGAGTGTCTATCAGCAAGAGTCATCCCAGTTAGCCGTGGCGATTGGAAGCCGAGTACAAATTCTTGCGCCACGTGAAGATCGGCTGCTTACGGTTGGTTGGGACAGTCAACAGCCCGCCCCGACCAACGATCCGCTGCTTCAATTTGTTTCTCTGAGCGAACCGGCTGACTATCGCGTACGAATCGAGCGTGATCCACCCCCGGCCACAAGTTATACAAAGAGTCCGCCTTCGTCACTTGCCCAATGGATAATCGAGGATAGCGACGGTCGCATCGTCTGGCAGGCACAATTGGAGGAACAGCCCAATGCGATGGAACAGACCAACCAGGTGCGTGATCTGTTGCGCTCTATTGCCCGCTATCGCCATGTCTTTATGCTGCAACCGTCTGCCGATGAAAATGATCTCGCTGATGCCATTGAGCTAACCGTCCTCTCTTCTGAAAAAGTGGATGAAGGCACAATCATCGCCGACCAACCGACTCAAGTGCGCCTGCGCAATCGCAGCGAAGCTGATCTCTACATCTCACTCTGGACACTCGACAACCACTTGGGTGTCCAACGTATCTATCCGCCAGCCGACGATTGTCTGCTCCTCGGCAAAGGACACCAGATTCAACTTGCGATGACGCTAGGTTTAAGCGATCCCGACCAAGCGGAGGAGCAAATCACCTTCAAGGTCTTTGCTAGTCGCACACCGGCGGATTTAAGTACGTTGCAACAGGCAAGAGCCGCACAAGCAGTAGATTTAGGAGATCTACAGAACCTCTTTAACGGGCGAACCCAGCAAACAGAATCAACTTCCTCTCCTGCTCGAAAGCGTCCCACGCGCAAGCAACGCCCGTCGAAAGTGCAATCAACCGTCGATAGCAACGCGCCCTATGGCGGAAGCCAAGCCGCCGATTCACGCAAACTATGGCCGAATGGCAGCACCTTGCGTGTCTACTTCCTAGGGGGCGATCCGATGATGCAGGAACAAGTGATGCAAGTGGCTCAGGAGTGGAGCCAGTACGCCAATATCAGCTTCCAACAAGTTGATGATCCAGCGGCGGAGATTCGCATTTCCTTCGAACCAAACACAGGGGCATGGTCCTATATCGGTACTGATGCAGCACTGCCAACACTCAAAGATAAAGCCACCATGAATCTTGGATGGCTCAAAGCGGATAACAATACAAAGGAAATTCAACGGGTTGTCTTACATGAATTTGGACTTGCATTAGGCCTAATCAATGCCCATCTTAGCCCGGCGGCCAACATTCCGTGGAATGAAACAAAGGTCTTTGAATACTATAGACGTACCAGTGGATGGGATGAAAAGTTAGTTCGGAACAATCTTTTAACCAAGGCAAAAGTAGATCGATATGCGCCACCTGATCCGAAATCGATTATGCAATTTCCTATACCTAAAGAATTGACCGATGGCAAGTTTGAAGTTGGCACAAACTATGAACTCTCCGAAGGCGACAAGCGCTTTATTGCGGAGTTGTATCCAAAGCCAAGAGCGGCTGCATAGGAGGAGACGATGGCGTTGAAATTGGTAGAAACGGAAGTCAATAATGGATGGACAACGGCGCAGGTGACGGTTAGAGTGGTGAGAGGGAAATCTCACTCAGATGAAAAAGGTAGTCGAGATCAGGAAGTAGAGCATCCAAGCTTACTCAATAAACAACTGGTATACTTAAGAAGTACAAATTTACGGCTTATCAACCAAATCATTAGCAGATTGAACGAAGTCGAATCTAGTAAATACATTAAAATCGTAAGTCAGGAAAAAGTATCAAACTTTATTGTTTCAGAAGTTAATGGGAACATCAAAATAACTTATTACGAAGGGAATGAGCTTCATAAATCATATCATGAGTCTGAAGTTGAAAATCTTATCTTCGACCTAATTCATATTTGCCGCTACTTTAGTTTGCTTCAAATCCAAAACCGATATGAAGACTCCAAACTAAATAGACAAATTCATGCATATATTGGAGATTCAGTCGTTGATCAAATGTTTAATAAATCGGTGATATTAGACATCGAGGACATTGCTGATATTACGGTAGGCAATAATCATGAAGATGCGGTATACATATACGTTTTGCTGTTTTTACAGGATGGGTCAATAGTAAAAATCTCGGGTCACGATGAGGTACTACTACCTGGATGGACTCGAAAGATTGGAGCACCAAGCGATTTTCTAGAACAAGTCAAAATATCCCTAACTGAAGCCAAAATTGTCGATCACAATACACTCAAAATAATTGCGACAACAGAAGAAGTCAATGTAGATTTTTTTCGACAAAGAACATGGGGGGAAAATTCTGACTTTCAAAATATTTCAATAGATGACAATGAGCATAACCGTCCAGCTAATCGTCTGGACGCTTTTATGTTGAACTTGATTAAAGGTGATATCACAAAAGATTTAGAGGTAATAAGTAGAGATTATAAGGACTTTTGGACTAGCATCGAGATTCTTGTAGACATTGGCATCAGTTCTTGATCTTGCTGTAACAGCAGGCTGTAGCTATTTGGTTACCTTTAACCAACGTCATTTTGCTGGTGCAGAGCGATTTAACATCCGAGTAGTAACACCCGCAGAATTTTTGAAAGTCATTGGAGAAGATTCATGAGCGTACTAAGTTTACGATTACCACACTCGATGCATGATCACGTAAAAGATTTGGCACAACAAGAAGGGGTGTCAATCAATCAGTTTATTATGCTGGCAGTTGCCGAAAAAATGGCGGCGATTGATACAAAGGAGTATCTGCAAAAACGAGCCATACGCGGAAGCCGTCAGAAACTATTATCAATTTTGGCAAAATCACCGGATATTCAACCTGAGCAAACAGACAGGCTTTCTCGCTGATTTCGTATTTATTACCTTACAATGAAACAAGGGCTGACCATAACCAAAATGATCGCACTCGCTAGAATCATTCATGTCAACATAACCGATGATACACTTGCAGTCGATTTAGAAGATGGACGCAGTATTGGGGTTCCCATCGGTTGGTATCCACGACTAGCCTATGGCAGTGAGTCCGAACGCGCAAACTTTCAGATTGCTGGCGCTGGCTATGGCATTCATTGGCCTGATTTAGACGAAGATGTTGGCATCGAAGGCATGCTCTTGGGCAAAAAATCTGCTGAAAGTCCTGCATCGTTTGCGCATTGGCTAGAAAAACGCTCGCCGCAGGCTCTCAGCCATACAGCCAATAATCATTAATCACGTCAGATCAATCCCCGATCCGACCAGTGGAGACTCACGAAGAAAACCGTACAGATTATTAGATTGATCCCCAGTACGCCGATACACCTCCACCTCCCCCTTCAACTCCACCCCTTGATCCAACGGAAAGATCGGACGGCGACAGCGTGTATGTCCCAAGCGAGGGAGATTGGCGCTGGTTGAGCCGTCGGCGTCGACATTGAGCATACGTGCCCAATCGGCAAACATGTGGTGCTGGCAGTGGGGCGACTTGACCACGACGGCATCAAAGCGTTTGGGGTCTTGACCGTGGGCGTAGAAGAGTGAACGGTCATAGAGGCTGACGGCGCGACTGGTGGCGATGACTGTGACATTGCCTACTTCCAGCACAGCACTATCACCTGCGTGCCAAACTGAGCCATGCGACTCGTTGATAAAGTCACCATCGGAGAGCAGTTTGACGCGTGCCTCCACGGGCAACGGTGCGAAACGGTGATCCAATTGACCACCCAGAGTAACCTGGATGCGGCCACCGATGCCAGCCTTCAATGCCGCCGCCACGGCAGGCGGATCGACGATGGGCAGCAAGGTACGCCCCATGTAGCCCTGTTCGAGAACAGCACGCAAAATCTCGTTGCTGTCACCAGAGGCACCAGAACTGGTAGCATCAGCGGCATCGACAAAGACGACAGTGCCTTGTCCTAAGTTCTGTTTAGCTACAGCAAGGGCTTCGTCGAGGCTGATCAGCGGTTGGTAGAGTTGGTGGCGCACCGCCCAGAAGTTTTGCGCCAGCGCCAGGGCTTCGGCTTTTGCCCACGCCAGATTTTCTTCGCCATTCGCCACGACAAAGCTGTTCGAGGCCAAGTCGAGCACGTCGGTGAAGGGGTTGCCGATGAACATGCCTGCGGAGAGTCCTTGCGGGCTGTTCTCCAATTGTTGGGCATGGCGAATCGACTGACCAAAGAGGCCGGTTTCGGTGATCAACTGCGGGCCACGTACCAGAGCAGGAATGTGGACACGCGCAGTTACCGGTCGCGCTTCACCCGCCAGAATGCGCAGCAAGAGACGAGCCGAACGTTCGCCCGTCTGGTAAAAATCGACGTGCGGATAGGTGTGATAGGCCACGATGGCGTCGCTGTGTTGCAACATGCGACTGGTCAAGATGCCATGTAGGTCAAGTGAGACCACAATCGGAATGCGTTCGCCCAAAATCTTGCGAATCTCAGCCAGCAGCCAGCCTTCGGGGTCGTCCTCGCCCTGAGCCGACATAGCGCCATGCAGCGAAAGATAGACGCCATCCACCGGCGGAGCATTGCGCACTGCCTCCAGAAACTCTCGCCCAATCCGTTCAAAGCTGCTCGCCGCTAAGGGTCCCGCCGAGGTGATCGCTCGTGCGCTGTAGGTGGGGACAATCTCGACATCGCCCGCCTGCGCAAAGACACGCAGTGCCCCTGCCAACTCAGAGCCGACCCCTTGATGAAAATCCAGCAGTTCCTTGCCCAGCGAAATGTCAAAATCAGCGTATGTGCTAATCACCGGATTGAAAGAAGAGACTTCCTGCTTGCATTCACCAACCAGAATCTTAGGCATCGACCACTCCTTATTTAGCAAACTGGGCTTTATTGACCACGAAAGGCACGAAATACACGAAAAGAGAATGGAAAATTTTCGTGTATTTCGTGCCTTTCGTGGTTCTGAATTTTCAAATAAGCTCCCCATGCGCTATGGCGCACAATGAGGATGAAAAAACAACTCCCCTTACTGACTTGGGGGGTTCTGATTTTTCAGGGCAGGATTTAGAGGTTTGCGCTCAGGAATTCATAGCTGCGCTTGATGCTGTGCATGGGATCCTTGGGCAGATCGTGTTCGACGACATACCATTCAACCCCGGCCCGTTTGGCGGCAGCGAGCACTCCTGGCCATTCCACCGTGCCGTGACCGACATCGGCAAAGCCACCCTGATCAACATTCTGACCGACAGGGGCATTGTCCTTGGCATGTAAGCGAGGAATGCGTCCCGCATATTTGTCGAGCAGACGTTCGATCTGTTGGCCGCCACGGGCAATCCAGGCTACGTCCGCTTCCCAGCCCAAGTTGCTAGGCTTCGCAGCGTCCAACATCCATTCGATGCCGGTCTGGTCGTTAAAGACACGCATTTCGAAATCATGGTTGTGGTAGAGCAGCTTCATGCCTGCATCAGCAAAACGCTGGCCGATACCATCCAGCTTGCGGCCAAAGGATTGCCAAGTCGCCGCATCACTGCCACGCATATCTTCGCCGATCCAGGGAATCACGATGACATGGTTGTCCACTGCACTGTGAAAGTCGATGACAGCCTGCGGATCACTCTCGATGGCTTGGATCGGCACATGGGCAGAGCAGGCAACCAGATTATGCTTGCTAAGCAAAGCCTTCATCTCATCCGAGCTGATGCCGTGGTTGTTAATCAATTCAACACCGCTATAGCCAATCGCAGCGACTCCGCCCAAAATCTCATCAAAGGGCAGTTTGAGATTGCGCAAACTATAAAGTTGTACGGCAATAGGAAGTGATTGTTTTGACATTTTTGTGGATTCCTTTGTTTTGTCCTCGATTGATTTTGATTTGCCTGGAGGACGTTTTTGGTGCAGCAATATTTGAGATACACTAATTCTAACATGATTTTGTCAGATTTTGAGCATTTTTCGAAGGTCTTTACGTGTGATTAAGAGCGTGATGGTGAGTAAGGCGCTGGTAGTGGGAGCCTATCAGCGCAAGGCAGAGTTGATTGCGGCGCAGGATGTCGAGCTGACAGTCTTCACTCCACCCGAATGGGGTGATCGACGCGGGACAACGAAACTAGAGCAGGCTCATACGCAAGGGTACACATTACGTGCCTTGCCGGTGCGCATCAACAAGAATTTTCACTTACATCACTATCCGACGCTATATCGAGAATTGACGAAAATTCGCCCGGACGTCCTGCACATGGACGAGGAGCCCTACAATCTGGCAACCTGGCTGGCCTTACGTGCAGCACGCAAATTGAGGATTCCGGCACTCTTTTTCACCTGGCAGAATATTCATCGGCGCTATCCCTGGCCCTTTTGCCTCTTCGAGCAGCAGAACTATCGCACTGCTGCCCATGCCATTGCCGGCAATCAGGAAGCGGCTCAAGTGCTGCGCCAGAAGGGATACCAGGGTCCAATCTCCGTCCTGCCCCAATTCGGCGTAGATCCCGAGTTTTTCACGCCACGCTCGCCCAGTAACGCTTCACACATCACGATCGGCTATGCAGGTGGCTTGTTAGCCGAGAAGGGGCTTGATACTTTACTGCAAGCCTGTGCCGGGCTGAAGGGAGATTGGAGACTAGAGATTGTCGGAAAGGGCGATCAACTGGCTGCACTCGAAACTCTAGCTCGTGACCTTCAGATCAGCGAACGGCTGACCTTTCGCAGCCGGATTGCCAGCCAGGCGATGCCAGCCTTTTACCAGGGATTGGATCTATTCGTCCTCCCCAGTCGCACCTTGCCCAACTGGAAGGAACAATTTGGCCGGGTCTTGATCGAAGCGATGGCATGCGAAGTGGTCGTCATCGGCAGCAATAGCGGTGAAATTCCTAACGTGATTGGCGAGGCTGGCATGGTCTTTCCGGAAGGAGATGTGGCGCAACTCCGCAGCCAACTTCAACACTTGCTCGATTACCCTGACGAACGACAGCGGCTAGCCAAATTAGGGAGACAGCGGGTTCTCGTTCATTACAGCATGGCGCAGATCGCGCAACAAACGGTTGACATTTATCGTGAGATTCTAAAGGTGCGTGACTCGTGACTCGTCCTGATATATGTTGACAGCGAGGCACCAATTCACGGATCACGCATCACCTTTTATCTTTTATGCATATCGCCATTAATGCGCAACTGCTCAATACCGAAAATAGTTATCGAGGGGCGGGTGTGAGTAACTATGCCCAGCAGTTGTTGCGCGCCATCGGCGAGTTGAAAGGGGCAGGCGAAACCCAACATTGCTTTAGCGCCTTTATCAACGATGATGCCTTCAGGTGCAATGAACTGGATCTGGTTCTCACCTCGCCTGCATTGCGCAGTCCGTTACCACGCATCGTATGGGAACAAACTGCTCTTCCTTTCGCCTTGCGCAATGTAGCAGCTGATCTCCAACACGGGTTGGTCAACGTTCTGCCACTGACATCATCCGTTCCCGGCGTGGTGACGGTACACGATCTGAGCTTTATCCGTATGCCCGAGAAGTTTCACCGAGCCAAACGTGCTTATCTGACTGCGCTGTGTCGGGCCAGCGTAGGGCGGGCACGCTGTGTGCTTGCAGTCAGCCAGCAGACCGCCGACGATTTGATCGACTTTTTTAATCTGCCAGCACACAAGGTGGAAGTAGTTCATAATGGTGTAGCGCCCGAATTTTCGCCAGGCAGCCAGGAGGAGAATGAAAACTTCCGGCGTGTCAAAGGCTTGCCTGAGCGATTTCTCTTCTATGTCGGCACCTTGGAGCCACGCAAAAATCTGGAGCGGTTGATCCGTGCCTATGCTCGTTGGCAGCAAACGGCTTCATCCGATCAGAGTCAGGTGAAGTTGGTATTGGCCGGGGCCAAGGGCTGGCTTTATCAGCACATCTTTGAGTTGGTGCAAAGCAATCAGTTGCAGGATAATGTGATCATTACTGGTTTTGTTCCCCATCATGAATTACCGCAGTGGTATCGGGCGGCGATGGCATTTGTTTATCCCAGTCTTTTTGAAGGCTTTGGCTTGCCAGTGTTGGAGGCAATGGCCTGCGGTACCCCGGTCCTCTGTAGCAATGCCAAGAGTCTGCTCGAAGTAGCTGGCGATGCCGCTTTGATCTTTCCCGCCGAGGATGAAGATCAACTACTGAGGGCATTGCAACAGATCAGCGAAGATGAAAGCTTGCGCTACGATCTAGCAATCCGTGGCCGACAACGGGCGTCGCTCTTCTCCTGGCGACGCTGTGCGCAAGAGACGATTGCAGTATATGAGTCTGTAGGGAGATAGGGGGATGAGGGGATGAGGAGATGAATGTCCGATACGAGTCACCTCACCTCCCTATCTCCCCACCTCCCCAACACCCCATTTGTTTAGCAAGAAAGCGAAAATACCTGTGTCAACTGAATCCAAAGCAAGCAATCCCAAGCGTGTTCTTGTTACTGGTTCTACCGGTGCCATTGGCGAACCGGTCTGTCAACATTTGCTGAGTCGTGGTCACTATGTGCGTGGCTTTGCCCGCCGTCCTTCGCCCGGTCTGACCGATTTTGTGATGGGCGATCTCAATGAGAAGGAGAAGGTCTATCAGGCGGCAGAGGGAATGGATGTGATTATCCATTTGGGTGCCTATCCGAATCCAGCAGATTTCATCGACGTGCTGTTACAACCGAACGTGGTGGGAACCTACTACATCTGCGAGGCAGCCAAGGATCTGGGAGTCAAACGTGTGGTGCTCGCCAGCACCTTGCAGACTGTCACAGGTCACGGTTATCCTGGGCGGGCAGTGACGGTAGAAGATGGCCCGATGCCGGTCAATCACTATGCGCTGACCAAAGTCTGGAACGAGCAGATGGGCGACATGTACGCCCGAGTTCACAACCTCTCGGTGATCAGTGCTCGGATTGGCTGGCTGCCCCGCAATCGGGAAGAGGCAGCACGGCTGGCTGCCTTTGAGCGTGGACCAGATGTCTTTTTGAGCCACGAAGATGCCAAGCTCTTCCACGAGCGCTGTGTTGAATCGGAGAATCCACCGCCCGGTAAATCGGTGATCCTCTTTGTCACCAGTCGTCCGTCCAAACTGTCTCGCCTCGACATCGAAACGGCTCGAACTGTCATCGGCTACGAGCCAAAGGACGTCTGGCCCCAAGGCTTGCCTTATTCAGTCGAAGGAATTGTGTAAAAATGATCCGTGATGCGTGAATTTCCGATTGACAGTTCACGCACCACGGATCACAGGTTGAGACGATTTTCAAAGCTTACACACTCTCCGAGTAGGTCAGATTTTCCTCGTTTCGTTCCTCCAAGCTGCGGCTGTTAGTTTTAAAGCTACTATAACTACCCTCGTACTCCATCTGACGGTCGCGTGTGTTCTTTTGCACGACAATTGAGGCAAACAAGCTCAGCAAAAAGGACATGGCGTAAAAGCCTTTTTCGCTCAAGAACATGCTGGCATTCCACAGTCCAACAATCAACAGGATGATAGCACCAATCGCCGAAAACCAGCAGATGGCGTAATAGAGTTCGGTGACAGGGATGCCCTCGAGCCGATCACGCACGACTTTCTGGATGGAAATGGCTGAGAATAAACCGTACAACAAGACGATGAAGTAGTAGCCCTTTTCGCTGAGCAACATGTCGGAATTCCATAACCCAACCAGGTAGCTCAGGATGCCTACGCCTGCGGCGAGCCAAGATGCGCCAATAAATGCGGCTGATGTTTGATTTTTCATGGTCGAACTTCCTTTTATGCCTACAATTTGCATTTACAACCTAAACTAGTATTCAGTGTAGCAAATGCAAAGCAGTCATTCCAGCGAAATTCGACCGGTTTCTGCGCTTGGCTGGTCTGGTTTCAGGCAGGTAACGTGCCAGAAACTTGTCAGGGCAAGTGCCAGAAATCAGCCTAATGTGTGAATTACGAATTACGAGTTACGAGTCTGTCGTAATTTTCATCTTTTGAGTGCAGCAGTAGGCTATCGGATTGTATAATCTACGCTAGGCGGCATTGTAGGCTTCTTGCAACCAGGAGAGAAGTTCATCATCGATTCCTTGCGCTTCACTGATGCGCGCCCGATGGGTCATCATGCTGTTCCAGCTTCCTGCTGCTTCAAATCGCTCAGTGGGAGCGACATCTTTGCGTTTGATGCCAAGGTCGAGCCGATCGCCTGAAACTTGCACAATGCCAAATTTCTTAGGGCCACGCAGTAGGCTAATGTATGTCTTGCCAGCCTCTACATCCACATCCGCTCCAAATTGCTGGATCCTCGTCATGATTTCATCATAGGGTTGACGCCAAGCTGCTTTTTTGCCGGTAAAATGGGCTGCGATGGAATCTTCTTTGTTTACCTCTTCCTGCCCATGCGACAAGATCACATGCGCAATGGCATTGGCATGACCGTGCCCCAGCCCATAGTCACTCTTGAGCCAACCGACGATTTCGCCGTTTTTCACCAAGCCTTTCTCCGCCGCCTCCAGCCGAAAATCCTCGGCAGTCTTGCCAGTTTTGGCCTTGATATTATCCAGATAGGATTGGAACATCTTTTGATCACGCTCGGATTTTTCGGACATAGTTCCCCCTTCTTGTCTTTTTGTAGGAGCATTCGCTTGCCGCTGCCCTGTTGCTGCCCACACATGAGCAACTGCCAGGATGTGCCCTTACGCAGTGTAATTGTGCAAGCTTTCCTTGTTTTGTCTATTGGTCAGGCTTTGCCATCGTGTAGTTGGCTAACGGTTTTAACGATGCGCCGTTGTCGAGTTTCTGCCGTTTTGGCATCCTCAATCGCAAGTACAAGCCTTAGTTTGTTGCTGTAAGATAACCCTTCAAAGAAACGTTTGGCTTCAGCGTCCTGCTCCAGTGCGGCTTGAAAGTCATCTGGCACAGTGACTGTGCGCGGTTCGGTATCTAATTCAATATCGACATCTACAGTATCGCCTCCAGCAACGCCCGCCCCTTTGCGATGTTCGGCACTCACCCCAACCATATAGACTCCACCCATTACCGCAATGCTACTGCGATAGGTATAGCCTTTGATTGTAACCCGAACAGGGGGACGCTTTCCGGCTCCCAGACTCTCAACAACTTCTGACGGAACCTGAATCCCAGTGGTTGTTTTATCTCCCTGTAGAATCGTCGTTCGAAATTGCATTAAACACTCTCCTAATTACGAAGCAATGGAATCAGCTTACGCACTGTTTCATTGCGCAAATACAACCCACCCCAAAGTAGTGCGCCAATCATAAACGGAAAGATCAGCGAAAACCAATCTGAGCCTGCCCGCACATGGGTGGCAACAGCACCGCCAAGATAGCCTGTCATCAAAATCGCACCGAGAATGGCAGTTTGTGGAAGCGCATAGAGAAGCAGACAGGCAAGCTCGACGAGGCCTATACTCAGCAGCAAGTTTGCAGCGTAGCCAAGCTGCGTCGTTGATTCGACCGCAACCGGGAGTTGCAAGACTTTGATTGTTCCGTCAAAAAGCAGAAAGAGGATGGCCAACACGCTGAGTGTATAGCCTGCCCAGCGTGAAGCTTTCGAGGTTGAAGCAGTTGTTTGAATTGTCGAAGTCATAAAATTGCCTCCATTATTGCGTTTGTTACCAATCAAAATGGGTGATCGTTCTCACCTCAATGGCACCTAGTTTTAGCTGTGGCATCTGCGAAGCAAGGCGGATCGCTTCATTGAGATCCCTGGCGTTGATGATGAATAATTCCGATATGGGCGACTTTTTCTGGCAAAGCGAGCCTTCGAGCAGTGACAGTTCAGCCCGATCAAGTTGTAAGATCACGGTGGGACTATCGTCATGTAAATCTTTACTTAGCAGCAGATGCCCCCGTTGGCGTAAGGCTTCATCATTTGCAAGACAGGCTTCCTTCAAACGCTCGTGTTCACTCGATGTCATTGTCATCTTCTCGTGATCATCCTCATAGGCCAGAAATAGATAGGTCATCTTTGCCTCTCTCGGTAATCACAACCGAAACGTTACAGAGAAGATTGGGAGATTCGCGAAGTGCAATCTCCCAATCTTCTCATCACACTATTTAGCGCGCACCCATATTGCCCGGCCCGATGATCGGTACAATCTCCGTCTCGCCCTCGCCGACGATCTGGCGGAAGCGTTTGCACCATTCGACAGCCTCTTCAAGCGAATTGGCGTTGATCACGGCAAAACCGCCGGTGAGTTCTTTCAACTCAATGAAAGGGCCATCGGTTACAGTGAACTTGCCCTCTGCCAGCTTGAGTCGTGTTCCCTTGGGCGGACAGGCACCCGTCGTCACTAAGCTACCAGCTTGCATGGCTTCGCCGATAAATTTGCCCATCTCGGCAAAAAATTCCGGGGAAGGTGGCTGTGCCGGGGTTTCGGGGTTCCAGTTGGGATCGTAGACTAAGAATTGCATGGTATTCTCCTTTTTGTGTAATTTTTATGTTCAATCAACCTTCGTCAGCGCATTATCGCTGATTCCTCAACGTGTTTTAGCACTTGCTATCAAATAATCGATTGGCAAAACAGATTTTCGACATTTTTCGCGACGAATTTTCAAAGTTGGTGAAATTGGTTATAACTTGTAATGCGCTAGCGTTGTTTTAAGGCAAAGACACAAGGAAGCAAGGTCGTTGCAAAACCTCAGCTACAGCTCACGTAGTCGCCGCTCCAGAAAGCGCCGTTCTGGCTCTTGTTCACTTAGCCTCAGTGCTTGCTCATAGGCAGTGCGAGCTTCGGCGAGCCTTCCAAGTCGGCGATAGAGATCGGCGCGGGCGGCATGGGCAAGATGGTAGTTTGCCAACTCACTGTGGGCGAGGATGGCGTCAATTAAGGCAAGCCCGGCAGGTGGACCATCACGCATGGCCACGGCTACAGCACGATTCAACTCAACCACAGGAGAAGGAGCAGCCTGTAAAAGCAAGTCATACAAACTGACGATTTGTGACCAATCTGTCTCCTCAAACGTTGGTGCCGTGGCATGGGTGGCAGCAAGAGCAGCTTGAAGCGTGTAAAGCCCAACATTGTGCGACGCCAATGCCCGCTGCACGAGGGCAACGCCTTCGTCAATCTGTTCACGATTCCAACGGGAGCGATCTTGTTCTTCGAGTGGAATCAGGTCACCTTCGGGAGTGGTGCGCGTATCTCGGCGGGCCTCATGTAGCAGCATCAGTGCCAGCAACCCGATTGTCTCTGCCTCGGGCAATAATTCGACCAACAGTCGCTGCAAACGGATCGCCTCGCCGGAGAGATCCGGGCGTGTCAAGGATTCTCCTGACGAGGCTGAGTAGCCTTCGTTAAAGACTAAATAAATCACTTGCAACACAGCCGCCAAGCGTGCAGGCAATTGCGCGGGTGCAGGCACTTCGTAGGCGATGTGTGCATCCCGAATTTTGTTTTTGGCACGCACAATGCGCTGCGCCAGTGTAGAAGGCGAGGTCAGAAAGGCATGGGCGATTGCCTCAGTGGTCAGGCCGCATACCTCGCGCAAGGTCAAGGCGACCCGTGCTTCCGGAGGCAAGGCAGGATGGCAACAGGTAAAGATCAGTCGCAAGCGGTCATCTGCAATCGCTTCGGCATCTTTGGTTAAAAAATCATCGGTTTTCTGGTCGAGTTGCTCGGCTAGTTCATTCAAGGAAGCATCGAAACGGGCACGGCGACGCAGCGTGTCGATGGCCTTAAAGCGCCCTGCCGAAACCAACCAAGCGCGTGGGTTTGCAGGAACGCCGTCCCGTGCCCACTGCTCCACGGCAGCTCGAAAGGCATCGTGCAGGGCATCTTCGGCCAGGTCAAAGTCGCCTAGCAGCCGGATCAGTGTGGCCAGGATGCGGCGCGACTCGTTACGGTACAGGCTGTCGATCAGCTTATCAAGATTTTCAGCCATATCGTCACTCGTCATGTAAAGTCCTTTGTTTCTACGTAAACACGGAAATCAAGGAACATGGATATTACCTATTGATTTTGAGGTGTAGAGTCCGCCAGATAACTACTATCGGAGTTAGTATAACAGATAGAGCATAATCCTCTCTGCTATCCTAACTCATTGAGATTACCTTGTGGTTGTCGAGTGAACAGGAGCGAGCTATGGCAGTGACTGGCAGTCGTGAGCGAATTACAGCAGAGGTATTAACCTGGGAAGGAATGAGCGCCGTTCCTCATCGTTTTGGCGGCACGGAATACCTGTTTGGCACGCGGGAGATCGGTCATATCCACGGCGACACGATGGTGGACATTCCTTTCCCAACCAAGATACGCAACGAGCTAGTTGCAGCAGGCGAAGCCGAACCGCATCATCTACTCCAAGATAGCGGCTGGGTCAGTTTCTATATTCGCCAGGCAGAGGATGTGGCAAAGGCGGTCAAGCTGCTGGAGCGCTCGTATCATTTGGCCAATCGGCAGCGACAGAGGGGAGTTACAAAGGAAGAAGATCAATAGTCCTGTTAATCCTCTACATGTGTAAGGGGAATGAGCAACCCATTTGACGTTTGTACGTAAAGATCATTATTGTTGCCTCTTGGCAACATTGTTGGTGGCCTTATCCTTCCCCAGCAAGACTAAAAGAAGCAGCAATGAGCCGTATTGCTCGCTTGCTCAACAAATCCATCCAGGAGACACAACATGAAACTGAACAAACGTGGACACAGATGGCTCTATCAAACTGTCTGTAGCGCGACGATTCTGCTGCTGACAGCTTGTCAGCCGATCCAACGGCCGCTATCTAGCACGCCTGTACCAAGCCAGACACCCACAGAGGCGAGTACGTCGTCTACCGTCAATCGCGACGTGGCAGGAACCTATCAGGGCAAGCTGCAAATTGCTGGATTAGACTTGGAAATCATCGTCAAGTTGCAAGTCGATGACGAAAATTACCGGGGCACTATCGATATTCCGCAGCAAGGGGCAAGCGATATCCCTCTGCAAGAAATTAGCATCGAACCTCCCGCCATCTCTTTCCAGATACTCGAAGGGGCGCAGTTGGGAACCTTCAAAGGCGAGATTAGAGAAGATGGCACGATCAGCGGTACATTTACCCAGGCTGGCATTGAAGGCACTTTTGCCCTCAATGCGCCGGAGACAACCACAGAGACCTTACCTGCGCCCAGTGATGCGAATCGTGCCGAGCTTTACCGCGATCCACAAGGGCTTTTTACCGCGCCCATTCCAACCAACTGGTCAGTCAGCCAGGAGGAAGGCTACGCCCGCTTTAATGATCCGGACCAAAAGATCAACATCTACTTGCTGGCTTTACCGGCTGAGAATGAGGATCTACATGCGGCAGTCAAAAGCGCCTGGAGCAAGGTCGATTCCAACTTTAGCCTTGCCGAAAGTAACTCAATGGAGCCACCTGCAAGCGATGGTTCGGAGAAGAATTTGGTCGTTACCTACGACACTCCCCAGGATCGCATCGTCCAAGCTGGAGCTTCTCTATTTGAGGGCAATGCCTATATTCTCCTATTCGATGGAGACTTAGCCACCACAGAAAAACGCGCTGCCCAGATCAATATTATCCAAAGTGGGCTCGATATTCTCTCGTTCGAGAAGACCAATCTGAGTAAGGCCACGCCGTTACCGGTCGATGAAAGCATTACTAGCCAACTGGAGACCTTTATCAACGACTGGATGCCCAAGCTCAACATTCCTGGCGCAGCCGTTGCCATTGTACAGAACAATGAAGTCGTCTACAGCCAGGGTTTCGGCGTACGTAACGAAGCTGGCGATCCCATCACCCCACAGACACACATGATGATCGGTTCCACTGGCAAAAGTTTGACCACTTTGATGATGGCCACACTCGTCGATGATGGCAAGATGCAATGGGATACGCCTGCAAGCCAAATCTATCCAAAATTTGCCGTCAAAGATCCCGAATTAAGCAAGACGATCACGATGCGCAACTTGGTCTGTGCCTGTACGGGTGTGCCCCGTCGCGACCTAGAGTTCATCCTCAATGCCAACACGTTAAGTGCGGAAGACCTTGTGGCTTCGTTGTCCGACTTCGAGTTCTTCACCGACTTTGGCGAGGCCTTTCAGTATAGCAATCAGATGGTGGCGACAGGCGGCTATATTGCCGGTGTAGCAGCCAGCGGCGAACAGACAAACCTCGCAGCAAATTACGTTGCTGCGCTGCAAGCACGCGTGCTTGACCCGTTGGGGATGAATCGCACAACGCTCTCCTTTGACGAAGTCGAGGCGGATGGCAACTACGCAATACCACACGGATACAACTACCGAAATCAATATGAGCCAATCTCCTTGGATTCGGAAAAGGTACTGATCCCCGTAGCTCCGGCAGGCGCACATTGGTCAACGCTGGAAGATATGTCGAAGTACATGATCATGCAGTTGAAAGACGGTGTCAATGCAGATGGCGAACGCATTGTCTCCGAGGAAAATCTCAATGAGACGCGCAAGCCCCAAATCAAAATTTCCGAGCAGACCAGTTATGGACTGGGTTGGATGATTGGCGACTACAAAGGGCAGAGGATGATCGACCACGGCGGAAATACTCTGGGCTTTACTTCCGAATTCAAGTTCCTGCCCGATGCCGGTGAGGGTGGGCTAGGAATTATTATACTCACCAATGCGCAGGGGACCAACAACTTTAGCGGCGCAGTCAGTGAACGTCTGTTTGAATTGGTCTTTGAACAAGAGTCGACGGTCGCCGCCAGTCTGGACTTTATGGTGCAAGAGATTGCCAAGGCAGGTGCCAAATTGCAAGGGCAGATTAGTTCTACGCTGGCCGTGAGCGAGGTGGAACCATACTTGGGCGGCTATCAGAGCGATGCGTTGGGTAACATGACGCTGTCACTTGAGGACAACAAGCTGCACGCAGACTTTGGTGAGTTTGCCAGCGATCTCTTGCCCAAGAACAACGAGAAGGGTGAGTTTGAAGGGTACATGCTGATCGATCCGCCCCTGCCCGGTCTGCTGATCAAGCTCCAGCAAAAGGATGGAAAACCGGTTGCCGTGATGGGTTCGGGTGTCACCGAATACACTTTTGAGAAGAGTCCATAGTCTTGATCCAAGCTGAAGGACTAAAGCAGGATTTAGCGACTATTCCTGCAAGATAGACTTGTCATTCCGAAGGAATCCTAGCCGATCTATCCGACATGTAGATCCAGCACAGAGTACGTTGTTGGTTCTCTACAAAGGAGTTAGCTCGACCAACGAAGGATTCCTTCGGAGTGACAATCTATCTCATGGGATTATCGTAGAGAGAATTCAATGCGTTTGTCGGCATTACGCAGCATCATAGGCTTGCTTTAACCAACCAATCACCTCATCATCGACTTCCTGTGGGTTGTTGATGCGCAAACGGTGTGTCACCATCGCATTCCACGAGCCAGCAGCTTCAAAGCGCCCCGTAGGCGCAACACCCTTACGCTTGATGCCAATGTCGAGGCGGCTGGCGGAGATTTGCAGGAGAGCGAACTTTTTGCCTCGACGTTGAAGGTTGATATAGGTGGTGTTGGGTGAGACTTCGACATCAGGTCCGAAGTCAGTAATTTGAGTAATGATCGCTTCGCAGGCTTCACGCCAAATGGCCTTATTGCCTGTGAAGTGGTACGTCAGCTTCTCGTCAGCATTCGCCTGGGCATGGTCGGCGTGAAAGAGCATATAGTTGATGGCACCTGCCTCGTGATAGCCCAAACCGTATTCCTCGCTCAACCATTTCACAAGCGGTGCCGTCTTCTTGATCCCTTTTTGTTCTGCCATCTGGCGAAAATCCGCAACCGTTTTACCGGTCTTGGCTTGTACTTGTTCCAGATATTGGTCAATTTTGTTCGCTTGCTCTGCCATACGCTTTTCTCCACGGTTTTTTATTTCGATTTACAGTTCTTTGTTCAAACTTACCTGATTCACCCTTGCCGTTACTTCTTCGGCGATTGTCAATACAGCAGCCTTTAACTCCTGTGGCTGGCGGATGACAAATGGGCGATTCAACCAAAAAAGATAGCGGGCGGAGATTGTCAGGTCGGTGCTGTAAAAACGCATCATCACGCCCTCCTCGCTTTCCTCAAAGACAGCACCGCCTAGTGGGATCATTTGTTTTGCTTCGGCCAGTGTCATGTCGAGCAGAATCTCCACCAACCAGCCGCGCGGTGTCGTGGCTAATGACTCAAGCACGTAGCTCAAACTATCAAAGTTCGACGGACGAACAAACTTGGCCTCTTCCAACTTGACTGCGTTCATCCGATCGAGGCGGAAGACACGCACGGACTGGCGCAGGTGACACCAGCCTACCATATACCACTGCTCCCAATGCGACACAACCCCATAGGGATCTACCGAACGCACTGTCTCCTCCTCGCGTGACTGATAGCGCAGATGGAGTCGTCGTTGTTGCTGCACCGCACTGCTGACTAACAAGAGCGTTTCGCCTGAAGGTTGTGGCTTTGCCTCCGCTGCGACAAAACTCACTGCGCTCTGAACGGCTTGCAGACGAAGGCGCAAACTTTCGGGTAGCACACGCTCAAGTTTGGCCAAGGCACCTTCGATCATCTGCGGCTCGGCCAAACCGCCTTGTCGTCGTGCGGCGAGCAGACTTAACATGATTGCCAATGCTTCATCGTTGGTCAACATCAGGGGCGGCAATTTAAAACCAGGCCGCAGATAGTAACCACCCACAGGGCCACGTTCGGTCTCAATTGGAATCCCCAAATCTTGCAGCATCATGATGTACTTACGCACCGTGCGCCGATCCACTTCCAGCCGAGTTGCTAGGTCGGCACCGTTCATCATCCCGCGCGCCTGCAACAATTCAAGGATGGTTAAGAGACGGGTTGTTGGATGGTACATCGTTTTGCTCCTAATTCATCGAAAATTCCTCTCTGATTAGGATCGATTATATCCTATACGTCCGCTACACTATAAATGGCAGTAGATGTTAGAGAATCTGTAGTT
Organism: Caldilineaceae bacterium; assembly: GCA_046328715.1. Classification (GTDB taxonomy): domain Bacteria; phylum Chloroflexota; class Anaerolineae; order Caldilineales; family Caldilineaceae; genus JAXLWB01. Next base: position 146,918 of record JAXLWB010000007.1, on the reverse strand, counting down.
GACTTGGTGCAAACCATTTCATAGTTTAGGAGACAAAAAATGCCGACGATGAAACTCAATCACTTGAATGTCTGTGTGTCCGATCCCCGAACAACCTCGCAGTTTTTTGTGGAGCAATTCGGCTTCCAGCGGGCGAACACGAATGGGCTGGATACGTTGGCAGTGCTGCATGGCGAGGATGGTTTTGTGCTGATTCTCAGCAACTTTGACAAGAAGAATGTGCCTGTTTACCCCAATGGATTTCACTTTGGCTTTATTCAGGAGAACCGCGAGCAGGTAGATGGCATCTATGAGCGTTTACATGCGGCTGGCTTTGCCAACGAAGCGCCGCGCTCAGTCCATGGCAGTTGGACATTCTACTTCAAAGCGCCGGGGGATATTCTGGTTGAGGTGCAGTCGGTTCTTGAACGGTAAACGGAATGAGTGGAGATGGCGACGTGCCATCTCCACTCATTAATCAATCAACTGTAGCCCGCCGCACGTACTCGGCTGTAATCGATTCCTGCGCCGTGAGCAATTGGGCGGGCGTTCCGGCAAACATAATTCGCCCTCCTTTGCTGCCTCCTTCTGGCCCTAAATCGATGATCCAGTCGGCGTTTTTGATCACATCCAGGTTGTGTTCGATCACGATCACGCTGTTGCCACTATCGACCAGCCGATTCATGACCTCCAGCAAATGGCTGATGTCCGACATGTGCAAGCCGGTGGTCGGCTCATCCATGACGTAGATGCTGCCCTTTTTGTGCAATTCCGTGGCCAGTTTGATCCGTTGGCATTCACCGCCGGAAAGGGTGCTGAGCGGCTGTCCCAGGCTTAGGTAATCCAAGCCAACATCGCTCATCGCCTGAAGTCTATGGACAATTTCCTTTTGCCCAAAGAAGTCAAGCGCCTGGCGTACGGTCATAGCCAGCACATCCGTGATCGATTTTCCGTGAAGTTTGTATTGCAGCACTTCCTCTTTGAAACGTTTGCCGCCGCAGCTTTCGCAGGGCAATTTGACATCATCCAGAAAAGCCAGATCGGTGTAGATCACGCCCGATCCTTGGCAGGCTTCACAGGCCCCTTTGGAGTTAAAGCTAAAGAGCGCAGCATTGACCTTGTTGGCCGTGGCAAAGGCTTTGCGCACATCGTCCATGATGCCAGTGTAGGTAGCAGGATTGGAACGAGTCGAAACGCCAACCGCCGATTGGTCGATCACAATCGCCTCCGGGTGTTGACGGAGAAACGCACCATGAATCAGTGAACTTTTGCCCGAACCAGCCACACCGGTCACCACGGTGAGCACGCCTTTAGGGATATCTACAGTGACATTGCGCAGGTTGTTGGTTTTGGCATGGACAATTGGTAGTTTACCCGTGGGGGTGCGGAACTTGGTTTTGATCGGCAAGGACTGTTGCAGATGTTTGCCAGTCAAGGTGTTTGTCCGCAACAGGCCATCGTAGCTACCTTCATAGACCACCTCGCCGCCACGGCTACCGGCCTGGGGACCGACGTCAACTACATGATCGGCAATCTGGATCACCGCAGGGTCATGTTCGACGACCAGCACGGTGTTGCCCTTGTCGCGTAGCTTCTGCAACAACTCGTTGAGACGATGGACATCACGCGGGTGCAGACCGACACTCGGTTCGTCGAAGACATACATCACATCGACCAGGCTGCCGCTCAGATGTTTGACCATCTTAACCCGCTGCGATTCCCCACCGGAGAGCGTCGCCGTCTCGCGGTTGAGGCTGAGGTAGTCGAGACCGATATCGACCAGATATTGCAGCCGCTCGGCGAGTGTGTTCACCAACGGTGCAGCTTCGGGGTGGGTAATCTGGCGAATCACCTCGATCAGTTCATCAACCTGCATGGCGGAGAGTTCGGCAATGTTGCGCCCATTGATCTTGCTGCTCAAGGCCGCCTGGCTGAGGCGTGCGCCTTTGCAAAGCAAACAGGGTCCTTCGGTTATGTAGGGTGTCACGTTCTTTTGCGTGCGCTCCGACATCGTCTTGAGGTCGCGCTTGATATATTTGCGGCTAAACTTTTCGACGACGCCTTCAAAGGTCAAGTTGATCTCCCTGCCCGCAAACTCGGATTTGATCTTGGTGCCTTTGCTGTAGAGCAGGCGATCCATCTCCTCTGCGCTGTAATCGGCCAACTTCTTATCATTGTCAAACATGCCGGATTGGAGAAAGAACGACAACTCCCAACCGCCCACCCCATAATCCGGCAGCAGGATCGCACCCCCGTTGAGCGATTTGGAAAGGTCGAACGCCTTCTCTAAATCGACACCGAGCATTCGTCCCAGCCCGTTGCACTCGGGGCACATGCCTTGGGGATCGTTGAAGGAAAAGAGGTTATAGTTGCCGATATGAGGTTGGCCGATGCGTGAAAAGAGTAAACGCAGTACGGTGAAGATATCAGTAATCGTACCCAACGTGGAATGCGAACCTCCACCTAAACGTTTTTGATCGACCACCACAGCCATGCTCAAGTTTTCAATGGCGTCGGCATCCGGCTGCGGAAATTTGGGCAGGAAGTTGCGCACGAACATGCTAAAATTCTCATTGAGCAGCCGTTGCGCTTCACTGGCGATCGTGTCAAAGACAATCGACGACTTGCCCGAGCCAGAGACCCCGGTGAAGATTGTGATTTGGCGTTTTGGGATGCGCAGTGAGACATTTTTGAGGTTATTCTCCCGTGCACACGTAATGGAGATATAGTCGGTTGGTCTGTTTGTCATGAGGTAAGTACCTGAGTTGGTTTTATTTTACGGAACAGGGTAATGGGCATACTCTATAAAGAGCCAATCTGTATGTCATTGGTTACTAACTGCAACTCAACTATAACAGACTGCTTCGCACAAATGTTCTGTCAAAGTATATATGCTGCGCAACCCTTAGCCAAAGTTCCCTAATCGGCTGGAAGCTCTGAACGGTTTGGAGTAGAGAATATTTCGTTGCAAGTGTATAATGGCTTTAAAGAAAGGAGGGATTGGACAATGACAATGACTACCGTTATGGCACCTTCTGTTTCTCGGAGCAAGATGGTGCCCTTCCTGCAAGAAAAGTTGTTCACCGGCGAAGAAGCACTAGAGTTGGGCCTTGATCAGCCCTTTGATCTAGTGAATGGGAGAATTGTGTTTATAGATCATACTGGCGATGAACATGGACTACTTGAGGCTGAAATTTCACGTTATCTAGGCAACTTCAATGTGACTCGGAAACTTGGCTGGATTTTAGCCGGTGAAGTCGGAGTCTATACACAGCGCCAACCCGACACAGTACGGGGCGTGGATGTTATTTTTGTTTCTCGCAAGCGTCTCACTACACCGAGTGGTAAAGCACTACAGGTTGCGCCTGAACTTGTTGTCGAAATCGTCTCTCCTTCGGACCGTTGGACCGAAATCCGTAGCAAAATCACTGAGTATTTTGCGATTGGCGTGGAAAGGGTGTGGATTGTCGAACCAGATAAAAAACAGGTACTTGTCTACCGCACGCCTACTGAATTTACACAATTTACACAACAAGAAACCGTCCGCGGCGAAGGCATTTTAGAAGGTTTTGAACTGCCACTGAGCGAATTGTTTGCCGATCTAGCGTGAATAGGACTTACACCAAGAAGTGAAAAATACAAGATTTCTTCTTTACAAGTGCCTGCCCATGTAAGGGACAAGCTCGCAAAAAAGCCTTCGTCGAAATGATATCTTGTGTAAGTCCTGATACTCGTGTTTTAATCAGCCCCAACAAGCTCAGCGGTCTGTGAGAATTCGTCCGTAAGAATCGCCCGCTCTTCCTCGCCTAGATCGAGTGCTTGTGCAGCAGCAAACGAGGATTGCGCAAGTGCTCTGTTTTTCAATCGCACTGCGAGTTCTGCACGATACAAGAGTGCTTGCGCCTGTTCCAGCAAGGGTGCGTTGGGATGACGCTTCAGTCCATTCTCCAAAGTTTTGAGCGCCATCGCTTCGTCGCCGCGTGCATCGCCCAGCCGCGCCGCAACCTCGATCACGCCGGCCAATCCCGATTTCTTTTGCTCTCCGTCGTCTGACTCATTTTCGCCCAGTTTTGAAAACCGTAGCCAGTTGCCACCCGTATCGACCACACTAAAGCCACGCACTGTGCCATACTTTTTGCGCGGTCGCAGAATTCGGGGAATTCCCGCAACCGGCAGCTTTTGATACGCCGTCCGCAATCCAGTCGCAAACGCCTGATAAAGTGCATCCGGGTCCGGTACGACGACGATTACGTTGCCGTAAGAATCGGCAGGATTGAAATTTTCCATACCAAAAAGATGGATATAAATCTCTTCTAACGCCACAACGGCATAGGGATTGGGCTTCAGTTGGAAGTAGGTACGTTTGAACCCCAGCGCTTCATAGAAAGTAATCGCTTGATCGAGATCGGGACAGGGGAGACAGGGGTAAGTACGTTCGTTTGCCATCAGTTTGTTCCTCCTCGATCATAAAGAGCCATTTTTGCTTGAGGAGGTTACTCACTCAATAGATTGTAGTGGCCTCTTTGGGTAAGCCACGTACATGGCGCAGATGGGCGCTCACTCGCCGGTCGTCTTCAGAGGATAGGTAAATCCAAACTGATCGTCAATTTGAAGCGCAGTCTGGCGAAAGAGATCGCACATCGCCTCAAGCGCACTCCAGGTATGGGTAGGGTCAGCATCGGCATAGCTTTTTTCAAAGAGCGCCCACAGCGTTGGTTCCAGACGGCGCGGGAGATACTTACCGAATTTGCCCGTGCCGTGCTTGAAATCAGTTTTCACACATGAGATTACCCTTCTCTAATTGCTCATTGGACAGCGTATAGGCTAGACAAACCCGCCTGCTCGCAGTATGATGGAGTTTACCATAGAACAAACGTTTTGATAAGCCCTTGCCGTTGCTCACTTCACACCTTTTTGTGTTCATGACCGATAGGAGTAGATATGATTGATTACCTCTCAACCATCCGTTCGCAATTTCTGGCAACGCTAGCAATGTTACAGCAGTCTGTAGAAAAATGCCCGGACTCCTTCTGGAATGTCGCCGACGATAAAGTCAAATTTTGGCATATTGCCTATCACGGACTCTTTTTCACTCATCTCTATCTGCAATCGAACGAAGCTGAATTCCGTCCCTGGCCCAAACACCGACCGGATTATCAGGCAATGGGGCCGATCACATACGAAGGGAATCGACTACCTGAAATTGGTGAGCCGTACACAAAGGCAGAGATTTTGGAATATCTTGCCTTCTGTCGCCAACAAGTAGAACAACAAGTAGCAAATCTCGATCTGAGTGCACCCTCTGGCTTTGGCTGGTTGCCGATGAGCAAATTCGAGTTGCAGATCTACAGCATTCGCCATTTGCAACAGCACACCGGCGAGCTGATGGAACGGTTAGGCAGTCGAGAAGGGATTTCCGTGGATTGGGTCGGTATGGAGAAATGGTAATAACCCTATGAGATAGAGAAGGCGCTCTATGGGAACAGAAGCAACCCAGCAGAATCTTTACCAACAACGCATCGACGCTGTGATCAGCTATGTACGCGAAAACCTAGATGCTGAACTCTCCCTGGAGACGCTGGCGAAGGTGGCCAACTTCTCTCCTTTTCACTTCCATCGTATCTTCAAAGCGCTAACCGAAGAGACCATCAACGACATGGTAGTGCGGCTGCGTTTGGAACGTGCCGCGTCCCTTTTACGGGGAACGCCACAACTTTCGGTCACCGATGCAGCCTTCGTCAGTGGTTTCAACTCGGTTGCCACCTTTTCACGCTCCTTTAAGAAGCGCTATGGCGTCGCAGCCAGTACCTGGGATCGTCAAACTCCTTTGAAAAATAGCAAGATCGATCAACACCCGGAAGGGTTGCCGCGCTATACTGCAACCATGTTGGGTGAGTTCGCCGCACAGGATGCCTATCGAGTCACGCTGCGTTCGCTCCCGACACAACGATTGGCAACGATTCGTGTCTATGACGCCTACAGCCATTGGTCGCAGATTGTGTCGTCCTACGAGCGATTGCTGGCATGGTTTTGTCGGCAGGGTGGTCAGTTGGCGCAGACGACGCTCTACGGCATGTCGCAGGATGACCCGGAGATCACGCCCTTGCGGCTTTGTCGCTTCGACTGGTGCCTCTCGGTTCCAGCGCACTGGCAAACGTCAGGCGAGGTGAATGTAATCGACTTTCCAGCCTGTCAGGTAGCAACCATCCCCATGACGGGCGATGCGACCCAGGAAGATCGAATATTGCAATACCTCTTCCGCTACTGGTTGCCACGCAGTCGCTACCAACCTGCCAACCTGCCAGCGATGGAGATCTACCGTCGCCAACCCGCAGAATTGGGTTGGGAGACATTTGATATCGATTGCGCAATCCCAATCGTTGCATTGTAAATTCACAATTTCAACACAAAGGAGAAAAGGATGGAACTCGGGGCATTTTCGGTCAGCCTGGCAGTCAAGGACATTGCAGCCTCCAAAGCATTCTACGAAAAACTTGGCTTTGGCGTCTTTGGCGGCAATATTGCACAGAATTGGCTGATCCTAAAGAGTGGCACGACGGTGATTGGGCTTTTCCAAGGCATGTTCGAGAAGAATATGCTAACCTTCAATCCAGGGTGGGACTCCAATGCACAGAAGTTAGAAAACTTTCGCGATGTAAGAGAGTGGCAACGTCAACTCAAGACACAGGGCATGGAGTTTGTGACCCAAGCGGATGAATCAACCCAAGGTCCCGCCAGTTTCCTGATTATGGATCCCGACGGCAACCCGATTCTTGTCGATCAACACGTGTAAGTTAAATATCGCTCATTTGCGCAAAGAGTGAGCAACGCACCACGTCCCCGGCATGGCGCCGGACATTCTTGGTCTAGCGAAAATCGTGTGCGCCATGCCCGGGACGTTTACCTCACATTTTCGTAGATAAACGCACGTCAAAGGCTTCGTCGCCGCCACCCTTCTGTCCATGTCCGCACCTGTGCCAGATGTTCTGGCTGCCACCAGGTGTTTGGATCTGCCACACGTCGAGCCACTTCACGCTGCATCACCGCTCCTGCCCAGGCGTAAAAGGGAGCCATATCCTGTAAGGAACCGGCAACCTCCTCATAACCACGTCGCCAACTCCAGGTCAGTAGACGACGAAATGTTCCCATCAGCCAGGCTGGTTTATCCAAGTTATAAGGTTCCACGCGCAAAATTGTATAGGTGCGCGCCACGTCAGCGCGCGGATCACCTGCTCGAGCATTGGCCCAATCCAATACCGCCGTAATCTCGTTACCACTGGCCAACACATTGAGCGGATGGTAATCGAGATGCAACAAGGAAGGTTGAATTGGAGCAAGTGAACGCAATCTGCTTGCCAATTCCGCATCCTCTGCACCACTCCAGGCAATCCACTGCTCAGCCGAACCGCCACCCAACCCGTTCGCCGCCACCGCATGAATGCGCGCTTGCATCCGACCAAATGCTCTGCCCAGCGGCCAAATCCGCCACGGCTGCTGCAAAAGAAGCTGCGCCACGGTGCTCTCCGCGCACCAGGCGAGCAACATCACCGGACGTTCTTGCCAGAAAGCGTTGGCATGAACCGTGGGTACAGGTAACTTCGCCTCTTGCGATAGCTTCATCGCCGCCAACTCACGCTGATAGGTTTCCACCTGTTCCTGGCGGAAGAGGCGCAAGGCATAGGTTGCATCCCTGTATTTTACTCGCCAAATAGCCGTGTCGGAGCCGCCCTGCACGGGTGTAACTCGCGTTGATCGTGAATTCCCAACGTTTTTAGAATGTCGAGTGGATTGAGTGTTGGATCGATTGGCATAGGTTGACCATTATCCCACATACCAAAACGATTTCATAGTCTCGAATTTAAGGCTTATTCCTTGACTACCAGCGCTTTTTGTTGTCCGTAACCCTTCGCTTGACCAGGCTCAAAGCATGCCATGGCTGATTTACTGTGTGTACTTTAGTTGTACTATCTCACTAGATTGATTAGGCGGCGACATAATGACCGCGGACGACAAAATTCACAGCCGTATATTCCGAAGACAATTAGTTGTTGCCGCCTACAGAACATCGGTCAACTCCAACTTTGCGCCATTGGGCTAATTTGCTGCTTGTTTGCATACCATGAATCCATAAGTATTCTGGAAAGGAGCAAGCACGATGAAAAAGCAATCCTCTGTTGTACAAAAAAGTTCTAGCATAGACAGGAATTAGAAGCACACGCAACATCAATCATACTCTACATTTCCGTCAACGCACCAGGTTCGGTTGGCGATGGCGGATTGCGATCCTGCTAACAGTAGCAGCCCTCAATCTAACAAACGGATTACCTGTATTGGCAACCAGCCAAATTGACATTGTCGGCCTCCTGGCAGCGGAAGCTTTGGCTCCAGTATCACCGTTCTCCCCAACGGCAACTTTGTTGTGACCGACCCAAGGTATGACATTCCCGGTGGCGCAACCGATGTCGGTGCAGTTTATTCCTACGATGGCGCCACTCACGCCCTCATCAGCACCTTAACAGGCAGCACAAGTGATGATTCGTGGGGTTAGTAGTGACGGCGTACCGGTGCTGAGCAACGGCAACTATTTGGTTCGTAGCCCGATGTGGGACAACGCAGCAAGTGTTATGGACGCTGGTGCCGTGACCTGGGGCAATGGCGTGACAGGGATCAGTGATTGCAATAAGCAGCAGCAATAGTCTCGTCGGCAGCATGAATAGCGACTTGCTTGGTTTTGATAGCCTTGGCTCTAGCATAACGGCACTGAGCAACGGTAACTATGTCGTCAGCTCCGGTTGGGACAACGGTAGTGTCACTAACGCTGGCGCAGTCACTTGGGGAGTGGGCAGCACAGGAGCAAAGCACAGCTACTGATATGGGCAGCAACACAGTCCTCGTCGGCAGCACGAGCGATGACCAGGTTGGTTTTTATGGTGTGACAGAACTGAGCAATGGCAACTATCTGGTGCGTAGTCCTTTCTGGCATAACGACAGTGCTACCAATGCTGGTGCGATCACTTGGGGCAATGGTGCTACCGGGATCAGTGGTGTGGTAAGCAGCAACAACAGTCTCATCGGTAGCACGAGCGGTGACCAGGTTGGCTATAGCCATGATGGTGTAACAGAGCTGACTAACGGCAACTATGTGGTACGTAGCCCAATGTGGGACAACGGCAGTGCTATAGACGCCGGTGCCGTAACCTGGGGTGATGGCTCTACAGGCATCAGCGGTATGGTAGGTAGCAACAATAGCGTCGTCGGCAGCACGAGTGGCGACCAGGTTGGCTATGGACATCGCTGAGCAATGGCAACTATCTGGTGCGTAGTCCTTTCTGGCATAACGACAGTGCTATGAATGTTGGTGCGGTCAATGGGGGCAATGGCTCTACCGGCATCAGTGGTGTAGTGAGCAGCAGCAACAGTCTCGTCGGCGACAAGAGCGGTGACCATGTTGGCCTTGGCGTGACAGCGCTGAGCAACGGCAACTATGTGGTGAGTAGTCGCGGTTGGGACAACGGCAGAAACCTAGAAGCCGGTGCCGTGACCCGGGGCAATGGCTCTACCGGCATCAGTGGTGTAGTGAGCAGCAGCAACAGTCTCGTCGGCGACAAGAGCGGTGACCATGTTGCTCCTGGCGACAGCTGAGCAACGGCAACTATGTGGTGAGTAGCACTGAGTGGGGCAACGGCAGTACCGGAAACGTTGGTGCAGTAACTTGGGGGTAGTGAAACTATCGGGATCAGTGGTGTGGTGAGCAGCAGCAACAGTCTCGTCGGCAGCACAAGCTTTGACTGGATAGGGTATGGTGGCGGACAGCGCTGAGCAACGGCAACTATGTGGTGAGTAGCACTTGGTGAACAACGGCAGTGCCACAGATGCTGGTGCTGTGACTTGGGGCGATGGAACGACAGGGATCATTGGTGTAGTGAGCAGCAACAATAGTCTCGTCGGCAGTAAGAGTGATGACCATGTTGGTGAAGTGACAGCGCTGAGCAATGGTAACTATGTGGTAAGTAGCGTTTGGTGGGACAATGGCAGTGCCACAGACGCTGGTGCCGTGACATGGGGGTGATGGCACTACAGGGATCATCGGTGTGGTAAGCAGTAGTAACAGCCTCATTGACAGCACAAGTAGTGGTAACGCTGGTTGGTACATGGGGTAACGGCGCTGGGCAATGGCAACTATGTGGTGAGTAATCCTGGGTGGAACAGCCGCAGAGGTGCTGTGACCTGGGGCAATGGCGCTACCGGGGTCAGTGGAGAGGTAAGCAGTAGCAATAGTCTCGTCGGCAGTACAAGTTTCTTTGATCAGGTTGGTTTCAGCACCTGGATCAGTATGGTCGACCTTTATAATAGCGGTAACAAAGCGAGCAACGGCAACTATGTGGTGCGTAGCCCCGGTTGGCCTCACGGCAATGTCACAAACGCTGGTGCTGGGTGACTCAATAATGGCTCTACAGGGATTAGTGGGAGGTGAGCAGCAACAACAGTCTCGTCGGCAGTACAGACGGTGATCACATTGGTTATTATGAAGTAACAGAGTTGAGCAATATAACTATGTGGTGCGTAGTCCTGATTGGGACAACGGCAGTGCCACAGACGCCGGTGCCGTGAGTTGGAGCAATGGCGCTAAAGGGGCTAGTGGCATCCTTAGTCTCAACAATAGTGTATTAGGCACAGTCGCTGGCAGTGGCAATTTCATGAATTTCAGCTATAACGCTACCTACAACCAATTGATCGTCGGGCGACCTGCTGAGAATATTGTCACCCTCTTCGATGTTTCAAAGGAGCCGATTAGAAACTTACAAGTTTATCTGCCAGCCATCAGCCGCTAAGCAGAGTCCACAATAATTCTCGAAAGAAGCAAGTGCCATGAAAAGCAATTCTCTGTTGTGCAAAAGTTCTAGCATAAAACAAGGAATCAGGCGTACACTTGGTATCAATCACGCTCCCCATCTCCGTCAATGTAGCAGGTTCGGTTGGCGACGGCGGATTGCTGCCCTGCTGTTGGCCACGGTACTCGGCTTAGCAAACGAATTGCCTGCATTGGCAACTAGCCAGGTTGACATTGTCGGACCTTCTGGCAGCGGCAGTTTTGGCTCCAGTATCACCGTTCTTGCCAATGGCAACTTTGTTGTTACTGACTCAGACTATGACATTCCTGGAGGCGCAACCGATGTCGGTGCAGTCTATCTCTACAATGGTGCTACCCACGCCCTCATCAGCACCTTGACCGGTAGCACGAGTGGCGATCATATCGGTGGTGGTGGCGTGATAGCGCTGAGCAATGGCAACTATCTGATTCGTAGCCCTATCTGGGACAACGGCAGTGCCACAGATGCTGGTGCCGTGACCTGGGGCAGTGAAACGATAGGGGTCAGCGGTGTGGTGAGCAGCAACAACAGCCTCGTCGGTAGCACAAGCGGCGACCAGGTTGGTTTTTATAGTTCCTATTATCCCTATAACACTGGCGTGGCTATACTGAGCAACGGCAATTTTGTGGTGTGGAGTCCTTATTGGGACAACGGCAGCGCTATAGACGCTGGTGCCGTAACCTGGGGCAGTGGAGTTGCAGGGGTCAGCGGAGAGGTGAGCAGCAGCAACAGTCTCGTCGGCAGCACGAGCGGCGACCAGCTTGGTTATTATGACGATGGCACTGGTGTGAGAGTGCTAAGCAACGGCAACTATCTGGTACGTAGTCTTATCTGGGACAACGGCGGTGCCACAAATGCTGGTGCTGTGACCTGGGGCAATGGAGCAACAGGGGTCAGTGGAGAGGTAAGCAGCAGCAATAGTCTCGTTGGTAGCACGACGGGTGACGTGGTAGGACATGGTGGCGTAACTATTCTAAGCAACGGCAACTATGTGGTGGGTAGCCCCAATTGGGACAATGGCAGTGCCACAGACGCCGGTGCCGTGACCTGGGGCAGTGGAGCGATAGGTGTAAGTGGTGTAGTTAGTAGCAGCAACAGTCTTGTCGGCAGCACAAGTGACGACAATGTTGGTATATATATGTTTTGCATGACAGAGCTGAGTAACGGCAACTATGTGGTGAGCAGCCCCGATTGGAACCAGGGCAGAGGTGCCGTGACCTGGGGCAATGGCGCTACAGGGGTCCGCGGGGAGATAAGCAGTAGCAATAGCCTTGTCGGCGGCGGCAGTGGCCCAGTTGGTTCTTGCGACACTGGCCCTATTGTGACAGCGTTGAGCAACGGCAACTATGTAGTGCGTAGCTTGAAGTGGTACTACGACCTGGGGGCTGTGACTTGGGGCAGTGGAACTACAGGGGTCAGTGGAGAGGTGAGCATCCTCAACAGTCTCGTCGGCAGTAACTATGGGGATGGGGTTGGTTGGGGTGGTGTGACGGCGTTGAACAACGGCAACTATGTGGTGAGTAGTCCTAGTTGGAACAATGGCATTGGTGCCGTGACCTGGGGCAATGGAACGACAGGGATCATTGGCTTGGTGAGCAGCAACAACAGTCTCGTCGGTAGGAAGGGTAATGACAGCGGCAGCTATGTGACAGCGTTGAACAACGGCAACTATGTGGTGAGCAGTCCTGGTTGGAACAACGGCAGTGGTGCCGTAACTTGGGGTGATGGAGCTACGGGAATTAGCGGTGTGACGAGCAGCAGCAACAGCCTCGTTGGTGGTGGCTATGGCTATGTGACAGCGTTGAGCAATGGCAACTATGTGGTCATTAGCATTGGTTGGAACAACGGCGGTATCCCAGACGCCGGTGCCGTGACTTGGGGCAATGGAACGACAGGGATCCGTGGTGTGGTGAGCAGCAGCAACAGTCTCGTCGGTAGCACGAGTGGTGACTCGGTTGGTTACTTTGGTTATGGTGTGACAGAAGTGGGCAACGGTGACTATGTAGTGAGTAGTCCCTATTGGGACAACGGCAGTGCCACAGACGCGGGTGCTGTGACCTGGTGCAATGGAACGACAGGTGTGAGTGGTGTAGTTAGCAGCAGCAATAGTCTCGTTGGTACCACAAATGGTGACTGGGTAGGCTATGATGGAGTGACTATACTCAGCAGCGGCAACTATGTGGTAGGTACCTCCTATTGGGACAACGGCAGCGCTACAGATGCCGGTGCCGTGACATGGGGCAATGGAACCACAGGTGTGAGTGGTGCAGTTAGTAGCAATAACAGTATCGTTGGCACTACAAGTGGCGATCATGTGGGTTTCAGTTTTGATCACCATGGATTCCATTATGATAGCGTAACCGTGCTAAACAACGGCAACTATCTGGTGAGTAGCCCTGATTGGGACAATGGTAGTGCCTTAAATGCTGGAGCAGTGACCTGGGGCAATGGCTCCACAGGGGTTAGTGGAGAAGTAAGTAGCAGCAATAGTCTCGTCGGCAGCACAAACTATAATCTGGTTGGTTCTAACAACTTTGGCTCTGGTGTGACAGCGTTGGGCAACGGCAACTATGTGGTCATTAGCGCTGGTGCGGTGACCTGGGGCGATGGTGCAACAGGAGTCGATGGTTTCATTACTAGCAACAACAGTGTATTAGGAGGTATGAATTTCAGTTATAACGCTACTTATAACCAACTGATCGTCGGACGGCCTGCTGAGAATATTGTCACCCTCTTCGATGTTTCAGAGCAGCCGATTGGAAACGAACGAGTCTATCTGCCGGTCGTCAGCCGATAAGAGGAATCGTATATGCATTCTAGATATTGCTTATAGCTGTACAATTTGGAATAGAAAAGAAATGTGCAGCTACAAGCAGCACCTACAGACATAATGCTAGGTCAAGCCCTGGCATTAGATTCATTTTCTCAACCAAATCTCCATCCCAATCCCCGCGTCCTGAATCTCGCAATTGCCAAACTTGGTTTGGGCAACAAATTGGCGCATTTGCGCCGGGGTATAGGCATTTTTGAGCAGGATGCTACGAAAGGTCAGCTTTGTAAAGAGGCGATTTATCCAATTCATGTTCATTCCTGAAATCTCGGCGTCGATTGCGGCGAGGGAGGCATCCTTGCGCAGGTCGTTGATTAGTGCTTGTCCGCCTGGTTTGAGTACCCGCTCCATCTCACGGATTGCCTGTACTGGTTCGCTGAAGTTCTTGAAGGCTGCGCAACAGACAATGAAATCAAACTTGTTATCGGCAAAGGGCATGCCTGAGGCGTTACCCTGCTGAAAATCTACAGAGACACCAGCCTCCCTAGCCTTGGATTGGGCGATCTCAACAAAGGTTTTGCTGATGTCCAAACCCACCACTGTATAACGTCCAGTTTGGGCAAGCCGAATTGACAGATAGCCTGGACCTGGCGCCACCTCAAGAATGCGACTGCCCTCAGGTAACATCTGGCTGATGCGACTGGACAACGACTCGAATTCACGTCCTTGTTGCGTATTTTTGGCATACCACCTGGCAATCATTCCTTCCATCGCCATCCCTTTGTAGGGCTTTCCTGCCTGGATCGAGGGTTGAACGGGTTGAAGACGCTCCGCGGTCATAGGATATTCCTCCATAGAAATTTATACTAGGCAAGCAGCGTGCCACTCGCCACCACATGCACTTACTTTTCCTCTCCGTAGGTCTGTTGGGCAACACTTTCGGCTTTCCAGGCATCACTCCAAGTGAGTTTGCCGGTCTGCAAGTCATGGATCAAGGAGTTGACCCAGGCCAATTCGGTCGCCAGCATAGAGAGCATATACTCTGTCTCAATCAAAAAAAGTCGAGGTATACTCTGCGCAGCTTCTCGAAGTTGGCCATCGATGCGTTTGTGCTCTGCTGCCAGTACCTGTGTTCGAGTTTGCAGTTGCAAAGTTGCATCTTCTACACTCAATAACGGCAGATACGCCAGTGCCGCCGGAAACTCCGGAAATTCACTGGCTGGCGTTGAGAGCATTTGACGTAGCCAATCATCCAGGGTGGCACGACCGTCCACGGTCAATTCGTAGATGGTACGTTCCGGTCGCTTTGGCTCCCGCTCTGTTTCACGGACCTGGATCAACTTGGCGCGCAGCAGTTGCTGAATCGTTTGGTAGAGACTGGCCCGCTGCCGTACGTTGATGATCTCATCCTTGCCACGCTCTTTGATTAGTTGTTGCATACGATAAGGGTGCATAGGCGCTTCGGCCAGGAACGCCAGCACTGCCAGGGCGATGTTGGATCGACGAAAGATATTTGCCATAGTCATTATTATACTAGTTATTTTATTACTATGTCAAGAGGCAATTTATAAAAGGGGTTAGGAGTGAGGGGTGAGGTTGGTTTTCCTCATCCTCACTTCCTCTATCGTCCCTCTTATGATATAAATGGACAAGCGAACAGATGTGCTATATGCTACACTATACACATGGTGAGTGAAACGCAAAACAGCTACTACGAACGCATCAACCAGGTTACGCAGTACATTCGCGATCACCTGGACGAACCGATCGATCGGGAGCAGCTTGCCGAGCTTGCTGGTTTCTCGCTTGTGCACTTCTATCGAATCTTCAATGCCCATGTAGGCGAAAGTATCGGTGCCTATGTACGGCGGGCGCGCATGGAACGTGCGGCGCGTCAACTGTTGACAAAACAGAGCGTGATCACAGAAGTTGCATTGGATGCAGGGTACGAAACACCTTCGGCCTTCAACAAAGCATTCAAGCAGCACTTTGCGCTCACTCCCACTGAGTTTCGCGAACTCAATCCGACGGCAGCTGCCTACCTGATTCACCGACGTTTACTATTTCACCAAAAGGAACCGATTATGCAACCAATCGAGATCCGCACCTTGCCTGATCTGAAGGTGCTCTATGCGCGTGCCAACGAGATGATGACCAGTCCCGCCTTTCAAACCGCCAACCAGGAAGCGTTTGGCAAGTTATTCAGTAAAGCTGGCGCGTTGATGGCCAATATCCAACATTGTGTCGCCATTTATCCCGATGAGGTGGAAGTGGGCAAAGAGGCACGTTTTGATGCAGGCGCAATCTTTGCTGAAGGGGAGGAGCCAGTTGCACCGGAGGGATTGGCCTATCAAACCTTGCCGGGAGGGCGATGGGCAGTCTTTCGCCATGTGGGGCCTTATGACACGCTTTGGCAAACCTGGCAAGCGGCCTACCGCGATTGGCTGCCAAGCTCAGGTGAGGAGCCACGCAATGCTTCGCCCTTTGAGGATTATTTGGACGATGCCAGCCAGGTTGCAGCGGAGAAGTTGCGGACGGATATCTGTATTCCGATTAAGTAGATGGATTGAGAGATTGGGAGATTTTGCAGTTCTGGTAATCTCTCAATCCCTTAATCTCGCTAAGATTTGGGTCCAATATAAACAATCTCCCCCAGAATACGGTCAGGCGTCTCGAACATTACTTGGTAGTAGGTGGAGTTGGGATCCGATGAAAAGTCTGGGCGGTGACGTGGGGTATCGAAGAGGGCGGCAATGCCGTGTGCTTGTAGATAGGCTACTGCCTCATCCACTTCCGCCTGGGTCGCAGTATGGATGGCGAAATGGTTGAGCCCAGGCGCATCGTAGTCATTGGCAACGGACTTAGTCGCATCGCCAAACCAAACGCTGGTATGATTGCTATCATAAATGCCTAGCATTCCGTCGCCCTCGTATATGGTTTGCCAGCCGAGGAATTTAAAGAGATCGCGATAAAAGCCTCGATTTTTGCCGTCAATGCTAAATACAACATGGCCCAATTTGGTTTGCATATTCTCCTCCAAGTAGGTGTGGTGTTAGGGGCGGATTGAATAAGTGATTACAGTTTCCTCTAGCCTTGATCATAGCACATGCGTTCGCATTTTACTAAGCAGAAGTCAGAACAATGTCTATTTCGTGATAAGGAGAGAATCACGACATGTACGAATATTACATTGAACAAAGCCCAACCAGCAATCCAGGCGTCTACGCCGATCTCTTTTCTGGGTTGCCCACAGACTTGCCGGGAATCGCTCAGGGAGTGCAGGGATTGGTGTATCATTACATGGCTGGCCCTTATATGTACGGCTGGAATATTCCCAAGGAGCGGTTTACTGAGATCAACACGCGCAGTGTGGAACGCATTCTGGCCACGCTGATGGAGAAGGATGCCCGACCCTTGAGCGAGCCGCGCGCCTTTGAGAATCGCTTGATCGGCTGCTGTCGCGACTTTTCTTTGTTGACGTGTGCTATCTTACGCCACCAAGGTCGAGCCGCTCGCTTGCGCTACGGCTTTGGCAACTATTTTGTACCCGAGTATTGGTTTGACCATGTAATTGTGGAAGTGTGGAATGGCGACCGTTGGCAGCGTTTTGATCCACAACTTTCGCCGCAGCGGGAGTGGGGCTTCAATCTGATCGATATGCCTGACGGTGTCTTTGCCACCGGCGGGCGAGCCTGGCAGATATGTCGCAATGGCGAGGCGGACCCAGAGCGTTTCGGTCTGGGTCCCGATGAAACATTTGTACGGGGCTGGTGGTTTATCCGTGAGCGGCTGCAACTGGATATGGCGGCACTCAACAAAATCGAGCTGCTCTGCTGGGACGGCATGGAAGGGCTGAGCGAAACACAGCCAGCCGATGCCATCATCCTCGACGAAATGGCCGCCCTCTCGCTTAATCCGGACAGTACGGAGTTGCGTCAACGTTGTGCTAGCGATCCACGCTGGCGGATGCCGACGACCGTCTCCTGTTTTCATCCGATGCTCGGGCCAGCCTTTCCGGTGCAAGTGGCGTAACTTTACAGAAGCTTCTCCGTGATTATATGACCCCTTTTGCGGAGATCGCACAGGAACACCAAGCGCAATATTGTGAAATTGCTTATTCAGGTACTCGCAGAGGCGTTGTGAATTTCCCTACGAGTACCGTGCAAGAAGGCGATCAGACATCGATCACTGTCAACCCACTTTATGAGTCAGGCTTCAGCCAGCCTGTTCGTGCGCCCGACGCAGGGCGGCAATGTCAATCTTGCCCATTTGCAGCATGGCCAACATTGCGGCCTGCGCCTTTTGCGGATTGGGGTCGCCAAGTAGCTCACCCAAGGCAGTGGGAATAATCTGCCAGGAGACACCAAATTTATCCTTCAACCAGCCACAGCGTCCTGGATCACCTCCCGCAGACAGTTTGTCCCACAGCTCATCGACTTCTTGCTGGGTCTGGCAACTGACAAATAGCGAGATGCCATCGGAAAAAGTAAAGTGGGAGCCGCCATTAAGCGCCATAAATCGCTGCCCATCTAGTTCAAATTCGGCAGACATCGCCGTTCCTGCTGGCATCGGTCCACCTTCGCCGTAGCGGCTGACGTTGAGAATTCTCGAATTGGGAAAAACTGACGTATAGAGGTTGACCGCTTCCTCTGCTTGATCGTTGTAGGTTAAAAATGTTGTGATTTTTTGCATCTTGACACTCCCTCTGTTTGTGATTGTGGACTTCTCAAATCATGCAAATTTGAGAAACGGCGTATAGAACATCTGTATTATACCCGCCTGCCGAGGGTGTGTCTTGTATAAAATGGCAAAGAAGCAAGCAACTACGGATTTTGCACAACCATTTGTTTGATAAGTTGCGCGGGCGTATAGCCGACAAACTGCTTGAGCGAGCGAGTAAGATGGGGTTGGTCGAAGTAGCCCAGCTCATAAACCGTATCGAGGATCGATGTCCCCTGGCGTAACAATTCTGCTGCCTGTTGGGCACGTTGGAACTGCTCCACATGCGCTTGCGTAAGTCCGGTAGCCTGGGCAAAACGATGACGCACAGTACGCGCCGAGAGGTCTAGACAATGTCCTTGCAGCGCAGCTTCGACCACTGGATCATGCACCAAAATATCTTGGTGCATCAGTCGTTCGACAAAAGTATCACTGTTTTCAAAGTCAGGATGATGCCAGGCCGAACCCTTGAGCCAGAAAGAATGGGTGGCTGCATCCGGCAGAGCGGTTTCAACGTCGACAAAGCCGTGCATGGGTAGGTGAGAAAAGCAGGTGCCAAGCTTGAACTTGATCCAGAGAATTTCCGCGCCCTCGGAAAACTGGACCACGCCCGATGTTTTGAGGGGACCTGTAATGATCGAATGCGTTTTGCCATTTGTCCGCACAAAAACCATATGCCAATGTGTCTCGGCGGGACGGATCATTGAGCCACTCCCGACTGTGTAGCCAGACATCACACTATCCACCAAAGGCGAATCGGACTCTCTTTGCTCAACCATGAAACCCATGCTCTACTCCTGGAAGCAAAACGACTTGTGTGCTTATTTTGAGCCTTTATTCAGACTCAGCAGTTAGGTTTTTAACCACGAAAGGCACAAAACACACGAAAAATCCTGGATCTATTTTCGTGTGTTTCGTGGTTCTCTAGCCACCATCATCGCTCAGTGATTAACTCTTTGTGTCCAGAAATGTCTGAACCAGCGTCGGCAGAAAAGGGGATGCGAAGACATCGTAGTGGGTCTGACCGGGCAAAATGGCAAGCCGATGCTGCGTCATGCCAGAGCGATCCCAGTCGGCATCGCGCTGACCGCCGCCCAGCAAGCCAAAGAATTCCGCCGCATGGCTGGGCGGTATGCTGTCGGCATCCGCAAAAACAAGCATGACAGGCATCGGCAATGCTTTCACCTCATTTGACCAATCATAGGGTTGGCGCAGCAGATCGCCCGTTTTCTCTACCAAAACAGGGAAGTTTTCTGGTTTGGGTGCCACGCTCACATAACTTTGGTACATCGGCGACTCTCTCATAAACTCCGCACTGGCTGCACTCAATTGATCCATCCCAGCCAACACTTCTGGAAACCAGCCGTTCCGTTTGAAGGGGGCCGATACCAACAACAACCGACGCACCAGGTCTGAATGTTGAATCGCCGTGCGCAAGGCAACACCGCCCCCCAACGAATAGCCCATCACGTCGGCCTTGGCAATGCCCAAATGGCGAATCAAAGCGGCAATGTCGTCACCCATCGTTTCATAGCGCATGGGGCGATCCACATCGGCGGTGCGGCCATGCCCTTGCAGATCGACACCAATCACCTGACGGTCCTGCAAGAAGACGTCCAACACACTGCTCATCATCTCGATCAAGCCCAAGCCGCCATGCAGCAGAACCAGCGGTGTCTGCGTGCTGGATTTGGGACCGTGGATTTCGTAGTAAAACTTGAGCCCATTGACCTCGGCATAGTTGCCTTTGCTGGCCTTGGCAGGTTTTCCATTGGCAAAAGCCAACTCCTGGGCAGCGAGCGCATCGCGCAGAATACGGATCGCTTTGGGGCCTATGCCGTGCAACTTCAAGAGTTCAGCTTCGCTGACCTGGCTCAACTGTGCGAGTTGCTCGTAGCCTGCGGCTGTCAGAGCACGCAAGGCTGGTGCACCGACTTTTGGGAAATTAGCAGTTGAATTTTGTGATTGTGTCATGATAGATCATTCCTTGCGCTAGAGTCGAGCCAGCAACTTATCCAAATGTTCTTGATGATGGTCATACGAAGCCACGAAGACAAAGGCAATCGGGTGCCCTTCCATCCACTTGTAACGACTTGAGTCAAGAAATACAGGTTCTGGAATGGCATCGCCCAGTTCCAGCAGACGCAGATAGCCGCTGCGCCACTTCTCATGGACGGTGGACCAGGGCAGATCACGGTTGCTTTCAAAGATCCAAGTATTGTTACGATCGGTGCTACCTTCGTCTTCAGGATCAACACCAGGAATCCATTGCGGGAATTGCGGTTCTCGCCCTTGCACAGCAGCCTCCACTCTGGCAAGCGTGCGTTGCTGCCAAGCCCACAAGTGCGCCATCTCATCCTTGACCGAAAGCTCAAACGGCGCCACTGGCGTATTGATCTGTGCATCGCTCAAACCGGCAAGAACCTTTTCCCACTGTTCAAACTCTTCACGCATTGCCGCCAGGATGTGTGTTTTCATGTACATGATGGTTGCCTCCATCGAGCCTACCTTAAAGGTACAATTCAAAATAACTGTTTACTCATATGCACAATGGTGCGATCGGACAAGACTTCACGCCGTGTCTCCTGATAGCCAATTCGCTTATACAACGCTATATTTTCTTCCATCAATACGTTTGTATACAGTCGAACGGATCGATACCCAGCCTGTTTTGCCTCGTCTTCTGCGTGAGCCAATAACAGACGCCCATATCCACGTTTCTGCTCAGTCGGGTCGATTGCTACGCTGTAAATTAAAAGGGAATCTATCTCGTGTTTCAAGGCAAGCACGCCAACCAGTCGTTGATCAATTTCCAGTAGCCACATCGAATGTTGCTTGATAAACTGCTGATAGTCAGTCGTCATTGGTTGTGGTTTGCGGCCGAGTCGTGGCAGGAATTTACGATAAGCCGCGTCAGTCAGGGCAACAATTGCCGCTACATCGTCCTCGGTTGCAAGACGGATGATGGGTAAATTTGGCTTCATCATCTTACTTGACGAACGTAAAATATATATTACACATACTCGATCCACTCCCGAATCAAGGCGGTAAACGCTGCGCGCTTGGCATGAATCTCATCTATATTCTGGAAAATGACCGAGGCCCGATCCTTTGCCAGCCAAGTCAAGAGCAATTCAGGATCGGGGATCGTGATCCCAGTCGTTGCTGTCTCACGCACCTTTGTACCCAAATGCAAGATAATCTGCACGCCGGTTTTTGCCCGTAGTTGAAAGGTGGCAAAGTGTTGAGTTGTATAGAAACTAGGTGCATTCCACTTGATCTCCTCTCCGATTCGTGGATCAGCGCCCAGAATGATCTGCCGCAATTCAGCGATCTCTGCTTTGTACGGATGATCGAGTGTAGCGATAAAGTCTTCGACACGTTGATTTTTTACAGAGGGCATGTTTTGCTCCTAAAGGATCGTCTAAAAGTTTATGGAATCTGATATACCTGGCAGGTTTGGCAGGTCAGAAGCCGCCAATGGATACTACAATAATACCTGCCAGGTGTGCTTTTTAGACGGCTCCTAAGCTAACTCCGAGCGAATGCTCGCGGCCCATGCCTTCACCCGCTCCGCTGCGCCCTGAGGCTGATCGGGGAGATAGACATCGGCAATAGTCATTGACCGCGATTTCAAGACCAGATGCCGTTCTGCCTCTGGCTTGAGTACTTTCGTCTTGCCTTTAGCACTTTGCGCCATGCGACGGCGAATTTCAGTAACCGGCAGCCCCTTGTCCAAATGCTCACAAAACTGTTGAGCGAGTCCAGTGATAGCATCCTCGGTAAATTGCGCTGGGTGTTGCAGATTATAGGAAGCAACCGTCAAAAAGTGCTGTGCCATCAACTCTGGGTCTTGCCATTCCCAGGCAATGATAGCTCCCAATTGCTCCCAGCAGTTCATGCCATCAACAAGTGGGGCACCACATTCGGGGCAATGTTCATCTGTGCGATGCTCTCGATTCTCATCCATGCCTTGCCACCCTCAGTCCTCCTGGTGCGGAAAACCCAAGGCTGCTGCTAACCCATAATAACGTTGCGCTTCTGGCTGGTTGCCAAGCAATTCATACGAGCGCCCCATGTTCAGATAGAGCGAAGGCATAAAAGCTTGTACCCGCTCATCTGCGACCGCCTCGGCTCGTTGTAAAGCGACTTGATTCCAATGAAAAATCGCTTCGGATGTGGGCTGAAAGCGGGCCAGGTAATGGGCAGCAATACACGCTTCAGTATCATTTGTGGCCGCGTCCCAGGCAGCTTGGTAACAGCGTGTTGCAGCTTCGCGGTTACCAGCCAATTCTGCCTGCGAACCTTCGATGCAGAGTTGCACAATACGATTTTGGGTGTCAATCACAAGCGATTTTTCCTAACCGCGGACAAACTTAAGATGGATCACATCCGCCGTAGGCACGGTTTGCACTAGCTTCAACCCATGCAACTTGTCACCTAGATGCTCAAAGAGTCGTTCGCCCGATCCAAGAAGAATGGGTACAAGATGGATCAACATTTCATCGACCAGCCCGGCGGCCAGATATTGCTGAGCGACATTGGCTCCACCGCCGAGCGATATATCCTTGCCAGCCGCGGCTTTCCGTGCCTGCGCCAGCGCTGATTCGATGCCATCGGTGACAAAATAAAAGATGGTTCCGCCCTGCATTACCAATGGTTCACGCGCATATTGGGTGATCACAAAGACCGGGTGGTGAAAAGGCGGATCTTCGCCCCACCAGCCATTCCATGGATTTTCCGAGCTCCAGTCACCAGGGTATCCGCCAAACATGTTACGCCCCATCACCGTCGCGCCCATATTGGCATTAAATGCGTCAAGCACTTGGCTGCTTTGGTTTGCCTCTCCACCCTCCATGCCATGCGTTTCCCGAAAGGTCTGGAGGGCAAAGGCCCATTCGTGCAGCCGCATTCCCCCTTCGCCAAGTGGGTTTTCGAGGCTCTGATTGGGGCCGGCGACATAGCCATCCAACGACATTGCAATGCGGAAACGAAGTTTCGACATAGGTTACTCCCCTAGGAAAAATTCGACCAATGCCGGTTCTAATACTTCCGGCGCAATGCCATGATCTTGTCCGGCCATGCTACGATATTGCGCATTGGGCAGGATCTTGGCCAACGTTTCTACTGCATTCTGCTGATAGGCCGGGCTATTGCCCCCCACCATGACCAAGGTGGGTGTACTGGTGGTAGCGAATTGCTTTAAGGAGGCTGGATCGCCCCACATAGTGTCACCCATGATTTCGCCATCGTAGCTGATGGTGTGTGCCACTTTTACCGAAGAGGCCCAGAAAGGAGCTTGCTTCATCCCGCCAATATATTCAGCGGGGACGCCAACTGCAACGGTCATAAAGTAGATCAGTGCATCCTCGGGGCGACCCTCGGCGATCAGTTGGCGTAGATGGGGCACATAATCAGCCGGAATGGGTGGTCGGCTCTGGTCGATGATAAAGGGTGGTTCATAGAGCGCCAACTTCTTGACCTTGCTGCCCAGCTTGCCAGCCGCTCGCAACGCCAAGACTGCACCAGAGGAATGGCCAAAGACAAAAGCCGATCCACCCGCTACGTCGATCATTGCTTCGAGGTCTTCGATCTCACGCGCAACGGAAAAAGGCTGAGTATCGCCACTATCGCCACGGCCACGGCGGTCGTAGATGTAGCTGGTAAACGGTGAATTGCTCTCGGCGTCACCTTGTGGTGCTGCCATGCCACGGGTTGCCGTTGCCCCGAGAATACTGATCAAAGCTGGCCCACTGCCAAACCGATCGTAGACAATCTTTGTGCCATCTTTTGAAGTGACTGTTTCCATGTTCCTCGCCTCTCCTTTTGTTCTGATGTAAAAATTGAACCGCGGATAAGATGAATAGAAAATCCAGCTTTTATCAGCCAAATCAGCTTCATCTGCGGTTCCATACGATTCTGTTTTATTTCACCGCTTTATAGTGCATCGCCAACGCACCCGAGGCAAAGGTCTTGGTCGACAGTAGTTGTAACTGCGCCTTCTGTTCCTGGTGTGCGAAGAATGGCTTACCCGCGCCCAAAATGACCGGGCTCAAGCTCAACTGATACGCATCGACCAAACCAAGTTGGGCAAGTGTCTGAGAAAGGCTGGGGCTACCGAAGATCACAATGTCCTTGCCGGGTTGCTGCTTGAGTTTCGTAATTTCGTCAACCAGATTGTCGGAGATAATCGTAGTATTGTTCCAGTCAACACTTTTCAGCGTGGTCGAGACCACTACTTTGGGAATGGCCTCGATCCAGTTAGCATGGTTTCGTTCATGTTCGCTAGCCTCTGGGTTGGATAACACGGTGCGCCAATATTCCATCATGTGGTAGGTCACACGCCCGTAGAGCGCAGTTCCTACGGTATCCACCACGGTTTCGGCATGTTTCTCCAGTTCCTGATCATAGGCAATCCAGTCCAACTCGCCGTTGGGACCAGCGGCAAAACCATCCAGCGACATGTGCATAAAGACAACTAAGTTTCTCATTTAGATCTCCCTTACAACTTGTCAACAGATTGTTCCTAGGCCACTCCACCGTTTTCTATAGTGCTGCGCTGAAGCGCTTGCCAGGCCACCACCATTAGCCACACACTATAGGCGACAATCTCCACCCGACCAAACCAACCCACATGAACATCTGGCCCCAACATGCCATCACTAGGTATGAGCAGGACGAGTGCAACAATGAAAGTCACAGTACTGGCAAGCGCAATGCCAGTAACCCACCAGAGCGAGCGCAGCGCAGCGCGCCAAGCAGGGTTGTGCGTCAGCCCCCAACAGACGAGTAATCCGGCAAACGGCATGGCTAGCCCTAGCGACCCACCGAGATTGTGCAGCGCGCCGCTGGTCGTGACCGCATCTGGCGGTGTGGTAATCGGATCGGTTTTAAAGAGTGCGGCCAACACCATACTAGTCGCACTTATCAACAACATAGCCAATCCGATGCGCCCCACAACGGTGCGCAATTGCGACTTGATGGCAAGGAAGCAGGCAGAAAAGCTGACAGCCAGTGACCCAAAGGCCAGCGCCATCAGCCAACCGTATGCTCCCAGTGTGTACTCGCTGATGAAATTCCACGAGGGGTCAAATTCCGGTTCGAGCAGGTGAAGTAGCGCGAGCAACAACACAAAAGCCCCCGCTGCTACCAAGGAAAGATATGCCGCTGGGCGTGAGATCGCCCCTATCGATTGGTTCATTATATTTGTCCTTGGACTTTCGTAACGATTCAGGTGTGTCACATTGTCTAAAAAGACAGAACAAATTTTCTAAATCAAAGAAAAATCCGCCTTGATCTGCGCCCATAGGGCACCTGTCAGCGTCAACCGCGTGCAGATCTTGTCGGTTTGAGGTGTAGCTTCGCTAGACGATTTGAGAGCGAAAAATTCGTGCAGACAGAGCAAGTTTTGTAACTCGGATGGAAAACAACACAGATTTGGGAAAAAAGATATGAGTTCCTTTCCATCCGAGTTACAACTTGTCGGTTTGAGGCTACGCTTCGCTAGACAGTTACACGGATTTTCCTAAAGAATGTACTTCGCAGGCATTCCAGGATCATCGTCCAGCGGCTATCAAAGACGATTCCGCTGGTGTACCCAAATGACATGTAACAGTGATCTAACGGGTCGCCAGCATCTGAACAACTTCATCCAGCCGATCAAAGCTCTCGCGCATGCCGCCCTCCATACCCGAATGGAGGTGCCCATCCCGATGCGCCTGCGATTGGTAGAGAAGATGATTGGTCAGCGTCGTCTTGCCATCTTGCTCGTTTAAGGTAAGCGTGGCTAGGTAATCTGTGCCTGGCATCCCCTCAAATAGCTCTGTGGAGACGATCCGTTCCGGTGGGGTGATCTCTTGATAAATACCCGAAAAGGCAAACTCGCTGCCATCGGGAGCCTGAACCACATAGCGCCATTTACCGCCTACTCGCAGATCGATCTCGCAGCTTTTCATGCTGAGGTAAGCTGGTCCATACCAATGGCGCACATGTTCAGGCTGCGTCATTGCTGCAAAGACAAGGTGGCGTGGAACGTCAAAGATACGTGTAATCACGGTCTCTAGTTCCGAGGGAAAGCTCAGCGTGAGTTTGGTCATATGGCTCCTAAAGTTGGGTGTCCCGATGAAACAGGTGAGGTTGCTTGATTGCGGTGTGCATTTTGCCGCGTTTCTTCATCGATTAGTTTACGAATTTCGGCGACCAGCGGCACGGCGTCGGTGAATTTGCGGGCATAGCCGATGTTGAAGAGGTAGTCAAAATCGGGCGGATTGGCACCCTGGTTGTGTTGCATCAATGTCTCTAGTTTATCCAGCGCCTTAGCGACTTTGGCCGTAGGGGTCGTTGCCGCTTCATATTCGTCCCACAGCCCGATGATCTCCTGTTGCAAAACAGTTGGTAGCGGTTGTAGTAAGGTAATCAGATCTTGGCGTTCCTGGCTGGCTTTAGGGGCATTGGCATTCTGATGGATCGCTGGGATGTCGCCGCCAATCGCCTCGCCCAAGTCGTGGATGATGCACATTTTGAGCAATCGCTCCACGTTAACCTCAGGAAAGCTGCGTGCAAAGACTAACGCACTCAAGCACAGCCGCCAGGTATGTGAGGCAGTGCTTTCAGGCGCTCCACCCGATGTCCACGAGGTACGGTAGACGTTTTTCAACTGCTCAGCATCACGCAAAAATTGCAAAATGCCGAGAATGTCATTGCTGATCGATTCATTACTCATAACTCACCGTCAAAGCTATGCCTTTGACAAATATTCTTCAAGCTGATCAAGTGTTCCTTTAAAGCCCTGTTGAATCATGCTCTTGGCTTGGGCAAAGGCTTGTTCTTCTTCTGCGGTAGCGTTATAGGGAGTCCCGCGCATCTCAATTGTCGTTTTGCCGTTTTCTTCGCTAAAGATATAGCTATTGAGAATTTCAAGCGGCCAAACGGGTGCCCAAGGATTGGGGGTGAGGCTTCCTTCAGTATCTGAAAAGCCACTAGTAAAGACCAAACGTTCTGGTGCAATAATTTCTTGATAAAGAAACAGCCCCCACATTACAGTGCCATTGGGCATTTCATAACAATAGTGCAGTCGACCACCAGGTTGCAGATCGATGTTGGCGATGCGCATGGTAACACCTTTTGGCCCCCACCAATGCAATAGCCGCTCCGCTTGCGTCCATACCTGCCACACGAGTGTCCGTGGTGCGTTGAAGGTGCGTGTAATCAAAAGCGCATTATATGCGCTTGTATTCGTTTCGCTTGCTGTGCTCATTTCATTGTTCCTTTGCTTGAAGTCCCTTTAAATATTCTGCGAGCCGGTCGAACCGTTCATTCCACATCTGCTCAAATGGCTTTACCCAATCGTGGATCGGCTTTAGCCCACCCGCCTTGATCGTGTATAGATGTTGTTGTGCTTCATTCCTCATCTCGACCAAGCCTACCTCGCGCAGCACACGCAGATGTTTGGAGACCTGGGGCTGCTTCATCTCCAATGCTTCACAAATCTCATTGACCGAAACCTCACCCTTGGCCAGCAACTCAAGAATTGCTCGGCGTTGTGGTTCTGCAATTGCGTTAAAGACATCTGCTGTCGTTGCTAGACGAGCCATAGGCTTTATTATATTCCCATATGGGAATATTGTCAATAGAGCAATAGCACATTTGTGCCAAGTTATTATCACTTTCTGAAAACATCAATTTCAACTGAACTGATGCTCAGACGTTTGGTTTATAGGAATCGATAATGATGGAGTACGACACCAGACGCAAAAGTTTTGGTTGACAACAGTTGCAGATCCAACTTGCCTGCAAGCTCACCAAATAACGCTTTACCACGCCCCAACACGCGCGGCTTGATCAGCAACACGCATTCATCGATCAATTGATGGGCCGCAAGAGCAGCGCAAAGCTCAGGACCGCAGACAAGCAGCAAATCATTGCCCGGTTGCTCCTTCACTTTAGTCACTTCGGCAACGAGGTCTCTCTTAATCAGGGTGGCCTTGTCATCAACGCGTTCCAATGTTCGTGAAAAGACAACCCGAGGTTGCATGCGAAAAATCTGTGCAAATTCACGCTCGACCGCTGAAATTGAAGGATCGGTCAGGTCAAGTGCATCCCAGTAATCGCTAAAGCCGTGGTAGGTGATGCGCCCAAACAGAAGACCACCCGCCGATCGAAAAAGCTCGTTGGCAAATTGATGTTCCTCCAAAGAAGGCTCAAAGTCATCAAACTCGCCGTTGGGGCCAGCGACAAAGCCATCAAGCGTAACAAACATGTACAAAATGATTTTGCGCATTCGGGTTTCTCCCTATCCATGCTGTGAGCTGGTTAGCACAGCGCTTTTTTTGCGGTAGAAAAAGTGCTGTGCTAACCGGAGTAAAAAATAGTTGCAATCAATCGCCACACAACGCCAATTCATCGACTGCGTGCACTGGCTCCAAAGTCGATTCGCTGGCGATCTCGACCTGGCGAAGAAGAATCAGCACCAGAACCGCCAGGCCAAGCATAATAACAGCACCAATGAGTGATGTTACTTGCAGCCCATGCACAAAGGCGGCGCGGGTGGCTGCAAGCAGTGCCGTATCGAGCTGGTCAGGAAGCTGTTTTGCTACTAACACAGCAGCCCCCAGTGTCTCTTGCGCGGCTGCCGCCATCGTAGACGAGATACCTTCAGGCATGGTAGCCGCAATCTGGCTGCGATAGATGGCAATCCCCAGACTGCCCAAGACAGCTAAGCCAAGTGCGCCACCCAACTCGGCACCAGTTTCACCCATCGCCGAGGCGGCTCCTGCCCGTTCGGCTGGCGCAGCACTCACCACCATATCCATCGTCAAGGTGAAGGTGAAGCCAAAGCCAAGTGACATCAGCGTGTTGCCACCCACGATGTAAATCAGAGAGTTGACATCCGCCAGCGACAACAGCCCCAATCCCACTGCTGCCACTGCAAGCCCACCCGCAACCACGATGGCTGGACGTGTCCGCTGCACTACGCGTGGGGCCAGGTTGGAGCCGATAATAAAGGTGATCGCTCCCGGCACCGACCAGAGGCCCGCATGCAACGGTGAAAGTCCCAGCACCAGTTGCAGGTATTGCGCCACAAAGAAGAAGCTCCCAAAGGCGGCAAAGATCCCAATCGTATAGGTTGCCAGCGATGCGCTGAATTCGGGGATACGGAAGAGGCGCAGATCGAGCAACGGGTCGATCAGTCGGCGTTGTCGCTGTACAAAAGCCACACCTAAAGCCAGGCCAGTCGAGACAAAGAGCACCGCCTGCCAGTTCACTCCATGCGCTGCCACTTGTTTGATCCCGTAGATAGCCAGCAATACAGCCGCCAGTGACATAACCGCGCTGAGCAGATCAAATTTACCCGGATTAGGATCGCGATATTCAGGCAGCAACAATGGTCCAACAATCAGCAGCAACAGCATGACAGGAACGCCCAAGAGAAAGACCGAACCCCACCAGAAATGTTCCAGCAGTATGCCTCCGAGCAGTGGACCCACTGCGCTACCTGCCGAAAAGCCCGAAACCCAAATGCCAATAGCTGCCGTACGCTGGCGTGGATCGTGGAACATGTTGCGAATAAGAGACATGGTTGACGGCATCAAGGTTGCACCAGCTACTCCGAGCAATCCACGCGCAGCAATCAGCAAACCTGCACTCGGTGCAAACGCAGCCATGATCGAAGCAACGCCAAAAGCAGCAGCGCCAAGCATTAACAGACGTCTGCGCCCAATCCGGTCACCAAGTGTGCCCATCGTGATCAGCGAACCAGCAATCATAAAGCCGTAGATATCGGTGATCCAAAGTAATTGAGCGCTGCTCGGCTGTAGATCAGCGCTGAGCGAAGGCACCGCCAAATGCAACACCGTCAGGTCCATTGCAATGAGCAGGGTTGGCAACATCAACACCGCCAGCCCGATCCATTCACGTCGTCCTGCTTTGGGTGTATTGATCAAATTCATCAGATTTCCTCTCCTGTTTCCGTATTAGACGCCCAAGCAAATATGCAACAAAGAACGAAGACAGAACCGCGGATGACGTGGATTATGCAGATAAAAAGCGGATATGAATCCGAAAATCCGGCTGTTATCTGGCTCAACCCGCATCATCCGCGGTTCCATTTCTAAGTCAGTGAGTCAGTGGCTGTCTTACTGAGTCACTGTCACTGTTTTACTGTCTACCCATACGTCGGGTGCTGCGGCCAACCGGCGGGGGAATCTTCCCAATCTTCCTGGCGACCGTAGGGGGTGATGTCGAGCAGGGTTGAGGTGTGAGTCAGATATTCGCCACCGCGGGCAAAGGTTGAGTAGGTATGGTAAATATCATCGCCGATGCGGAAGAAGACACTCGTACCGGGGCGCTCACCCTTGTCGCCTGGTTGGCTGCGGTAATTATATTCAGGGGGCGCAACCGCTTCGTCAAGCGTAACATGGAAGTCGAAGTTAAAATCGCTGCCGTTGGAGGAAACCCAAGGACGGTCCCAACCTCGTTTTTGTTTATAAGCTTCCAGTTTGGCCAGCGGCGCACGCGAGACGAGTACAAAGCTTGTGTCACGCTTACTCAACGTCGATAGATCACCTAACGCGTCCACATAGCCGGTGCAACCAGGACAGCCTTCGTCCCAGGTTGGGTCGAACATGAAGTGATAGACAATCAGTTGCCGACGCCCTTCAAAGAGATCGAGCAGTGTTCGTTTGCCCTCTGGTCCCTCAAAGATGTACTCTTTTTCCACCTTCACCATTGGCAAGCGCCGGCGCTGGGCACTGAGCGCATCATTGGCACGGGTCAACGCCTTTTCCTGATCCAGTAATGTTTTTCGAGCAGCCAGCCACTCCTCATGTGAAGCGATGGGCGGATGAGCAATCTGTTCTGTAGTCATTCAACTTTCTCCTTTTGAAAATGGCAAATGCTGCTTTGAGGGAAACCTTGATGTGTGACTTGTTTCTATTCTCACAAGTCACACATGATGAGAATAAGGTTACTGAGGTAAGGCAACCCAACTATTGCGCGCGGCAATCGGTTTTACCTGCCAGCGCATATAGGTGACGAAGAGGGTCAGTACTAAGAGGATGGCGGTTGTGATGGCAGAGCTTGTCTCGCCGCGGCTGCTATGTAGGACAGTCGCGCATACCATGACAATCGACAAACCAGCAGATGCTAAAGGGGTCAACCAGGGCAGAATGCCTGTAATTCCCGGTAAGATCAGCCCCACTGCGGCCAGTAACTCCGCTACGCCAATGAAGAGACGGAAGGTGACGCCCAACTGCTCATTCATGATCACTGCCAACTCGGGAGGAGGTGCAACCATCATCCAACCATGGGCAGCAAAAGCTACCGCCAACAGAATTTGTAGTGTCCAGAGTAAATATTTCATTTGTGCTCTCCTTTTGTCGTCTTGCGAAATAGAGGACGCAAAATGTCCGCTTTTTCTTGTATACTCTATCTATCGGTGTTGCAATCTACAGTGCGCTCTCGTCGAGAGAAGAACGATTGTTCTAAAACAGTGTACACCAGTTACTTCAAAAAGTCAAGTACTAATTTCAAAATCAATTCTAACAACTTTACAACTTGAATTTTGGCAGAAAAGTGCTATACTGTTGTTTATGACAACACGTAGCTACAATCAACTTTGTGGTCTGGCCTATGCGCTTGATGTAGTGGGCGAACGTTGGACGATCTTAGTGATCCGTGAACTAGTGGCCGGACCGCGACGCTTTACCGATCTGATGGATGGGTTGCCCGGAATCAGCACCAATCTGCTGACAGAGCGGCTCAAGGAACTGGAGCAGCATGGCGTGATCCAGCGACGTGTTCTACCGCCACCTGCTGCGTCTACGGTCTATCAGTTGACAAAATTGGGCAAAGCTTTGGAGCCAACCTTGTTAGAGCTTGGCAAATGGGGCAGTCAGTTTGTACCGGAGTCGATTAAAAACTGCCAAATGCTTCATCTAGGTTCCTATGCGCTGACGCCGAGAACGTTCTTTCGCCCCTGCCTGGCGCAAGAGATGGATGTGACCTACGGTCTCTATGTGGGCGAGGAAGTGCAAACGGTGCGCATTGCTCAGGGTGAGATCGATGTACAGCAAGGCGAACCCAGCCATGCCGCAATGTCTCTATATACTGAAGTGCCCATTTATTTAGGGTTGTTGACGCGACAGATCGATCCACAGGAAGCACTGGCAGGCGGATTGGTGCGAGTTGAGGGCGATCCAGCGGAGCTTTTCCGCTTTCTACAATTGTGTGCCATGCCGCGGCAAGAATAACCTGCACCTTGCATCACTACATCCTCAAGTGCAAGGATGAGAGGGACCGCGTCCAAGAATAACTCGTTGCTTGCGGACAACGACTCATCTTGTCTGCAAGCAACTACGCTTCATTTATTTTCCTCTTTCTTCTCAATACAATGTTCATTAACTTCTACAAGTTTTGTAGGGCGTACCCTTGCGGTCGCTCCAAGGTACCGTCAAGCGGATACCCTACGATTTACACCCAAAACTTAGTGAACAGCGTACTCAGCCTCCAAAAGATTTCTCGTTTTTTTCCTCGGATTCACAAATATTTAGTGGTTGCCACCCGTAAAAGAGACTTTTTTCTTTTTTAAATTGAGTTGAGCGCAACAAAAACCAAGTCAAAGATCGTTTATATATATAACTAGTAAATATCATACTAGTTAGGATTGGGTTGCGCTTGGACAGGATCGAGCCTTTGGCTTTGTTTAGGAAGAAGCCAGCCGAGCAGCCGCAATTCAGTCATTGTAAGAAAGAGTAAAGGGTTCGAGAGTTTTTCAAATTTTCAATTAACTGATAGGATAAGGAGGCCACGATGGAGCAACTCTATACGAGTCCTGGGAAAATCACAATCGAGTTAACTACGCCAAAAAAGAAAGAAGTACCCATGTGGAGACAAATACTGAAGTTCTTCTTCTATGGACTCCTAGTATTAAGTGGATTGACCCTGTTTAATGTTGTTACAAGTTGGATGTTTTAGTAACAAGATGAAGGGACGACAAGAGAAGCAGAACGAAACCTTTCTGCTTCTCTTGTCGTCCCTTCATCTTGTCGCTGCCTCAGCTTGTATTCGCTGAATCTGATCCTCCAACCTTCTCACCTTCTCAGCCAACTCTTCGACTTGCTTTTTGAGTGCGGAATCATCCAACTTATCTTGCTGACGCAAGACTCTGATAGTTCGTTCAACTTCAACGCGTTGCTGGAGGTTAAGACGACGCGCCAACGCTTCGATCTCGGGAATTGCCTGAGTAACACGCATGGTCGTCAGGGCAGAGGCGGCGTTGCGGGCGAGCCGATCCGCAGGATCACGTAATGCGTCCACCAGAGCATCGATGATGCGTTCGCGCACTGCTTTTTCCGTTCCTACTCCAATAGAACCGATGGCAAGCGGCACGGTGGCTCGTGCATAAAGCGAGGTGTTCCCATAGGGCAAGCGGGCAAGCAGTGGCTCTACCGCTTCAGCACGACGACTCTCTGCCAACCCACGCAATGCCCCTTGTTGGGCAATTCCATTTTCACTGACAGTGGCCGCAGCATCTAGCAGAAGCTCCAAAGAAGCCATTTGGCGTTGTGCACCCAGTGCGGCATAGGCTGCACCGCGCGCCATTTCGGGGAGGCCAGCCTGGATACGGGCAGTTAGCGCATCGGCTAGCCGTTGGTCACGATATTTGCCGGCTGCGGCAAAGAGCACTTGCATCACCATCGGGTCACGCTCGTTGGCGATCCACTGGGCCAACCCGGCAATGGCTAATTCCGCCTTGGCCGTAGTCAGGGCATTCGCCATCTCGCGCCGCACCCCCCAGAAAGGCTCGTTGGCATAGGCATTGATGATCGCTTGCAGATTAGCGAGCTTGCCACTTTGGGCCAGTTCATAGGCGGCCTGAATGCGACCAATCACGTCCGGAGCGGCGACCAGTTGACGAAGCAGTTTCTCATCGCCGGGGTTGAAGGAAAGTTTGTGCAGCGCCTTTATGCCTGGGTCGAAGCGCACCATTTGCGGTTCACGCTCGATGGGAATGATAAAGATGTGGCGTGGCTGGTCGAGTTTGATGGCCTGGCGAAACTCCTCGCCATCCAGGGTCCAGCCGAGATCGCAGCGCAGTTGAAAGGCTGGTTTGCCGCTTTTACACTGTTTTTGTTCGATCTCAAAGGTTGCCTCTTTTTTCTTGGCATCGTACTCGAATTTGACCGCCAAGTCGGGATAGCCTGCTGTGGTAAACCATTGATCAAAGAAGCGTCCCAGCGAACGCCCAGAGTGTTCTTCCAGCACCAGACGGAAGTCATCGCTCTCAACGACTTTCCCGTTGTAGCGTTTAAGATAATCACGCACCGCTGCCCAAAAGATCTCATCGCCCAGTTCGCAACGCAAGGTATGCAGTCGACAAGCACCGCCTTCGTAGAGGTGACGGTCGTACATATCCCACGAAGAGCGAAAATTGCGCGTGATTATGGGACGACTATATTCGGTGTCGCTCTCCTCAAAATACTCGGTGGCATTGCTGTAGTAGACATAGTCCGCTTCAGCCTGGCTGTAGTTATCTTCGCGCCAGAGTTGCTCGACATAGGTCGCCCAGCTTTCCTTGAGCCAGGCATGGGCAAAGTCACGACAGACGATGGCATCGCCAAAGTAGCTGTGCGACATTTCGTGAACGTTCACTTGATCGACCAGCCAGCCGTATTCAGTGTGCAAGGATTCATTCTGCACATACTTTTCGTCCCAACTGACAAGCGAGATGTTCTCCATCGCACCAGTAATGCCAGGCAGCGCAAATTGGTAATATTTGGGAAAGGGGAAGGCAAGATCGAGCTTACGCGTCATCCACTCCAACATTTTTCCACTGCGTCCAAAGGTGCGAATCAGATCGGCGGAACGATGGTCGCGGCTGCAATAGTAGGCGAGCGGGATCGTTTTGCCATCATGAGGATCTATAAAGACGCCATCATCGGCAGCGGTGAAGTCGCCTACGGCAAAACAAATCAGATAGCTGGGGCAACGTTGCTCAAGCCGCCAATGGACACTTTTGCTGCCGTCGCCCTGAGCCGTTTCACCAACCAAGTAACCATTGGCGAGGATTGTATGCTCTGCCTTGCTGCGCAGTCGGATGTCGAGCGTGGTGCGCACATTAGGTAGATCAACACAAGGCAGCCAATAGCGAGCCCGCTCTGTTTCGTGGTCAGTGGCGGCGTAAGTCGGCGCATTTGGATACTGCGTGTCCGGGTAGGAAAAGTAGAGACCGGCAGTCGGCTTCACGACGCGGTAGGCGATGGTCACTGTACGTTGTTCGCCCGCAGCAAAACCGTTCTGCCAGTGAATGGTGAACTGAGTTCCATCGTAACGCCATTGAATTGTTTGCGCGTTCCCACTTGTCACCGCCACATCTTGAAAATCGACTGCGTGTAGGATAAGTGAATCGGCCCCTGCGTGCCGCGCCTGTACCGTTGTCGTTACACGACCGGTCGCCGAAGCGGCAGGAATATCCAACGAAAGGTCGATCTCCACATGCTGCGGCTCCAATTCCAAATCAGGTGGGTATTGCTTCTCAATTCCCGGTTCGTTGAAAGGATCTGACACAGATAGGCGGAGCTGGTGTTGAAAAAACTCAATCCGACGCAATTCGCCATGACGTAGTGAATTCATAGTGGTATCCTTGAGGCTCGTTTGTTAGAATAGGACAAATAATAATAATAACTTATTGACAGCCTTGTCAAACATTCTAGAGATTCCAGCATGACGATCCATCAACGTAAAGCTGATCATATCCGCATCAACCTTGAAGAGGATGTTACCTTTCCTACCCTCACCACCGGCCTGGAGCAATATCACTTCACTCATCAAGCACTGCCCGAACTCAACCTAAGCGAAGTCGATTTAGGTGTTACCGTCTTTGGTAAACGGCTGTCCGCCCCCTTGCTCATCAGTTCGATGACTGGAGGGGCCGAAGTCGCGCAGATGATCAATCGCAACCTAGCCATTGCGGCACAAATTCACAAAGTAGCGATGGGTGTTGGCAGCCAACGGGCGGCGCTTGAAAAAAGTGAACTGGCGGCGACCTTTCAGGTGCGAGACGTGGCCCCCGACATCTTACTCTTTGCCAACCTTGGCGCAGTGCAGCTTAACTATGGCTACGGCGTTGACCAATGCCGCCGTGCCGTCGAAATGATCGAGGCAGA
Organism: Caldilineaceae bacterium; assembly: GCA_046328715.1. Taxonomy (GTDB): domain Bacteria; phylum Chloroflexota; class Anaerolineae; order Caldilineales; family Caldilineaceae; genus JAXLWB01. The sequence goes on along the minus strand of JAXLWB010000007.1, from coordinate 110,415 downwards.
TGCGCTGATCCTACACTTGAATCCGCTACAAGAGGCGGTACAGCCAGAAGGGGATGTCAACTGGCGTGGTTTGCAGGGGAAGATCGAGCAGGTCTGTGCCAAAGTCGGCGTGCCAGTGATCGCCAAGGAGGTAGGGTGGGGCATCAGCGCACAGGCGGCCCAGCGGTTGATTGAAGCTGGTGTTGCAGCCATTGATGTGGCGGGAGCGGGCGGCACTTCGTGGAGCCAGGTCGAGATGCATCGTGCACCAACTACGCGCTTACGCCGTCTGGCCGCTGCTTTTGCCGATTGGGGGATGCCCACAGCGCAAAGCCTAGAGGAAGTAGCTGCCGTGCGCAATGAGTTAGGGCGAGATCAGCTCCATATTTTCGCCAGTGGCGGCATCCGCACCGGCACCGACGTTGCCAAGTGTGTCGCCCTCGGTGCCGACTTGGTCGGTCTGGCTGGGCCTTTTCTGAAGCGCGCCGTCGAATCGCCCGAAGCGGTCTGCGATGAGATGGAGTTGCTAGAGGCGGAACTACGCGTTGGCATGTTCTGCAGTGGGGTAGGCGAGTTGCGTGGGTTGAGAGAGGCAGGGGTTTTGCGTAAAAAAGGTGAACCCTTGCCTGTCCCGTAGGGATACCTGAATTTAGCCAGCACATTTCCCATAAAATATTTAAAAATATGGGTTCATGTTACTCGATTCTAAATTCAGGACATCCCGATGGAACAAACATACAAATATCGATCTAGCCGATATGCTTCACTGTCTAGCCACCAATCGCATCTTCATGCCATATTTGGGACGCATGGTGACGGTGGCTTCCTTTTCAATGCGCTGGCCAGGAATGAGTTCCATTTCGTATTTTTGCGCCATCATGGCCAGCAGCAGTTGACCTTCCATCAGGGCAAAGTTGTTGCCGATGCACATATGCGGTCCAGTAAGGAAGGGCATATAGGCGGCACGCTGATTGGCCTGTTTGTTTTCGGGGGCAAAGCGTTCGGGCCAAAACTCTTCTGGGCGATCCCAATAGCTGGGGTGGCGATGCAGGTTGTGAATATTGATCAGAGTAAATTCACCCTTGGCAAGTGGATGACCGTCTAATTCAACCACCTCTTCGGGCATGCGCACGGTGAAGGGCACCGGCGGATAGAGTCGCATCGATTCCTCGAAGACCTGGAGCGTGTAGGGCAGTCGTGGCAGATCGGCCATGGTAGGTGTCTGGCCTTGCAGCACGACATCGACCTCATGTTGTAGTTTGCGCAACACTTCTGGGTTCTGCCAGAGGGCGTACCAGGTCCAGGTTAGCGCCAAGGCAGTTGTTTCATGACCCGCACCGTAAATAGTTGCAACCTCGTTGCGCACCTGTTCGTCGTTCATCGTTTCGCCTGTCTCTTCATCCCTGGCCTCCATCAACATGTCGAGCAGGTCACCTTTGGCCTCGCCGCCCGCAGCCACTATCGCACGTCGTTCACGAATGATCCGGTAGAGATAGTCATCCAGGATCGCCTTGGCTTTTTTGAAGCGCAGATTGGCAGGGGTTGGCCAACTCATTGGTGCAGGCAACAGTGAAGAGAGGCGCCGTGTAATATAGTGTAGACCGATATCGACCACCGAGCCGACATTGTCCACCTCGCCCATAATATCGGTGCTGAACATGGTGCGATTGATGATGTCGAGTGTGACAAGTTTCATCTCTTCGTTGAGAGTGATCTCTTTGTCGCTGCTGCTTTGCCAGCGATCCATCATGCGTAGGCCGGCATCCATCATGACATCGCCCATCTTTTGGATGCGCTGGCGATGGAAGATCGGCTGCATGGTGCGTCGCTTGCTCAGCCACGACTCGCCATCGGTCGTCAACAGGCTGAGCCCTAGGATCATAGTGAGTGGCGTACCGCCATTGAAGTTCCGTCCACGATGAAAGGTATGCTTTTGATCGATCAAGACCTGACGCGCCAGTTCTGGGCTAGAAACCACGGTGAAGCTCCGTGGACCCGCATAAAACTGATAGAGATCGCCGAATTCGCGCCATGAACGATCGAGAAATGCAATAGGATCGTTGCGAAATTCGGGCAGATTGCCGATCAAAAAGTGACCCTTGGTCTGGGGAATTTTGTGATTAGACGGTGTAAGCGCCGAAATATTGGTTGTCATCGTGATTCTCCTACTCCTCTTCTTTTAACAACTAAGGCATGGCACAGAAGAGACGAGAAATTTTCTCGCTTCTCTCTGTGTACTCTGTGTCCTTACGTTCTTACTTTTCTCTCAAATATGGCTTCAAGGTTAACAGCACCAGATCGGCCCCACGCTGCATCGATGCTGGTGTAGCTGGCGTATTGGTTGCCTCCAGGTGCGAAAGCCATGAACTCACAATTACCCAGCAAACTTCAACCAGATTGCGCAACGTTGTACTGTCGAGTTGGGCATCTAGAATTCCGTTCTGTTGCATCCGCTTGGCCATCGCCTCATACTGATCCATCCGTTCTTGATAGATCGTACAAAAACCTTCGGCAAAGAGCGGATCAGAACGCATCAATGCCAGGTTGTCACGGATGAAACGAAAACGCCAAAACAGCTCAAAGTGTTGCGAAAGCGCCTGATATAACCCACTTAGTTTTGGCGTAGGCTCATCGGCAAAATGCCAAACTGCATCAATGCCAGGTTGAAGACGTTGTGTGACCAGAGCCCGAATGATCTCTTCTTTATTTTTATAGTGGTAGTAGAGATTGCCAGGACTGATACCAGCAGCAGCGGCGATGTGATTCGTCGTTGTCTTATCCACTCCTTGTTGATTAAAGAGCGTTAGGGCTGCGTCCAGTACTCGCTCGCGTGTCTCTTCAGCTCGGCTCATAATCCTTGTCGCCGTTTTTGCTACACTCACTAGGGCCATGGTAAGTATCCCCTCTCGCCTTTAGAGTAATTACTCTAACATGCAGGCCAGTATAGAGCAAATACTCTAATTTGTCAAGAGGGAAAATTAAGTAAGATGCAGGTTACAATCTACCAGGAATAGTTATAATAAAGTCTCTTTGCAATCGCATCTTGCATCGTGCTTCGCCGTAGCGCAGCTTGTGCAATTCGCAATTCGCAACACACTATTTTCTCACGTACAATGAAGAGATGATGACAGATGCATCCCCAACGCAATTGACAGATGAGTCAGCCAAACCGAAGATGGTTGGACCTTCCCCACTAGGACCAATAGGCTTGACTACGCTGACTCGCTTGACGGTGCTTGTTCTCCTCTTGCTTGCCTTTGCACTGCGAGTCTATGCGTTGGATCACTACCCTCCAGGCGCATCCCCCGACGAGTCAGGCGATGTGATCGATATCCTCAACATTGCCCGCAGTGGTCGCTTTCCCCTCTACGAAGATTACGCTATTCCCGAGCCGCTACATCGTATGTTGTACGCAGCCCTCAGTTTGTTGGTGGGCAATCAAGTCTGGTCGATTCGTTTCTTGGGTGCCTGTTTTGGCGTGTTGACCGTGGCGCTCACGGCTTGGGTGGCACGCATCAGTCTGCGCAGGGAGACCAAGTTTGAAGCCAAGCCAAGCGACACAGCTAGGGCAGCGCTGGAGCAGTCGCTTGGCATTACGATAGCCGTTGCTGTTTTGACTCTTTCGCTCAGTCACATCGTCATCTCGCGTGCCATCTATCGTGCGATCTTGCAGCCGCTTTTCACCCTTTTCTTTGTGGGTTGGCTGCTGCGCGGTCTGGCAAAGGCGCATTGGCGCAGCTTTTTCGCCAGCGGAGTCGCACTGGCCTTGACACTCTTCAGCTACACAGCGGGACTGGTTGTGCCAGTCGTGATGGGGTTGCTCGGGATACAGTTGCTTACAACGCAGCCGCGTGCCTGGCGGCGCTGGCTACCTGGGCTGCTACTTTTGGGATTGATTTTTCTCCTCTGCATCACACCAATTCTCTATAAGCTTTGGACGCATCCGCAATTTGTAATTGGCCGAGCACGTGAACTCAACGGCAGCCAGAGTACTTTGATTGGCTGGAACGAAGTGCAGCGCCTTGTCAATCAATTTGTGGTGGCCGGCGACAGCAATCCGCAATATAACATTGCCAGCGCACCGCTCGTCAGCAATCTGTGGTTGCCCTTTTTTGTTGGCGGATTGCTGCTGTGGCTGCTGCGTTTTCGTCGACCCGCCGCCAGCTTACTGCTTGGCTTGTTGATCCTGGCGACCATCCCAGTTCTCCTGGCAGGGGAGATTCCGCATGGTTTGCGTATTATGGGCGTTTTTGCCGTGTTGCCCATTCTGATCGGCGCGGGATATGGACAAATCATGGTCCTAATCTTTCGCGTCTTTCCTACTTCACCCACGGCCTTGCGTTGGCAGGTAGCACTAGGCTTTTTATTGACCTTTGCCCTGATTGGGGTGCAAGCCTATCAAACTACGCTGACCTATTTTCGCTATTGGGAGACGACCGGCGAGCAACAAACGACCCTAATCTATAATCGAGAGCTGCCGATTGCGGAGTGGTTCTTTCGACCCGATCGACGTGAGCTGGCGAATTGGATCAACGCCCAACATACGCCACTGTTGATCCCGCGTGACGAGCTATCCGAACAGACGACTCACGCCTGGCTGGCCCCCAATTATCCCAGCATCAGCGCCAGTGAGGAGCCGATCACCCTTCCGGTAGGGACGACTCTGGTGGTTCCCTGGTCACTCGAACTCGGCGATCTGCGGCGGACAACACGCCATTATGCGTTGCTGGCCAATCACCGCATCCACTTGCTGCCGCCTTTTAGTGCCGAAACCCATGCCGCTATGCTCAACGACATTGACGAGGCGCAACCCTTAACCCGAACCGGAGCACTCGATCTGATGGCACGGATTCGCCTGCTGCCACCCAATCTCAAGATAACCTTTGAGCCGACCTATCCACCGAATGCGAGTGCGCAACCTCTTGCCCGTTTCCAACCAGGTCTAAACATTCGTTCTCTACGCGGACCGCTGACGATCAGCGACACCGAGGCCGCCTTAACCTATACTTTGGAATGGCTGCCGATCCAGCAACCAGCCCATCTTTACAGCAGTTTTTTGCAACTGCAAACCCAGGAAGGGGAGCGCTTGGCAGGCGACGACGTCTTCATGGGACGTTGGCTGTTGGCCGCGCCCTACTGGCGAATCAATCAGATCATGCCGGATGTGCATCATTTGACGCTTCCGCCTGATCTCGCTCCAGGTGCCTATAAACTTGTGGCAGGTCTCTATTTATCGGCAGGGGATTGGCTGCCACTGGTTGATGCGGCTGACAACTTGCAAGGCAATAGCGTACAACTCGCCTGGGTGAAGCGCCCGCTGCCACCGCCCCCCTCATTACCTACCTACACAGCGCCGATTTCGGCTGTATTGGCAGATACTTTCGCTCTGCAACAAGTCTATGCCAGCCAAATCGTTTCTGGCAGCGTCGAATTGAAGCTCGCCTGGCGTTCATTACGCTCTCGCCCGGATATTGATGCGACGATCTTTGTGCATCTGGTCGATGCAGCAGGAAATCTACTGGCACAACAAGATGCACGCCCGTTAGGTGGGCAATATCCAACTTTTATTTGGGACCAGGACGAGGTCGTTGTTACAACTCATCAGTTAGCGCTGGCAAACGTAGACGAGCCAATCCAAATTTTTGCAGGCATGTACACCTTTCCCGACCTGGCACGTCTGGATGTTGTACAAAATGGTGCCCTCCAGGCTGATGGAAGGGTCGATTTAGGGCTACTTTCGGTCTTGCTGGCGCATTAGAAGTGGGAAGACAGTGAATCAGTAGGGCAGTAGTCAGTAGATAGTAGACAGTGTCGGTGCCTACCGACAAATGCACTGTCTCACTGTCTACTGATTCACTATTTTACTTATGCCCAACTCACCTAGCCGTGATATACTGTACGCCATGTCAATTCAGGTGCAACAGACGCCCAACCCGAATGCGCTCAAATTTGTTTTGCCTCAAGTACAGTTTACGGAACCGATCAACGTTTCGAGCAGCGAGGCAGCAGTAGAGTATCCGGTGGCGGCGCGACTGTTTGCCCTGGGCGCTGTTTATAACGTTTTGATGGCCCGCGACTTTATTACAGTGAATAAATTGCCTCACGTCCCATGGGACGCGATTCAAAATCAGATCATTCAGATTATTGGGGAGCATTTTTGTGAGTAATGTACCTGCTGTAACACCAATTCTTGTCGCTAGCGAGAATGGCCGTGAAGGAATTCTAGCGGCGATCGAACTGCTCCGCATGGGTGGGCGAGCGCTCGACGCCGTAGAATTGGCTTGCCGGATCACCGAAGATGATCCAGATGAACATAGTGTAGGCTACAGTGGCTTGCCCAATGTCCTGGGCGAAGTTGAGTTAGACGCCAGCATTATGGATGGGAAGACACTGCGTGCAGGAGCGGTAGCGGCATTGAATGGCTATGGCAAACCAATCACCCTGGCACGCCAAGTAATGACAGAAACGCCGCACGCATTGCTTGTGGGCGGTGGCGCAGCACGCTTTGCTGCGGAGATGGGTCACACCCCCGCCAATATGCGCACCGAGGAAGCACTCCGTCGCTGGCGCCAACGCTACGAAGAACATGGGTTACAGCCAGGCAAGCATTCTGATCTACGCAAAATTGCCCAGCAACTCACCCGCCCGCTCAACCTCGATGAGAGCGTTTACGAGCGAAGTTCAAGCCCTGCTGTGGTTGAAAGTGGCACCAAGGATGACACGCTAGGCACGGTGAATTATCTTGCACTCGATCGCTATGGCGACATCGCCTCCGCCGTCAGCACCAGCGGTTTGGCCTGGAAATATCCTGGGCGAGTGGGGGATAGCCCGATTATTGGAGCCGGAAATTATTGCGACAATCGTTATGGGGCAGCCGCCTGCACAGGCATGGGCGAACTGGCAATCCGAGCCAGCACGGCACGCAGCCTGGTACTCTATATGAAGATGGGAATGTCGCTGCGCGACGCAGGCTGCGAAACCTTACGCGATCTGATGGCCTTGGGTGCACTGCCAGGGCAATATATGAATATTGTCGCCTTGTCGCCCAATGGTGAGCACGCTGGCTTTACAACAGTGGCAGCCAAGAAGTATCTTTTTATGCGTTCAAACATGAACGAGCCAGAACTGGTAGATCGGATCATGTTATAAAGATAGAGCAGGGGACAAGAGGCACGTTGCAGTTTTTGTCGTAACTTTGCAGCCTGCAACTTGCCTCTTGCATTCAAATGATGAACCTATGACCAACAAAAGCGGACGTATCTTTGCCCTTCTATTTGCACTTTTTGCCTGTATCGGCTGCGACCAGGCAACTAAGGTAGTTGCCAGTCGACAATTGTCGACCATGCCGCCAATCTCCTTTTGGGGAAATCTGTTCCGCTTGGAGTATGCAGAGAATCCCGGTGCATTCCTAAGCTTCGGAGCAGCCATGTCCGAGGATCTCCGTTTTTGGATCTTTGTCGTAATTGTCAGCCTGATCTTGCTTGCCGCCATTACCTTCCTCATTCGCCATGTTGGCAGTTGGCCAATGCCGACGTTGTTGGCACTAGTACTGGTCATTAGCGGTGGGTTCAGCAATCTACTGAGCCGCCTGCTCAACAACGGTCATGTGATTGACTTCATGAATGTGGGCATTGGCGGGCTGCGCACTGGGATCTTCAACGTAGCCGATATGGCGATCATGAGTGGTGTGGGCTTGTTATTCTTGTTCAGTCTGCGTCGACCTCACGGTGAGGAATCGTAACCATGGCAACTTTGGTTCAGATGCCCAAGCTCGGCGAAAGCGTTGTTGAAGGTACAGTGACGCGTTGGCTCAAAGCACCAGGCGACCTGGTTGCCAAACTAGAGCCGCTGCTCGAAATCTCTACCGATAAGATTGACACAGAAATTCCTGCGCCGGCCGACGGAATTTTACTCGACATTGCCGTGCCCGAAGGGGAGACGGTACAGATTGGCTCCGTTTTGGGCAGAATCGGAATGCAAGCTGAGGCGGTCAAAGAGACCAACACCGCTTCTTCCCATCTTCCCATCTTCCCATCTTCATTGCCGTCGCAAAAGGTCGCAGCAGCCCAACTGGAAGACCGAGAACGTCCTGCGGGACGCGCGTTCATCAGTCCCGTCGTTGGAAAACTGGCGAAGGAATACAATCTTGACCTGAACCAACTGTCTGGGAGCGGCATGGGCGGACGCATCACGAAGAAAGATGTGTTGACCTTTGTTGAAACCCAACAGACAACCGAGCAAATGGCTCCCACCCCGGTTGAGACACAAGGCACAGAATTCTTCCATCCGCTTACGACCCTACGCCGGGCGATCGCCCAGCACATGGTACAGAGCAAACAGACCAGTCCACATGTCACTACCATTTTCGAAGTAGACATGACAGCAGTTGTGCTTCACCGTGAAGCGAATCGTCAAGGGTTGGCGGCCAAGGGAATCAACCTCACCTTTACCCCTTATTTCGTCGCTGCAGCAATCCAAGGTTTGCGCACGGTACCCTTTGCCAATGGACGTTACAGCGAACAGGGAATCTTTGTTAATCAACGCTTTCATATCGGGGTGGCAGTCGCGCTTGAGCAAAATGGCGAGAGTGGCCTTATCGTGCCGGTAATTCGTGATGCCGATGAGAAGAGTTTGGCTGGATTGGCGCGCAGCGTCAACGAGCTTGCCCAACGGGCACGCAGCGGCAAACTGACGCCGGACGATCTCAGCGGCGGCACGTTTACCGTGACCAATCACGGCGTGGGTGGCAGTTTGGTCGGCACGCCGATCATCAATCAGCCCCAGGCAGCTATCTTAGGCATCGGTGCGATTGTGAAGAGGCCTGTGGTACGCAATGGCAACGGTTCACTACTGCCCAGCGCCGACGATGCCATCGTGATTCGACCGATGTGCTATCTGAGTCTCAGTTTTGACCACCGCATCTTGGATGGTGCCAGTGCAGATCGCTTTTTGACTCGGGTCAAAGAGACGTTGGAAAATTGGAAAGATGAATAGAGATAAATGATTGCGGAATGCAGATTGCAGATTGCGGATTGTAAATGTACACAGTCGAACTGAACAATTACAATCCGCAATCCAAAATCCAAAATCCGAAATTTCACTAGGGGAGAACTGATGGCCACGCATAATTATAACTACGATGTGATTGTGATCGGTGCCGGGCCGGGCGGATATGTCGCTGCAATTCGGGCAGCACAGCTTGGCTTAAAGACAGCGATCGTCGAGCGAGAAAATTTAGGTGGCGTCTGTCTCAATTGGGGCTGTATTCCCACCAAAGCGCTGATTCACAATGCCGAAGTGGTTGAGATGTTACACAACGCCGCCGACTATGGCGTGAGCTTTGATAACTTGAAAGTCGATTTTGGTGCAGCCGTCAAGCGCAGTCGTGACATTGTAGGGCGCCAAACCAAGGGCGTCGGCTTTTTGATGAAGAAGAACAAAATCGACGTGATCGAAGGCCATGCCACCTTTGTCGATCCGCACACCCTGCAGATCGGCAAATCTGACTTTATGCCCAAGGCCGAGGAAAAGAAAGTCACCGCTGCCAACTTTATTGTTGCTACCGGGGCACGGGCGCGCAGTTTGCCTGGGGTTGAAATCGATGGCAAAAATGTCATCCAATATCGAGACGCTCTGGTGCTCGATCAACTGCCCAAAAAGCTGATCGTCGTCGGCTCGGGGGCAATTGGCAGTGAATTTGCCTATGTCCACAATGCTTATGGCGTCGAAGTCACCTTGATTGAAATGCTCGACCAGGTACTGCCGTTGGAAGATGCCGAAACCGCCGCTGAGGTTGAGAAGTCCTTTAAGAAGTCGGGCATCAATGTTCTGACCAGTACACGCACCGACAAGGTAGAAGTGGAAGCAGGCGGCGTCAAGGTGACCGTCACCAACGTCAAATCCAACAGCAGCAGCACAATCAACGCCGATAAGGTTTTGATGGCGATCGGCGTTCGTCCCAATACGGAAAATGTTGGACTCGATAAGGCCGGAATCAAGCTTGACCAACGTGGCTTTATTGAGATCGATGCGAACATGCGCACCAACGTCGCCAACATCTACGCCATTGGAGATTGCACAGGGAAATTGATGTTGGCGCACGTCGGCAGTGCTATGGGTATTGTAGCAGCAGAAACCATTGCCGGTGTTGAAACAATGCCCATCCCGGCGGAGCGCTACATCATGCTGCCACGCTGTACCTATTGTCGTCCTCAGGTTGCCAGTTTCGGCTACACCGAAAAACAGGCTAAGGAGAAGGGATTTAACATCAAGGTTGGCAAATTCCCCTTCCTACCCAACGGCAAGGCGCAGGCGTTGAATGAAAAAGTTGGCTTTGTCAAAATTATCAGCGACGCCAAGTATGGGGAGATTCTCGGTGCCCATCTGGTTGGCCCCGAAGTCACAGAACTGCTGCCCGAACTAACCTTGGCCCAGTTCATGGAGATCACTCCAACCGAAATCGCCCGCAACGTTCATGCCCATCCATCACTCAGCGAAGTACTGATGGAAGCTGCCCATGCCGTCGAAGGCCATCCGATTCATATGTAGCAGGTTGCAAGATGCATAACGGGTGATAACCTTGCATCTTGCAACCTGCCCCTTGCACTCATGACTACTTCTTCAATCACGCTTCCCGTTCGTTTTGCCGAAACCGATGCAATGGGTGTTGTTCATCATAGTAACTATGTAATTTGGTTTGAGGCTGCGCGCGTGGCGCTGATGGAGGCGGCTGGCACTCCCTACCGAGAGGTAGCGGCCGGCGGCAATCATTTTGCAGTGACCAAACTCGAAGTAGAATATCGAGCGGCGGCTCGTTTTGGTGATAACGTACAAATCGTGGCCACAGTTGAAAGTATCCGCAGTCGTCAAGTAAAATTCAGATACGAAGTCTATCATCCGGAGGCCCAAACGCTCTTGGCCACCGGCAGCACAGAACATATCTGTGTCGATTTACAAAATCGTATGGCAAAGATTCCTGCCTATGTTGTAGAAAAGTTACAACAAATGCAAGTTTCCACGAATGCATCATTGAGTTAAACTTTATAAACTTTATGATCCAGGTCGAACAGCACGGCTCAATTACTTCCATTCGTATGGCACGCTCCTTCTTGGGCAAGCCACTCTATTGGACAACCGCCTATTGGGTGGATGGCCTGCTAATTGACAGTGGACCTCGCTGTGCTGCACCGGAGTTGCTGCGCATCTTAAAACAAGTTCATATTGATCAAATCGTGGTGACACACGGCCATGAAGATAACATTGGTGGCTTGGCTACATTGGCTGTGCACTACCCCAAGGCAATCATCTATGCCTCTCCCCGCACCATCCGCTTGATCGAACAGCCAATGTTGCTCAAATTGCGTTTCTATCAGCGTTTTACGTGGGGTGTGCCAGAGGCTGTGCAGAACGTTACCTCCTTGGATGCGGTTGGCAACGAGCTACACACACTGCATCATCGCTTCCGTGTGCTGGATACGCCCGGCCACAGTCGCGATCACATTAGCCTTTTCGAGCCGCAACACCGCTGGCTCTTTTGTGGCGATGCCTTCATCGGCGGACATGAGCGAAGTTGCACCGAAGAATTCGATTTACTGACCACAATTGGTTCGCTACACACACTGATGTCGCTGCGCCCTGAAAAGCTTTTTCCTGCGAGTGGCAATGTACGACGTGCTGCCCAAGTCGAAATCAGTGAAAAGCTTGAGTACTTCCGCTGGCTGACCGGCAAGGTAGCACAGCTAGAGGCAGCGGGTCGGACCGTCGAGCAAAGCGTAACCGAGCTTTTTAACGATGAGCCTTCGATTACTTTTTGGACACATGGGCATCATTCGGCAACGAATCTGATTCAAGCCTGTCGTGCCTACAATGCCTTTTTTACGCTGAATGACCCGATTCCGCCTGCACCACCTATTGATACAGTGGAAGATCACAGTGCCGATATTCTCTCCCAATTAGGTGATATCTTTGCCGATTTTGATGATCATTCGGCAGATTCCAAACCACCCCGAAAGCCGTCATCTGGCAAAGAATCTACAGATCCCGAAGATCGTAAACGTTAACTTGATAGGAGCCGATTCAACCTATCGGTGATTGTCACTCACCCAAAAGTTCTACACCCATATTACATACGCAGGCGAGTGACAATTGTCTGCCTGGTTATCCCATATAAACTTATGCGTATACTTGTTACCGGCGGAGCCGGCTTTATCGGCAGTCACTTAGCCAACCGACTGCAAAAAATGGGTCATGCAGTTCGTGTGTTGGACGATCTCAGTAGTGGCGATCCCGCAGCACTCAATCCCCAAGTAAACTTTAACCGTGGTGACGTGCGTGACATTCCGAAACTTTGGTCGCTGTTGCATGGGGTGGATCTCGTCTATCATTTGGCGGCGCGCGTCAGTGTCCCAGCATCGATCCTGTATCCTCGTGAATATAACGACGTAAATGTCGGCGGTACGGTGACACTGTTAGAAGCTTGCCGCGATGTCGGGATCAAGCGACTGATCTTTGCCAGCAGCGCCACCGTTTACGGCGATCAACCGATCCAGCCCGTGGCCGAATCGGTGGAGCCGCGCCCAGCTGTTCCCTATGCGGTCAGCAAGTTGGCAGCCGAGCAATATATTTTTACGATTGGACGAATCAGCGGTTTTGAAAGTGTAGCCCTGCGTATTTTTAACGCCTACGGTCCAGGTCAACCGTTGCCCCCGACGCATGCGCCGGTGATTCCCCAATTTGTTCATGCAGTTTTGGGCAAAGGCTCGATCTTGGTCAATGGCAATGGAGAACAAACGCGCGATTTTGTCTACATCGACGATGTGGTGGATGCCTTGGTAAGTGTCGGAACTGCGGCAAATGTCAATGGGCAGATCATCAATGTAGGCAGCGGCCAGGAGATCTCGATTAATGGCTTGCTGGCGAAGATTGGTTCCATTGCCGGTGTCAAGGCCAATGTGCTTTACAACCACGATGCCTCTGGTGGTTCGGCTCGCCTGGTCGCCGATATCAAAAAGGGTCGTCAACTGATCAGGTATACTCCGCACACTTCATTAGATGACGGATTGCGCCGACTCTTTGAACAAGATCCCTTGTTTCGGCGCTTTACGCGCAATGTGAAAGGTCTGGCGAGCAAAGTTCTTGCATCATGAAGCGAAAAATTACCCCACCTTATCCCTCCCCTGTTTGGGAAGGGGAGCATATCAGGAAGGATTCAGCTTTTAACTTCTGTCGAGACAACACTCACGATCCCGTCACAGTCGCCTCCCTCATTTGGGGAGGGATAGGGTGGGGTCGATGGTGGCTACTGACTCTTCTACTCTCCACGCTCATTCTTTTCGCTGGTTGTAGCAACTTGACGATGCGCGGTTACTACGCACTGCACAGTGCAGAGATCAACCAGCGCGTCAGCAACGATTATCACCCGCTACGCTTTCGGGTCGAAGCGGGTGATCCGGCTCGACTCATTGGGCAAAAGCTCAAAGAGGCGGGCTTGATCAACGATGATCTGCTCTTTGAAGCCTACGTGCGAAGCAGCGGGGTAAGCACTCGCCTCTCTGCCGGGATCTTTGTCCTTTCCCCTGACATGACATTGGCGCAAATTGTCGACGAGTTACTGCGCGCCGACGCAGGTAGTGTTACAGTCACCATTCGCGAAGGCTGGCGTGTAGAACAGATTGCCGATTCCCTCGCAGCGGCCAACGTCTTTAACGATCTGGCTGACGGCAAGTCTGACCAAGCAGAAGCATATCGGCAAATTGTAACCTCAGGCGTCTTACCCGAAGGGATAGATGCAAGCCGCTATACGTTCCTAAATTCACGTCCGCAAAATACATCGCTCGAAGGCTTCCTCTTCCCAGATACTTACCTGTTGCCCGCCGAGGGAGCCACAGCGCTCGATCTGGTTACCCGTCAATTGGATGCTTTTGCCGAGAAGGTGGAGCCGCTCTACCAAGAGGCAGTGGTAGCAAAGACTACCTCGTACGACCTCTACAGCGTTTTGATCTTAGCGAGCATTGTTGAGCGCGAAGCAGTCGTCGCCGAGGAGCGCCCTGTCATTGCAGGGGTCTATCTAAATCGGCTGGCACAGAGCATGAAGTTGGAAGCGGATCCTACGGTTCAATATGCCTTGGGATATCAGGCGAACAGCGGACAATGGTGGAAAACGCCAATCTACCTTGAAGATTACAGCAACGTTGACAGCCCCTATAATACTTACTTATATACGGGACTTCCACCCGGACCTATCGCCTGTCCTGGCTTAGAGAGTATCCGCGCAGTGCTGGAACCAGCACAACACAATTACCTCTTTTTTGTTGCCCTGCCAGATGGAAGTGGTCGCCACGTCTTTGCCGAAACGTTCGAGGAACATCAACAGAACGTGCAAAAGTACATGCGTGGTGGTTGAAAAAGTTCAAAGAAGAGGGATACAGGGTACAAGATGCACCCTGTATCCCGCTTCTTTCAGTTCTTACTGCGAAAACCCATTGTTTACCACATCGTCCAACGCTTTAACGAATTCATCCTTAGGCAGAGCGCCAGGGATAATTCGTCCTTCGCCACCCTTGAGAATGATGAAGGAAGGTGTGCCACGCACAAAGGATGAACCATCATTCATGTCGCTTTGCACTCGTTGTTGTGCCTCAGTTCCCTGCTGACAAGCGTCAAAGGCAGCTACGTCTAATCCCAATTGCTGGGCATAGGAACTGAAGATCGGTGCCGGGGCATCAATTGACCAAGTGGTGGGGTCTTTAAACAACAGGTCGTGCATCTCCCAGAACTTGCCTTGATCGGCGGCACATTCGGCAGCGACAGCAGCTTCGTCGGCCTGCGGATGGATGTTCAGCGGGAAACTCTTGAAGACCCACAATACCTTACCGCTATTGACAAATTGTTCATCCAAGGTCGGTTGTGTGTCGGCTTCATGGCGTTTGCAATAGGGGCATTGGAAGTCGGAAAATTCGATCACAACAACCGATGCATCAAGATTTCCTCGATAATAATCCCCTGCCTTGTTGACGCCCGGATGATCTGGATCAGCAGCCAATCCTTCGGCAGATGCCCAGATCGGAATTTGGTTGCTGCCACTCCCCTGTTGCTGTTGCTGTGCTTGAGGATCGACTGGAGCTTGTCCAGCGGCGATGGTGTCAATGTAACTGGCAAATTGATCGTACGGTTGCGCACCGATGAGATCGTAGCTCTTGCCATCCGCAGCGCTAAAAAAGCGGAAGCTAGGTGTGCCGCTGAAGCCCAAATTATAGACTGCCTGTACACTGGCCTCTACACGATCGACAGTTTGGTGTTCAGCCATGCAGCTATCATAGGCATCGGCGTTCACCTTGGTCTCGCCAGAGCTAATTTCACCGGTTAAGCGCTTGAAGATGGGCAGCGGATCGGGTAGGCGAGCCCATTCGTTCTGTGAACGGAAGAGTGCATCATGCATAGCCCAGAACAAGGCAGCACCCTGCTGAGCGACACATTGCGCCGCATAGTGAGCGGCTGGAGCATTGGGATGCAACTCGACCAGCGGGAAATCTCGGAAGACCACGCGCAGTTTGTTAAGACGCACAAACGATTCATTGATCGCTGGCTCAGTCTGAACAAAGTAGCGTGAGCAGAAGGGGCACTGGAAGTCGCTATATTCATAGACGATTACAGGCGCATCAGGGCTGCCACGGAAAGGATAGCCTTCGGCGGTAAAACCGACTGGGACGCCGTTGTAGCTTTCGGTTGAGGTGACAACCTGCATTGCTTCGTTTGGGCCTGCCTCGGCAGCGGTAGTCTCTGAAACTGTGGCTGTTTCGGTCGTTACATTGGCACTGGCGACGGTCGGCTCTGTACTCACCACCGTCTCGGTTGTGCCTGTTTGGCTGTCAACTGCGGCAGTCTCAGCAACCGCAGTTGCGGTGGGTGCCTCAGATACCTCCTGCACTGCCGTAGGTGTATTGACCGTTTCGCTTTTGGTTGAGCCCAAAGATTGTTGTCCTGTATTTGGCTCGATCGCCTTGATACAGGCTGCGATGAGCAAAACACCCAAAACACAGACGAAAGCAACCGTCCACATGCGCTTTTGAGCCACAAAGGTGCGATTCTCACGCTTCGCCAGGCTCTCTACGGATGACGCAGCAGTTGCTGCAGCCCCCATAGCGGGATCCTGCGACTTTTCATGAACGCTTTCCTGGGGTTCTTCTGACTGCCATTCCTCTATTGGTTGGCTGTCCGCCTGAACCTCGGTTGGCATTCCTTCTTCTTGCGGATCGATATTTTCTTGATCCATAACATTACCTCCACCGAAACTATGTCTAGCATAGTATCAAGTCTTTTGTATATAGGTGAAATTTACACCTTTACAAATAAAAGTAGGACTTTCTAGATCAGCAGCACAAGCCTAAGAGACCACCTAAAAATCTATGAAACAGCATAAATTTGGCAGGTTTGGCAAAGAAAAACCATACAGTCCTACACGTCATCGTTGGTTACTCGATTAACCTACCAACTGTGTTTTGAGTTAGTTTCTACATGCGGGCTCGCCTGCTGCTGACACGCAAGATCCTCTATTATTTGTACTAGTTGCTACTCTATCACAAAAAGGAGTGTAAAGGAAGTAGGTATTTCTTACAAAATATTTATGTTAGCTTGAGGAATGGGCATTGGACCAACAAACGAAATGTTCAACTATTTTGCCCAAAAAAGGCTGAGCGCGATTGCGATCTCGCGCTCAGCCTGGATATATAAGGACAGAGGTTTACTTGTGGACTGTTACACAACTGCTCTTGCTTAAAGCAGGGAAAGTTGCACTTATGGAATAAAACCTATTAACACAACATCAAGTCTATCGTGTATACTAACGCTACTACCGAATTCGTACTTTTCCCAACTGCTTTATTGCAAGGTGCGATGCGAATAGCGTTGCATCTGGCTAGCCTGCAAAATTTGGCGCACTGTTTCGACGCTAATGTGCTTAACGATCTTACGTTCGATCAGATAGCGGCGGAGATTTTGTAGAGACCAGCGCGAAAAACGTAATCCTAGCGTGCGTGGATTGGTGGCGGCAATCTCTGCGATCTGCTGGCGCTGCTTCTGCGTAAAGACAACCGGACGTCCAGGCGACTTCCCACTGCGCAAACCGTCCATTCCATCCTGATTAAAGCGGTGAATCCACTTGCGCACATTAATCGGGTGGAGGTTGACCATCGTGCTAATTTCTGGTACACGCCAACCTTCGGCAGACAGCTTGACAATCAGCAGGCGATTGACAGGCAGATCCGTTTCGGGTTGTCCCAAAAGTGCTTCTAACTGTTGTTGCTCATTCGATTCTAATTCACGAATATATAATGCCATGATTTCTTCCCCTTTTCTATATAAATTTGCTGATTGAGTGGGACTTACAAAACCAGTATAGCATACACTGTGTATAAGTGCAAAATAGCTTAAATCTAATTTACTTTATTGTGTCATATTCTGGTTATATTCCGCAAATTTGCAATTGCGTATTGTATAACTTGCAACTTATTTAGCTTATTAATCCTTGGCAAATGATGAGGAAATTGGATCCTTAGAAGATCTAAAAGTAGACCCTACGGTATGATAGAAATGTAGTAAATGAGGCTGCCTCTGCTTTACTACTATTACCATACGATCGACCTACGTATTCCTGTCGGTTGACCATCGGCGTTCTGGATCGGTTCGGGCTGATTAAAAAGGTTTGCCAGATGTTTTGGCTGTTCTGCGGATTTTTCTGTAAGAACACCCGGCAGAACTACCCAACAAAAAGCAGGCAGAATCCTTACAAGGGTCGTTCGCAGTATGCTACCGGGAGAATGTGGCAATAACAGGAGCGGTTACAAAAGTCCGAGCTAGAGGATGACTTCAATTCAGAAAAGGATGAGAGAGATGACCGCCTGCTTAATGCGCAGGCTCACAAGTCAAACAAACAATCGCACAGAATTGGAGAAAACAAGCTACTCGACCAAAGAAAGACGCAAATATAAATTCCAGCCAGTTAGGATTCCGACCACGTCAATGTGACGCTATATTATCGCAGGGTATGGGGTGGAACATGGCCATCATAAAACCAACGTCGCAGTAAGGAATGCAGCCGCGCTACAATTACTTCCTCTGGCATATTCAACAGCACAACCGCATCGGCTCCAGCATTAAGAGCGGACACCGTTCGCTCTGCGCTAGCATCCTCTGTGAGCATCACGACAGGTGCAATGCTATACTTACGCACATACTCAAGTAAGACCTCGTGTGTTTCACGTCCAATTCGCCCAAATGCTTCGAGCAAAACCATATCAGCCTGCAAGACCATATCACGATGATGCTCAATACTGGTCATGGTATCGATCTCTTCGAAGAGTTGAACACGCAAACCAACTGAAAGACAACGACCCATCAGTCGGCTGACTTTTGTATAATCTGCACCAGATTGTCGTAACCAGACAACCCGCAGATCACGCCCTTCAAAGGTGATCTTTTCTGCAAAAGCGGCTTGTGGCAAGGGAGATGATTCGACCGGTTTGTTTCCAAGCAGTGCAGCAATATCGGCGGTGTGTTTCTTACGCGTAGTGATTAAGCTATGCATGTGATTGGCTCTTTCGTAACTCCAATAGGTATTGCCCAAATCTGAAACAATTATAGGAGGGATTAACCAAAAAATTCAATTACTTTTTACTTACTTATTGCTTACACTTAATCCTATCTACTATTATATTGCGTAAATGAAAGACAATTTCTTGATAGGATGGCATGCGACTGCAAAGCTTCGCAGACCGAAGCTTCACTTGCATGAAACCTGCAAGATGTACGTTCTAGGTTCACAAATTCAACAGGCTCTGGAATAGGCAATGAAAGGAATCTTGCACCCTAGCATAGCAAATAATCATTACATTTTTTATTTCTACTATACATAATTAGCGATGCAATTTGTCCTAGCGAGGAAACAATAACGTAGAGTCAGCAAAGGAAGGCAGCAGTGAGAGGTTATTCTTTTCCTCAAAGCAGATTTACCTTTTCCCTGAGTTCCTGGTGTTCGAACCCAGTAACAGACTTTGCAGTATGAAACGGTTACTGTATGACAACTACTCCTAATAAAACTTAAAGAACAAATTCGGTAAAGCATAGGGACTTGCGCCTAGCCGCACACAGGTTATATCGACCGACGATCTTCTACCAAAGGCAGCGGCTATGATACCGAAAATGAGGATCAAATGTCATTAGCACTACAAGAACGCCATCTTTTGGTTTCGTGGTGAAGGGGCAAATGAGTTAAGATGGTAAAACAATATGAGGGTACAGTTGATTCAGTAATACAACTACGCTTCGGGGTTGAGCATTTCTGATAAGCTACAGTTGGAAGTTACGTCCATTATCACGCACAATTTTATGGCGGTAATTTGTAACGTAGGTTAATAGCTTTTCGTGAAGTTTCTTCCAACCATTCCCGTTGAAAATCTGTTCGAGCTTGTCAACGCTTTCAACAGAACCTAAGGTCAGCATTTGCGGACCTTGACCGTACATGGTATACAAGACTTCAGTAGGTTCGATACCGAGTTGCATTAACTTGGGCGCAAATTCACGCACTACGAATTCGGAAAAATCCTGTTCACGACCAATTCGTATATCCCACTGCATTACTAATTTAATCATAAACCAGCGCCTATTTTAAAACAAGCAACTCAACTTTACCAATGCTTATGAGCGCACGATACCAGATGCAGCCAAGAAATGCAACTTTGCGACGCTTTTTCCTGATCGCTCTTTTTTTGCCCTTACTTTTTATACTTTTTCTATCGACAGCTTCGCCTACTACAGCCAGTGCAGCCACCGCCAGCCACTCTTTTCAACTCGCTCCGCAACAGACGGCAGCGGATCTTGCCTATGTATTTCTCTTACCGACAGAAGAGAACACCATTGCCCTCTCAGCGCACATTGCAAGCATAAAGGCCGTAGCGAGCGACAATGGTGAAACGGTCCTACAGGTTGCTGCGCAGTTCCGCTTCAAGAATAGCGCTCGCAGCCCAGCGGTCACCAATGTGCGACTTAACACGCCGATCAGTGGCACTTTGCCCCCGGATCTCTACATTACGGTAAATGGCCAACCCACAGAGCGATTCTCACTAGACGGAGGCGGAGAGGCAATCAATATACAACTGGCAGCCGAAGCCTCGCTCAATGTGGCATTGAACTACTCTCTCTCCCTGCCCAGTGCTTCGCTCCAGGCCATCCGCTATCCAATCACCATGTTGAGCAACTGGCAACGGCGTATCAGTATCAGCGTGCGCATCGATCTAGCGGATCAGCTTCCAGCGCAAAGTGTAGTGCAAGTTGCGCCTGAAGGTTGGATCTTTCCAGCGGAGTCAGGCGGTGCCTATGCGGTGCGTTGGCTTTTTGATGGTCTGCCTGGGAACGAGCCTTTCTCTGTTACCTTTATCCAGCCTTCGTTTTGGCAGCAGATTGCAGATGCACGAGCGGCCAGCGCAACCGGCTCGTCAGCCGATTTTCTGCGCCTGGGCGACCTCTATACACAACTGCTGACCCAGTCCAACGATCAGCTTCGTAGTGGCTTTTACGCCCAGGCGTTGGCTGCTTATACCCAAGGCATTGAACAGAGCAACGATGGTGCCTTGAGCGCCGATCTGCAACGCCGTCTAGCGCAACTCTATCGCAGCCAGACAGTCACACCGAGCGGCATCGTCAACCCTGACTATGCGCAATTGACGGTGCAAGCCGCCAATGCTGCTCTCCAGTTGCTGCCAGCCGATGATGGACGTCGTCCTGAGTTGAACCAGTGGCGCACGGATGCACTCACTGTACTCTTCAATGAAGCACGCCGGCAGAATGATTGGGAGAGCGCACGCACCATTCTCGACCAACTCAGTGACGCCACCCAAACCAACGGCAACACCAAATTTGTCGCAGAAGCCCGACGTCGTTTGATCATTCAGCAAGCTCTACAGCTTTTAGAGCAGGGCAATCGCCAGGCAGCCATCACCTTAGCGGGCCAGGAGATCGGCGCAGATGAATTGCGTGCACCTAGCGAACTGACGAGCCTCTTCGAGAGCTGGCAGGTGACTGTCACCATTTCGCCAGGGGGCATCGAAACCGATTGGATAGGTCTGCCTGGGGCAGAGCAAAGCCAAACAGCTTCGGCTGCGGTTCAGGAGTTGGTTGCCGCTTGGAAAGCCCGTACCACTGCCCAAGGCTTTAAGTTTAGCGTCGAACCAGCAGCGGTAATGTCTCAGAGCTTGCGCCAACCGCTTCATTTGAACGTCCAAATTCCAGCGGGTACCAATGGCTTGCCACTGGCTGAAGCAACGCCGCTGCGCACGGATTGGGCACTCTTTCGTACGCTTTTCTCGCAACTCACCGCACAAATTGAACGCACGCCCCAACTCTTCCGCCAACAAATTTCGATGCAACTGGCCATCGACCTCCGTTCAGTCACTGGTCAATGGCAAGCAATGTCGGATAATCTTGAGCAGCGCGCCAAAACCTTTGAAACTCAGGCCAATAGTGGTGCCTCCGCCACCGATAGTGAGGCAGAAGCAACGCTGCGCGCTCAGATCCAGTTAGCCAATTACCGCGGTGCTGCAGCGACCTGGGCAACCTTGTCTCGCAACAGCACGATTGCGCTGACGCTCGCCAGCAGTGGGGAGGGTACCGATCAGCAGCAAACCTGGTTGTTAACGCCTGCTTCACCTGCCCAAACTCTGGCATTGGCAGCGACCACTGTTAATTGGGGGCGCGTGCTGGTCGCTGTTGCAGGGGTGCTGATTGCACTTTTTCTAATTTCGGGAATCTTATGGTGGTTGTTATAAACAAATGAAACTTACAACGACTTTTGTGCGTTTTACTAATAACGCTATGTTGATGGATTTACAAAAGTACAGAACTGTAACATTCCTTATTTGGACATTGGCCCTCGTTTTTTCGGCGTGTAGCAGCGCCAACAGCGTGGAGCAGAGTCCCCTGCCTTTGCTGTCTACGCCGATTGCCGACAGCCCCATCGCCGCCACAGAACTCTATTTGGCACAGTCACAAGTCGGAACAATGCCTCATGTTTTCCAATCTACCCTGATCCTGGATCGCCACGGAGAGTTGATTGCAGAACTGTTTGGTGAAGGTCGACGGACTTGGGTACCGTTGAGCGCGCTCAGCAGCAATCTGATCAGCGCCACCTTGGCCACCGAGGACGCTTCGTTCTTTAACAATGTCGGCATTGATGCACCGCGCATTGTCGTGGCTACCTTGCGCAATTTGCAGCGTGGACAAATCATCTCGGGGGCCAGCACGATTACGATGCAACTTGCGCGCAATCTTTTCTTTACGCCTGAGCAGCGACTCGATCAAAGTTTACAGCGCAAAATCCAGGAAGCCCAACTGGCAACCGACCTCACCAAGCTCTACAGCAAAGAGGCGATTCTGGAGATGTATCTCAACTTGCTCAACTACGGGAACCTTGCCTATGGACCGGAGGCCGCGGCGCAAGTTTACTTTGGCAAGTCGGCCAGCAATCTGGACATGGCCGAGGCAACCTTGCTGGCAGGGTTGCCCCAGGCACCGGCATTGCTTGACCCCTTTCGCAATTTCAGCGCCGTTAAAGAGCGCCAGCGTGTGGTACTTGATCTCCTGGTGCGCCACAAACAGCTAAGCCAGGAAGAGGCCGACGCCATCTTTGATGAACCACTCGCTTTGCGCAGCGACGCCGGAGCCCCCATAAATCGGGCACCGCACTTCGTACAATATATACTCGAACAACTCTCCGACCAAATAGGAAACAGCGATCTGCAAACCGTACTCGACGCCGGGCTCCGCATCACCACAACACTGGATTTGCATATTCAGGCGCTCGCTCAAAAAGCAGTGAGTGAGACTGTCGCACGACTGGCCAGTGCCTCCAATATGAGCAATGCGGCGTTGGTGGCACTCAAGCCCAACAGTGGAGAAATTTTAGCCATGGTTGGCAGCGCCGACTTCAATAATGATGCAATTGACGGACAGGTCAATGTGAGTGTGCGGTTGCGCCAGCCCGGCAGTGCGATCAAGCCGCTCTTCTATGCCACCGCCCTAGAAGATAATCTGATTAGCCCCGCTACCGTGCTGTGGGACATTCCTGTCAGCTACACCGTCGATCTGAACAAGGTCTACATTCCAACCAACTACGATGGCAGGTTTCACGGTCCTGTCACCGTGCGTACCGCCCTGGCCAACAGCTACAACATTCCTGCGGTCAAGTTGGTTGATGCCGTGGGCGTGGAGCGTATGTTAGAGGGTGCGCGCCAGCTTGGGGTGAAGAGTTTGAACAAGCCCACCAACTGGTATGGTCTCAGTCTCACTCTGGGCGGCGGCGAGGTGACACTGCTCGACCTGACCAGTGGCTTCCATACCTTAGCCAGCGCTGGTCGGTATCTGCCACCGCAGGCGATTCTGGCAGCAGAAAGCGGCTGGGGTCAGTCGATTGCCATTTCGCAGCCTTTTGCGGTTCAGGCGATTTCGCCGCAGAGCGCCTTTCTCATTTCCGATATCCTGAGCGACAACACTGCGCGGACGCCTGCCTTTGGCAGCAACAGTCCGCTGCACCTGAGCAGACCCGCCGCCGCCAAGACCGGAACGACTACCGATTTCAAAGATAACTGGACCATCGGCTTTACACGCTTTTTGGTGGCGGGGGTCTGGGCAGGCAATAACGATGGACAACCAATGCGCAACACCAGCGGTGTCACCGGCGCAGCACCGATTTGGAACGCCTTCATGGAAAGCGTCCTGGCCGATGCGGAAGCATTAGCGACGTTAGGGGTGCCAGGTGACGATGCAGCCTGGAACTTCGCGGCCCCTGAAGGGGTAGAGCTTCGCACAGAATGTCCAGTCGGCGTTTCTTGTCGCCGCAATGGTGAGTATTTCAACCGCCGCTGGATCGACAAAGCAGGAGCGAACGGACCGCTAGCCGATAGTGTCGAGTTTGCGCCGAGTGCGCCGGTCTTTGTCCAGCAGGGCGATCAAACGCGTCGCGCCGGTTACTGCCTGCTGCCCAACGGTGCAGTTCGTCCCGTTTTGAAGGTGCGCGACCACTTGGGTCTACCCGATCCAACCAGCACTGCGCTTACGGGCGCACCCGACTCGTTGATCTCCGACGAACTGATCACC
Source organism: Caldilineaceae bacterium (assembly GCA_046328715.1). Classification (GTDB taxonomy): domain Bacteria; phylum Chloroflexota; class Anaerolineae; order Caldilineales; family Caldilineaceae; genus JAXLWB01. Next base: position 86,295 of record JAXLWB010000007.1, on the reverse strand, counting down.
GACACCGATCCATTTAACGCATTTGCCGTTGAAGTCCCTGAAGTAGTTGAACCGACACCGACACCTTCGCTGGCAGACTTTGGCGAGACGCCACGGCTTTCCAACAACGAACTCGGTCAAATTGTAGCTTGGGCGCTACGCTATTCTGCCCCGGTAGATTTGGGACGCTGTGATGACTTGCAAACTCGCCTGCCGCAGGCCTTTATCGGCACAGAGGCCGACGAACAAGCTGCAATGCGTGTGCTGGTCGATACAGTAAACCCAAGCGAAGAATTGACCGGTACGGTACCCGCCGATGCGCAAGCAATTGGCGATATCCAGACGATCGGGTTGCCGACACCGACACCCGACGGAATGCAGTTCATTGCGGCAGCCAATCTCTACATGCCAACAAGCGCACCCATTCACGATCAAAGCTGTTCTGGACAATATGTGATGGGCCATGTGATGAATCAGTCTGGGGCGTTGGTTGCGGGTGTTCATCTCCACCTGCGCGATCAATGGGGAAATCAATACGACGCCATCAGCAAAGATAGTTCAGGCGACACAGGTGCCTATGACTTTCCGATTTACTCATCTTCGCCGCACGAGCTTTACTTAACTGTGGTGGATGGCAATGGTACACCGCTTAGTCCAACAGTCACCATTCCCCATTTGCTGCGAGAAAGTGAAGGCAAGCCCTGCCATCGGATCGACTTCGTAGGTGGTTGATAAATTTCGATCCTTACGGTTCTATCGTTATACTGAGCGCTAGGTTGAATTTTCATATTTTCCGTGAAGAATAACGCCTGAACCGTGAGTTGCTAGCGAAAATTCACGCATTACGTATCACGAATCATCTAACATCCTATAAACCTTTAACTCAGACATCAATAATGACTGTTTTTAAGTAAGGATGCAATGTATATATTGCAGTTGGGTTCACAATGAGCTTCTGAACATACGACGAACCTACTTTGAGGCAGAGCGAAGCATAAATGTAACTTTCATATTGTATCCTGTTCTTATAAGCGAATGAAACAATATCGATTTGTACGTCTTTGCAGTTTAATCATAGCCGGCTTTGCAATCCTGCTGCTCCAACGGCATCCATCTGTACTTTTGGCGCAACAGCCTGAATCGCCGACCATTACCCCAACGCCACTGCCGCTCACCATCATCAGTCATCCGGGTGCTGGCGATGCTGTGGCTGGCTATGCAACGATTCGTGGTTCGACACTAACAGCCAACTGCGCCAAATATTCGCTGGATATCTCCCCTGCCGGACGCGAATCCTGGCAGAACATGGTAATCACCTATGGCTGTGTAGCCAATGATGACCTTTATATGTTGAATACCAAGGCGTATAAAGATGGCTATTATGACTTACGCTTGCGCGCCATTCGCTTTGACGGCAACTATGAAGAGGCTTTTCTGCGCGGCATTGAGATTCGCAATTCTTTTCCGCCAACACCAACACCAGCCTTCGATGCGCTTGGTACTCCGTTACCAACCTTGACCCCAACCGAGTTTCCGCAACCCACCGCTACACTTGGGCCAAGTATTATCCACCAAATACCAGGCGGTCAGGGCTTTTACAAACCGGAAATTGGGGAAACAGTGCATGGCTATGTTGATATTATCGGCTCTGTCTATGGTTTTCCCGGACACGAATTTTTGCGTTACGAGTTATATATCTCGCCAAATGGTCAACAGCAGTGGACCTGGCTGTACAGTAGCGTTGCACAGGTCTGGCAAGCTCCGATCTATGTCTTGGACAGCACCCGTTTTCCTGATGGCTACTACGATCTACTGCTTCGCAATGTGTACCGTGACTCGAACTACGACGAATTCATTTTGCGCTATGTAAAGATTGCCAATCATGGTAAAACAGTAACAGTGAAGCTGCCGACGGTGCCCGTCCAGCAGTCGGGTATTAGTGCCCCCAAATCCAACAGCACGGTCCAAGGCGTTGTCGAGGTACGCGGAACCGCCGTCGATGCAAACTTTTTACGTTGGGAGTTGTATTGGTCGCCAGCAGGAAGGGAACAGTGGACATTTTTGATCAGTAATACACGTTCTGTGCCAGGAGGTGTTTTGGCCAAGTTGGACCTGAGCAACTTAGGTGGGTTGATGATCGATTTACGCTTACGCGTGGTGCGGCAGGATGCCAACTACGATGAATACTTTGTGCGGCAGGTAAGTATTGTTGCTGCGCCACCGACTACCACTCTCAATAGCACAGCATCGATCAGTGGAACTGTAGGGCAGTAAAAACTCGGAGGTGAGCAACGACGCAGATGGGTTAAAACGCTAAAAAAACGTAGGTAAATGGTCCGGTTTCCCACAACTGTGCCACGATTTTTTAGCGAAACAGGAATTTTGTTCAGAGGCTCCCCAAAGCGTCCTTCCTTGACACATATGTCAGGAATACGATTTGGGGAAAGGGTCATACCGAAGTATATAATATTAATCTTGTAAATTGATTAATGGAGGATAAAAAATGAATTTTACCAAAATCAAAATGAATCAAATGATTAGATCATTCCTCGTTGCCGCGTTGTTTGTTGCATCGTTTGCAACGATGGTAAGTGCTCAAGACACAGGCGCTACTGCGCAGCCCACGTCGGCAAGTCCGACGGCCGTAAAGGCAAAACAAGTCACAGGCTCACTTGCGGGTGGTGTCTTTGCCAAGGTTTGGCTCGAGTTACAACCAGACGCAGTAGGCAGCAGTGTGACCTTGCGAGCTGATTTTTCCACGGATACTCCGGCCCAGGCTGGTGCTGGCTTCTTCGTGCTCGACTCAAACAATTTTGTCAATGTGTTGGGTGGCGGCAGTCTGCTCGATAACAATGTTGCTGCTGGCAATCCCTCCAGTACCACTCAGGCAAATCAGCTAGAAGTGAACTTCAATGCCGATTCCACGTCCAACTATACTGTTGTAGTCATCAACGATGGAGCAAACAATCTCTCCTTCACGTTAACTGCAACCAATGCCACCATCATTGATGGCTCAGGCCAGGTGCGCGATCCGAACGCAGCGGCAGCCCCGGCTGCCACGCCAACCGCTGCTGCTCCAGTAGAGGCCACAGCAGTACCCACCGCAACGACAGCCGTCGCTGCTACCAGCACGACAACGGCAACAACCGCCGCTGCCACACCAGCTCCAACAACGGCACCTGCCGCGGCTCCTGCTGGCCCTGTGACAGTCTTGCGGGCGACGACAGTCGAAGGCGAACTGCCCAAGCAGTACGACCAACACTTCCTTGGTTTGGAACCGTCGGAACGAGACGCCTCTATCACCCTTTCACTCAGCATTGATCCACAGGACAACAGCGAAGTACTGCGCAAAGTCAGCTTCCTGGTGCTCGATGAAAATGGTTTCAAGCGCTATATTAATGGTGAAAGTGCAACCAGTCTGGCCATTGCCGCTGGCAACCGTGTCTTCGACGGTCCGAGCAATCAGCGTGTGGCGAGCTTCAGTGCAGTTGGCTCGGCACCGATGACTGTGATCGTTTACAACAATTCCGAGTTTGCTGCCAGCTATACGTTGAATGCTCAAGGCGCTACCTTGGTTGATGATTCCGGTCAGACCTTGACTGCCAAGCGCATTGCTGGTGTCAGCAGCAGCACAACCGTGACTGGCACCACAACGACCACCGCAACCACGACAACAACCGCTACAGCAACTGCTTCGACGCCGACGACCACCACACAATCAAGTGCCACAGGTGCTGCGGCCATCGGGTCGAGCTACACTATCAAGAGCGGTGATAGCATTTCCAAGATCGCACGTGACGTTTATGGTGACATTCAGCTCTACGATGAACTCTGTGCCTACAACAAGATCGCAAACTGCAACGCCATCGAAGTTGGCGATGTGATTCAACTGCCAGCCCGCAATCTACTCGGCACAGGCGCCACCACCAGCGCTCAACCGACGCCAGCGCCAACCAAGGCCCCGGCTGCGAGCGCTGCTGTCACGACAACCCAGACTACCACCAAAACCGTCCCGGCTGTAACTGTGCCAGTAACCCGAACCACGACAGTTACGAGCACAACCCCAGTGACATCGACAACACCGACCACTTCAACAGCCCCAGCTTCGTCAACCGCACCCACGACGGGTACGACAACCAGCAGCGCTGGCACGATCATTGACGTTGCCTCGGCCAACAGCAACTTCTCGATTCTGGTTGACTTGTTGAAGGCAGCAGGTTTGGACACCAATCTGAACAGCGATGGTTCCTACACCGTCTTTGCACCGACCAATGCCGCCTTTGAAGCACTGCCTGCTGGCGCAATTGATCAGCTCAAGCGCAACCCACAAGGACAGTTGAAGCAGATCTTGCTCTTCCACGTTCTGTCGAATTCGGTTACCACCAGCGAACTGAAGGATGGCATGGAAGCAACCACGCTCCAAGGCGGCACTGTCAAGTTCCAGGTGCAGGGCAGCCAGATCAAAGTGCAGGACTCGGTCATCAGCCCCTCTGATATTGAGGCTTCGAATGGTGTGATTCAAGTCGTGGATAAGGTGATGTTACCTCCGGCGCAGTAAGACAGTGCGACAGTAGGTCAGTACACACTGATTTACTGTCCTACTGTTTTGTTAAGAAAGGGCGATCCGAGCGGATCGTCCTTTCTTTTTATTTCAGAGAAGCATGTAAACTTATAGTCATGTCCAAATTGAGCCCAGCGTCTGATGCTGAACTTGTCTATGAACCGATTGAGGAAGAGGGTGGTATTCTCTTTCCCAAACCAAAATCCAGCGACTCACGCAAAGAAGCGGAGAAACACAAGGACGATCTCGCCGAATTACGTAACTGCAATCTGGCCGATTTCTTTGGCTCAAGTGGTCCACTTGCCAAGTTATTAGCTGGCTACGAATTGCGCCCCAGCCAGCTTGAGATGGCTGAGGCAACCAAACGTGCCATTCTCGAAGGTCGCCATGCACTAATTGAGGCACCGACCGGTACTGGCAAATCGATTGCCTATTTGGTTCCCGCCATCCTTAGCGGCAAAACCGTCATCGTGGCGACCGCCAATAAGTCGCTGCAAAGTCAGCTCTTCCAAAAAGATATTCCCTTTTTGCGCAATGTCATGAAGCGCGAGATCAGCGCTGTGCTAGTCAAAGGGCGCAGTAACTTTGTCTGTAACTACAAGTGGGAAAATGAGGCGTTCACCCAACAACAATTCGCTCTTTACGACAAAGCCAACGAGCAGATTCAGCCGATCAAACTTTGGTTGGACGAGACTGAGACGGGCGATGTGGACGATCTGCCCTTTATGATCGACAGCGACCTGCGTCCACGCATTGTCAGTTTTCCTGACGATTGCCTACACGATGAATGTATTTACTGGGATGATGACTGCTGGGTCAATCTGATGCGCGATAAGGCTGCAAACGCTCAGATCCTGGTGACAAATCACCATTTGTTGCTCAATGCCTTAGAACTAGGTGTGGCCGGTGAGCGGATTCTCCCTCCTGCTGCCATCTATGTCATTGATGAGGCACATGGCTTGGAGCAGACTGCCACCTCAGTCTATGAAACGCTGGTTAGCGACTACACCGTAGAGCAGTTACTGGCGCGTACGATCTTTAAGCAGCATGTCGACGAAGATGAAATCGAAGAATTGCGCTTTCACAACACCCTTGCTTTTCAGGAGCTTTCGCATCTTAGCCGTGATAATGCCTTTCGTGTCGACAGTGACCTGGAAGAGATGAAAAAGTTGAGCAGTGCGCTCAGCAATTTGGCTAAACGACTTAAAGAGAAGAGCCCTTACGGCGAAAATGGCGAGAAAGATGAGCCATTGCCGCTCAAAAATGAGAAAGGTGCGGCCAAAAACAAGAAGTCAGACGAGCCACTGGCACAGTCCGATAGTGGCGGCGTCGAACGTAAACTCTATGAATTGGCGATCGAGCAACTGAGCAGCATCGCCACCAAACTGCTTGCAATTTCGACCAGCAAACATGACAAAGATTTCGTGCGCTATGCATCCCGCGTCTTTGAGCGTCGTCACATCACCATCGAAGTCCACGCAGCGCCAATCAACCCAGCAGCACTGCTTGCCCAAAATCTCTTTCATCCCGAATCGGTTGGCGACGATCCAGTTCAGCGCACCGTAATCTGTACTAGCGCAACCTTGGCCGCCAATCGTGAATTTGCCCATTTCAAAATGCGCTGCGGCATTGATGGCGAATGCGAAGAGCGTGTACTTCCCGCCGTCTTCGACTATCCCAAACAGGCCCTGCTCTACCAACCGCCGCTGCCCGCCTTCGACTATAAGAACAGCGATGCCTTTTATGCCGCGGCAGGTACTGAAATTCGGCGTTTGCTCGAAGTGAGTCGTGGCCGTTCGTTGTGCCTTTTTACCAGTTGGAGCGGCTTGCAACAGGTCTACGATCTTCTGCGCAGCCGCGGCAATGAGCTGATTTGGCCGCTACGGGCACAGGGTGACGCGCCACGCGATGCCTTGTTGACCTGGTTCAAAAGTACACCTTACAGTGTCCTGCTCGCCACCCGCTCCTTTTGGGAAGGTGTGGACATCCCAGGAGAAGAGCTGAGCCTGGTCGTGCTCGATAAGATGCCTTTCCCAACCCCAGGCGACCCACTGCACAGTGCGCGCATGAAGGCCATCGACGACGCCGGACGCAGCAGCTTTGGCGAATACATGGTGCCTTTGATGACCCTGGCGCTCAAACAGGGCTTTGGCCGCCTAATTCGTCGCGCCACCGACAATGGCGTTGTCGCCATCCTGGATGAGCGCTTGTCGAGCAAAAACTATGGCCGTCAAACGCGCAACGACCTGCCTCCTGCCCGCTTTAGTCGTGAGTTCAAAGACGTTCATCGCTTCTTCCAAGTCTCACTACATTCAAACGCCGAGTTTGCGCTCAACGTCTGGGGCGGCGTAGAGAAATCGAGTGCCAAAAATTCGAAGTTGGGTGACAAGATTGAAGTCGAACTAAGCGGAAAGAGCGGCAACCTGCGCTGGCGTTGGCAACTCCTCCGCCTCAATGATGGCAAAGCGGACGAGAAAGAAGGAGAAGCTGTCGATCTGCCCGATGCAACTGCGGCTGAATTGTACGCTGCACTGGAAGGGCTGAACGATCTACAACAACGCATTGAACGTGCTGGGCGCGCGCCCAAGCAGTTTGCAGTCGAAATCCGCTGCACACCAGCCATGAAAGCGGCAGCCGAAAGTGGACGACCCTATATAGAGTTGGCTCGGCGCTTTGCCGCCGCCTGTGCGCTTTGGCAACAGGTAGGCTTCACTGTTGTGCAAGTTGCCTGAAATCCTCTCATCGCTTAAGATAGAGAACATTCTCGTTCTCGTACGCCTTTCCCATAACCCTAACCTTCATGCCAACCACCAACGCGACTCTCTCCATCCTACAAAAAGTAGAAAGTGGCGATCTGCTCAACCGGGATGATGCATTATACTTGTTGGGTTTACCACTGCACTCCGACGACTGTTATTTGCTGATGAGTGCAGCCAACCGCTTTTCTCATCAAAAGTGCCAGGGGCGTGGCACCATCTATTCGCAAGTGGGTATTAATGTTTGGCCCTGCCCAGAAAATTGTGACTTTTGTTATTTGGGCAGCAAACATGGGCTGATCCAGCAGTTGCATGAGCTCAGCCCAGACGAAGTAAAGGTCAAGGCCCTCGACTTTGAAACAGCCGGAGCCGATGAAGTTTATCTCATGACGACAGCAAACTATCCCTTCGACAAATTTATCGAAATTGGCCAGGAAGTACGTAAAGCGTTGCGCGCCCAGACTGATTTGATTGCCAACATCGGCGATTTTGGACCCAAGGAGGCGCAGCGGCTGGTCGATGTCGGGTTCGACGGCGTCTATCATGTCTTTCGCTTCCGTGAGGGCATCGAAACCGAAATTGAACCTGAGCGACGGCGTGCCACCTTTGCGGCAATTCGCGAGGTTGACCTGGATCTACGCTATTGTGTAGAGCCGGTAGGACCCGAGCATAGCCAGGAAGAAATTGTCGAGCAAATGTGTTTGGCGCGCGAGTTCAATGCTGGGATCTTGTCGGTGATGCGCCGCATTCCTGTGGCCGGAACTCCCTATGAACATCGTGGAAGACTTTCGGAGATCGAAATTGCCCGCATTGTGGCGGTTGCCCGTCTCTTCCTAGGCCATCAAGTTCGCCAAATGGGAGTACATGAGCCAAGTATGGTCAGTTTGCGAGCTGGGGCGCATCGGATCTGTGCCGAAGTGGGCATGAATCCACGCGATCGGGCAGTAGATACAGCCAAAGGACGTGGACTCTCCGTCAGCGCCTGCGAGCAGATGCTCTGGGAAGCTGGTTTTATTCATGAGCGGAAGTGAGAACCCCCAATTACCATCATTTCAAATGGTATCGTCTTTCCTATTCAGCATAGAACCGTTCTGTTCAGGCAACGACCGCTGGAGTAAGCTCGCTCACAGAGCGAAGTATCTGTGAGTGATACAGTTCGACCGATTATCCACTATCTCAATCACACAAGGAGCTAACAATGGGTTTGCATAACTTCCGTTGGGTAACAAAATTACCTCATCGGGCGCTATTTTTTTTGCTAATTGCTGCGCTCGTTTCCGCTTGTATTGCACCTTCCCCAGCCGGACAAACCGATAGCAGCAGCGAGCAAGGTGCGGCGGTACCTGCCGCTTCAGGAGCGCCGACCTATGCAACCTGGGATGAAGTGCTGGCAGCGGCGAAAGGAACCACTGTCAACTGGTACATGTGGGGAGGTTCGGACTGGATCAACCAGCAAGTCGATGAAAAAGTGGGTGGTCCTCTCAAGGAACAGTTTGGTGTGACCCTCAATCGTGTGCCGCTGGACGCAACGTCCGATGCAGTTAACAAGGTGCTCAATGAGAAATCCGCTGGTGTGACCAGTGGCGGCAGCGTCGATCTGATTTGGATTAACGGCGAAAATTTCCGCACGATGAAAGATGGCGGCTTGCTCTATGGCCCCTTTAGCGATCTGCTGCCCAATCGCCAATATGTCAACTGGGACGATCCGGCGCTCGGCTATGACTTTGGCGTAGCGATTGATGGCTACGAGACACCGTGGGCCAGCTTTCAGTGGGTGCTCGAATACAACTCGCAAAACGTTCCCACGCCACCCAAAACCTTTGAAGAATTGCGCGATTGGATTGCCGCCAACCCCGGACGTTTCACCTATCCTGCTCCGCCCAACCATGTGGGCAGCGCCTTTGTCCGCATGTTGTTTTATTGGGCAGCGGGCGGCAACGATCCCTTTCTCAAAGAGTTCGATCAGGCCGAATATGACCGGCTTGCCCCCAAGGTTTGGGAATATCTAAACGAGATTGAACCTAATCTCTGGCGAAACGGCGAAACCTATCCCGAACTTGGGCCGATGGCCGATCTGCTGGCCAATGGAGAAACCGACTTCGCCATGGAGTATGACGCCAACCGTGCCTCCAGCTACATCAAGAGCGGGCAATATCCGGCCACCATTCGCACCTATGTCCTCGATAGTGGCACCCTCGCCAACATCAGCTATGTGGCGATTCCCTTCAACGCCCCCAATCCGGCTGGAGCACTCGTGCTCGCCAACTACCTGCTCTCGCCTGAGTACCAAATTGGCATGGCCGACGCCAACTCGCTGGGCTGGGGCGTGGCGATTGATCCGGCAAAGCTGAGTGCTGATGAGCAGAAACAACTTGCTGACATCCCTCGCGGCGAAGCCACGCTGGCCTCCGATGTGCTGCGTGGTGCCGCCTTGCCCGAAGCACGCGCCAGTTGGGTCGAGCCGATCGACAAGGGTTGGGAAGAAAATGTGTTGAAAAAGTAATTTGATGACGGGTTAGAAATTACACAACAACGAATGAAGAATGGAACGAAGGAAAGTAGTCCATGTTGCGTTCCATTCTCCGTTCGTTGTTGTACTAAAACATTGAGCAATTAGGCAAGTTGTTATGCTCTGGCGACGTTTTCTTGAGGCGAATCGAGCCTATTTGTTGTTGGCCCCTGCACTACTGATTCTGCTCCTGCTCTTTGTGGGAGGGGTAGCAGCAGGGATCGCTCAAAGTTTCGGCTACTTCCCGGTGATTGGGTTGACTCGCTTTACACTTTACTACTATGTGCAGGTACTGAGCGATTCAAGCTTTCTGCTTTCGCTGTGGCAGACGTTTCGGATTGCCTTTTGGGCAACCTTGATTCCTTGTGCGCTGGCAGTGGTCACCGCGCTGGCACTACGTGAGAGTTTTCCCAATAGCCAAATTGCAAAGTTCGTCTATCAGCTTCCGATCCCAATTCCTCATTTGGTAGCTGCGAATGGCATGGTGCTGCTGCTGACCCAGAGTGGCCTATTTTCACGAATTGCCGTCAATCTGGGGCTACTTGAAAAAGCGGCCGATTTTCCGGTCTTAGTCTTTGACCGCCCGGGCATTGCCATCATTCTGACCTTTGTCTGGAAGGAGGTTCCTTTTATCGGCTTGGTGGTGCTGGCCATTCTGCAGAGTGTGGGGCCGCAATATGAAGAGATTGCCAAAACATTGGGGGCCAATCGCTGGCAACGTTTTTGGCATGTGTTGATGCCGCTGATCTTGCCAGGGATCATCTCTACGTCGATTATTGTCTTTGCCTTTGTCTTTGCCAGCTACGAAATTCCGCTGCTCTTGGGCGTTCGCTATCCGACCACCTTGCCCGTACTCGCTTTTCAAACCTATCAGAACCCCAACTTGCTTGTGCGTCCGCAGGCGATGGCGATCAATGTCATCTTAATGGTGATTTCGCTCTTGCTGTTGATGGCCTATCGACGGTTAGTACGTTATGCGGTGCAGTCATCATGAGTAAACTCGAACGACGGCTGATTTTGCTGGCCATTTACATTGCGACCTTTGCGCCGCTGCTGCCGCAGATTCTCTGGTCGTTTGCCTTTCGCTGGTATTATCCGAATCTGCTGCCTGGCGAATGGAGCCTCAAGGCCTGGATCTATACCTTTTCTAGTGCCTCACGCGTGGGCGAAGCCTTTCTGACCAGTGTCGAGATCGCCTTGATCGTCTGCGCTCTATCGATTGTCGTTGGCTTGCCTGCCGCCCGCGCCCTCGCCCTCTATCAATTTCGAGGTAAGGCTTGGATTGAATGGTTTCTGATGTTGCCGATCATCGTCCCTGGCATTGTCGCCGTGATGGGCATCCATGTGCTGTTTATCCGCTATCGACTCCATGACAGCTTTTTGGGCGTGGTGCTGATCCACCTCATCCCTTGCATTCCCTACATGGTACTGGTGATGGCGAGCGTATTTGCCAACTATGGCCTGGAACTGGAAGAGACAGCGCGCACCTTGGGAGCCAGCCCGATCCGTGTCTTTTGGCATATCACATTGCCAGCCATTTTCCCAGGGTTGTTGGTCGCCAGCCTTTTTACCTTCTTAATCTCCTGGAGCCAGTATATTACTACCCTATTGATCGGCGGTGGGCGCATCGTCACTTTGCCGATGGTGCTTTTTCCGTTCATCAGCGGCTCCAACGAGTCAACTGCGGCGGCTATCAGCTTGATCTTCGTAGCACCGGCCATCCTGGTACTCATTCTGACCTCGCGCCAACTCAGCCGTGAAGCAGCGGTGATGGGCGGATTTGGCAAATTGTGATAGAATGACCATTGTAGGTTGCAGGTTGCAGTTTTCGGAATTCAGTAGGGAGAACGACGATGGTCCAGATGACAATGCAATTGCCCGATGAATTGGCAGCACAGGTTGAGCCGATTCGTATGTGGCTGCCCACTTTATTGGAATTAAGTCTGGTTGGATTTCGCACTTTAGCCATCGAAACTGCGACTGAGATCATTGAGTTCCTCAAAACAGGGCCTTCTCCACATGTTGTACTGAGCTATCATACTTCTGAACGTGCACAAAGCAGGCTACAACGGTTGTTTGCATTAAATCAGGCAGGAATACTGAGTGAGATTGAACAAAGAGAACTGGACGAGTTAGCACACATTGAACATATTATCACCGCTCTCAAGATCCAGGTTGCCAGCCAACTTCAATCCAAAAACTGATGTTGCTTAATCAGTAGATTTTCTTTCTCCTTTTTACTCCACGTTTACACCAATAACAGGCTTGCTTGTTGTGCAACGATAATTTTCTATACCAAATAGCAAAAGAGTACTTTTGCGCGTTTAATCCTCTTACTAAATATTTATGACATATGCGACATTCCAAAGTCTTTTTTGTTCTACTTTACCCTCTCGCGATAAATTTCTCTCGCGCCTCTTTGGCATTTTCAATGAAGAGTATTGTCTCGTTGTTGGTCAAACGCTTCTCAAGCACCCTATGAAAATTTGGCGGACTACCATCAGATCGGTTAGTGGAAAACCCTATACGCTGGACTTCACCTTCGATCAAAGAACGATGGCGGTGTATATATTGCAGAGATGAAATGTGAGTTGGAATATGAAAATTACCGATACTTAACCCTTGAGTCATCTTCTCAACTCCACCATCACAATCATGGTGCTTTGGCAGATTTTTCCTGATGCTGCAAGAAATACAAATCACTATAAAGTCACTGTCAAAGGACGGATGCAAGCCATTAGCGGTTCTATTTTAGTGTAGGGTAGATGCACTGAACAAGGTCGCATGAGCGCAATTGCGGAATATGGGTTTAGGGACTACTATCACTCGAAACCCTAATTAATGATTTGTTGCTTTGGCACAACCAAGAATATTTTGACCTGATTCGTAAATATGAAGAATGGTGTAAAGAACTCTTTGTAGGATTGAGATGTTTGGGAGATTACTCATCCACAGGTTGAATATTCAGGTTCATATTTCAATTCATACAGCAGTGTTTGATTCCTAACTTTGCAGACTTAATCCTCTATGACTACTGTTGTTCTCAAGGATCTAACTCGGCGCTTTGGAGATGTGACCGCCGTTAATCGACTCAATCTGACCATTGAATCAGGCGAGATGGTGGCGTTCTTGGGGCCATCCGGCTGCGGCAAGACGACGACGCTGCGGATGATCACTGGGTTATTGCTGCCAAATGAAGGGGACGTGCTCTTCGATGGCAAGTCGATGTTGAATGTACCCACCGAACGGCGTGGGGCAGTAATGGTCTTCCAGAAACATTTGCTCTTCCCAACCATGAATGTGGCGCAAAATGTTGGCTTCGGTTTACGCATGCAGGGAATCAAGCAGGCAGAGATTGACGCCCGAGTCAGCGAGATGTTGCGACTGGTTAAGTTGCCTGGCTATGAGAAGCGACGGGCCCACGAGTTATCCGGCGGGCAACAGCAACGGATCGCCCTGGCTCGTGCGCTGGTTGTACAGCCTAATGTGCTCTTGCTAGATGAGCCATTGGCCAATCTGGATGCCAATTTACGCCTGGAGATGCGCGAACTAATTCGCACCATCCAACGCCAACTCAAGATCACGACAATCTTTGTCACCCACGACCAGGAGGAAGCGGTGATGTTGGCCGACAAGGTAGCATTGATGTTGGAAGGCAAGTTACAACAGTACGATGTGCCGCGCGTCTTCTATGAGCGTCCGCACACAGCGACCGTGGCACGCTTTTTTCGCAACGAAAACATTCTGGCCGGGACAAAACGGGGCAATCAGATCGAGACTACGGTTGGTACGTTAACGATTCCTGATGCACTTAATTTTGCCGATGGCCCTGTGCTGCTGACGGTCCGCCCCGAAGAAGTGAAGATCACAGCGGAAGTTGACTCTGCACCCAATACCGTTGCGGCAACCGTCGTTTCCACCGTCTACCTCGGCACATACACACAATTTGTACTCCTTGTCGGCGATCAAAGCTGGCGTGCCAATGGTGCGATTGACACCACTGCCCAGCCTGGCGATCAAGTATGGCTTCATCTGCCACCCCAACGTATTTGGTTACTTCCAGTAGAACATACACATTAGAACAGCGAAATAGACGAATCACACGAAAACCAGATAACGTGTGATTCGTCTATTTCGTGATTATTTAGATTTTAAGGTGGGGCATCGCCAGGAGGCAAACTGATCTGGGATGTCAAATTTTCCTACTGTGGCTAGACAAATCGCATCCCGTTCGGTCTGACTTTGCGCACTACGAACTACGACCAAGCGGCGCATGGTTGACAAATCGTACAAGCCAGTGAGCAAAATGCCGTCTGTAATCTTTGTTTCCTCAGGTGCATAGAGACGCACTGTATCGACAAAGATGCTACCAGGTTGCCAGGCCGAGGTAGGGAAAGTGCCATAGCCTGGGTAGGTGTCAATCTGGCTGATGGGTTTCAACTGTTGCGGGTCAAGCCACTGGACAAAGAGACTGAAATTTTGTTGGCTCCCATTGATCGCTTGCCAATAGTAGGTGATGTCTACTGCACTCTTTGCGCCATTTTTCGCTTCTCCGGGTGCCAATTTGACCTGCTTAAGATCATAACCGATCAACTCAAAACTATCTCCCTCAAAGCGTGCGTGTACCGGAAATGCTGGCTCCGTTGACAAGCTCTCTACCAATTGCGGACGAGGATAGGTTGTGTGCAGGTAACGAAAAGGAGCAATCAAGGCACAAGCCCAACACACGGCAATGAGACCTGGCAACAACCAGCGTCGCACCCCGACCGCATAGAGTCCAACCGCCAGCGTGATGCCAACACTCGCCGTCGCCGGGAAGAGCAAACGACCTCCGCCCATAAAGACAGCCGTGCCACTGGTAAGACGCAAAAGCGAAACAAAAACCAGCGCAAACCAGCCCCACAGCAGCCAGAAGAGCGGACGCAGCGACGCTTTGCGCACCACAACCCATACCGACCCTGTCAGTCCAACTAGACAGACGACTGCAATCACCCAATAGACCCCAACTTCGGCAAAAAGAATCCCGCCTGGGCTGAAATCGAGCCAGTAGGCTTTCCAGACAAAGGTGAGGTACGAGAGCAATCCTTCCCCCATAAACGGATCTGTACGCGCGCCCAACAGCACCGGCAGCAAGGTCGTAGTCAAAGGATCGTGATAAAGCAACCAATTACGCCACAACCACCAGGAACAAAGTGCCAGCCAAACTAAAAAGGCGAGTGCAGCATAAAGCAAAGTTCGCAGATGTCGGTCTTTCCATGCCTGCCACAAGGCCACCACACCAAGCGGCGCAAAGAGACCCATTCCACCAATCTTGGTCAACGTCGCCAACGCAATGACGACGCCCAGTAGCGCACTCCAACGCCACGTGAGGCGCTCTTGGCTGACCACAACAATCATCCAAAGGCCGATATGAATTGTCATCACGCTGGCCATGTCGTTGCTAAACGAGGTGGCAATAAAGAGAAACTGCGGGTTTAAGCCAATCAGAGCAACGCTGAGCAGCGCAACCTGTGATGAAAGGTAGCGGCGCGCCAAACGATAGATAAAGATCAGCGCTATTACGCCGCACAGCAGCGACAGCAAGCGCCCACTCACGAAGATCGGCACTTGTGACAACTTTGCATACAACGGCGTCCAGACATGACGGTTGCCCTGTTGCGTGCTCAAAAAGTGAGGATTGTTCGCAGGGACCAGATGCTCCTGTAGTCCCAAAGTCGTAGCGATGGCTGCCACTGCCGCGTAATAGAGTGGCGGCTGATGGCCCTCTGCTTCGACTGGACTATGGTTACCCACCCCAACCCGCGAAGTATCAACCGAAGGCAACCCCTTCCCATCCAGCAGATGCTGGACAAAGACAAAATGATAATATTCGTCGGGTTTAAGGTAGAGGGGGTTATCTAGTGCATAAAAGATGCCAGTTGCAACGTAGCCTAGCAAGAGCAGCGCTACCAACCAGCGTTCGCGATGTGTCATAGGGAAAAGCGGCAAAGCAGCGACGTAGCAGAGAGGGATTGTTTGCTACAGGGTCGCACTTCGCTCAGAGCGCAACCAGTGCAATGGCACCAAGCGCAATGACAATTCCTACTTTCTGTAGAGTGGTAAAACGTTCTTTCAGCACCCACCAGGCCAACCACACTGTTGCCGCTGGGTAGAGCGAAGCCATTACTGCAGCTACATCAAGACGCCCTGCCTGGGTTGCCAATCCATAAAAAGCATTGCCTCCCATGTCGGCGGCACCCACAAGGAAGATCAAAGAAAAGACATTTGAAGAAGGAAGAATCCGCTGGCGACCACGCAAGGCCACCACCAGCAGAAGCAATACAGCAATCACACGCGCCGCTACCAATGGATATAGGATCGACCCCGGACTCACACGATCATAGAGGATAAAAAAAGCGGCAAAGCCAAAACCTGCCAGGGCGGGCAAACCAAAATCTTGAATGCGCAGTCGCACTTCGCCACTTTGCGAAATCAGCCAAATGGCGAGCAAAGCCAGCAAAAAGCCTACAAACTGTAACGCCGTTGGTGCACCCTCCAAAAACGCAGCGACAACAACAGGAAGTGCGGCAGCAATGACTGCGGAAAGTGGCGAAGCAATGCCCATTTGCCCTACGGCCAAGGCCCGATAGAGGCCGATCAAACCAATCACACCACCGATACCAGCCAACGTGCCCCACACCAAGTCCATCGTCGTGGGCAGAGGTTCACCCACCGCCCAAGCTAACACAATCAACAGAAGTGCGCCAATAAGATCACCTGCAATTATCACACTGTAGACATGGGCTCGCCGCGTTGCTAATCCACCAGAAAAATCGCCTGCGCCCCAACACAACGCCGAAAGTAGACCGTAGAGAATACTCATGAATGGTAAATTGCTTATTGCACACGCACCCGTCACTTCCAGCAAGCAGAATCCAATCATGCTTCTCTGTGATAGGCGTAACTTTTATGGTTGATAAGGGAATCATATCAGGATGCAAATTTTAAGTGCAACCTTCCTCCTTCGCTGCAACTGTTATTTCATCCCGAGTTCCTCCCCAGTGTAGCCTAATTTACCAGGAATGAATAGTCAAAAGTTTACAGTTCGCCGTTCAAAAAATACCCTGTCCTGGTGCAAAAAGATTGTCAGGATCGAAGAACTGTTTGAACATGACAAAGACTTCCCACATTGGGCCAAAGTGGTCGGCCCAATCGGGCTGCTGCATCGGAACCGAATCAACCGGGTAACGTGTGCCCCCAGCCGCCCTTGCCCTTTCAAAAAGCTGGCGATTGGCAGCAACCAATTGTTCTACATGGGCCGATGTGGGTGGAAGGGCATTGCGTAGAAGCGCAAGAAGGAAAAAGTGGTTTGTGGCTGGAACACGAAAAAAGGGTGCGACAAAGGCAGAGTGATTGTAGGGGTAGATTGAAATCACCCCTTGCCCCACATCGTCTGGCGAAGTGTGCGCAAGCGCCTCTTGAATGAAATCATAGGCGGTATGGGAAGGCACAAAGAGGTTGATCCATGGGTGAGGAAGATCCCACAATCCCACTTTGCTCAACTCGTGCGCATAGGCTTCGACTCTGTCCACATAGCCAGGGCGAGCAACGTCACCCGTAAAATAGGGCAGATCTTGTTTGGTTACCATCCCGGGCACAAACGAAAGCCCAGCTAGCAGTTGATCGTCGTTAGGTGAAGGCAGCGCGCCATAGAACTTGCTCACTTCCAATTGATATACCCACTGGCCTTGTTCATTAGGCGCAACAAAGCCTTGCAACGTGTCAAAGCGTTGATCATCGAGCAACAACTCCATGTCGCTGAGAAAGAGCGCCAGATTGTCGTATGTTGCCCGATAAAGGCGTGTCAATCGTGGAGCGGGAACCAAGCGGATGCGCGCTTTGGTGATGATGCCAAACTGCCCCAGGCCAGCGCGCACGGCATCAAAGAGTTCGCTCTTTTGAGTAGGGGAGCAGGTGACAACCTGACCGCGTCCAGTGACAACCTCCAGTTCGAGCACATTATCGACTAATGGCCCACGCCAGGGAGTCTGGCTGCCGATACCCCCAACAGAAAGAGTTCCTCCGACGCTCAATGAAATGTAATCAGGCGTGGTTGGCGGCGTTAGGCCTTGGGCAATCGTCATGCGCAACAGATCCGACCAACGGATCCCGGCATCCACTTTGACATCGCTCTGCGTGATCTCGTGAATTGTGGTCAAGCTGGACATGTCGATAACAATTCCAGCTTCGACCAGGGATTGGCCATATGTGCTGTGTCCCTGCCCACGTGCAGCAACCTGGATTTCATATTTGCGCGCAAAATGAATCATCTGCACGATGTCTTCTTCTGAGGCGGGTCGCAAAATCGCAAAGGGGCGACGCTGCACAATCTGACCGTAATCTTTGGAGGCAGACGTTAATGACGCCTCATCTGTAAGAATAACGCCTTCTACCGCAGGAAAGGCAATGCTGTGGGCGGTATATGATGATTCTTTTGCGGTGACCCAACTGCGTGACTGTTGGTCAAAGCCAACGACCACTGGACCGTCTCCAGGCGCGCTGGGAGACTTGGGATGGGAGGCTAATGGTGTCACGGTTCGCTCCTTGATGGTGATGTATGGCGTCGGTGTTTGGTGCGGGTGTGTGACTTGAATTTGTTAAGACACCATCATACGCGATGAAAGAAAAACCACGAAATATCAAACTTACTTAATTTCTATAAATACCATTGTGATTTAGTAAGTGTACGAAAACTATTAAGAGGCAGAGAAGAGAGCGGATGAAAGGTTCATAAATGGCAGCCACAACAGAGCCATCAGCGTCAGCGAACGAGCCCTCACTGGTTGGAAACACAGAGAGTTACGATTCAAGCAATGCTGTCATTTTGAGCGAGGGTAGTTTCGAGCGAAGAATCTTGGTTAGTCGGACAGCGCAAGATTCTTCCCTCAGCAGGGCAGGCTCCGCAAACAGCAGTTCCTGAGAATGACGGTTCGTGAACTACTGAATTTGCACCGTTTTGGCGCTTCTATAGTTCGTCAACACCAGTGAGTGTCAGCTCTTGTGCACGGTGGCAACTCACCTGATGAGTCGAAGAGAGTGGTTGTAGCTGTGGGGTTTCACTTTTGCAACGGTCAACGGCGTAACGACAGCGAGGATGAAAATAGCAACCCGATGGTGGATGAGCCGGGTCGGCCACTTCGCCTTCTAATATAATCCGTTTAGAGCGCAGACGGGGATCGGGCTTGGGGATGGCTGAAAGCAGCGCCTCGGTGTAAGGATGTTTGGGCATGTGAAAGAGTGACTGTGTATCAGCAATTTCAACGATACGCCCAACATACATCACCGCCACGCGATCGCTCATATGTTTGACCACGCTGAGATCATGGGCGACAAAGATGTAGGAGACCTTCAGTTCTTCCTGGAGATCCAACAGCAGATTGACAATCTGTGCTTGCACCGAAACGTCCAACGCCGAGACAGGCTCGTCTGCCACAATCATTGAAGGGTTGAGGGCCAAAGCACGGGCAATGCCAATCCGTTGGCGTTGCCCGCCGCTAAAGGCGTGGGGATAGCGGCGCATATACTCCGCAGGAAGTTGCACCACTTTGAGCAGTTCGGACACTCGATCCTGGCGCTCATTGGCGTTGCTCACCCCATTGACTAGCAACGGCTCACCAATAATTTCCAGCAAGGTCATGCGCGGATTGAGCGACGAGTAGGGATCCTGAAAGATCATCTGCATCTGGCGGCGTAGAGGACGCAATTCACGCTTGGGGATCGCCGCCACATCAACCACTTGATTGCCGCTGGTACGAAAGAGAATTTGCCCTGCGCTTGGATTCAGCGCCCGCAGAATACAACGCGCTGTTGTCGTCTTACCGCAACCGCTCTCGCCCACCAACGCCAGCGTCTCCCCCCGGTTGACATGAAATGAAACATCGTCCACCGCTTTGACCTGCCCCACTACGCGCCGCAAAAAGCCCGCCCGGATCGGAAAATATTTTTTGAGTTGTCTGACTTCGAGAAGAGGCTCGTTCATGTATATTGGTTAAGAAGTCGAAATTTATGATGCGTGATGCGTGATGCGTGAATATCGGTACAGTTAGTCTGGAGTACTGGTTGAAAGTATATTTTCAGAAACTGTGGAATTAACTTCGTACGAGACTTCCAGTTCTTTTAAAACAGCCTTGCGCTGATCAGGAACCATTCGCAGCAGGAGTTTGATGATCTGAGTCAGAAGCTGCGTGCGATGTAGGAATACAGTTTGTCCAAGGATATGTCGTGCCTTAAAGTACCAATCTCGACTTTCACGAGCAGAACCCAAAGCATATTCGTAAAATCTTGCGCGATCCTTACCCGTTCCTCTTGAGTATCCTTCTGCAACATTTGCACTGACTGATCCAACTGCATCATACAGTTGCCCAATCAATCTGCGCATTCTTTCATCGCTCATCAGTTTTGTAACGTCATGCCAGCAAAGGTCGCTCAAGAATAACGCCAGCCGATACACCTCGACTGTCCATAATGCATCCTGGCGAATCTCTGGCGGAACTGACGCGCTCCATTCATTAAATGTCACTTTACTCTCCGAACCGATTTTCACGCATCACGGATCACGTTTCATAAAGAAAGCAACTTACCCGCTGATTACTGCCCAGCTCAGTTAGTGCCGGTTCGTGGGCATCGCACTTGCCAGCCATAAAGTGGTTGCAGCGTGGGTGAAATGGACAGCCAGCCGGGCGAGCATAGGGATGTGGGATAGAGCCTGCAATGGTCGCTAACTTGGTGCGTGGTTTTGCCAGCACGGTAGGAATCGAGCGCAGCAGAGACTGGGTATAGGGATGTTGGGGTGTATGAAAGATCGCATCGACCGGACCTTGCTCGACCACTCGTCCCAAATACATCACAACCACGTCGTCGGCCATTTCGGCAATGACGCCCATATCGTGCGTGATCAGAATAATGGCAAGGCCAGTTTCGGCTTGGAGCCGGCGCAGGAGATCAAGAATCTGGGCTTGGGTGGTCACGTCAAGTGCAGTTGTCGGCTCATCGGCAATCAGCACTTTGGGACCACAAGCCAGCGCCATAGCAATCATCACGCGCTGGCGCAAGCCGCCGCTCAGTTGAAATGAATATTCATCGATGCGCCGTTCAGGTTTGGGAATGCCAACCATGCGCAGCAGATCGATGGTTTGCTCACGCGCTTCCTTATGGCTGACCGATTTGTGCAGGCGAATGGATTCGATAATCTGGTTGCCCACGGTGTGATAGGCACTCAACGACGTCATCGGCTCTTGGAAGATCAGCGCAATCTCGGCACCGCGGATGGCTCGCATCTCTTTGCCATCGGGGCGTAGGGTCGCCAGGTCAATGGCCTGGCTGCTGCCATGATTGTTGCGTTGCAACCAAATATTGCCCGACTCGATCCGCCCCGAACGCTCTACGATCTGCAAAATCGAGCGGGCAGTTACACTCTTTCCACAGCCGCTCTCGCCGACAATGCCCAGCGTTTTGCCCGCAAAGAGATCAAAGCTGGCGCCATCCACCGCACGGACCACGCCCTCGTCCTGGTAGAAGTAAGTTTTTAGGTTCTGGACGGAAATAATTGGCGTTGATTGACTAAGCATATTCAAAAGTAAAAGAGATTCCTCTAGCCGTATGGGTCAGCGGCGTCGCGTAACCCATCGCCGAGAAAGTTGAATGCCAAGACGGCGACAATCACTGGAATGGCAGGGATGAGCAGCCAGGGCGATAGTGCCACGGCCTGGATGTTCTGTGCATCTTTAAGCAACACACCCCAACTAATCGCTGGTGGACGCAAGCCCAATCCGAGAAAGCTGAGCGAGGTCTCCGCTATGATCATGGCAGGAAGTGCTAGAGAAGTAGCAGCGATGATGTGGCTCAGGAATGAAGGCACCATGTGACGAAAGATGATGCGCAGTTGCCCAGAACCTGCCAATTCCGCCGCAGTGACAAAATCTTCGTTGCGCAGCGAAAGAAAGCGTCCACGTACCACGCGTGCCAGCGTCGTCCAGCCGATCACACCCAGAATGAGCACAATGATGAAATAGACTCGTTCGATTGGCCAGTCAGAGGGCACGGAAGCAGCCAACGCCATCCAAAGCGGAATGGTTGGCACCGAGCGCACAATCTCGATAAAGCGCTGAATGACATTATCGACCACGCCGCCATAAAGACCCGAGACACCACCAAGCAGGATGCCTAAAAAGAGGCTGAGGGCAACGCCTGCCAGACCGATGGTCAACGAAAGGCGAGTGGCAACCATCAAACGGGAGAAGACATCCCGACCCAAGTTGTCGGTGCCCAATAAGAAAAGGCTCTCCTCAACCTTGGCATTTTCTACGCCGATCAAGTGGCGATTGGCAGGGATCAAGCCGAGGATATGGTATTCGTAGCCTTTGGCAAAAAATTTCACTGCCACCTTCTGATTTGGATCGGGTTTGTAGACCTTTTTGAAGGTTTTCGGGTCACGTTTGCCGGTGACCGCAAAGACGTGAGGGCTAAACGTATCACCGTCGTACCAGTGGATGGGCTGCGGAGTCAGAAGCAAGAGATTGGCGTTGTCTTTGGTAGGGTCGGTATAAGCGAAGAAATCGGCAAAGATGACCACGATGTAAAAGAGTAAAATAATGATCGCCGAGAGCATCGCCAAGCGGTGTTTGCGAAATCGCCACCACATTAGTTGCCATTGGGTGGCAACCGAGATGCGATCGGCAGCATCCTCTTGCTTTCTTTGTGGAATGTTCTGAAGAGCCGGTGCAGCCTGGGTCATGTGCTTGCTTCCTTACTGGTGCTCCCTTATTGGTTCTCCATGCCAAAACGAATCCGTGGATCGATCCACATCAGCAGCAGATCGGAAACAAAGGTGCCGACCACGGTCAAAATGGCTAGGAGTAATAAAATGGTGCCTGCCAGAAAAAGATCCTGGGCCAACAGTGCTTTGTAAAGCAACGGCCCTACCGTCGGCAAACTAAGCACAAGCGATACGATAATGCTGCCCGAAACCAAAAAGGGGAAAATATAGCCAATGGTGCTGACAAAAGGGTTGAGTGCAGCCCGTACCGGATATTTCATGATCACGCGCGTCTCGGCCAATCCCTTTGCCCGCGCTGTCACCACATAGGGCTTACGCAATTCGTCCAAGAGATTGGCACGCATAATACGCATCACTTCGGCCATACCTGCCAGCCCAATAATGATCGCAGGTAGCGGCAGGTGTTTGATCAAATCCCAAACTTTGGCCCATCCCCACGGTTCCAGGGCCATTTCCGAGGAAAAGAGACCACCAATGTTTTGAATGCTGAAGTATTTGAAGCCAACATACATCAAAATCAGCGCCAACATAAAGTTGGGAATGGCAATCCCGATAAAACTGAGAAAGGTGAAGAAGTAATCACCAATCGAATATTGGCGCACCGCCGAGTAAATGCCAATCGGCAGCGCCAAGGCCCAAATCAGCAAAACTGCACCCAGCGAGACAATGATCGTCAACGTCATGCGGTCGCCGATTACCACACTCACCGGCTGATTATACTCCATCGCCATGCCAAAGTTGCCTTGCAGCATCAACCGCATCCACTTAAAGTATTGCACATACATCGGTTGATTCAGGCCATATTGTTCACGGATTGCCTCAGCTTGATCGGCGTTGACCATTGTTCCCGTACTTTGCAGCGCGGCAACATAAGTCGTGACATAATCGCCGGGCGGCAACTGAATGACAATAAACGAAATCACCGAAGCAGCCCAGATGGTAATGACACCAGCCAAGAGACGGCGGAGAATATAGTTGAGCATGGTTTAAGAGTTGCAGAGTTGCAAAGTGGAAAAGTTGCAGAGTTCTATCAACTTTTCTACTTTGCAACTTTTCCACTTTTAACTATTTATGTTCGTCCGGATGTTGATAGAAGAAGGTCGAGGGTCGGGCAATGTTCGGTGTTTGGCCAGCCTGGATGTTGAACAAGCGAGAGGGAATGTTGCCCATATCGTTGTTCACCACACGCACGCCCATGAAGGCACCGGATTGACCTACGGTACCGATCGTCCATACTTCGTCGATAGCGATCTTCCAGATCTCCTGTCCGATCTTGATACGTTCTTCGGGAGTAGCACGCAGCCCTTGGGTAAAGAGATCGAGCACCTCTTTGACCTTGGGATCGGTCGGCTCGATACTCATTTCCGCCTTACCACCTGACGCATACCAGGCACCAAAGGCAGGACCTGTGCCCGAAGTGGGATCGACTGGAATGGCATGATACGGATAGAGGAAGAGCTCATCTGTGCCGTCGTTTTGCCACAGGAATATCTGCAGTTGATTCGAATTGCGCTTCTGTTCCACCAAACTGCGCTCGGTTTCCACCACATTAACAAAGATACCGATCTCGGCCCAATCCTCCTTGATCAATTCAGCCACCTGGGTAAAGTTGATAAAGGCGGGAATCGGGTCAAGTTCGAGGGTCAGTCGTTCGCCGTTGTCCGTGCGCAGACGATAACCTTCGGCGTCCTTTTTGTCCAAACCAATCGCATCGAGCATCTGATTGGCCTTATCAACCTCGTGTGTCGCCCAGAGGCTGCGATACTCGGTGCCAGGGTTGAAGGGCGAGGTTTCCGCAACCACAGCCGAACCAGGTGTACCGATGCCGAGGAAGACAATCTCGTTGATCGCATCACGGTCGATACCGAGCGAGAGGGCACGGCGGAAGTCGGTCGTCTTCAGCCATTTGGCAATTTCAGGATCGGCGTCGTAGCTCAAGTTGATCTGGAGACCTGCGTCGGCACCATGCTGCGCCGGGTCGAGGTGGACAGTGTAGTTGCCTTTTTCGGCATTTTCAAGCAGAACGGGAAGCTTTGCCAACTGTATATGGCGTGATTGATATTCAAACTCACCGGCGATAGCTTTGAGGTTGAGCACTTCCAGATCCTGGGCTACCGACATCGAAATCCGGTCGATGTAGGGCAATTGGTTGCCTTCAGAATCGACGCCATAATAATAGGGATTGCGTTCCAACACCCAATTGTCAGTTGTGATTGGGTTGACCGTCTTCCACGGGGTCAAGGTCGGCAGATCTGGATTGTTCTGCCACTTATTCTTTACCTTGAAGAGGTTGACCCAGGTGTCCATGCCGGCTTCTTTGACCTTGGCGTCCAATTCATCTTTGCTGGCAAAGTCAGGGTGGAACTGCTTTAGGTAGTGGGCTGGCGCATAACCACCCATGGCATACTCACCGTTAATGGCATGACCGCCAAAAACGTTGACCGAGCTGCCCAAAACTTCCAGGAAGAGCGAGTTGGCATAGGGGAAGCTGAACTTGATGGTGTAGGCATCGGGACATTCGAGTTTCGCACCTTGGTCTACCCGGAAGAAGGCCGATTGGACAGGAACCAACTCGGTGTTCTGATACATGTGCTCATACCAGAAGAGCACATCTTCGGTGGTAAAGGGTGTACCATCAGACCATTTGACTCCTTCGCGCAGATGAAGGGTGATCTCCTTGCCGTCCTCGCTCACTTCCCAGCTCTTGGCAAGATTAGGCGTCATCTTGGGGAATTCGTCGGAGTCCCAGAAGAGGAAGCGATCACCACCGGCTACACGATGGCCATTCTGACCATCGCCGGGGCCGGTAAAGCCACGATGCCAGGTGCCACCATACTTGCCAATCTCCTTAAGCGGCTTAATAACCAAGAGATCTTCGGGCTTGGGCAAGCGCTCTTCGACGGGCGGCAAACTGCCAGCTTTGACCATATCGGCCAACATCGGTGCTTCACCAAACTTGGTTGGATATTGGGCCGGATCGGTAATAATTTCCGGGCCTTCGATCGTGCCGATCAAGGAAGCGCCAAGCTTTTCTTCCTCGGCGGGGGCGGCTTCAGCGGGTGCTTCGGCGGCAGGGGCTTCGGTGGGCTTGGCTTCTTCGGCGGTGGGCGCTTCGGCAGCAGGTGCGGCAGGCGCAGCCGCTCCAGCACAGGCAGCTACCAAGCTGATCATCACCAGCAGTGAGAACAGGAGATAGAGCTTGGAAAAACGACGTGACATTATAGTTCCTCCTTTTTGAGATGCTTTGATTTTGGAGATGGGGGAAAGTTGCAAAAGCAAATTCTTGCCTTGGGAACAGTTCTAATCAGATTCAGTTGCTTGTAGATTGATGAGAGAGATGGGAAAGATTGAGTTAATCTTCTACTAATCTTGAGCAAAGATTAACACAGGATGAAGAGAGTGTCAAACAGAGGAGGCAAGGAGGTATACCAGGTTGCAGAGTGGCAGAGTTGAAAAGTGGAAGAGTGGAAGAGTACAGGCTACTTTTCCACTCTTCCACTTTTCAACTCTTTTCTACTTTGCGAACCGCTTTACCGAACGGGCTTTGGCTTTAGCGGCTTCTACCTCGCGGTTGAGCGGAGCGGCGTTGGTTTTCAGTTCCTCCAGCAGCCGACGAGTAGCGGCAGTGATCTCTTGGACAGCTTGGTCGAAGGCTGGCTGGTTTGCTTGGGAAGGTTTGCTAAAACCGCTTACCTTGCGCACAAATTGTAGTGCAGCCGCCGCAATCTCGTCATCGGTGGTGGGGGGCTCAAAGTTATAGAGTGGTTTGATATTTCGGCACATAGGAAAAGGATGAAAAGTGATTCGTGATTCGTGAAATAGTGATTGTCTCTATTCTTTTCTTGTCTCATTTGAATAGAGCCAAACTACATTTCACGCATCACGAATCACGCATCAAATCGATTACTTCAACACAGTAATCGATTCTACCGTATCGCTCACAGTCAACTTTGTCAAAACTTCCACGCCTTGGGTAATACGCCCAAAGAAGCTGTAGCGTTGATTCATTTCGGGACCGGGGTCGCCAAAGAGAATGAAGAGTTGGCTGCTGCTGGCATGAGCGGGGTCATTCGTCTTGGGAACATAGGCGATATACCCCAAGTCAGGTTTCACTGCCAGATTGGTTTCGGGTGAGAAGCCATAACCAGCGTCACTTTCTGGCTGGTTGGCAGGCGAGCCGATAATAATCGAATCGCCGTCACTCACTCGATTGACTGGAGTTTTGTCATAGAAGCCCAAATCGGCCAACAAGACAAAGTTGTTAACGGCGACTGGCGCCAAATCGCCGCGTAGTTCGAGCGTCATCGTGCCCTGGCTGGTGAGCATGGTGGCAGTGTAAGACTGATTTCCGATTATAACGTCTGTTGGCGGCGCATTAAAGTAATTGGAGCGAGCCGTGGCCGATAGCGTAGCGAGCGGACGCAACGAAGTGTCCAGTTCACTCGGCGAGAAGGGTGTGGGTGTCGGTGGGAGCGGTGTTGGCGTGGGCAGGATGCTTATATCTGATTCTTCGATCTCGACACTGGTCAAAGCGTCTCCCACGAAATCGGGTGACTTTTCGGGATCGCGCAGCTTGATCTTGGCAAGTACGTCCAGCCCTTCAATCACTTCGCCAAAGATAGTGTGGCGTCCATTCAGGCTTGGTTGCGGACTAAAGGTAATGAAGAATTGGCTGCCATTGGTATTAGGTCCAGCGTTGGCCATTGCTAACAACCCAGGTCGATCAAAGACAAGTCCTGGGCCAAATTCATCATTAATAATATAGCCAGGACCACCGCCACCCGTGGCAGTTGGATCGCCGCCCTGCGCCATAAAATTTTCCAAGACACGGTGAAAAGTTGTGTTGTTATAGAAGCCTTCCCGTGCCAAAAAGACAAAATTGTTGACCGTGTTGGGCGTTTGATTGGCAAAAAGCTGAACCTTGATCTCTCCCTGGGCTGTTTTGAAGGTGGCGTAGTAGTACTTCTTGGTGTCGATCGTCATCGGCGGGGGTGCTTTATACTTGCCGTTGCGGGATGCCACTTCAACCGGCACGCCCTGCGCCGTTAGGGCAGAACCTGCTGCCGATGCGGCTTCTGTGGTAGGCTGTAGAGTAGGGGTGGCGGTTAAAACGGTCGAGCGTTGATTTATATTGTTGAGCACCAGAAAAAGTGCCAATATCACCGGGATTGCGCAGATGGCTAGAATGACCGGTAATTGTTTACTATCCGTTTTACTACTTTGTTTCTTCACTGTCACTCCATTTGGATATCGTAACTCCACAGGCAGGTTCCAAACCTCAGCCAAGAAATCCTAGAGAATACAAGAGGGATTTCTCCTCTCTGTGTTCTCCGTGAATCCTCTTGTGCACTCTGTGTCCTAAATCCCTGCCAAAGATCGTTGAACTGCGGCAAAGCATACAGGTTGCGACATCACAATGCAAGAAATTCCCTTGGAAAATTTGCTAGTTTGACAGTAAATTCACAAACCTGTATAGTTGCTTTAGCGATTTGCTCCCATCATCAATTTAATAGGCGTAACTTCCAATCTGCTCCTTCCTCACCCTTTGTGGCTACCATCCAGTGCGTGCGGAGTGAGTATTCTCAACTGTGGCTCAAACACTACAAACCAGCGCAAAAAAGTGCTTACCTTGCATTTCGGAGTGTGTATGTGAATGGTTGAAAGGGGCAAGATTCACGGTTACTATATTGATTCATCAACTTAGGAGGGAATGCGATGTACAAACTCTTGTCAAAGAGATCGATCAACCCACTTTGGGCAGCCACGCTGATCCTTGCGTTGCTGTTTGCGGCCTGTGCCCCAGCAGGAGCACCTGCCGCCGCCCCCGCCGCTTCCAGCGGCGATCAACAGGCCGCACCCAGTTCAAAATCCGAGTCCAGCGCCGAGCAACCTGCAGCAGGCGAGCGCATCCTGCTCTACGGTGGCAACCAGGATATCGACAACATTGACCCGGCGACCGGCGAGAACTACTCGATCAATGCTTCGCTCGTCAGCCTTTACGATGCCTTCTTTATTGTGCGCGGTGAAAAGGTCGAAAACAACCTGGTCGATAGCTATGAAGCCGCGCCGGATGCCAGCGAGTTCACCTTCAAGCTCAAACCGAATGCCAAGTTCCACGACGGCAGCCCAGTCAATGCTGATGCTGTGGTCTACAGTTGGCAGCGCTTGATCCGTCTGCAAGGGCCACCGACCTATCGCTGGGCTGGCATTGCCGATGAAAAGTCGATCAGCAAAGTGGATGATACCACGGTCAAATTCACACTACTCAAGCCCTTTGCACCCTTTGTTGGCACCTTGACCCAGTTCTATATTGTCAATCCGACCCTTGTCGAAGCCAACAAGGGCAGTGACGATGGTCAGACCTATCTCAAGACCCACGAAGCTGGCTCAGGCCCCTTTACCCAAGGACGTTGGGAAATTGGCAATCTGTACGAGTTCACAGCCGTGCCCGATTATTGGGGCGGTTGGAAGAGCGAAAATCATATTGATGGCTTCCTTTGGATCATTAAGCGCGACAACGCATCGCAATTGAACTCCTTGCTGGCGGGCGAAACCCATATTGCCGACACGATTGGGATCAATGAGGCAGAGAAGATCAATGCCACCGATGGCTTCCATGTCGAAGAGCATGCTGGCATCTTTTCCAACAGCGTCAAGATGAACAATCAGGGCAAATATACGAGCGACATCAATCTGCGCAAGGCGATTGCCTACGCCTTCAACTACGCCGAACTGCCTAAGATCGAGGATGTACGCGTCGAGATGATGCCAGGCCCCACACCGCTCAACTTCCCTGGCGCCGTGAAGGATCTGGATGTGCCGACCTACGACCTCGCCAAGGCCAAGGAGTTTCTCAAGCAGTCACAGTGGCCCGATGGTGGCATCACGCTCGATTATGTCTACGTCACCGACCTCAAGCGCGAGGAAGTGACCGGTCTACTGCTGCTCGAAGGGTTGAAGGAACTCAACATCACGCTCAACATGAAGCCGATGTTGTGGCCCGATATGGTGGCAAGCTGTGCCAAGCCCGATAGCGGCCCGGATCTGATCAACATCTACACCAACCCTGCCTATCTCGACCCGGATGCGCACCTCTACAACCAATATCATTCGGGGCAATGGGGTAGCTTCAACTCTTGCAACTTCTACAAGAATGAAGAAGTCGATAAGATGCTGGATGAAGCACGTATCACCGGCGATGCGGCCAAGCGCCTGGGGATGTACCAACAGGTCAACCGTTTGATCGCTGCCGATCAGCCTTCGATTTGGACCTATACCGAAAGCACCATGCTCGGCTTCAACAATTGCGTCAGCGGCTACGAGTTCCGCCCGTTGGAAAGTCTCTCTGTTCTCTTCCAAGATTTAGCAATGGAAGGCTGTTAAATGGTTAATGGTTAATGGTTAATGGTGTAATTGTTGAAAGGCTATGCTGCTCGTCGGCCCTTCTCTCATTAACCATTAACCATTAACTGTTCACCATTAACCATTCATTATGTCTCTCCGTACCTACCTACTTCGCCGTTTCATTTTTCTTATACCGCTGCTTTTTGGGCTGAGCCTGCTCACCTTTACAATATCGCGCATTTTGCCTGGTGATCCAGTGGGACTAGCGGCAGGGCCGCAGGCGACACCTGAGATCAAGGCGCAACTAGCCAAACAGTTCGGCTTAGATCAACCCTTGCCGATGCAGTATATCAACTATATTGGCGGACTCTTTCGTGGCGATTGGGGGATGTCGCTTTACTCCAAACGTGAAGTGTGGACCGATCTGCGTACCTATTTCCCGGCCACGTTGGAATTGACCATCGTCGCAGTTGGCCTTGCTACGCTGCTTGGCATCCCGTTGGGCATCCTTTCCGCACTCCAGCGCAACCGACTTCCTGACCATCTTGCACGGGTCGTGGCGCTCTTTTTTGTCAGTTTTCCCGCCTTCTGGCTGGCCATGATCTTCCAGAGCTTCTTTGGCCTCAATCTGCGCTGGTTTCCGATCGGGAAACGCTTTGATGTACGCATAGCGCCGCCCAGTTCAATTACTGGGTTGATCTTGTTTGATAGTTTGCTGCACTGGGATCTCAAAGCCTTCACCACCGGGTTGCGCTACATTGCTCTGCCCGCACTTGTGCTCTCCTTTGGCTCGCTGGCCTCGATCACGCGCATCACGCGTGCGGCAGTGCTGGATGTGATGGAGCGGGACTATGTGCGCACAGCACGTGCCATGGGCATTCGCCGACGCAGCCTGATCTTTGTGCATATCCTACGCAACGCACTCAACTCGATCATCACCATGATCTCGCTTGAGTTTGGCTGGCTGCTGGCTGGTGCGGTCCTGGTCGAAACCATTTTCGACTGGCCTGGGCTCGGACTCTATGCGGTTGAATCCTCTCTGCGCCTCGACTTTCAACCAATCATGGGTATCACGATCTTGTATGGCATTGTCTTTAGCTTAATCAACATCGCCACAGATGCACTGTATGGCTTTATCGACCCCAGAATTCGTTACGGGTAAACTCACTTCAGAACCGAGAGCGTTAGCGGCCGGCTATTCCGTATGCTGACGCTAACGGCTCTGAAATCATCACGGATACATTTCAGAACCGAGAGCGTTAGCGACCGGCCCTCTCGTACGCTGACGTTAACAGCTCTGAAATCGTCACGGGTAACTCCATCCAGCGCATCGGAGGATGCCTACGAAACAGAGATTCTATCCACGTAATACAAACCACTTGTTCAAGCGTGCTTCTGGTGCTATCATAACAATACTTCCCTATCCAACCGATACGGCGGCTTATCCAATGGGACTCTTTTACAATGGAAGGAGCAACTAAAGTTGGGCCGCAGTATATTCACTACGTACTATGGAGGAAAGAAAATGTTCAAGCGATTGTCATGGAGTTTGACGCTTGTTCTTGTACTGGCAACGGTACTAACAGCCTGTGTTGCACCCGCACCGGCTGGCGCGCCAGCAGCAAGCAGTGGTGGTGATCAGGCAGCCAGCAGCAGTGGCCCAGTCACGCTGACCTGGGCGCTCTGGGGCAGCCCCGAAGAAGTTGCCTCGCACCAGGTCGTGGCCGATGCATTTATGAAGGAACACCCCGAAATTAAGATCGAAATCTGGTCACAGCCCTGGGGCGATTACTTCACCAAGATCAAGACCTTGTGGGCCAGCGGCGATTCCAAATCAATTCCCGATGTTGCATTCCTGTGGCCAACCCCGAGCTATGCGGCTCAAGGTGTACTGGAAAATCTAGATCCATTTATCGAAAAGTCCGGCTATAAGATCGACGATTACTGGCCCGGTCTGCTCGAATCGGCCAAGTATGATGGTCACATCTACGGCTTCCCGCGCGATATTGATGTCGCTATTCTCTATTACAACAAGGATATCTTCGATGAAGCAGGCGTGGCCTACCCGACCGATTCCTGGACATGGGATGATTTAACCGCCGCCGCAGAAAAGCTCACCAAGAAAGATGCTAGCGGCAAGGTCGAACGCTATGCACTAGCAATGGAAAATGGCAAGGCGCTTAAGTTTGTCGTGCAGAATGGCGGCGGCATGTTGGATGACTATCGCAATCCATCCAAATGCACCTATGCCGATCAACCGGCCGTGGATGCACTCAACTTCTTCACCAACCTGCTTGATCAAGGCTATGCTATGCGCGATGCCGATCTGAGCCAGGCGGGTGGTGACAGTGCAGTCTTCCAGAGCGGTCAAGCGGCCATGATCATTCAGAACACCAGCCGTATCTCGGCCTTTAATGCCGCCAAAATGAATTATGATTTGCAAACCGTACCCACCCCCAAAGGTGGTAAACGCTGGAATGGTGCTGGTGGTGCTGCGTGGGTGATGAGCGCAGGCAGCGACAACAAAGAAGAAGCCTGGACCTTCCTTAGTTGGCTGCAAAGCACCAATGGCGGCGAAAAGATCTACGCCGAACGAGGTGAAATCTTCCCAGCCCTGCAATCAACCACTGCCGAAGTCTTTGTCAAACAAGCTGGCGAACCCGCCAACAAACAAGCCGTTGTGACGGAAGCTTCGTCGGCAGATGTCGGTGGCTTTGGTTACTTCCCCGAGTGGGATGAGTTGAGCGGTTCGATCATTGGCCCCAATGAAGCCAAGATTTGGAGCGGAGAAGGTAAACCAGCGGATGTGCTGGCCGAACTTTGCACCCAGGTTGACCAATTCCTCAAGGATAAGGGTTATCCCAAGCAGTAAATTCTGACAAGGCGACAAGGTGATAGGATGAAAAATCACCTTGTCACCTTGTCACCCTGTCACCTCTATGTCCACTATCGCCACCCGCCACCCACAACCCGCCACTCGCCCCACCCGCCGCTGGCGCATGGATCAACAGAATGAAGCCTATCTCTTTTTGTTGCCCAGTATGGCGGGCTTTTTACTTTTTGTGATCCTACCCATGTTGGCCTCGGTTTTGCTCAGTTTGGGCGAGTTGAAATTGAGTGGGGCTTTTTCCTGGGTGGGAATCGCCAACTATCGGGAGATGCTCAACGATTCGGTCTTCTGGCAGACAGTGCGCAATACCGCATTTTTCATGGTGACGATTGTGCCATTGCAATTGGCCTTTGGATTGATGTTGGCCCTGGCACTCAATCAGCCAATCCGTGGGCGAGTACTTTATCGGCTAATCTATTTCATGCCAGTAGTGACAACAATTGTTGCGGCAGCCATTGTGTTTCAACTGCTGCTCAACCGGGACTTTGGCCCAATCAGTGAAATCTTTTGGAAGCTTGGCTTTACCCCGCCCAATTTTCTGGGCGATCCTTCCTGGCAAAAGCCTTCGGTTGTCTTGTTGACGCTCTGGAAGAACACGGGCTTTACGATGGTGATCTATCTGGCGGCACTGCAAGGCGTTCCCCAAGAGTTGTACGACGCCGCCAATGTCGATGGTGCCACCGCATGGCAACGCTTTCGCAATGTCACCGTTCCGTTGATCAGCCCTACCACGTTTTTCCTGTTTGTGTTGCAGATGATCGGCGCGTTTCAACTCTTCACTGAGGCTTACGTGATGACGCGCGGCAGCAGTGGCACACCCGCCCAAGCGACAATGACGGTTGTCTACTACATTTACCAGAATGCCTTCAGCTACAACCGTATGGGCAAAGCAGCAGCGATTGCCTGGTTTTTGTTCTTCTTTATCTTTCTCTTTACGCTGATCCAAACTAGAATGCAGAGACGTTGGGTCTATTATGAAGTAAACTGAAAGAATAGGAGATCGCGATGAACAACTCTGGGAAGTTTCCTTTCAAGTCAATCGATATTAGGGAATTCCTGACGATGGATGCACCGGATGAAATTCGCATCAAGGGGCACCGAATTGGTCCAGAACACATCATTGAGCAATTTCAACTCGGGGAATCACCAAATCAAATTGCGCAGACATTTCCTGGCGTAGACATTCGAATTATCTATGCAGTGATCGCCCATTATCTTTGGTATCAACAGGAAGTTGATGACTATATAGCGAATCTGAAGAAAGAAACTTCACTCGCCTACGAAGAGTGGAAGAAAAACAGAACGCCAATCTCACGTAAGGTTGAAGCGCTCATCCGTGAGCGACGCCAACCATATCCCCTAACGCAAGAAGAACAAGGCGATGAAAATCCGGTACTTATTTGATGAAAATCTAGAGCGTGTTATGAACTTTTGGATTTGACAGAATGAGTATGCTAAAAGGATGAACCGAAAAGCATACCCAAGTGATGTAACCGATGAAGAGTGGGCGTTCGCAGCGCCGTATTTGACCTTGATGCGAGAAGACGCACCGCAACGGGAACATGAGTTACGAGAAGTCTTCAATGGCTTACGCTGGCTGGTGCGAGCCGGAGCCGGCTGGCGAATGATGCCCAATGACCTGCCGCCTTGGTACACGGTCTATCAACAAACACAGCGCTGGATAGCAGCCGAAGTATTCGAGACGATGGTGCATGATTTACGAGTCCTATTGCGTTTGGCCGCTGGCCGAAATGAGCAACCGTCTGCTGCGATTTTCGATGGTCGTACCCTGCAATCGACACCGGAAAGTGGCGAACGAGCAGGCTACGATGGCCACAAACACAAGAAAGGCAGCAAAGTCCATCTGGCAGTTGATACACTTGGACACTTGCTGGCTTTGCATGTAACTCCAGCCAATGAACAAGAGCGGGCGCAAGTGGATGAACTGGCACAACAAGTACAAGATGTCACCGGGGATAGTGTTGAAGTTGCCTATGTTGACCAAGGCTACACCGGTGACGATGCCGCTCAGGCTGCCAATCAACATGGTATCGAACTCATCGTCGTCAAACTGCCAGAAGCCAAGAAAGGTTTCGTTCTCTTGCCAAAACGTTGGGTTGTCGAACGCAGTTTTGCCTGGACGGCTCGCTTCCGCAGACTTGCTCGTGATTATGAACGTTTACCAGAAACACTGGCTGGCTTCCATTTCTTAGCCTTTGCTATCCTTATGCTTAAACAAGCCGTTCATCTTATCTCATAAAGTTCATAACAGGCTCTAAGCCCGCGCTTTCTCGAAACACTGAAATACCATTATCCAAAGATTGATGCCTTGAAAGTTGGCGATGAAGGTGCGCCACCCTATTCTTCATCCGATCCGTTTATCCTGCGTCATCTGGAGCAATCGCAGCGAGTGCTGGTCACAGACAATCGGAAAAGCATGCCACGCCATATCATCGATCATTTTGCGGAAGGGCATTACCACTGGGGTATCTTCACGATCAGCAAACATGATCGATTTATGATGGTAGCTGAAGCGCTGGCAATTTACTGGGAAGCAAGCGAAGCGGAAGATTGGATCAACAGAATGGAATGGATAACGTTATGAGTGTTCCAATTCACAAGATCGTCAAACTCAACGCTGATATCCCTTTTTGCAGGGTCTACAACTTGGATTAGATACCGATGTTGTAGCCTAGTGGTTATAATCTCGACGCCTTTGTATTGCTCTCTAGTCTCTGATCTTCAATCTTTAATCATTTATGCAAGCAGTTAACGCTCGCTCTCATCAAAACTATGTTTGGCTACATCTACTTCTGATTCTGGCCAGTGTAGTAATGTTGGGACCTTTTATTTTTATGTTGATCGTCTCACTCTGGCCGAAAGAGGCGTTTATGTCGCGCACTTTTCCGCTCAGCCAGATCACGATCAACAATTATTTTGAGGTTTTCCGTCAAATCCCCTTTGGGCGATTCTACTTAAACAGCATCATTGTTTCGGTCAGCACGGTTGCGCTCCAGATCCTGACCGCCTCGCTGGCCGCCTTTGCCTTTGCCCGGCTCCGTTTCAAGGGTCGCGAGACACTTTTCTTGCTCTACCTGGCCACTTTAATGATCCCCTTTCAGGTGACGATGTTGCCCAACTACATTGTGGTCGCTCGTTATCTCCACTGGCGAGATACCTACCAGGCATTGATTCTGCCGACGGCCTTTAGCGCCTTTAGTACCTTTCTGCTCCGCCAATATTTCAAGGGCATCCCGCTTGATATGGACGAAGCGGCGCGCATGGATGGGGCCAGCAGTTTCCGCATTTGGTGGCAGATCATCCTGCCCTTGAGCGGTCCCGTGATCGCCACACTGGCAATCTTCAACTTTCAAGGGGCATGGAACGATTTTCTGTGGCCACTGGTAGTGACCAACGAAGAGTCGATGCGCACGATCCCAATCGGATTGGCATCCTTTCAAGGGCAATATCACACGGAATGGCATCTGCTCATGGCTGGCTCGGTCATTGCATTGCTGCCCATTCTTGTCATTTACGTGCTGGGGCAAAATTGGTTTGTCAAAGGCATTACACTTAGCGGGATGGGCGGCAGGTAGGGCTGACGAAAATTTCAATCCAAACAAATCGATACATCCATCAAACAAAAAAGGCATTCGTTATGAAAGAAACAGCACGTCAAGCTCGCTTTAGCGACCTGCGCTTTGGCATGTTTATCCATTGGGGGCTTTACTCCATCCTTGCCCGCCAGGAATGGGTCATGCACCGGGAAAGCATTCCCGTGGCAGAATATGAAAAATTAGTACCGCAGTTCAACCCGGTTAAGTTCAACGCCGACGAGTGGGTGAGCATTGCCGCCGATGCCGGACAGAAATATTTGGTCTTCACCAGCCGCCATCACGACGGTTTCAGCATGTATGATACGGCGCTGAGCGACTACAAGATCACCAATACCCCCTTCAAACGCGATCCGTTGGCCGAATTGGCGGCGGCCTGTGCCAAGCGGGGTGACGTCAAACTGGGTATCTATTCGTCGCTGCTCGATTGGCATCATCCAGCCTACCGCTTCCGCAAGGAAAGTGGGTTAACCTGGAACGATTACCTGCACTTCTTGCATGGCCAGGTGCGTGAGCTTTGTACCAACTTTGGCGAAATTGCCTGTATCTGGTTCGACGGTGATTGGCCGCATCATCCCTTCAGTGAAAAGGATCAATACTTTCTGCCGGGTGGTTCCTTTGAATATGAGGAACTCTACAGCATGATCCACACCTTGCAGCCCAACGCCGTCGTCCACAACAATCGCCACGAAGAGCCGATCCCTGGCGAAGATATCCAAGGCTTTGAGCAGGATCTGCCGGGCACGAACACGGCGGGATTTAACACCACCAATGTCTATGATCTGCCGGGCGAGGTCTGCATGACGATCAACGACCATTGGGGCGTCCACAACGGCGACAACAATCACAAATCCACGCGCCAACTGATTCATTATCTGGTACGTTCTGCCAGTGCTGGGGCAAATTATCTGCTCAATGTCGGTCCCACTGCCTTAGGTGAGATTCTGCCTGTCCACGCTCAACGACTGCGCCAAGTGGGTACATGGCTGGCCCGCAATGGCGAATCGATCTATGGCACACGCGCAGGCAAAATCGCCGCCAGCGCCGATACCGTCAGCACAAGCAAGGGCGATGTTCATTATATTCATTCACTAAACTACGTGAGCGATTGTGTCAAACTACCTGGTGTGAGCGGCAATTACAGGGCCACCCTGCTCAGCGATGGCTCGCCCGTTCAGACAGAAGCCACTGAGGGCGCTCTTGTCCTCACCATTCCAGCCGAGCAACGCGATCCATTCGCCACCGTCGTAAAGCTGACCCCAGCGTAATTATTGCAATCACAAGACCAAATAAAAACAGAGATGCCTGGTTTACTCAGCCAAGCATCTCTGTTTTTTATCAATCCGCAATCTGCAATTCCCTCTAACCCATCGCTCGATCCACTTCATCCTTGTCTGGGATCCAAACATTATCACCGGGTCGAAGAATGAGATAGGGGCGATTGATCTCCGGGTTCACGGCGAGCAGAATCTTGAGTGGAATGCCAAAACTATTGGCGATCGAGGCCCAGGTGTCGCCCGAATGTACCTGGTAACTTCGTCCATTGACGCCAATCGTGAAGGTGCTGCCGGTGGGAACCAACAACGTATCACCGGGCAACAACACAGCCCCATCGCGGACAAACCCTTGATTGGCAGCTTGTAGCGTGCCGTAGGGAAGGCCATATTGGTTGGCGATGGCTCCCCAACTGTCGCCTGGCTGCACGGTGTAGTAGCTTAATCTAGTACAATCACCTAGGTTGATGGCCAGTCCACGATAGACACCCCAGGCTAAGGCGTTGAAGCGCTCAATTTCATGTTCCGGAAAGAAATGGATGGTCACCGCATGGCCACTTGCCTGCGGGTCTTCCGCCTTGAGACGTGCCGAACCAGCAGAGGATTGGATCGTCACCGTGGCTGAAGTGGAAGGAGCTACGTCCTCGTTTTCCTCAATTGGGGTTAGTTGACTATCCGGCAAGCCCAATTGACCAGTCAAGTTGAGCATTTCGCGTACCTTGCCTTCTGGACTTTCGCAGTAGACAGGAGTCCAGTGGTCGTCGGCGCGGCCATTGTAAATGGAGACACTGGGCACTTTGCTAAAGCTGTCGGCTAAAGGTCCACGATCCCCCGTTGCTTCCAGCCAACTCTTTGAAAACCATTCGCCGCTGGCCCGACAATATAAATTCGGCGGGCAAGCTTTGACCTGCTGCACATCCGAAGGTGGTACAAAGTTCCAGACAGTTTTATCTTTGGGAGGAACGCCAATCAGTTCCAACATGCGCTTGTCGGCAAGCACGGCCTCGTTGAAGGCGTTCCAGATCGGCGCAGCGCCAGTGACGCCGGTGCTGTCACGCATTGGTTGGCCGTTGCTGTTGCCAGTCCAAACCCCCGTCACTAGGAAACGGGTGAAGCCCATCGTCCAATTGTCACGGAAATCAGAGGTCGTTCCCGTCTTCGCTGCTGCTGGACGGCTCAATTTGAGGGCGCTGTTGGCACCAAACATCGGTCTACGGGCATCATTGTCACTTAAAATATCGGTGATCTGAAAGGCGGCGGCGCGTGTGATCACACGGACGGGGTCAGGGCGCGGCGGGAGCGTTACTGCACGTTGCTGACTATCATAGGCGTTCAATGCCACCTCGGGAACAACGTAGTCACCACCGCTGGCAATAACGTTATAGGCGTTGGTGAGTTCCATCAACGTGATCTCATTTGCTCCCAAAGCCAAACCTAAGCCGAAGTAGGGGTCATTTTGCAGGCTGTGAATGCCAAAGCGGTCCAACCCTTTGAGTGCTCGTTGGATGCCAAGACCATCCAACAGCTTGACCGCCGGGATGTTAAAACTGTTAGCTAGGGCAGTGCGTGCGGTCACCAGCCCATGAAACTGACTATCGTAGTTTTGCGGGCGATAGAAGAGGCCATTGCCCTGGTCGTAAGCCACAGGCGTATCCCACATCACAGTCGCGGGGGTGAGCAGATTGTCGCTCATCGCCATAGCGTAGAGGATCGGTTTGAGTGTGCTGCCGGGCTGGCGCCGCCGCAATGCTACATTGACTTGGCCGTCGATACTCTCATCGTAAAAGTCAGCACTGCCGACCATAGTCAATACTTCGCCCGAATAGGGACGCATTGCGACCAGGGAAGCATTGCTCAGGTTGTAACGTAGGCGAAATTGGCGAATTTTCTCGTTGACGATCTTCTGCGCCATCGCCTGCATGTCGAGGTCAAGAGTGGTGAAAATGTGGTAACCTGAACGGCGTGTGTAGCCCGACTCGCCAAAGCGCTTGTCTAGCATCAGTTCGGCATATTGGACAAACTGTGGGGCAAGCACCGAGGTTTGTGTCATCGGCAAGGTCAATGTGATCGGCTCGTTGTAAACTTCATCTGCCTGTGCCGAAGTGATATCCAAATGGGCCACCATCAGATCAAGCACTGTGCGCTGACGCTTTTTAACCGCCTGAAAGTTATGATAAGGGTCGAACTCAAATGGCTGTTGCGGGATGCCGGCAAGCAAAGTCGCTTCGGCAAAGGTCAGCTCCTTAGCCGCTTTGCCAAAGTAGAGCTGCGAAGCCGCCTCTGGCCCATACATCAAGTTGCCATAGTTGTTGAGGTTGAGATACATTTCCAACAACTCGCGCTTGCTGTAGAGATCGGTCAATTCTTGTGCTAGGCCCAATTCGAGCAACTTGCGGTCGAACGACTGGTCATAACGCTTTTCCGGCCCCAAGAAGAGATTGCGCGCCAACTGCATCGTGATGGTGCTGGCGCCGGAGACAATTTCACCAGAGCTATAGTTCTGGAAGACCGCAGCAGCAATACGAAATGGATCATAGCCCCAGTTGGTAAAGAAGGTTGCATCTTCGGTAGAGACCGTGGCCGTGATCAATGCTGGTGCCATGTCATCGATACTGACCCAGGTGCGTTTGCCTTCGTTCCAAAGCTCGGCCAGCAGCACGCCATGTCGATCATAGACGTGAGTCGTCTGAAAGAGGCGAGGCAGTGGCCCTGGTTGGTACTCTTCCAAATATTTCTCGACGGCATCGACCAGATAACCGGAGGGGCGAGTCACCTCAGATAACTTGATGGGTGCTTGAACTGGTTGCGGCGTTTGACAGGATGAAAAAAGCACGAGCCCGATCAACAAAAAGGTCCAGCTCTGCATGCTGAACATCTTTCGCCAAAGTTGATCTTTGCGTTGAATCTGGCCAGAGGTGACCTGGTCGCACTGATTAACAAGAGAATGGGATTTGCGCATACGCCCCAAGTACATTTCACATCATAAATGGTTCTACCTACCAAGTGTACAGTCTGAATTCTAATCTTGCAACAAACTATGTCAACTTTACTTAGAGAGTTAATCAGAAATTAAGCACCCAAGCAAGAAAAATGCAATTGTTAATACATTGCAAGCAAAGTCCTTACATTATTAAGCAAGCCTGTTGAGGAGTAAATAATTATATCATTGGAGAAAAACATGAGCCAACCAAACAGCATTGTCCACGAAAAAATTGAGCAGACGATTGGAATCTTACAGGAACAGAAGATCGACCTTTGGATGACCTTTGTGCGTGAAACTTCCGCTGTGCGCGACCCGGCCCTGGACTTCATCTACGGTCACGATGTTACCTGGCAGAGCGCATTCATCTTTACGCGCAGCGGCAAAAAGATCGCCATTGTCGGGCGCTACGATGGCGAAACGGTTGAGCGCATCGGTGCTTTCGATGAGGTGATTCTGTATGACACTGCATTCAGCCAGCCCTTGCTCGAAGTACTCAACCGCCTTAACCCTCAGCAAATCGCGCTCAACTATTCCGAAACCGACTCGCACGCCGACGGCTTAACGCTGGGCATGTACAATCTGCTTAAAGGTTATCTGCGTGATACCCCCTTTGCCAATCGTCTGGGCTCTGCCGAAGGCATTCTCAGCGCACTGCGTGGACGCAAAACCGAGAGCGAGATCGATCGGGTGGAGAAGGCGATTCAAACCACGCTCAACATCTACGAGAAGGCGATTGACTTTGCGGCGGTGGGCAAGACCGAGCGGCAAGTTGGGCAGTATATGCACGATCTGGTCGCCGAACTCGGTTTGGAGACTTCCTGGGAGCCAGCCAGTTGCCCGGCGGTGAACAGTGGCCCCAACTCGCCGATTGGTCACGCCGGGCCGACCGATATCGTGATTGAGCCCGGACATCTGCTCCACTTTGACTTTGGGGTGCGTCAGGACGAATATTGTGCCGACATTCAGCGCGTGGTTTATTTCTTAAGACCAGGCGAAACGCAAGCACCACCCGAACTCCAACGTGCCTTTGACACGTTGTTGAAGTCGATTGACGAAGCGATGAAGATTCTCAAACCGGGTGTGCTGGGCAAAGAGGTCGATGCAGTGGCACGTAAGGTGATTGTAGATGCGGGCTATCCGGAGTATCGCTGGGCGCTCGGCCACCAGTTGGGGCGTGCCTGCCATGATGGCGGCGCACTGCTCGGTCCGCTCTGGGAAAAATATGGCACCCTGCCCAATATGCCGATCGAGGCAGGTCAAATTTACACGATTGAGCCAGCCATCTTCGTGTCAGGCTACGGTCATCTAGGGCTGGAAGAGGACGTCATTGTAACGTCAACGGGTGCGCAGTATCTTCACGAGCCGCAGCGGACATTGATCTTGAAGTGAGTCAGTGGACGGTGTGTCAGTGATACTATTCCACTGTCCACTGATTTACCGTCCTACTGTCCCACTGCCTACCCCGCTGGTTGGACGATGCTCTTCCAGGCGAGGTTGTTGCGCATGACAGCAAGTTGGCGAGCTTGATCAGGGAAGAGTTGGCTGAGTTGGTCGATGATATTGATCAACAGGGGCGGGATCAAGGGATTACCCATGTTGAGCAACAAGGGTGCATAGCGCAGACGCATTTGCGGTTGTCCACGGCCATTCCGCTCTTGGTGAAAGTTGATCAATTCCTCATTGCTCAGTCGCTGCACCTCGTTATTGAGGGTGGCAGCAAAGATAGGCACGCCCTGCCGAAAGCTGCCATCTGTCTGTTGCCAACCGACGGCGATGATGCCAACCAGAGTGGCTGTCTCCGCCAGGTAATCGGGCGAGAAGATTTCCAGATCCGGGCGTGGACTCAAGCGTGGACCCAAGTTACCGAAATCTGGGTTCATCAGCAGCGTATTGTAGATGACGCCGATCAAGCGTTGATCGAGTTGATCGAGTTGGATCGATACAAAAGAACCAAAGCTATAATCGCTCACCTGCGGCAAGATCGGCTGTTCGCCCTGGTTGTAGACCTGGCAGACATAATCAACGTGCGTATTCGATTTGACAATCTTGCCGATTGGGATGGAAGCTGTTTTATTCATGTGAATTTTCAAAAAATGTAACTACTCAGGCACTAGACAACAACGAATAGAGAAATAAACAAAAAATGCCGTGTGCTCCTTCGTTCCTTTCTAAATTCGTTGTTGTTTCTCGAAAAGACTGAGCAGTTACCAAAAAACGAGTTGCAAGTTGCAGGTTGCAACGGTCCTCATTCCCTCAACCAGCGATCAAGCCAGTCAAAGACAGATGCACCATGCCAGACATGCCCGCCATCAAAATAATCGGTGGTCAGGCGCTCTGAGACAGAGAGTAGGTCGTAGGCCCGCCGCGTAATGGCAACTTGCTCTTCGACGTTGGCGATGCCACGCGGCCCGTTGAGCGGATCT
Source organism: Caldilineaceae bacterium (assembly GCA_046328715.1). Lineage (GTDB taxonomy): Bacteria > Chloroflexota > Anaerolineae > Caldilineales > Caldilineaceae > JAXLWB01. The sequence continues at coordinate 43,148 of JAXLWB010000007.1, read as the reverse complement.
TGACGTGCCGCTTCGATCAGCAATGGGCGAGGTGCAATCAGTGCGCCGACGTCGCCTATGTCTGCATTTTCCCACATGTGAGGAATATAGTTACAATCACAGTTGGCTGACAGATAAAGTAAGGAATCCTCTACACCGTAAAAGTAACCACTGATCACAGCACACTGGACACGCTCATCCAGTGCCGCCAGCCAAAGCGTCTGCGCCCCGCCGCCCGAAAGGCCAATCGAGCCGAGTTTGCGCCCCTGTACTTCGGTCCGAGTCTGCATGTAATCCAACAACACCATCAAATCCCAGGTCCACATACCAGCTACAGTCAAACCCAAGGGCTGTGCTATATGGGATAGCTGGCGACAGGAAGAGTCGAGCATCTGCGTTGGCCCAGCAGAGAGTGATTCGCGGCGTTCACCGAAACCACGGGCATCGGGACAAAAAACGACATAGCCGCGCCGTACTGCCTGCACGCCGTAATCATAGTTATGCTCGGCAATTTTGCCATCCACTCCTGCATCTACGCCTCGTATCCCGGCAATTGCCAACTTACCCCCACTCGCATGACCGTGGGCGGCGATCACGCCAGGGGCAGTTCCGCTGAGGTTATCGGGGATGAGGACATACAGCGGCATCGTAATCCCAGGCTCCGTGTCGATCTCAACTCGCTGACGTCGATAGCCGTCACATTGCACCATCTCGGTAATCTGCGCATTCAATGCGGTTGGAAGCAGTAAGTCTAGGCCTAATAGCTCACGAATCTTGGCGCGCAGAGATCGCTGCCAAAGCTGCCATTCCTGGTTTGAAGCGGCTTGAAAACCGAAACGTCGGCCTTGCATCCGAAAACGCTGATGGTATTGTTGTTCGCTTTGAAAAAGTTGCGTCATGGTCGGTCCAATACTGCCATCGTTAAAGTCGCTGCTGATGCCAACTTGCCTCGCCCGTCTTCGATCAAAATGCTCCAGACTTGTGTTGTTTGGCCAAGATGATGAGGACGCGCTGTGCCATAGGCTGTGCCACCCAACGGAATGGGGCGAATATGGTTGATATTCAAGGCAAGACCGACACAATATTTCTGCGAGCTATCCACGACTAACTGCGCTGCAATACTGCCCAATGTCTCAGCCAGTGCCGCCGATGCGCCACCATGCATGGTGTGAAAGGGCTGCACCGTCTTGTTTGTGATCGGCATTTGGCCCTTCAGGTAATCATCGCCGATTTCAGTCAGCGTGATGCCGAGATGGTCATGCATCGTATCTTTTTTCCAAGTCTCAAGTTCTTCTAAAAGTGGCGTGCGAAACCAAATTGACATGAGTGGTCCTATCCAAGGGGAAGGTTCAAGTGGCAGGTTGCAAAGGATACGCTACTCTGTAACCTGCCACTTGCAACCTGCTACTATTTCACTTCTTCTTTACGCAAAGCGGCCCGTAACTCCTGATAGTTGGCAAAGCCTAGTTTGGCCGTGATCTCTTCCTGCCAGATGGCGTCCATCTCGGCGCTGATCTCCGCAGGGAGTTCGTAGTGATGTTGTCCGACCTCGCCTTTGCGCACTTTCGCCGAATCCCCACCGGGCGGCAAGAGGCCAGATTGAATGAAGAGATTATGCAACAGAAAGTCATCAAATTTGTCCTTGTGCTTGAGCATAAAGTCCAAGGATGATTGCTTGAGGACGATATCCATCAGTTCTTCGTCCAGTGGGATATCTAGAAATTTGGCAATCTTGCGGATCGTGCCAGCCAAGTCCTGCTTCGTATCCTCATAACAGAGCAGCAGTAGAGACGGATTATGACGCTGTTCCCACCAGGAAAGCAGATGATGCCAATAGCTGCCGGGGGCACCGCGATCTTTAAGATAGGCGTCCTGCGCAAACTCAGCAATCGAGACTGAGCCAACGGCAAAGGTCCAACCTTCGGAAAAACGGTAGGCGGAAACTAGAGCATCCTTTGGATCGCGCAATGAAACCAAGTAGCGAGCGCCTTTAGGAATCTTATGCCAGCTCTCGTGACTTTTGAAGGCACGAAAGGAACCACGTTGCGGAGCGTTGATGTCTAATCCCAATGCGCCCGAAACGCCAAACCAGGGCACAACTCGCGAAATATCGTCAAAGTTCATGTCTCCGCGCGTACGCAGGCCATGGACAATCTGCTGCAGCCAGGTGGTACCACACTTGGCATAAGGCGAGATAAAGAGATCGGTGGGTAAGGGCTGAAACGTTTCCGCTGCTTTGTCGCTTTCCTGGAAGCGAGAAGAAAGCGTCTGATTAAAGCGTTCATCCCATTCAGCGAGCGAGGTGGGTCGGGTTGGATAATGTGAGGTCATGTTCAACGAAGAAGTCCAGTCTTTGCACTTGAGAGTAGAACGTTTACACGTCTAACCATTCTACACGATCAATCCATTCCTCTGCGTCACTTGCTTCCCAGTAAAGCGATAACATATCAGCAACTTGCTTGTATGGTGCATGTTTACTGACAATAAAAATCCCCCAATGGTGTCTACCTGCGCTGGCATGCTCGGCCAGATGACCAGGCATACTTTTGCGATTATCAGTAATAAGCACACGTTGAGTCTGCTCCAAGTATAGCAAGATTTCGGGATCAGGCGTGCCAAACGCTGGTGCATGGCCACTACCAACATAGGCGACATCGATTATAGGATAATGCCGTACCAATACAGTAGCAAAGCGAGGGTCCATGTTTTCATCGAACAGATAACGGATTTTCATACAGCACTTGCTTCTTGTCGTTCTTAATTTGTAGTATGAAAATTTTTACGTTCTTCACGCAATCCTGCAATACGTAAAGATGCGGCTGAACGCTGCTGTTTCCATTCATGCTGTGCCAATTCTGATTGGGCATCTAGTTGCGCAATAAACGCATCTACTTCTGCTCGGTGATGTAAATACCAGGCAATCACGGTGTAAATGATCTTCAACTCCAGACCAGCGAATCGATTTGCTATTTCCTCGGGAGAGTAACCTTCATTGTACGCATAGATAATATGCTCAATTCCGATGCGACGGCCTTTGATCCGCACGTCATCGGCAGCTTGCACATCGAAATACTGCGCAACGTCAAGCGGCTGTGTAGGTAGAAATGGTGTATGCGGCATGGTATTGCTCCCTTTGCTTCAACACGACATACTGATGGTCTGCTCTAAACTACATCTTCAAACCGCAAAAAGGTTACTTTACGGCAGTCGCTAGTATAGCATGGTTGCTCTACTCTGTATAACCATGAGCAGAAGGCACACCGATCGTCCTCATTTTGTTGCATTCCATTCGTCTCGCAACATCGCATAATAGAACTCATCGCCCCACTCGCCCTTAAAGATCTCGTTGTGCACAAAGTGTGCTTCGCGCCGCATGCCCAAGCGCTCCATCAAGCGCCAGGAAGGCACGTTGCGCGGATCGCAGCGTGCATAGATACGATGAAACGCCATTTGCTCAAAACCAATGGCGAGCATAATCTTGGCCGCTTCCGTGGCGTAGCCCTTGCCCCCATAATCAGGGTTAAAGACATAGCCCACTTCGCCCTGTTGATGGATTTGGCTACGCCAGAAGAGAATCACCTCACCAATCACTTTATGGTTCTCTTTTAGTTCAACGGCAAGACAAAGTGCATCACCTTCAAGGTTGAGGCGAGTCCATCCCTTCTTTTTCTCCAACGCTACTCTGGTTTGATCGAGATTGCGCGTTTCCCAATACATGTAACGCACGACTTCGGGAGATGAATGATACTCGAAAATATCGTCGAGGTCGGTGTCCGCAAAGGGGCGAAGGATGAGCCGAGTTGTGTGTATTGGGAAATTAGGTTTCATCTTTCAATGACATGAAAACACATTAAAAAAGACATCGTCCCATCGGGACGCATGAATTTCGCTCCCGATAGGACGAAAGATCTGTTTATGCCGGTACCAACGCAAACTCCTTCAACCGTTCCATCGTCTGCTCGTAGATCTCGAAGTGCTCGCCTTCCGTCTCTTCGGGATCGACGTACTTGTACCACATGGCCTGATCGGGGGCGTCGCCGGAGAGGACGCGGCGACTTGCATTGATGGTGGCTTCTGGGCTATGCCACTTGACTTCGCCCTGTTGCAGCAGGATAAATTCACCGGCGTACTGGTCGAGGAATTTCTGACGATTGTCCCGATAGTGCAGCGCCTGTTCACACATAGTCCACAGCCAGGAATAGCACGTTTCAGGTGAGTCAGTCTGGATCGAGTAGAAGGTTCCTTCAGGCTGGCGCTCAACCTCACTTTGGAAGTCGATCTGCTTGAGATCGACCGTGCCAAAGCCCCCATCCGCCGCCATCTTGACCGAGTTGCGATCCCGATGGAAGGGCGGCGTGGGATAGTCACTCTGCGGGTCGTGGCCCATGATGTGCATAAGGCAGGCATCGGTGGCAATCACATGGTCGCCGGCCATGATGCCGTTGACGACACGTCCTTGATGGATGCCAGTCTTTTCGTCGGTGCCTTTGCCCCACTCTTGACCTGCCTGCCCAACCAGAGCATCGACGATATTAAGCGCCGGGTCGAAGAGTCGCCCCAAGTCGGCGAGGTGATAGGGCATACGCACCAGGTGATGATAGTAGGTGCGCGGGCGTCCACCGTGAAACTCACCCGGCATCAGTCCAAAGAGATTCTTGAGACAGCCAGTCACGCCCATAAAGGCATGGTTCTTGATCAATGCCACATCGACCATTTCGTCGGCGTCGGCACAGGCTTGCATCACTTGATACTTGCGGAACATTTGCCCACCGCCTGGCGTGTCCACCCAGGTGAAGGGCGGACGGGTGCCATCGGCATAGCGCACACCGAACTCCTGAAGCAAAGGAGCGATCTGGGTCGTGCGTTCGACGGTCTGTCCGTTGTACATGGTGTAGAAACTGACATCGACGCAGACCAACTCGGCAGTAGTTTTCTCTCGGAGCAGGCGCAGGGTGGCGCGCACTACCGGATCGCTCACCAATTGTTGGCGATGGCGCTCGTTGTACATCACCACATTTTCGGGTGCCTTGTCCTGGTTAAACTTGATGGCAATGGTTTTGGCTTTGCGTAACCGATCCCAGGATCGGGTCAGCGGCGCAGTAGCCTGTTTAAGGGCTTGATAAACGGTCTCATCGTCGGCCATGTAGTCGCAATGGACTGCACGAACGGTATAGTCTTTGACATCTGTGGGCATGGTTCTATTTTCCTTTGGATTTTATTCAATCACAGCGATTACTAACCCACGCCAACTTGACCGGCACCTTCTTGTACCAGCGTGCAGAGTAGGTTAACTTTGTAACACATTTTGACCGTGAAGTGCCAGTCAAGTTTCGTTGCAGCCGAAAATCTCTACGCTCCAATCTCCAATCTTTCTTTACTTTTCAAACACTCTGCCACCGCTCGCCACACTCGCCGATCATCCACAACAAAGCGATGAATAAGAGTGCGGATCTGCACCATGTCGCCGACGGGCATCCGGGAACTGTGAGCGGGCAAGATCGTCAGGTCGAAGGGTGTCCACATCGACGTGAAGTGCATCTTTTTGAGCAGTGAAAGATCTTGGTTCAGCTCCTGCAAAAACTGACTGCCAGGCCGCATCTGCAACGGTGCAGGGCGGTCAAAGAGATAGGCGGCATAGGTTCCCTGATGGGGCGTAGAGAGCGTGATCAACTGTTGTGTGCGTCGGCCTTGATCGAGCTGCTGCGCATAATAGCGACAGATCAGCCCGCCCATACTAAAGCCAACCAGAGCCAAGGGTTGCTCTTTGGACAGCGCACTATCAATCGTTTCTGCCAGGCTTTGCGCCAATACCTCAATCCCAACCGAGCCATCACTCGGTTGGGGCGAGACTACGCTCGCTTGCCAACCATTCGTTTGCAAATGACGAGCCATTCCTTCCATTCGTCCCTTTTGATCCAGAAATCCGGGAACAAGGAGAACATGCAAACTCGATTTTTCTTCAACCAGATTCATAACACTCAGTCATTCTGTATAGCCGGGAAATAATAGTCACAACTGCCTGTAGCGCTTAGGCTGACCTGACGCTGCTGACCCGGATCGAGTGCGAGTGACGAAGCGGGGAAGGCACCGCAGATCGGCTGCTCTTCCACTGTAATCTCGTATTCTCCATCCGGTAAATTCGCCACAGTTGCCTGACCTACACTATCGGTTTTTGCAAAATATTGCAAATGTGACTGCTGATTCACAAGTTGTATGGTCGCATCACCTAGCAGCGAGCCATCCTGTAGGGTGACGGTGACTGTCACAGCAGCGAGAGGAGCACAAGCTTGTGCCGAAACAGTCAGGCTGACCTCCTGGCCACTCTGGAGCCAGACCTGATAGGGCTGAGTCGGGCTGATCATCGAAGAGAGGGTGAGGCTCATTGCCTCCATCTCCAGCCCCGCAATCAATTGTGAAAAGACCGCAGTCCCACTGATGTCAGTGGTCTGTGAATAGACATAGGCAGTGCGAGCATCGGTCAACTGGAGTTGAAGATTGGGGGTGGGCGCGCCAGCGCAGCTTTGCACATGAATCTGTGCGCTGGCGGGATGTTGACCAATCTCGACAGCAGCCAAGGCATCGAGTCGACCAAAGCCATAAACATTGTTTGGCGAGTCGCCCGCCTGCGAGATGGGACAGTCTAGATTGGCCACCGGCGTTGCCGATTTGATCAGCACCTGCTCAGTGAGGTCGGGATTGCCGATGAGCCACGAAGCGGCAGAGTAGAGCAGGGCAACCGCACCGGCAACATGGGGTGAAGCCATGCTGGTGCCGCTTTTAAGGGCGGTAAAGCTACTGCCAAAGCCAGTCGAACGCACGTTGACGCCGGGCGCACTGATATCTGGCTTGCGGCGCAGACTGCCATCGACCGCAACAGGACCGCGACTGCTAAAGCTGGCGATATCGCCGTTGCTGTTGTGGGCTCCAACCGTAAAGGTGGCATCGTGGATTGCAATCGGCGTGGAAACGCTCGAACAGGAAGAACCACTGTTCCCGGCTGAGGCGACTACCATAATGCCAGCAGCACGCACTTGCTCGACGGCTTGACGCAACGAGGTTGGATCGCAGCCTTCGCTGACGGGACAGCCCCACGAGTTGTTGATCACCTGAGGAGCCAGTTCGGGACGTCCTTCGCTAAACTTGTCGCCACCCTGGGGATAGGGCGCGATCAGGAATTCGAAGCAGGTGGTATAGGTTGCGGGTGAGCCGACGCCATTGTCCATATTACGGCAGGCGATCCACTGAGCAGCGGGGGCCATGCCTAGCACTGTATCGCCAAAGTCGCTGGCGTCACCGACCATGGTGCCGACCGTGTGAGTGCCGTGACTATCGTCGTCGCAGGGCACGGATGCATCTGGGTCACAGCGCGCAGGTCGATTGGCACCGTTGATGGCATCATACCAATTGTAGGTATGGCTGACCGTGTTGGTCGCCGTGATATAGCCACGATAGGCAGATTGCAGTGCAGGCTGATCCCATTGCACCCCTGTATCCTGGCTGGCAACAACAATCCCCTGGCCACGATAGCCCAGCGCCCATACTTGGTCGGCGTGAGTGAAGCTCAGTCCATAGGGCATTGCTTCGCTGGCAGTAGGTGACAGGCTAACATCTGGCGAATGAAACTCGCTAAGCCAAGATGTGCCGCTCTCTACCTCCATTGCATTGCGCACATTCGGATTGGCTTCCAGCCGGTTCACTCCCGCAAAGCGGCGCAAGGTCTCTGCCACCTGCAGATCGCCTTGCACCTCAATCATGTTGACCAGGTAGAAAGGTGTATAGGCGATATGGTTGGCATCCAGCCAGGCCCGCAGCGGCGCTTGGGTGCGCAAGGCAAGTTGGGTCAGTTGCCGGTAAAGCGTTTCCCCACGTGTCGCAGGCGAGGCCGCCGACACACCACTGTTCTGTAGAGCCGCTTGTGCATCCATCTGTTCGTCGAGGATCACCAGGAAAGAAATGGTTTTCGATTCGCTATTCAATTGACTCGCCAGCACCCGGCTGAGCGGTGCCACAGGTTGATCGACTTGTGCGGGAACCACCGTGGGTTGCGAATCGTCCGCCCGCGCCGAGAGCGCCCATCCCAGCGTCAAAAAGAGTGCAATGAAGGCCAAAGCGCTCGATCCGAATTTTAATAGATTTCGAAACATAGTGTAAAACACTCCTTTATCCATCGGGGAGAACGATGATGGTATGAGACATGAATACTATCCCAAATTTGCTGTATAGTAAATAGTAAATGGGATCGCTGTTGCTGATCGCATCACAACTTTCCCTCATAGTTATAAAACAAAAAAGGTCCTTGCTCTACCATACTTCTAACCAAAGCAAAGTATATTCCAGAGGAGAAAACCATTATGAGTACGCCAGTCGTGGGCGAATTGGCTCCAGACTTTACGCTGCCAACCGATAGCGGAGAGACGCTGACCCTTTCCAGTTTGCATGGGAAACGGGTGATCCTTTACTTTTACCCCAAAGATGATACGTCTGGTTGCACGACGCAAGCATGTGGGTTTCGTGACAATTATCTGAACATCGAAGAGAAGAACGCCTTGGTGCTTGGAATCAGCCCCGATGGCGTCAAAAGTCACACTAAGTTTCGGACCAAATATGAGCTCCCCTTCAAACTCTTAGCAGATGAGGAACACAAGGTAGCCGAAGCCTACGGCGTTTGGGTTGAAAAATCGATGTATGGTAAGAAGTACATGGGCATCCAGCGCAGCCACTTTGTGATTGACGAACAGGGTAAAATTATTGACGCCCAAGTCAAGGTCAAGCCAGAGGAGAGCGTGACCAAGGCGTTGGCGGCTTTAGGGTAGAGCGGAAGTCAATTTAGGCAAAGATTGTAAGGAGATGGGGAGGTGAGGAGGTGAGGGGATGCGGGGAGAATGTTCTTCTCCTTACTCCCTATCTCCTCACCTCCCCATCTCCTATCTTGCACCCAAGTGCAGGTAATTGAAAGTTTATTTTGTTAAAATCATTCTTTTGGAGTGAAAAGACTTTGTTTCACTGCATAATAGTGTAGAATTTGCTAGATGATTGGGAGATGTACGCTTACCGCCCGAGCCAACGTGCTTGACGACCGTGTATCTCTTCCGACAATAGTCGTGGAGGCTTGATGCGTATCATTTTGTATACGGGCAAAGGTGGCGTCGGCAAGACCAGCATGAGTGCAGCCACAGCAGTACGTTGTGCACAACTGGGCTACCGCACCGTAGTATTGAGTACTGATCCCGCCCATAGCTTGGGCGATAGTTTTGATGTCAAGATCGGCAGCCAGCTTTTACAGCTTGCGCCGAATCTCTGGGGACAAGAAATTGATCTGCTGACCCAGATGGACCAATATTGGGGTAGCGTGCAAGGCTACCTGAATGCGCTCTTCTCCTGGCATGGCATGGACAGCCTAGTTGCCGAAGAGACCGCAGTGTTGCCTGGCATGGAAGAGCTGGCAAGTCTGATGCAGATCACATCGCTCGCTGACAGTGGCAAATATGACGTGATCGTGATCGATGCAGCCCCAACTGGTTCGACGCTCCAGTTGCTTAGTTTCCCCGACATGGCCCGCTGGTACATCGAAAAGATCTTTCCCTTTCAGCGCAAAACGATCCAGATTGCCCGGCCTGTGATCCGGCGCATGACCGATGTACCCGTCCCCGATGACGACGTCTTTGATAGTGTACACGAACTGGTTGCCTACATGGAGCGTACCAGTCAACTATTGAGTGACAGCAGCGTCAGCACCATGCGCGTCGTTCTCAACCCGGAAAAGATGGTGGTGAAAGAAGCGCAGCGTGCCTACACCTATTTGAATCTCTACGGATATGCGGTGGATGCGGTTGTCTGCAACCGGGTCTTTCCAAAACAGTTGACCGATCAATACTTTTCAGGTTGGAAAGAGACGCAAGCCAACAACCTGCAATTAGTCAATGAGTGTTTTCATCCGTTGCCGATCCTGGAAGTACCCTTCTTTGCTCAGGAAGTAACCGGGATTGAGATGATCACCAAGATGGCCGAAGCGGTGTTTGGCACGCAAGCAGTGCTGGGTGGCGAAGGCGATCCCACGCAACACTTTTACTTGGGCAAGCCTCAAGAGGTTTTCCAGCGCAATGGCAGCTATGTCTTAAGCATTGCGCTGCCGCTCGTTGAACGCAGCGATGTTAACCTACACCGTAGCGTCTTTGACGAACTGGTGGTTCGCATCGGCAATTGGAAACGAAATATCAGCCTGCCAACCGGATTGGCTCGATTGGACGTAAGTGCAGCAAAATATGAAGACGATCGATTGAACATTTACTTCAAACAGGAAAAAGGCAAGGAACTGAGCGCCGAAGAGTTAAAGCCCACGCGCTGGCAGGCACTAAAAGCCCGTTTGGGAGGAAAGGGGTAGTACAAGAAATTTCTTGTGCTACATCATCGATCTCACACACGAAATGCCCTCAATCCAATTCGTCCACAGTCAGGTAGGCATAATTAGCACCGTATCTCTTTTGTTCATACCTTCGTATTTTAGACAGTTTCCCAATGTTGCGCATGAATGATGATCTACAACGGAATGCACCTCTGCTAGAGGAAACGCTTGTTGATCACATTCAGCGGGCACAACAGGGCAATCCTGACGCGTTTGATGGCTTGTACTTGCTCTATGCAGACCGAGTCTTTCGCTACCTGATGGTGCGCACAGGCTCGGCAGATCTGGCAGAAGAGGTCACTGCGCAGGTCTTCTTGCGTCTACTGCAAAAGATCAATCTCTATCGGATTGCCCCGCAGGACAATGTAGCGATCTTTTCAGCCTGGCTTTATCGGCTTTCGCACAACCGCTTGGTGGATCTGTTGCGTAAACAGCAACGATCCACCACGGTTCCCTTGGAGCATGTGCAAGGTGACACGGATCGGACGGCGCTAATCCAATCTGTAGAAGATCAAATTGACTTCGAGGCCATTGCCAACAAGCTAAATTTACTCAATGAGCAGCAGCGATTGGTTCTCTTCCTTCGCTTTATCGAAGACTATAGCATTGCGGAAACTGCGGAAATTATGCAGAAGAACGAAGGCGCTGTAAAAGCGCTACAACACCGGGCCCTGGAAAACTTGCGCCGCCACATGAAGGCAGAACCATGAACATTGAAGAGATCCTGGCGCGCTGCATAACCGAGATAGAGCATGGCGTCAGTATAGAGGAATGCCTGTCTCAGTATCCAGGTCATAACGAGGAGTTACGTCCACTACTCGAACTAGCACTCCGCTTTCGTTCTACCCGGCCAATACGGTTGTCAGACCGGGCCTTTGAGCGGGGCCGCCAACTCCTTCGCCAACAAGCGCAACAGTCCCCAACTACCCGTCCTCAACTATCGTTTTTACGCCGCTATCGCACTCTACCAACCTACAAACGAGCTGTCATTCCCCCTCTCCCGAATCCACCCATTCGCGAAGTAACACGACACCGCCCGATTCAACCGTATCTGCTCTGGGCGTCCGCACTAAGCTCAGCGGCATTGGTGGTCATCGCTATCTTTCTTTTTGCACGTCTTTCCGATCTGGATGCCAGCAATCCCCTACCCCAACCGCCCTCGGCGTCGGTTCCCACCTACACGGCAACACCCGTGGGGACCGACACTCAATTGGCACCCTTAATGGCAGTCAGCATCACACCCACGTTGTCCACCCCCACGGCAACGCTGACACCAACCATCACTCTGACGACAGTTCCATCCACAACCATGACAGCGGGCGAGTTTTTGGAAGCGCGCCATACGTCCACGCCTGCATTAGCATCAACTTTATCAGCTGCGACTGCATCGCCAACATCCAGCCCTGTACCGACACTAGTGACCGTGTCGGCGACGGCAACCAATCCAGCCATGCAGCCCCCTGCCTTCGAGGCAACCTCATCACCCACTCCGATCCTGGTTGTCACTGCAAGCTCTACGCCACCTCCCTTGCCAACTTCCACAGCAACGCCGACCTGGACAGCGACTGCAAGCGCAACGACGGAGGCAACAGCAACGTCGACTGCGACATCGACTCTTACCTGGACCGCAACCTCCACCGACACAGCGACAGCGGAGCCGCCTACTGCCACACCCACGTTTCCGCAGCCGACTGAAACTGCGACAGACACGCCACCCGACGTGACACCAACCGCAACTTTTATTTTTAGGCCGATTATCACCGTCGAGGCTTCATTGACCCCCGAAGAACCCACAAATGGAACGATTGAGCACTCCGTCGCTACACCCACTCCCTCCTCTTCCGAAACGGATGGGGCCAACAGCGAGAATTGATGCGGCCAGCCTTTCCAAAAACCCTTTAAAAACTACCCGCCCAACCTGGCGACGTTTCATCTTCGCTCCCGATGTATGGTAAAGTAAGAGCGGTAAAGGTAGAACGTAGGTAAGACAGCAGTGTATATTCTGTAGCACAAGAAAGTATCTTGTGCTTCTTTTAACGTACAAGACGCGCAAGAAAGTATCTTGTGTTACTTATTTATAGAGAATCCAGCGAGGAGTGCCATGAGCGCAATACTGGAGCAAACAATCGTCCATTCCAATGGAAAACATGAGACAAATGGGATGGCGCCCTATCCCACAATTGATCTAAATGCAATGGGCAAGGCAGCCAAAGCGGCCAGCCGCAAACTGGCATTATTGAGCAGCGGCGAGAAAAACGTCGCACTGCGCGCTATTGCCGATGAACTAGAACAGCAAGCCGCCTTCGTCATTGCCCAGAACGAACTCGATGTGGCGGACGCCAAGGTCAAAGGTGTAAGCGGTGCTTTCCTGGCCCGCATGATTCTCAACCCCAAGGCGATCAAAGGCATGGCGGAAGACACACGCAACGTGGCCTCGCTGCCCGATCCTATCGGTACAGAGCTCGAAAGCCGCTTGCTCGCTAATGGGATACGCGTCAGCCGCCGCCGGATGCCATTGGGCGTGTTGGGCGTCATCTACGAATCACGCCCGAATGTCACCATCGACATTGCCACACTTGCACTCAAGACCAGCAACGCCGTCATCTTACGTGGCGGCAGCGAGACATTGCGTAGCAATATCGCCCTGCTCAACGTGATCCACAATGCGCTCGACAAAGTCGGCGTTGTACGTGAAGCGGTCCAGTTGATCGCCAACCCCGACCGGGCACTGATCTCCCAACTATTGCGGCTCGACAAATATGTGGATATGATCATCCCGCGCGGGGGCGACAAACTTCAACAGCTCTGCAAAGAACAGGCTTCGATTCCGGTCATTACCGGCGGGGTGGGCATTGTCCATCTCTATGTCGATGCCAGTGCCGACCTGGAACAGGCGATCGACATCATCGAAAACAGCAAAGTCCAAAAGCCAAGTGCCTGTAACGCCATCGACACGCTGCTCGTCCATCGCGCCGTGGCCGAGCAATTGCTGCCCCAGGTTGCGGCACGCCTGGCCCAAAGCCATGTCGAACTGCGCCCCGCGGGCCCTGCGCTGGAGATTCTGAAAAAAGATGCGCACGGGGCCACCGTTACCCCAGCGGTAGAAGGTGATTTTGACCGAGAATGGCTCGATTATATTTTGAGTATCAAAATCGTTGATGATGTGGACGAAGCCCTGGAACACATTCTTGAACATGGCTCCGAACATACCGAAGCTATTTTGACCAACGATTGGAAAAACAGCCAAAAGTTTATCAATGCCTTGAGCGCTGCCGTAATCTTTGTCAATGCTAGCACACGCTTTAACGACGGTGCTCAGTTTGGTCTGGGGGCCGAAGTCGCCATCAGCACCCAAAAGCTCCACGCTCGCGGGCCTATGGGTCTTGAAGCGCTCACCAGCTACAAATGGATCGCCCTCGGCGACGGGCACATCCGACCATAAAACTAACGGCGAGTGGCGAGTAATCAATCTGCAATCCGCAATTCAGGAGTTTATCATGTCTACTTGGCAGGAATATCTTACTCAGAATCGTGAGCGCTTTCTCAACGAAATGCTTGAATTTTTAAAGATCCCCAGCATCTCCAGTTTGCCCGAAAATATGGTCGATGTGCGCAAAGCTGGCGAGTGGGTGATGTCACGCATGAAAGCCGCTGGTATCGAGAATGTCGAAATGATCGAGACGGGCGACAAACATCCTGCCCATCCCATCGTCTATGGCGATTACCTGCACGCCGAAGGTGCCCCTACGGTGATGATCTACGGTCACTTTGATGTGCAGCCGGTCGATCCAGTCAATCTTTGGGACAGCCCGCCCTTTGAACCAGCGATCAAGGAGGACCGGGTCTATGCGCGTGGAGCCAACGATGACAAAGGCAACATGTTGGTGCCGATTTGGGCCACCGAAGCCATGTTGAAAACCGCTGGCAGGCTGCCAGTCAACCTCAAATTCTTCTTTGAGGGGCAAGAGGAGATCGGCAGCCCCACTGTAGCGCCAATCGTCAAAAAGAATAAGAAAAAATTTGCCTGCGACATGGTGGTGAGTGCCGACGGCGGTCAGTGGAGTGAAACCGAAGCGGAATTGGGCGTCGGTCTGCGCGGTCTCTGCGCCGTACAAATCGATGTTACTGGTCCCAATCGCGATGTACATTCCGGCATGTACGGCGGTGCCATCATGAACCCGATCCACGCCCTGGTCATGTTGATCAACTCGATGCGGGGCGACAATGGCCGTATTCAGGTCGAAGGCTTTTACGACGATGTACGCGAACTAACCGAGGAAGAACGCAAACAGATCACGCGCATCCCCTACAACGAGAAGGAGTTCAAGAGTTCGCTCGACATGAACGCCCTCTTTGGTGAACCTGGTTACAGCACACGTGAACGGATTTGGGCCCGTCCTACCTTGGAACTGAACGGTATTTGGGGCGGTTTCCAAGGCAAAGGGACAAAAACTGTGATTCCCAGCGAAGCCCATGCCAAGATCACTTGCCGCCTCGTCGCCGACCAGGATCCCAAGAAGATTGCCAAGTTGCTGCAAGCACACATCAAGCAACATACCCCTCCCGGTGTCAAAGTGAACGTACAAGTCGAAGAGAGCATGGGATATCCTTACCTGATGCCGCTTGATCATTGGGGCAATCAGGCTGCGGCAGATGTGCATCAGGTGCTTTACGGCAAGAAACCTTATTATACGCGCTCAGGGGGGTCCATTCCGGTTTGTGCTCTTTTCCAAAAGGAGTTAGGAGCCTACACAGTCAACTTTGGTTTTGCACTAGGTGACGAGCGTCAACACTCACCGAACGAATTCTGGCGCCTGAGCAGTTTCGACAAAGGTCAAACTGCTTACTGCATGTTGATTGAGCGGTTGGGGAAGAAGTAGAGAAAGTGGAAAAGTGGAAGAGTAGCAGAGTAACATTTTCACTTTTCCACTCTTCCACTCTTCCACTACAAAAAATGTAGCGTAGGTTTCGTACTTTTCCAGTACCTTCTGCTATAATCCAACCTCATGACAATCACCCATGATCCAGAACTCAACCATCTTCTAACCCGGCTTGACACACAGCGAGAACGACTTCATCAAGCCTTTCCGCCCAAGCGCGATGCCCAGTGCTTTATTGATGGCATGTTTGATTTTCTTTTTCCCATCAACAATCAGCATCCGCGCCGCGCTTCCGTCCAGTTTGTCGATCTGAGTGATCAACTGATTCGGATTCTGCAACCGCTGGTCGAAGATCCAGAGCCGATCGCCGATGATTTCTTTCACAGCTTGCCAGAGATCTACGATATTTTGTTGGATGATGTGCAAGCAACGCTCGATTTTGACCCAGCAGCAACTAGCGAAGAAGAGGTGATCACTACTTATCCTGGTTTCTATGCGATTGCCATTCATCGTATGGCCCATCGTTTGCATCAACTTGGAGCACCCTTGCTTCCCCGTATGCTGACTGAGTATGCGCATGGCAAAACCGGCATCGACATTCACCCAGCGGCACAGATCGGCCATTCCTTTTTTATTGACCATGGCACGGGCATCGTGGTTGGGGCCACTGCTATCATCGGTGATAATGTCAAACTTTATCAGGGTGTTACCTTAGGGGCCTTGCAGGTGGAAAAATCGCTGGCGAATAAGAAACGTCATCCAACCATTGAAAATGATGTTATTATATACGCCAACGCAACCATTCTTGGTGGTCAAACGGTGATTGGGCATCACTCCGTGATTGGTGGTAATGTCTGGCTGACGGATAGCGTCCCCTCTTGGTCACGAGTGTATCATGAAGCAAAGGTCAGTGTACGTAACAAGATGGATGGGAAAGTAATTGATTACGTGATTTAAAGGACAAACCAATGAGAGCAAATAACATTCTTGAAACGATTGGCAATACGCCCCATGTACGAATTAACCGTCTCTTTGGCGACCGCAATGTGTGGATGAAACTAGAGCGCGCCAACCCAGGCGGTAGCATCAAGGACCGCATCGGTCTCTCCATGATCGAAGATGCCGAGCAGCGTGGCATTCTCAAGAAAGATAGCGTCATTATCGAGCCAACGTCAGGCAACACAGGGATTGGTTTGGCGATGGTAGCAGCAGTCAAAGGCTACAAGCTGATTTTGACCATGCCAGAATCGATGTCGCTCGAACGACGCCGCCTGTTGGCGATCTACGGGGCGCAACTTGAACTGACCCCACGCGAAAAGGGTATGAAGGGAGCGATTGCCCGTGCCCAAGAATTGGCTGCCGAAACTCCCAACTCGTGGATTCCGCAGCAATTTGAAAACGAAGCCAACATTGCTGTCCACAAACGCACTACTGCCCAGGAAATTTTGCGTGACTTTCCCGAAGGATTGGACTATTTGATCACAGGCGTGGGTACAGGCGGCCATATTACCGGTTGTGCTGAAATACTCAAACCGCATTGGCCCAACTTGAAGGTCTTTGCCGTGGAGCCAGCAGCTTCCCCAGTGATCAGTGGCGGTAGCCCTGCACCGCATCCGCTCCAGGGTCTTGGGGCCGGTTTTATACCAGCCAACTTGCACATGGATGCGATCGATGGGGCCATTCTGGTCACCAAGGAAGAAGCCTACGAAATGGCGCAGCGCGCCGCCCGCGAAGAAGGAATTTTCATCGGTGTATCTTCAGGGGCAGCCTTGGCCGCAGTGCGCAAAAAACTGGAAGAGATCCCAGCCGATGCTCGTGTGCTCACCTTCTGTTATGACACTGGCGAGCGCTATTTGTCGATTGAGGGGTTGTTCTGAGTTGAAAGTGGCAGAGCTGCAAAGTGGCAAAGATGTAGAGTCGTGGTGGCAACGCTAACGTACTTTGTAACTCTGCCCCTTTGCCCCTTTGCCCCTTCTTCACCTTCATCATGACCCAAACAACCAGCGGCATTCTACAACGCACCCCCAACGGTGGCTATCTTCGTCAACCGGAAGTCTCCTTTCAACCCTTAACTGGCGACCCCTTTGTCACTGCATCGCTCATCAAACAATATAATCTCGTCGCTGGCGTGACGCTCACTGGCACGCTACGGCATGGTCGTCAAGGGGACGAACTAGCAACCGTTGAGACAATTTGTGGCATGTCGCCTGCTGAGTTTTCTAAACGCACCACTTTCGAACGTTTGGTAGCAATCAAGCCCACGGAGCGTTTCAACCTCTCTGTCTCCAACGTACCTTCGATGCGTGTCATCGACCTGATTGCGCCGATCGGTAAAGGGACACGGGGACTGATCGTGGCTCCGCCTAAGAGTGGCAAAACGATTTTACTCGAAGAGATTGCCCGTTCGATCCACCTTGGCAATCCAGAGACGCGCATTGTGTTGCTGCTGATCGATGAGCGACCGGAAGAAGTGACCCATTTTCGGCGTACGCTCAAAGCCGAGGTTTTCGCCAGTTCCAACGATCAGGCCACGCAAGAGCACATGGCGCTCACTGAGTCGATGATGGCGCACATTCGAGTTGAGTTGGAGTGTGGGCGGGATGTGGTGGTACTGGTTGATAGTCTGACCCGCATGGCAAGGGCCTACAATCTGCATGGAACTGGGACGCGCCGAACGCTTTCCGGCGGGGTAGACGCGGGCGCATTGGAGACGCCGCGTCGCTTTTTGGGGCTGGCGCGCAAAATCGAAAACGGTGGCTCAATTACGGTTCTTGCTACGGCGCTGATCGAAACCAACTCGCGCATGGACGACCTAGTCTACCAGGAGTTCAAAGGGACAGGCAACAGCGAGATTGTACTGAGCCGTGAACTAGCCGAGGCACGTATCTTCCCCGCCATCAATTTACTTTCTAGCAGCACACGCAACGACGAACTCTTCTACGACGAAGAACAGATGAACAAACTGGTCAAGTTACGCCGTTGGCTGGCAGGTGGTTCACCCAAAGCCGCCATGAACGGCCTGCTCAAATTGATCAGCCAAACCAAGGATAATGAGGATCTGCTACGGCGGATGAAAAGTTAGTAAGACAGTAGGACAGTGAATCAGTGTTACTGTCCTACTGATTCACTGTCTCACTGATTCTTCTCTTTTTCCTGTTGTAACAAGACACGACGCAGGATCTTACCCGAGGCGGATTTGGGAATTTGGGCAATAACCTCGACATCGCGCAGGCGTTTGTGCGGCGCGACTCGTTCCGCCACAAATCTCTTAATCTCGTCCGTACTCAGTTCACCTTTGAGCACGACAAAGGCTTTGGGCACTTCACCCGCTTCCTCATCTGGGCGACCAATCACCGCCGCATCGGCAATTTGTGGATGAGTCAGCAGCAATGCCTCCAACTCCGCCGGGGCGACTTGCATGCCTTTGTACTTGATCAACTCCTTCAAACGGTCCACGATAAAAAAGTGACCATCCTCATCGACATAGGCAATATCACCAGTGTGAAGCCATCCTTCCCGGTCCACCGTAATGGCCGAAGCCGTTGGGTTGTTCAGATAGCCCTTCATCACTTGCGGGCCACGAAGCCATAGTTCACCTTCTTTGCCAACACCCAAATCCTCGCCGCTGGCCGGATCGACGATGCGGCATTCCGTATTGGGCAAACAGGGACCGATGCTGCCTGGTTTGCCGGGTGGCGGCATATAAGGGCGAGAGTGAGTGACCGGGCTGGCTTCGGTCATGCCGTAGCCTTGGCTCACAAGTACACCCAAGCGTTTGGCCGCAGCGTTTTCAACCTCACCACCCAACGGTGCGGCACCCGAGAAGATTACCCGCAGCTTGCTCAAGTTGTAGTTGTCGACCAAGGGATGTTTGGCCAAGCCCAAGATCACAGGCGGAACGAGGTGAGCATAGGTTACTTCATACTTTTGCAGAATCGTGAGGAATTGCTCCATGTCAAAGCGCGGCATCGTGACAATCGTGCAGCCCAGGTACGTGCCCATAAACATGATCACGACCATGCCGTAAATGTGGTAGAAGGGCAACAGCCCCAGCAGCGTATCATCTCCCGTCGCCATAATGCCATCCGCCTTGGCGTTGACAGTTTGCAGGATGTTGGCAATCAGATTGTAGTGGGTCAACATGACACCCTTGGGCAATCCTGTCGTGCCACTGGAGTAGGGCAGCACGATCAAATCGTTCTTCGGGTCAATTTGGACGGCAGGTACGTTGCCACTGCTTTTTAGTAAGGCTGCAAAGGGCGTAGCACCCTCTGCTTCGCCAAAGACAAAAACTTCCTTCATGCCAGTGACCTTGGCGGCTTCCAACGCATTGGGCAAGAACGGCGGCACGGTCAGGATATACTGGGCACCGGCATCCTTCATTTGATGCGTCAGTTCGTTGACCGTGTAGAGTGGATTGACTGTCGTCACAATGCCGCCCAAGGTAGCGACAGCCAGAAAGGCAATCGCGTATTCAGGTAGGTTTGGCGAGTAGATGGCGAAGACATCACCCTTGCCAAAGCCACGGTCAGCCAAACCGGCCGCCGCCATGCGTACTGCCCCTGCCAGTTGGGCATAGGTGAGGGTACGTCCGCTCGGGCCATCAATCAAGGCTGGTTTGTTGGGTAGATCCTTGGCGTGTTGTAAGACGAATTCTGGTACGCTCACGTTCTCTGGAATGGCGAGGTCGGGAACTGGGCTGCGGATGATCATGGTTGTCTCCTTTGACAAAACAAGTGTACCAAATGGGGAGGTACAAATTTTTCTTATCGCATGGGCAATGAGGGCAGTATAGCATGAAGGGTTGGTAAATAAAACCCCTTCAAACTTCATGCTTTTTTAGAGACGCGGATTTCTACAGTAGAAACGTATAATCCGCGCCTCCTAATATCTGCGTCTCTATAGCAAAGTCGTTACCATTTCTAAACCGCAAAATGTACTCTAGAGGCAACCACTACAATATTTTCTCGAAGCAGACCGTTATTGAACCTCAAACTCACTACGCAGATATTTCTTCACGGCTGCGTGATCCAGTTCAACACCCAGGCCAGGTCGGTTGGGCACGACAGCATAAGTGCCATGATATTCCATGCGTGGGGTGACCAGCGTATGTTCGCGCACCCATTCGCTTTGCAGGTCGCTGGCCAGCACGCAGTTGCGGGCACAGGCGGCAGCATGCAGCCGCACATGCTGATAGACACCCAACTCAAGCGCACTGCCATGCCAACAATCTTTGGCAAAGGATTCAGCCACGACCGTGGTGCGCAGGAAGTCGTAGGCACCGCTCCCAGCCAGATTGTAGGCATCGGCCATTTCATCGCGCAGCCCCTTACGTAGCTCGCTCTCATCGCGGGCGTGGAGCACAATCGTGAGCGGGTTGAAATTGCGCGCTTCGCGCCAATCTTCGACGGCCAATGCCGGGAATGGATCTTCGAGAATGATATTGAAGGGCAGCGCCGCTAGCTTCTCGATCCAGCGGACACTCTCACGTAGCGAGCGCCAGGAACTCATCGGGTCAATAGTGACACGGAAGTCGGCAGGAATGTCCGCGGCGATCTCAACGATGGCTTTTGCCGTGTCACAGGTCGAATCGGATTTGATCTTGATGCCGTTTAGCCCCTTCTCCACCGCTTCATGGATCAAAGCGCGCAGGGTGGCGGCAGGCGGACGATTGGCCCAGAAGGCGGTCAGCACTTCGTTGCGCACGGCACCGCCCAGCAATTGGTGAACCGGCAAGCCAGATGCCTTACCTACCGCATCCAGCCAAAGTGATTCCATCAACTGGTAACTGCGCTGTCCGGCCAGGGTCCACGAAAAGAACGGATAGCTCTGCGGCAGATCGCCACTGCCCATCCAGAGCGTTGCCGGCGTCTTCTCTAGTAGGTTGCGACCCAGCAGGTCACGTAAGGTGTTTTCCACCACGGCCCGCGAGGTTCCTCGTCCACATTCACCAAGCGCTGTAAAGCCTTGCGACGTAACGCCTTCGATCAGGTGAATTGGCATGTCGGGCCAGGAGGTTGTGCCCACATATACTGCCCCTTTGGAAGGAGCCGACAAAATATCGGCACGGGCCGGGACTACGACTTCATACACTCGAAATTTAGTGAAGGTTAGGTTGTTCTGGATAGCCATTGGCAAAAGCCCTTTCAAGTTTGTTGAGAGTAAGTACTGTGTAAATTATATTTTTCGGTAATTGTCATTCTGAGGAGCGGCTGTTTGCGACGAAGAATCTTGGTCGGTCTGCAACGCAAGATTCTTCGCTCGAAAAAGCTCTCGCTCAGAATGACAAGTCTCCCTTCTACCGGAAAAATAGTTTACACTGTAGTAAGCTAATCAGAGAGTAGGAAATTTACAAAGGCAATCTCCCAATCTGCCAAGCTCAAATTCTGTTACGCCTTCAATCTTCGAAAGTCAGGGAAATCGACTGCGGAACTGCGGCTGGCAACTGAGAGATCAGACAGCGGGCCAGGTGCGCTCCACTCGGCGGCGTCGTAGACATCGCTATCCGGTGGCTCGCCGTTGTGCATGGTCTGCAAGAGCCGATAGATCATGATGAAGTCCATGCCGCCATGACCACCGCGTTTGCGTGCCAATTCGCCCAGATTGGTCCACAGCGGGTCTTCGTAGCGCTTCTTGTAGGGATCGAGCGATTGCCATTGGTGGGCATCAATCGAGAGCGATTCTTCGTGGCTGGCAGGCGAATCGAGAAAGATGCGCGGTGGGTAATCGCGAAAAGTGCCCCGGGTGCCGCCGATCATGAAGTTGCGGTCGTAGGGACGTGGGGTGACGACATCGTGTTGCAGCAGGATCGTGCGCCCCAATTTGGTACGGATCAGGCTGCTGTTCATGTCGCCACAGCGGTAAATCTCGTTGCGTTTGGGGTCATCGTCGGCGAAGTGTATATCACGGAATTCCTTGAGACCGAGACTTTGACTACTCATCGAAACCAGGTAATCGAAGTGATCTTCCTTGCCGATGCCGAGAATCTGCGCCACAGGCCCCAAACCGTGGGTGGGATAAAGATTTCCATCCCGATCCATGTGCCCCTGCCGTCGCCAGAGACCTTCACCATGCGCCGCCAACAACATCGCCCGCATCTCATGAATGTAGGCGCATTCGGCATGGACAATCGTACCGAACAGATTGTCCTTCACCATGTTCTTGACGATCATCTCCCAGTAATCGTAGCAGCAATTTTCGAGCATGATGCAGTGGCGACGGGTACGTTCAGAAGTTTCCACCAGGTGCCAGCACTCGTCCAACGTAATAGCAGCGGGGACTTCGACACCGACATGTTTGCCCGCCTCCATCATAGCAACCGCAATCGGTGTATGGGTGCGCCAGGGTGTGGCAATCAGCACAATGTCCAGATCGAGGCCGAGCATCTGTTGCCAACCATGCTCGCCCGCAAAAGTATGGGGCACAGGCTGACCCGCTTTCACCACCATCTCGGCGGATCGGTCGGTCGCCGCTTCGTATGTATCGGCCAGCGCAATCACTTCCGCCCCATCGCAGGCCAACATCTCTCCCAACAAACTTCGTCCACGTCCGCCCAGCCCGACAAAGCCGACACGTACGCTCGCCTTTCGTTCAAACGGCACTTGAGCCATCGTTTGCATAACTTGATTCTCGTTTACTTTGTGATTATGAATGAATAAAACCGTAAATTGTGACAAATGAAAGGATGACTAGATGACAAAAATCCTTGTCACCTTGTCACGCCTTCATGTAACTTCGGTTCCCAATCGAGCAGCGAACGGGCTTTAGTGATGTTCATATATTTGTCATACACGTCGCCGCAGATGGTGAAGGTTTGGCAGCCAGCACGGAAGCGCAGGGCAGCATCGATCGCCGCCGCCAGATCACTTGCCCCAGTTTGGATGGTCAATGAGCCATTACGATAGGCTTCAAGCCATTTCTCATCGGCCATGGGAAAGCAGAGACGCAAGATGTTGACCGTCATGCCATTGTCGCGCCAGAGGTTGCGGCAGACCAGCTCACCCAGCGACTTGGTGAAGCCATAAACATCACGGGCATCGGGCGGGATCTCCTCATCAGTGAAATAACGGTTGAGCAGATCTTTCTCACCGTAGACCGACATGGTACTGGTGTAAACCGCATGTTTCACACCAGCGGATTGGGCAGCATAGAGCGAAAGGTAGATACCTTTGACGTTGGCATCCAGTGAACTGGTAAGCGCATCGACATTTTCGTGATAGGGTTGACCGATGGGCAGATATCGGCCCATGGTCATGTAGATCACAGCGTCGATGCCCTCGGATGCACGACGTACTGCATCAAAATCGCAGACATTGCCTTCGACAAACTCCATGTTTAGTTCTTTAGGGGGGCGCATATCAAAGATGCGGATAGTATGGTTCTGAGCCAGAATCGGCAAGATCAAACTGGCGACGTAGCCCGATCCGCCGATGACTAAAAGCTTCATAGTGAAATTCCTTTTGTGTAACGGTAGCTAGATTGTATCAAGCAGTATGGTATACAAGTTTACCATTGATGCGCAATTTCCGTTTTCTGGGAATTCAGTAGAAAATGAGCAGAGTACAGAGTACAACTCATTTTTTGGACGCAGAGAGGTTGGAACAGACGCATGACCAACTGCCAACGTGACTGGGCACAGTTTGCACTGTTGCTCATAGATGTCCAGCAAGATTTCTGGACCGAAGCACGCGCACAAAGCTTCCCTGATTTCCCCACAAACGTTGCCAAACTGCTGGAACTCTGCCGTAGTGAAGGCATCGAGGTTGTTCATCTACGCGCATTGTTCCAACCAGATCAATCCGACTGGATGGTACGGTACAAACTGTTCGGGCGGATCCCTTGTGTCCGGGGCACTTCTGGCAGTGAAACCTTGACCTGTGCGTTGGAAGCGCCAGGTGAAGTTGTGCTGAACAAACAGACCTTTGACGGCTTCTACAACCCACAACTGTTATCATACTTGCGCCAACATAGGAAGCGTTTTTTGCTCGTGGCTGGGTTGATCACCTCAACCTGCGTGCTCTTCACTGCTACTTCAGCGGCACAAAGTGGCTTCTTAACCGCAGTGGTGGGCGACTGCTGCGCCGATGAAGCCACAACTCACGAACATACGCTCAGTCGTTATCATTACATTTTCAGCCGGACCGAGGTTGATCGCATTATGGATAGTTACGCTGAATGGCGGTCAACCCTGGCAAAATTAGAAGAAAAGGCCTAATTGTATGAAATTTCTTGTCACAGGCGGCACCGGCTTCATCGGTGCGCGCGTGGTTGCTAATTTGCAAGCACGCGGCATTCCCGTGGTGGTTGCCGACTTTCCACCCGATCCCGAGATCATGGCAAAGTTAGAGGCAGAGCGCGGAAGTCAAGGCAGCATGCCAACCTTTGTCAAGCTCGACATCTCTAGCACTCAGGAGGTCAACGCACTCTTTGCTGAGCATGAATTTACCCACTGTGTTCATCTTGCCTACCTGATGAGTGCCGAGGTTGAGGCCAATCAAGTGCGCGGGGCGCAGGTCAACATTGTGGGCATGGCTAACATGTTCGAGGCGGCAGCGCGTCACAAATTACATCGCCTGGTCTTTGCCAGCAGCGAAACAGTGTATGGAGGCTCGCAATCGGTCTATGGCGGTTCCGACCATCCCGTGCAAGAGGACGAGTATTGCGGGCTGCAACATCAGTTTTACACCTACGGCGTAATGAAGCTGCTCAACGAGTTTGTCGCCTCGAAATATGTGCAAAAGGGTGCGCTCAGCATTGCCTGCACCCGTCCTCCCGTGGTCTTTGGTCATGGTCGCAAACGTGGTTCGGTGCTCTGGTCAGAACACTTTATGTCTTATCCCGCCGTGGGCAAGCCGGTGACACTCCCCTTTCCCGCCAGCAACAAGGAGTGCTGGATCTACAAGGATGATGCCGCTGAACAATTTGTGCGTCTGGCGCTCAAGGATAAACTCTCTCACCTGGCCTACAACACAGGCGGCGAATGTCTGAGCGGAGCAGAGATGGCTGCCTTGATCTGTCACTGGCTGCCCGAAGCCCAGATTTCTTTTGAGGAAGATAAACCGCTGACCAAGCTGATCGACAACCAGGACAGCCGCCGCATCGAGGAAGAGATCGGCTTCCGTTTTCGCCCAGTGATCGAGGGCGTGCGGGCACACATCAATGAGGCGCGGGCAGAGGCGGGATTAGCGGCAGTTTAAACAGTCGTCAAATTTCTACTAAATGTGACTGGGTAGCTGTACAACAAGGCAAAACAATCTCACCTTGTCATCCGGTCACCTTGTCATATAACAAGGAGTTAACCAATGAAACCCTACATGGCAACCGTCGTGGGTAGCTTTCCCCGCAACGCTAACCTTGCCGATACGATGAAACGCCCCTCCATGAGCCAGGAGGAGATCGATGACTACATCCGCTGGGCCGTGGCCGAGCAGGTGAAACTGGGGCTGGAGATCATCACCGATGGTGAAGGCTATCGTGAGAATATGTACTACTATTACCAGAAGCGGGTCGATGGCATGAGCTTCGAGAACATGGTGATGCGCAAATATGGCGAAACTGGCAGCTTCGCCATCGAGACCGCCCGCCTGGTCGATGAACTCAAAAATCCCCGTTTCATGATCGCCCACAACTGGAGTGTGGCCCGTTCGGCCGCGCCCAAAAATGTGCGTGTCAAACAGACAGTGACTGGGCCACATCTGCTCGCCCGCTTCACCGCCAACGAACGCCCGGACCTTTACCCGGACGATCAAGCCTTGGCGCGCGCTTGGGCCAAGGTGCTGGGCCAAGAGTTGCAGGCTGTGATCGACGCAGGCTGCGACTACATCCAATTCGACGAACCAGGCTGGACTGAATCACCACATCAGAGCGAGTGGGGTGCTGAGGTGCTCAATGAGCTCATTGACTCACTGGGTGGTAAGGCGCGGATTGCCCTTCACGTCTGTGGCGGCAATCCACGGCGCAAACGAGTCTACTTCACCAAATATACCGACCTCGTCCCAGCCTTCCGCAAGGTCAAGATCGATGAAGTCTCGCTCGAACATTGCACCTTGAGCTACAACATGATGGATCTCTGGAAAGAGTGGGACTTCAAGGGCGACCTGGCATTGGGTGTGATCGACCAACGCAGCGACGACCTGGAAGATACCGAGACGATCCGCAAACGGATGGAACCAGCGCTGAAATACTTCCCGCCCGAACGTCTAATGTTGACCAGCGAGTGCGGCTTTGGCCACGTACCACTCAATATCACTGAGGCTAAGTTGAATGCCTTAACGACTGCTGCCGATGAATTTCGCAAAGACGAATAGTCAAATTCTACCCTTCCATGTTCCTTCTGGCCGTGTTTAGTTTTTGAGTAACAATAAAGACTAAACACGGACAGAGGGAATACGGAAAAAATTGTTGGACGCAATGTAGATTGTCTTCATGACTGCGAGACAGACTTGCTGGTGGCGAGTCGCCAACAGGCAAACAAGCCGATTACGAGCGCCACTACCTGTACAGTACGTAACCCCAACATCGTTACCGGCTCTTCAACAAAGGCGCGAGTTAGCAACAAGAGCACGCCCCACCCCAGCAGCAGTCCCCAAAAGGTTTGCGACGGTGACGCTCGACGTCCCCAACTCATGACGAACAGCCAGAGGACGGTCGCGCCTGCCAGTTCGTACAGCGCAACCGGATGGCGTAACTCGTCGTAATAGGGCACTGCCCAAGGCAAATTGCTGAGCAGCCCGAGCGGATTTCCTGTGAGAAAATTCGACATACTCTGCACTATCCACCCCACTGTTCCGCCCACCAACAAGGCCGTTGCCACTCGTAACGGATCCAACGAACGAACGATCATCCAGCCATAGCCTGCAATCAGCGCCGCAATCAACCCCGCACTCCAGACAAAACCACTCGGCCGCAGGCTAAAAATGAGTCCCGGTTCTTCCAGGTAGACATCCCAAAAGTGGAGTACATTCCAGAGCCGCGCTACAATCAGACCGGCGACGATGGCAATCATGCCTGTATTCCAAACATCATCGGCGTGTAAACCAAGTCGGCGACCATAGCGCGCCGCCATATCCACGCCGATCATCACGGCGAGTACAGCAAACAAGGGGGCCGTGGGGACAGCCAGTGGACCGAATTGAAGTGATTGAACCATCGTTTGACGCAGAAATTGTAAAGCAACTGTCTAATAAAGATTTGATCAAACTAAGATATGATTAGGTGCAAATTGAGATTAGGAGATTAGGAGATTAGGAGATTGTATCTACTAAATCTCCTAATCTCTCAATCTCAACTATTTCTCAATCATGAAAGGAACCGTTTCTCATGCGCGTACTCGTTACCGGCGGCGCTGGTTTTTTAGGTAGCCATCTTTGCGACAAACTTCTTGGCGAAGGGCACGAAGTTGTGGCAATGGACAATCTAATTACGGGCAATACAGATAATATCGCCCACTTGGCTGGAAATCCAAAGTTTGAGTTTATCAAACACAATGTTACCAACTACATTTATCTGGCAGGCAACGTCGATGCCATTCTCCACTTTGCCAGCCCGGCCAGTCCAGTCGATTATCTCGAACTGCCGATTCAGACCTTAAAGGTAGGCAGTTTGGGCACACACAATGCCTTGGGCGTAGCCAAAGCCAAAGGTGCCCGTTTTCTGCTCGCCAGCACCAGCGAAGTCTATGGCGACCCGCAGGTCCACCCACAGAATGAGTCCTATTGGGGTCACGTCAACACCGTCGGCCCGCGCGGCGTCTACGATGAAGCTAAACGCTTTGCCGAAGCGATCACGATGGCCTATCACCGCTATCATGGCGTGCAGACCCGTATTGTGCGTATCTTCAACACCTACGGTCCCCGTATGCGGCTCAATGATGGCCGGGTGGTGCCCAACTTTGTCAAACAGGCGCTTGAAGGCAAACCGCTCACCGTCTACGGCGATGGCAGTCAAACCCGTAGCTTCTGTTATTGTAGTGACTTGATCAACGGTATCTATCGCCTGCTGCTCAGCGACGAAGTCGAGCCGACCAACATCGGCAACCCTGCCGAAATGACTATCCTCCAGTTTGCCCAGGTCATCAACGAACTGACCGGCAACCAGGCTGGCATCATCTACAAGCCGCTGCCCCAGGACGACCCCAAACAGCGCCAACCTGACATCGGTAAGGCTAGACGTATCCTGGGCTGGGAGCCAAAGGTGGAGTTGTACGAGGGGATGCAGAAGACGATTGAGTATTTTAAGAAGAAGGTGTAGTTCAGCGGGACAGTAGGACGGTGAGAACTGTTCTACTGTTCTACTATCCGTTGAGTATAATCAATGACTAAACATTTTCCCATCTTGTCCAAAATCGGTTTGTGCCCCCTTGACACAGTTGCTATAATGATTTTGATAGTGTTGTCAAGCCTATTTCCCTGCACATACGGTCAAAGTTATGCTCAAAATCGATGGTCCGCTAAGTCAAAATATCACCATTGTATACGATTCTTTAGACTTGGCTACGTTTGATAGTGCTAAGCTTAAAACATTGGCAGAAAATCCGATCCGTCCTGTAATGGTGGAAACGCCCGAAATGATCACGATGGTGCTGCCGCCCTATCCAATTGTGATCCAAGTAGGAGATCAGCGCTTTCGATTTACCGCACCGCGTGGTACGGCTCAACCCGCCTTTAGTGTGCTGTCCAATCTGGTACATAAATGTGTCAAAAGTATTGTTCCCAAGCAGGCAAAAATGACCGCTTTCGGGTTCAACTATGACCTGCACATTAATACTGAAACAAGTGCAATCGATCTACTAAATCAAGAGTTTGTGTCGAATCTGGAGGATTTGAATCATAAACTGGATGGAACTTTACTTTATTCACTACCAAGGCTAGTCTTTCAACGTAATAATGTTCAATATGATTTGATCTTTGAGTTAATCGGCGATCAACAGATTTTGGCCCACACGAACGCCCATTTTGAAACACGTAACAAGCCTTTTCTCTCAAACAAAGAATTGCTCAACCGATTTGTGAGTGAGTACGAATTTGCCAGACAGACTGTTTTCCGCTTGTTTGATAGGAGCAATTTATGACTTCCACTACCATCCATCCAACTGCGTTGGTCAGGTCAAAACAGACAGGTGTCGTTCCAACCTTAGGCATGACATCGAAAAGTGAGAAGAACTCGGTTGCCCAACAAAAAACGAATGGACAGATGATCGATAGGGTTTTGCTTAACTCTTTTGCGCTATCCCCAACTGCAGGTAGCCCTACGACTATCGCCTATCGCTGGCATGGTGAAGACACGTTAACTCTTGGCAACATAGGGGAGTGGGTCACGGCAAGTTATATTCGATCATCCTTCAAAGCCAGTACCGAACGACCTGATGATTATGAAATCCTGATCGACTATTCAAACCTGCATCAGGTTCTTAGCATAGCAAAGTTGCCCGAGGTAAGATCAGTTTACGAGTTTCGCACTGCGCTAAATGTGACTGCATTTCTTGCTAGCCACCCAACCTTAATTGATTGGTTACTTGAAAGTCACGCGACCTTTGCCCACTATTTTGGTAATAATGCCAAATTTATTTTGGAAGCGGTCAGCGAATCTGAAGGTGCTCATCAGGAACAGCTAGTGATTGCAGTTCGCTCGAATCATTCGGTTGACGAAGCAATGAATAGACTGGATCTGTTGGACCAGAATTGGCTTTTTGAGCAGATCGATATCGTTGGTGACAAAGTTATTGTAAATCTTGAATTTGTATGAGCTTTGATTGGAATGACTATCTAACACTTGCTGAATGGCTCTACCAAAATCCCTCGTCTTCAGGAGTGGAAGAAGCCAGCTATCGAGCTGCAATGAAACCGACGGCGAGATGATCGCCATCGACAGTCCAGCCGCCCTGCCCGACCCGACTTATATCGATTTTATCGAAGAGCCGTGGTGCGAATTGCGCATCTTTACTCCCGGCGGACTATATCGGTAATGTGCTCGAACTGATCACCAAACGACGTGGTGAATTGAAGAACCAGAGTTGGCTCGACACCAAACGGGTCGAAATTGCCGCCATCATCCCGCTCTCGGAAATCATCGACTTTTACAACGAACTAAAGCACGCACCAAAGGCTACGCCAGCATGGACTACACCCTCGACGAATATCGCCAGTCCGACATGGTCAAGCTCGACGTGCTCGTCAACGAGCAGCCAGTGGATGCACTGAGCGTGATCGTCCACCGTGAGTTTGCCTACCCGAAGGGCCAAAAGCTGGTGAGCAAGATGAAAGAGATCATCCCAATGCCAGATGTTCGTCGTGCCAATTCAGGCGGCGGTGGGGAATAAGGTGATCAGTCGGGCTAATGTTCAAGCGATGAGAAAAGATGTCCTCTCGAAGTGTTATGGAGGTGACATCAGCCGCAAGAGAAAACTTTAGAGAAGCAAAAAGAGGGGAAGAAACGCATGAAAATGTGGTCGGTAGCGTTGAAATCCCCCAAGAGGCATTTATGTCGATTTTGAGTTTGGAAGATGAGACTATCTGTTACTCTCGCAGACGTTCCCACTTTGTTCGTTTACGACTTAGGCCAGGAACGTCTGCGTTGTAATATACAAACTCACCCACTTCATAGCTCCAATAGACTCCGTACCATAAGTTGATTCCGTAAATTCGTCCATTAATGTTGGCCAGACGTTGAATGGAATCACGTAACCACTCTAAATATTGATGACTAATGGATGTAAAAATAGTCCCAGTAAGCTGGGGCGTTTGTTTCTCTGACTCTACACCCAGCAACCATCTCCATCAAACTCACCACGTAGGAAATCTCTAAAGATCAGGAATATAACACCTCAATTGTATTGCTCTTGTTGGGTGTCAATCCAATTTCTTCTAGACGCGCACGATAGAGATGATCACTGAAAATAATATGATATTGCTTCTTATAGCTAGCACGTTGTCTGATTCGGACGTGGACTTGAGTCGCTTGTAAATCTCCCCATTCTTTCGCTGATATTGCCATCGGGACGTAATCCTCTAAACAACGGCAATAATGATCAATAATTTCGCGATCAGCGAAGCAAGACGAACTTCATTTGAATTACTTTGCAAATTCCCATCGGATGCGATTAGCCCCACAGCATAAGCAAATTCAGACGACCAGAGTAAACGCTCGCCCGGAACAATTTGCTTGACCTTGTCCCAGCCTCCTTGTTTGATCGCAATGCCATGCCCTTCATAGGCGAAGGTAAACAACAGAAGTAGCACAGCGATAAATGTCAGCAATTTCGGGTGCAGTCCGATTTTCTTGAATATAAAGACGCTCCAATCGCTTTTCGAATGTCAATATAGACATAATCTTCATGACCGTGACAAGTCCATATTCAGCCATTCGGTTGCCAATCGTTTTTGGATTCACGCCAAATATTGCCGCAATTTCCTGCTGTTTCAATCCTTTTTCAAAATACAGCTCCTCCAGAATCCTTTTGAAATCGGAATGTAATCACTACGCTTTTTCATCGGCTTACCTTTTCGTGAATATTAATTTGATGAACAACAACGGGAGTTTCCCAAGTAGGTATGAAACGCATTGGAAGCCTACTTCCCCAAGTACCTCTTGACACTGAAAAAGATTGAGATCCAACGACTTGCAAACGCCGGTAAAGCACCAACATTCTGTGTGCATTGCTTGTGGGAAATCAAGACCAGCATCATCTTGGAATTCGCGCCGTAGTTGGCGCAATGCGAATAAACCTTTAACTGTTGTCTCCATAATAGTCTCACAAGGGTTTAAGATTGACTTCTCAAGTACCTCGAATTACACTCACAACTACTCAATTCGACATTGTATGCAAATG
This sequence comes from Caldilineaceae bacterium, assembly GCA_046328715.1. Taxonomy (GTDB): domain Bacteria; phylum Chloroflexota; class Anaerolineae; order Caldilineales; family Caldilineaceae; genus JAXLWB01. The sequence continues at coordinate 11,062 of JAXLWB010000007.1, read as the reverse complement.
CGTCAATTTTCGCCCTTATTATATGCAAAAAAGTCAAAATAGTCAAGTAGCAATATGCGATAGCGACAAAATCAGGCGACGTCTAAAGTTGCTACAAGATACACTGGATAAAACTCAAGAGGGAATGGCACAACTAGGAGGGCGCAAACGCATTAGTTATGCTGAATACGTACGTGAAAACGATCCCAAAATGCCTGGTGCCGATTTCATCGCCAACCTCGTCCTCAACACTGGAGTCAACGCCAATTGGCTCTTGACCGGCGAGGGCGACATGTTCAACGCCGAGTCAAGTGCGGTAGAAACGGGGATGCAGGAGTTGTGGGCGGTCTATCAGCGGTTGGGCGAGAAGGAGCGGGCGCTGTTGTTAGAAGTTGCCAGAGCATTTGAGAAGAGAGAATAAAATCCGCCGTTCTAATTCTCAAGTGATAAAAGTTGTGATAGGATCATTCTCATGAATGTCCAGTTTAAGTTTGAGGAGGAGCGATGCGTCTCAAGTATCTTCACTTGGAAAATATCGGCCCGTTTATCGAAGCTGATCTGGAGTTTATTCCAGAGGGTGAGGCTACGCCCGTAACTTTGATTACAGGCGAAAATGGCACGGGAAAGAGTATTTTGCTTGAGGCAATTCGTGGTATGTTTGGACCTCAATACACCTTGTTAGAACGTGATCTACGTCGTCGAGGAGCAGAGCAAAGCGCAAATATACAAATCAAACTCGATTTTGAAGATGCAGAATTAGAAGTTCAACAAGATTATGAACTAGACTCTGTGAGGATTTCCGATAATCAAGTAAAAGCAAGGAACGTCAAGACACAGGAAAATCTGCTTGCATCATTACCAACCCATGTTCAAAATGGTGGCAAGTGTCCAAACTGGATTGTGGATTATTGGCCCTCTGTTGCAGCAACAGGCACCTATAAAGTAGATAACCTCAAAAGCCCGAATCACAAATCAGTTCTCAACAATTCTTTAACAGCTGATCGAACTAAGTCTGACGTTACTCAGTTGATTTGCCATTTCGACTATTTGCGTTCAAGCGAAGACCCAGCAGAGAGGGAAGTTGGTCAACGCCTCTATGATCTAATGGGCGATTTTATATCGCGCAGTTTGCTAGACGGAGGTCGTTTTAGCCATGTGGCGCGCTCTACCTATGAGCCAATCGTCGTACAAAATGGTGTTCAAGTCGGCCTAGCAAATCTCAGCAGCGGGAATTCCTATCTGATCCAGTCGCTTATCGGTCTCCTAGGAAAGATGTATTCAGTCGCACAGCTAAGAGGCGATAATAGCAGCGAACTTACCAATATTCCTGGTTTGCTACTCATCGACGAAGCGGAAAATCAGTTACATCCAAAGTGGCAAAAGCGCTTAATCCCGATGATTCTGGAGTTTTTTCCCAATCTTCAGATCATTGCTGCTACCCATTCTCCGTTTATCATCTCTTCAGTGGAAAATGCCCGGCTGTTTGTCTGCAAATCAGAGATCGACCACTGTGTTGTGGTTGATGAAAGTGCGCAGTATTCAAACAGACCAATCGATGAGATTTTGCTATCTCCGCTTTTTGGAGAAACGCAGCCATTTAACCAGGAAATCTCAGCGCTGCTGGAAAACCGAAGAATAGCCATTGCACAAGGAAATCAAAAAGAACGGTTACAGATTGAGTCAGAGCTAAAGACCCTCAACCCTACCTACTTTGCCTTTCTCGATCTTGATAAATTAATGGCTTCAGTTCTGAATGGAAAGGGTCATAATGATTCCCCTAAAACGTCCCCCAGAGCCTCGAATCTTAACGCAAAAAAAGGATGAATGGTCGGCAAAGTATCTAGAATTGAGGCAGACAAAACCAAACGCTCGACCCAGTCACACTCAGTATGCCCATCCAGACATCAAGGATGCTTTGCGAGCAATGAGCTATCACAAATGCTTCTATTGTGAACGCAAATTGAGCGAGGTGGAGGATCAGGTAGAACATTACAAGGAGGTCGCTGCACATCCTCATCTCGCCTTTGAATGGGAAAACTTATTTCTTGCCTGTGCGGAATGTAACAAGCGCAAGCGTCCTCATAAAGAGATTCCGGTTGATACGTGCCTCAACCCATGTGATGAAAAGCTTATGCCGAACGAACATCTCACATTTGAACAGGAGATCATTCGAGCCAAAAACCATTCAACTAAAGGACTACACACGATTCAGAAATATTGTTTAGAGCGCGACGACCTAAACTTGCAACGATTACGCAGGTTACAAGGCTTTTATCAACTTCTTGAGGATATTCGAAAGCGCCAAATCGCCGATGGTGGACGGGTAATCAATGAGCAAGAAAAAGAACTCTTGTTGAGTTTCCAACAACCTGACCAGCCATTTTCGTTGATGTTTCAATGCTATTTTGCTAAAAATGAGTTTTAAGCCATTTATTCTGTGCCAGTAAATCATCCGCCACAAAAAAAATCCCTCGGCCAACACTTCCTCAGCGACGACATCCACCTCTCGCGTATCGTCGCCGCAGCAGAATTGACAAAAGACGACACCGTACTCGAGATTGGCCCCGGCCCTGGCACGTTGACCCGCTATCTGGCCGCCCAAGCGGATCGTGTCATTGCCGTCGAACTCGACAACCGCCTCATCGAACCGCTCCGCTCCCAATTTGCTAACCAGCCGCATGTGGAGATTGTGCATGGTGATATTCTGGAGATGGAATTAAAGGATCTATTGGTGGGGAGATGGAGAGAGGAAGAGATTGCGGATTGCGGATTGCGGGTTACGGAATCAAACACAAATCCGCAATTCAAAATCGTCGCCAATCTTCCCTACTACATCACCTCCGCCGTGCTGCGTCATATCCTAGAAGCGTCGGTCAAGCCGACGGTGGCCGTACTCATGGTGCAGAAGGAGGTGGGTGAACGCATTGTGGCGCAGCCGGGCGACCTCTCGTTGCTGGCGATTAGTGTGCAGTTTTATTCGCAGGCGAAGATTGTACATCGGGTACCGGCGAGCGCCTTTCGTCCGCCGCCCAAGGTTGATAGCGCAGTCTTGCGGCTCGATCTGTTACCTGGGCCAGCAGTTGCAGATGTGGATGTGGAGAAATTTTTCGACGTGGTACGGGCGGGGTTCAGTCAGAAGCGCAAACAGTTGCTGAATAGCCTCAGTGCCGGACTCAGGCTGTCCAAAGCTGAGATTGAAACTCGGCTACATTTCGTGGGGATTGACCCCAAACGCCGTGCCGAAACTTTATCTCTACAGGAATGGGGCGAACTCTATCGTACTTTTTTGTAATAAAATCGCAACTATCCAGTCGTAGAGACGCGGATAATAGGAAGCGCGGATTAGATGTGTCTACGAGAGCGATCCGCGTTATCAAATATCAGCGTCTCTCAATGAGCCTGCACAGTCACCAAAATTTCACGCAAATGTTGGATTCAGAACCCCGCACGTTAGTAAGGGGACTTATTTCCCCTTACTAACGTGCGGGGTTCTGAAATAGACCCTCATCACACCAAACCACTTAACAATCGCTCCGCTGACTCCAAGCCAATCGAACGGACGTAGTCTAAAAGTGACGCACTTAGTTCTTGCAGTGGCGCACCTGTTGGTTGCAACCGTGCAATGGCCATCACGATGCTGAGATACTCTTCGAGCAGGCTACGCTTTCCCGCAAAGTGCAGTGCCTGGCGCAGGATCTTTGCACATTCCTCTAGATCTCCTTCCTGAGCGGCAATTTCAGCTAGGCCGAGCAGCGCACGTACATGGGTGTAGGGGTAAAAGTTGCCGCTATCGGCCAACGCGGCTTGCAGTAGTGCCTTGGCATCCTCCGGTTCGCCACGTGCCAGTAGCACGAGTCCTAACCCAATATTAGCGCTATTGCGATAGGTGGCGTAGGTTTTGCGTTCACCGAGAAAGTCGAGCACGCGACGCAGGCGGCGTTCCGCTTCCTCCACCCGTCCAGCTTGCAGCGAGAGAAAACCGCTAGCGATGCGTGGCCACATGCTTGCCAACTCCGAAGCTGCCCCAGGTACGGTACGGTTGATCGCCACACTCTTCTCGTTGAGCACCTGGCTCTGCTCAGAATCACCTAGAATGCGGGCGGTTACAGCCAGTTGATGATAGGCGGTGCTGGCGATGGAGGGTTGCGCCGTTTCGTTCGCCAGGTCCACCACCTTTTGTAGACAATAGGTAGCCTCACCCAGTTGGCCTTGAACCAACAAGGTCCAGCCATAGTCAAAAAGGGGCAAAACGGCATGAACCGGTTCGAAGACGTGCAGCAGGTCAGCGACCGGATCAGCAACGACCGGTGGCGGCGGGGTAAACGGGGACCACGCATCGTCCTTTTGCTGGCGCAGATCGCCGTAGATGATCTGTCGTCTTTGCAGCAGATCATTGACCACGCGCGAGCGCGAGCGAGTCTCGTTGGTTTGGGCCAGGGCGGTCACCAACTCTTGTAGCAATTCATTGCTTTCACGCTGCTGGCCAAAGAGCGCCAACATTGAGGTCAGGCGACTGTAGGTCGTGAGCAGCAAGTTGCGATCACCGCGCTCGCTGGCCCATTGTTGCAAGCGGCGATAGGCTTTGGTCATTCCTTCTGGATCGAAGAGGCTTTCGTAGGCCAGACCGCGCCCTTGCAGCGCACGCTGGACCAAGGCAGGCGAGCTATCGGGCAGCGATTCGAAGATCTCGAGTGCTCGGTCAAAGGCCAAAAGCGCCTGGCGAAAGCCAAATGAGCGCAACAGCCATTCGCCTGCCTTGACGCTGAATTGCGCATATTGGGGACGAGCCCCATCTCCGGCCTGGCTGTAATGAAAGGCCACTTCGCTCGGATTGCGTTCATCCCGATGCAGCTTGACCAGCGCGTCGGCGACGCGCAGATGCCAACGTCGCCGTTGCAGATTGCTCATCCCATCATAGGTGGCCTGACGCACCACTTGATGGCTAAAGTCGAGCCGCTGATCGGGTCGTTCGATCAGAAAGTTGCGTTGTAAAAGCACTTCTAACCCTTCCAGCGGATCGGCAATAAAGGCCTGTTCGAGCAGTTCCAAGCTGAAATCACGCCCGATGACGGCACCCACCTGCAAAACCGCATAGGCCGCTTCAGGAAGGCGGCTGATGCGCTCCTCAACGATCTCCTGCACGCGACGGTTGCGGCGTAGCGTCATCAAGAGCATTGGCTCGCTGCCCCAGTTGGGGGTAATCATCGATTCAGGCTGGCGGTCGCTTGATCCGCTGCTTTGACGCTCTTGTAGATCGCGCAACGCCTCGGTGACGAAGAGGGCGTTGCCATGCGTCGTTTCATACAGCACAGAGGTCAAGGGGTGCAGTGCTGACGTCTGTTCCCCGCCCATCAATTTCACCACATATTGATGGACCTGTGCCTGGGCCAGCCGATGGACGGCTACGGTTCGCTGTGATTGGGTACGTTTGAGGGCGTGCAGCAGAGTATTGAGTGCTTCGTTGTCGGCCAACTCGTCGCTGCGGTAGGCAAGCATGAGAAAAAAGGGTGCATCACTCACTCGCTGTGCCAATCGCCCTAGGACAGCCAGGGTATCTGGATCCGCCCAATGCAGATCATCGAGAAAAAGCACCAGCGGACGTAATGTCGCCAGGGCTGTCAAAAAGGCAACAATGCCATCGATCAAGCGTTGGCGGTTCTCGTTGGCCAGGGTAAAAATCTCAGCACCAGAGGAAGCAATCACAGGCAGGGCAGGAATACGATCTTGCAAACTGGGAACGATTTGCGCCAATTGGGAAAGACTATTGTGTGGGAGAGAGTGTAATGCCGCAGTCGGCAGCGTGTGGATGTAACGGCCAATTGCATCAGCCAAGGGAGCAAAGGGCAAGTGATGTTCCAGGGCTTGACAAGCAGCGCTGATCACCGTGGAACCTGATTGGGCGGCTTGTTGCAGGGTCGCATAGGCCAGACGGGTTTTGCCGACGCCCGCTTCACCCTCCAACAGCAAAAGATTGCCCTTGCCAGCGATTGCCTGGGCTAATGCTTGCTCCATGACTGCAATCTCTTGATCACGGCCGACGAAGAGATCGAGAAAGGTGGCGTCGAGCGCAGGCATAAAGGTGAGTTGGGGTAAGGCGTGGGGAGATGGGGAAATAGGGATGTGAGGATGCTCAACCTTAGGCGAAGCTTTCTCCCCATCTCCCCATCTCCCCATCTCCCGATTTTCCTCAAGTACCTGGATCGTGCGCGGCTGAATCTCCCCGTTGAGAATGCGTTCGTGCAGCTTTTGGGTGAGCGGGCTAGGGTCAGCACCGAGCTCGTTGGCCAAAATTTCACGACATTTTTCGTAGGCCAGCAGGGCAGCGGCGCTATCGCCACTTTCGGCCAAATAGCGCATGAGTGACTGGTAAGCATTTTCGCGTACTTCATCTTGTGCTAAAATGCGGCGACAGGCAGCAATGGCAGCAGGATAGAGCGCAACTTGGGCATAGGAATCAGCCACCTGTAACAGTGCACCGAAAAATCGTTCACGCAGCCGGTCGCGCTCATTTTCGGCCCAATCGGCATAGGGATCGCTGATCAGATAGTCGTCTCGGTAGAGATCAATCGCCGCTTCGAGCAGCTTTTGGCGCTCTTCGGCTTGGCTGACAGTCTGCGCGCTGTTGAGCTTGTGCTCAAAATCCTCTACATCGAGCCAAATGTCAGGATGCAAATAAAAGGCATAGCCCGGCATCTGCGTCAGGATGTATTGGGAGGGTGCGCGATTAGGCCGTTCTGGCTCCAGGACGTTGCGCAGGGAGTTAATTGCGCTGCGTAAGGTGGTAGCGGCGGCTTGCGGTGTACTATCCGGCCAAAGAATTTCGATCAGCCGGTCGGTGGAGACGGGTCGTGGGCGCTCCGTCACCAGGATCTTCAACAGTTGACGGGCTTGGCGCGTATGCCAATCGGTCTCAGTCACGAGGTGATCACCACGCGTCACCTGAAGTGTACCGAGCATTGCTATCTTGATTTTAGGAGCAGAGACCGCATTCATTACAGAAATTCTACCCTAAGTAAGATAAAGTTTCAAAGGACTATGGCGCAGTGCGTTATCTTCGAGTAGCTGGCAAGTATCTCAATCAATTTGCGAAATCAGGGAGGGGTGATTACCTCGAACCTCACCTCTTACTCTCCGAATGTAGGAGCAATCTATGTCCGACTTAAAGGATGCGTTGCAACGGGCACGTGAGTATCGTGCCAAAAAGGCAGAGGAACAGAAGGCAGAAGGCAAGGAATCAGCCATCGAAAAGGCTGCCGGCCCAATCCAGGAATGGCGCGATGTGGTGAGCCAACGCATCGAAGAGGCAATGCGTGAAGGGCAATTTGACAATCTACGCAACAAAGGCAAGCCACTCAAATTAGAGCGCAACCCTTTTGTGCCGCAGGATATGGAGATGGCCTATCATATTCTCGAAAATAACGATCTCCCACCCGGTTGGATTACAGAGCGCACAGCCCTGTTAAAGGACATTGATCGCTTTCGAGAAAAGCTGCGGGCGAAGATGTCAGCCGATCGGCAAAACAATCAATCAGCCAAATCTTCGAGCAGCGAAACCGATCCAAACCTTCCCGAATGGGCGAAAATCAGCGAGTTGTGGCGCGAGGAAATTCGAGCGCTCAACAAGCGAATCGATAACCTCAATCTCATCCAGCCCTTCGCCCATCTGGAAATCTATAAGCTGGTGGTCGAGGACGAAGTGCAGCGAGCTTTTGCTAGCCATGTGACATAAAGGTGGGGAGATAGGGAGATGGGGAGGTGAGGAGTATTTACTCCCCATCCCCAACCCTTTCTCAGTACTGAAACTCCACGCTCAGCACCTCGTTTGCCAACTCAATCATCTCTTTGCGCGGTGCGGCCTGTTCAACAAATTGTCGGCGCAAGGATGGGTCATCAATCTTCTCCACCTGGCGTTGCAGCGCTTCTATCCCCTTACGCAAGAGTGCAAGCGCCCGCTGATCCTGATTGAGCGTCAGCACCCGATAGGCTGTTAGATAGACGGTCGTTTCGTCCAAGCCAGCGTAGAGTTCCTGATTTGCTACTGTAGGGTCTAGATCATCAGCGTTCCCAGCTGCAAACAAGCCAGGTGATAAACGCAAGAGAATCTCCTCAATATGCGTCTTGGCTTCGAGTGGGCGAGCGGCTTGCAGCGCCAAACGAGCCAAACCACACTGGGCAACAATGCGATCATTGGCTGGGCCATCCAGCGTTTGCGATTCTGCCACCTTTTGATAAGCAGACCGGGCTTCGTCTACGTGTCCCAACGCCTCTAAAGCGCGCCCCAAGTTTAGATAGGCAGGCGTGATAATGTGTTGGAAGTTCTGATTCTCGACCTGACCAAGCGCTTGATTGGTGTAATCCACCGATTGCACCTGATCGCCCAAGTAGTGATAGGTCAAGGCGAGATTGACCAGTAAATCTGCCTCCATCCGCTGACTGCCGATTTCGCGGAAGAGCTTCAAGGCTTGTGACAACTGCTCCAGGGCCGATTGGTGCAACCCTAGCACGTTGAAAAGTACACCGAGATTGGTGTAGGCCAGTGCAATTCCATAGCGGTCGCCCAATGCCTGGCTCACTTCGAGCGAATGCAGAAAATTACTTCGTGCGTCGATGAAATCGCCACGCAACTGCTGCAAGACGCCAGCATTGCTCACCAACATATTTTCGAGCTGGCGAAAGCCATTTTGCCGCGCAATCGTCAGGGATAACTCGTAGTAATTTAGTGCCTGCTCCAGGCGATCGTGCATGGCATCGTTGTTACCCAAGCCACAGAGCGCGCTCGCCTCGATCAAGCTTTGTTTGGTGGCGTGGGCGAAATCCAGCGATAAGTTGAGCATTTGGCGATGCATTGGATAATCGCCTCTTGCCCAGGCATTGGCACTGGAACGAAGATAGGCTTGAGCAAGCAACGCTCGATTTTCCGACTGTTCACCCAAGCTGATAGCTTCGGCGGTAAGACTTTCTGCTTCGTCGAGTTTCCCCAACACTTCACAAACATTCGCTAGGTCGATGAGCAATTCGGCCAAAAGTTCTTGCCACTGCAATGGCGACTCATACTCACTCGAATCCAGAATCAGGCGCACTCTGGCGATCGCTTGGCGCAGGAGTGCTTCTGCCTCATAGAAGAGCCCGGAAAGCTTATAAAAACTGAAAAATGGCTGGCGACTTTGCCTGATCAAAGAGAACTGAGCGCTGCTCACAGCATAATTCCAGGCCTGTTGAAGATTAGCCATCTCGTGCGAGAGTTGCTGGAAGGTTGCAGCGTCATTACCAAGTGTAGCGCTGTGCTCGGCAAGCAGATTGCTAAAGTATTGGCTGTGCCGTAATAGGATCGCATCTTCCTCTTCAAATTGATTGCGCAGATGTTCGAGCGCATGTTGGCGCACCAACTCATGCAGATCGAAGCGACCCACCTCATTAAGGCGCAGCAACGATTTCTGCTCAAGGAGATGAAGCACCTGCTCACTGGCATCGGCCACATGATTGGCAGCAGCAATGGAAAAGCCGCCCCAGAAAATCGAACAGCGCGCCAACGTACGCTGCTCCAGTGAGCTGAGAAACTGCCAGGAATATTCCAAGAGCGCCTTGATGCTGCGTTGGCGTGGGGAGAGATCGAGCAACGAGTTTTCGAGCAGTTGATAATCAGTCTCCAAACGGCGGCTGATTTCATGGGCGCTGAGCCGTTCCAGCAGTGAAGCAGCCAATTCAATGGCCAGAGGCATGCCTTCGACATAGCGACAGATGCGCGCCACGGGCAAAGCGTTGTTGTCACTCAGAACGAAACGCCAGGAAATGCGCTGTGCTCGCTCCACAAAGAGCGCCACACTGTCATAGGCTTGCAAGCTATCGGCAATGTTTTGACTGGGCAAGTTGATAGGCGGCACCTCAAGGCCACCCAGCCGCAATACCGACTCGAACTGAAAGTTGAGCCGATGGCGTGAGGTCACCAGCAACTTCAATTGGGGAGCTGCGCGCAGCAATTCCAGAATAAAGGCACTGGAGGCCATCAGGTGCTCAAAGTTGTCGAGAATGAGCAAAGCATGTCGTTGACGCAGGTAGGTAAAGAGTTGTGCCAGCACACTCTCTGAACTGCGCAAGGGCAGATTTACTGCGCGACCAATGGCTGCGGCGATGCGGCTTTCGGCAGCGACATCGGGTAGCGTCTCGGCCAAGGGAACAAACCAGACACCGTCGTCGAAGTGGGACAGCACTGCCTCACTTGCGGCAAGGGCCAGGCGGGATTTTCCCATGCCGCCTTCACCGACAATGGTGATTAGTGAAAAATGGGGCGAAACCAGCCGCTCCTCCAACGCCACCAGCTCTTCTTTGCGCCCCAAAAAAGGTGTAAACATTCTGGGGAGGTTGCTACGTGCCGCAGGCAAAGGAGAGGTTACGCCGGCGGTGGCAAGTGGCAAAGCTGGTGCCGCAGGAGCACGAATGCCTGTAAGTTCTTCCTTGTTGCCCCCACGTTGACGCAACTGTGAACCCAATTCGACCAGCTCTGCCGAAGGTTGAATGCCAAGTTCGTCGGCCAGGCATTGGGTATAGCGCTCATAGTGTTGCAACGCCGCCACTCGTTGCTCGGTCCGCGCCAGGAGCATAATCAACTGTTTGTTGCCTTCGTCGTGAAGCGGATCGAAGTTTAGTAGACGTTGTGCGGCGTCTATGGCTGCCGGGTAATTGGCCTGTGTAATCAGGCGCTGCAAAAGAAGGGCAAAAGCACGCTCTGTCAGGAGCGAATATTTTCTGCGCTGTTCAGTAACCCAAGCCTCAAACTCATTCGAATCTTCGACAAAGAAGTCGGTCAGAAATTCGCCGCGCACTAACTGACAGGCAGCTTCGAGTTCCCGCGTTGTGACAAGCTGCCCGCGCGCCACTGCTTGCTCCAACACACTCGCATCCAACCAGTAAGACGATTCACGGTCAAAGGTAATCGTCTGATGTTCTGCCACCAGAAAATTACCAAAAAGCGGGCGCAACTTGGTTAACACGTCGCGTAAATTTTGGCGCGCAACATCCTTGGGCTTCTCTGGCCAGAGCAAGCTGGCCACTGCCTCTCGGGAATGGGTTTGTTGTGTGACGGCTA